>NC_016599.1:2666704-4000057 GCF_000236705.1 Owenweeksia hongkongensis DSM 17368 | reverse complement strand
ACCAACTATGTCATCAATTAGATTAAAATCAATATCAATTAAGAATTATAGGTCTTTTGGTGTTGCCCAACATTTTGAATTTCCACACGATGGATATGACAGGCCTGTTGCTATTGTCGGATATAATAATTCGGGTAAAACTAATCTCATCAACGCTATTCTTTATGGTTTACAAGTAAACTTTGTTTCGAAAGACACTTTCACAATTGATGACTTCCATAATAGGGGTATTAACAAAGTGCCTGAATTCACCCTTGAAGTGGATAGCTCAACGGAACCTAAGTTTGATGGAGCCAAAAATGCAAATTTATCTGGCTACCATAAGTTACATGTAATAACGGATGGAGAGATTATTGTTGGAAGTAAAATAGATTCCTTAAACTCCCTTGGTCTAAATGCATATGGGAACCCGGATGTAAACTACCAAGCTTTTGGAGCAACTCGATACTACAATATTTTCTTTATAAACTTCCATAACATAAAAGAGGAAATCGTCACAAATAAAACAAGCTGGGGAAATATTCGGTCTTTTCTTGGTAAACACATTCAGAAGATTGTCGATAGTGACGAGGAGATGTCTGATAGACGAAATGATTTCGAAAATGAAATTGAGCAAAGCACCTCTAAGGTGCTTAGTGGCTCAAAACTGGAGTCATTTATTGTAGCAATTAAAAAGAACTATAGCACTAACTTAAGAAACAATGACTGTGCGGTTGAGTTTGGATTACCAAACTACGAGGACATCTTTTTAAGAATGTTGTTCAAAATAGGTCTAAATGGTGAGGTTGATAATCTGGTTCCTATTGACCATTTTGGTGATGGTTACATTTCAATGTTCGTAATGGCAGTAATTCAAGCTATTGCTGAATTCAACGATGAAGATAATTGTTTATTCATATTTGAAGAGCCTGAAAGTTTCCTACATGAAAATCACCAAGAATACTTCTATAAAACGGTGCTTTGCAATCTCGCAAAAAACGGGCATCAAGTAATTTACTCCACCCACTCAGACAAGATGTTAGATCCATTTGACACTAAAGGTCTGATTCGTCTTGAGTTAGATTCGAGTAATCAAACCATCAATAAGTACAACTGCATTGATGACTTTTCTTCTACCGAGGTTGATGAGACCACAGGAGAAGTGATTGATCTTTCCCGTTATAATGAGTTTATCAAGACCATTGAACCCAATTTAAGTCGCTTACTTTTTAGTAAGAAGGTATTACTTGTAGAAGGGCCGAATGATGTTATGGTTTATACGCATGTAATAAAAGATGCCGTTTCTAAAAAAATTAGCGATAACGATTCTATTAATGATAAAGTGGGCTATGCAGATACCTTTATGAATTTTGAGAATATCTCTGTAGTCTGTCATCACGGTAAAGGGACTGCCCTCTATTTGATTGAATTATGTAAACATTTTCAAATCGACTATTTTGTAATAACCGATTGGGATTTCAAAACAGACTTCACCGATAAGGCAAACTGGGAGTTTGAGGCTATTTCAAAGGACGCAGTATGGGAATCCATCTCTAAAGAAGAAAACTCTAAAGGAATCACTCATTCAGAAGCCACATTAAAAAAGATGATGGGGACTAATCGTAATCTTATAAATGCAGCCGGAGAGGGAAATATCCATTTTAATGTGCAAAAGTTGGAGACAGTAATTGGATATGATTCTAATGACAAAAGTAGTCTTGCGATTTGGGAATTACTCAATCATGAGGCTTTTACCTATGATGAAAGTCTGTTTCCTGAAAAACTTAAAATTTTCCTTGGTGTAATTGATCCACCTGCAATTGCTGAACTATTCATGGACGAAGAAGGTGACGATCTTCCATTCTAAATATTGTATGGAAAACAAATATCAATCGAAATGAATACAACTAACCAAATCTCCTGCCCCAACTGCGGCACCATCATAGATGTTCAGGACATCCTTTCGCACCAGCTGGAGGATGAAATAAAAAAGAAATACCAGAATCAGCTGAATGCGGAGCGCGATAAGTTTAAAACACAGCAGGAAGATCTGGATAAGGCTAAAGCGGCTTTTGAAGAAACCAAGCGCAAGGAAAATGAACTCTTTCAGGAACGTTTGCAAAAGCAACTTTCGGATGAGCGCAAAACCATTGAGGCTAAACTGAAAGCCAAACTCAGCGAGGAGCAGGAGGAACAGTTTAAGGCCCTGCAAAATGAGCTTAATGAAAAGTCAGAGCAACTGAAAGAGCTAAATCGCTCCAAGGCAGAAATTGAGCGCTTGAAACGGGAGAATAGTGAAGTGAAAGAAGCTGTGGAAGCTGAAGCGCAAAAGAAACTAAATGAGATTATCCTACAGGAAAAGGAAAGGATTAGAAAAGCTGAAGAGGATAAAAATGAACTGCGCCTAAAGGAACTTCAGAAAAAATTACAAGACCAAATTGATCTTACGGAACAGATGAAGCGCAAGCAAGAGCAAGGTTCCATGCAATTGCAAGGCGAGGTGCAGGAATTGGCCATTGAAGAGTGGTTGGCCTCCAACTTTCCCTTAGACTCCATCGAGGAAATTAAGAAAGGTGCCCGTGGTGCCGATTGCATTCAGGTGGTAAACACGCGCGCCATGGCCAATTGCGGTAAGATCTACTACGAGAGTAAGCGCACCAAAGACTTTCAGGCCGGATGGATCGAAAAGTTTAAAGCCGATATGCGCGATAAAGAAGCCGACTTAGGTGTATTGGTAACCGAAGCCATGCCTTCCGATATGGAACGCATGGGCCTGAAAGATGGCGTATGGATTTGCTCGTTTGCAGAGTTCAAAGGACTAAGTGCCGTATTACGGGAGTCCGTTATTCAAATCAGCAAGGTGGTCGTTTCTCAGGAAGGCAAAGGCGACAAAATGCACATGCTCTATGATTTCCTTACCAGTAACACTTTCCGCATGCAGGTAGAGGCCATAGTAGAGGGTTTCTCACAAATGAAAAACGACCTGGAAAGCGAAAAACGTTCCATGGCCCGCATTTGGAAACAACGCGAAAAACAAATCGACAAAGTAGTGACCAACACCATCGACATGTATGGCTCTATCAAGGGTATTGCAGGAAATGCCGTGCAAAGTGTGCGGGCTTTGGAGTTAGATCAGAATTTGTCGGATGAAGAGCAAATAGATTAATTCACTTCGAAATGAACAAACATCTTAACATCTACAAACCATTTAATCTAAATCAAAATCAAGAATATATTGAAAACAATCTTAGTAGAGCTCTTGTACTTTGCTTGCAAAACGACCAATGGTTATTAGAAAGATTTATTTCTGAAGTACTCGAGGAACAAGATTACGATCAAAGCTTCCAGCTTTTCAATTCTGACGATAGTCTTTCCATAGATATACAGGTCAGCATAAATGATCTTTCACAAAGTGAATTTGACACTGTTTATGCGGTTTCTTTAACAGAGGAACTTTGCTTTCTTGAATCCTTCCATGAGAGAACAGCAGGAAATAAGAGTCAATCCCAAGTCACCGATATTATAGTCCAGATTAACGGCTCCATTTTGATCATTGTTGAAGTAAAAACTGACAAGTCAAAATGCGAACAACAGCTCTACAATCAGATTAACCAACTCTTTCAGTCAGAAGTAGAACTAATTAGAGAAAAAGTAAAAACCAAGGCTCTATCATGGAGTGATATTACAAAATCCACAAATCACTATTTCAATTTAACTCGAGGGGCGGGCTATAGAAGTCCCTTTGTTAAGGATTTTCTAAAGTTGGTTCAATTGCATAAAACTCACTGGTTACCAATAAAGCCATTGAGTGTATTGACCAACAATGCCGTTAATGATAAAGCTCGATTAATGCGACTGGAAGCAGCTCTACAGAGTTGTGAAAGCGAGAACATCGAATTACTAAATTACAATGATAGAAAGGGGTTAAATTTAAACTTATCCTGGGCTAGTGAACTGCTCTTTTGGTTTGAGAGGGACCCCAATAACAATATTAACCTTGTTATTTCCATGTGGCCTGGCAACACAAAGAGCCAAGGCTGGACCCTTTACAAACCAAAGAACATGAAATGGAGCGAAAAAGAATCTATTGAGATTGCTGGGATAAACTATCCTTTGAAAAAGCACTCACACATAAAATTCACTTCCTTTCAAAGATTCTTTGCTTCTATTGACTTTTCTGAAGAACAAGTGCAAGGAGGTACAGTCATATGTAATCAACAAAATTTCAAAAAGTATTCAGGCAGAAAAAAAAGGGAGTCATGGAATGACTTAGAATCCTTTTTCAATTCTTCATTTGTTTCAAGTTTTGACTGGAAAGCCCAATGCCATTGGAAAGATAAAATGCTTTATAGTGGTAAATCTCAATTCGATGTCTCATTTGGTTTCCGTTGCTACATACAAGTACCCTATCAAGATTTGCAGGGAATTGATCTGACAACAGACAATGGCACTGGTTTCAATAGGTTTGTATTAGATGCCTTCAAAGCATTTAATTCAATCAACGAATAAAACCATCAAACCTAAAGCCCTACTATAAAAATATGAACATCTCAACCTTGCAAACATTTCTGGAACAAACCCCAATCCCAGAGATAAGAGCCACACCCAAAACTTTTTTGGGGATTGCCAGGCAGCCTCATTATGAGAATGTAATGTCTAACATATATGCTTTCTTCTTTGATGTAAATGAAGAGCACGGGTTCGGTGATTTGTTCGTTAGCTCGTTCTTGCAGCTTATCAATTCTAAAGTTGATCCAGAGAAAAAAGTCTTTGCAATGAGTAACGGTTTCACTCCAAGGTTAGAATATGGCACAAAAAAAGGCGGGAGAATAGATTTGTTGCTACACGGTGAAGATGTGGCTTTGATTATTGAAAATAAGGTTTACCACACCTTAAATAATGACCTTGAGGATTATTGGGATACTATACTTTCTGAAGACAAATATGCCAGAGAAAACATGTGCGGCATCGTGTTGTCACTGCATCCGATTTCAAATATCAATCATCCTGAATTTGTAAACATTACACATATTGACTTTTTGAAGGCTGTGATGAAAAACCTCGAGAGCAACCAAATGAAGGATAATGAGAAATACATGTTTTTCCTCCATGATTTCTACCAGAACACACTAAACCTTAGCAATGCTAATATGGACAAAAAAAATATTGGGTTCTATTTGAAGCACATGGGGCAAATAAATCAAGCCCTTATTATAAAGCATGAAATCAAAGAATTTGCTGTTAACAAGATTGAAGCTGCTGGCCATGCGCTAGAAGATATAGATATGCGCATCCCACGAGACGGAGATCAAGACCGGTTACGATGGTATTGCTCAAAACACAATGAAAACTTGGCAATTACAGTTTCCTTTGAAGAACTAATGACTAAAGGAAACCTTAGTTTGCATGTGGAAATGTGGCATGAACTCAAAGAAGATAGGAAACGTTACAAGGACATTATTTTTACTGAGAGAGACGAAAAAGCTCTTTTACAATCTGACTTCTATACCACAAAGAACCCATGGTATCATTTTGCTTCAACCTTTATTGAGAACATTTCGGAAGATCAATTCTGGGACCTGGATGTAACAATCCAAAACAAGCTGAGTGAGAGTAAATTGTTAAATATTTTTAGAAAAATTGAGGAGTTTCTATTTACCTCAAACGCCCAGTAAAAATATTTCCCGACATTAATATCTATGAAATTCAACGAAGCCCAACTCGAACAAGCCTTTATTGACCTTCTTGCTCAGCAAGGTCACACTCACCTTTTGGGAATTGAGATTACTCGCAGCCCGGACGAGGTATTGAATGTTGTAGCACTCAGGAACTCACTAAAAACACGTTATGCTACAGAACAGATTACAGATGTCGAGATAGATGGTATTGTTCGCCAATTACAGGCTCTCCCCTCTTCTGATCTTTATGAAAGCAACAAAACCTTTATGCACTGGCTTCGCGATGGTTTTGTTGTGAAGCGTGAAGACCGCTCACAGAAGGATCTTTTTATCCAGCTGGTAGATTTCAGCAACCCTGAAAACAATACTTTCCAAATGGTAAACCAGTTGGAAATTCAAGGTTTTTCCTTAAGGATCCCGGATGGTATTTTATATATCAATGGTTTGCCGCTGGTAGTATTTGAGTTGAAGACGGCCATCAGAGAAGAAGCTGTAATGCATGATGCATACGTGCAATTGACTACTCGATATAAAAGGGATATTCCAGAGCTTTTCAAGTACAACGCCTTTTCTGTGATCAGTGATGGTGTAAACAGCAAAGCCGGATCCTTCTTTGCTCCTTACGAATTCTATTATGCCTGGCGTAAGATTACAGGCAATGAGCTGGAGGTAGACGGAATCGATGCCATGCATACTCTGATTCAGGGCATGTTTGATCAGGAGCGTTTGCTGGACATCATCCACAACTTCGTGTATGTGCCAGACACTTCCCGAAAGGAAGAGAAGATAGTCTGTCGATATCCACAGTATTATGCAGCTCGCAAGCTCTATCACAACATTTTAGAACACCGAAAGCCTGAAGGAGATGGTAAAGGGGGTACCTACTTTGGAGCGACAGGTTGCGGAAAAAGCTACACTATGCTTTTCCTTACGCGGCTTCTTATGAAAAGCGTGGAATTTGCCAGCCCCACCATTGTTCTGATTACCGATAGAACCGATTTGGACGATCAATTGGCTGGTCAATTCACAAATGCCAAGGGTTACATAGGAGACAATTCTGTAAGCAGTGTTGAAAGCCGTGAAGATCTTCGCCAAAAGCTAAAAGGAAGAAACAGTGGTGGTGTTTTCCTTACCACAATTCACAAGTTTAATGAAGATACAGAGCTCCTAACAGATAGAACCAATGTAATCTGTATTTCGGACGAAGCGCACCGTAGCCAGGTAAATCTAAACCAGAAGGTGCGAGTGACGGAATATGGGGTGAAGAAATCTTTTGGTTTTGCGAAACACTTACATGATTCCCTCCCCAACGCCACCTTTGTAGGCTTTACCGGAACTCCCATTGATGCCACTATGGATGTGTTTGGAGAAATTGTGGATTCCTACACCATGACCGAATCGGTAAAGGATGATATTACCGTTCGCATTGTTTATGAAGGACGCGCAGCCAAAGTTCTACTAAACAACTATAAGATTCAAGAAATAGAAAGCTACTATGCCCAAGTGGCTGAAGATGGAGCCAATGAATACCAAGTAGACGAAAGCAAAAAGCAAATGGCCAGTATGAATGCCATACTGAGTGATCCCGATGTAATTCGTGCTAAGGCAAAGGATTTTGTGCAGCACTATGAAAATAGAATTGCAGAAGGTGCCACCCTTAAGGGCAAAGCCATGATTGTGTGCAGTAAGCGCGAAATTGCCTTTGAAATGTATAAGGAGATTATTGCTTTGCGCCCTGAGTGGGCCGAAGTAAAAACACATGAGGAAGGTGCTGAGCTGTCCGAAAAGGAGAAAAAGGAAATACTCCCCATCGAAAGAGTAAAGATGGTAATGACCCGTGGCAAGGACGACCCTGATGAGATGTACCAGGCTTTGGGTACCAAAGATAACCGCAAAGAACTGGACAGGCAGTTTAAGAATGCCAAGAGCAACTTCAAGATTGCCATAGTTGTAGATATGTGGCTCACTGGTTTTGATGTTCCCTTTCTGGACACAATGTATATCGATAAGCCTATTCAAAGGCATAGCCTTATTCAAACTATTTCGCGGGTAAACCGAAAATTTGAAGGCAAATCGAAAGGACTGGTGGTGGATTACATTGGCATCAAAAAGCAAATGAACATGGCTTTGGCCCTTTACTCAAAAGTAGATAGCCAGAACTTTGAAGATATTCAGCAATCGGTCGTGGTGGTAAAAGATCACCTTGATCTACTGGAAGCTATCTTCCACAAGTTTGATTATTCCAAGTATTTTGATGGATCACCTGTGGAGCAGCTGAATACACTTAATAAGGCGGCAGAGTACATTCAAGCTACCCAGGATCTTGAGAAGCGCTTTATGCAATTGGTGAAGCGAATAAAAGCTGCTTATGATATTTGCTCGGGCAGTGAATCCTTATCCAATAAGGAAAAGGATCATATTTACTTCTACATTGCTGTTAGATCGATTGTATTCAAGCTTACGAAGGGAGAAGCTCCAGATACGGCTCAAATGAATGCCAAGGTGCGCGAAATGATTAAGGATGCTATTGAAAGTGAAGGCGTACAAGAAATTTTTAAGCTGGGGGAAGATGAACAGAAAGAAGTAGACATTTTTGACGAAAACTACCTCGCCAAGATTGACAAGATCAAATTGCCTCATACCAAGATTAAGCTTTTGCAAAAGCTCCTTGCCAAAGCCATTGATGATTTCAAGAAAGTGAACCGCATAAAGGGAATTGATTTCTCAAAACAGATGCAGACTATCGTGGATCGCTATAACGAACGTAAAGAATCTGATGTACTTCGTAGCGAGGTTTTAGAGGACTTCACCGATGAAATCATTGACCTGTACCATGCCATGAAAAAGGAAAAGGAATCATTTCAGGGCATGGGTATCGACTTTGAAGAAAAAGCCTTCTATGATATACTTAAAGAGTTAGCAAATCGATATGATTTTGCCTACCCAGAAGATAAACTCATTCATCTCGCCAAAGAAGTAAAGAATGTAGTGGATGATAAAGCTAAGTACACCGACTGGAGCAAAAGGGCCGACATCAAAGCTGAACTCAAAGTAGATCTCATAATCCTCTTAGCAGAAAACGACTACCCTCCGATAGATCGGGACGAAGTGTATAAAGAGATATTTGAACAGGCTGAGAATTTTAAGAAGTATTCGTAATGCCTACCACCGTTTATTGAATTTAATTAGTTCTTGCTGTAGATCATAATCAGATCTTTGAGAAAAGTCTTCATGGGTCAACTCATTCAGGATTCGTGCTCTGTCTTTACGCAGTTCCCAATAGCTGTTGTAAAACCCTGATTTTACCCAGATTCTTATGACATGCTCTCCTTCGGTAAACTCATGACTTACTTCAGTAACATAGAAGAAGTTGCCGTCAAGCTGAGCTTTGAATCCAGGAAGACTCATCATGTCACCTCTTTGAGGAACATGTTGTATCCCATTAACTTTCATCATTGAGTGTTTGCCCTCCCTTCCTGAAAGATAGATATAACACTGCATCCCAGAGACAGTTTCAGCAGGTAGGTTTTCGTGATCTATCACAAGATCATGGTATATTTCATTGAGATATTTTTTATACCAATAACTTGTTAAACCAATCTGTTCCATCAACTCCTTCCCTGTTGGAACAGATTGACTGTCTTCTCTGAAATAATCATTTTTCAGTAAATGGCTAAGCAAAACATTGTAATCTTTCCCCCTTTGTATAAGCTGACTGGCTCGTGCTCGACTACTACAAATGTCAATTAGCATTTCTGGGGCTCGGTAACTATATTCAGACATAATTCATTGATTTTGTATTAAAAAATGGGGACAAAGTGGGGACAAAAAGGCCATTATTCACTATGTTAGCCAAAATAAAACACTGATAATCAATGTCAAAAAAATATGCGGTAAATTCGAATCCTGCCGCCCCGACCATAAAGCCGCAAGTTTTTAAAACTTGCGGCTTTTTTTGTTTTAGGCCGAGCCAAGCTATGCTTGAGGGAGAAACTAAAAACAAAAAAAAGCAAGACTGCTGACAAGCAAGATTTAGGCTTTATGGTATCATCACAAAGAGGCCTATCAGGATCATGAAATAATTCTACTCTCCATGGATTTAAAAAAACACCTCCTATTTTTTCTCATAAATAGACAACGGTAGATAAATTGCTGGTCTAAAATCATAAAATGGCTCTTTCCTAAAATTAGGAATCGCATATATTTATCTAAACTAAATACCATTTATGAGAAAACTCTCTACCCTCCTATTCCTAATTTCAATTTGCTTTTCACTTAATGCTCAAACCAATTTAGACAAAGCCAAAGAGCAATTGCACGAACTTAAAAATGGAGTTCTTCTAGTGCGATTATTTACTAATGATGCTAAGATATCTGGATTAGAAGCAGCTGGTAAAACAAGTGAAGCTAATAAAACTGCTCAGGCACAGCAGCGCGAAAACAAAGACATACTCTTATCCTTCTCACAAGTTTTTCAGTTTTGTCCGGTGTTTTTCTTTTATTCAGATGATTCCGAGTACATCCGAAATGGAAACTTTGATGGTAAAATATTTGACTCCTCTTTAACTTTAGTAGATCCTTCGGAAATAACAGGAACCGTATTTACCGCTGAATTTTCAGAAACTGAAAACCTAGGAATTGAAGGACTTATAATAATGGATGATCAACTTTTTCCTCTTGAAGCTCCATTTCCCTTTTATCAAAGAAAGTACACCGTTTTTGGCGTTGTAAGTCTCACCAAGTCTAGAATGGTTCATAGACTAAATAATAAACTTAGAGACACTTATAAGCTTTGGTTTCCAGAAGCAAAATAGCTTAGTGGGGAAGTGTTTATTCGACTAGACTTCTATTTTTTGAAAATAAAAATTTAGCTGCTGGATTGTTTCCAAACCTCCAGAAGAGCAAGGCTCCAAAGGCGTATGCCAATACGTCAAGCCAATCTGCATGAAAACTTGACGAGCTATATGGAAGAAAAACTTCAAAAATTAAGGCGTACCAAGCCACAAACAATATAATCATAGGAATGGTGAGAGTATATTGCAAATTGCGATAAGTAAACTGCTGTTGCACAAAAAGGCCAAAACCAAGCACTATTGGAGAGCAAAGCACATCATCCAAATAACTATGAACGTATGGAATAAAAATACCGCTGGCCTCTATTATTTGGTTTAGCACGAAGGTGAAAAGTGATACCCAGAATATTTTTGAAAAATAAGTCATTAGCCTACAGTTCCTGCAGCCAAATAAGCCACTGCTGTTACAATAGCAAAAAACACCACCTGTCCGGCTCGCACTACATACTTTCCCATTTTTAGCAAAATAGGGTCATTTTCATCAATTTCTATCAACGGGAACTTCATACCCGTTTCTACCTTCTCCTGCTCCTCTTTTTCAACTAGGTATTTTTCATTGAGAATACCACCGCAATGCTGACATATCTTTAGATTGCCATCGGTCCATTCTTTACAATGCTCACACTTTACCTCTTTCATCTTGGTGAAAATTACTTTAACAAAATTTAGGAGTACAAAATAAAATAAACCTCCGCTAAAGCCTTTGTATATTCGCACTTTAATTTTTTACGCATGACAAATCCCATAAAAGGCTTTTCGAAACTTTCTAAGCAAGGTAAAATTGAATGGATTGTAGATCAATACTTTCAAGATAAAGAAGGCGCAGTAGAACTTTTGCAAAGCTATTGGCATGATGACCAAAAGGTTCAAAAGCTTCACGATGAGTTTATTGAAAACACTGTTTCAAACTTTTATACTCCTTATGGTGTAGCTCCTAACTTTTTGATTGATGGCAAATTGTATGCTATTCCTTTTGCCATTGAAGAAAGCTCAGTAGTAGCGGCTGCCGCCAAAAGTGCTAGTTTTTGGCTAGAGCGTGGAGGGTTTAAAACCACCATTATTTCTACTACCAAAATTGGCCATGTACATTTTATGTATGATGATGATGTGGAAAAACTGAGAACCTTTATTGAAGAAATAAAAGACCGCTTTTATACAGACACCGCTAGCATCACTGCTAATATGCAAGCCCGTGGTGGTGGTATTTTAGATATAAAATTGGTAGACAAAAGTGACCAACTGGAAAATTACTTTCAGCTTGAAGCACGATTTGAAACCTGTGACTCGATGGGGGCGAATTTTATAAACTCTTGTCTGGAGCAGTTTGCACAAACCTTTACCGCAGCTATTGCTGATGATTCACGTTTTAGCGAAAGCGAAAAAGCCGTGCAGATAGTAATGTGTATACTTTCCAACTACACTCCTGAATGTGTGGTTCGTTCAGAGGTTTCATGCCCTATCGAGCAACTTACCGATGGCTCGGGAATTAGCCCTGAAGAGTTTGCTCAAAAGTTTAGTCGTGCCGTAAAGATTGCTGAGATAGAACCCTACCGTGCCACCACCCACAACAAGGGAATCATGAACGGAATTGATGCCGTAGTAATTGCCACAGGAAATGACTTTAGAGCAATCGAAGCAGCTTGTCACACCTATGCTTCACGCAATGGACAATACAGCAGCCTTACCCACTGTGAGGTAAAAGATGGAATTTTCCGCTTTTGGATTGATGCGCCCATGGCCCTCGGCACCGTTGGTGGGCTTACCACTCTTCATCCCATGGTTAAGTTTTCACTTGAACTATTAGGAAAACCTTCAGCTTACGAATTGATGTCAATTATTGCTAGTTCTGGCTTGGCGCAAAACTTTGCCGCACTTCGCGCATTGACAACTACCGGAATTCAAAAAGGACACATGAAAATGCACCTTTTGAATATTCTAAACCAATTGGAAGCGACCAATGAAGAAAAGGAAATCATTGTAGATCATTTTAAGCACAATACGGTTTCGCACAGTGCGGCAGTAAAAAAATTCTGTGAAGTACGCGGCATCAAAAGTCCTGAAGAGATAAAGAAAGCCTAGTATGAAATACTATGCTCATGGCAAGTTACTCCTTAGCGGAGAATATCTTGTACTAAAAGGAGCGCGGGCTTTGGCCATTCCAACACGCTATGGCCAAAGCTTGTCTTTTTCATCTGGAAGCGAAAATATTCGTTGGCAGAGTTTTGATTGTGAAAACAAACTTTGGTTTGAAGCTATTTTTGGTAAAAACCTGGATATAATAAGCACAAACGATACAGAGAGTGCCCAGTTTTTGCAAGGCATTCTTTTGAAAGCTGTAGAGCTAAAAAAGCAAAGCCTACCATGCGGAAAAGTAGAAATGCACCTGGAGTTCCCAAGAAATTGGGGGCTGGGTAGTAGCAGCACACTTACCCACCTTATTGCTCAATGGATTGAAATTGACCCTTATAAACTTTTCTTTTCTACCCAAAACGGTAGCGGGTATGACATAGCTTGTGCCACTTCTACAACTCCACTGGTTTATACTTTGAATGATGGAGTACCTCAGACCAAAACGGTTGATTTATCACCTGCATTTGAACGAGCTTTTTTCATCCATCTGAACAAAAAGCAAAACAGCAGACCTGCGGTAACTAATTTTCTAAAAAAGGATATTACTGATAATTTGATTTCAAGCATTTCAGATATTACTTATAAAATGATTTCAGTGCAACTTGAAGAAAGCCTGAAGCAACTAATGGATCATCATGAAGAAATTATGAGTAATATTCTTCAAACTCCCACTATCAAAGAAACTTTGTTCAAGGATTTTAATGGAAGTATTAAATCTCTTGGTGCCTGGGGTGGTGATTTTGTTATGGCCATTGGAGAAAATGCTCCCGAATATTTTAAAGCTAAAGGCTTCGAAACCATTATTCCTTGTGGTAAAATGATACTGAAATAAGCATTTTGCTAATTCTGTTCCGGTAAACGATTGATTTTTAATAAATTTAAGAGTCAGTACCTAAACCCGGAAAATGAAACAAAGATTACCCATCTTTCTTCTTTTAATTTTTAGCCTTTGCGCCTCCACACGGGCAGCGCACTTGGTGGGTGGCGAAATGAGCTACAAATGTTTGGGAAACAACTACTATGAAATCACACTTATTATTTATCGTGATTGCTTTTCATCTGGCGCCCCATTTGATCCAAATGCCGCCATAAGCGTGTATAAACAGAACGGTGTTTTATATGCAAACAACAGTGTGCCGTTTATGAACAATATTCAGCAACTCCCCAATGTTGCTCCTAACAACTGTACTACATTACCACAAACCGTATGCACGGAAAAAGGCTCTTATAAGGATACCCTTTACCTACCTCCTACTCCTGGGGGGTATATTATTTCACATCAGCGCTGCTGCCGAAATAATTCAATCACCAATATAAACAACACAGCATCTCAGTGGGGGTCCACCTTTACCACCAGTATTCCATCTATGGACACGAGCTGCAACACCAACCCAAAGTTTGTGAGCGACCCCCCGGTTGTTCTTTGCTTGAATGTAGATGTACGTTTAGACTTAAGTGCCACAGAGCCGGACGGAGACAGTATTTACTACGAACTATGTAATGTTTACAATGGTGGTTCAAATGCCAACGGAAACGTAGCTCCAAACCCTGCTGCCCCACCACCCTATACTCCTGTAGCTTTTATTGGTGGTTTTACAAGCAACAATCCTATTCCCGGCAACCCCGCTTTTAGCATCGATCATCAAACAGGGTTACTTACAGGAGCGCCCACACAAGTGGGGCAATATGTTTTTGCGATATGCGCACGTGAGTTTAGAAATGGAGTTTTAATAAGTACGAATAGCCGAGATTTTCAATTTAATGTATCACCGGACTGTCAAACAAACACTAGTAGAATCAGACATTCTAATGGAACAATTGTAGCTAATCCCTCCCCTCAAATTTCTAATAGTTCAGCCGTAACAATTTGTAGCGGTGGAACCATGAGTATCGGAAACGCAAGCACAAATGCCACTTCATTTTTTTGGGACTTTGGAGACCCTACTTCTCAAACTGATACAAGCAGAATGGGAACACCAACTTACACTTACCCCGACACTGGCACTTATGTGGTAATGCTTGTAGTAGAACCACACACTGCCTGCGCTGATACGGCTTATGCCAAAGTTGCCATCTATGATTTAGTGCAGACCCACTTCACGTACTCCGGTGAACTCTGTTTTGCACAGCATTCCATCGATTTTATTAATAATAGTAATTACTCACCAAATGCTAAGTTTTTATGGGATTTTGGTGGCAACACCAATCTAGGATTCACCGACACTACAGAACACCCTTCAAATGTCGTCTGGGATCAAATAGGTGCTTATTATGTACAACTTACAGTTGATGATTTTGGTTGCTCAGGCACTTATGGTGATACCTTATACGTATATCCCAATCCTATTGCTAACGAAATAATAGACAAAGTGGAGGCCTGTGTTCCTTATACCGTGCAGCTTTTTGATAGTAGCTATGTCTATGGTCATGCTCAGCACTTTTGGGATTTTGGTGATGGCTATTTGTCAAATGACTTAAATCCTACCCATACTTATACGACTCCCGGAGTATACACTGTTACCCACTCCATTCGCTCTGTGGTGGGATGCATGGATACTTCATGGTCTATCCGAAAAGATTACGTCACCGTTTTACCCGTTCCTAAGTCTAACATTGAAATAACTCCACGTGAGCAAAGTATTTATAACCCCGTTTTTAAAATTACCGGTTTATCTACCGACCACAATAAAACCTTGACTTTTTTACCTAATGATGCCGTAGTTGAAAATCTTACAGAGATGAGTTACATAGCAACCGATACAGGTACATTCCCCATAATACACGTGAGCTTCAATCAATTTGGGTGTACAGATACCATCATTGACTCATTTATTGTCAACAGTCCATTCAATCTTTTTATGCCCAATGCATTTACACCCGATGGTGATGGAATTAATGATTGGTTTTCCTATACAGTAACGGGAGTTACCAAAAGCAGAATAGAAATATATAACCGCTGGGGCGAAATAGTTTTTGAAAGTGAAGACCCTTACCGGAAATGGAATGGACGACTGCACAATGAAGGCCCCATGCTAACCCCTGGTATATATTCTTATGTAATAAATGTTATTGTAAAAAAAGGAGCCTACAAATTCACTAAAATGGGGGCAATTAATTTGGTGCGATAAATAGCCTGTTGGCAAAATAGAAAACTGCCATACACATAACTACACTCAAAAGAATATTTAGAGCAAGCATCGAATACCAGCCATCACGCATCAGCAGCCAATTTTCATAGCTAAAAGTAGAAAAGGTGCTAAACCCACCACAAAACCCAACTAACCAAAACAAGCTCCAGCCTTCGCTAATTTCTTTATCTCTTAAAGAAAATGAAAGCACCGCAGCCATCACTACGCAAGCACATACATTAGCGACAAGCGTGGCCAGCGGAAATTTTGCTCCGTAGCCCATGAATACTACTAATCGTGAAACCAGATAACGACTTACGCTACCCAATCCACCGCCAATAAATATTGCCAGAAGGCTTGCTAATTTCATGGTCGTAAAATTCGCTGATATAGTTTGAACATCAAAAAACCAATAAGACTTCCAAAGATAGCTCCACCCAAAATATCGCCTGGGTAATGTACTCCAAGATATACCCTGCTATAACTCACCAAAGCTGCCCAAATTAACAGTATACCTATCAAATATTTAAAATGAGGTTTAAGGAGAAGCCCCACCAAAACCGCTAAGCCAAAAGTATTGGAAGCATGAGATGAGATGAAACTATACTTACCTCCACAACTTCCTTTTACCAACCGAATTTGCTCAGCAAGGTTCTCTGCATGGCAAGGGCGCAAGCGCAAAAACTGCTCTTTGAACAGCTGAACACTACCCTGATCGGTAAAAACTACATTAAGAGCGACTGCTAATAAAGCAAACCACATGTGCTTGCCCTTTAGCTTTTTTACAATAAAAAATACCAGTAAGGCATAAAGAGGAATCCAAATGGCAACACCTGAAACAGTCAGCCAAAAAGGATCCCAAAACTCTGTACCCATATTATTAAAGTACAAAAGCAATTCACTATCCCATCGGATGAGTTTAGTCATCGTTTAGCGATTTCCAAATTTTGTCTTTAAGTTGATCTAGCCCCAAGCGTGAAACTGATGAAATAAACATCCAGTTAACGTTTTCAGGGAGCTCTTCCTTCAATAAAGTGCTCATTTCTTCACGAAGCTCATCATCCAGCATATCCGCCTTTGAAATAGCCAACAATCGCTCTTTATCCAAAAGCTCTGGATTATATTTTTCAAGCTCGTTTACCAAAATTTGGTACTGCCCAGCGATATCATCTGCATCGGCCGGAACCATAAAAAGCAAGATAGAGTTACGCTCAATATGCCTTAGGAAGCGGTGTCCCAAACCTTTACCTTCACTTGCTCCCTCAATAATCCCAGGAATATCCGCCATTACAAAACTGCGAAATCCTCTGTAGGAAACGATTCCTAAATTAGGCGTAAGCGTAGTAAAGGGATAATCTGCAATCTCAGGTTTTGCCGCAGAAACTGACGATAGTAAAGTTGACTTTCCAGCATTTGGAAATCCTACTAAACCAACATCAGCCAATACCTTAAGCTCCAGCACGCACCACATTTCTGTAGAAACTTCACCAGGCTGAGCAAAGCGGGGTGTTTGAAAGGTAGAAGACTTGAAGTGTACGTTTCCTAAACCTCCACGACCACCTTTCACCAGAATTTTCTCCTCACCATTTTCGGTGATTTCAAAAAGTATTTCTCCCGTTTCACCATCGCGGGCAACAGTACCCAAGGGCACATCTATTATTTCGTTTGCACCTTCTCGGCCACTTCGCTCACCACTAGAACCATTAGCTCCAGCTTCAGCTTTAATGTGTTTTCTAAACTTGAGGTGAAGCAATGTCCAAAACTGGTCATTACCGCGAAGTATCACATGACCTCCACGACCTCCATCTCCTCCATCAGGGCCACCTTTGGCGGTAAGCCTATCTCTATGAAGGTGAGATGAACCCGCTCCTCCTCTACCAGATTTGCAGTAAATTTTTACGTAATCAACAAAGTTTCCGGCCATTAGGCTTTTTCTATAGCATTTTCTATTCTACCAAACACTTCCTCGATAGTACCCAAGCCGTTTATCTCTTGAAACTTACCTTGCTTGCTGTAGTAGTCTTTAAGTACAGCGGTTTGGTCATTATATACTTTCAGGCGATTCTTAATCACCTCTTCATTCTGATCATCAGCACGACCGCTATCTTTCCCTCTTTCTAAAAGGCGGGAAATCAATTCTTCATCAGGAACTTCCAGAGCAATCATTCCAGAAATACTATCGTCATTGCTCTTCAACAGATCATCCAGTGCTTTGGCTTGCTCAGTAGTACGTGGAAATCCATCAAAAATAAAACCCTTGGCATCTTCATTCGCCTTCAGTTTATTATCAATCATACCGATAACTACTTCATCCGGCACCAATTTACCATCGTCCATAAGCAGTTTTGCTTCCTGACCTAAAGGCGTACCTGCCGCTATTTCAGAACGTAGAAGATCACCTGTGGATAGGTGGATGAGTTGAAATTTTTCTACGATATGTTGAGACTGCGTGCCTTTCCCTGCTCCGGGAGGGCCAAAGAGAACAATATTTAACATGCTAATTGAATTTTGACATTATAAATGGAAGCTTCCATTTAGAAAAAGCGCGAAAATACAAAATATAAAGCCGCTATTTTACCCCCTTTAAAATGCTCGTTTTGTTATTTTTGGCGCTCAATACTGAACGATGCAAAATATATATAGTGTGATTATGGCCGGTGGTATAGGAAGTAGATTCTGGCCGGTAAGCACCTCAAAACTCCCGAAGCAATTTCACGATATTCTGGGTACTGGCGAAACACTCATTCAGCAGACATATCGCAGGTTACGTAAGCTTTCCGACCCTGACAAAATATTGGTGGTAACGCATAAAAGTTACAAAGATTTGGTAATGGAACAGCTTCCAGAAATACCGGTAGCCAACATTATTTTGGAGCCTGCTCGCAGAAACACAGCACCTTGCATTACTTACGCTGCATATCGTATAAAATCTGAGGATCCAACAGCTACAATGTTGGTGGCACCTTCTGATCACCTCATTAGCAATGAAGATGAATTCACCAGAATTGCAACTTTGGCTTGCAATCAAGCTGAAGACACTAAGCAGCTTTTCACTTTAGGAATAAAGCCTCACAGGCCTGACACTGGATATGGATACATTCAATTTGTAGATCTTGATGAAGATCCTAAAAGCGAGGTGAAACGCGTCAAAACTTTTACAGAAAAGCCTGATGTCGCCATGGCTCAACAATTTTTGGAGAGTGGTGAATTTTTATGGAATAGCGGAATTTTTATTTGGTCCATCAATACTTATATGGATGAATTGAGCCAGAGTCTCCCAGATTTATACTCAGCTTTTGAGGCAGGACTCAGCAAATTTGGCACTGGTGAAGAAGAAGCATTTATTGAAGAAATTTATCCAGCCTGTGAAAATGAATCTATTGACTACGGGCTCATGGAAAAATCACATCATGTTTATGTGGTTCCTTCAGATTTTGGATGGAGCGATTTAGGAACTTGGGGTAGCTTGCATGAGCATGCCTCTCTTGACGAAAATCAAAATGCTCAAATAGGAAATCGAATTGTTACTTATGAAACAAAAAATACTTTAATACGTGTGCCTAAAAATAAAGTAGCCGTAGTACAAGGTCTTGAAGGATATGTAGTTGTGGACAACGAAGATGCTTTATTGATTTGTAAACTTGATCAAGAGCAGCACATTAAAACTTTTGTGAGCGACCTAAAGCTAAAGTTTGGTGACAAAATAACCTAGGACAAAGCTTCCTTGTAGCGAGATAATGCTCGCTCTCGAGCAAATTTATGCTCTACAATAGGTTCAGGATATTCAGGGGTGCTCCATTCGGGCACCCATTTTTTTACATATTCATTTTCAGGATCAAACTTTTTGAGCTGCAGCTCAGGATTGAACACTCTAAAATATGGTGCCGCATCTACTCCACAGCCAGCCGCCCACTGCCATCCGCCAATATTTGAAGCCTGATCATAATCTAAAAGCTTGACTGCAAAATAAGCCTCTCCCCAGCGCCAGTCTATAAGCAAATGTTTGGTTAAGAAACTAGCGACTACCATTCTCACACGATTATGCATAAAATCAGTTTCATTTAGCTCCCGCATACCCGCATCTACCAATGGGTAACCTGTTTTCCCTTCACACCATTTCTTAAAATGCTCTTCGTTATTCTCCCATTTTATGGCATCATACTTTTTCTTAAAAGCCTCGTTTACCGACTTGGGGAAATGATACAATATCATCTGATAAAAATCTCGCCAAATGAGCTCATTAAAAAATTTATCATTCTCCTTCCGCGCTAAGCGAGCAAGTTTTCTAATAGAAATAGTACCGAAACGTAAATGCAGGCTAAGTCTAGTTGTTCCCTTTTTAGCCGGGAAATCTCGATTTTCGTGATATGAACGAATCGTCTCTTTATCGAAGTTCCTATCAGGAAATTCTACATTACTTTTCTCAAAACTCAGATCACTTAATGAAATATTGTCAAAAGGCTCGCATTTATAAAAGTTTGAAATGTATTTTTTTACCGGATAAGATTTTAAGTAAAAAGGCTTTAGCTGTGATTTATACTTTTTCATGTATGGTGTAAACACCTCGTAAGGCGTTCCATCCTCTTTCATCACTTCCGACTTATCAAAAATCACCTGATCCTTAAAACCCTTGAAAACAATATCCTTAGACTTAAGAAACTCATAAACTGCTTTATCCCTTTCTTTGGCAGAAGGTTCATAATCTCTGTTGGTAAATACTTCCGCTACCGGGAACTCCGAAACCAGATCCTTGAAAATTTTTAGTGGGGAACCGTGTTTTACCAGTAATGATGTACCATGTTTTTCTTCTAGCGTCTTTTTGATAGACTTTACCTCTTGCCATATAAAATGTACACGGGCATCTTTCTTGTCGTCTAATTCATCGAGAATATCGGTATCAAAAATAAAAACAGGAAGTACTTTTAACCCCGAGGTCAAAGCGCGATAAAGACCTGCGTTATCATTTAACCGCAGATCTCTTCTAAACCAAAAAATACAGATTTTTTCCTCGCTCATTAAGACGTCTTAACGCCTTCTTTGGATTTGGCGTAGGTCATTTTTTTGATTTCAGTAGCTGTATAATAAGTGTCGAGTCCGTTTACAGCTACGTTTCCTATCTCTGTGTGATCCACAAATCCATCAGGATCTAACGCATCACCGTCCACCCAGCACTCTACAACTTCACCTACCACTAAGGTCGTTCCATTGGCCAAAATATCGTGTTTCTCTACAAATTTGAGTCCCATCTTTACACGACTACTCTCCACGTAAGGAGCCAAAAAGTTTGCATGATACGACTCGCGGAGACCTATTTCATGAAACTCGCTCATAGTTTCTGGAGATTTTACAGAAGCTTGATGTGCCTTTTCTACATAGCTCTTTTGAACTGAGTTTATTGTAAAAAAGCCGGTGTCGTATATATTCTCTAAAGTATGACGTGGTACAGTGGGCGATCTAAAAATAACACCAACCAGAGGAGGTGTACTTCCAATATGTGTTACCGAAAAAAACAAACCCAAATTGGCCGCACCTTTAACAGACCTAGTGCCTATAAGGTTTAAGCTTTTGAAACCACCTACAGAATTAAAAAAATTTCTACGAAAGGATTGATCCCATTTTATGAAATCTTTAGAACTGAAATACCTCAATACCATTATACTTTGATCTTAAAATTGTTGATACTTTATTTATGAAGAGCATCTCAATGAGGTTTAAAAAAAGCGAAGCAGCTATTAGCCGTTTACGAAGTATTCCTGATTGAGCCTCTACTAAATTGCCCTTTTCCCTGTTATAATCCAAGTGAATCAACGGAAAAAAACAACTATTTAATGCTAAACAAGAACTAGTCCATTCGGTTTATTCCTCTCCAGAATATTCAACAAAATTTCTTGGAGTTTCATACAAAGTAACTTTCAGGTCATGCTGAGAGTCAATTGAAGAACGGAGTCTTTTCCAAATTACCACTGCTATATTTTCAGCTGTAGGGTTTAAGCTTTTAAACTCATCAATCTGCTCATTCAGGTTTTTGTGGTCTAAATAGTCTTCCACCTTTTCGGTAATCAAATCCGCTAACCATTTCATATCTACTACAAAACCTGTTTCGTCATCAACTTTGCCAGTGACAGAAACAATCAACTCATAATTGTGACCATGATAAAATGGATTGTTACACCGCCCAAAAACTTGTTGGTTTTTCTGGTCATCCCAATCCGCTCTATGCAAACGATGGGCGGCATTGAAATGAGCTTTTCTGTTTACCGTTACCCTCATGCCTCGGCTACTTCTTCAGTAAAACGATCAAATATTATTTTAAACCACTCAGTATACTGAGTCGGGTTTTCTTCTATATCCTTTCTAACATCAGCGATGGACATCCATTTCCAGTCAGCAACCTCATCAGGATTTATATTTGGCTCGTCATCATAATGACCAACAAAAAGATGATCGAACTCGTGCTCAGTTAACCCTTGATCCAATACCGATTTATAAACAAAATCCAGCTTTTTCTCAATTGGACAGTCAAATCCCATTTCTTCCATCAATCTGCGGTGCGCCGCGGCTTCTACTTCTTCGCCCTTGCGGGGGTGGCTACAGCAGGTGTTGGTCCACAAGCCTCCTGAATGATACTTATGCAACGCTCGTTGATGGATCATTAATTCGCCTTTTGAGTTTAACACAAAAACTGAAAAAGCACGATGCAAAAGTCCTTTGCGATGTGCTTCCATTTTTTCCATCAGGCCAATTTCATTATCATTTTCATCTACTAGGATGACATTTTCTACCATCTGTAATGGGCTATTTTATAAAAGATTAAAACTATGCTTGAAATATGAACTCAGCAAAAGTCCGTATTTATTTCTGTTTGCAATCCGAACCCTTTGTTCTAAAATCGCATCAGCTGGCAAAGCTCTTATTTTTTGAAACAAACTGTAGTAATAAACGTAAGCAATGTACACACCAAACCTTGCTTTTTTTGGAAGCTTCAAAATTCCTTCATACCCAAGTTTGAAATCCTTCTCGATATCCGCTTCTATCTCTGCCTTCACAGAGTCATCAAAGGTCTTCATATCAATATTCGGAAAATAAACACGCCCTAAATCGTAATAGTCGGCATTCAAATCACGAAGGAAATTTATCTTTTGAAAGGCTGATCCAAGTTTCATGGCTTCATGACTCAAGGCTTCATACTGCTCTTGATCACCATAGCAAAATACTTTTAGGCACATCAGCCCAACAACCTCTGCACTTCCTAATATATATTCCTCATATTCCTCTCGTGAATAAGCCTCTATAGGATTTAGATCCATCTCCATACTCTTCAAAAAGGTATCAATCAAATCTCTATCTATTTGAAACTCGTTTACCGTTTTTTGAAAAGAATTAAGAATAGGATTTAAACTAATGCCACGAGAAATGGCATCATGGGTTTGATTTTTAAAATCATTTAGCAAATGTGCTTTGTCATGCTCATGAAAAGTGTCGACTATTTCATCAGCAAAACGAACAAAACCATATATCGCATATACATGCTGGCGCAGGGTTTTATCCAACAGCATAATGCCTAGGGAAAAGGAAGTACTATAGCTTTTGGTTACTATAACGCTCGATCGGTATGATACTTTGTCAAAAAGTGCTCTCATACCAATTCTTTAATATTTAAATCTTTAGCAATTTCACCAGCAACCACATGCCCCGAAATAATAGACGGAGGAACTCCTGGCCCTGGAACCGTTAATTGACCGGCATAGTATAAGTTTTCTACTTTATTACTTTTCATTGAAGGCTTCAATATAGCAGTTTGTTTTAGTGTATTTGCCAAACCATAGGCATTTCCCCTAAAGGCGTTATAATCATCTACGAAATTCGATTGCGCATAGGATTTCTTTACCACAATATTTTCTTTAATTCTTTCTCCTATGTGCTGCTCCAGACGATTTATCATGATTCCAAAATAACGTTCTCGAATTTCTTCATTATCCTCTAAACCAGGGGCAACAGGCATAAGTAAAAACATGTTTTCACAACCCTTGGGAGCTACTGAGTCATCCGTTTTGGATGGTGTACAAACGTAGAAAAGTGGCTTACTTGGCCATTGCGGATTCTCATAAATTTCAGCAGCATGTTCATCAAAGTTCTCATCAAAAAAGAGAGTATGATGTTTAATGTTTTCAACCCGCTTATTTACCCCTAAGTAAAACAACAAACTTGAAGGAGCCATTTTTCTACTTTTCCAATATTTTTCAGAATATTGACGATGCTCTTTGGGTAAAAGGTTTTGCTCTACATGATGATAATCTGCCGCTCCAACTATTACATCGGCTTCAAAATCGCCCTTATCTGTGCTTACTGAAACCGCTTTACCATTCGATACCTTTATGGATTTTACATTATGACCAAGCTTTATCTCAACGCCATTTTCTTCGGCTAAAGAAACCATTGCCTTTACAATCTGATGCATCCCTCCTATCGGGTACCAAGTGCCTAAAGCCATATCGGCATAGTTCATCAAACTGTATAATGCTGGAGTATTACTTGGAGTACCTCCCAAAAAAAGGATGGGAAACTCCATCAACTTTATAAGCTTTGAGTTGGTAAAAGACTTGGAAACATGCTTCCGCATCGACCTCAGGATGTTAAGTTGTAATAAACCTTTCAAAACCCGCGTATCTACATATTCAGTTATACTCCTACCCGGTTTATATACAAGGTCATTAATTCCCACTTGATACTTATAAGCAGCATCTTCAAGGAATTCCAGTAACTTCTTCCCACTTCCTTTCTCTATATTTTCAAATTGGCTGGCGAGCTTTGATAAATCAGCTTCCAGATCTAAAGCATCGTCTTTATCAAAATAAACTCTGTATGAAGGATCGAGCCTTACTAGGTCGTAATAGTCAGAAACCTTTTTTCCGAATTGCTCAAAATATTTTTCAAAAACATCCGGCATCCAATACCAACTGGGCCCCATATCAAAGGTATACCCATCAACAAAAAACGATCGAGCCCTACCACCGGGCTGATCGTTTTTTTCTAAAATTATTACATCAAATCCTTTTTTGGTAAGATTTGTTGCTGCAGAAAGACCAGCAAATCCTGATCCAATTACAATGGCCTTTCTCTTCATTCACATTTAATGTATTAGCGATAATCTTTTAATTTATCCTGCATCTTCTTTCTCGCCAGAAAGATTCTACTCTTTACAGTTCCCAATGGGATTGAAAGAATTTCCGAGATTTCCTCATACTTGTAACCATTGTAGTACATCATAAAGGTTTCAACGTATGTTTTTTCAATAGAGTTTATTTGCTCCATCATGTATTCTCTATCAACAATTGCATCTGTTTGAGCCACTTTCTCAGTTTGCCCTATGTTGATAAAATACTTGTTTTCCGTCTCGTCAACAAAGGTATTCTGATTTTTACTCTTTCTGTACGCATTGATGAAAGTGTTTTTCATAATGGTGTAAAGCCAACCTTTAATGTTTGTACCCTGTTGAAATTTATCACTATTACGAATGGCTTTGTAATAAGTTTCCTGAGTTAAATCGTTAGAGGCTTCAGCATCCTTAGTAAGCTTTAGAGCCAGTTGCTTCAAAAAACTTTGGTGACTTAAAATTAATGTTCCGAACTCTGACTTTGTCATTGTAGTATTGTTTAAGTGTTTTGTTTAATGAATCCTCGACAAAGTTAAACAAAAAATTCAAAAATCAAATTTTGAAAACATCTTTTTATAAGATTATTCTGATACTTTGATCGATATACAATCTTAACCAAACATCAATCCAACCAAGCAATATTCAATTTAGCAAAGCCTCCCGCAATTCCTCAACCCCTTTAAAAATAGATACCATGGGAGTTTCCACATCCGCCACCAAGTCCTGAACTTGCTTACCAGTAAGCAAAAAGCGGCTCCCCGTATTGTGGAAGTTCTCCCCGATTATCCCCATGTACTTAGATATCTCATCTATATGCGGATTAGTGGTAAATACCGAAATAAAATTCCGAATGCCAGTTTTTTCCGATACTTGCTTTAAATATTCGAATGGCACCGCTTGCCCTAAATAGATTACCCTATTTCCATTTATAATAAGATGATAATACAAATACAAAAGGCTAAGCTCATGTAGTTCATCAGCGGGTAAATACAAAATATAAGCACTGGAATTTGAATCCAATGAATGAGGAAAACTTTGATCTATTAATGCAAAAAGCTTCATTTTAAGCATATTGGATGCAAAATGCTCATGACTAACCTTCATAACCCCTATTTGCCATAATAGTCCTATCTCTTTTATGAAGGGACCTACCACTTCCATTAAAGTTTTTTCAGCGCCATAACTCACAATACACTTGGAAACCACTGCATCAAATGTATTTTCCTCATACATTAAAGTAGCCACTTTTAATGAGTTGATATAAGTTGTGAAATTGGACTCATACCTGCCACTGTTCATAACCGCCTCATTAATTTCCTCCTCGGTCATTTGCGCTATTTTACTAATCTTAACACCAGCCTTTATCAAAGCCGATGTGTTTAGTATTTTTTTAAGGTGCTCATCTACATAGTATCGGATATTGGTAGCAGTCCTGTGCGGCTCAATAAGTTTATATCTGCTTTCCCAAGCGCGTATAGTATGAGCTTTTATACCAGATAGATGCTCCAACTCTTTTATAGAATACTTACTCTGCATACCTCAAGTTAAAAATAAAATTTCATCTCGTTTAATTATTGTGCTAATATCTTAAACAAACTCAAAGAGACAAAACTATTAGTACTTTTGCCACCCAGAAATGAGTGATAGAAAGAAAGAAATAAACCGCAGGCGCACATTCGGGATTATATCTCACCCGGATGCCGGAAAAACAACCCTAACAGAAAAACTTCTGTTGTATGGTGGCGCTATTCAAGAAGCAGGAGCCGTAAAGTCAAATAAGATAAAGAAAGGTGCTACATCTGACTTTATGGAGATTGAGCGTCAGAGAGGAATCTCTGTAGCTACATCTGTTATGGGCTTTGAGTATAAAAACAAGAAAATAAACATTCTTGATACACCAGGTCACCAAGACTTTGCTGAAGACACCTATCGTACACTCACCGCTGTAGATAGTGTGATTGTGGTAATTGATGTTGCAAAGGGTGTAGAGGCCCAAACTGAGAAGCTTGTGGAAGTGTGTCGTATGAGAGACACTCCTATAATTGTGTTCATCAACAAGCTGGATCGCGAAGGTAAAGATGCTTACGACCTTCTCGATGAAGTTGAGGAAAAGCTTGGTCTAAACGTTTGCCCTCTAAGCTGGCCTATTGGTATGGGGCAAGATTTTAAGGGAGTATATAATATGTGGGAAAAAAACCTGCAGTTATATACTGAACAGAAAAAGCAAAAAATTGCAGACAGCGTAAGCATTGAAGATATAAGTACTCCAGAAATTGAAAAGTATATCGACAAAGAAGCTGCAGACACTTTGAGAGATGAAATTGAACTTATATCTGGAGTTTATCCCGATTTTGATAAACAGACCTACCTAGATGGCCAACTTTCTCCAGTTTTCTTTGGCTCTGCTCTTAACAATTTTGGAGTGCAAGAACTTCTTAATTGCTTTGTAGATATAGCTCCGGCTCCGCTTCCAAAAAAGGCCGAAGACCGCGTGGTGGACCCTATGGAAGATAAGTTTACTGGATTTGTCTTTAAGATTCATGCTAACATGGATCCGAAGCACAGAGATAGGCTGGCATTTCTAAAAATAGTTTCAGGAACGTTTGAAAGAAACACAAATTACCAGCACGTCCGTCAAGGTAAAAACCTAAAGTTCAGCAATCCTACGGCCTTTATGGCTAGTAAAAAGAGCGTGGTTGACCTAGCTTATCCAGGAGATATTGTCGGACTTCACGATAGTGGAAACTTTAGAATTGGAGATACACTTACAGAAGGAGAGAAATTAGAATTCAAAGGGATTCCAAGTTTTTCACCAGAGCATTTTCGATTTATCAACAATGCTGATCCGCTTAAAGCCAAACAACTCAACAAAGGCGTTGATCAATTGATGGACGAAGGAGTAGCTCAACTTTTTACTTTAGAGAGTAATGGGCGAAAGGTAATCGGAACCGTTGGTGCGCTGCAATATGAGGTAATTCAATACCGCCTTGAGCATGAATATAATGCTAAGTGTACTTATGAAAACTATCCTGCCCACAAAGCTTGCTGGATAGAATCATCTGATGACAAGCAGTTAGAAGAGTTTAGTAAACTAAAATATCGTTATTTGGCTAAAGATAAATTTGGCCGTTTGGTATTTCTTTCTGACTCGGCCTTTAGCCTAAATATGGCCCGCGAAAAATTTGACAAGATTAAATTTCACCTAAAATCAGAGTTCTGATAGGGCTTTGATAAGAGTTTCTGGAGAAAAGGGTTTTCTGAGCAGCTTCTGAACCATTTTAATGCTTCGAGCCCTTTTCAGGTCACTTTCATCATCGGTTGAACTTAACATATATATTACAGGCGGTTTTACCAACTTGGGATATACGCTCTTTATGCTAGTAAGAAAATCAAAGCCATTCATTTCTGGCATCAAAACATCTAGCAATATAACGTCTGGCAATTTATTGCCTTCATTTTTTGCATCATTAAGATAATCAATAGCCTCTCGAGCTCCTGAAAACTCAATCACCTCTTTCCCTATTGAGTAAATTTCGAGCAGCTTTTTATGAATAAACCGATCGGTATGGCTATCGTCAATTAGCATGACAAGGTTCACCTCTTCCAGATTCATATCTTATTCGGAATTTTGATAGAAAACAATGTTCCATCCCCTGGCTTAGAGTCTACGGCAATACTTCCTCCCATCTTATCCAAAGCCTCTTTTACAATGTATAATCCTATACCACTACCAGATCTGGTATCACTACTCTTAAAAAAGATTTGAAACACTTTATGCATGTGATCTTTTAATATTCCCACACCAAAATCTTCCACCTCTATTCTTACTTCGTCCAAGTCTGAAGTTATACCAACTCTAATTCGGGCACTTTCCTGATCTTCTTTCTTAAACTTTATTGCGTTGCTAATTAGCTGACTAAGAATAATTCTAATTCTATAAGGATCGCCTTTGAAAACATTTTGTTGGTCAATCTCGGTGTCAATTCTTGTGTCCACTGATCCAAGGTGACTTTTCACAATTTCCAAGACATCTTCCATCAAATCCTCAAAAGATAACTCCTCCATTATCTCCTTTTGCTTGGAGTTTTTGTAGTAATCTATGATATTAGAAACGAAAGTATCAAGCTCCTTTGTTGTTTGCT
Organism: Owenweeksia hongkongensis DSM 17368; assembly: GCF_000236705.1. Taxonomy (NCBI): domain Bacteria; kingdom Pseudomonadati; phylum Bacteroidota; class Flavobacteriia; order Flavobacteriales; family Owenweeksiaceae; genus Owenweeksia; species Owenweeksia hongkongensis. Next base: position 3,970,993 of record NC_016599.1, on the reverse strand, counting down.
CTAACTTGTCAAAATAACCTATAGATAGCGGGTCAGTAACTTCATGACGCGCCACTCTAATCAATCCAAGCGCTGAGGCAACTGGAGCTCGCAAATCATGGGACGCGCTATATATAAAGCGACTAAGTTCATGATTAGATTTCTCTAGTTCTTCCACTTTTTTATCTAACGCCATGCGGGTGCTGTACAAATCATAGGCGTTGTCAATTGCTACCTTAATTTCAGGCTCACTCCAAGGTTTTGTAATATACCTGTGGATATGGCCTTTATTGATTGCATCAATGATATCGTTAACATCCGTATATCCTGTAACCAATATTCTTACAGGGTCTGGAAAAATTTGACGGATCGCATTAAAAAATTCCACACCAGTTGTAACTGGCATTCGCTGATCCGAAAAAATAACATGAGGTTTTACTGACTTTACTATTTCGAAAGCTTTCTCTGAAGTTATAGCTGTATGAACATCATACTCTCTTCTAAAGGCTGCTTTAAATGACTTGAGGTTGTTCTCCTCATCATCCAAGTAAAGAACTCGTATTTTTTGATTTGCTTCTCGTGATATCATTGAAATTCGTTTGGCTGGCGCAAGGGTAAAGTTATTATAAATTCCGTACCCTTTCCGAGCTCAGAGTTTACAGTCATTGTTCCTCCGTGTTTTTCAACAATTTTATAGACTATACTCATCCCTAAACCAGTACCTTCCCCCACATCTTTGGTGGTAAAAAATGGGTCAAATATTTTCTTTTTTGTGGCCTCATCCATCCCTATTCCATTATCAATTAGATGGACACTCACCATACTTTTGTTCATTTGAGTCTTCAAAGTAAGTGTTGGAGCCTCATCTTCCTCATAGTTTTTATGAGATACCGCATAGATTCCATTATTCAGGATATTCATAAATACTTGGTTCAACTTTCCTGGATAACAATCTATCTTGGGAAGGTTTTCATCAAAATCCTTTACCACCTTTATACCCTCTTTAATTTTACTTTGCAAGAGTACAATTGTACTGGATAAACCTTCATGTAAATCGGCTGGCTTTACCACATCTTCATCTAGTCGACTAAAGTTTTTCAAACCTCTTACAATTTCTGAAGTTCGATTGGCGCCATCAGAAATACCTTGAACTAAAGATTCGATTTCTTCTTTGATGTAATCGTAATCAATCTCTTCTTTTAGCTCATGGGCTTTTTTCAAAGCATCGGCCATTCCCTCCTCTTCTATAGCTGTGTACGCATCTACTAGCTCGTATACGTCAACCAAATCACGCTTGAGCGGCTTTATATTTGAAGTAACAAAATTTATAGGGTTATTGATCTCATGTGCAATACCAGCTGTAAGCTGACCAAGAGAAGCCATTTTCTCCGCATCTACGAGCTGAGTTTGCGTATCCTTAAGGTTTGACAAAGTAACTGTAAGCTCTTCATTAGCCTCTTGCAACTCTAGAGTTCGTTCATTTACCCGCTGCTCCAAAAGCACGTTTTGCTCTCTAATAATTTTTTCGTTCTCCCTTAATGCTCTCAAAGCTTCTGCCTGTGAAGCTTCTTTTTCTTCGCGCAACACATTTATCCTATTAGCCAAAGCTAATGACAGCAATACTATTTCAAATGATGAACCATAAATTACAGATGATTTGGTAAACTCATTGTAAGGCAGAATTCCATAATCTTTCAACACCAGAATAATAATGCTTCCCAAAAAGAAGGAGTATGCAAATAGAAAAAATTTAGCAGGCATATACCCTTTTCTACTTACCGCAATAGCTGCAATCAATGCTACAATAGCACCCACGCCAGCTATTAAATTAATGGCTTGATAAGCTTCCAGTTCATAACCCGTAAGCACCATTATGGTGATAACCCCATATAGCACAATAAAAGACACGAAAAATTTATGCAGAATCGGCACATACTCTTTCGTTTTAATAAAACTAATCACAAAAATCGCTGTGAATAATCCAGACAATATTCCAAACAAATACACGGCATTCTCCACCAGCCAATCATTATTTGGCCATAGGTAAATTGTTGTAAACCCCATCAAAGTTCCCTGCGCTAAGCCCACAGAGGCGATATACAATATGTAGTATAGAAAATTTATATCACGAACTGAGATAAACAAAAACAGGTTATAGAGAATCATGACTAGAATAATTCCAAAGTACAGACCCGTTTTAATGTGAGACTCCAGTCTTCTGCTATAAAAAGAATCCATTGAGCGTACGGTGATAGGAACTATGATTTGCTTTTTACTTTTTACCTTAAAGTAAAAATCCAGTTGAGCATTTTCTAAAGATTGAAATGGGAAACCCAAAACAGGGTTTTTTACCTCCCACTCTCTTACTGGAACCTGCTGCCCAGCCACACTGTGCGCTACTAAATCATCTCCTTGAAACAAGAAAAACTCAACCGTATCCAAAGACTGATTTTCAATTTCAAACAAAGCTTCACATTCTGTTAAACTCCTCAGTTTGCCTTTCAGCCAAATGGTAGACTCCGTTACACCAAAGTTGGGTACATCTTGAGAAATCTTTTTAAATTCAACCCGCTCTAAATCTTTAACAGCAAGGCTTTTATCCGTTTTATAATACTCAAGTTGGTTTCCAAAATATTCGTTATTTTCAGAATTACAATCGTATGTAATTTCTTGACCGAAGCCTTTTAAAGAAGTAATAATTAAAAGTAGGGCCAGTATATATTTTCTCATTCACATTATTTTATGTGGAAAGTATCTTTTGGAAGATCTGTGATTTTAAGGTCATAAGATATTTCTACCTCCGCCACCTTTGTGGTTTCTTTCACTATTGCAAAAGGATTTTTTCTCAACTCTATTACTCTATCCTTCTCAGCACTTAAAGCATCTGGCATACCAATGGCATCTTTCATCACCATAAATGTTGCAAGCAGATCTAATTTGGGGTAATAAAAAGTGCCGTTATTTCCGATTTCCTCAACCACACTGTAGCCAAATATTTTGGCTGGCCGAACTGTGTAGGGCGCACACAAGGCTAATAAATTATTCAAACCTATTTGCTCCACAAGTGCCACAGAAGCTCTTGATAAAAACACACTTCCGAATCCCATACCTGCTACCTTCATGCTGTTCCACAATCCACAGATTTCTCCAGTTCCTGTTTTGCCACATTCAGCAATGTATGGAACCACCTTTTCATCCATATATCCGGTAGCATCTTCCACAGGTAGAGGGTTTATGCCATCATGTGCATGAATGCGAGCGCCTCCCAAAACTTCACCTGTTTCAGTATCTTCTACTACCATCACAAACACACTAGCCCAGTACATCCAGTCTGCTTTGTTTGAAGTAACTTTTTTTACTCCCACACTGTGTAATACTCGGGTATGTCCGTCAATAAATTTTTCGCACGTCTCAGGATCCTCTATAGCCCTAAAAGCTCGTATTCTTATCATCTTATATCATAGAAATTCTAAATTTCAAGAATTCACATCTCATTACTAATCTGCATATGATCACTCACATCAAAATAGTATCTTTTTGAAGGAACATCCTCCCCCAAAACAATCATTCTGGCAATTTTTGCCGCATTCCCTCCTCCGGCTATTACATCAGAGGCTAACTGGGGCCAAGTTGATAAACTTTTTCCTAATTCTCCAAAAGAATATTTCATTCTTGGCGATAAATTATCAAAGTCAACCATCCCCATCATTACCTCCATTTGCTCCTTCGGGTCAAGCGCCATTAACTCTTTAATACCTGAAACTTTACATAAGCCATGTAGCAATGGTAAGTTTTCCATTTTATCAAAGCGCTCTACGTCTATCATCCCTCTATCACTTGTATCCATAATAACAGGAATCTTCATTTCGCGAGCCTTTTCGCGAGCCAATATTTTTATCGGAAGTGAATCACACTCTTCTATAAGTAATTCCAGCGGCTTGTCTTTCCCGAAAAAGTCTTCAATATTAGAATCCGTAACACCTTCATTAAAAATCTCAACGTTCAAAAAAGGATCTATCTCAGCAATCTCACGTGCTACTACAATTGTTTTGGGCAAACCCATAGAACTTACCCCTGCTCTTATTCTATTTAGATTTGTGAGTTCTAAAGTGTCAAAATCAGCAATACGAAGCGTTCCAAAACTTCTTTCCATTGCCATGGTAAGTGCCACTGATTGCCCAACAGATAGACCGATCACACCAACAGTAGCCTCTCCAAGCTTGGCTTGTTCATCTTCTGTGATTTTATGCTTATTGCGTGAAGTACGTAGCTCAATGAATTCTTCTTTTGTAACTGTATGTACTAATTTATTACTCCATGGGTAATAAACGTATAAACCATAAGAAACTGAATCAACCTCAGACATCCATTTTCTGTAGTACAATTCCTGCTCTTCAGCGGTGATTTTTTTTTGAGGATTTCTTATTTTATTCAGCTCCATAACCTGCCCTTTTAGCTGATCATGGAATTCAGGTCGTTTTTCGCTTAATAATTTTTGAAGTGCTGATTTATCCTTAAATCCAAAAACCAAAGGTTTATAGCTCGATAAATCAGGTTTATCCAGTAGCAATAAATCTTCTTCAAAGCCTTGTGACACTGAATATTTTGTCATTTTTTAGTTGTTTGAAGGCCGAAAATAAACAATGTTTAAAAATATGATTTAATTTGTCCAAGCTTTTTTAACTCACTTATCAATGGCAGACAAAATCAAAGTACTTTACGTAGATGACGAAGTACACAACCTTCAATCTTTCAAAGCAACCTTTAGAAGAACCTTCGATGTTTTTATTGCAGAGTCTGGTGCTGAAGGACTTAAGGTGTTTCAGGAAAATGAAATTGACATTATCCTAACTGACCAACGCATGCCAGGGATGACAGGTATTGAGCTTTTGGTGGAAATTAGAAAGATAAATCCTGAGCCCATGCGAATTCTGCTTACGGGCTATTCTGATATAAATGCTGTGATTGATGCCATCAACAAAGGGCAGGTATACCGTTATCTAAATAAGCCTTGGCAAGAAGAAGAACTTAAACTTACTATTGAAAGTGCTTTTGAAGTTTATCATCTAAGAAGGGAAAATAAAGAACTTATCGTAAAACTGGAAAGAGCCAACGATCAATTAGAGTTCTTACTAAGACAAAGACTATTATCATGAAACATTTGCTGTGCATCATTGCCCTTAGTTGGGTGGCTTTCATCCCCAATGTATATTCTCAAAACATTGAGGTTTCAAACATGAAGGCGCATGTACAGCCCGACATAGACTTGGCTACCCTTAAGGAAAAACTTAATGAGAATACCCAAGAGCATTTTATGGAATGCCATGCATTGAACCGTACAGTAAACGCTGATATCTCCTCAGGTTATTTTCAAAATGACTCTTATTATTGGAAGGTAGCCGGCTCTGATTTCGCATTCCGAGTTTCCCTAAAAATTGAAGATATCCCCCGATATGACACTCTATTTGTATTAAATAAAGATGGTGAAAGATTACAGTTCTTGACCGCTTCAGATCTACTTCAAGAAAAATGGACGTCAACCATTGTTAATGATGAGCTGACTTTGCAATACAAGCCATTCAATTCAGCCACAACTCCAAAAGTTAAAGTTAGAAGCTATAGTATGGAAGTGGCAAAAAGGACAGCTAACACTGATGACTTTGGGGATTCCCAACCTTGTGAGGTAAATGTAAATTGTCCTGAGGGAAACAATCACCAAGATGTAAAAAACAGCATTGTACGAATTGATGTAAAAATTGGCAGTGCCTATTTTTGGTGTACGGGGAGCTTGGTAAACACAACAGACTATAGCTATAAACCTTATATCCTAACCGCAGAACATTGTGCGTTAAATGGTGCTACTTTTGCTTCTACTCAGGATTTTTCGGACTGGGTGTTCTACTTTCAATACGAAGCTCCAACTTGCACCAACCCTTCATCCGAGGGATCATTAGCCAACAAACAGATTACAGGCGCTACGCTATTGGCACGAAGCAATGACAATGGAGGTGATAATGGTAGCGACTTTCTATTACTAGAGCTAAGCACCGGTATCCCATCTACTTTTAACCCATTCTTTGCAGGATGGTCTCGCCTCAATAACGCGCCTACGAGTGGAGTGGCAATTCATCACCCTAATGGAGATATTAAGAAAATTTCGACTAGTACCACAACAGCCGTTAGCGGTAATTACCCTGGCGCAACAGTGATAAACTCGCATTGGGAAATAAGATGGGCTGCAACTGTAACCAACCATGGAGTTACAGAAGGTGGTTCTTCGGGCGGTCCATTTTTCAATGAAAATAACTTAATAAGTGGTACACTTACTGGGGGCTACCCTAATTGCAGTCAAAATACAACTCAGGATTTTTACGGCAAATTTAGCTATCACTGGGATCAAAATGGAAATACTGCCAATCGTAGGTTAAAAGATTGGCTTGACCCTGGAAACACGGGGGTGTCAGTACTTTCAGGAGCAACTCTTGGAGACTCAGCGCCTCCTTATGCAACGAGCAAAATTATTTTAAAACCAAACCCTGTAACTGAAGGCAAGCTCTTTCTTCAAGGCCTGCCTGTAGTTGGTGATCGTTTAATTCAAATCTATAATCTTCGAGGAGATATTGTTTACCCTGGTGATGAAACTGTACCCTACACCAACATAGAGCAAGATGGATACATTCCGGTAAGTCACTTGCCAAATGGACCATATGTGCTGCGTATTCTAAACAATGGCCAAGCGCAATCGTTTAAGTTCATCATAAACAATTAAATCTATGCGCTACCTACTTTTTCTCGCCCTAAGTTTTTCTCTGTTTGCATGTGACAGTGGTAAACCCACTACTGCAAACGATGCACCATCCACAAAAAAAACAGAGCAGTTGGCCGAGTCCCCCGTTTGCTTGGACATCACCAAACTTCGAAATATAGAAGATACCAACGCTCTGGCACAGACCAATATTCTTGATTTTAAACTAAATGAGGGATGCATCTGCATAACTTATGAATATAGTGGCTGCAATGCTGGCGAACCAATAATCGTGTGGGATGGCACAGCTACTAAAAGTATGCGCCCACAAGTAAATATGCATGTATATGTAAAGGAAGCTGGGATGTGCGACCAAATGCAAAGCGCCATCACTTGTTTCAATATGGTGGAGATGCGAAGCTTGGGAACCCAGGTTTTGGTTTACTTAAATGGCACCAAGAAAAACTTCTTGGTAAACTATCAAGACGAGCAGCTTAAAACTGATTAGACCTCAACATCACTAACGTGCATGCATTTTCAGTTTCGATTCCATTTTTATTGAGTAAAGCGACCAGCTCAGGGTTTTCCGCTCCGGGATTAAAGATTATCCTTCTTGGGTTTAGCTTTAAAAAATAGTCGTAATATTCTTTTTGATTATCAGCATTAAGATAAACAGTAATAGTGTCTAAGTTTGGAATATCAGGAGTACCATCTATTATCTCCCAATCTTCCACACCTCTTGCTCTGCGGCCTAAAGCCACCACTTCGTGTTTATATTGTTTTAGCATTTTTACGGCCATGTACGAATATCTGGCAGGATTGTGGCTAGCTCCAATTACTAAGGTTTTCATAAATATGTTTCTATCGTTTGTAAAAAATTAGTTTTGCACTAATCTATAAATGTATGTCTGTACAAGTATCTGATCTTTCTTTTCAATACAACCCAAAAACCACCTTTAGGTTTCCTGACATGGATTTGGCCAAAGGTAGCCATCAGCTTATTCTTGGTAATTCCGGAAAAGGAAAAACTACCTTCCTTCACCTTTTGGCAGGTATTCTTTCTCCCTCTTCGGGGAAAATAATTATCGGTGAGCAAGATATTACTACCCTAAAAAGTAGAAAGCTCGACCACTTTCGTGGAAAAAATATCGGACTGATTTTTCAGCGCTCCTATTTTGTAAAATCCCTTACGGTAAAAGATAATTTGCTGCTTGCGCAAAAATTGGCAGGAAAACCTGAAGATTTAAATAGAATTACTGAGGTTTTGACTCACATGAACATGCAGGACAAATTGCACAAAATGCCGAGCAACCTCAGCATTGGTGAGCAACAGCGTATTTCTATAGCCCGTGCGGTAATCAACAGTCCCGAACTTATTTTGGCCGATGAGCCAACCAGCGCTCTGGATGATGAAAATGCAAAACGCGTTGCTCAACTTCTGGAAGAAACGGCCAGCGACTGCAACGCAAATCTTATTGTGGTAACACACGACCAGCGTTTGAAAGATCACTACAAAAACGTGATAGAGCTATGAGAATTGGTAAAATAAGTCTCAATAACATAAAGCACAAACCGCTTTCCAGTATTCTCAGCATTATACTTTTAGCCTTTGGGGTGGGAATTATTATAATGCTGATGGGCACTTCTGAGCAACTGGAAAAGCAGTTTACCAAAAACATTAGAGGAATAGACATGGTAGTTGGCGCCAAGGGCAGTCCACTCCAATTAATCCTCAGTAGCGTTTACCAGATTGATGCCCCTACTGGAAATATTTCTTTGGATGAGTTCAACAAACTGTCCAATAATCCAATGGTGGAAACTTCAATACCTCTTGCTTATGGCGATAATTATCAAGGCTACAGAATTGTTGGAACTAGTTTGGATTACCCAAAACACTATGATGCAGAGCTGAAAAACGGAGACTGGTGGAAAAAATCGGGAGAGGTTGTAGTGGGCTCCAGGGCTGCCGAACTTTTAGAGTTATCCATTGGCGATAAATTTTCAGGAAGTCACGGACTTTCCAATTCCATTGATGAGCACGACCATTTTGCTTATACCGTGGTAGGAATAATGGCACCTACCGGCACTGTGGTTGACAAACTTCTACTTACTGAAATATCCAGTGTGTGGGCCGTTCATGATGATCATAGCCACGAAGGTGAAGATCACGTGCATGAAGAAAAACCTAAAGAAATTACGGCAGGGCTGATAAGCTTCAAAAGCCCAATGGGTAATCTTACCATACCACGAATGGTAAACCAAAGGACTAATATGCAAGCAGCCTTGCCCGCTATTGAAGTAAACCGCCTTTTTAGTTTGATGGGTTCTGGAGTAAAAACTTTACGGGTATTAGCCATCCTAATTATTGTTCTCTCAGCTTTTAGCGTCTTTGTTTCACTTTGGCAATCACTCAAAGAAAGACGTTATGAGTTGGCACTTATGCGCAGTATAGGCGGATCTGGCCGCCAACTTTTGTGGATAGTTTTGGCCGAAGGTCTATTGATTTCCTTTTTAGGGTACATCCTAGGAGTTATACTAGGCAAGCTTTCGCTAATGGCCATTTCACAGCTTACTGAGCAAACCTATCAGTACGAAATGAGCATGCAATGGATAACTCTTGTGGAATTAATCTTGCTACCCGCCACATTACTTATTGGCACTATTGCTGCCTTGATTCCCGCTATTCAGGCTTACAAAACCAATATTTCTAAAGTACTTTCTGATGCGTAAAATACTTTTCTCACTACTTGTAATTTGCTTTGCTCAGGGCGCTTTCGCGCAAAAGCAGCTCGTGTGGCAACTTTTGGGAATGACCACCTATCAAACTGACCCGGGTGATTCTGGCGAATTGAATTATTCACCACAGTTTCCAGCCGTTTTAGAAACCCAGTTTGAAGGTGAGGAAGTAGTAATTTCAGGCTACCTAATCCCAATTGATTTAGAAGCGGGAAAATATGCCCTATCAAAAAATCCGTTTACGTCTTGTTTCTTTTGCGGAAATGCAGGGCCCGAAACGGTAATGGAACTACACTTCAGTGAAAACCCTGGCCGCTTTGCCACCGATGAATATCTTATGATAAAAGGAACATTGCAGCTCAACCGCAATGGAAGCGGTCTGTTTTTTGTTTTAAGAAATGCTGAAATCCACGGATAATAAAACTTTGAAAGAATTACTCTTTATGAGAAAACTAGCTCTCATTTTATTTTTACTTAGTGCCTCAATCACATCAATGAGCGCACAAAACTCTCCAAAAGAAATTGATTGGAAATTTCTCTCCAAAGTAGATTTTGTAGATAAATATTTTGAGGAGTATGAGGCTTGGTATCTGTTCCCCGAGTTCTCAGAACCCATCAAAAAATTGGATGGTAAAAAAGTAAAAATCAAGGGTTATGTAATTCCATTGGATGTGGAAGACAATCTTTACGCCCTTTCCGCATATCCATTCAGTTCATGCTTCTTTTGTGGTGGCGCTGGCCCCGAAAGTGTAATGAGTTTAAAATTCAAAGCTAAACCTCGCCATTTTGACACCGATGATGTGGCTACTTTTGAGGGAACTTTGCACCTAAATACCACAGATTTGGATACCTTTAACTATGTGCTTCAAAATGCACAAGAAGTTGAATGATAAAAAAACTACTACTCCCCGCTATCCTACTCATATTAGTTGTTGGATATTTTTTAGGCCCAAAACCCGAAACACCAAATTACAAAGGCTCGCTACCTGAGTTGAACGTTTCTATTTCAGAAATAACCCAATATGTGGATAGCACCGAAAACAGCCAAGAGTTAAGAGTGGACAACAATGCCAAAATCGTTTGGGAACTTGGCATCGGAAAACCTACTGAATATGTAATCTTATACCTTCCGGGATTTTCAGCTACTCGCATGGAGGGAAACCCTGTTCATATTGACATGGCCGATAAATATGCCTGCAACCTTTATCTAGCCCGATTAGATTATCATGGTTATAAAGAAAGTCAGCTGGCTGATTTTACCGCTGAAGGCATTTGGGAGTCAGCTCTGGAGCAATTTGCTATAGCTGAAAAATTAGGGCAAAAGGTGATTATTATGGGTACTTCCACGGGCGCCACTTTGGGAATTATGCTGGCGGCTAAATTTCCCGATAAGGTGCATGGCTTAATCAACATGTCCCCCAATATTAGAGTAAATAACTCTGCGGCATTTTTGTTAAATGACCCATGGGGTCTTCAAATTTGCAACATTGCATTTGGTGGTGAGGCCGAAAGAATATATCACGACCAAGAGGCAGCCAATCTCTACTGGGATACACTCTACCCCGCGACAGCTGTGGTACAACTTCAGGAGCTATTGGAAACCTCTATGGTGGATTCTACTTTTCAGAAAGTAAAATGCCCAACCATCACCTTGTATTATTATAAAAATGAAGCCAATCAGGATGAAGTGGTAGACGTTTCTTACATCCCAAAAATGCAGGATAAGCTGGGCACTCCAGCAAATTTGAAAAGAATAAAAGCTATACCCACAGCAGGCAACCATGTGATAGGCTCATTCATCAAATCAAAAGACTACCAAGCTGTAGAAGCTGAAATATCAAGTTTTATTGAAGATATATACGGTTTAAAACCGTGGCCAACACATGAGTGATTTACTCTTTTAATAAATGTTTGCCACAAACCCATAGCCATGCCATGCCTTTGTATATCTTTGCTTTTTAATGAAATTTCTATACCCACAATTTCTTTGGGCACTTGGTGTGCTGGCCATCCCGCTCCTCATCCACCTTTTCAATTTCAGGAGATATACCACTGTTTATTTCAGTAATACCCGCTTTTTGCAAAATGTAATCAAGCAATCTAAGGCCATCAATCGCCTTAAGCAACTGCTGATTATGACGGCTCGCATGCTTGCCTTTGCCATGCTGGTACTCGCTTTTACCAATCCTTATCTCCCGGCTACCAATGATGCCGAAACACAATCCGGTTGGGCTAGTGTCTATGTAGATAATTCGCCAAGTATGCTGAGTGGAAATGGACAAAACTCAGCACTAAATATTGCTCGCACAAAAGCTGTAGATATCATCAAAGCACTTCCCGAAAACTATAAGGTTCAGGTTTTGACCAATGATTTTAGCGGCAAGCAACAGCGCTTTTACAGCAAAGGAGAAGCTATCGCGCTGATTGATGAAATCGAAGTTTCCTATGCAGGACGAAAAGCCACAGATATTGTAGACCGTATTTCGGAAGCTCAAAAAAATGTAAGTGCAGAAGGACTGGATTTATTTTGGATTTCAGATTTTCAGAAATCCGGTTTTGAAAACATCCCCAATTGGCCACAAGGTTGGACTCGCTCTGTGTTGCCCCTCACTCCTACCGTAGGTTTTGGCAATGTTTCTATTGATAGCGCCTGGTTTGAGCAACCTGTTTTACAACCCAATTTTGATCAGGAACTTTTTGTGCTTTTGCAAAATAGCGGCAGTCAAAACGCTCAAAAATTGCCCATCAGCATAAGCCTGGATGGCCAATTGCAAGGAACCAAAGAAGTGGAAGTTCCGGCCAATGGAAAGGCACAAACCTCTTTTGTTCTGCGCCCTGCGCAAGCCAAAGCTTATAGTGGCGAAGTAAAAATTGAGAATCAGGATCCAAAATTTGACAACAGTTTTTTCTTTGCCTACAACGTTGATCAACCTTTCAAAATCCTATTGACAGGCGACAAATCGAGAATTGAAAAATTCAAACGTCTTTTTCAGGACAGCATTTACAATCTGACCTATATGCCGACCGATGCGATTGATTATGCACAAGTTTCGGCATTTGATGTATTCATAATTGACGCCCCTTCTTCCCTGCCCAGCGGACTTATTCAAGCTATTGAAGCGCAATTGAAGAGTGGTAAAAACTTAGTGATTTTCCCTTCCGGGGAAGATGCCACGGCTACCAACAATATGCTTTCCAACCTGCGCCTACCGGCTTTGGGAAATAAGCAAGGTGCTTCCACTGTGCTCGACATCAACTGGAATGACCCACATTATAAAGGTGTTTTTTCCTCTCAGCCCAATAATCCTTCTTTGCCAAAAAGCACCGAAAATTACAGCTACCCTTCCACTGTGGGATATCCACTTCTTAAGCTTGCAAACGGTTCGCCACTTATCACCCGAATTCCTGTAGGGCAAGGGAGTGTACTTTTGGCTACAGCCAATTTGGAAAATACCAACTTGATATCACAGGCTATTTTTGTACCCACCATGCTCAATGCCGCGCTGTACAGTCGCAGCCTTAGCGAGCTTTATACCTTATCGGGAAAACCAAACGGACCTTCTTATGAATCAGAAACCAAGGAGGATATCCCGCTAAGCATTAAAACAGAAGACAACGCCATCATTCCGCGACAGCGTGTGCGCAATGGAAAAGTGGAGATTTATGACATTCCTGTTTCGTTAAAACCCGCCTTGTACAATTTGGAACAAGAAGAAAAAAAGGTTGGCTACTTAGCTCTAAATACTAATCCTGAAGAAAGCCAATGGAGCTTTCTTGAAGAAAATACTATTCGCGATATTTTTGGCCTGCAAAGCTCCGATGTGCTGGAAGCAAGTGCCGGAAGTATTGACTACTCCATAAAGCAGCGCTATCAGGGCACGCCTTTGTGGAAGTGGTTTTTGGCAGCAGCCCTATTCTTTTTATTTGTTGAAATTATCTTAATCAAACTTTGGAAATAACCTTATGGACTCCGGGAAGATACTTATAAAGCAAGCTAAAATTGTTGATCCAAACTCCTCGCATCACCTGCAGGTAAAGGACATTTTGATAGAAAATGATGTGGTAATTGAAATCGCTGATAGCATCGATGCTAAAGATGCTCAGGTGGTGGAACATGACAATTTGCACATTAGTCCGGGTTGGTTTGACTTACGCGCCAACTTTTGCGACCCTGGCCACGAGGAACGTGAAGATATTGAAAGCGGAATCCATGCTGCCATTTTTGGCGGATTTACAGGAGTTGCCGTGAGTCCCGAAACTTCTCCGGCTATTGATAGTAAAGCAGCGATAGAATATGTGTATCAGCGTGCCGAAGAATTTCCGGTAAACGTATTACCCTACGGAAGCTTGAGCAAAGGCCTGCAAGGCAAAGAGCTTAGCGAAATGTATGATATGTATCAATCGGGTGCTGTAGGTTTTAGCCATGGTAAAAAACCTGTGGCTAATGCTGCTTTAATAAAATTAGCCCTCCTGTACGGGAAGGAGTTTGCGCCCCCCATCCACGTGTTTTCAACGGATGAATCATTGGCTTACAAAGGGCAAATGCACGAAGGCGAAGTGAGCACCTATTTAGGCTTGAAGGGCATCCCCGCTTTGGCGGAAGAAGTTACCCTGCTTCGTGATTTACACCTTTCGGAATATGCTGAGAATGCTATTCACTTTATGGCTATCTCTTCAGAAAGCGGAGTGTCACTTTTGAGAAATGCGCACAGTCTGGGCAAGCCCTTTACCGCTGATGTAGCTTTGGCCAATTTGATTTTCACTGATGAAGCTTTGGATACGTATGATTCCAATCTAAAAGTGAGCCCACCTATTAGAGCTAAAAAGGATAGGGAAGCTTTAATTAAAGCTTTGAATGAAGAAATAATTCAGGTGATAACCAGCGATCACACACCAGTAGATGTGGAGTATAAAAAATGTGAGTTTGACCAAGCCGATTTTGGAATGATCACCTTGGAAAGCTTCTTTGGAGCCTTGGGAAATCTTAGAGAAGATGGACTAAACTTAGAGCAAATAATAAAATGTATTGCCATAAACCCACGTAAGGTTTTGGGTATGGAAACGCCATCAGTTGAAGTAAACAGTTGGGGTGAGTTCACACTTTTTGACCCAGACCACAAATGGACTTTTGGTAAAGAACATATTCAGAGTAAATCGAGAAATACGCCTTTTATTGGTAAAGAACTTACCGGAAAACCTTTGGGCATCATAAACAATAACATCCTGGTGTGGATGGCTGAAAAATAAACGTGATGAAAATTGGCTTTGAGGCAAAACGAATATTTCACAATGCCAGTGGATTGGGCAATTTTGGGCGGAATCTGCTCAGAGCACTTTCCACCCATTTGCCAAATAATGAATACCATCTTTACAACCCAAAAGAAGCCAGCATTCCCTTCGCTGAATTTTTACCTAACGTAAAAGAAACCCGTCCTTCTATTGGCGGTGCGCTGTATAGAAACTTGTGGAGGCAGCGTTTTATAAGCGACAGAGCCAAAAAAGATGGAGTAGAAATTTTTCATGGCCTATCACAGGAATTGCCCATGGGGCTTGCCAAACGTGGTATTAAAAGCGTGGTGAGCGTGCATGATGCTATCTTCATTCGCTATCCACATTTGTACAAATCAATCGACCGAAAGATTTACACTCGCAAGCTACGTGCAGCCTGTATAAGAGCTGATAAAATTGTAGCGATAAGCGAGCAAACCAAAAGCGACTTGGTAGAGTTTTTTCACATTCCTGCCAAAGAAATACAAGTGATTTATCAAGGGGTAAACCCTATTTACTGGAAAGAATTTTTGGACGAAGAGCCACAAGATGTTCGCGAGCGCTACGGTTTCCCTGAAAAGTTTGCCCTTTTTGTTGGAACGCTGGAAGTCCGAAAAGGCGTTGACAAAATTTTGGAAGCTCAGCTTCAAACGGGCATTCCTGTTGTGTATGTAGGACGCCCAACTACATTTTGGGAAAACCTGAAAAATTCTGAGAAATACAAAGGTATTCAACACCTCATTTACACGCCAGAAATAAGACTGGATGAGGATTTGGCTAAAGTTTACCGCATAGCCGAATTATTTATTTACCCATCCATATTTGAAGGATTTGGTATTCCTGTGCTGGAAGCCTTGATTTCTAAAACACCTGTTATCACTTCAAACATAAGCAGCTTACCAGAAGCAGCAGGACCAGGGAGCAAATTAGTAAACCCTGAAAATCAAGAAGAAATTACCGCTGCATTACGGGAAGTGTGGGACAATGATGCTCTCAAAAATGAAATGATCAAAACGGGCTATACCTTTGCTCAGGATTTTAAAGATGAGGCCATCGCCAAAAAGTGGAAACTTGTTTACCAATCCTTAATCAGCTGACATATGGCAAAACTTACGGCAATAATCCCCACCGGAAACGAAGAGCATAACATTGAAGCTGTATTACAGTCGGTTTCGTTTGCTGATGAAGTTATGGTGGTCGATTCCTTTTCCACCGACAAAACCGTAGAGCTTGCCAGAAAGCACACGGACTTCATCATTCAGCGTGAATATGGAAATTCGGCATCTCAAAAAAACTGGGCTATTCCCCAAGCAAATAATGAGTGGATTTTGCTGGTTGATGCCGATGAGCGTATTAGCGATGCCCTAAGGGATGAGATACAAGGCATTTTAAAAAATGGTACCGATAAAGATGCTTTTTGGATAAAACGCCAAAACTACTTTATGGATCAAAAAGTGAACTACAGCGGCTGGCAAGGCGATAAAGTAATTCGACTTTTTAAAAAAAGTAAATGTCGCTACGAGGATAAGCAGGTACATGCCGAAGTTCTGGTAGATGGAAAAACGGGTGTTTTAAAAAATAAGCTTGACCACTTTACCTATAAAAATCTGGAGCACTTTTTAGCAAAATCATACCGCTACTCCACTTGGAGCGCTTATGATAGGCTCCCAAAAACAAAACCTGTTGGCCTTTGGCATTTAGTGGTAAAGCCAGCATTTGGCTTTTTCAAAAACTACATATTGCGTTTGGGTATCCTGGATGGTAAAGCCGGCCTCATAGTCTCTCTGGAAAATGCAAACTATCTCTTTATACGGGCATTAAAAATCCTAAGTCTTCAGCGGAACGAGAAAGTTAAGAAGGAATAATATTCTTTGGCTAACACTGCTATTAAGTTATTTTTGCAGCCTCAAATCACGATATGCTTTTTCAGATAATCTTTGTTTTTCTGGTTCTCGCCCTTCTCCTATTGATTTTACTGCTATTTACTATCAAGGCTGGATTTCAGCTTCAGTACTTACGTTTAAAATCTAAAAAGAAGGAAGGCAAAGTGTGGGATATTTTAAAGTTTAGTGGAGCAACAGCGCCCGACAAAAAGCTACGTTACGAAGCTTTTATGCTTTTCCCTATGCTCTACCCCATAGTTTTGGATGAAAAAAGAGAAGAGCTAAACAACATCAAACGTAGAATAAAACGAATCCACATAGGCATTTATGTCATTTTGATAGCTTTGATTATCCTGGCTATTTATTCTGAGAAACTATTTCCTACCACCGCCTAAATCAATATGGATTGAAAGAAATCATTGACCATACAATATTTAAGGTAATAGCCGAAGCAGCTGATGAGTTGCAAATGGATACCTATGTGGTAGGCGGCTATGTTCGCGACAAAATTCTTGGTCGTAAAAACTCCAAGGATATTGACTTTGTATCGGTAGGAAGCGGAATTACACTGGCCAAGCTCGTTGCCAAAAAGTTGGGGCGAAGCAAAATTGCTGTCTTTAAAAACTTTGGAACCGCACAGGTAAAATACAAAGACCTTGAACTAGAATTTGTTGGCGCCCGAAAGGAGTCTTACAACCGCGATAGCCGCAAACCTATTGTGGAAGATGGCACTCTAGATGATGATCAAAAGCGCAGAGACTTTACCATAAATGCCATGGCTGTAAGCCTGAATGCCAAAAACTATGGTGAGCTATTAGATCCTTTTGGTGGTGTTTCTGATCTTGAAAATAAAATCATCCGCACACCTTTAGATCCGCACATTACCTACTCTGACGATCCACTAAGGATGATGCGAGCCATCCGCTTTGCTTCACAATTAAATTTTAAAATTGAGGAAAAAAGCTTTCAAGCTATCCTTGAAACCAAGGAGCGCATTGATATTATAAGCAAAGAGCGTGTGAGTGATGAACTCAACAAAATCATGCTTTCGCCAAAACCTTCCGTTGGTCTTCGGTTGTTTTATGAGTCAGGCCTAATGGAATATTTCCTTCCGGAAATTATAGCCTTAAAAGGTGTAGAAGAAGTGGACGGCCAATTGCACAAAGACAACTTTTACCACACGCTTCAGGTGGTAGATAATATTTCAGAAACTACCGATAATCTTTGGTTGCGATATGCTGCTTTATTTCATGACATCGGTAAACCTGTTACCAAAAAATTCATCAAAGGCACTGGCTGGACTTTTCACAATCATGAATTTGTGGGAAGTAAAATGGTTTTTAAGATTTTCAAAAGACTGAAACTTCCTTTGAGCGACAAGCTAAAATACGTGCAAAAGATAGTGCGCATGAGCAGCCGCCCTATTGCGGTAACTGACGACCAGGCGACTGACAGTGCAGCACGCAGGTTGCTTTTTGATGCTGGTGATGATGTGAATGACTTGATGCTTTTGTGCGAAGCTGACATTACAACACAAAACAAAAAGAAGAAAGCTGGTTTCTTAGAAAACTTCAAAACTGTTCGTGCCAGATTGAAGGAAGTTGAAGAATCCGATCAGATTCGTAATTTTCAACCACCAGTAGATGGTGCTGAAATAATGGAGATTTTTAACATTCCTCCTGGGCGTGAAATCGGTATTATAAAAGAATTCATAAAAGAAGCTATCTTAGAAGGTAGTATTAAGAATAACCACGAAGAAGCGCTGGCTCTCGCTGTAGAAAAAGGCAAGGAACTAGGGCTTGACACCAAACAATAAGAGATGACTGAAGTATTTACAATCCGTGCTATACTTGACGCTGACGAAGATGTGATTCGCGACATCGCGATTCATGGTAATGCTAATTTGTACGATCTACACAAAATTTTGGTTCAAGCTTTTGATTTGGAACCTGGTGAAATGTCTTCCTTCTTTAAAAGCAATGATGACTGGGAGCAAGGTGAGGAAATCAGCATGATGGCCTTTGATGCTGAAAGCGGAAAAAATCAGCTGGAAGCACATAGCATTGAAGAAAGCTTTGTGAAGGAAGAAGAGAAAATGCTCTTTGTATATGATTATATGAACTTGTGGACATTTTATCTGGAAGCCACCGCTATCAAAATCATCGATGAAACCAGCTTCGAATCTCAAGTTTTAGGTAAAATTGGAGAACGCCCTAACACTCCTCCTGAAAAAGAAATGAAGGCCGACACCGGAGATGACGACCTTTTTTCTGAATGGGATCATGACAATGAAGATTCTGATGATTATCAGGGAGATGATTGGTATTAAATAATTACCACTCCGTGAATTCGGTTTATCGGAATTGACTTTCCATTTTTTAGTAAGATTCGCTTATCTGTAATCGCCCAAATGGTGGTGTTCACCCTCTTTACACCATCTGCATCCTCAAAGTAAATATTCACTTTGTGATGATCTAAATTGCCTAAACTAGTTGCATGATGCAGAGCGGCAGTCCGTTCGGAAATTGCCAATTTATCTAAAAGTACTTCTGCTTGTGGAAATTTAAGTTCCCCTATAATTTCCTTTTCCACCAAAGGAGTGGCGTCAAATGTGTTATCCATAATGTAAAATATATTTCGGTTGGAAAATGAGGTATGGTCCCCATTATTTTTATAAAATTTACCCTTAGCTTGTCAAACTAAATATAAGCATTTTGGATAAAATTCTAAACATTCGAAATTTAAGTAAACGCTATGGCCCCGTGCAAGCCGTTGATAGCCTAAGTCTGGAGGTTCCGAAGGGAAGTGTATTTGGAATACTTGGCCCGAATGGAAGTGGAAAAACAACCACCTTGGGAATGCTACTTGGAGTTACAAAACCAGACAGTGGCGATTTCTCCTGGTTTGGAAAACCTCTGAATTTTGAAACAAAACAAAAGCTGGGCGCTATACTCGAGACTCCTAATTTCTACCCCTATATGTCTGCGGTAGATAATCTAAAAGTAGTGGCTCAAATAAAGGAAATTGGTAATGCCAATATTGATGGAGTACTCAAAACTGTAAACCTGAATACACGTGCTGATAGCAAATTCAAAACGTACAGCCTTGGGATGAAACAACGCTTGGCCATTGCCTCTGCCCTGCTCAGCAATCCTGAAGTTTTGGTTTTGGATGAACCAACAAACGGATTGGATCCGCAAGGAATTGCTGAAATACGGGCTTTAATAAAAGACATCGCCTCACAAGGAATTACAGTAATTATTGCCAGTCATCTTTTGGATGAAATAGAAAAAGTGTGTACCCATGCGGCCGTTATCCGTTTTGGGAAATTACTGTTTTGTGGCACCGTTGAAGAATTGACCGGCCACGAAGGTGTGGTAGAAATAGGTAGCGAAGATTTAAATCTCACCCGAATGCTACTGGAGAAACTGGATGGTGTGGACAGTGTAAAAATTGAAGGCGATATGCTCCTTGTGGTTTTGGACAAAAAAATATCCCCGTCTGAAATCAACAAACATTTGGTGGCTCAAGGCATATTTGCCCACCACCTGGTATTCCGCAAAAACAGCCTTGAAAAGCAATTCCTAAACCTAATCTCAAACTCATGAAACTATTTAAACTAGAGTGGCTAAAGCTGCGCTTACATATTTTCTTTTGGATAGGAATGGGGCTTTACATCCTTTGCATGATTCTTCTTATTTCAGGCTTTGGGAGCTTTAAGTTGTTTAATAATGATGGAGCAGAAAACCAAGGCATGATTGCCATGAAAACCTTTGGCGAGGCAGGGTTTTACATACTCCCTCACCTTTGGCATAACATTACTTACCTAGCTGGATTTTTTAAGTTCATCCCTGCCTTCCTTCTCATATTCTTTATTTCCAACGAATATCAATACAAGACTTTTCGTCAAAATGTGATTGACGGACTTAGCATTCAAGGCTTTTATATTTCTAAGCTTTTTAGCGCCTTAATCTTTAGCATCATAAGTCTTGGCGTTATATTCTTTACAGGGCTTGTAATTGCTATTATGTATAATCCCGATGCAAGTTTTACAGAATACGTTGACGGAGCCGATTACCTGTTTGCATTCTTTACTGAAGTAATGTTCATGATGGTTTTCGCACTATTCCTCACTTTCCTTTTCAGAAGAAGTACCGTGAGCATCATTGTAATTTTGGCCTACTATTTTATTGTAGAACCCATTCTTGGCTTTGCCATTGGTGAGCCTATAAAGTACTATTTGCCGGCAGCCCCTTCGCGGGAATTGATTTTACAACCTTTCACCCGATTGATGGAGGCCGACATGATTTTGGGCACAACCTCTACGGATAGTGTGCCCACCAAATTTTTGTTGACCACTTGGCTTTATACCCTCATCTTTGCGGCTGGAGGTTTAGTAATTCTTAAAAAACGAGATCTGTGACCAACCGTCCGGAAAATATGACTGGGTGGCGAGCCCGCTGGTATGAAATTATTTTTGAAGCGGATACGCCCAAAGGAAAACTCTTTGATGTAGTTCTGCTTATTGCCATTTTGGGTAGCTTACTTGCCATTGTACTTGAATCTGTAGAGAGTATTTATAATAAGTATGGAACCATTTTTCAAATGGTCGAATGGATTTTCACAGTAATTTTTACTCTTGAATATATCCTTCGAGTAGCCGTAGTCCGCAATCCTCGATACTACATTTTTAGTTTTTACGGTATTATTGACTTACTCTCCATACTACCTACCTACCTCGCCATAGTACTTTCGGGAGCCCATTATTTTATGGCCATCCGCAGTATTCGTCTTATCCGTGTTTTCCGGATTTTAAAGATGGTACGCTTTCTCGGTGAAGCCAATATGCTCAGCAATGCACTAAAAGCTAGCCGTATAAAAATCACCGTGTTTATAGTGGTGGTAATGTGTGCCGTGTTTATAATGGGTACCGTGATGTACTTGGTAGAAGGCCGCGAAAATGGTTTCACGAGTATTCCTGTGAGTATCTATTGGTGCATTGTAACGCTTACCACGGTTGGTTATGGCGACATTGCTCCGCAAACTACCTTGGGCCAAATGATTGCCTCGGTAATTATGATTTTGGGATATGGAATTATTGCTGTGCCTACTGGTATTGTAACTTCTGAAATTGCCCGTGCTAATCAGACAAAGGCTGACGAAAATAAAAAGCTACACCATCACAGATGCCCGGCTTGCAACAAAGGTATAATCGACCCAGAAGCTAATTTTTGTCCAAATTGTGGTAACCAGCTGTGAACAAAACTGCCATATTTATAGCCGGCCCCACTGCCGTGGGAAAAACAGACGTAGCCATCAAAATTGCAGAATGGCTGCAAACTGAGATTATCTCTTTTGATTCAAGACAGTTTTACAAAGAATTGAAAATCGGAGCAGCACCACCTTCTCCTGAAGAACTTGCTCGTGTGCCACATCACTTGGTGGGTCACCTTTCGGTAAATGATGATTATAGCGCGGGAGATTTTGAAAAAGAAGCTTTGGCCAAGCTAGAAGAAATTTTCAAAACACATGAAACAGCCGTGCTCGTTGGTGGAAGCGGGCTTTATATGCGTATCCTCACGGATGGTTTTGATGAGATGCCCGGCATTCCACAAGAAATACGAAAGCAGCTAAATGCTGAATTGGAAGAAAATGGACTAGACAGTTTAGCTAAAGAATTAAGCGAAAAAGACCCCGCCTACTTTGCGCAAGTAGACCAGCAGAACCCGCAGCGAATAATCAGAGCTTTGGAAGTAATCCGCACCACAGGAAAAACGTACACTTCATTTCGCCAAGGTGAAAAAACCAAGCGTCCATTTAATATTATAAAAATAGGATTGGACCTGCCCCGCCCTGAATTATACGAACGTATAAACCTCCGTGTGGACCAAATGCTGGAAGCAGGATTAGAAGAAGAAGTGAAACAACTCCTTCCCTTTCGGGAGAAAAACTCCATGCAAACCGTGGGCTACAAAGAGCTAATTCGATATTTCGATGGAGAAATAGATTTAGATTTCGCCATAGAAGAAATAAAGAAAAACAGCCGCAGGTACGCCAAGCGCCAGCTTACCTGGTTTAGAAGAGAGAAGGATATTGAGTGGTTTTCGCCTTTTGAGGTGGTAGAGATTAAAAGTACTCTAAGTCCTAAATTGAAAAATCAACAATGAAACCTATTCTATCAGCCATCATTTTTATAATTGCCTTTTATCTTTCCACCGCTCAAGATAAAAGCATTCCTTTCAATGTTTCCAGTCCAAGCTTTGACTCAACCTATATGTTTGTGTCTAAGCATTCCTACTCAAGTCAACAAATTGACATTTTAGAATTTGATAACGGGTATAAAACATATCGTACGATAGAAGTAAAACGTTATAGACCTGACACTACGGTAAAAACAGACATATCAGTTTACAATTTACAAGCTGACACTTTTCGTTCCACCTTAACATATCCAGTGTATCCTGAAAAGCTAAAAAAAATAAGAAACACAATCATTGATACCACATGGAGTGCTGAAGATCCTTCTATATTCTGGACAGAAAAGACCGATTCAATTGAAATAGATTATGCTCTATCCTACCCTTTGAACCCTGAGACTTTTTTCAAAACTATAAGAAGGATTGAGGAAATGGCAGATTTTCAAGGATTAACTATTGCTACAATCTATATAAGATTTTATCCAATTAAAGGGCATGGCCATCCTTTAGAAACTATAAAGCCCGATGATTTCAATGATGTAGATTTTATATCTACCATCTTCCTTTTTGAAAAAAATGGCTTATCAATGGATTACCCAATTATTTTTGAATAGTTGAATTTATTTGCAAACTGATTCTTGAGATGAACCTCCGCAAACTCCTATACCCATTTTCCTTCCCTTACGGAGCCATAACTGCGCTACGCAATTGGGCTTTTAATAAAGACATTTTGCCTTCGCAGGAGTTTAAGGTACCGGTGATTTCTGTGGGAAACCTGAGTGCTGGAGGTACTGGAAAAACGCCCATGGTGGAGTTTCTAATCCGCAGGTTTTCAGATTATAAAGTTGGTTTGGTAAGTCGCGGCTATGGCCGAAAAACCAAGGGACTTATTTTGGCAAAACCTCAACACACGTTTAGCGAAATTGGGGATGAACCCTTTCAGATTTTCAACAAGTTTCCAGAGATATGTTTGGCCTTAGCCGAAAAGCGACCTGAAGGCGTGCAAGCCCTAATTGAAAATTGTTCGCCCGATTTAATTTTATTAGATGATGCCTACCAGCATCGCTATGTAAAGCCGGGGTTTCAAATTTTGCTTACTACTTTCCAGGAGCCCTTTTATCACGATTTGCTTTTGCCCGCAGGAAACCTTCGGGAATACACAAGTGGAAAGAAAAGAGCAAATGTAATTGTGGTCACCAAATGCCCTGCAAACCTCACTCCTGCCAAGGCCAAGGAAATGATGCAAAAGATAAAGCCAGGCGACAAGTCTGTGTACTTCACCACCATTAGCTACAGTGAACCTCAAAATGTGAAAGGTGAAAAACTAGGAACAAAAAAAGTAATAGCCCTTACCGGCATTGCGAAACCTCAACCATTTTTAAACCAAATTGGAAAAAGCCTTTCGATACAGAAACATCTGAAATTTGCCGACCATCACAGTTTTTCCGCCAAGGAAATAGCAGATATAGAAAAAATGGTGACCGCCAGTGGAACCCCAATTATCACCACCGAAAAGGATTGGGTACGCTTAAAAAGTTTGCTTAATGCAGAAACGCTGGAGCATGTTTTTTATCTCCCCATGCAAGTCCAATTTCTATTTGACCAAGAACAGGATTTCACCAAAAAGATAAGCGGCTATTTACAAGGAGTTTAGCTCCCTTAAAATAACCCTTCCAAGCTTTATATCTCCCCTTTGAGACACTATCATAATTTCGTTTCTTTGCGCCACTTATTATGAAAGATATTTTAGAAAAATACGAACCGATTATCGGTTTGGAGATACACGTTCAGCTGAACACCCACAGCAAGGCCTATAGTTCGGACTCTACCACTTACGGTGGAATGCCCAACACACAGACCAATGCTATTTCACTGGGACACCCCGGTACTTTACCGATGGTAAACAGCAGCGTGATTGAATTTGCCGTAAGGCTGGGTATTGCTACCAATTGTGATATTCGTGAGCGAAATGAGTATGCCCGCAAAAACTATTTTTATGCGGATTTGCCAAAAGGCTATCAGGTAACTCAGGACACTACGCCAATTTGCACCAATGGATATGTGGAGATAAAAGATGCGGATGATAATCCAAAGCGTATTGGCCTTACCCGTATTCACATGGAGGAAGATAGTGGTAAGAGTATTCACGACATAGACCCTTTTAACACACTGATTGACCTCAACCGTGCCGGAGTTGCACTTTTGGAAATTGTGAGTGAGCCAGATTTCAGAAACGGACAAGAGGCTTATAATTACCTTCAGGAGATGCGCCAGTTAGTACGTTACCTCGATATTTCTGACGGTAATATGGAAGAAGGAAGTTTGCGTTGTGACGTAAACGTTTCTATCCGCCCAAGAGGAAGAGAGAAGTTTGGAACCAAGGTAGAGGTGAAAAACATGAACTCCTTCCGTAATGTGCAAAAGGCTATTGATTTTGAAATAAAGCGTCAGTACGAAGTGTATGAAAGTGGTGGCGAAGTGCTACAGCAAACCATGACTTTTGATGCCGGAAGCGGAGAAACGCGCTTGCTAAGAGCTAAGGAAGATGCACACGATTATCGCTATTTTCCTGAGCCGGATTTGCAGCCAATTCTTGTAAAAGAAGATTATGTAAGCCAGGTAAAAAGTGAACTCCCACCCTTGCCGAAAGAGCTTTTGGCAAAATATCAGGAAATGGGATTGAGCGCTTATGATGCCGCTCTGCTTACTGAAACCAAGGAGATCGCCCTATATTTTGAAGAAGTGATAAAGCACACCAAAAACCACAAGGCTGCGGCCAACTGGATGATGGGAAGTGTGAAATCATACATGAATGATAGAGCCATCACAATTGAAGAATTTCCAGTAAAGCCTAATACCATTGCTGAGCTTATTGGTATGGTAGAAAATGGTGTGGTGAGCAACTCTGCTGCCAACGGTGATTTGTTTAAAGGTTTGATTGAAAGTCCTGAAAAAGCACCTGAAGCATTGGCTAAGGAACTAAACCTTATACAGGAGAGTGACAGCGATGCTTTGCTTGAATTAGTAAAAGAAGCTTTGGCTAAATATCCCGCCAAGGTGGAAGAATATAAAGCCGGTAAAAAAGGCTTGATGGGCTTATTTATGGGAGAAGTGATGAAGCTATCTCACGGTAAGGCCGACCCCAAAGTGACCAGTAAATTAGTACAACAAGAATTAGAAAAGTAAAACCCCAAAAACCCAATATGAGAATATTAAAAATGATGGCTCTTGCAGCCACCGCCACTTTTGCCTTTAGCGCTTGCGAAAGCAACTCAGGAACATCAATAGAAGGAAATCTAAAAGGTGATGAGTTTACACAAGTAATACTTTACAACATTACGCCACAGAGCATAAATCCTTTTGACACCGTTGCCGTAGTTGACAACAAGTTTAAAGTAGATGTAACAGTAGACACTGCTGACTTTATGTTGGTACAGCTTTCTGAAAGATTCAGAATTCCACTTTTTGTGCAGCCAGGAGAGCATGTAACCATTGAAATTGATGATATGGAGGATATGAGTTACAACATTTCGGGTAGCCCGGAATCTGAGCGTATAGAAAAAATCAACGAAATCCTTTTGGAGGCCAACAAAGCTGTTCAAGCTTTGAATGATGAAGGACAGGCTGCGATGCAGGACTCGGCTCAGTTTGAAATGATAAAGCCAAGACTGGACAGCACTTTTAAGCAAATTGTGGCTGACACCAGAAAGCAATACACAGATATGATTGATGAAAACCCAGGTAGCCTGGCTAACATTTTCATCTTTTCACAGTCTATTGGCCAAATGCCTTTGGTAACTCCACAAGAAAACTTTGAATACTTTGAAAAAGTAGGAGAAGGTATTAGCGAAAGCTATCCAAACTCAATACACACCAAGAGCTATAATGAGCGTATGGTAGAAATGCGTAAAAATCTTGCTATGCAGCAGGAGATGGATGCTGTAAAACAAAACTTAGCTCCTGGTGCTGAAGTTCCGGAGATTGCTCTTGAAAACCTTCAAGGACAAGTAATGAAGCTTTCTGACCTTCGTGGTAAGGTTGTCTTGGTAGATTTTTGGGCAGCATGGTGTCGTCCATGTCGTGCCGAAAACCCTAACCTGGTACGTATGTACAATCTGTATAAAGACAAAGGTTTTGAGGTGTATAGCGTATCACTTGATGGTTTGCCAAGCCAGCAAGACCCAAAAGAAGCTTGGGCAAAAGCAATTACTGTAGATCAATTGGCATGGAATAACCACGTAAGCGATCTTAAAGGATGGCAAACTTCCGTAATCAAAGATTTTGGTTTCCAAGGAATACCTTACACCGTATTGGTAGACCGTGAAGGAAAAATCATTGCAACAGAACTTAGAGGCCCAGCTCTAGAAGCTAAGCTGAAAGAAGTATTGTAGAGATTTCTTTTTCGATATGAAATGAAGAAGGCCTTCCAGAAATGGAGGGCCTTTTGTTTTCTTCTCGACTCCGCTCGAAGTGACTCCACTTAGGTCATATTGAGCATTCCAACTGGACTCAATACGAGCTCGTACGAAATGCTTTCTTTATCCAAAAAGGAACTACCCCATCTTCATTATCAAATCAGCCAGCCTGTGGCTATATCCCATTTCATTATCATACCAGCCTACTACTTTTACCATGTTGCCAAGTACGGATGTTAAGCCTTCATCAAACCACACAGAGTATGGGCTGCCAATTACATCACGCGACACGATAGGATCGGCAGTATAACCGAGGTATCCTTTGAACGGGCCTTCTTCCGAAGCTTTTTTGAAAGCTGTATTGATTTCTTCTACGGTGGTGTTTTTCTTTACAGTAATGGTGATATCCGTAAGGCTACCATCCGGTACTGGCACTCGTATTCCGGCACCACCAATGCGGCCTTCCAGTTCTGGAAAAATACGGGTGATTGCCTTTGCTGCCCCAGTGCTGGTAGGTACTATGCTTTCGGCAGCTGCACGCCCTCTACGAAAATCTTTATGCGGGCCATCCTGCAATTGTTGGTCTGTGGTGTAGCTATGCACGGTGGTAATATATGCATGGTCTACCCCGCATACTTCGTCCACTATTTTTAATAATGGCGCTACCGAGTTTGTAGTACAAGAAGCATTTGAAACTATGATGTCATCTGAACTGAGTTCATCACCATTTGCGCCAAGTACAATGGTCTTGGTATCATCAGTAGCCGGAGCAGAAATTATTACTTTTTTGGCACCAGCCTTAATGTGACCAATGGC
The DNA here is from genome assembly GCF_000236705.1 of Owenweeksia hongkongensis DSM 17368. NCBI lineage: Bacteria > Pseudomonadati > Bacteroidota > Flavobacteriia > Flavobacteriales > Owenweeksiaceae > Owenweeksia > Owenweeksia hongkongensis. Next base: position 3,942,954 of record NC_016599.1, on the reverse strand, counting down.
TAAGTCAGTTGTTTTAAATCTACCAGTGGCTTCGATAACAAGATCTACCCCTACTGATGCCCAAGGAATATTGGCTGGTTCTTTTTCACTAAAAACGGAAATCTCTCTACCGTTAATTACAAGCTTGCCTGCCTGCTCCTTTACCTCATCAGGAAAGTGCCCATGCACGGTGTCATACTTTAGCAAGTGGGCCAAATTCTTCACATCAGCCAAATCATTAATCGCTACCAATTCTATGTTTGGATACTTGCGAATAACCCTTGTGAGGGAGCGTCCTATTCGGCCAAAGCCGTTGATTCCTATTCTTAGCGTTTTCATATGGCTAAATTATAAAGCTTGATAGATTTTAATCATTAGTTCAACCTATAATCACATTGACATTTCCCCTTTGGCGTAAGCCTAACATTTCAACTGAACCTGTATTGAGCCCTGTCGAAATGCTCAATGTGGCTAAAACAAATCGACTCCGCTCAATGCGACTAACCACTTAGGGCTGTCGCTTCGAGCGGAGTCGATATTTATATGCAAAATGTTATGCAGGTTTTAGCCTACTATCTGTGCGGCTTCCACTTCTTCTTCAAATTCCTGAAGATAGCGTTCAGCTTCCAAAGCTCCCATACAACCCGAACCAGCAGCTGTCACTGCCTGACGGTAAATTCTATCTTGAGCATCGCCAGTGGCAAATACTCCCGGCAAATTGGTGGTAGCGGTTCCTGGCTTGGTAATCAAGTACCCGGTGCTATCCATATCCAACTGTCCTTTGAAGATATCAGTGTTTGGTTTGTGACCAATGGCCACGAAGAAACCTTCGGCAGGAATAGTTTGCTCCTCTCCCGTTTGATTGTTTTTCACCTTCACACCTGTAACGGTTTTTTCACCCACTACCTCAACGGTATCGGTATTGAAAAGAACTTCGATGTTTGGTGTTTTCATCACGCGCTCTTCCATAATTTTGGAAGCTTTCCAGTGATCTTTACGGATAAGCACAGTTACTTTTGGGCAAAGCTTGGCAAGGTAAGTAGCCTCTTCAGCAGCAGAATCTCCACCCCCTACAACTACTACATTTAGTCCTTTAAAGAAGAAGCCATCGCAAATAGCACAAGCGGAAACGCCATGTCCCATAAAGGCTTTCTCAGACTCTAAACCAAGGTATTGAGCAGAAGCACCGGTAGCAATAATTACAGTTCTTGCTAAAATGGTAGTTGTCTCATCAATAGTAAGTTTGTGATATTCACCAGGAATTTCACTTAGCTCAGTTTTGGTAACCATTCCAAAGCGAACATCTGTTCCAAAACGCTCTGCTTGCTTCTTTAGGTCTTCCATCATTTCAGGCCCCATAATTCCTTCAGGGTATCCCGGGAAATTTTCTACATCAGTAGTGGTGGTAAGTTGTCCACCAGGCTCAAGACCAGTATATACAACTGGTTTCAGGTTTGCTCTTGCAGCATAAATTGCAGCGGTATATCCCGCAGGTCCAGTACCGATAATTACGCACTTATGTTTTTCCATCGTTTCTTCAATTTTGAACAAAAGTAAGGTAATCTATAAATTTATTGGTCTTCTATAAGACAAGAAAATGAGCTTATAAATGATCGGCATCGTTTCAAGAATATTTTTACATTTGCCGCCCTTTATGGGGTGTAGATCTATATTATGACGCACTTCGGAAGACCATGCACCTTACATGGAGGTTCTGGTCCAAAGCCTAAAGTGAATTATCGGGATGTAGCTCAGTTGGTAGAGTGCACGTCTGGGGGGCGTGAGGCCGCAGGTTCAAGTCCTGTCATCCCGACTCAGTGACAGAAAGGCTTAGAAGATCTTCTAAGCCTTTTTTGTTTTCACGCGGTTGCAGTCCTCCTTGCCCATAACCTCTTTCTTCTTACGTCTACCTTATAATTTACCTGTCTAAAGAAATCTAGCTCAGCTACTTCATGAAATTTAGAGTATTTACCTTAGTTCCTATCTTAAATAGTTAATCTACATTTGTACTTCTATTGAATAACCAAAGCGGTGAAACAACAAAATCCATATAACAGCGAATGCTCTCCAAATTTTTGGAGAAATAGCTCTATGGATTCCACTCTCCGCCTTCGCAGGTCACGAAGACGCCTTAGGGCGTAATATCATCCTTTGCGGGCTTACGTAGCCTCGCCACAGTACAATCGTACTTATTTCATTTCATTTTTTTTCTAAAGTTTAATCCTCTTTTCAATGTCATATATTGTTAAGGTGGCTGATGAGAGTCATTCTCAATACGCGGAATCTATTTGCCAAATGATGGCGGATGCCGCTAAAATTCGCGGGACAGGAATTGCCAAACGTGAGCCCGCATACATACAAGCCAAAATGGCCGAAGGCAAGGCTGTGATCGCATTTGATGTGAACACAGTTGTTGGTTTTTGTTACATAGAAACCTGGGAAGGCAAAAAATATGTGGCCAACTCCGGGCTTATTGTTCATCCTGAATATCGCAATACAGGACTGGCAAGAGCCATTAAGCAAGCCACGTTCGACCTTTCAAAACAAAAGTTTCCTACGTCACTATTATTCGGAATTACCACCAGCCAGGCGGTAATGCGAATAAACTCTGACCTGGGCTACAAGCCCGTTCCATTTTCGGAGCTTACTCAGGATAATGCCTTTTGGAAAGGCTGCGAAAGCTGCCCTAATCACGACATTCTGCTACGCACTAATCGCGGCATGTGCTTATGCACAGGTATGATGTACGATTTGAGTAAAACTCTGCCTAAGCCTCTGGATAAGAAAAAATCATGGGAAAATTTCAGAAGCTTTATGACAGAGCGCAAAGAGCGCATTCAAAAGAAACTTCAAAAATTCCCTTTCCTAAAACCAGCATTAAAAAATCTAAAATCCAATGATGAATAATAAAGTTGTTCTCGCCTTTAGTGGCGGTTTAGATACTTCCTACTGCGTAAAGTATTTAAAGCATGACAAAAACCTGGAAGTACATTCAGCAATTGTAAATACAGGAGGTTTTTCGCCAGAGGAGCTTCAGGAAATTGAAACCAAAGCATTTAACCTTGGAGTCAGTTCGCATATCGCTCTGGAGGAAACGGATAATTATTACCAAAAAATTATCAAATATTTGATTTTTGGCAACGTATTAAAAAACAACACCTACCCTCTTTCGGTAAGTGCTGAGCGAATTTATCAGGCCATTGCCTTAGCGGAATATGCCCAAGAAGTTGGCGCATCTTACATTGCTCATGGCAGCACTGGTGCGGGAAATGATCAGGTGCGTTTTGATTTGGTTTTCCAACTTATCGCTCCCGAAATTAAAATCATAACGCCTATACGTGATCAACAACTTTCGCGTCAAGCGGAAATTGAATACCTGGCAAAACATGGAGTAAACATCGATTGGAAAAAAGCTCAATATTCTATCAATAAAGGCCTTTGGGGAACCAGCATTGGCGGTGCAGAAACACTTACATCTCACGCTCCACTCCCAGAAGAAGCCTACCCCAGCCCTCTGGTTGAAACTACGCCCAAGCAAATTGCTTTGACTTTTGAAAATGGCGAACTAGTTGGCTTGGATGATGATAATCTAGCTCCGGTTGAAGCCATTCAAAAACTTGAATCTATTGCCAGCAAATATGCTATTGGTAGAGATATGCATATTGGTGATACAATTATTGGAATAAAAGGACGTGTAGGTTTTGAAGCAGCAGCGGCAAGTATCATCATCAAAGCACATCACACTTTAGAAAAACATACACTCTCTAAATGGCAGCAACATTGGAAACAACAGCTGGGCGATTGGTACGGCATGTTCATCCATGAATCGCAATATTTTGAACCTGTAATGCGCAATATTGAAGGCTTTCTTCAAGATTCACAAAAAACCGTGTCGGGTAAAGTTTTCGTAGAACTTCTACCCTATCGTTTTATCGTCCAAGGAATTGACTCTCCTTATGATTTGATGAAATCAGGTTTTGCAGATTATGGAGAAATCAACAAACAATGGACGGGCGATGATGTGAAAGGCTTCACTAAAATATTGGCCAATCCCATGAAAATTTTCAAACATGTGAATGACAAGGTAAATAGTGAACTTCAAAACTCGGATACCTATGATTAAAGCAGGAATAATTGGCGGCACAGGTTACGTGGCGGGAGAATTGATTCGTCTATTGGTAAATCACCCTAACGTAAAGATTGACTTTATATACAGTCACTCTCAGCCGGGACAGAGTGTTGCATCCGTTCATGAAGATTTATTTGGCTTTGAAAGTTTACAATTTACCGATCAGGTAAACCTCAATGTGGATGTGCTTTTCCTTTGTTTAGGTCATGGAAATTCTAAGAAGTTTCTGGAAAACCACACCTTCTCGCCAAGTACCAAAGTAATTGACCTTAGCAATGATTTTAGGCTTGAAGCTGATGCTAATTTTTTGGGTAAAGAGTACGTTTATGGGCTCCCTGAACTGAACAAGGAAAAGATTGCAAATGCTGGATATATTGCCAACCCAGGCTGTTTTGCCACAGCGATTCAATTGGCTTTGTTGCCACTGGCAAAAGGTGGTTTTCTTAAAAATGAAGTTCACATAAACGCCATAACAGGGTCTACTGGTGCAGGTCAATCACCATCAGCTACCACACATTTTAGTTGGCGAAATAACAACCTGTCCATCTACAAAGCTTTTAGCCATCAGCATTTAGGTGAAATTGGCGAAAGCTTGGTTTCCCTTCAACCCGATTTTGATAAAGCTTTAAACTTCCTTCCCTTACGGGGAGATTTTACAAGAGGAATTTTTGCCTGCGTCTACACCAATTGTGAACTCTCAGAAGAAGAATTAAGCGCGCTTTACAAATCTTATTATGAGGATGCTCCATTCACCAAAATCAGTGCAAATGGTATCAACCTTAAGCAAGTAGTTAACACCAACTTCTGCTTGCTTCAGGTGCAAAAAATAGATGGCAAAGTGCTAATCATCTCCGTGATTGACAACCTTTTAAAAGGAGCCTCCGGGCAAGCTATCCAAAATATGAACCTAATGTTTGGTCTTAATGAAAGTACCGGACTAAACCTTAAAGCCAGTTACTTCTGATGAAATTATTTGACGTTTATCCCCTATATAACATTACTCCTGTAAATGCTAAGGGCATTCATGTGTATGATGAAAAAGGCACGGAATACCTTGATCTGTATGGAGGCCATGCGGTTATTTCAATCGGGCATTCTCATCCCTACTATGTGAAATCTATTCAGGATCAGGTAGCAAAACTTGGCTTTTATTCCAATGCCATTCAAAACCCGCTGCAGGAAGAACTTGCTCAAAAGCTGGGCGAACTTTCAGGATGTGTCGATTACAACCTTTTCTTGTGTAATTCTGGCGCTGAAGCCAATGAGAATGCTTTGAAAGTTGCCTCTTTTGTTACTAATAAATCGAGAGTCATTGCTTTCAAAAACTCCTTTCATGGAAGGACTTCTGCCGCGGTTGCTGCTACAGACAACCCCAAAATAAATGCCCCGCTAAACCAACAGCAAGAAGTTACCTTCATTGAGCTTGGCGATTTGGAAACCGTAAAATCGGAGCTTCAAAAAGGAGGTGTGTGTACGGTTATTATTGAGTTTATTCAGGGCGTTGGTGGCCTTGATGAAAGCACTCAAGAATTCTATGAGCAGCTAAGTAATCTGTGCAAAAAACATGATGCATTTCTGATAGCCGATGAAGTACAATCTGGCTATGGGCGTACGGGAGACTTCTTCGCCTTTCAAAAATATAATGTTACCCCAGACATCATTTCTATAGCCAAAGGCATGGGAAATGGATTTCCGATTGGGGGCATTTTACTTCACCCAAATATTGAAGCAAAGCACGGAATGCTAGGAACAACATTTGGCGGAAATCATCTTGCTTGCTCTGCAGGTATTGCCGTGCTCAATGTTTTGAAAGATGAGTCACTTATACAAAATGCAAAGAAAACCGGGGCCTTACTTTCGGAGGAGTTGAAAGCAATTCCTCAGGTAAAAAAACTTAAAGGCAGAGGCCTAATGTTAGGATTGGAATTCGATTTTCCGATAAAGGAGTTACGTTCCAAACTGCTTTTTGAAGATCAAATTTTTACTGGATCAACATCCAACCCAAATCTCTTGCGAATCCTGCCTCCACTTTGTATCACTATCGATGATTTCAAACCATTTGTGGAAGCACTAAAAAAACATTTGTCATGATGAATTTCACCTCTGTAAAAGATTTAACCAATATAAATGCTTGGTTGAAAAAAGCGCTGGAAATAAAAGCAAACCCTTTTGGTTTCCAGGAATTTGGTAAAAACAAAACCCTTGGGCTTATTTTTTTAAACCCAAGTTTACGGACAAGGTTGAGCACGCAAAAAGCGGCTTTGAATCTCGGCATGAACGTAATGGTGATGAATTTGGGAACCGAAGGTTGGTCTATAGAAATGACAGACGGAACAGTGATGGATCAAGGAAGTCAGGAACACATCAAGGAAGCCGCTGGTGTTATTTCCCAATACTGTGACATCATCGGCATTAGAACTTTTGCTGAGTTAAAAAACCGTGACGAAGATTATTCGGAAAAGGTGCTCACCAAGTTTATCCAAAGTGCTAAAGTTCCGGTGGTTTCATTAGAAAGTGCTACCCTTCACCCATTGCAGTCCTTCGCGGATTTGATCACCATAGAAGAGCAAAAAAAAATAACTCGTCCCAAAGTGGTACTGAGCTGGGCGCCACACCCTCGTGCTCTACCTCAGGCTGTGGCCAATTCATTTGTAGAGTGGATGAAGCAAGCTGATGTAGAATTGGTAATTACAAATCCTGTAGGGTTTGATTTGTCTCCAGAATTTACCGATGGTGTTACAGTTCTTCACAATCAGAATGAAGCTTTGGCTGGAGCCAACTTTGTATACGCCAAAAATTGGTCATCATACGAGAACTATGGACAAACTGCTCCAAATCTTACCGACTGGACTATCTCCAAACCAAAAATGGATTTGACCAATAATGGAAAGTTTATGCATTGCCTGCCTGTCCGCAGAAACGTGGTGGTAACAGATGAAGTGATAGACTCCGGAAATTCATTGGTTTTGGAACAGGCCAACAACAGGACCTATGCCGCGCAAACGGTTTTACTAAAAATGCTTCAGAATGTCGGATAAACTAAGAATCATAAAAGTTGGAGGAAACGTTATTGACGACCCTGCGGCACTTTCTGAAGTTTTGCACTCCTTTTCCAAAATGGAAGGTCATAAAATTCTGGTGCATGGTGGTGGAAAAAAGGCATCTATATTTAGCAGAAAACTTGGTATCGAACCTCAAATGATCAATGGTCGAAGAATTACATCTGCCGAAGACATAGACATTGTAACCATGATCTACGCAGGGCTGATCAATAAAAACATAGTGGCCCAATTGCAGGCTTTTACTTGTAATGCTGCTGGCTTTACCGGTGCAGATGGAAATAGCATTCTTTCTATCAAACGTCCGGTTGAGCCAATTGATTTCGGTTTTGTGGGTGATGTAAAAACTGTAAATCACCCTGTGATTTCTCAATGGCTACAGGATGGAATTTGTCCTGTATTTTGTGCTATCACCCATGACGGAAATGGGCAATTGCTAAACACTAATGCCGACACCATTGCTTCGGAATTGGCAATAGCACTGGTAAAAGAATATGAAACAGAATTAATTTACTGCTTCGAAAAACAAGGCGTGTTGGCAGATTTGGCTGATGATAATTCAGTGATTGAAAATATCGACAGCATTAAATATGAAGCGCTAAAAAACGCCAATAGCATTCATGATGGGATGCTGCCTAAAATGGAGAATTGCTTTCATGCCTTGAAAAATAAAGTATCAAAAGTGTGTATAGGCAACATCAATTTTCTAAAGGATGAAACCTCCGTTCATAGCACTTTAATCCTCTAAATTTTTCAAGAATGGAACTACAGCAAAAAGCCATTGAACTACTAAAAAAGTTAATTGTGACACCTTCCTTTTCGGGTGAAGAAGATGAAACCGCAAAGCATATTTGCAACTGGTTTGATGATCATAAAATTCCCTTTAATCGAAATGACAATAACATTTGGGCAACCAACAAACACTTTGACAAAAATAAACCAACCATACTTCTCAACTCACATCACGACACGGTAAAGCCAAACTCAGGTTATACCAATGATCCATTTGAAGCCAAGGTGGAAGATGGAAAGTTATATGGCCTTGGCAGCAATGATGCTGGTGGTTGTCTGGTTTCGCTCATCGCTCTCTTTACCCATTTTTACGCAAGTGAAAACCTTAGGTACAACCTGCTAATGGCCGCTACTGCGGAAGAAGAAAGTTCTGGACCGAATGGCCTGAATAGTTTGTTGAAAATAACACCACCGATAGAATTTGCAGTGGTGGGCGAGCCTACACAAATGAACCTGGCCATAGCCGAAAAAGGCCTGTTGGTAATTGACGCTTACGCACCTGGTGTTTCAGGCCACGCAGCACACACCAATACCGACAATGCCATTTATAATGCTATGGATGATATTCAGTGGATACGCAACTATAGCTTCTCAACAGCTTCGGAGGTGCTGGGTCCGGTAAAAATGAGCGTCACACAAATAAATGCCGGCAGCCAGCACAATGTTGTTCCCGCCAGTTGCCACTTTGTGATAGACGTTCGCGTGAATGAGCATTACAGCAATCAGGAGGTTTTTGAAATTATTAACGAACACACTAAGAGTGAGTTAAAGGCCCGCTCCTTCCGATTGAATTCGTCTTCTATACCAGAAAATCATCCCATCGTTCAGGCGGGTATTGCTTTGGGAAGAACTACCTATGGCTCGCCTACTCTTTCCGATCAGGCTTCGCTATCATGTCCTTCTTTAAAATTAGGACCCGGAGATTCCACGCGATCGCATCAGGCCAATGAATTTATTTATTTAAATGAGATTGAAGAAGGCATCGACATTTACATTAAACTTTTTGAAACCATATTATAAAAAACATACCCTATGAAACTCTGGGATAAAGGATACACCACCGAAAATATTGTAGACCGATATACTGTAGGCAATGATCGTCAGCTCGACTTGAAGCTTGCCAAGCATGATGTGCGTGGAAATATTGCTCATGCTGTTATGCTCCACAAAATCGGCATTCTTGATACACAAGAACTTGATGATATTTTAAAAGCACTGCAAACCATTGATACCCAAATTGAAAATGGAGATTTTATTATTGAGGAGCAATTTGAGGATGTGCATAGTAAAATTGAATTTGAGCTGGTTCAGCAAATTGGCGAAGCCGGAAAAAAAATTCACACCGCACGTTCGCGCAACGATCAGGTTTTAGTGGATCTGCACTTGTATGTCAAAGAGGAGATACATAATATAAAATCATTGATCCAAAATCTATTTGACACTTTACTGAAGCTAGCCGAACAGCACAAAAATGTACTCATGCCCGGCTACACGCACATGCAGGTGGCCATGCCTTCTTCCTTTGGCCTTTGGTTTAGCGCTTACGCAGAAAGCTTAATCGATGATATGATCATGCTAAATGCTGCACTAAAAGTTGCCGATCAAAATCCACTTGGGTCAGCTGCAGGCTATGGTACTTCTTTCCCTATCAACCGCTCTATGACCACCGAACTGCTTGGTTTTGAAACCATGAAGTACAATGTAGTGGCTGCCCAAATGAGCCGTGGAAAACTAGAGAAAACCATAGGCTACGCTTTGGCTTCTGTAGCAGGAACTTTGTCCAAGCTTTCCGCTGACATTTGTCTTTTTATGAGTCAGAATTTCAACTTTGTAGGTTTCCCTAAAGAGCTTACAACCGGATCGAGTATAATGCCGCACAAACAAAACCCAGATGTGTTTGAATTGATGCGCGCCCATAGCAACAAGATTCAAAACTTACCAGTAGAACTGAGTTTTATAACCAATAACCTCACAACCGGTTATCATCGCGATTTTCAGCTTTTAAAGGAAAGCCTGATGAACGGAATTGATCAAACCAAGGACAATTTGGAGGTTTGTGACTTTATGCTGCAGCATATTTCCATCAATGATAAATTACTGGAAAATCCAATATATGACTACCTCTACAGCGTAGAAGAAGTAAATAAACTTGTGATGAACGGAATGACATTTAGAGATGCCTATCAAAAGTTGGGGAAAGAAATTATGGATGGAAAGTTCAGCCCTTCAAAAGAAGTGAATCATGTACATGAAGGAAGTATTGGAAATCTTTGTTTGGAGGAAATCAAACTTAAAATGAAGTCAGAAAACTAAACCTATGCAATCAAATAGCCTTCACACATATTTTTGCCTGTTGCAACTAGAGTATGGACAGTAAAAATGATTTAAAACTAAGCTTCCTTTTTTGACTTAAAAAAGACTATCCATAACAGGTTTTAGAGTCCGCAGCCCTCTTCTAATATCTATTAATTCAGAATATCCTAAACCCGAAAATTGCATAGCTGACATTTTTGTCTACATTTGGCCCCATGATAACGAATCAACAACTACATCATCATTTTCATTCTGGTCATCAGGCGAGGAGGAAATGATATGTGTATACTATAAATTTTCAAAAACCCGTCTGAGCATCTCAGGCGGGTTTTTTCGTTTTTAACCACTCCCCTTTTTTGCTCAGACATTAACCAAAAAATGTAATGAGTAAATTAAAACTGGCGATTCAAAAAAGTGGACGCCTAAGTGAAAAGTCACTAAAGCTGCTGGAAGAAAGCGGAATCAAGGTGAGCAATGGCAATCGAAAATTAAAATCCGAAGCCAGCAATTTTCCAATTGAAGTTCTCTTTTTAAGGGACGATGACATTCCCCAATATGTAGCAGAAGGTGTTGCTCATATTGGAATTGTTGGCCAAAATGAGGTTTTTGAGCAAAACCTAAATCTAACCGAAGCTATGCCGCTTGGCTTTGCAAAATGCCGCCTTTCATTAGCAGTACCTCGAGAAGATAAGTATACTGACCTGAGCTACTTTCAAGGCAAGCGCGTGGCTACCAGCTATCCCAATATTCTTTCCAATTACTTTAAAGAAAATGACATTACAGCCGAAATTGAAAAAATTAGCGGTAGCGTAGAAATTGCTCCAAGCATAGGTTTGGCTGATGGTATTTGCGACCTGGTAAGTACCGGAAGTACATTGGTAATGAATGGTCTTAAAGAAGTAGAAGTAGTACTAAAAAGTGAAGCTTCCCTTATTGTAAACGACAATTTAAGTCCTGAAAACCAAAGGCTATTAAATCAACTTCTTTTCAGGTTTAAGGCCGTAAACGAAGCCAAAAACAACAAATACATTTTACTAAATGCTCCGCAGCAATCGGTTGAAAAAATCACGAAAATCTTACCTGGAATGAAAAGTCCTACAGTGCTCCCTCTTGCAGAAAGTGGTTGGGTGAGTATCCACTCCGTAGTAAGAGAAGATGATTTTTGGAACATCATTGATCAGTTGCAAAACCTTGGTGCTGAAGGAATTCTTGTTTCACCGATTGAAAAAATGATTGTGTGATGGAGCTAATTAATTATCCCGAAAAGCAAGATTGGTACAATTTGGTGTCTCGACCATCGCTGGGTACTGCTGACCTTGATGAAGTAGTAAATTCAATTCTCGCCAAAGTAAAAACCTTTGGCGATCAGGCTCTTTTCGAGCTTTTAGAAAAATATGATCAGGTTTCCCTTGATTCCCTTTCGGTTAGTTCAAGTGAATTTTCTGATGCCGAGGGTGAAGTAGATGAGGAACTCAAAAATGCCATTCAGATAGCAAAAAGCAACATTGAGAAATTTCATGCCGCGCAGCGATTGTCATTGCAAAAAATTGAAACCAGTCCTGGAGTAGTTTGCTGGCAAAAACAAGTTCCCATTCAAAAAGTAGGCTTGTATATCCCTGGTGGCTCTGCCCCTTTATTCTCCACCTTATTGATGCTTGGCATACCAGCAAAATTAGCCGGATGCCCGGAAATTGTGGTGTGCACACCTCCTAACAAAAATGGCAAAATTCACCCAGCAACCTTATACACCGCTTCCTTATTAGGAATCAAAAATGTGTTTAAAATCGGTGGTGCGCAGGCTATTGCGGCTATGGCTTACGGAACATCTTCTATTCCCAAAGTGAATAAAATATTTGGCCCTGGAAATCAATTTGTAACTAAAGCTAAAGAGCTGGTTCAAACAAAAGGTGTGGCCATAGACATGCCTGCAGGACCAAGCGAGGTATTGGTAATTGCTGATGAAAGTGCACGTCCTGATTTTGTGGCGGCAGATTTACTTTCTCAAGCAGAGCATGGCCCTGATAGTCAGGTGATATTATTATCCACCTGCAAAGATGTGGTGGCTAATGTTTTGAACGAAATTGAGAAACAACTACGTGCGCTTCCGCGAATGGAAGTAACTCAAAAAGCATTGCAAAACAGCAAAGCCATTCTACTGAAAAACCTGAGTGACTGCATAGCCTTCAGTAATTTATATGCACCTGAGCACCTGATATTGGCTTGTGAGAATCCCTCGGATTTGGCGGGAGCTGTAACCAATGCAGGATCTGTATTTATAGGAAACTATAGTTGCGAGAGTGCGGGCGATTATGCCAGTGGCACCAACCACACCTTGCCCACTAATGGGTTTGCCGAAAGTTACAGCGGAGTGTCACTTTCCAGCTTTACCAAGTACATCAGCTTTCAGGAAATATCTAAGGAAGGGTTGGATGGAATTGGCAATGCCATAGAAATAATGGCGGAAGCCGAAGGCCTTCAGGCGCATAAAAATGCGGTAACTATTAGAACCTCAAAATCATAAGCTATGGAACTTGAAAAATTGGCGAGACCCAACATTTTAAAAATGATGCCTTACAGTTCTTCGCGCGATGAGTTTAAGGGAGAAGCTCAAGTATTTTTGGATGCGAACGAAAGCCCTTTTGGAAAGCTCAACCGTTATCCTGACCCACATCAGATCACTTTAAAATCTAAAATTGCTAACCAATGGAATGTAAAGGCGAATGAGATTTTTATCGGAAATGGTAGCGATGAAATAATCGACTTACTATTCCGCATCTTCTGTACACCCGGTGTAGACAAAGCTTTGTCCTTTGTTCCAACCTATGGAATGTATAAAGTATCGGCACAGCTCAACGATGTAGAAATGGTCGAAATTCCGTTAAACAAAGATTTCGATCTTGATGAAAGCATTATTAAAAAAGCCCTGCAAGAAAGGGATGTGAAAATTATTTTTCTGTGCTCGCCCAACAATCCTACAGGCAATATTTTGAGTGAGGAATGCATAACTCGATTGCTAAAATATTTTGACGGCCTTGTGATAATGGACGAAGCCTACGCACAGTTTAGCAATCAAAAATCATGGTCAGAAAAGCTATCAGATTTTCCAAATCTATTGGTGAGCCAAACCTTTAGCAAAGCCTGGAGTTTGGCAGCAGCACGGGTGGGAATTGCTTTCGGAAATCCTGAAATCATAGAGCTTCTTACTAAAGTAAAGCCGCCTTACAATGTGAGCGAATTAAACCAGAAAGCTGCTTTAGACATTCTATTAAAGAGTGCCCGCATCTATCAAAATACTTTGGTTCTAAAGTCGGAGCGTAAGAAAATGATAGTTGCATTAAATGCCTACTCCTTTGTAAAACGTGTATTTCCAACACAGGCTAATTTCATTCTGATTAGTGTAGCCAAGCCGCAAAAATTGTATCAATTTCTTTTACAAAACGGCATTATCGTTCGGAATAGAAGCTCTCAAATAGAAGGCTGCCTGAGGATTTCTATAGGAACCAAAAAGGAAAACCAAACTTTAATAAAAGCGCTGGATCGCTTTAAAAAACTAGAAAAATGAAGAAAGTTCTATTCATAGATCGAGACGGCACCTTAATCATTGAGCCGGAAGATCAACAAATTGACAGCCTCGAAAAACTGGAGTTTTACCCTGAAGTATTTCAATGGCTGGGTAAAATATCGCGCGAGCTGGATTATGAATTGGTGATGGTGACCAATCAGGATGGGCTGGGTACAAGCTCTTTCCCCGAAGAGGATTTTTGGCCCGCCCAAAACAAAATGCTGAATACTCTAAAAAACGAGGGAATTACCTTCAGTGAAATTTTGATTGACAAGAGTTTTCCGGAAGAAAAAAAGGATACCCGAAAACCAGGAACCGGCCTGCTTCAGAAATACATTTATGGTTCTTATGACTTGGCCAATTCAGTGGTAATTGGTGACCGACTGACGGATGTGGAGTTAGCTAAAAACTTGGGTGCAAAATCTATTCTTCTCGCTTCCGCGAAAGAAGAAAACGCAAATCTATCAACTACTCGTTGGGAAGATATTTATCACTTTTTGCGAAATACCGACCGTAAAGCTTCGGTAAAAAGAACTACCAAAGAAACCGCGATTGAGGTAATCCTCAATTTGGATGGTTCAGGGAAATCGCAAATCTCTACGGGTTTGCCATTTTTTGATCACATGCTCGATCAGCTGGCGCGCCATGGCAATGTGGATTTGACTATTTCAGCAAATGGTGATTTGGAGATAGACGAACACCACACTATTGAAGATGTGGCGCTCACCCTTGGAGAAGCTTTTCGCAAGGCTTTGGGAAGCAAAAAAGGTGTTCAGCGCTATGGCTTTCTTCTGCCCATGGATGATTGCGTTTCACAAGTAGCTATTGATTTTGGTGGCCGTCCTTGGCTGGTTTGGGATGCCATGTTTACCCGCGAAAAGGTTGGAGATATGCCCACGGAAATGTTTTTGCACTTCTTTAAATCCTTTAGTGATGCGGCCCAATGTAACCTCAATATAAAAGCAGAAGGTCAAAACGAACATCACAAGATTGAATCAATTTTTAAGGCTTTTGCGCAAGCCATAAAAATGGCCATAACGCAAAGCGATAGCGGCAAAATCCCCAGTACAAAAGGAGTATTATGAAACAACGGATAGCGATATTAAAATACAATGCGGGCAATAGCACCTCGCTTAATTACGCCTTGGCGCGATTGGGTATTGAAGCCATTTTGACGGATGACCCGCAAGAATTACTAAAAGCCGACAAAGTAATTTTCCCGGGTGTTGGTGAGGCTAGCTCAGCCATGAAATATTTGAAAATACAAAACCTGGACTCATTGATTCCACAGCTCACCCAACCTGTTTTAGGTATTTGCTTAGGCATGCAACTTATGTGTAATTTTTCGGAAGAAGGAAACACTACAGGACTGAAAATATTTGATACGGAAGTAAAAAGATTCCCTGCGAAAGGTATTATTCCACACACCGGCTGGAATAATTTATCAAAAGCCAAAAGTCCTCTAATGGATAGCGTAGAAACTGGCGATGATTTCTATTTTGTACATAGTTTTTACGCGGCTACTTGTACGCAAACTATTGCTGAATGCGACTACCTCCTACCCTTTAGTGCCGCACTTCAAAAAGATAATTTCTTCGGAGCTCAGTTCCACCCTGAAAAATCAGGTAAAACCGGTGAGCGAATCCTTCAAAACTTTATTGACTTATGAGAATAATACCAGCTATAGATATAATTGACGGGCAATGTGTGCGCCTTTCACAAGGTAGCTTCACTTCCAAAACAACTTACCCTGACAAGCCATTGGAGGTTGCCAAATCTTTTGAAGATGCGGGTTTAAAATACTTACACCTCGTGGATTTGGATGGGGCCCGAAGTGGAAAAGTAGTGAATGAAAAAACGCTTTTAGAAATTACCTCAAACACCAACTTGGTGGTGGATTTTGGAGGTGGATTAAAAACCATGGAGGATGTGAAAAAAGCATTTGATTGCGGAGCACAACAGCTCAACTTTGGTAGCATTGCTGTAAAAAATCCTGAGTTTTTCTTGTCCTGCCTATCCAAATATGGGGCAAAAAAAATTATCCTCAGCGCAGACTCCTTAAATGGAATGGTGGCCATAAGCGGATGGGAAGAACAAAGCTCACAATCTATTTTGCCATTTGTCCAAAACTACTGTGAGCAAGGCGTTCAGAACATCACAGCAACCGACATCAGCAAAGATGGAATGCTTGCCGGCCCAGCCTTTGAATTATACTCATCCCTCATTCAGAATTCATCTGCAAAAATTGTGGCCAGTGGCGGCATTAGCAAGCTTGACGATTTGAAAAAACTACGCGAAATAGGTTGCGAAGGTACTATTGTTGGAAAGGCCATTTATGAAGGTAAAATTCCCTTGGATGAGCTGGTGACTTTTGAACGAAATGATAACTCTAACAACGACTGATCATGCTCAAAAAAAGAATAATTCCGTGCTTGGATATAGATCAGGGACGCACGGTAAAAGGTGTGAGTTTTAAAAACCTTCGAGATGCAGGAGACCCTCTGGAACTTGCCCAGCGCTACGTAGATGAAGGTGCGGATGAATTGGTGTTTCTGGATATTTCAGCTACTCATGAAAAGCGCAAAACCCTTTTACCATTGGTAGAGAAAATTGCTCAAATCATAAACATCCCTTTCACGGTGGGTGGAGGTATTGATTCTGTGGGACTAGGTAAAGAAGTAATTGCAGCCGGAGCTGATAAGTTGAGCATTAATTCATCTGCCGTAAGGCGCCCCGAACTAATACAAGAACTGGCTAGTGAAGTTGGGAGCCAGGCAGTGGTAGTGGCTATTGATACTCATAAGGAGAAAGGCCAATGGCACGTATATACTCAGGGAGGAAGAAAAAAAACAGAATGGCTTACCGAAAAATGGGCTTACACGGCCGAACAATTTGGTGCTGGTGAATTGCTACTTACGAGTATGAACCATGACGGCCAGAAAAAAGGCTTTGCCATTGAGTTACTTCAGCTTATTGGCAACGTGGTTAATTTGCCCATCATAGCTTCCGGAGGCGCAGGTGAGATTAATCATTTTGTAGATGTATTCAGTAAAACCAATGCCACGGGCGCTTTGGCAGCCAGCATTTTTCACTTTGGGGAAATTCCTATTCCTGATCTAAAAAACTATTTAAAAACTCAAAACATTGCCATCCGATGAAAGTAGATTTTAACAAATTTTCAGACGGTCTTGCTCCTGCAATTATTCAGGATGCTGTGGACCAGCAAGTGTTGATGCTTGGCTATATGAACGAAGAAGCTTTGAAAAAAACCTTAACAGAAAGTCGAGTGACCTTTTATAGTAGAAGTAAAAAACGACCCTGGACCAAGGGCGAAACCTCGGGTAATTACTTAGGGCTTGACTCTATAAAAGTGGATTGTGATGAAGACGCCATTTTGATAAAAGTAAAACCCACCGGGCTTGTTTGCCACAAGGGCACACAAACTTGCTTTGGAAATAAAACCAGTCTAGGGTTTTTATATCAATTGGAAGAAACTATTGCTAAGCGAATAGATGGTGATGACCCGAATTCATACACCAATACACTCTACAAAAGAGGTATTAATAAAGTAGCCCAAAAGGTAGGCGAAGAGGCCGTGGAACTTGTGATTGAGGCTAAAGATGATAATGCAGAACTCTTTAAAAATGAAGCTGCAGATTTGCTCTATCACTTTTTAATTTTGCTAAAAGCTAAAGGTTTTAAACTTCAAGAAATTGAGGCAATACTGAAAGAGCGAGATTCAAAAAAGTAATAAGTTTCGAACTGCACTAAATGAAAAAGGCCGCTCAAATGAGCGGCCTTCATAATTGGAAATAACCCTATTCCCTATTTACAAAATTGTAACTCTTACGGTAGTTGATTTTCCGTTGGCAATTACACGCAGGTAATAAACTCCAGGTGCAAGGTTTTCAATGTCCATATCGGTTTCTACATGGCCACCTACATTACCCAAGTCCTTTGTGTATATTATTTGACCAACAGTATTTACCAGTGCAAGCTGCACATCCTGTCCACCAATCAAATCAAGGTTTATGTTAAACTTACCGTTGTTTGGGTTTGGATATACTTCTACACTTCCTGCAAACTCAAGTTCATTTAAGCTCACATCGGTAAATATGGTTTGAGTAATAGTATCAGTAGTACCACAAACAGTATCGGTTACTGTAAGAGTAACAGTGTAAGTTCCGCCCGCTGTGTATGTATTTGAAGGCATTTCTCCAGTTCCAGTGGTTCCATTGCCAAAGTCCCAATCGTATACATGTCCTGAAGAAGCTGAAGCGTCAAAGTCAACAACTCCACTAGCATTTACTACAGAACTAAAGCTAGCCACGGCTGTGTCATTATTTACCCCCATGGTAAGTGCAATACGGTTGTTGCCACACACATCCAGGCTTTCCCAGTGAAGGGTTTTAGCGATAGAACTTGCGCTTGTGGCTCCCACCATGTTAGATCCAAAATATGCACCTCCAACACCAGCTATATACTCAAAGTCATTGGTGGTTTTAAATACTGAATCAACGGTTGCTCCAGCCAATCCCTCTGCTTCATACTTACCGGTTTTACTGGCCAGGTATATTGAAATAGTATCTCCTGCTGTAAAGATTACCGGATTTCTAAAATTAAATCTGTAAGCAGCTAAACTTGATGAACTTGTTTGCTCCAAGGAGTCAATCAATGTCCAGCTGGAACGGGTAGTTTCATGTCCTTTATAATCTCCCATTTTATAGAACGCCTTCAATGATTTAGCACCAGTTTGATGAGATACCCACGTATATCCAGAGAAAATAAAGTCCCTTTTCACATAAACTTTAAACATAGTACCGAAAAGAGATCCTGCAGTTCCGGTTTGAACAACCAATGAACTTGACTGTCCTCTGTCCAGATACAAAGTTTGACCAGGTTGCACGCTTACGGTATCGCCTGTGGCAACCGGGGTTACATCATTAGCATTAGCATACCAGTTATGACTGATACCCGTTTGAGGAAGAGCTACAAATATTCCGCTTGTATCATTAGCACAAATGGAATCAACCGGCATGTGCAATGGCACTGCTGAAATCAACTCAAGACCAGCTTCTGATAAAGTATCATTAGTCATATTCTGATCTCCTGACAATCCGGTGTAGGCATCAATGTTAATCACACCACCTGTATAAGCGTTAATTGTGCCCACTGTAATAGTAGCCGATGCACCCGGAGCTATGTTTCCAGTATATGTAATGGTAACACTTGAAGTGATAGCACCTGAAATATTTGCCCCTACAGGCAAGGTCGTAATGGCATTGATTCCATTGTTTTTCACTTTAACCTCTATCACAAGGCTTGAATCCCCGCATACTAAATCAAAAGGAGAAACAATACTTTCCAGCTCTGCATCATTTTGAATGATAGTGGTAAAAGTGATTGGGCCTACCCAGTCAGTAGAATCACACATATCCGAAAGGTAAATATCATACGTCATACCAGGCGTAAGACCTGATACTCTTGTAGGACTTGAACCAGCATACACATTAGTACCTGTAGCTGTAGCCTGACGGAAGCCTGTTGGGCCATACTCCATTACGAATGAAGTACCGTTACTTATTGACGTCCAGCTGAAGTCAGCGAAATTGGTGTAAACACTATCAAGTGAAAACGCTGTTGGAATAAGGCAGGTAGGTAGTTCATCAATACCTACATTATCAAGTGCTATATCACCATAGGTTCCTCCTCTTTTAGCTACAAAGCTGATAGTAGCCGGCTGAGTCATATAAGCACTAATATCTACATAAGCAGTAATCCAGTCAGAAGTATCAGCTACTTGCTGTTGTCCGCTGATGCTCCAGATAGTATCGGTTTGTGTACCATCGTCTATCAATACATACAACTCACCAATTTGTGATCCATGCATATGATAAGAGAAACTTAGCGTAGGCGTAGTTAAGGTTGAAAAATCAACCTTTGGCATTTGCAAATATGCCAGTGAATTATTTACACCTCTAGAGGCTTCTGTGAAAACATATTTTCCAGAACCACCCCCACCTGTGGAAGGACCAGTACTAGAGCTTGTTGTACTTCCAAAGTTAGTTTCCCACCTAAATGAAGTGAAACTTTCTGGTGTTCGTATCCAACAACCATCCACGGCATTAGTAGCTGCTGTTCCCCTAACCCAACCCGAACTTTCAAAATCCTCTACAAACGGAGCTACTTTCGTAACACACTTCGTACATAATGAAATAGGTCCATACCATGGGCTATTACTGGAAGTGCAATTTCCACGGATATAAACATCATAGCATGTAAAAGGTGTTAGGCCTGTAAGGGTATCTGTAGTGCTGGTTAAGCCAGAAATAGTTGTTCCCAATCCTTGAGTAAATCCAGCCGCACCATATTCGATATCAAAGGTACTTCCATCTCCAGCAGTCCAGTTAAGAACTACACTTGTGTCTCGAACATCGCTAAATACACCAAAACTTGGTGCAACACATGCAGGCTGTACTTCAATATACAGGTCATCAATGGCCATATATACGTTGTTGGCATTATGAGCATGTCTTATCACCACGTATTTGTGATTAGCTGGTACACCTGTTAATGGTACAGCAAATTCAGTCCATACATCTGTAATAGTGGTTACTGTGTCAAGTGGTGTGAAGGATGCAGTATCATTAGCTGAAAGCATAGTTCCTATATAAAACTCAGGAGTACCTGAAGTGCCCGTATAGCTATCACTTGCCTGAAATCTTACTTGCAAGGTATTTGTAGCCAAGTCGGTTATTTCTGGACTTACTAAAAAGGTTGCCGTAGCTGTAGAGTTATAATACCTGTAATAAATATTACCTGAAAAAGGTTGCAGTGCAAGACCTGCACTAGGATCATAAGCCCTTGCGTAAGATATGTTAGAACCAAAGGTTAAAAATGACCAGCAAATATCAGACTCTGAATTAGACAGGTAATCCCAATCAGTAAAATAACTGTTGGTAAAAGAACATTCGGTACGAACGGTAAATGGTCCTACCCACGCTGAAAAGCCATTAGAAGAATCTGTGCAATTATTATTTAAATAAAAATCATAAGAAGTATTTGGAGTAAGCCCTGTTATAGTATCCCCCGATCCATTGATGGTGGTAGTGGTGCCCGTTCCCTGAGTAAAACCAGTAGGACCAAATTCAACCTCAAACGCATGGCCTGGAGAGCTGAAAACTAGATTTACAGAAGTGGCGGTAACATTATCAAAAGCAACCACGCCAGGCTTAGGACAAGGCGGAGCTTCTTCTATCACTATAGAATCAATAGCTATATCTGAGTAAAGGCTAATACCGTGTATTGCATGAAAAACTAAATGTGTAGTGTCATTCTTGTAAGGAGATAAATCAATGATGGCTTCTCTCCAGGTATTACCCTGATCACCTGATATGGATGTAAGTGTATCATAAGCCGTTCCATTCCAGGCCCAAACTTCTAACGTTCCCATATGGATTCCATACATGTGATAACCAAATGTTAGCTGTGGTACAGTAAGTGAACTTAAATCAAGGTTTGGAGAGGTAAAGTTGGCTATGTCATTTGTAAATCCATTATAGGCTTGTGCAAAAACATAGTTAGAACCTCCATAGGCGCTTGGAGGACCTGTAAAAGAAGTTGATGTAGATCCTGAACCCGTACCCCATAAGAAAACGTTACCACTAGACGGCACTACCGACCAACAGGGATCAATTGAAAACCCAGAATTTGGTGTACCAGACCCTGAAACCCAATTTGATCCTTCAAAAGATTCATAATAGGGATAGGTGCTAACAACTCCACAGCCAATGGTAAAGGAGAGCGAAGTCCATGCACTTGAATCTGTTGGCGAACACACCTCCATTACATACACATCATAAGTGGATTGTGGTGTAAGACCTGTTAATGAAATGGTATCATTGGTAGCAGTCATTTTGGTTCCAGAACCCAGCGTAAAACCAGTTGTGCCGTATTGAACTTTAACAGTAGCCCCCATATTGCTTTGAGTCCAATACACTTTTGCTGTTGAGCCAAAAGCATCAAATACTCCTAAATTAGAACTTCCCACACAGCTTGGAGGTGCATATTCATCAGCTCCCATATCAGGATAGGTAGCGCTTCTTAAGTCACCGTCAATATCAGTAGTAATGCTACTTATCACAGCACCGCTATCATTCATAGCTACCGAACTAGCGTGTAGATCAGTTGCAGATACAAATTGCGGATCAACATTCATAGCTCCGGTACCCCAGCCACCAGTATTGGCTTTATATGCGGCAAAACTTGTAAATGTGCTTAGGCCCGAACCATCAGGTATATCAACACTAAAATATCCAGCAGGTGCATAGTAATTATTGTGGTCTATTACTAAACCGTTAAAGCGTGAACCAATGGCACTGCTACGGCAGTAAAAAAACTGGCCAGATCCTGCATTATCTAACGCAAAAATATTATTGCGTACTTCCACGCCCGATAAGGTGCGTGCGTTGTTGTTATCGAACCAAATACAGTTAGCATTTGCGCCTTGGTTTTTAATTTTAAACGTGTTATTGAAAATTTCAATTTGATCTTTGTTTTTCATCAACAGACCTGTAGGAGTTGTTGAATTGGTACCATGGTATTGAATCATGTTATTAGCAACAATGGCTGGTTTTGTTGCATCGCCAGCAGGCCCGTTTCCTGGAGCCATAGCCAAAATTATCATGCGGGTGTTGTTTGCGTCAGAATTAACATACATGTTATTTCTGGTAATAATTATGTTGTCGCCAGCATCCCAAAAACTAAGCGCACCGCTGCTTGCAGTATTCGATGTAGAAATTTCGTTATTGTCTACATTAACATTATGATAGTTATTTATAACAACCGCTTTACCAGCAAAGTCTTGAAAAGTATTGCCTATAATACTAATATCTGTACCGTAATTAATTTGCCTGTTAGGAGTTGTTATTGGACCGGTTTCCCCCACCATATTTATGCTTACGTCAAAGCCTTCAATCGTGTTGTTTTCTATTAAAATGTATTCGGCATTGTTCTGCACAACAGAAATAGTAGTTATAGAGCTTGATCCAATTATACCACGAGTATTTGATAAAGCTGGACCAACAATGTGACTATTAATAACAGCATTACTATCAGCATGACGCATAAAATGCACGCCCCAGCCATTGGTTCCTGTCACTTCAATATTTAGGCTGTCAATTGTAATGTGGCTGGCAGAGTCTAAACTAATTATTGGCAAATTAGCCATAGTTGGCGCTGCCGTAATTGTGGTTAAGTCTCCTAAACCTTTAAATGTAATGGTGTTGGTTGTGCTTGCTCCAGAAATGGCAGAAATAGATATCTGCTCGGTGTAAGTACCTGCTTGCACATTAAAGGTAACCGCACCTGAAACTCCATTGGAAGTAAGGGCAGAAACTGCAGCCGTAAAAGTTTGATAATTAGTTCCACCCGTAGGAGAAGAACCATTGATAGTATATGCACCAGATAACTGGCCCATCACTACCGTACTCATCAGCATAAAGGCTGACACAAAAAGATACAAAGGTGATGCTTTCTTCATTGTTTAAGTTTAAGTTTACTATTAGTTAATCGTATTTAGAATATGAAACTACAATACTTTATAAGCTAATTTACATTTTGAACTTACCCAAACTAGCTCCGTGGGGCACGTGCCCCACACATTTACAGTCAACACCTGAAGAGAAAATTTGAAATATTCTACTTCTCATTACAATCCCTTTATGATATAGTCTAGCTGCTTTTAGCCAAAAGGAATCTGAAATGAATTCATCCTTTAGCAAATCCATTAGGGACTTGATTGAATAAATGGGATGTAGAAGTAGTTAGTTTATGGAAACCCAGGCTTATAAGTTTCCTCGTAAATTAACATCTAGCGATTCAGTTAATCTTATTGGATATAAAAAAGTAAAGCCCCAGTTTAATGAGGCTTTACTACTTCCCTATTTCCTAAAATTCTCAAGAAAAACACTAATCTCAAGATAGCACTCCTGGGTAGAGAGCTATTTTTATAAATACAATCCAAAGTAACAATGATATATTTGGCTTTTCAATAGGGTCGAAACTGTAAATATGTAAAGTAAATACCTGATTTATCATTATATAATGATTGTATGAAGCTGAAAAGAGTCAGTTTCCTTCTTGGAACTCAATAACTCAGGTATTCGACCCAATTTCGTAGTGTATTTACCCTGCTGAGGTGCTCAGTAAACATATTTTGAAGTAATTTCCACCACCTAAACCACCAAGAGTCTGATGATTGCTTGGCGTATCAACGGGAGGAAAATTCTTTGATTAAAGATTTTAAAGATGAAATCAAAACCACATTCAAGCTTGAGGTACCCATTTATTTTGGTGCTTATGCTCGTATTACTTTTGCCAGCCAGGAGTCAAAATGCTCAGCAACTCAGTCCTTCAGAAATTCATCAATTACTGGAAAGGTTTGTGAATTATTCACGTGACAGTTCATATGTTCTTTTAGAACTAGCTTCAAAGAAAATCGAACAATTACAAGAACAGGATTTAGTCAATGAGCTTAAGGCTGAAAACAACCTAAGGAGAACCGATTATTGGATTGTGCTCAACCTTGACTCTGCTAAGGTAACTCTTGATAAGGCCTATCAATATTATAAAAAGCATCCCGATCATAAAAAATTGGCCGAAGTGTATGTTTTAAAAGCTCAGTTTGCAGATTTTTCGCAAGGTACAGGCAAATCGAATATGAGGGATAAAGTTTTACCTTATTTTGATAGTGCTTTAGTCCAGGTGAAGCATATTGTTGATTATCCATTATACTCATATATTTATTTTGAAAGAGCTGGCTCGATGCAGCGTATGGAACTGTGGGAGGAAAGTTTTGAGAGTTCTATTCTATGTATGAAGTATGCGGAGCTGTCTTGCGATTCACTAGCTATTGCTGTAGCCAACTTTTTGATGGGAAGAACCTATCATCACTTTGGTCTATTCAATTCGTCCGAAGAGCATATTGCCCTGTCCGTTGATTATGCTAAAGGAATGACTCAACAGGATGAAATTATTCACATCTATGCTGATGTTTTGTTTCAGAAAAACAAAATAAAATTAGCTAAAGAAAATTATGAAAAAGCCTTAAAAATTGCTCTGGAAAAAAAGAACCTATCCAAGGCCGTTGTGCTTTACTCCAGCATAGGTCAAATTGAGCTTAGAGAAAATAACTTCACAGCTGCTGAAGTTTGCTTTGATAAGATAAACTCCATATTGGAATCAAAAAATCAAGCCGGCTATAAAACATTACTTTTTATGGCTCACATACATTTTCAACGAGGGGAACTCACTCAGGTAAAAGAAGATCTTAACTTATTCAAAGCTAAGTACAGCATTGGATCGGTTATACCTAGAAGTATCGATGTGTATAAAGAAGCGGCAGACTTACATACTGCCCTCAACCAAACCGACCAAGCAACTTTTTATTACAAAAAATGGGGGGTATTAAAAGATAGCCTCTACTCCTACACCAATTTGCAGCAGCTTAATGCCCTTGAAGCCATGTATTTTAAGGAGCTTAAAAAGAATGAGCTGATTCAGCAAAAAAGCAACGAAATTATTCAACAAAATGAAGAGTTAATAAAGAACAGGCAGCAGCGTGCCAGAATGGGAGGGCTATTGATAGTCGTAATTCTTATTGGTGGTGGACTGATATACTATATCAGGATGAAAGGACTTAAAGAAAATCAAGCACTTAAGTTTTCATTGAAAGAGAAACAAATGGAACAAATGATTGATGCTCAAGAAGATGAACGGCAACGATTGGCTCGTGAACTTCATGATGGTATAGGACAGTCTCTTGTCGCTTTGAAAATGCAACTACAGTTTGACAAAAATCCGAAAGCTACAGACATAACGGTACAGCGACTGGAAGTAATTTGTGATGAAGTAAGATCTTTATCACATCAAATGATGCCTTTAGAACTCAAGGAGAATGGACTACAGTCTGCTATTGAACAATTAATAGAACATAATTTTGCTGCCTCTCCAATTGAGGTTGATTTTTTATTTTCAGGATTACAGAATAGGTTACCTAGCAATATTGAGATCAATGTTTATAGAATTATCCAAGAATTGGCCTCCAACATATTTCGTCATTCCAAGGCATCAAAAGTGGGTATTCAATTATTAATTCGTGGAAAAAAACTGATATTGATTGTTGAGGATGATGGTAAAGGCTTTGACATAACATCTAAGAATCACGGTATTGGAATTAATAATATTTATGTAAGATTAGAAGCTTTGGGAGGTTCGATCCAAATACAATCCTCTCCGGGAAGTGGGACGTATACACACATATCTATCCCTACCTTTACAGATGTAAATAAAAAAACTGCTTAACAAAGACTTATGAATACTATTGTACTTGCAGAAGATCATAATCTAATAATAGAAGGATATCGCTTACTTATAGATGACATTGATGATCTTGAGGTGGTTGCTACAGCCTCTGACGGTCAGGAGGCTATCGATGCATTGGAAAAGCATAGTCCCGACTACATGATACTGGATTTACACATGCCTGTAGTAAACGGATTAAACGTACTAAAGCATGCATCTGAGTATTTTCCTAGCACAAGGGTAATTGTAATCAGCATGTTTGGTGATCCATCAATGCATCGTGAAATTATCCGCTTAGGAGCAAAAGCTTACATATTGAAAAACTCAGATCGTGATGAATTTATTCTTGCACTAAATTTAGTGATGAAGGGTAAAAGCTACTATAGCCCGGACTTATTTAAAAAAGATACCAAATCCCTAAAAATACCTGTTTCTTCAAAAACCATTTCATTGGTTAACCTTTCGCCCAGAGAAGAGGAAGTGCTTACGCTAATCGCACAGGGACTTACCAACAAGGAAATAGGTGAAAAGCTGATTTTGAGCCACAAAACTATTGACTCACACCGAACTAAGCTTATGAAGAAGATAAATGTTCATAATGCAATTGGTTTAGTAAGATATGCTATAGCCAATGGATATGACCTGTAAATCTTTGAATTTAAAGCCATAGATAATGGCTATTTACTTTTCCCCCAAATTGTGATTTACTCTCTGACAAAAAAACAAAGTGTTTGGAATCAACCTGTGGTCTATGTCTATCTTGCTAATCGAAACATACATAAGGTTTTAAAGCTAATCACACAGGGTTAGCATCAAAAAGGCTTAGAATTTCTTCTAAGCCTTTTTTTGTTTTCATTCGGTTGGAGTATGGTTACCTCAAATTATACGCAAGCTTTAATAACTAAAAAAGGGCTACCCTTTCGAGTAGCCCCTTGGTTTGGAAATAACCCTATTCCCTATTTACAAAATTGTAACTCTTACGGTAGTTGATTTTCCGTTGGCAATTACACGCAGGTAATAAACTCCCGGTGCAAGGTTTTCAATGTCCATATCGGTTTCTACATGGCCACCTACATTACCTAAGTCTTTTGTGTATACCATTTGACCAACAGTGTTTACCAGGGCAAGCTGCACATCCTGTCCGCCAATCAAATCAAGGTTTACATTAAACTTACCATTGTTTGGGTTTGGATACACTTCTACACTTCCTGCAAACTCAAGCTCATTTAAGCTCACGGTAGGCATTACAGTATGAGTAATCGTATCTGTAGTTCCACACACGGTATCCGTAACGGTAAGAGTAACGGTGTAGCTACCTGCCGCACCATACGTGTTGCTTGGGTTTATACCGGTTCCGCTGTTTCCGTCACCAAAATCCCAATCGTATACATGGCCACTAGAAGCTGAAGCATCAAAATCAACATCGGCTCCATTGGCATTTACTACTGAGGTAAAGCTGGCTACAGCCGTGTCATTATTTACGCCCATGGTAAGCGATATACGCTTGTTGCCACACACATCTAAGCTCTCCCAGTGAAGGGTTTTAGCGATAGAACTCGCGCTTGTGGCTCCTACCATATTTGAACCAAAATAGGCTCCACCCACACCAGCTATGTACTCAAAGTCATTGGTGGTTTTGAATACTGAATCAACGGTTGCTCCAGCCAATCCCTCTGCTTCATATTTACCGGTTTTACTGGCCAGGTATATTGAAATAGTATCTCCTGCTGTAAAGGTTACCGGGTTTCTGAAATCAAATCTATATGATGTAAAACTCGAAGAACTTGCTTGCTCTAAGGTGTCTATTACAGTCCAACTGGAACGGGTAGTTTCATGTCCTTTATAGTTACCCATTTTGTAAAATGCCTTCAATGATTTTAGACCTGTTTGGTGAGATATCCACGTATATCCAGAGAAGATAAAGTCCTTTTTCACATAAATTTTAAACATAGTACCATACAACGAACCGGCAGTCCCGGTTTGAACAACCAATGAATTTGACTGGGCTCTGTCCAGATACAAAGTTTGTCCAGGTTGCACACTTACAGTATCGCCTGTGGCTACCGGGTTTACATCATTAGCATTCGTATACCAGTTATGGCTGATGCCCGTTTGAGGAAGAGCTACAAATATTCCTGTGGTATCATTAGCACAAATGGAATCAACCGGCATGTGCAATGGAACTGCTGAAATCAGCTCAAGACCACTTTCTGATAAAGTATCATTGGTCATATTCTGATCTCCTGACAATCCGGTGTAGGCATCAATGTTAATCACACCACCCGTATAAGCGTTAATTGTGCCCACCGTAATAGTAGCTGATGCACCCGGAGCTATGCTTCCAGTATATGTATTGGTAACACTTGAAGTGATAGCACCTGAAATATTTGCCCCTACAGGCAAGGTAGTAATGGCATTGATTCCATTGTTTTTCACTTTAACCTCTATCACAAGGCTTGAATCACCGCATGCTAAATCAAAAGGAGAAACAATACTTTCCAGCTCAGCATCATTTTGAATAATGGTGGTAAAAGTGATGGGGCCTACCCAGTCAGTAGAATCACACATATCCGAAAGGTAAATGTCATACGTCATACCAGGCGTAAGACCTGATACTCTTGTAGGGCTTGAACCTGCATAAACGTTAGTACCTGTACCTGACGCCTGACGGAAGCCCGTTGGTCCATATTCCATTACGAATGAAGTACCGTTACTTATTGACGTCCAGCTGAAGTCAGCGAAATTGGTGTATACGCTATCTAAAGTAAATCCGGTAGGTGTAATACAATTGGGTAGTTCATCAATACCCACATCATCAAGTGCAATATCACCATTTATTCCACCTCCTTTTTTACCAACAAAACTTATTGTAGCTGGCTGAGCCATGTATGCACTAATATCTACATAAGCCGTTTTCCAAGCTGTAGTATCATCCACTTGCTGTTGTCCGCTGATGCTCCAGATTGTATCGGTTTGGGTACCATCATTTATCAACACATACAACTCTCCCATATTAGACCCATACATATGGTAAGAAAAATGCAACGTAGGAGTAGTTAATCCTGAAAAATCAACCTTTGGCATTTGCAAAGACGCCAGTGAATTATTTACACCTCTAGAGGCTTCTGTGAAAACATATTTTCCAGAGCCACCCGCACCTGCTGAAGGACCAGTACTAGAGCTTGTTGTACTTCCAAAATTAGTTTCCCACCTATATAAATTGGTAGAACTTTCAGGTGTACGCACCCAACAACCATCCACGGCATTAGTAGCTGCTGTACCCTTAACCCAACCCGAACTTTCAAAGTCCTCTAAAAACGGGGCTATTTTGGTAGCACATTCAGTACAAAATGAGATAGGTCCATACCATGGACTGTTGTTAGTGGTACAGTTTCCACGGATATAAACATCATAGCATGTATCAGGCAATAGACCTGTAAGGGTATCTGTAGTGCTGGTTAAGCCAGTAATAGTTGTTCCTAATCCTTGAGTAAAACCTGTGGTACCATATTCGATATCAAAAGTACTACCATCTCCAGCCGTCCAGTTAAGTACCGCGCTAGTATCTCGAATATCACTAACTAAACCAAGGCTCGGAGCAATACATGCAGGTTGTAGTTCAATATACAGGTCATCGATGGCCATATACACATTGTTCGCATTGTGAGCATGTCTTATTACCACATGATTGTGATTGGCTGGTACACCTGTTAATAATACAGTAAACTCAGTCCACACATCTGTAATAGTGGTCACGGTATCAAGGGGTGTAAAGGAGGCCGTATCATTAGGTGAAAGCATTGTTCCTATATAAAACTCAGGAGTACCTGTACTGCCCGTATAGCTATCACTTGCCTGAAACCTTAACTGTAAAGTATTAGTAGCCAAGTCAGTTATTTCAGGACTTACTAAAAAGGTTGCGGTAGCGCTAGAGTTATAATACCTGTAATAAATATTACCTGAAAAAGGTTGTAATGCAACAGTTGCACTAGGGTCGTAGGCTCTTGCATAAGATGCTGTAGCCCCATACTCTAAGAATGTCCAGCAGATGTCCGTTTCTGTATTAGACAGGTGATCCCAATCAGTAAAATAACTATTAGTATAAGAACATTCCGTACGAGCTGTAAATGGGCCTACCCGTACAGACAATCCATTAGCCGAATCCGTACAATCATTTTGAATATAAAAGTCGTACTCAGTATTTGGACTCAAACCTGAAATTGTAGAACCTGACGATGTTATGGTTATAGATGAAGAGGATGATGCCTGATTAAAACCTGTTGGTCCATATTCTACAATAAACTCATGCCCTGGTGAGCTGAAATTTATGTTTACCGAATTTGACGTAATACTATCTAAAGTAACCACACCCGGCTTAGGGCAAGGTGGGGCTTCTTCTATGACTACAGAATCTATTGCTATATCTGAGTTAAGGCTCGTACCGCGTATTGCATGAAATACCAAGTGTGTAGTGTCATTCTTATAAGCAGATAAATCAACGATAGCTTCCACCCAAGCATTACCCTGATCACCTGATACGGATGTAAGTGTATCATAAGCAGTTCCATTCCAAGCCCATACCTGTAATGTTCCCATACTAATTCCAGACATATGGTAACCAAACGTAAGCTGCGGTACAGTTAGTGAACTTAAATCAAAGTTTGGAGAAGTAAAGTCAGCTATATCATCTGTTGAGCCATAAGAGGCTTCTGCAAATACATAATTAGAACCTCCATAGGCATTCGAAGGACCTGTGGAAGAACTTGATGTAGATCCCGAACGCGTACCCCATAAGAAAACATTACCACTTGCAGGCGCTACCGACCAACATGGATCAATTGAAAATCCAGAGTTTGCATTACCAGATCCTGAAACCCAATTTGGACCTTCAAAAGACTCATAGTAGGGATAGGTACTAATCAAACCACAGCCGGTAGTGAAAGAAAATGTACTAATGAAACTTGAGTCTGTAGGAGAACAAACCTCCATTACATATACGTCATAGGTGGTTTGTGGTGAAAGACCTGATAGTGAAACAGTGTCATTTGTTGGGTTTAGCTTGGTGCCTGAACCTAATGTAAATCCGGAAGTTCCGTATTGCAGTTTTACCGTAGAACCAGTATTGCTTTGAGTAAAGTACACATCTGCTGAGGCGCCAAGCACGTTGGTCGCTCCAAGGCTGGTTGGGCTAAGGCATGATGGCGGTACACAAGGTGTTAATTTTCCAGTTACCCAGTTAGAAGTATTTCCAGTAAGGGCAAATCCTTGTAGAGTTCCATCATTGTTCAATCCTGAATCATCAATTGAGGTAGTAATCGTGGTGTTTGTGCCACCAGCCGTTCCTGAATTAAATCTGTGATAAGCCACAAGACCTGCTTGCGGAGTACAAAACTCAGTTGCTGTATCAAGATTGATTTGAGTTAAAGAACGAGCTACATCCCACACTCTAACTTCTTCTATCTTTCCTGCAAATGGAATATTACCACCAGAAACGCGCTGACCTATTCTTAAGTCATTACCTCCTGTAGGAGTATTTACACCTGACAAATTACCTGTAGCAACCTGTACCCCATTGACATAAGAATAACCTGTGCCATTATCCAATACAAAAGCTACGTGAACCCACTGGCCCACAGGAACTACATTGTTTGATGAAGGAAGGTTACCATTTGATCCTCCTGAAAGGAACGACAATTGCAGGTTTGGATTAACGATAAATGTGTTTCTTGAACCCGAGGCACTTGTACCGTAATCTAAGATTGTAACATTTGATGATGGAGTGGCATCGAGGTATATCCAAGCTTCAAAAGTTCTGTCTGCAGAACCTAAAACGCCAGGAAAAGTTGTAGTTATGTAATCATCTACTCCGTCAAAGTCGAGTGCATTTTGACTGTGGACATTGTTTGCCAAGAGCATCGTAAACAGCAGCAGGGCAAAGTTTCGAATAAATAGTAGTTTGTTCTTCATTGGATAGGGATTTTGTTTAAATCTAATTACCGATATGTACTTTGCCTCTACCTCGCAAAACACATAATACCAGCATTTAACATCAAAACTATACAATGAACTCGTGAAAAAACGCTTGTTTAGGGTATATACCCTAGTAATTCACGGTATAGACCCCATCGTTTTATTTGATTTTTTTCTCAGAATCAAAAAAAGGAATTGCCCTCTCGGACAATCCCCTTTTTTTAATCCCCAAAATAGTAAGATTTACCTTACTTAGTACTGAATTACAACACGTTTCACAGAAGAGTCTCCGTTGGACAATACTTCTATAAAGTAAACTCCTCCCGCTTGTTCTGTAAGATCAAGTTCTATGATATTATCATTTGAAACAGTCCCCAACTCACGCTGGTAAACTTCTTGTCCCATAAAGTTTCTAACTCTTAGGGTTGCATCACTTACTACGCTAAGGTTTAGTTCTACATATACCTTTCCGTTAGTTGGGTTTGGATATATATCAAACGACTGCCCCATGTTTGGAATCTCACTGATAGATATTTGTTCTACCAAAATTGTATCTCCAAAAGAAGTGGTATCACAAGGCCCTTCCACATCTACTGTAACATAAAATTGGCCATTGGCTGTATACTGGTGTGTAGGCATTGCTCCACTTCCTGCTGCAGATCCATCACCAAAGTCCCAAGTATATGTGATACCATTTACCGAATTTGAAGCATCAAAATCGACAGTAGCATTGCTTATACTAGTAGCACTTTGCATCCAAGTGAAAGTGGCTGATGTGAAACCATTTTGGGTGGAATCTGTCACCTTTACAGGAGTGGAAAATCCAGCAGCGGTACAACTATCTATAATGTAAAAGTCATATGCGGTATTTGGTGACAAACCACTAATCACTTGAGGGCTTGCACTACTTACTACTGGTGTTCCACTTCCATAAGTAAATCCAGCTAATCCATACTCAATATATGAATCCGTGGTGTTCACATCTGAAGTCCATGTAATAGTAGCTTCTGTACAGCTAGTACTTGAAGTAATATTTGTAGGACCAGGACATCCTGTAACAAATGAATAGATGGTAACGGTGTCAGTAAAAGTTCCGCAAGCATTGGTGTATGATGCTACATAGAAGAAAATACCTGGGGTGCTCTCTCCTATTTTTATTTCAGGAACAGTATCAACTTGAACCAAATTACCATTTACCACCTTTGACCATGTAAAACCAATTGAAGAAGGTACACTTGGCACCGTAACCATATTGTTTACCGCATTAGGATCCTGAGTACTTTTTACCCATCCGGCTGGTGAATTCATATCTGGGCCTTCTAATCTGATACCCCATGAGCTTGAGCCCGAAATAGCAGAACCTGACCAATCATTTGGGCTCACTCCTGCGGCTGTAGGGAAAGTATAACCAGTGTGGTAGCCCACCGCATCGATTATGTTATTGTTGGCATCTTTTAATATTCTTCCTGATGCCTCACCTGAACTATAAGTACCTCCAAAAGTTCCATTACCATGGTAATAAAAGTCAGAAGGGCTTGGTACACTCGATCCTAAATCACCAACTGCAATAATTGCCGTTCCGTTTGGTCCAAGTATGGTTCCTTTAGGGAAGGTATAAGTACCCTCCATATTTGAAAGACTCCACTGCTCTAAGGTAATTCCTTCTAAGTCTGCACCAGGTGTTCCGGTGATTTCAATATAATCATCAGCTATCAACCATGATGGGGCTCCTCCTGATGGAGTTCCGGTTCCAGAACCAGCGTACTGACAAATTTCAGTGATGAAGAAAGCCTCTTCTCCAAAAAATGGAGACTTCACTACCAAATCGCTACTATCCGTAGTTGAATAAAGTGTATCGCCTATAGGTGATACTTCCCATAATGGATTTATCACAATAGAAGTTTGGATCAAGGTATCATTAAGTAAATAGGCATTATAGGAAGTTGGCTCTATATAAGCGTTAAGCAAATAAGTACCTGGTACAGAGAGGTCAACTCCTAAAGCCATCAGACTTAGAGTATCTCCAAGAGGAAGGTTACCCGTATCGGCAACTACAGTACCCGAAGAATTAATTGGCCCTGTTACATCCCAGCTTACTATTATACTATCTGTAACGAGATTAATATTTGAACCTGTTATGTTCTCTACCTTAATTTCTACTGTATCATTTTGAGATAAGCATAAGCTTCTTTTAAAGCCTCCTTCTACCATACTAAGATCTGTAACAATAGGTGAGTACTCGTAAGCTCCTATATCAACACGTATTGAACCTGATGCGGGACGAGTATTCTGATCAATATCAGTAAGTACACCTACAGTATTATCACCTTTGTCATTAGCAAGAGTACCCAGTATAATTCTCAAATCATCCGGTGCGATAAACAATGGATCACCGTAAAGTGAACTATCATTTTCGGTAGGAGCTGCCGTTTGCCATGCTGCAAGTGTAGCATAGTTGGTTGAATTTAGCTGGAAAGGAGTACTTCCATTGGTATAATAAAGATTGTAATCAAATACAGCCGATACAGGATCATTACTCGCAAATATTGCCTCACCCATATCTGAAACAACAATGTTATTTATCATATCAAAGTTGTTGTTGAAATTGGCTTGAAAGTGGAAACCTCGATTATCTCCAAATATGGAGTTATGGTAAATATTAACATGCTTAGTGCTTTGGAAGTAAACTCCATAATTGCCTCCAATGAACATGTTATTAATTATGGTAGAACGGCTTGGAGCACCAGTTTTATTAGAACCATTTATATACAAACCATAGTTACCTGCCTTGGTTTCGTTACCCTCAATAGTTAGGTAATCGGCATCTTGAAGCAAGATAGCATAAGACGATGGCCCCGTACAGTTGATTTTATTTGAACTAATATTGACATTATCCACATTGTACATGCGGATACCGTAGTAGTAAGGGTCAATAAAGTTATTGTTTTCAATAGTAAAATTGCTACTCTTATTAGAAGCATTCCTACTCAAGATAATCATACTCAAATAGCCACCATACAGGTTGCTATTCTTTAGTGTAAAGTTGCTCACA
The DNA here is from genome assembly GCF_000236705.1 of Owenweeksia hongkongensis DSM 17368. Classification (NCBI taxonomy): domain Bacteria; kingdom Pseudomonadati; phylum Bacteroidota; class Flavobacteriia; order Flavobacteriales; family Owenweeksiaceae; genus Owenweeksia; species Owenweeksia hongkongensis. Next base: position 3,907,735 of record NC_016599.1, on the reverse strand, counting down.
TTATCACCATTACCACTGATAATAGAAGTTGGTGATGAAGAAGCCACGATAAGATAATGATTAGAACTTGTAGTAGCACCTCCAAAGAAGTTTATACTATCAAAAGTAATATGTTCTGCCTGGCTATGCATCCAAACCATTCGAGAGGCATTAGGAGCATATATATTAATGTTCTTAAAAGTCACATAGTTAGTACTATCAAGCTCAAGTAGAATATTACTTCCTGATCCGTAATTAAGCGTATCTGCACTTACAGTCCCTCCTACTATTGATACAGTATTTGTAGCACTAGCCCCATCAATATGTCCTAGCCTCATAGAAAACACACTGTGATTTCCACCTTGTAGATTTAAGGTAACTGGCCCTGTAATACCACAATTGCTCAATACGGAGAAAGCTGTATCTAAATCGCTAAAATCAGCCGTTGGAGAACCTACGCTATAAATACCAGAAAGCTGGCCCGTGCATGTAGTTGTGAAAGAAAATGGACCTGCAAATGTTGATGAATCACAATTATCTGCTACATAAAACTGGTAAGTAGTATTTGGGGCTAAACCTCCAATTGTAGTTGGCGAAGTAGAATTGCTAACCACGGTACCATTAGCTGTGGTTCCCGTACCTTGAGTAAACCCAACAGGTCCATATTCTACTCTAAAACCACTCCCTCCACTTGTAGACCATGATAAGGTAGCTCCACTAGAAGTAATATTGCTAACACCTAAATTATATGGAGCTGTACATGGAGGAATATCATCAATGATAATGTCATCTACATATACATAAGTATGCGTAGTGGCATTGCCATGCATTATTACGATGTATTCATCTTTGCCATTGTATCCAGAAACTTGATCTAAATACACTTCAAACTTAGTGGAGTATGAAGCCCCATCCGTAGTTAAAGTGTCAATTGGTGTGAAGTTTTTCAGCGATGTATTGCTAGGTGAAGTTCCTACCACTACTTTACTAAAACTAGCACCAGCTGTTTTTGAATAAAATGAAATCATTTTATCACCATTGGTAATACCTGCAATAGCTGGAGATATTAGAGCTATAGTATCCGTTGCACTGGAAGTAGGGCTGTACATTCTCCAATGCTTTGCCCCATTCGGAATTCCTGTAGTAGAGGTATTTCCATATCCCGATACATTCTGGTTTTCATAATAGCTCCAGCAAACAGGAGGTGAAGGGTTGGAAGTCGAACCACTCGCAGTGGTGTCAAAATTTTCAGTAATTGGAATAGCTACTGGAGAACAAGTAGTACAAAATGAAATTGGGCCAAACCATGGGCTCAGTCCACTAGCGCAGCTATCCCTCACATAAATATCATAACATGTCGCTCCACTAAGACCATTGATTCCTGCGTACGGATTGGTAATTCCCTTTACTAACGTTCCATTTCCTTGGGTAAATCCTACAGGACCAAACTCCAAGTTGTAAGCCAGCCCTTGGCCTGCGGTCCAACTTACGTAAGCTGAATCATAACCTTGACCCGCTGCAGCTAAGTTTGAGGAAGCTGTACAAGTAGGTATCTCTCCGATAGTAATGTCATCAATAAATGCGTAAGAACCTGTTGTAGAATTATCTAAAACCGCAAGATAACTGTGAGTACCATTATAACCGTTAGCGGTAGTTATTTCGGTAGAGAAATGTTGGTAGGTAGTATTGTTGCCGATATGGAAAGTGTCGATCGGTATAAATGTGCTCATGTCCAGCGGACTCACCACCGTACCTACTATAAGATTTATATCATGAATGGCATAAGGATGACGGCTTCTTGCCCAAAGTTCAATTTGCTTATCGCCTGCAGTTAAACCATTAATTCCCGGAGAAACTAAGCCCATCAAATCATTACTAGCTGGGTTGTTATTGGTATGCAAGTAAAAATATGTACTGTCGGTTTTTGAATCTCCTGGAGAATCATGTGTAAACCCATAACCATCACCTGCCCCTGTATGAACAAAACTCCAGCAATCAGGTGTAGATGGGTTTGTATTTCCTCCAGTAGGCGTGGTTTCAAAACCCTCCACAAGAGGTGTGTTGTAATAATTACATAAAGTACAAAACGAATATGGACCCGCCCAAGGGCTATATCCACTAGCACAGCTATCTCTTACATATACTTCAAAACAGTCATCATCCCAAAGCCCAGAAATTGTGTAACTCGTGCCAGTAGCCTTATGAACTGTAGCCGTAGCCTGTGAAAAACCTACCGGGCCATATACAATTTCCTGATGGATACCTTGCCCTGCAGTCCACGAAAGATCCGCCCCACTATTGGTAATATTACTTATCACCAAATTGGTAGATGGTAAACAATTAGGAGCATCACTTATAGTGATGTCGTCCATATTATAACTGTCATTTCCATCAGACATATCTAAAATAGCCATATACTCATGTGTTCCATTGTAGCCATTTGCTGTGTTAAATAGAACCGTGAAATTTTGATAAGCAGTATTATTACCGATACTAATCGTATCTAAAGGAACAAATGTGTTTAACATATTTTGTCCGGCAACAGTCCCTACAACTACTTTCACATCATAAGAAGAACCGGAAGAACGGCTTCTTATCCAAAGCTCCATTTGCTTTGGGGTGGTGGTCATGTTTGCAATTTTAGGCGATACCAAAGCCATAGAATCACCGTCAGCAATAGTACTACTCGTATAAAACCTAAATGAATTACCTATACCACCACGCGCAAAACCCGCAGCATAAGCACTTCCACCGTCTGTATATGCATAACCTTTAGCTCCGCTTGTCTCTTCATAGCTCCAACACGTAGGTTCACTCGGGTTTGATGAGGAACCTGTGGAAGTAGTATTAAAAGTTTCTGTAAATGGAGTTGCCATACCGATTCCTCCGCATGAAGTAGTAAATGAAACTGGGCCTACCGTATCACTTATTCCATTAGTCCCACTGCAATTTGCAGTTATATACACATCGTGTGCTGAATTACCAAATAAGCCGCTCATAACATACGGAGAGCTTGTTACCTGAACACTAGTACCTGTACCTATAGCTGAATCTTTAGAAACATAATAAAGAGTAAGACTCGGGGCTGTACCACCATAGTTCCAGGAAATAGTTGCAGATGAAGCTGTGACATTTGAGCTTTGAAGATTGGTTGGCGCAATACACGGAGAGCCATTGCTAACCATAATATTATCAATAGCCATATCAGATCTAAAACCATTTCGAACAGCATGAAAAACTAAATGAGTAGTTGCTGTTTTATAAGCTGATAAATCTAAAGTTGCTTCGAGCCATGAGTTTCCTTGATCTCCAGTTACGGACATTATGGTGTCGTAGGAAGTACCGTTCCATGCCCACACCATAAAATCACCCATACCCGACCCATACATGTGGTACCTAAAGTTTAGTTCTGGAAAGTTTAGAGAACTTAAATCAAAGGATGGGCTAGCTAGATTTGCCATATCCCCGGAACTTACACCCGATGCTTCGGTATACACATAGTTACCAGAGCCACCAAATCCGTAAGAAGGACCATAACTACCGGTGGAACTTGCCCCAGTACTGGTACCCCAAGAGTACGTACTACCAGCACTGGACGAACCGGTCCAACACGAATCTATCATAAATCCAGTATTATTAGAACCTGATCCTGATACCCAGTTCACGCCCTCAAAACCTTCGGAGTAAGGAAAAGTACTAACAACTCCACATCCCGCATAAAATGCAGAACTAGAAGAAACTTCTAGACTTGTTGGTGCTTCAACTTCCTCGACCGTTTTAGCGGAAACGGCATTTGTGCTGTTATTAACATGAGGTCCTGCTGATTCCGCATCTATGCCGGAGGCATAAAATACATTAAGCAGTGTAGTAAGTGAAAGTAATAATCTCTTCATACTCTAATTTTAATTAATTCTGTTTATGACAATTTGAAGTTTCCTATTTGATCTCATCTTGAAAAAGAGATTTGGTTAATTCCGCCTGTAGAACTCACCTCTACTAAACCTCAGCTCCTTGTTGTCAAGCCTTTATTTATTTAACAATTTGATAAGACACAAATTTTGTATTTCCTCAAGAATAAGACAATCGGGCACCCATGGCAATTTTTTAGGGTAAATACCCCAGCGCAATTCGAGAGCACCTAATCATGTTTGATGGGATTGGACAAAAAAAGGGGGCTTGAGCCTTATAGCTCTCTGTTTGCCAGACGAAATGAAACGCAGATTGCACCCTGCTTATTTAGAAAGAAACTTTGCACCTACAACACCTTTCAATCTTTACTCCGCTGACATCCGGAATCCTAAATTTGCGCTCTTATTCACTAAAAAATACCACTATTGCTTTTTGTAATGATTTTATTTTGTAAATCCTGCCAATTATGTATTATTCAGGTTCATTTATGAGGTATCTCAAAAACCAAGTGGTATAAAATGGATAGAGCTCCGATTTAACAACCGGAGCTCTATCACTTCCATTTTTCTTAATAAATAGGTCTACGAAAACTAAATATAAGAATGAAAATCCAAGTATTGGACTTCCCTATTGTGGTAACAGGGCAAAGTAACGATCATATCATCAATTTTCCTTTAAGGTAAATAAGGTAATTTACTCGTGTATATACCCTAGTCATAGGATCTATATATTAATGATATGTAATAATACACTTGTTTTAACTCACAACCCTTTTACCAACCGAATAGGTAATTGCAGCGCATCAAATTGATTAGGAATCTCACCTTTTCGCTGGACACCACCAATTATACTCCCCTTTTCTTAAAAATCAGCTGTTACAGTCAAAACAGTAAAGAGATCAGCCTCTCTCTCACTTTATACATCATAGTGTTATGGCTTAATGTTAAACCGTCAACTTAGTGATCGAATAAATTCGTATCAAAAAGAGCTGATACGCCTCTATGAATCATCCAATGTTACATTCTTTCAGGACCATACATCATCAGGTATGCGTGGCAATTTCATGGGGTATACACCCTAAATGAGTTAACGGTGAGGATATTTTATGCTAATTTTCGGCTCACAAAGCTTTTATGAGATATGAAATTGAAAAGACAGAGGGGCTTACAACACTTACTTATATGGGGTTTTACTTGTATTACATTATTGACAGTAAAAGGTCAAAGCACCCAGCAACTCAGTCCATCTGAGATACACCAACTTGTAGAAAGATATATCAACTACTCACGCGACAGCTCCCTTGTTCTATTGAATTTAGCTTCCCAAAAAATTAGACGAATTCAAGACAAGGATTCCGCAAATGCATTAATGGCCGAAAACAATCTTCGTAGAGCTGATTATTGGACGTTTTACGACCTTGATTCTGCAGAAGCCTATACTGGTAAATCATTTGAGTACTACAAAAAAAACATCGATGATAAAAGGCTTGCGGAAATATATATTCTAAAAGCTCAAATGACTAGAATTAAATATGGAAAGATCACCTGCGCTGTGTATGAGGCTCTGCCCTATTTTGATAGTGCTTTAACCTATGCTGAAAAATACAATAACCCTGCATTTCTTTCATTTATATATTATGAGAGGTCGATCTCATTTGAACTTATGGAAAGGTGGGATGAAAGCTTTGCCAATGCAGTCTTAGCATTAAAAAATGCCCAGATATCCGGAGATTCTTTGACCATTGCAACCTCATGTTTCTTAATGGGAAGAACCTATCATCACTTCGGCCTATTCAACTCTTCGGAATCATATATAGCCAAATCTATAGAGTATGGTAATGGAATGGCTCAACTATACTCTATCATTCATATTTATGCCGATGTGCTTCTTCAAAATGACAAACAAGATTTGGCTCAAAAAAATTATGAGAAGGCCTTGAAAATAGCCCTTGAAAAGAATGATCTATCAAAGGCATCAACTCTTTACACAAGTATTGGGCAAATTCAACTAAACAAAGGAGATTATAAAGGAGCTGAAAACAGTTATGCAGAGTTGAATTCTATCTTAGAGTCAAACAAGTCTGCCGGTTATCATACATTACTTTTTATTGCTCAAATGCATTATCACCTTGGCAATAACGATCAGGCCTTAGAAGATTTAGATTTATTTAAAACCAAATTTGGCAGCGGCTCCGTTATCCCTAGAAACATAGATGTTTTTAAGGATGCGGCCGATTTACACACCTCACTTAATCAACCAGAATTAGCCACATTTTACTATAAAAAATGGGGCGTTTTAAAGGACAGTCTTTATTCACACACCAGCAAGCAGCAATTAAATGCATTGGAAGTAATGTATTTGAAGGAGAGAAGAAAGAATGTAGAAATTGTACAAAAAAATGACGAGCTCAGTGAAAGCAGGCAGCAACAAGCTACCATGGGAGGTCTTTTAATTATTGTTATATTATTGGGAGGAGGCTTAGTTTATTTCATAAGAATGAAAGGGATGAAGGAGAACCAAGCGCTCAAATTTGCACTAAAGGAAAAACAGCTAGGCCAACTAATGGAGGCCCAAGAAACTGAAAGACAGCGCCTAGCCAGAGAGCTACACGATGGAATCGGGCAATCCTTAGCGGCACTAAAAATGCAACTTCAATTTGACAAAAACCCACAAGCTTCGGATACTACCGTACAGCGTGTAGATGACATATGTAATGAAGTTCGATCTCTATCACACCAAATGATGCCTATCGTTTTAAAGGAAAATGGGCTTCAATCTGCTGTAGAGCAATTGATAGATCATAGTTTTTCTACGTCATCCATTGAGGTAGATTTTGTGTGTTTTGGTCTAAATAGAAGGTTGCCCGACAACATTGAGGTGAACGTATATCGAATTACACAAGAGTTAATATCTAATATAATAAGACACTCTAAAGCTTCTAAGGCTGGAATTCAGCTATTGAAACGCGGAAAAACGCTGCTGCTGATTGTGGAAGATAATGGGAAAGGATTTCGCAAAGATGATAAAGCGCAAGGAATAGGCCTTAGCAACATTAATGTAAGGCTTGAAGCCCTTGGCGGAACTGTGCAAATACAGTCTGCCGAATGTGAAGGAACTTACATTCATATTGCTATCCCCACCTCATCTGAAATAAATAAAAGAATTGCTTAATACAATACTATGAACACAATAATACTTGCCGAGGACCACAACCTAATCATTGAGGGATATCGCATGCTGATTGATGATATTGACGATCTTGAAATTGTGGCAACTGCTTTTGATGGGCAACAGGCAATCGATGAAATAGAAAAACACCAGCCCAACTATCTGATTTTGGATTTGCACATGCCTGTGGTTAATGGCCTGGATGTTCTAAGGCATGTTTCAGAGTATTTTCCAAAGACCAAAGTAATTGTAATAAGTATGTTTGGTGACCCTTCGATGCACCAAGCTGTGGTGCGCCTTGGTGCAAAAGGTTATCTCTTAAAGAACTCTGATCGTGAAGAATTTCTTCTTGCAATGAGCTTGGTAATGAATGGTAAAAGCTATTACAGCCCCGCCATATTTGAAGAACATACTAAGTGCCAAACTTTGCCTGGTTCTTCACAAATAATCCCCTTGGTAAGCCTTTCGGCTAGAGAAGAGGAAATACTTATTCTAATTGCTCAAGGATACACCAACAAGGAAATTGGGAGCCAGCTTATTTTAAGTCATAAAACTATTGACTCACATCGCTCCAACCTCATGAAAAAAATAAATGTGCATAACGTGACTGGTTTGGTAAAATATGCCATTGCAAATGGCTACGAGGTATAGCCACTCTTATATCACCAATTAATTACTATTTAAAAAGGATGAACCCTAAAGATCTTATATGATATTTGGGGTTCATCTTTTTTAAGGTTTTTTCATCCTAGAAATTTAGTTGCTTTATATCCCCTGTTGGAGTTACCCAGAATATCTGTTTCTCTATTTTCTCTTTAACCACTTCCTTTGGTTCTTTCTTCTCTTTTGGTTTTTCAGGTTTTGGAACCAATCTCATTTTTACTTCATATTCTATTTGTACCACAGGCTCCAGCATGGAAGGGTTTAGTACAAAATCATAATTCTTATTGAATTTGGGCATATAAAATTGAGATGTGGATTTTGGAGCAACATTTACAGCACCTGACTGCTTTACATACATCGCGTTTGAACTAAAAACCGTGTATGACTGATATTGCTCATGTGGCAAATGAATCAAGAAGCCTTCGGTCATTTGGCGGTCTTTATCTTTATAATCTTCATTGGTGAGCTGGCCATGTCTAAGTATTTTCTGTTTGAGCATCCCTTCGGCCTTCATTATCATCTTATCCTTTTTCTTATCAATGTCTTCAATAAAATAGTCTACACGAACCAAATCATAAATTTCGTTTTCGGCACAAATGGTCACTAGGTATTCTAACACTTTGGGATCAGAATACTTAAAGTGTAAATTCTTTTTTAGCTCAAAGCCAATTGGAATTTCATTGTAAGTGGTTTTTGAAAATATCTTTTTTGCAGCCTGTGTTTCATAAAGCGGAACAAATGAAATCATGTCTACAAACATTTCCACATCCCCGGATTTTCTAAGCACCCCGCTTCTTATAGAGTCGATTTTTGCCCGGAGTAAATCGTTGGCTTCCCTTTGGGTTTCGCCAACTTGTGTGGAGGTAAATATGGCCAAGTATGAATCTGCCGGAGCATTATACAACCCTTTTATACTAAAAGTTAAATCGCCAAGAGCTGGCATATTAATGAGTCCATAGTTTTGGTTTGAAGAAGCCTCTCGCATGGTAGCAATGCTGCTATTAGCTCTATAATCATAATTGCCTTTTACCTGCCCTATCACCGTAAGAGCTGTGCTAAGCAATGCGGCCGTAGCTATCAATTTTAATTTAAACATGATTTTGTGTTTTTAATTAATACTTAGCCAAAGCACCGCATTACAACAAAAAACACCTTGTAAGCCCTCGGTATAAGGATTGTATCTTATTTTACAGGAGTTTTACAAGACATTACAAACACCGCTATCTAGATTTGGAGTCCACAAAAAAACAAGAGCTTATCTACTTTGAACAACTGAAATACACGTTGCAAAAAGAAGTTGAAACTAGCCTGAATATTCGCAAAGAATTTAAAGAATGGTCAGGCAGTGATATTCAAACTTTTCAGGTAGACCTTGAGGAAAAATGCAAAAGCACGGTGAGCGAAAAGTGGGTGTACTTACACTTCAAAAACAAAAGTGATAAACTACCCCGTGTGGATGTTCTCAACCTACTGAGCCAGTATTGTGGTTTTAAAAACTGGGACGACTTTAAGCACCAAAATGAAGTAACTCCAAAAGCTGAAAAGAAAAATCGCTCAAAGCTTATCTATTTTACTCTTGCGGTGGTAATACTTGCTGGATTTGGAGTGTATGCACTGTTTCCCAAAAAGCAAAAGCTGGTAGTTGTTTTCACCGATGCTTACACACTAGAATCTGTTTCACAAAATAATCTAAGGATAGCTTTTGGTAAAAATAAAGGAAGAATGAAGCGAGGTTTGACTGTTTTCGAATTCCGCGAAAGCGACACTCTAAAAGTGAATGGAGCCTACTATAAAGAATTAGAAACTTTTGTTCGAAAAGAAGAAGCTAAAGACACTTTGCTATTGAAACTCTACCCTGATGATTACGCTATGATGCTTAATTATTTTTCGCGAACAGAGCATAAAAACTGGGAAAAACGCCAGCGTCAATTGCAAAAGGCCATTCACAATGATGCAGTTATTTTTCAAAGCCATCCGAAACACGATGGTATTGAAATATTGAACAAGGAAGAGTTTATAGACCGCTTGATTTTGCCCGTAAACAGTTTAAAGAATTTAGAAATACAAGACATAGTGTACGAGGATGACCAGATTATTAATCTACGATTTGTACAAAAAGACAATTAATATGAAAGCAGCAAAAAACATATTTAGCTTGGCAATTTGCCTGGTCACATTTAGCCTTGGCGCCCAAAGCGACAATAGCTATGGCAAAATGCAAAACCGTTTTGAAAAGAAGTCATTAGAGCCAGCGGATTCAGCTGCATTTATAGAAGCTGGTATGCAAAAAGCTCAAACCCTTTTTGAGTACAATACTGTGTACTTGCAAAACTCCACAAATGTGTCAAACCAAAAGTATGTAGAGAAAAAAGTGCCCGAGCTGTTTTTTGTAGCTGAAGGTGATTCTGTGGATATAGATCTTGTAATGCAAAAGGCACAAACTATCGTACAGAAGCAAACCGGTAAACCTGTAGAGTTAAAATTTGAACCAAAGGAAGGTGTTTTAGGACAAGTTTCAACCATCAACACATTGCCCACATTTAAAGCCGACTTGATAATTGTAAAGGTTAATAAGGCCTTTGGCAAAATGAGCAAACAGGTGTGGCAAGTATTTTTAGCCAATCCTACTTTTGAGGAATAAAAAAAGGGCTACTCTTTCGAGCAGCCCTCTCCTATTTAAGGAAATAACCCAATTTCCAAATTTATAGAACTGTAATCTTTACAGTTGTTGATTTTCCATTGGCCATTACACGTAGGTAATAAACTCCCGGTGCAAGGTTCTCAATGTGCAATTCGGTTTCTACATGGCCACCTACGCGACCTAAATCTTTGGTATAAACCACTTGTCCAACGGTGTTTACAAGTGCTAACTGTACGTCTTGTCCACCTACCAAATCAAGGTTTACATTAAACTTACCATTGTTTGGATTTGGATACACTTCTACCCTTCCGCTTAGCGAAAGCTCCGTTAGGCTCACGGTAGCCAATACCGTTTTTGAAATGGTATCGGTAGTTCCGCAAATAGTATCTGTAACAGTAAGGGTAACAGTATAACTACCTGCGGCTCCATAAGTATTTGTAGTATTTACACCAGATCCTGATTGTCCATCTCCAAAATCCCAGGTGTATACTTGCCCTTTTGAAGCTGAAGCATCAAAGTCAACATCAGCACCATTGGCATTTACAATAGATGTAAAATCAGCTACAGCTGAATCATTACGCACGCCCATGGTTAGAGCAATACGGTTGTTGCCACAAACATCATTACTTGAGTAATGCATAATAGAGCTTACCGCTCTAGGACCTCCCGAAGTCATATTGTTGCCAAAATAAGCTCCGGTTACACCTGCATAATATTCAAAATCGGCATTGTTGAAGAATAAGTCTCCCACCGCATTTAATGATGTAATATTCTCCCATCTGATTTTGGTTCCTTGCTTGTTGGCTAAGTAAAAGGAAATCGTGTCTCCTGTTGTAAATTGAACCGGAGAGGTGAAGTTAATACGATACCAAGCATTAGCCGATGCTCCCGTTATTGTAAGCGAATCAATAGCTGTCCAGTCTCCACGGGTAGTTTCGTGGCCTACAAAGTTTCCTTGTTTGTAAAAAGCAATAGGCTCAACGGTTCCACTGCTAGCTGGCACAAATGAGAAACCTGTAAAAGTGAAATCATTTTTAACATATATCTTAAACATATTTCCAAATTGTGAACTGGTGTGCGGAGCATCCACCACTAATTGATCCACTTCTTTGGAACGATCTAAAAACAATGTTTGGTTAGGTGAAACACTTACCGTATCACCAGTAGCAAATGGTGTTACATCAGTAGCATTCTGATACCAATTATGAACAATTCCGCTTTGTGAAACAGCAGCAAAGGCACCAGTTGTGTCATTGGTACAAATACCATAAATTGGGTAAACCATAGGTTGAACCGAAATGATTTCAATACCGTTAACTTGTAGGGTATCGTTATTAGTATTCTGATCTCCGGTATAAGAAAGTATTACTTCAAAGTTGAAGTTACCTCCCATATAGGAATTAAAGCCAGAGATAGTTATCGTATCACTCATTAGTGATGCTAACGGACCACTATAAGATCCTGAAAGTGTAGCTGTATTGGCTCCAGTAACATTCACAGTAACGCCAACATTTGTTACCGGTTGTACACCAAGATTAGTAAGCACTACGCTCACTGCCATATTGCTATCACCACAGTTTCCACTAAGTGGAGCAATAATCATATCCGGAGTCACATCATAACTCAATGGGGTGTATTCATCAGCACCAATATCCACACTAGTAGAACCTGATGCTGGTCTTGTATCGCTATCAAAATCTACGGTAATACCAACTGTATTGTCTCCCAAATCATTGGGTACAGTACCTACAATATGAAAATCATTAGCAGATACAAATCCAGGAGCTGCCTGAATAGAGTTCTGGTTCCACGCAGTATTCGCAGTTTTCCATGAAGCAAGTGTAGCTTCGCCATTTCCGATATTACCACCTGAGTTGTACAGGTTGTAATCGATGGTGGTATTACCTGGGGTAGTTGACACATATAAAGACGTACCTGTTCCTGAATTCTCTATAATATTATTACGAACATCAACACCCGCGGTGATTGAAGATGAACCAGTAAGGTACATACCGTATAATCCTCCTCCTTGAATAGAGTTGTGGAATATATCCAGATTTTCAGGGAAGTTTACATATATACCAGATCCACTGTTTGACTGAAGCATGTTATTCGCAATTATGCTATAGCTACCAGGGGTGGAATTAGAATAGTTTGAATAGGTCACGTACAAGGCATGATTGTCTGCACCATACACTTCATTGCCAATTATTTCAACATTGTCGGTATAGTAGATATGCATACCATATGAGCCTGATGCATTTCTAAGCCCGGTGACAGAGTTGCCTTCTATAGATACACTATCCATATGCTGGGTTCTCATACCATAGTAATACTGATTGGTTAACTCATTGTTAATCAAAGTCGCAACAGATGATTTAGAAGCCGAAGAAGTACCGTAAAGGGAAACTCCATAGTAGTTACCCGTAATCTTACAGTTACTCACATTCAGGTGAGAAACGCTATTTCCGGCAGTGGTAGCGCTCGTAGCAGAAGCCGTAGCTGCAAGTACAGAACTGAGAGAGGAAGTAGATGGATTTCCCATTAAGTGACAATTGTCAAAACTAACTCCGTACGTCTCATTATGCATCCACACTACATACATGCCGGAGTTCTCCGCGTAAATTCCATTGAAACTTACGTGAGCCGTTCTATCAAGTTCAATAGCTGCAGTCTGCCCAGTGGCAATTATACTATCTCCATAGTTAGCTGAACCATTAAAGGTAATGGTGTTAGTAGCACTGCTTCCATCTACATTCCCAAGGGTGAAAGCATTGTGGGTACCTCCTTGCAAATTGAATACAACAGGGCCATTAATACCACAGCCTGTGAGTGCATCAATCACCGAGTCAAGGGTTGCAAAGTTACTAGGCCCTGGAGTGCCTCCTACAGTGTAGGTTCCGTTAAGCCCTCCTCCTGCGCAATCAGTGCAAACCGTATAAGGGCCCATCAAGGCTGGAGCTCCGGGAATGCTGCTAGTACAGTTTAACTTAATATAGTATTCATAACAGCTATTGCTGTTCATACCGAGCATGGTGCCACTGGTATCAGGAGCCAACACATATACCGTATCTGGGGTAATCGAAGCTTGCATAAAACCTACTGGTCCCCAAATGATGTCTGCATTCTGGCCAGGCCCTTCCCACATAACCGTTGCAGAATTAGCTGTAACTGTATCCGTTATACCCAAAAGACCTGTACAAGGTGCTCCTGTAAATTCAATAGCTCCCGGATCAGTTGGTATTGTTCTAATTACACCATTTATGTCCTCAGAAATAATGCTGGTAAGATCAGCTCCCATTCCGTCAAGCACCGTGGTTTGAGGAGTAAAGTTATCATTGGCTAAATCCGTAAAGTAAGGATTACTAAATACAGAACTGACCTCTTGGCTGGTACTTGATTGCCAAGCGCTAAAGGTGCTAGCGAATCCACCGGAGTAGCCAAAATTGTCAGGAGTATTTGCTCCTACGTAATAGGCATTATTATCCATGCTACTCGGCAAAGTACTAGCATATACCAAACAAGAACCATTTCCGCTAGGGCCGTTAACATCATAGTAAATTAAGTTGTTACTAAAGTCAACATTATTCATTGTTGATGCAAAAAATACACCACGGCAATATGTATAAGTAGCAGTTCCTTGGTATGCTAGATCTTCTAATGCAATTGTATTATGGGCTATGGTAGTATTTGTTAAGTTGCTGAAATACATACCAAAGGTTACCCCTTCACTTTCCGTATTGTACACCAGGTTATTAGCTATTTCAGAAGGATTGGATGCAGTGCCTTCCATAGAAAGGACATACAGGTAATACGAAGAACTTGTAGAAGTTGGGTTTCCTGTAAAACCGTCATGTATTTTATTTCCAACAATTTTAGCTGACCCATTATGGTAAAATCTTAAAGCGTAAAGGGTGGTTGTGGTGGTTCTTCCCGCTCTGGAAACGTTGTTACCCGAAAACTCAAGATCGCGGTTATAGTAGATATACGCACCATAATAATGGAAATCTTCAATAATATTATTTCTAATGATATTTCCATTAGTAGAGTCTGAACTCTCTCCAACACATGTAATACCATAGTAACCACCATGAATTGTGTTACCTTCAATTGTGTTGTAATTACCACTTTGACCATAGGTAGTAGCACTTGCGACTGACCCGGAAATAGTAAGTCCTCCAAAACTGGTACTTGTTTGATCATCAGCAGAAGTAATAATACAATTACGAATTGTATTGTGATCAGCATTGTTGGTTAGCATTACTCCAAAACCATAATCGCCAGAACTTCCTAATGCTGTAATATTCAAGCTGTCGATGGTTAACCAATCTGTTCCATTAAGGGTAACTGTAGCTCTCTCTGCAGAGCTGGTTGCAAGAAACTGTAATGTATTGCCATTTCCGTTGATAGTCACAGTATTAGAAGCTGACACTCCGGGAATCTCTGATAGCATGAATTGCTCCGTATAGGTAGTACTTGTTCCTACAAGATTTACCGTTACAGGCCCACAAACACCATAGTTCATAAGCGACTGAGTAAGACTGGAAAATGACACAAAGTTAGTAGCACTTGCCGCGGTAGATTGATCCAATGTATATGTCCCGCTAAGGCCTGCGCGCAAATCAATTGTTCCTGAATTGTTTGCTGGGTCAGTATCTACTCCGGGTGCAATACTCGTCAACGTTACAACCACGGAGGTAAAAGAAGACCCTGAGATAGGAAGTCCTGTAATTGAAATTGAATCAACCTCACCACTAGCAAACACACCCACCATTGCAATTGGAGTTTGAGTTACTCCATTTACAGAATAATTTACATTATATGAATTGACCGTATCTGTTCCTTGGTTGCTTACCGCTATAATAATATCGGTGGTGGTTCCACAACTAGCGCCTCCTGGGTAAATATTAAGAATGCTCATATCAGGACCGGGAGGTGGAATAAACTCATAAGCACCGGGGTCAGGTGTAGTACTGCGAGCCGCACCATTAATATCTGTGGCAACCACAGTCTGGAGGTTGTCTCCTATATTATTAAAATAAGCAGCTGTTGGTGTATAATCACCCGTAGAGGGATCCACAAAGAAAGGATCTCCTTCAGCGCTATTTTGATCAAATGCACTGCTGTTCACCGCCTTCCAAGCTGTAAGGTCAGATATATTACCTCCGTAATAACCAAAGTTGAAATTGCCTGTTCCAGCGGAAGGCATATAATATCCGTTGTTATCAATCTCATAAGACGAAGATGAGTTCAGATAAAGCATATAATTTGCTCCAGCGGTACCCCTATCCATATATACTATGTTATTCTTAAACTTTACTCCCGTAGCTGAACCAGTTTGATAGAACATACGAGTCGCCCCAGTTCCTCCTATAGTTGGATCACCAGTAGATATGGTATTATGAAAATACCACCAATTATCAGAACCACTGTTATATATGTAGTATGAACTACCTGAATTATCCATATCACTGAATACGTTATTAAACACCTTACACTCACTGCCAACGCTAGCATCAGATGAAGTAGAATACACACCATACATGGCACTTGCTGAACCTGTAGCCTGAGCAAAACCGTGATGGAACCAGTTGTTGCTGATTTCCAGATCATAGCTATTTCTATTATAACTTCCATAGAAAGTAGATACACTCATTCTATTAAGGCGATGAATATCATTGCCACGAATAACAGTGCCGGTAGTGTAGGTACTATACAGACCGTACACTTGAAAATCACGGATGGTATTATCGATAAACTGGTTACCTTCTATATAGGAGCTAGCACTAAGCCCACCATGACGCACGCCATAATATCCTCCACTGATCTCATTGCCTTCAATAAGGTTATAATTACCATTATTTCCTGCAGTGGTAGTTGAGGTAAGGCTACCGCTAAAACTCAAAGCAGCAGTAGTGGTTGCTGTTGCACTTCCATCCATTTCAATAACACAGTTGCGTACAATATTTGAGTCTGCCTGATTGGTAAACTGAAGTGCCATACGGTTTGAGGTTCCGACAGCCATAATATGCAATGAATCAAGTATGATATGATCTGTACCGTTAAGTACCAATGCTGCATAGTTAGTGCTACCTGAATCTATAATAGACTCACCATTTCCGTTAATTGTAACTGTATTAGTGGCAGATGCACCGGGTATAGCAAAAAACTCTACCTGTTCATTATATACTCCTGAACCAGGGGTTACATTCACGGTGAGTGGACCACTTATCCCACATATCGAAAGCGCATTCGCTAAGTCTGTGAATGATGTAAAATTAGTAGCACTTGCTCCAGCATTCTTATTGACTGTATACGTGCCTGAAAGGCTTGCACATGTGGTAGTAAAGGAAAATAAACTCCAGGCACTTGAATCTGTAGCCGAGCAAATTTCTTTTACATATACATCATACGTGGTCAAATCGGTTAGACCGCTTAGAGATATGGTGTCATTGGTTGATGCTGATTTAATTCCCTGCCCCAAGGTAAATCCTGAAGTTCCATATTCCACTTTAAAGGTCGATCCCGCATTGTTTTGAGTCCAGTAAACATCCGCTGTTGCGCGCGAAATATTGGTTGCACCAAGACCGACTGGGCTCAAGCATGATGGAGGAACACAGGGGGTTAACTTTCCTGTTACCCAATTAGAAAAATTCCCAGAAAGGGCAAAACCATGAAGCTGTCCATTATTACTCAACCCAGATTCGTCATAAGATATAGTATCATTTGTATTGATACCACCAGCTGTACCACTATTGAACCTGTGGTAAGCTACCAGCCCTGCTTGTGCTTGGCAAAATTCGGTAGCAGAATCAGCTATGAGCTGAGCTTGGGTTCTGGCCACATTCCAAACCCTGACTTCTTCCATTGCTCCATCAAAATTATGAGGTTGCATAGAAGCCATTCTTTGACCGATACGCATATCGGATACACCCTGAATATTTAATGAAGTAGACATATTACCTTGTACATCCATTACACCATCAACATAAAGTGTATAATTATTTGTGGCATTGGGATCATACACTACAGCTACATGATGCCAGGTGCTATCCCCCACGTTAATAGTTCCGTTCATTCCGGATCCAGAAATTTCGATTCGGAGAACATTACTAATACCCCCTACATCCTGAAGTCGAAATGTAAAACGGCTTCCAATTGCATTGGCACCCCAGTCTGTTATGATCTGCGGATTACCTCCACTATTGTTTTTTATCCAAGCTTCTACTGTAATTGGCGTGCTACCGCCTAATATCCCCGGAAACGTGGTTTGCACGTAATCATCTACTCCATCAAAATGAAGGGCATTTTGGCTATAGCCACTATTAACTATGCATACCGCAAATAGAAGTGTCGCTAAATGCTTAATAAACTGTAATTTCTTTTTCATCAAAAAAGGGGACTTAAATTTTAAATTTTGTTAGTTTTCCTGCTTACCGTAAATAATGAGTTCATTCCTCACTAAGCACAGATAATCAGTAGTTTTGACTGGTGAAATTATATATTGAAGGCTTGCAGAACATACCCTCTAGGGTACCCACCCTAGGTAATTGCGGTATTCACCTTAGAATAGGTATTACATGTATTATTGAGATGTACATCTTTTCTTTGTAGCTGATTCAAGCTGTATAAGCAGACATCTATGAAAACAAAAAACATACATATTTGGAAGTTCATAATTCTACTGCTGCTGGTACTTCCCGTCAGGCCAGCACAAGCACAAAAGAACTCTCCACTTAGCATTTCAGAAATTCACACTTTGACAGAAACTATGGTGAATTATTCACCAGACAGTACATTGGCTCTGCTCAATTTGGCTTCCCATAAAATCGATTTGCTTAAAGATAAAAAGCTAGCATCCGCTTATCGGGCGGATAACAACTTAAGAATGGCCGATTACTGGGTTTTTGAAGACATTAAAAAGGCAAAAGAATATTTAAGTAGATCACATGATTATTATAAAAGCAACGTCAATAATAAAAGGTTAGCTGAAATATTTTGTCTAAAAGCACAAATCATAAAGCTGGAAGGGAAAGTGCGAATTGAAGCCATTGAAGAGGCTCTTCCCTACTTTGACACAGCACTGACTTATGCCCTTTTACAAGATAATCCAAAAACACCTGCATTCATATACTATGAAAAAGCCATTACACTTCAGCAAGCTGAAAGATGGCAAGAAAGTCTTGAAAATGCCTTTCTTGATATTCAATATGCTGAACTTTCTGGTGATTCGCTTTCCATGGCAATGTCTTATTTTTTGATGGGAAGAATTTATAACTATTTTGGATTTTCAGACTATTCAGAACCCTACATTGCAAAAGCAATAAGCTATGGAGATGGAATGTTTCTCCTATTCTCGGTTATTCATTCATACGCTAATATTCTTTTGGAAAATGGTAAAACTGAGCACGCATTGGAAAACTATCAATTAGCATTAAAAATTTGCCTTGAAAAAGGTCGCCTGGATCGAGCCAAAGTTATCCATACTTCCATCGGTCAGGTGCACCTTCGTGAAGGTAATTTCAAACTTGCCGAAGAAGCCTTTTTTGCAATCAATGAGCTCCACAAAGTAGAAAAATCTGAATTCCCAAACTCCCTTCTATTTTCGGCCCAAATGCACCATTACTGGGGTGATAACATAGCAACATTGAATAGTTTGAAGAAGTTGACAGAAAATTATAGCTCAACAAATTTTTATGCTTCGGAAATTGATATCTATAAAGGGGTTGCCGATTTATACTTCCAATTAAACCTTCCAGAAAAATCTTCTTTGTTTTATAAAAAATGGGGAACATTAAAAGACAGTTTGCAAACATATTCAAGCAGATTGCAGCTGGGTGAATTGGAAAAAATGTATTTTAATGAACGAGCTAAAAATCAAACAATTACCCGAAAGAACGAAGAATTAAAAGAAAGCCGTTCTACACAAGCCACCATGGGTGTCCTTTTTATTACCCTCATAGTTATTGGAGTTTGGGTAACATACTTCATAAGAATGAAGGGTTTGAAAGAAAATCAAAAACTTAAGTTTGCCTTGAAAACTAAACAACTGGAGCAACTGATGGAGGTACAGGAAACCGAGCGACAACGCATTGCTCGTGAGCTACATGATGGCATCGGACAATCATTAGCAGCTCTTAAACTACAGTTACAATTTGATGAAGCCCCCAATGCTCAGCAAGTTACTATGGAAAGGGTAAATGCCTTGTGTAAAGAAGTGCGAACTCTTTCCCATCAAATGATGCCCTTAGTTCTCAGAGAAAACGGACTCAAAGCGGCCATAGAACAGTTATTAAAAAGCTCTTTTACCAATCCCGAGATAGAAGCTGATATGGTAACCCATAATGTGGATTTACGTTTATCCGAAAAAACTGAAGTTCACTTATATCGGATTACTCAAGAGTTGATTTCCAACATATTGAAACATGCAAATGCCACAAATGTGGGTGTTCAACTTTTGCTTAGAGATGATACGATGATTTTGATTGTAGAGGATAATGGAATAGGGTATGTTCAGGAAGATAAAATTGAAGGGATAGGCATCAGTAATATATATTCCAGAGTGGAAGCTCTTTCCGGGCGAATGAGAATCCGGTCTTCTAAAGAGAACGGAACATGCGTGCATATAGCCATCCCTTACTCCCATCAGTCAAATAAAAAAACAGCTTAACCGTAGTAGTATTATGGAAACTATCGTAATAGCCGAAGACCACAAATTAATTTTAGAGGGATACCTCATGCTGATTAATAAAATTGGAGACTTGGAAGTGGTAGGTTCCGCTTCGGATGGTGAAGAAGCTATTGAGCTTATTGAACAGCATCGTCCAGATTATTTAATTCTTGACCTACATATGCCCAAAGTAAATGGGCTTGATGTGATGAAACATATAAATGACTGTTTTCTCAGCACCAAGGTGATTATCATCAGTATGTTTGGTGACTCATCAATACACCGCCAGGTAGTAAGGCTTGGTGCCAAAGGTTATATTCTAAAGCATTCGGATAGTGAAGAGTTTCTTTTGGCGATTGACTTAGTAAGGAATGGAAAAAGCTATTATAGTCCGGCAATATTTGAAGAGCAGAGCAAAGTAAAAATCATTCCTGGCTCCACTCCTGTGGTTCCTATGGCCAATCTTACCTCAAGGGAAAAAGAAATACTTACACTTATTGCTCAAGGATATACGAACAAGGAAATTGCTGAAAAGCTTCATGTTAGCCACAAAACGATTGATAGCCACCGTACAAATCTTATGAAAAAAATAGGTGTTCGTAATATTACCGGCTTGGTAAAATACGCCATGGCCAATGGCTATGATGTATAAAACATCATTTGAGAAAACAAGAAGGGCCTGATTTTTTTATCAGACCCTTCTTGTTTTTAGCAGACTCACAAATTACCAGTTCTCTATTCTTTTATCCAATGAGCGGTGAAGTTTTCATCTTTGCTCATCAACCTCAAAGTATAAACACCTGGGTTTATTGCTGATACATCTGTAGATAGCCTTCCAGCGCTATCAGCTTCTATGTTTTTGCTTTTTATAAGCTTTCCCTGAACATCATAAACTTCAAGAGTAAACAACACCTTGCTTGATCCCAAAGGTAGGTTCACTGAAATTCTGTTTTTTACAGGGTTAGGATAAACTGACACCTCCCTAAAGGCTCCATTTTCTCCTAAGCCACTGGTGTTGCAATTGGTATCAACAGCAACTGTAATGGTGTCTCTGGCCATGCATCCATTTGCATCGGTCCTTTCTACATGATAGGTGCCTGCAGCATAAACTTTGAAACTACTTTGAGTGGTGTTATTTTGCCACTTATAAGTTGCTCCTGTCAATGTAGCGTCAAGCTCTAAAGTATCTCCAGCGCATATAACGGTATCATTTCCTAAGTCGACATCAATTACATTGTAAAACGAAACAGTCACTGTGTCCTTATCACTACAACCGTTTTTAAATACCTCAACGTAATAGGTACCTTGGCTTGTAACTATTAAATTTCGAAGAGTAGATTGATCACTCCAAACAATACTATCTCTACCCGCCCCTGCATCAAGTACAGCTTGGTCGCCTGGGCAAATGGTACGATCAGAGCCTAAGTTAACAATAGGAGGACCTGTTACGTTAATTGTTTTGGTGATTGAATCAGAACAGGCTGTTCCTGACACTACCAATTTTATAGTGTATACCCCAATGGTATTATATCGCTTGCCATAGTTTGCAGACGTTACCGTTGCCACATTATTTTCATACCATTGTTGGCCACTGGCTCCTGTACTGGTATTGTTAAAGTAAATCGAATCCCCTACGCAGATTGTAGATTGGGAAGGCGTGAACCCGGGAACAGCACTACAGCATGAATTTACAGTAAGTGATGTATTTATTGTAGATACCACAGATGAGTTTAGTACACCTTGAATAACCACGCTGTACGTTCCAGCTGGAATCATTCCAAGATTTATGTTCTCGGTATTCATCGATAAAGCACCAAGGCAAATTGGACCAAGACTATAATCTAATGATACAGTAATGGTATTTCCAGAAATAGAAAAGGTATTCCCATTGTGAGCCGCATTTATACAAAGCTTAAGTACCGAAACATCTAACTGTGTATTTGTACAACTTGTAGCAGGAAGGGATGGAAATGATGAGCTTTGCAGTTGAATATTTTGGGCATTCACCAAAAATGAGCTGATTAAAAACATCACCAAAAAAAAGCCTGAAAGGAAAGAATAGTGTTTTTGCATTTGAAGTTACGTTTGTTGATTTGAGTTATAAATATAACTATTAAAGCAACACTACATCAGTCCTTTACAGTCAGTAGTTATGTGCCTTATCCGATCTGTCAAAAACATTTCTCTCTCAAAACAGCTGTGTCAAGGAATATCTAAGAAGCCTAAGTGCTCGATTTTTGACAAGGGTTTGTAAAGTGATTTCAAACCCAAATCTTACGTTTATCAATTCTTACTTCTCCTTCCTTCTCTAGTTTTTTAATGGCTCTGATAGCCGTCTCAACTCGCAGGCCCGTAAGATCCGCAATCTGCTGTCGTGTAAGCTCTACTTGATAGTTAAACTTTTCAGTCTTTTCATAAATATCATGCTTCAAATAATTAAGCAAACGCATAATTCGATGCCGAGGTGCCTCATGTGAAATTTCCTGAGCCATCATTGCTTTGTAATGTAGCCTGTTGGCAATTTGACGAGTTATCTCAAAGTGAATTTTTGGGTGGTCATTTATAAGTTGATAAAACCCAGCTTTGGGCAATTGCCACACCTTCACATCGTTCAATGCAATGGCACTACCTGGGTATCCAAACTCACCAAAAAGTGGTGGCTCCCCAAAACACCTACCTGCCGAAAATATTCTTTGAATAAACTCCTTTCCCTCCTCACTCAGGCTACAAATTTTTACCTCACCATTTATTAATTCAAAGTAAAATCGAGGTTGATCTCCCTGTTCAAAAATTACTGCATCCTTTTTATAAATGTGTCTTGTAGCCCCGTAGGCCACCAATATTTTTTCTTCAATAATCATTTTAAAAGATGATTGAAATCATAAAGGACAAATTTATCCTAAAATACATTTGTAGCAGAATTAAAAACATTATCTATGAGTACTTTAAGTCGTATAAATTCAAAAATTGACCAGCTGCAATTCAGCTATTACGGCATTATGTCTGTCACTCTCATGGCCGGATCATACGTTGCCTCAGTAGCTCTTATCGTTATTTTGATGAACAACGCCCCTACCTGGCAAATTGCTTTGATAAGCTGCACAGCCATGGGCTCTAATGCAGCTGCAATTTCACATGCTCCCTTGCGCTGGGTAGTATGGTCATTTATTACAAATATCCTCGCCAGCTTATTTTTGATCCTTATCTCTTTGTTTTAAGAACTTAGGCCCAAAATGGGTCTTCCCAAGTATTTAGAGATTGTTCTGCCGGACGGGAATGTAACTGCTGGTTCATCTTCAGCAGTTCTTCCGCTCCGGCTTTTTCTTGAATTACGTTAAAGAGGGTCCGCTCTTCAAAACGAATATGGGCCTTCAGTTCTTTTGCAATTAGCTGGCAGGCATTATCCAGGTTTTCTTCATCAAAAAACAACACACGCAAGCGCTTGTGCCCGTCCATGGCATGCATCACTCCCTCGTCTTTCATTCCTATCAGAGGAAAGAGCAATTCCTCTTCTTCCCTAAAATGCTGCTCAAGTTGTGTTTCAAAAAAATGCTTTGCATAGGCCATAATCCGTTCTGCAGAAACACCTTTCTTATGCCCCTTATTGATCTTCCAACAAAGCATTAAGCCATGATGATGGTCATGGCTTAATGGTTGTAAATATTTATCTCGTTTGATGGGCTGGGGCTTGTCCATTCCTAGATTTTATAATCTTTCCCCCAGTTTTCTAGCTCCTCCTCACTATACAGGCTAGGAAAAAACTTGCGTTGCTGATACATAGGGTGTAGATACTTTTTCCACTCGCTGCCACCAGTTGCAGCCTTAGTTTCGCCTTTTGCATCCAAATAATGTGCTGCGGTACGCAAGTGTACCAAAGGCCATTCTATATTATATAGTTTATCAAATTCGCGCAGCAACTCACGAGTCTCCTGTGAGCAAGTTTCAAGGCGGGCATTTACCTTATCTTCTAAGGTGTTGCCTTGCATTTCGCGAGCCAGTTTTTTCAAGTTCTCACCATACTTCTCCATAAAAAGTGTGTAAGTAAGGCTCGCTTCATAAGTTTCACGATTCAAACCTGCATCTTTCCAATATAGGTTGTCAAAAAAGTCATCTATAGTAGGACGGAGCGGCAAACGCTTTTTACCTCTTGAATTAACCAAATTAGGCAGTGATGTGCAGCGAAGTTCTATGTATCTAAAATTTGCACTTTGAAAACCACTGGCTGGGGCTAAAGCTTTGTGAAATGTATTGTAATCATCATAATCCATCCCTTCGCGCATCACGTCAAAAGAAGTAATGAGCATACGCGTGTAGCGAATCATGCGCTTTACTTTTTCTGCCAGCTTTTCACCTGTTACAGGCATTGGGCCAGTGATTTGCCTAAGCTCATGCAGCACCAATTCTTGCATTAACTCAGTTACCTGATGATAGATGACGAATATCTTTTCATCTTCATAATCAGTTCTCGGCTTTTGTAATGACAGTAAAGTATCTACCTGTATATAATCCCAATATGTAAGTGGTTTAGATAGAAATAGTCCTTCTTTATAGGTTTCAGGATTCTCTCCCAGGTTACGATATTTCTCGTCTATTCTGTCATTCACATCACTCATAGTAGGGCTGCTTATATGGTTCTTTGATTTGGGTGCTGGTGAATATATTCTATTTTATGAAAAAACATAGATGCCATATTTTGAGCTCGCATCTTAGCCTCATCGGCTATGGCCCCTTCAAAATGGTCATCTACCGTCTGTAAAAATAAGCCAAGCCATGCCTCGAAATGCTCTTGCTGGAGCGGCATTTGAGCATGAGGAGGAAATGGCCTTCCGTTATAAGTGTTCTCCGCTAACAGAATGCTTCCCCAAAATTTGTACATCTTTTCCAAATGCTCCGGCCATCTATCCTTTATCACCCCAATAAATATGGGACCGATCAATGGATTCCTTTGCACTTTGCCGTAAAACTCGTCTACCATCAACTTTATATCCTCCGATTGAGAGATATCTTTCTTCATATTCACAATATTTTCTCCGCTTAACATCTTGCACAAAGATACAAGCTCCCGAAGTGTTACAGCGTATTTTCCAATTCTCTGCCTTTCATGTTTTCCTCCATAGCTTTTGCACCCGGAAAAAGAATATTATTTTCCAAGTGAATATGCTTGTGTAGGTCATCTTCAAATTCCTGTAGCAAGGCAAAAGTTACTCTGTAAGTATTGCAAGCATCAACAGGCGGATTGTAGTCATTGCTCAGTGCGGCAATTTTGCGAAAGCGTTCCCCTTCCGCATCATGTTCGTGCATCATCATGGCAATAGGGTTTTCTACGGCACCAAAATGTGGAGTAAACATGGCCTCGCCTGTGGTTTTCGCCACTACCATTTTCCTGATAAAGGGAAATAAAACCAGCTCTTCCTTTTTCATGTGCTGTGCCAGTTCGCCCACAGAACCAGTGAAGAGTTCATTGATTTCAAACAATTCCGGATGGCGATCGCCATGCACTTTGCAAAGCTTATCCAAAAACGGTTTGATTTCTTGTGAACGTGCTTCTACATATCGGTGATGCTTCTTCCCAATATAATCTGCCAACAGATCCAAAGGCCAGCTTTTGTAATCGGTACTGTCATCCTCTTTGGCATTTATCACTGCTTCCAGGTCACGTATCACTTCCCAAATGCTGATGTCTTTCTTTTGACAAGCATCGCTAATGGTGCGACCACCTTGACAGCAAAAGTCAATTTTGTGTTTCTTAAATACGGTAGCCAGTTTGTAATTCTCAGCTACCAACTCTCCTATTTGTCTTTGTTCTAGACCTTCCATATTTGAAAAATTTAATTTATTAAAAAAGGACTTTTTTATCCTAAATACATTCAAAAAAAATCAGCGGGTTAAAAAGCTAGCACCATTTTTAAGCCCCAATGCCAGTTCTTGCAGTGTGGTGGAGTTTAGCATTAGCGTAAGCTCATCACGTACTATTTCAAATTTATGATGAACAGGGCATGGTCTTTCACTATCGCAAGTTTCTAAGCCTAAGCCACAACCCACAAAAACGCTGTCACCATCTATTGCGCTTACAATTTGTGCAAGATTCATTTTGCTTGGCGCCTCCGCCAAAATAAATCCTCCGGTGGGCCCTTTGGTGGAAATTAGCAAACCTTCTCTTGATAGTGTTTGTAAAATTTTTGCTGTAAAAGCTACAGGCGAGTCTGTGCCGGCAGCAATCTCTTTAAGGCTCACCTTACCCGCTTCACCACTTTTTTGAGCGATGTAGATCATTGCCTTTATGCCGTATTCACAAGCCTTCGAAAACATTGAAATAATTTTACCCGACAAATATAATGTATTTTACAATTTCGGATAAAAATATCTTTTATTTTAATTTACTGATAAATCTCATAAATAAGCCTAAGGCTCTATTGTATCTTTGACCCATCAATGGGAAAGTTAATTTCAAATAGCATCTTAATCTTGGTAGTGATCAGCTCACAGCTATATAATAGCATGGTGACGGCCATCTACCAGATGAGCTATGACTACTATGTTCAAGAGCTTTGTGAAAACAAGAGTACCCCAGAGCTACATTGTGATGGTAAATGTTTTTTTGCCAAGCAGCTGTCACTTTCTGAAAACAAGCACAACGAAACTGAGCCTCCCGTTTTGATTCCTAGCCTAAGGCTTTTCTCCCCTACTACCTATAGTTGGGTTGCCACTTTCGTGGAAAATGAAAGTGCCCCAGTATTTTATGACAATTTGAGCCTACACCTCAGCATTCCTTATTTAGCGGCCATTGATCATCCTCCGCAGGTTTAAAAAACGAAAGCTCTATTCTATTTTTCAAAATCGTTTTTTAAATCTAATTTTTTCAAATAATGAAAACCCTAAATAAATGGGCCACAATGGCACTTACCATTGGTCTGTCATTTCAATTCAGTGCGTGTGATAAAGATGACGACAGCACCACTCCCCCAAAAAACAATGACGCCCTAAGCAGCTATGTACTAGCCGGTGAACAATCTACCTCATCAGCAGATGTAAAACTCTACTTTGGAGAAGATGCTTTTGTTGGCTACAATCATGTTGCGGTGCGCCTAACGGAATCTGGAACGGATAATATGATAGAAAATGCCACGGTGAGTTTTTTACCTATGATGGATATGGGAACCATGATGCACAGTGCGCCATTTTCTAATCCTACTTTTGATGTGGACATGGATGCCTACATGGGCTCTTCTACCTTTATAATGCCAAGTGGCACCATGGGTAGCTGGACCTTTTCAGTGCTTGTGGAAGTGAATGGAGGATCAATGGACACTGCTACTTTTACTATAGAAGTGGAAGCTAAGCAAGAAGCTAAGCTGTACAACTTTAAGTCTGCTCTAAATGATGACACCTACTTTGTGGCACTCAAAGAACCAATGGCCCCTGAAGTGGGATTAAATGACTTTGAAGTAATGGTGTACAAACGCGAAACCATGATGAGTTTTCCGCCAGCTACTGATCTCAAAATAGAAATAGAACCCGAAATGCCTAGTATGGGGCATGGCTCTCCCAACAATGAGAACCCGACACACGTGGGTGATGGTCTATATAGTGGTAAGGTAAACTTTACCATGACTGGCTATTGGAAGGTGAATATGAAAATAATGGATGCTCAGGACAGTGTAATCAAAGCTGATGGATTCTTTGACATTACTTTTCAGTAAGATACTACCCTAAGCGCCTACCATATTAATAAACAAAAGAACAGTACTATCCTGTCGGCAAATTGATTTTCCGGCAGGGTAGCTCTGTAACTTCCCTAGAGTTCCCACTTCAATTCTTCCTACCATGAAAAGTGTATTTCTAAGCCTATTATTGGCCACTGGTTATGCTGTTTGGGGTCAAAATCATTCACAAGACACTACCCATATCAACTTTGATCACATTGAACTTAGCGATGTGGTGGTAATTGATAATTGGGAAAATGAACACACCCTAAAAAACTCTGTGGACAATCATCAATTGGAGCTTCAGCTTAAACAGCTAAAAGGGGTTAACCTTATTTCAAGAGGGAGCTTTGCACAAGAGGTGGTATACCGCGGTCAGGCAGATGGACGTATACAGGTGAAACTAAACGGAATGCGGGTGTACAGTGCCTGCACGGATAGGATGGATCCATCCACATCCTACATTGTGGCCAATAACCTTAGCACTGCCGAAGTAGCCTCAGCCTGCGAAAGCCACTGTGCCAATAACGGATTGGCCGGAAGCTTAAATCTGGAAACCAAAGAACCTACATTTAGCCAAACCAAACCTTGGCGATTTGGCCTAATTCAACAGTACCAAACCAATACCAATGGCTTTAATACTGCCATGCATGTAGAAAGCAACACCAAAAAACTAGCCTGGCGGCTAAATGGAAGTTGGTTGCAAAATGGAAACTACTATGATGGCAATGGACAAGAGATTCAATATTCTCAAAACCAGAAGCAAAACTGGGCGCTAAACTCGGTATACAGGCTTTCGCCAAAACGCTTTTTGAAGCTTGACTTTATCTACGATTTAGCTACAGATGTAGGTTACCCTGCCCTTACCATGGATGTAAGCAAAGCTCGTGCTGTGATTGGCGGGCTTACCTACAGTAGTTATCATTCCGTTGGTCCATTCACCCGGTTTGACCTAAAAGTGTACTACAATGACATTTACCATGAAATGGATGACACTAAGCGCGAAAATGTATTTATGCACATGGATATGCCTGGCTGGAGCCAAACGGCAGGACTTACTTTCAATGCTTTTGATTGGACTGTAGGAAAACACACCATCAGTGGTGCTGCTGAGTATTACACCAATTTCCGCAGAGCCGAAATGACTATGTACCCCCATGATGATTCAGAGCCTCCCATGTTTATGCTCACCTGGCCCGATGCTCGCATTCATGGGATGGCGTTAGGCCTTACGGATAACTGGAAGTTTGGTAAAAACCATGTGAACACTACTATCAGAATGGATTATGAAACCTCAGCGTTAGTGGATGATTTTGGCAATAAACAATGGGAAGGCATGGGCTATGACATGAGCACAAATAGACAATTTATTTTACCTCAAATAAAAAGCTCCATCACCCATCACCTTTCTAACACACATGCCCTAACGGCCGCAATTGGTTACGGAATGAGAGGCCCTACCACTTCAGAGCTGTATGGCTTTTATCTATATAATGCCCACGATGGTTTTGACTATTTGGGCAATCCAGACCTTAAGCCTGAGCAACTACTAAGTGCAGAAGTTGGTTATACCTACACCAAGAAAAAATTCAACTTCTCTTCTACTCTATTTTTACAACAATATTATGATTACATCTTTGGGCTCACCACCAACTATAGCGCAATGACTTATGGCGCCAACGGAGTACGCGAATATGAAAATAGAAGCGGAGCCACCTTTTGGGGAGTAGAGATTGGTGCTGAGTATGCTTTCAGTAAATCTTTTGTAACTTCCGCTAAAGGGGAATACTTACGTGGCTTTAGGCCTGAGGCAGACCTACCGCTTATACCACCTTTGCAAGGTACCATTGGAGTAAATTATAGTCTAAAACGTTTCTCCTTTTTGGCACAAAGCCGAATGGCAGCAGAGCAAAAACATTACAATACGGAATATGGCGACCGCTACACTCCTGGCTATGTTCTACTAGATGCGGCAATCGGGTACACCCTTCCATTCAAAAAATTGAACACACAAGTAGAAATAGCTGCCAACAACCTGCTAGACACCTACTACCGTGATCACCTCAACTGGGGTGGTATACCCAGCATGGGACGAAATATTGTGCTAAAACTAAAACTGGAAATCTAGCCCAATAGACTTTCAAATTTTAGCATTCCGTTCCCCTTCGAAGATCGGTAACTTACCGTGATTTTTCACCGGATTTAAGGCACTTAATTTAGCACATCTTAATAAAAGACTAAAAAGTCCTTTTATATGATAATTGTCATTTTTTAGCCCCTCTTCCCCTTCTACCTTCGTGGTATAATTAAAAAATCAAAGAACCCATGAAGAAGTTAACAACCATAGCCGTTTTTGCCATTTTGATGGTGATGGCCGCATGTGGCGGAGGTGGAACCGAAGAAAGAAAAACGGTAAAAACTCCTGATGTAGTAGCCCACGAAAAAGCTATGAAGGAAGAAAAAGCTCCGGCAATTGATCCGATGACTAGCAAAGGAATTGGCCCTGTATCTGAAGTTACACTTGGTGAAACCATAGACCAGGGAATGGTAGCTGAAGGACAAGCCCTTTTTGAAAAAAACTGCGCTGCCTGCCACAAAACGGATAAGAAATATATAGGGCCTGCACCTAAAGATATTCTTGACAGAAGAACTCCTGAATGGGTGATGAACATGATTATGAACCCAACAGAAATGGTGCAAAAAGACCCTATCGCCAAGCAAGTACTAGCTGAGGCAAATGGAGCCATCATGGCTGATCAAAACATCAGTGAAGTAGATGCTCGTAAGATTCTCGAGTATTTCCGAACACTTTAGTAACAACCTAAAACAAATAAACAATGAATCGTTTAACCAAAATAATGGCCGTGGTGGCTCTTGCGATGACCCTGCCACAAGGCTGTAACAACAACAGTGAGGCAGGCACCGAAAAAAGTGGTGCCATAAACAGATCAAGCGCTGCAGAAAAAGTATATGTAGCCCCTGGCGAATACGATGAGTTTTACTCTTTTATGTCTGGTGGTTTTAGTGGACAAATAAGTGTGTATGGGCTTCCATCTGGCCGTCTTCTCAAGGTTATCCCAGTATTTTCTGTAGATGGTGAAAAAGGTTATGGTTTTAATGAAGAAACCAAACCTTTGCTTGAAACCACTCATGGTTTTATCCCTTGGGATGATGCTCACCACCCTGAGCTTTCTCAAACAAATGGAGTACCTGACGGAAAGTATATTTTCATTAATGGTAACAACACACCACGAGTAGCCCGAGTAGATCTTACTACTTTTGAAACTGCTGAAATCATTGAACTTCCAAATGCCGGTGGAAATCACAGTTCTCCTTTTACCACCGAAAACAGTGAGTATGTAGTGGCCGGAACACGTTTTAGTGTACCTGTGCCTCAAAAAGATGTGCCGATTGCTACCTACAAGGAAAACTTTAAGGGAGCCTTGTCTTTTATTTCTGTAGACCCGGAGCATGGTCATATGGATATTGACTTTCAAGTACTGATGCCTGGGTATGATTATGATTTGGCACATGCCGGAAAAGGAAAATCTCATGGCTGGATGTTTTTTACCACATACAACACTGAGCAAAGCCATACGCTGAAAGAAGTAAACGCTTCTCAAAACGATAAGGATTACATAGCCGCCATCAACTGGAAAAAAGCCCAGGAGTATATCAAGGATGGTAAGTTTAAGGAAATGGATACAGAATATTTGATAAACCGTTATGACGAAAACAAGCACATGGCGGAAACTATTAAAAGGAACAAAGTGCGTGTACTTGATGCAAGCGAGTACCCGGGAGTAGTTTACTTCTTGCCTACACCAAAATCTCCACACGGAGTGGACGTAGACCCTACAGGTTCTTACATTATTGGTAACGGTAAGCTTAATGCAAACCTTACTGTGCACAGCTTTGACAAAATGATTCAGGCCATCGAAAATGAATCTTTTGCCGGAGACGCTTATGGAATTCCTGTGCTAAACTTTGAAGATGTGGTAGCCGGAACTGTAGAAAGTGGCGGCCTCGGACCATTGCACACCGAGTTTGATGGAAAAGGAAATGCCTACACCACATTCTTTATCAGTAGTGAAGTTGTAAAATGGAAATTGGATACTTGGGAAGTACTTGATCGTATTCCTACGTATTACTCTGTTGGTCACCTAATGATACCTGGTGGAGATAGTAAAGAGCCTTGGGGCAAATACATGGTGGCGCTTAACAAAATCACCAAAGACCGCTACCTGCCTACCGGTCCTGAGTTAGCACACTCTGCTCAATTGTATGACATTAGTGGAGACAAAATGGAGCTCATTCTTGACTTCCCTACCATTGGTGAGCCTCACTATGCACAGGCCATACCAGCCGACCTGGTAGCACCAAACAGTAAGAAAATTTACAGCTTAGAAGAAAATGCGCACCCATATGCCACCAAGAGTGAAAAAGACACTCGTGTGGAGAAAAAGGGCAATGAAGTACACATTTATATGACCACTATACGTAGCCACTTTGCTCCTGATAATGTAGAAGGTATTGAGGTTGGTGACAAAGTATATTTTCATGTAACTAACCTTGAGCAAGACTGGGATGTACCACACGGATTTTCAGTAATGGGCGCACAAACTGCCGAACTACTGATAATGCCCGGACAAACCGAAACCTTACTGTGGGAGCCTAAAAAGCCAGGGGTAATTCCATTCTACTGTACTGACTTTTGCTCTGCACTGCACCAGGAAATGCAAGGATACTTAAGAGTTTCTGCCAAAGGGCAAGCTCCTGAAGTAACTGCTACCACTGGTGAGTAATAGATGACCGTGTATGTACAAAGGGGCTGCCTGATGTTTAGAATTATTGAAAGTGCTTTCATTAATAAAAGACAGCCCCTTTTACTCACAAACCCAAAACACCCTCACATGAAATCTATTCCAAGAGTATTAGCCATAATAGCTGTTGCTTGTCTGCTTATGCTTTTCTTCTTTCCCTTATGGGAAATAACACTGATAGCTCCTCAATATCCTGATGGCATCACTATGTACATCTGGATAAATCAAATTACCGGAGACTCTCCAGGTACGCTTCAAAATATCAACATTTTGAATCACTATGTAGGCATGAAAATGATAGAGCCGGATAGTATTCCAGAGCTTACTTACTTCCCTTGGGTAGTAGGCGCGCTTGGTGTTTTTGGCATTATTACGGCCATTGTAAACAAGTCTTGGGTGTACCTCACTTGGGCTCTTGTATTTCTAGTATTGGGCACATTAGGCATTTATGACTTTTACCTATGGGAATATGATTACGGCCACAACTTAAGTCCATTGGCTCCGATTAAAGTGCCCGGGCAAAGTTATCAGCCACCACTATTTGGTACTAAAATGCTGCTAAACTTCAATGCTAAATCATACCCGGGTATTGGAGGCATTTTTACCGGAGTTGCCCTTTTTCTATCCTTTGTTGCCTTTTGGCTAAAAATGAGATTCACTAAAACTTCAGTTCGCTCAACATTTAAATAATCAAAAAATGCGGCAGTTAAGCTTCCCACCTACCGCATTTTTTATCCACATGAGAAGCCCAATCTCGCCTGATGAGCGAGCCTAAAACCCACAACATCATGATTAAGTATTTTGGATTTTTTACCGTAGCCCTATTCACACTTATCGGCTGTAAGCCAAAAGTAAAACCGATAGAGTATGGCCATCAGGCCTGCGACTACTGTCGGATGAGCATAGTAGACGAACGCTATGCCGCACAGCTGCAAACCAGCAAAGGCAAAACCTACAGCTTTGATGCTTTGGAATGCCTTATTAATTATAAACATGAAAATGAAGAAACGGCCTACCAGCAAGAATTGGTGACCGACTACAATACACCCAAAAAGCTGATTCCTGCCGAAGGAGCATACATAGTACGCAGCAAAAAACTGCCTAGCCCCATGGGTGCCTATCTCACCGCTGTACCCACAAAAAGTGAGGCCGAAAAACTGGTAGAAACCAATGGTGGGCAAATATTTACCTATCCGCAAGTAGCGGAAGGCCTGGAAAATTTACCAGAGCTATGAACAGATATTTGGTTGTTATAATCACAGTTGTGGGTTGGAGTGTGACCGCCTTCTCAAAAGAGTGGGAAGTGGGTTCCTCTCAGGCGGTTGCCTCCATTTCACCGGCCATACAAAGGGCTGCCCCTTTTGACACCATCTGTGTAAACGCTGGTGAGTATAGGCCCACTGCCGCCATAATAATCGATAAGCCATTAACTATTTTGGCCTGTGGCGAAGTAAGCATAAAAGCCCCAGAAAAGAGCGGCATATTTGAAGTTCGCTCCGATTCCGTTACCATTTCTGGCTTTACCTTAAGGGATGTGCACAAGAGTTACATTAAAGATTTGGCCGCTATTTGGGTAGATTACTCTCAGCATTTTACCCTTAGCGAAAATACCATCCAGGACTGCTTTTTTGCCATCTTTTGCACCAAGTCAAAAAATGGTTTTATCGAAGGCAACAACATTACTGGAAATGCCGAGCAGGAGCATTCATCTGCCAATGCCATTCATCTTTGGTATTGTGATAGCATGAAAATTGAAAACAACCTGGTAGAACACCACCGTGATGGCATCTACCTTGAGTTTACCGATAATTCCAGTATTTCTCACAACATGAGCCGCCACAATCTGCGCTACGGTTTGCACTTTATGTTTAGTAATGATGATGTTTATAATGGCAACACCTTTACGGATAATGGTGCTGGTGTGGCGGTCATGTTTAGCGACCACATTACCATGGTAGAAAACAATTTTCTTGAAAACTGGGGTCGTGCTTCCTATGGGCTGTTGCTCAAAGAAATTTATGACAGCCGCATAGAGAGAAATACGTTTAAGAAAAATACCATCGGCATATATAGCGAAGGCAGCAGCAGGGTGGCCTTTACGGCAAATGAGTTTAATGCAAATGGCTGGGCACTAAAAATGCGTGGTAGCTCCATGGACAATATGCTGAAGCAAAATAATTTTATTGCCAATAGCTTTAATGTAGCTACCGATGCCAAAACAGATCATAACACCTACAGCAATAATTTTTGGGATGACTATGATGGTTACGATTTGGACAAAGATGGAATTGGCGATGTACCACACCGTCCGGTAAACCTATTTAGCTACCTGGTTTCTCGTATTGATGAAAGCATCATACTACTGAGAAGCTCATTTATAGAGGTTTTAAACTTTACTGAAAAAATGGCTCCTGCCGTTACCCCCACCAATCTGATTGACGAGGAGCCACTGATGAAACCCTACCCTATATAAATAAAACCGACAACAGCCATGATTGAATTTAAAGACATCCATAAAAAATTTGGCAAACAGCAGGTACTTCATGGTATAGACCTAAAGTTTGACCAAGCCGGAATATTTGCCATACTGGGGCCAAATGGTTCTGGAAAAACCACATTGATAAAATCGCTAATGGGCATGGTACATCCTACCGCTGGCGAAATATTGATTGATGGAAAAGTAAAGAAAGGCAACGATTACCGCAAAAACATTGCTTATCTCCCTCAAATTGCCCGCTTCCCGGAAAACCTTACCGTGGAAGAGTTTCTTGATTTTATTGAAAATATAAGAGGCAAAGCCGAGCGTAAATTCCAGCTAATGGAATGCTTTGGCGTGGAAGTTTTTTATAAAAAGAAACTCCGCACTTTATCTGGCGGTATGCGCCAAAAAGTAAACTTAGTAAGCGCCCTGATGTATGACACGCAAACCATCGTTTTGGATGAACCCACCATTGGGCTTGACCCTGTGGCTCTGATAGCGCTCAAGGATTGGTTGCGCATGGAGCAAGCCGCTGGAAAAACCATTTTGCTCACCACACACATTATGGACATTGTGCAAGAGCTAGCCGATGAAATTGTATTTCTACTGGATGGCAAAGTGTACTACCGCGGCACACAACAAGAGTTACTTACCAAAACTGGCGCACCAAATACAGAGCATGCCATAGCCCAATTACTCACCCTCAAAAAAGCCGCATAGCCATGTCAAAAGTTTTTAAGTATTGCTTTCTAGATCTTATCCGCAGCCGCTGGACGATGGTCTACTTGCTCTTCTTCATCATTACCTGTGGCGGCCTGCTTTACCTAAGTGGTGACAGCGCAAAAGTGGTGGTAAGCCTGATGAACATTATCATTCTACTAGTACCACTCATCAGCATGATTTATGGAATGATGTACATGTATCAGGTGCGCGATTATGTAGAAATATTGCTGGCGCAGCCCATCTCTCGCAAAAGTATTTTTGGAGGATACGTGCTCGGACTTAGTGCCGCCCTTAGCGTAAGTGTAGGTTTGGGTATTTTAATTCCCTTGGCCTTTCATGATTTTCAACAAATATTTACTGCGCAGTGGCTTATGCTCACTGTAATTGCCATAGTACTTACTGTAATATTCTGTGTGATTGCTGCTTGGTTGGTTTTGGCAAATGAAAATAGGTTGAAAGGGTTTGGCCTAGGCTTATTTATGTGGCTATTGTTGGCCGTTATTTACGATGGAATCTTTCTGGTAGTCTTAGTTGCTTTTGAAGGTTTCCCATTAGAAAATCTTGCTTTGGGGCTCACCCTTTTAAACCCCGTGGATATGGGCAGAGTACTCTTGATTTTTCAATTAGACTACAGTGCACTTATGGGTTATACTGGAGCTATTTTCGAAAAATTCTTTGGTACCACTAGCGGCAGCTTGCTTATTGGAGTAGCCTTTCTATCTTGGATTATTGTCCCACTAGTGTTTTTGCTTCGCAAAGCACGGGTCAAAGATTTTTGATTTTAAAGTATACTTCTGAGTAAAACCCACGAAAAATGAGAAAGCAGCATTTGCTTCTTATTGTCCCGATATTGCTATTGCTGGCTTTTTATTCGGCATTTGGCCGGGTGGGCTGGGACATGCCTATACCAGATATTGCCGCCAAGCACGGCTTTTATATGGTGTCTGGTTTGTTTGGAACCCTCATCAGCCTTGAGCGCACCTTTATACTCAAAAACAAACTTTGGCTGGCCGTCCCATTAGTAAGCTTTGCCTCCGTAATCCTAGTCATAACGGAGTTTCCATTGTGGGGGTTTTTAGCGCAAGCTGTAGCTGCCATTCTGCTATCTTTTTTATACTTCATTCAATGGCGAAGGCATAAAGAAGTCTATCTGCTTATTTTAACACTTAGCGGCTTGGCCTGGATGACCTCTGGCTTGGTGCTGATGACGGGTAAAGGTTTTGCCGCAGCCAGCATTTGGTTGATTCTCTTTTTGCTTTACACCATTGTAGCCGAAAGATTAGAGCTTAGCAAGTTTGTGGCTACACCAAAATGGGCTAAACCTGCGTTGCTCATTCTATTTATTTTGCTCTTTGCCGTCCAAGCCATACCGTTTCACTGGGGCACTAATTACCCTTCCGGAATCTTGATTGCCGCTACAGGTTTTTGGCTATTACAATTTGATATGGCTACCAAAAACCTCAACAAATCAGGTTTTTTCTTTTATACAGGAAGCACGCTATATACCGGTTTTGTATGGCTGATGATTAGTGGTGTACTTATGGCGCTGCCGCTCCAAACCTTCTATCATTATGATGCCGTGTTACACAGTTTCTTTATTGGTTTTGCGTTTTCAATGATATACGCACATGCGCCAATCATCTTTCCGGCTTTGCTAAAAAAACACCATACGCCCTTCCATAAAATACTTTACATACCCGTATGGCTCATTCATGTTTTGCTCCTGCTGCGTCTTTATGCTGATTACTCCGGAGATTGGACTTTACGAAAGTGGACGGGACTGCTTCAGGTTTTAGTCATGCTCCTCTTTTTTACTTCTTTTGCGGTTCTTATGTTTAGAAAAAAGAAAGCAACATGAGGAATGTTTCCCTCCCTTGGCTCCTCACCATTTTGATGGGAATGATAGCCGCCATCATAGGGCTTGTCCTGCGCTTTTATTTTGCATGGCCGTTTTCTCTCAATTTCAAATATCTGCTCCACGCGCATTCACATGCCATGCTTTTAGGCTGGCTTCTGGGGGCTTTGGTGCTTCTCAGTTATAAAATGTGGAATATTGAAATACCCACATCGCATAAGCGTATATTTTACCTCATGGTCATCTGTGTATTGGGAAT
Organism: Owenweeksia hongkongensis DSM 17368; assembly: GCF_000236705.1. NCBI lineage: Bacteria > Pseudomonadati > Bacteroidota > Flavobacteriia > Flavobacteriales > Owenweeksiaceae > Owenweeksia > Owenweeksia hongkongensis. Next base: position 3,869,863 of record NC_016599.1, on the reverse strand, counting down.
GCTCCTTTCCTTTCCCTTTCAAGGGTATGCGGCTGTTTCCATTACTTTTACTACTCTTCATTTGTGGCTTAGTTATATATTACTTTTCAAGGTTGCCAGGCTGAGCCGGAACCGTGGACTAGCGGGTAAGTTGGTTCAAACTGGAGTTGTGTTTTTCTTTATTTCCAGCATTGGACCGTACAGCCTGGGGCCGCTTATGGCCAATTATTTACAAAGTTCACCATGGTACGATCAGGCCATCTTTTTCTACCTGCACTTTTTGTACAACGGAGCTTTCTTCTTTTTTATACTGGCTTTTATCGTTGAGAAATTCAAAGTTGCCAACATGATTAAAAACCAGAAAGCTTTCTATGTATTCATGTTATTTGGCACCCTCCTCACCTGGTTTCATAAGCTGGATTATTCCTTTGATTTTTGGTGGATAAATGTGCTTGCCGGCATGGGTTCCATTTTTCAAATACTGGCAGGAGTCATGCTCTTGCACCCAATATTTGTTGCAAAACCTTCCATACACTTTCGTGTAATCTTATGGGTGCTATTGCTCAAGTGGATTTTTCAAATCTTGGGATCTTTCCCCATGGTGGCAAGCCAGGCGGTCAACAATCGCTTTGTACTCATTGCTTACCTACACTTCATTTTTTTGGGAATATTTACTCCACTTATATGGTATGCCTTGCGAAAACAGATTTCAGGATTTAACAAACTAATGAGCACCTATTGCATCCTATTTTTGCTTACTGAGCTTGCTCTCGTCTTGCCTTCGCTCAATCTTATTGCAGGGTTTACTCTATGGCCACAAATCACCTTTATACTTTATCTGGGCTTCGTGGTAATCTGGTGTGTTTTTGGTTTTAAATACCTTGTGTCAAAAGCCGAAACGCCTAAGACTTTATGACGAATATAGAAATCAAGCGGATCTACGAAGAGTCCTCTGAAGATGATGGTTACCGCGTACTTGTAGACAAACTGTGGCCAAGAGGTGTAAGTAAGACAGATGCCAAACTAGACAAATGGTGGAAGGAAATAGCTCCCTCCACAGAACTTCGAAAATGGTTTGACCATGACCCTGAAAAGTGGGATAACTTTAGTAAAAGTTATACTCAAGAGCTCAAAAATTACACTAACGAGATTGAAGATTTTTTAAAGAACATTGATCAGCGCAAGCGCGTTACCCTTCTGTATGGCGCCAAAGATGAAAAGCACAATCATGCACTGGTGCTAAAACAGTTTATAGAAAAACAATAAAAAATGGAATTTACGCTAAATGATTCCCATGAAAATGGGCTTGATAAATTTGAACTAAAACAAGGAAACAAAACCGCTGCTGTGGTAAAGTATAGGAAAGATGAAAGTACATTGACAGTGGAACATACCGAAGTAATGCCTGACTTTAGAGGCACCCCTGCCGGACGTACCATCGTGGAAAAAGTAAAATCTTACACGGATGAAAACAAGCTAAACTTAAAGTCTGAATGCAGTTACTTTTCGCATCAATTAGACAAAATCTCTTCTACTTAGTCCACAGGCTCGTAAAGCTTAAAAACGTTTGAATTCAATTCTTCTATTTCTAACTGTAGCCAAGTGAAATCCCCGGTTTTGAATTTCCAGGTAACCTCGCATGTAGAAGGCAATATTTTACCGTCCAGCTCCTTATATTCAAGAATATTTACCACCCACCTTTCGCGCTCAGCATTAGCATTTCCCCCATAATATCTATCCGCTTCAAAACTGAGGATTTGGCCACTTTCGTCAAAATTAAAAATGCCCGATACTTCTGAATCGCCATCTTCTAAAGTAGCCTTGACCCGCAGCGGGGTCAGCTCCTGCCAACTGATGTATTCGCTAGTGGCCATTGAGGGATACCAGCACATTTCCCCCAAGTAGCGAATTTTTGCGCCAGTATTCATTTGTACCGAAGGGCCTTCATTTACTACGTTAAACCAGCCCAAAAGCTTTATCAACATCTCTCCCTCGTTAGCCGTGAGGCGATCCCTTCCATATAGATGCACTAAAGGATTCATGGTCACATTTACAGTCCAAATAAATTCCGGGTTGGAAGTATTTATATATTGAACTGCTTCAAATGACATCCAATCACCATCGGGTTTAGTTTTCATCGCCCCTGTCTGTTTCAACCGTACAAATGATGCTTTAGGCTTATCTATCACTTTAGAGAAATCCAACCACTTGCGCACGATTGGTGGCAAATTTTGAATAGAACCAGCGGAAATAGTTGCAGATAAATTGCTGGGTACCTTTTGCAAAAATATTCTTTGCTCCTGATGCACTTGTGCGTTAAAGCGGTTGGCTCCCCAAGTTATAAAGGCAACTACCAAAATGATACAATTGGGAATTGTTCCAAACTTAGAATCTTTCCACATCATTATTATCAGTACTTGAGAAAGGATAACGGCCAAAACAGCAAGTTGGAACCACCAATAAAAACCATAAGCATGGCCTCCCATCGATACTAAAAACAAAACACCAGCAAAAAGCCAAAGTAGGCCTACAGATCTTGAAATATCCTCAGGTAAGATGGAGGTATTTATCAAATTAAAGGCACGCAGAAAACCTATGCCATGAATACTTCCATGAAGGAAAAGCAATATTGAAAACACTAATTTATAACTGCTCATAACTTATATAAAAAGACTTTAAACGTTGACGAACCGTTTCGGGATCAATAATCAAAATATTTGCTTGGGTTTATAGCAAGATGAAATCTGATGATCAGAAAATCACATCAACCAACTCCGTGTAACAGTCCAAGCCAGGGATAATACTTATTTCATCAGTATCAATTGGCTATCCTTTATGCTATTTACCCAGTGCTTCACGTTGGGCAATATATTTACGTACTTCCCAGGTACTAGATATACTCTTTCTTCGGTTTCTGTTTCATACAAGGCTTCACCTTCTACACAGAGCAATATGGCTTCCATTTTTGTAACGTGCTCCTTTAGCTGTTCTCTTGCAGGTATCTGTATTGCAGCTATCATACCTGTACCCCTGAACAATGGAAACGCAGAAACTTTACTCGCTGAACTGTGGAGTTCTTTTAGCATCATTGAAAATAGTTTTTATATGTCTTTAAATAATCTCGTATTTCAGTCAGGTTATCACCAGTAACCTTCTCTATTTTGGCTTTAAGGGGAATAAGGTAATTATGCAACTGATCATGCGCCTCACCAGTCATGGTACATTTTTTAAATATAGTCCGAAACTCATTTTGCAAGTCCACCTGTAGCTGATCATAGGCCTGCGTTTCTTCATCAAAATTGTTTCCCAGAACAAGCATGTTGTTGATGCCTTCTGTGGTTTCGGCATTGCCTTCCCAGCGTTTGCCATTGTTTAACTTTACATTAGAATCTCCACTGGACTCGTGTATGTGAGGCTCACTTTTAGACTGTGTTCCGTGCTCGTGCTGATGGCCTTTTTCTTCCGACTCCCCTGCATTTGGCTGGCAAGCTACCATTAGGGCTACACTTGCCACTATCATTACTTTTTTCATGACTTATAAGGTTTCTTTTACTTCTGATTTTTCATTTAAATCATCTCTATAAAAACCACCTCTGTTACTGGTTTGCTGCAATGAATCTTCCACCACGGCAAGTGATACATTCACCATAATTCGCAGCTCACAAGCTTTTACGGAGTAGTCACTTTTTGGTAGCAAATGTTTTAAATTCATAAGCTTGGCCCTGGCACTTATCAAGCGGGGCTTTGTGCGTATTACCCCTACAGACTTGTCCATTATATCCTGAACATTTTTTTTGAGTCCATTGTACTTCATTTCGCTGCAGCTACAATTTATCTCAGGAATGCCGCCATGGTTAAATTGTAATTCTTCAAAGTTGGTTTTGAGATTTTCAGCAGCATTTTTAGCAAATACCAGTGCCTCAAGTAGAGAGTTGGAGGCTAGTCGATTTGCTCCATGAAGGCCCGTACAAGTGCACTCTCCCGCAGCCAAAAGATGGGGCACCGTAGTCTTACCAAACTTATTGGTAATCACCCCACCACAAAAATAATGAGCGGCTGGCTTTACGGGCACCATTTCAGTACGTACATCTACGTTCTTATTAATCAAATAGGCCGCAATGGTCGGGAATTTCAAAGCAAAATCATTGGTATCAAAGTGCCTGAAATCTAACCACACATGTTCTTCACCACTTTCCTGAATTTCATTATAAATGGCTCTGGCCACTACATCACGTGTGGCCAATGAGCCTCGGCTGTCGTACTTGTACACAAACTCTTCACCCCTATGATTTCGTAATACCGCTCCATAGCCGCGTACTGCCTCGGAAATCAAAAAAGGATTTGGCTCATTGGGACTATAAAACACTGTAGGATGAAATTGAACAAAGGCCATATTTTTGAGCTGCGTTCCGATTTCCATAGCTAAAGAAAAACCATCGCCCGTAGCTATTTCTGGATTGGAAGTATAGGAATATACTTGTCCGGAACCACCAGTGGCCAGCATGGTGTAATGCCCATTAATGGCATATACGCCATCATCGCTACATACCATAGCTCCAGTACAGGCCATACCCAAATCATTATTTTTTAAAAGTTCCAGCACAAAATGATTTTTGCGCAACTCAATGTTGGCCGCCTCTTCGCATCGCCTTAGGAGTACTTCTATAATACTTGCCCCCGTGTGGTCTCTACAATGTAAAATTCGGTTTGTGCTATGCCCTCCTTCCTTGCCCAGGTCAGGTTGATTTCCATTCCCATCAAAGTTTACTCCCCATTGCATCAGCTGCCTCATTTCCTCTGGTGCCTTTTGCACTACCATTTCTACTATTCGCTTATCACAAAGTCCATCACCCGCTTGCAGTGTATCCTTTATGTGTTGCTCGTATGAATCTTCCAAATGGTTCATCACGGCCGCTATACCACCTTGTGCACAGCTTGTATTTGACTCATTGATTAAGGCTTTGCTCAGCACGACTATCTTCCGTAAAGGAAAAAAAGCAGAACAATGTAAAGCAAAACTGAGCCCCGCAATACCTGATCCTATCACTATTATATCGTGGCTTTCGCTTCGCAAGGGCTAGATTGGTTTGTTACTTCAAACATGCGCTCAATGGGGAGTCGAGCTTTTCGGATAATCTCTTTATCTAAAGTAATTTCTGGATAACCATACTTTAGGCAATCATGCAACTTTTGTAAAGTATTCACTTTCATAAAGGCGCATTCACTACAAGCACAGGTGTTGTCTTCTACACTTGGTGCGGGTATCAGTTTTTTTTGTGGAAGGTTTTGAGCCATTTTATGTAAAATGCCATGCTCCGTTGCTACAATATAGGTTTGGGCATCATCCTCTTGGGCAAATTTTAACAGTGCTGCTGTAGACCCAACAAAATTGGCCACTTTCAAAATATGAGCTTCTGATTCTGGATGGGCAATTATTTTGGCTTCAGGGTGATCGGTTTTAAGCTTCACTATTTTTTCCAAATCAAAAGCCTCATGCACTATGCAGGCCCCGTCCCACAGTTTCATATTCCGTCCGGTTGTTTTTATAAGGTATTTTCCAAGGTTCACATCAGGTGCAAAAATGATGGGCCTTTCAGCCGGAATAGAGTTTATAATCTTTACCGCATTTGAACTGGTGCACACAATGTCCGTCATGGTTTTTACCTCAGCCGTACAATTGATGTAGCTCACCACAATATGGTCCGGATACTTTGCGCTATACACCGCAAAACTTTCGGGTGGGCAAGACTCAGCCAGCGAGCAACCTGCTTCCAAATCCGGCAATAACACCTTCTTATTTGGGTTTAAAATTTTTGCCGTTTCTGCCATAAAGTGAACCCCTGCAAATACAATTATTTCAGCATCGGTTTTTGCGGCTTCCTGCGCCAAAGCCAAACTATCACCAACAAAATCTGCTACATCTTGTATTTCCGGCACTTGATAGTAATGAGCCAAAATCACTACGTTTTGCTCTTTGCGCAAACGCGAGATTTCCTGCTTTAATTCTTCTGTAGTCATCCTTTTGTAATGGCCTATTTTAAAGACCAAAACTAAGGTTTGAACCTGCCATAAGCACTGATAAATATCAGGTTTGCACTTACCTAATCTTGACTGTTTTTTCAATTATAACAACTGATCTAACCTGACAGTTATCATTGAAAACGAAAATGAGCAGGCTTACTTTCACATAAGAAAATATTATGTGTAATGCCTCCCAGATGAAAACCTTATATATCCCTGTCTTATTATCACTAATGCTTAGCAGTTGTAGCAAAGACTCTAATCAAGAAACCAAACAACTCGGGGCGATACATTTTGAATTCAGGCATCAAGCTGGTGGAGACTCACTTAATTTTGATAACACGTTTTATACTAACGCAGCCGGCAATGAGTATAGGGTAAGCTACCTTAAGTATTTTATAAGCGGTGTTTGCCTATATCAAAATGGAGCCTTGATTCACAAATCCAAAGCCAGACCCACTTCTATAAATGGTAAGTACCTGAAGTACAACAACAAACTGGAACAAAATATACCTGTTGGGAAATATGATTCGATCAGTTTTTCGATGGGAATAGTGCCTGAATACAACTGGCACGATGCCTTTGAGCTAAACTACAATGACCTAGGCATGTACTGGCCCATCGATCTTGGTGGCGGGTATCATTTTATGAAATTTGAAGGACACTGGAAAGACGGGGACGACTTTGGAACCTTTGCATTTCACCTTGGAAACAATGACAACCTATTGACCGTAGGTTTTCCTTACACACAACAAATTAAAGACAATATCACCAACCACATAACTATAGTAATGGATGTAAACGAATGGTTTGACAACCCTTACCTATATGATCTTACCAAAGAAGATGGCTACACCATGGGCAATGGATCCCAGATGCAAATTCTGGTAAATAATGGTCGCAACGTGTTTAGTATTCTTCATTAACACTTCGAAAAATGAGAAAAATCAATAAATCGAAAAGAATACAAAACCCAGCCTTTGGCATAAGTGTGCTAATTATACTGGCGCTACTCACTTTAATTATAAGCTGCAAAAATGATAAGCCAGAACCCGAAGGCCTCACACCTTACTCTATAAGCATTCCCAAGGGTTTCCCCAAAATGGAAATACCAGATAATAATCAACCTTACGAAGAGCGGGTAGCTCTTGGCAGAAGGTTGTATTATGACCCAATACTCAGTAATAATGGGCTCTCTTGCTCATCATGCCATTGGCAAAAAAAAGGGTTTACCATACCTACCACTCAAGGAATGCCCGTATTACCACATGTAAACATGGCTTGGAAAGACATTTATATGTGGGATGGCCGCGAGCAAGGAAACCTAGAGGACGTGATGCTTTTTGAAGTAGAAGAATTCTTTGGCACCGATATTTCGAAACTCAATAAACACCCTGAATATCCCGAGCTCTTTGCCGAAGCTTATAACTCCAATACTATCACCTCACATGATGTAGCCAAAGCTTTGGCCCAATTTTTCAGGATCCTGATTTCAGCAGATAGCAAATATGACCGCGTGATGGCCGGCACCGAAAGTTTTTCGGATAAAGAACTCAAAGGTTATCGCATATTCAGCAGTGAAAAAAGCAGCTGCTATCACTGCCATATGCCACCACTGTTTACCGATAGCCAATTGCATAATAATGGTGTAGACAGCACTTTTGAAAACCCTGAAAATTGGGGCTACTTTTCTACCAGCCGCGACTCTGGCCAATTGAGCCACATGCGCACCCCCACTTTGCGTAACCTCAGTCTAAGAAACCGCTTTATGCACGATGGCCGCTATGCCTCCATTGAAGAGGTGGTGGACTTTTACAATAAAGGGGTAAACCACAGCCCTTCATTAGACCCCGTAATGGTAAAAAGTAACGGAGAGCTCAGGCTTGGGCTTACCCCAGAAGAAACAGAACAGTTGGTGGCTTTCCTAAAAACACTTACCGACTCAACATTTATTACTAATAAATCCCTATCAAACCCAAATTAGAAATGGAGCACTTTGCCCTGTCCAATTACCTAACCGTTACCAAAATATTTCGTTTTGAGATGGCTCACGTACTAACCAGCCATGATGGATTATGTAAAAATATTCATGGTCACTCCTACAAGCTTTATGTTACCCTTACCGGTGAAACCAAAAACAGTCCTGGCGCTAGTGATGATGGCATGTTGATGGATTTTAGTGAACTTAAAAAACTCGTGAACGAACAAATCATGAACACTTTTGACCATGCCCTGGTGATCAACCAAAATGCACCCTATGCCCAGGTATTGAATGATTTACCTTTTGAAAGAATAAAACTCGTTCCTTTTCAACCTACCTGCGAAAACCTCATTCTTCATTTTGCCAAACTATTAGTACCAAAGCTACCAGCAGATATTCGCCTGAATAGACTTAGGCTTTTTGAAACCGAAACTTCTTATGCAGAGTGGTATGCTTAAAAATAAAATACCCTGAGTTTGCTTAGCGCAAAGACAGGGTATTCACATACCTATGGCTAAGTATAAATTAAGATGTTATAGGTTTTCCTAGCCCCAAAAGATTAAGCTTCGCTGCTATATTTGACAAGTCACAACTAAAAGTTGGCATCTTTATATCCTTGCTCAAAGCTTGGTAATAGCTAATGCCGGTCTCCAGATTTGCTTTAAATGAAGCCAGATATTTTTCCTGCTTGGCATTCAACATTTCACCTACTTCTGCCCATTCTTTTTCCAAATAATCCACATACATTTTTAGTTCATTGATAAACATGTGAGGGCGTGAGTCGCTGCTCAGCAAAGATTCCCTTCCATATATGTTTCCCACCATTTCCTTGAGCGAATACTTCCTTGAGAAGAAAGCCAGATTAGGCCCAGGGCAAATGGCCGTAGCCGGTTTTACCTTTGGTTTTACTTCGTATTTTGTATAAGCTGATGCAGCCAAATCTTCGCATAAGCAAGCTTTAACCACAATATCTTCATAAGCTTTTTGGTGAGCTTCTTCATCCAGTTTTTTTGCCTCAAGCTCCTGTATTTTTAGATGCTGGTATTGGCGTGAGGCCGTACAAATGGGCTCTTTTGTAAACTCAGTGTTTGACACCAAATATTTTTTAAGGCATGGGCTGCCAGGCCTGTCTTTCTTCATCCTTTGCTGGAGCACCTTTTCACTATCGCTGTCCTTCAAATTATTGAAAGGGACGCCCAGAGGCGAAGTTTTACTTAAATAAAGGTCTTCGCTTTTTGCAGCTATCAACTTTTCTAATGTAGCTGCATCTACGGTAGTTGCTTCTGGCACCAGCAAAAATGGAGTACCCCAGCCTGTGCTTTGAACCTTGTAATGATTTATCAAAAACTCCTGTTCAGCAGCCGTGCCTATGCCACCCTGTACGGTAATATTTAATGTAGGGGCTATTTCCCCAAAGGATATTTCCTTTTTGCACCATACCGTTTTACACAAATCAAAAAGCTCTTGGCACAGGCTTTCCCTGTTTTCTTTAAATTCCTTCAAGATTGGCCCCATCAGTAAACCCTCGGTAGCAAAGGCATGGCCTCCACAATTTAAACCAGACTCAATCCTAAACTCAGAAATCCAAATTCCTTTTTTCGCTAAAAATTTCCCTTGAATTACTGCTGAACGGTAATCACTCACTTTGAGGATTATCTTCTTTTTAATCTCCCCTTTTTCATTGGGGTAAAAACAAGAAAACTCTTCCAAGTAACTGTAAAGCCTGGGGTTGAAGCCCGCTGAAAAAACCATAGCACTGTTCAATTCACTATTGGCAAATCCGCGCAAAGCTGCCAGAGCATCATTATATTCAGGAGGCAAAACTTGGCCATTGCTATCAAAATTGGCTTTGTTCACCTTGGTCATAATATTTACATCAGCCGAACCGGCTACAATGCTGCTACGTATCAAATGCTCCAAAACATCCCGTATGGCCATGTCAGATGTTCGGCAATAACCCAAATACCAATGTTTCATTTGGCAATCATCCGGTAACAAATCCAGATACTTAGTAAGTTCACTTTCTGTATCCAGTGATTGTTTTTTAAGATTGTCCAAGTTTTGGAGTACCAGTAAGTTTACCATATTTAGATATGCCGTTATTCGCTTGGCTCGGTAGTCTTCTTCTTTTTCAGAAATAGGCTTGTAGGCTAAATTATTTTCCCTGCAATAATGGGCTCGCATATCTTCTACCAAGGCATCACTACTGAGCGACATTACCGAAGAAATGCCATAGTGCGCCACCTTAAGGGGAGTATCTATGCTAAATGAAAGACCTAAAACGGGAATGTGAAAATTGTGCATCATACATATAAAATCAGGTTTGCAAGGTGTGCAAAGCCCAAGGTCTATTCTATGACTTTCGTCACTTTAGCCAGTACTTATAAAACTCGTGTTTTACTTATTTTCAGGGTTTGCCACCCAAATTAAAAACTGATAAATATTCCCTTGCCATAAATTATTTTTCCTCTAGATAACCTCCTTTATTAGTTCCCACATAGCAACAGTCGATTAGTTATTACTATTTGGCTTTTCGACTAAGTGAGTACCTTCGTCTAAAATTTGCGCATGGGAAATCAGGAGCTTGTAGAAACACTAAATGAAAGGATAAAGGAGCTTACATGTCTTTATGATATCTCCACTCTTGCCTCTGAACATTCAGACTCCATTGAAGATTTGCTTCAAGCAATTACCGAAAGGGTAGCTCAAGCATGGTTGCACAGTGATGCGGCTGTTGCCGAAATAAACCTTCCTAACCGTCAATACTTCTCTACTGAATTACCTCAACAAACGGTCTCTATTTCTACCCCTATTTTGATAGATCATGTACAGGTGGGAAAAGTTTCTGTTCATTACCCCGCCTCAAAATATTCGAGCGAGTCTTTTCTTCATGAGGAAACTCAGCTTTTAAAAAAAGTAGCTCACGAAATAGCAAATATTGTAGATCGTCATCAGCATATTGAGCATGAGGAAAAGCTAAAACGTTCGGTAGAAAGAAATGATCGCCTCTCCATACTTGGTGAAATCACCGCTGGCATTGCGCATGAATTGAACACTCCATTGGGCAATATTCTGGGGTTTTCACAGCTTATAGCTGAAGAAACAAAGGAACAGCAAGTGGCCCATGATGCTCAAAAAATAACCGACTCTGCCATCTATGCCCGAGAGGTTGTAAAGAAGCTTATGTTTTTTAGCTGCGAAATGCCACAGCAGATGGAATCCATTGCCATCAACCCCTTGGTAGAAGATGCTTTAAAGCTTTTAAAACCTTCTTTACAAAATGCACAGATAAACATTGAATTGGAAAAAGATCCTAAAAACACTTTCGGCCGCCTCGATCCTATTCAGATTACACAGGTGATTTTTAACCTTCTTATAAATGCTATTTACGCTTCTCCGCCCGAAAGCACTATTCGCGTAAAGCTACTCACTGCCAACAAAAACCTCAGCATCATTATTGCTGATGAAGGCAGCGGAATTCCTGAGAATGTAAGGGATAAAATATTTGAACCTTTTTTTACAACAAAGCCTATTGGCGAAGGCTCTGGACTTGGCTTAAGTGTGGTGCATGGCATTGTGCGGAGTCACAAAGGCAACATCCATTTTAGTACAGAAATAGGAAAGGGCACTACTTTTAATGTAACATTACCACTACACCCATGAGCATAGAGCACATACTTATAGTAGATGATTCACATGATATGCTTGAGGTGCTGAGGCGCCAGCTGGGCGACTTGGGGCACACCACATTTCAGGCCAGCAATGTGATGGATGCTGTAGATATCCTCAAGGGAAGTAAGCCGGACTTATTAATCACCGACCTTCAAATGCCAGGGGTTAATGGAATGCAGTTGGTAAAATATGCCTCCGAAAATTTTCCGCAATTGCCAGTGCTGGTTATTACTGGCTATCCTTCGGTAGAAAATGCCATTGACGCTGTAAAGTCTGGTGCGATTGATTATTTGGTAAAACCATTTACTAAGGCTGAACTGGAGTCTGCCGTAAACAAATCTTTGCTGAACACCCGTGGAGCAAAACAAGCCGAGGTGCTTACTTCGGGAGCGGATAAAAATAAGGCCGCCCTCTCTTACCACGGAATCATTGGTCAATCAGAAGCTCTAGAGAAAACAAAAGATGTGATTGAGCGCATCAAAGACAATAAAGTAACCACACTCATAAACGGTGAAAGCGGAACTGGAAAAGAGCTAGTGGCTCGTGCTATTCATTACAGCGGGCGTTTTGCCAAGTCTCCATTTGTAGCGGTAAACTGTGGTGGCATTCCCGAAAACCTATTAGAAAGCGAACTTTTTGGTTATACCAAAGGTGCATTTACAGGAGCTGATTCTACCAGAGCAGGTTTCTTTCAGGCCGCTGATGGTGGCACTATATTTTTAGATGAAATTGGAAACGCATCTCTCCAGGTACAGCAAAGACTTTTACGGGTCCTTCAGGAAAAAGAAGTGATGATGATTGGTTCTACCAAAGCTCAAAAAATTGACGTTCGTGTGGTAGCCGCCACCAACAGTGATTTGCTGGAAATGTCTAAAACGGGAACCTTTCGCGAAGACTTGTACTACCGTCTCAATGTGGTGAATTTGGAAATTCCACCTTTACGAAAGCGTAAAGATGATATCCCCATTTTGGCAAGTTACTTTGTGGGGAAGTTTATTAGAGAATTTAATAAACCAAAGCTCCACATTACAGCAAAGGCTATGGAAGTGTTACTTCGCTATCACTGGCCCGGAAACATCCGTGAACTAGAAAATACTATACAGCGATGCATTATAATGGCCGATGATGAAATAGGAATTGACCAACTGCCTGACCATCTAAAAATGGCAGCTCCTTCTTCTGATATTGAAGATAATCAATGGGCTACTTTGGCGGAAGTAGAGAAAAAGCATATTGAAAAAGTGCTCCTTTCGGTTGGTGGTAATAAAACCAAAGCTGCCGAAATATTGGGGATTGATAGGAAAACTTTGAGAGGGAAGCTGTGATAAAGCTATCCTAATTATTCACAACAGTCTCCACCATTTCCTCGAGCAGATTGTGCATCTTCTTTAAAATTTCTTCCTGACCTTCTAAATTGTATTTTTCACTATAAGTCTCAGGATCTGTATAGCCCATCATGGTTCTGCCATTCCTTTCAAAAACCATTATTTTTAAAGGAAGCTCTATCGCCACATGCGGATCGGCTTGCATAAGTATGGTGCCCACTTTTGGATCGCCAAATGAAAGTATACCTACGGAATGTAGTTCCATACCCACTTGCTGTGCTTGTTCCGCGTGATCCACCTCGCTAAAAATAGTCAAGCCCTTTTCGGTTATTATTTCCTTCAACATGGCCATGGTTTCTTCTGGAGAATGCGGACTTTGCTTTACTTCTAATTGTGCATTTGCCGAAAGGCTCACTATCATAAAAACTATGGTCGTAAAAATTACTCTTATCATCTTCGCGGGATTTTGTGGGTTGTTGTCAGTACTTAAAGTACTAAAGTACATCACTTCTTTTTACCCTTTAAAATAATTTCATTTTTTGGAGTCTTTGGCAGTAATATTGCACAGCGGAAATCCTTCAGATTTGATTTTCGCATTATTACAAAGTGATCAAAAGCTCGGTATTACATAGCAACACTTTCCTCAGATGGATTTCAGCCTATTTATTAATTGGTCTGGTCTTTCTCAGCAGCTTTTTAGCTCTTAGGTTTGGAAGCACTCATACTGTTGCAGATACTCCTGACCGTGGTGATGTTATGCAAATTTTCTTTGCAGATCAACCCGACTTTGTACTTCTGGAAAACACATCTTCCAGTGATACTTGGATCAGATCAATTGGCGGGCTAGAACCTATACTTGGCAGCCTGACATTATTTTCGAAAAATGAAAAAACAAGTCAACAGTATTTTTCTCAACTAAAGAAAAACTACCTGAGCAAAAGCCAACTTATACAACCTGGCTTATTACTCAGCGAAATCATCTACCCCTTCCATTCGCATTGGTAAATATTTGATTTAAGCTTTCACATTAGCTTATGTAAAATCAATCACACCCGCCATACTATCTGTTATGGCAGGCATCTCCAGTATTTATCAAAATAAAAAAACAATGGATTTTAATATAACAACAGCCCTGGTAGGGCTGGGTATTTTAGTAGTTTGCCTAATACCTATTTTGTGGCTACACTACACTTCAAATCAAGCAAATAAAAAATTACAAACACAGTTTAAAGAAGCGGCTACACAGGCCGGAGTCAACATTTCACAATCCGATACATGGAACAAAATATACAGTATAGGAATCGATGAAACTTCAAAAAAGCTGTTTTATACCAAGTTAAACGGTCATGGCTTGGAGACTACACAAATAGATTTGCGCAACATGAAAAGCTGTACAATAGCAAAGGAAATGGACGGCCCCAACCTGGAAAAAATCCACTTGGCCATTCAGCTTAAAAATGCACCACAACAAAAGTTAGAGTTTTATGATTCTGACATTTTACCCTCAGTTTCTGAAGAGTATATACTTGCTGAAAAGTGGGTACGAAGTATTGAAAAAGTGAAGTAAGTAAGCTAATAACTTACCGCCCAAACTCCTCTTTCCAAAGAAGAGTTTGGGCATTTTAATCTCCCTCCCCTCCTTAAAATAATAAACTCCCACAATAACGGAACCATTATTCGCCTGCATATCATTGAAATTTTACTTTCTCTGCGCAGCTATCTTATGTTTAAGTAACTATCCCGATGTTTGCAACCGTGAACATCACCATAGAAAATATAGTCCTGATTGGTTCCTTGCTGCTTTTGATAAGCATCTTGGTTGGAAAAACCAGCTTTAAGTTCGGTATCCCTACCCTACTTTTGTTTTTGACTATAGGGATGTTGGCCGGTTCAGAAGGTTTGGGAGGGATTTATTTTGACAATCCACAGATTGCCCAGTTTATAGGAATTGTATCATTAAACTTCATCCTTTTTTCGGGAGGTTTAGACACCAGTTGGTCTACCGTAAAGCCGGTTCTACGAGTAGGATTAGCTCTATCCACCTTTGGTGTTTTACTTACAGCTCTTGGTCTCGGGTACTTTGTTTTTTTAGTCACCGACTTCACCATTTATGAAAGTCTCCTTCTGGGAGCCATAGTATCCTCCACAGATGCGGCAGCAGTCTTTTCAATTTTAAGGGGTAAAAATCTTGCTCTAAAGAAAAACCTTAGACCTACCCTTGAGCTTGAAAGTGGTAGTAATGACCCAATGGCCTATGTGTTGACCATTGCCTTTTTGGGGATGGTAGTGGAGCCCGAAAAAAGTTTATGGTCGCTCCTTCCTCTGTTTTTTATGCAAATGGCCATCGGTGCTGGTGCTGGTTTCCTTTTCGGTAAAATAAGCAAATGGGTCATCAACAATATCCGCTTAGATTTTGAAGGGCTGTACCCCGTGTTGGTCATTGCTCTTATGTTTATCACCTACTCTACCACTGATGCCATCGGGGGAAATGGTTTTTTAGCTATTTATCTGTGCTCGGTTTATTTGGGTAATCAAAACCTCATTCATAAAAAAACAATACTTGGTATGTTTGACGGGCTTGCTTGGCTCATGCAAATTGTACTTTTCCTTACCCTCGGGCTATTGGTTTTCCCAAGTCAAATCATACCCTATATAGGCATCGGTCTTTTGATTTCGATTTTCCTAATTTTTGTGGCTCGCCCCCTGGCCGTTTTCGTTTCTCTGCTTCCTTTTAAAATGAAACTTCAGAGACGTTTTTATATCTCCTGGGTTGGACTGCGAGGTGCCGTACCTATTGTATTTGCCACATACCCGCTTTTGGCAGGAATTGACAAAGCCAATATTATATTCAACATTGTTTTCTTTATCTCGGTGAGCTCGGTGCTATTGCAAGGCACCACGCTAGGCAAAGTAGCTAGCTGGCTTGGTGTAGGGCTTCCGGAGGAAAAAAAACTTAGCCACCCCACCGATGTATTAAAAGCCAATCACCCTAAGGCTGCTATGAAAGAAATGCTAATTTCAGAGGCATGCCCTTCTGTGGGTAAAAAAATTGTGGATTTAAAGTTTCCAAAAAACTCCATTATTGCGCTCATTGAGAGAGATGGCAAATACATTATGCCCAACGACACTAGCGTAATTCATGCTGATGACAAATTGGTGATACTGGCCGATTCTGGCGAAAACTTGGAAGAAGTAAGTATGGCTCTTCAAAAATCATAAGGACAAATTTTATCCAACCAACTTTAATTTTCATTCGTTTCTTGCTTCATAGAAATTTCGATTATTTCCTGTTTCGTCCTTAAGAATAAGGTCCGATACATTTCTACCCGGCCGGGTAATTTCTCCCCGATACGCAAACACATTTGGCGAAAGCCTAAAAACCTAAACCACTAGCAACCTTTAACTTATAACTTTTTCAACCTTTAGCTTTCTTTAAGGGCACACCTATTGACTATGGAGTGGCAACAAAACATTGCCCCTATGGAATT
The DNA here is from genome assembly GCF_000236705.1 of Owenweeksia hongkongensis DSM 17368. Taxonomy (NCBI): domain Bacteria; kingdom Pseudomonadati; phylum Bacteroidota; class Flavobacteriia; order Flavobacteriales; family Owenweeksiaceae; genus Owenweeksia; species Owenweeksia hongkongensis. The sequence continues at coordinate 3,853,397 of NC_016599.1, read as the reverse complement.
GACATTAAGCCTATGTACCAATTGTGATTACAACACCCAATGCACTCTTCGCAATGGGCATGCGGTGCATACTTGCGATGAACACTTTGCAAGCACGGTAGAATCTCAAATCAAAACATTTCACGAACCGGAGCTTAAGCATTTTACGGGGCTATGCGGAAACTGTGAACTGAAAGATGATTGCCACTGGAGAAATGATGACATCATCACATTTCATTGCGAACACTATTTATAACCATTAAACGATCACATGATTACAAAAGAAAAGCCTAGAATGGGCATGTATGAAAACGTGAAACATCAGTACGAAAAAGCTGCTGATCTGATGAATCTCACCCCGGCTGTGCGCAAAATTTTAGCCATCACCAACAATGAAATCGTAGTTCACTTTCCAGTAAAAATGGATGATGGAAGCGTGGAAGTATTTACGGGCTACCGTGTACAACACAACAACGCCCTAGGACCGTACAAAGGCGGTTTACGCTACCACCCAACTGTAGATATTGATGCGGCTCGCGCGCTAGCTACCTGGATGACCTGGAAAACATCTTTGGCAGGTTTGCCTTATGGTGGTGGAAAAGGTGGAATCCAGTTAGATCCATCCAAATATTCTATCTCGGAATTGGAGCGCATCACGCGTAGATTTACCTATGCCCTTGGCGATAACATAGGGCCCGAGCATGACATTCCTGCACCAGATGTAAACACTACTCCACAAATGATGGCGTGGATTGCGGATACCTACATGAGTACCAAATCTACCAATGAGCGTACTAAAAATGCTCACGTTGTAACCGGAAAACCTGTAGGTGCCGGAGGGTTGGAAGGACGTGACCGTGCAACAGGATTTGGTGTAGTAGTAAGTATCAAAGAATGGGCAAAGCTAAAAAGTTATGACTTACGAGGTATGCGCTACATCGTTCAAGGTTTTGGAAATGTGGGCTTTTGGGCATCACATTTTATGAAGCAGCACGGAGCTATTTTAGTAGGTGTGCAAGATGCCAGCGGTACTATTTACAATGCTGATGGAATCGATCCGGACCAATTGATTGTGTATGCTCAAGGAAATAATCACCATATCAGCGGTTTCCCACAGGCCAGTGAATATCCTACATCCGACTTTTTTGCACTGGATTGTGACATTATTATTCCAGCCGCAATGGGTAACCAGATTACTGGTGAAAATGCTGAAACCATCAAAGCAATGATGATTGCCGAGGGAGCCAATGGCCCTGTAGATGTGGAAGCTGACAGCATACTTTTTGAAAGAAACATTGACGTGATTCCGGATATATACTGCAACTCAGGCGGTGTAATTGGAAGTTATTTTGAATGGCTTCAAAACAGAAATGGTGAGCTATGGCAAATGGATGAAGTGCTTACCAAGCTGGAGTCTAAGATGGGGCAAAGTTTTAAAAAGCTATTGAACACGGCCAACGAATTTCATACAGACTGGCGTACCTCGGCTTATATAGAAGCTATCCGAAGAATAGAACAAGCTTATATCCAAAGAGGAATTTTCCCATAAGGAAAAGAAACTTAAAACATAAAAATGAGGACAACTCAACCGCGCTCAAGCCAGAAAAACTCAGCGGTTTTTGAAAGAACTGGTTTGAGTGTGGAAGAGGTTTTATTGAAGGTTTCGACTTCGCTCAGCCACACGCCTATTACTATCTAGGTAGTTTGAAGAGCGGAGTCGCGAACCACCACTTTAATTACACTAAATGCAGTCACTAGGAATATTTAAGGAACCAGCCAACGAATCGCGCGTAAGTGTGATTCCTGATACGGTAAAGCGAATTACTCAAAACCTAAACATGGAAGTGTGGGTGGAAGAAGGCGCTGGGGTACGTGCTGGTTTTACAAACAAAGCCTATGAAGAAGCTGGAGCTAAAATAGTAAGCAACAGCAACATTTTTAAAAACTCTGAAGGCCTACTTTCTATCAATCACCTATATCGTGGTGAGGAGGTAGAAGATGGTAAAAGCTTTATCGGTATTTACAATTTGATGTATCACCGCCAGCGTATTTCTACCTACCAAAAAAGTAATCTTTCGGTATTTAGTTTGGATATGGTGCCTCGTACCACCAAAGCACAATCGATGGATGTACTTTCATCGATGGCCTCCCTTTCTGGATATAAAGCGGTGATAAAGTCCGCAGAACTATATGGTTCTGTATTGCCCATGTTTACCACTGCAGCAGGCACATTAAAGCCTGCCAAAGTTTTAGTACTTGGTGCTGGTGTTGCTGGTTTGCAAGCCATTGCTACCGCAAAAAGACTGGGCGCCATAGTAGAAGCTTTTGACGTACGAAGAGCTGCTGGCGAAGAAGTGCGTAGCCTTGGTGCAAAATTTATAGAAGTACCCGGTTATACCGAAAATACAAGTGCCGGAGGATATGCTGTAGAGCAGAGTCCTGAATATTTAAAGAAACAAAAAGAACTGATTCATGAGCATATTTCCAATGCTTCAATAGTAATCAGCACCGCCAATATTCCTGGTAGAAAAGCACCATTACTAATAGAGCAAGCATCCGTGGAATGTATGCAACCAGGTTCGGTAATAGTGGATTTGGCAAGTGAGCAAGGTGGAAACTGCGCTCTTACCCAAGATGAACGCATGATTGAACACAATGGTGTGAAAATTATAGGCAGTTCATACTTGGCGAAGGAAATGCCAATGGCTAGCTCGCAAATGCTATCGGCCAATTATTTCTCCTTTATAAAACACCTGAAACAGCAAAATGGAAATGCTGCCAATGACCCCATTCTTCAAGGGTGTAAGGTGATTGAAAATGGAGAATTGATTCATCCTGCTTTTATTAAAAACCTCACCTCAGCCTAAACTAAATGGAATTTATAAACCAAAATCTCGATACTTTTTACTTCATCGCCCTTTGTCTTTTTCTAGGGATTGAAGTAATCGCTAACGTACCCGCTATTTTGCATACGCCACTTATGAGTGGTGCCAATGCCATCAGTGGAGTTATTCTCATTGGTGCCATTATTATTATGTTAAAAGTAGAGCCTACGGATTATCTCAGTCTCACCTTAGGAGGGCTAGCTGTTCTGCTTGGAACCTTAAATATAGCAGGTGGATTTTTTGTAACCGGCCGAATGTTGGCCATGTTTTCAACCAAAAAGAAATAGACCATGGCAGCATTTATTGACGCAGGCTATTTTGTAGCCACCCTCACCTTTGTAGGTGGGTTAAAATTTTTGAGCTCTCCGGCTAAAGCCAAATCGGGGAATATACTAGCGGCTATAGGAATGACTTTGGCTGTAGGGCTCACGTTTTATTCAGCTCTTACCAATGCACTTCCAGCCATCAATATGATGATTATTTTGGGTGCGATTGGCATCGGAACGGTAGTCGGAAAATTAATGTCTTCTCGGGTAGAAATGACAGGAATGCCACAACTGGTTTCACTCTTCAATGCCATGGGTGGCGGTTGCGCCATGCTTTTGGGAATAATTGAGGGACAGCAAGTAGGTGTTTCTTCGCTTCCGCTAAATGTGCAACTGCTTCTTGCCGGTGGATTGGTAATTGGAGCAGCTTCTCTTACAGGAAGTATGGTCGCTTACTTTAAGCTTGCCGGAAAACTGAAAGACAATCGCAACCGAGCCTTGATTTACATGGCACGCACCTCACTAGTGCTTATACTGGGGCTATTGATCGCCTTCAGTTTTGGATTGCTTCCTATGAGTTTTGTGAATCTTATTTACATTCTAGCTTTCCTTTCATTGCTATACGGAGTGCTGTTTGTGTGGCCTATTGGCGGTGCAGATATGCCTGTGGTAATTTCCTTGCTCAACTCACTTACCGGGGTGGCAACTGCCTTGGCAGGATTGGTGTATGCCAATAAAATAATGATAGCGGGAGGAATATTTGTAGGTGCCGCAGGATTACTTCTTACCCTGCTTATGTGCAAAGCCATGAACCGTTCTTTACTAAAAGTATTGGCGGGCACCTTTGCCAAGGGAAAGGGTGCGGCCGGTGTAGCTGAAGAAATTCACATAAAAGAAACGTCCAGTGCGGAAACTGCCATGCAGCTCGCTTTTGCGCAAAAAGTTGCCATTATTCCCGGCTATGGTTTAGCCGTGGCGCAGGCTCAGCACGCTTGTGGACAATTGCAAAAAATATTGGAGGAACGCGGTGTAGAACTGCATTACATCATCCACCCGGTAGCTGGTCGTATGCCCGGCCACATGAACGTCCTTTTGGCAGAAGCCAACATCAACTATGATTTCTTGAAAGAAATGGACGAGGTAAACGATGAGATGGATCAGTATGATTTGGTGGTAATAGTTGGAGCCAACGATGTGGTAAATCCTTCTGCAGAGAATGATGAAAACAGTCCCGTATACGGAATGCCTATTATCCGAGCTTACCAAAGTAAGCAAGTGGTAGTAATAAAACGTGGAATGAGTACCGGCTATGCAGGAGTGGAAAACACACTTTTTGGAGCCGATAATTGCAACCTTCTGTTTGGTGACGCCAAGGCTACCCTACAAGATTTAGTTGGGCAATTAAAACTTATATAATATGAAATACAAAACATTAATTCTTGCTAAAAGCGAGTACGATATCATTAAAGATCTACTGAGCAAAGTAGGATCAAAAGATGCAGTACACATTGCTTGCTACAACAAACTGCGTGGTGAACTGGTAAATGCAAAAGTGCTGGAGGACGCTGAAATTCCAAAAGATGTGGTTCGACTAAACAGCATGGTAGATATAGAAACACCTTCCGGTTACTTTGGAGGTTACAAAGTAGTATTACCTAAAGATGGTAATGTGCAACAAAAAAAACTATCCATACTTACACCAATGGGGTCTGCCCTTATCGGCTACGCTGAAGGTGACAGGGTAATGTGGAGTTTCCCAGGTGGTGATAAGGAGATTATGATCAAAAATGTATTTCAAAATATAACTAGTGCAGAGGAAGCCAACCAAGGCTAAATATAAGTTTGCAACCTTTTGCCGAAGGCATAGCTCCCGGCCAATCTGCATTAGTTTTTCTTTGTTTCACTAGTTTAATGAGTGGAGGCTGCCTTTGAGTGAGATTGGGGCAGCCTTCTTTTTTTTTTACATAACTCCTGAGTTACCTCTGTTACATTCGCATAAAATCGAACTCTTATCTTTGCTCAATCATAAAAGTAAACAAAACCTATTATGAGCTTATTTGAAAACAATCCTCACTCTACCCTAAAACAAATGCTGGATCATGATGCCATAGTTATTGATGTACGCACCCCAGCCGAATTTATGGGTGGTCATGTGGTAGATTCTGTAAACATCCCTTTGAATACACTTCGTGATAGGTTAGATGAAATCAAGGCCATAAGCAGTCCTATAGTTTTATGCTGTGCTTCAGGCGGGCGTAGTGGGCAAGCAACGTCTTTTTTAAAGCAAGAAGGTGTACTTTGTGAAAATGGTGGCGGATGGATGCAAGTAAATGCGTTAGTAAATGCGTTAGTAAATTCATAAAACTTGGAGGACTTACTTCTTAAAATAAAGCAGCCTTGGGGCCTAATGCGCTTATTGCGATTAGGGCTGGCAATCATAATAATCATGGAAGCCTGGCACTCACAAACTTGGTGGCTGATAATTCCAGCGATGTATTTTGCTTATCAGTCCCTAGCAAATGCTGGATGCTCTACATGCCCCACTCCACCAGCTCAGGTAAATAAAGAATCCTCGATACAGGATATTGAATACGAAGAAGTAAAATAGTTATGGATAGCTTCTTTCAAAAACATAAACTCACAATTTTAGGCGCTGTATTTGGTGCCATTGGCGGCTATATCTACTGGTATTTTTGGGGATGTCTGGATGGCTGCACTATAAAATCTGTTTGGTGGCGGATGAGCCTGTGGGGAGCCTTAATGGGGGGTCTACTAGCTTCTATGCTCAGCGAATATATTTCGAAGTCTCGGGAAAAGAATTCCTAAATAAATTTAGCCCATGATACTCGGGCTTCTCTCAAACCTTTTTTAGCAATACCTATGAACTGGATTTTACTAATTATCGCAGGACTTTTTGAAGTTGCCTTTGCAAGTTGCTTGGGAAAAGCCAAGGGAACCACAGGAACAGAGTTTTGGATGTGGATGGCTGGGTTTCTGGTAGCTCTCACCATCAGCATGGGATTACTTTACAAAGTGGTGCAAACACTACCTATTGGAACTGCTTATGCCGTATGGACTGGCGTTGGTGCTGTAGGAACCGTTATTGTAGGAATTTTGTTTTTTAATGAGCCTGCCGACTTTTGGCGATTGTTCTTTATCTCCACCTTGGTCTTGTCTATCGTTGGCCTAAAGATGGTTTCGGCTCACTAATCAGCAATTACTTCAAATAAACCGTAGAAGATAGCCAACCACACCAAGCCTTTGGCCAGGAAGAAAGTAAAGAGTAAAGCGCCTACTTTCCAGCCTTCCCTTTTTATGAGGCCTTTCCAGCCTTCTTCCTTTAGTATGGTTCTATATTTTTTGAGCATTTATTTTCAATAAAAAAAACAGGCCTATAAGCCGGATTCTGTCAACTCACAAAAGTGAGAAGCCTTATCATTTATCTATTCTGCCTACCCTCCAGGATCGAGCGGGTAGCCCTTTCATCCCATCCCGATAGCTATCGGGATTCGGGACAGCCCTGGTATACATGACATTTCAACCCACGAGGTTTACCTAGCTACTGATGTCACCACCAGCACGGTGGGCTCTTACTCCACCTTTTCACCCTTACCCCGATCCCGATAGCTATCGGGACGTGGCGGTATATCTCTGCGGCACTCTCTGTCCTACAGCTTTAAAACTGCAGCCCTTCCTTTTGAGAAGCATGGCACCCTATGTTGTCCGGACTTTCCTCTCCGATCCCGATAGCTATCGGGCCGAAGCGATAAGGCGGCCTGTTTCAGGTGCAAAAGTACTTTAATAAAATTCGATTTCAGTAGCGCCCCTGCCATATTCTGCATAGCTGGCATCATAAAACCTTAGATTATCCATACGCTCAAGCATGGTATGAATTTCTTCTTTTAGCCTTCCTTCCCCTACTCCATGTATCAACACTACTCTTTTATTTCCTCCTTTTTTGGACCTATCCAAAAAATTACGCGCCTCTCTAAGTTGTATTTCTAACATCTGATGATTGGAGAAGTTCTTTGGAAATTCTACTAATTTATTAAAGTGAAGGTCTTTTTCGAGCAAACTGGACGCTCCATTGTCTTTTCGAGGGGCAGCGCCAGCTGAAGTATCTTTAAACTGAACACCGTCTATTTTCAGCTTGTTTTTGGCCACAAGCTCTCGTTCTTCGTACCAGTCATCAAAGCCATGCTCATCTTCCACAAGGTATCGCCTCTGTTCGCATTTTGTAATTACCCCTTCCCCTATTTGATTAAGGAACGACACTGTATCTCCAAGTTTAAATTTCATGTGGCAAAAATAAAAGTCTCAAATTACTTTATGTCCTATAATTCTAAACAAAAAAGCCGCTCCAAATTGCTTTGGAGCGGCTCTAACATATATTCAACTAGCAATCTATTCAATTACAAGTCTTCGCACCAGTTTACCATCTCTGGTTTCTAAGTTCAACATATATACCCCTTTTGGTAAATACTTTAAGCTTAGTGTCTCTGCATAGGCTCCATTAGCATCTTTAATTTCCTTCCTATACACTTCTTTTCCACTCATATCAGTTATCACTAGCTGATTATTTTGAGATGAAACTAATTTTACCTCTACAGTAAATTCACCATTATTTGGGTTTGGATAAACTCTTAAGTTTTGTCCAATGGCTAGGTCACTCAAGCCAATATTGGTATTAATTACCACCGTAGTATCATCAGTGCTACCACAAGCGTTAGTCACTGTCAGTTTTACTGTAAATGATCCATTTGGCAGGCCATAACTCTCCGTTACATTAACTCCTGTCCCGATGTTGCTATTACCAAAATCCCAGGTGTAGGTATCGGCATTAGACGAACCCGCTGCATCGAAAGTTACATCTTGAGTGGTTGCCGTGTAGGTAGAGCTCCATGTAAATGAGGCATGAGCAGCTACTGAAGTTGTACTAAACGTAAATGGCCCGGCCTGATCACTAGTATCGTTTGCACAAGTATCAGCTACATAGAAATCATAGGATGTTCCTTGAGTCAAACCAGTGATAGTGTAAGGACTCATTACGTATGGCACTAGTGTTCCCGTTCCTGGTGTATATCCCGTTGGCCCATATTCTAAAATAGAATTATTGGAAGGGGAAGGAGAAACCCAACTTACTTCTGCACTATCGCATCCCACATTTGTGCTAGACACATTAAGCGTAGTAGGCGATGCACAAGAAACAGGCACATAAGGCTTCACACAAAAGTCATCTACGTAGTATTTTGGTGTTTGCCCAGGGTTGGCCGCAGAGTAAAAGTTAACCGCATTAAACCTATCCCCCATATTGGTACTTCCCAATGAGAACTGCCAACCTAAGCTGGTGTTCACACCATTTACCATCACCCAAGCAGTATCATTGTCTAAATCAATAATGTGCTCTATCGTATTCCACGAATTTGGGGTGGTATTATAGGTACCTATAACAGCTGTACTGTTCGTCCCTCCATTTACTGTGGCGGTTCCATTGGCGTCAATATATACTTCAATTGCCCATACATTGGTTGCTCCGGTGTAGTCATGTAAAATATTGTAATACCCACCATAACTGGTAGGAATAAACATATTGAACTTAAGACTATAAATTCCAGAAGTGAAGCTTGAATCCATGTTGGCAACTACATCGGATGCCGCACTAGGACCCGTAGTATAAATATGGAGGGATTTGGTACCACTGGATGCTCGAGTAGTAGTTATTTCAGCATCTCCTGGTGCTCCAGCCCATCCTATAAAGAACGTGGATTGGCCATCGATTAGACCTGTATTATATACTTCAAAATCCTCTGTACAAAGATTTGGATCAATCACAATTAGCAAAGGTCCTACCCATACACTTGAATCGCCAGTGCCACAGTCAGATCTAACATACGCTTGGTAAGCCGTGTTATTCTGCGGAAGGTTGGTAATAGTATACGAGGTTCCGGTAACGGAAACTACAGTTCCCGTACCTCTGGTAAAGTTACCTTGTCCATATTCCAATACGTATCCTTGACTTCCGCCAGATGCATTCCATCCAAGAGTCGCTGTATTTCCACTGGTAGATGTAACCGCAAAATTAGTAGGCGCAGGACAGGAGATTTTGGTGCAAAAAGAAACGGGTCCCGCCCAGTCACTAGTATCTCCAACAGAACATAGTGCGCGTACCACATATTCATAACAAGTTTGTACACTCAGCCCACTCAAAGTAAGAGTGTCATTAGGACTTAAAATCTTGGTTCCTCCTACCGTGGCTGTACCCTGATAAAAACCCTGAGGCCCATACCATACCTCATATCCATTGGCGGCAGATCCGGATTGTAGCCAAGCAAGGGTTGCTGTCGTGGGTGTTACTTGTACCGTATCAAGACCTACTAAGTTGGGACAGCTTGGAGCTTCCTTCACCTCAAATTGATCAATAGCCATATCACCCTGACAACAAGCTACATATACCCCTCTAAAACGAACTTGAATGGTGTCTCCAAAAGCGGAAACATCAGCCCCCGACTCTTTCCATGGATCGGTAGTTGATGTTTGATCAGTTCCGGTTAAAGTTAATAAAGTTACCCAACCTGAACCATCATTTACAGCTACTTCCATATCTCCCATTTCTGCTAAATCTCCATAGCGATAGTAGAAAAAGTTTACGTACGGTACCGTTAATGCTGAAACATCAATAAGTGGTGAGAAAATATCTGCATTGCCAGTACTATTACTATATGATGCATCGGTATAAAGGAAGTTTCCAGTTCCACTATAATCTGCACCTGGCCCCGTACTTCCTGAACTTGGAGCCCCGTTATACACATTCCACGTCCAAGTACTGTTAGCATCAGGGTTTCTAGTCCAACATTGATCTACTGTTCCTGTTTGGGCTCCACTTCCATTACCAAGCACCCATGAGGTACCATCAAAGGTTTCTAAATATGGTGCTGCTATAGGCAAGCAACTGGTGGTAAAAGGAAATGGCCCTAACCAGCCACTACTCCCCACTCCATAGCAGGTATCTTGAATGTAAAATTCATAGGTGGTTTGAGGGGTCAACCCTGAAATCGAAACAGTATCACCGATGGTTCCTACGGCCACAATTTGGGTTCCTGTACCTGGGGTAAAGCCTACTGCCCCTACTTCTACCTTTGTAGAATCCGCTGCCCCTGAACCCCAATACAAACTTGCTGAATTACTACCTACAAAGCTTGTTCCTAAAGATGTAGACGATGGTGGTGGACAAGGTGGAGTTACTTCATAATTAAAATCATCCACATAGATTGTTTGTACAATTCCTGACTGACCATGCATCAGGCCTATGTAATTATCAGTGCCATTATATCCGTTGGCCGTACTTATCGGAATAATAAATTCTTGATAAGCTGTACTCAAAGTAATCGTATCAAAGGGGGTGATAGAGCTTCCTACACTCCCATTCGGCATACTACCTATAATGAGCGTTGCAGCAGCAGTAGTAGTTGTATATGCCTTAAAACGTAGTTGCTTATCTCCCACCGTTATATCACTAAAATTAGGGCTTATAGCTATTACGGTATCGGCAGCCAATGATGTACCCAAATAATTATATATGTAAAGGGCATTGGGTGCTGAGTATGCATTAGTAGTAGACTGAGTATAGGCTTGTGAAAATGCAGAGCCTGCACCATTTATATAATTACCCCAGCAGAATGGCACATTTGTACTTGTACTGTTATCATAATTCGTAAAGTAAGGAGCTGCAAAAGGTGAACATTCAGTTCTAAAAGCTATGGGACCAATCCAAATACTATTTCCATTCGGTCCGCAATCAGTCCGCACGTAGTACTCATAAGCCGTGTTTGACTGTAGTCCAGGGATCGTATCTGGGTTATTAGTAGTGTTGCGAGTACCCGCACCAGGAGAAGCTTGCGAAAAACCGGGAGGTCCCCAAATTACTTCCCATCCGCTTCCGCTGGGATCTGTCCACGAAATAACTGCAGATGAATCTGTAGTAGTTACCACGCCAGCACTATTTGGCCACGGGCAAAGTGGTGCCTCATCTATTACCAGACTATCAATCGCAGCATCTCCACAGCATCCGTTTCCGGTTTGCTTAAACTGTACCATGATTGTATCTCCGGTATAATTGGCGAGGTTTACAAACTCTAATGCCCACGGGTCGCTACTTGAAGCTTGAAGATCTCCTGAAATTGAGTATTCGTTGTTCCAGGTGGTTCCAAAGTCATCAGAAACCAATATATCCATATCAGCAATATTACCATTACTGTATCTATGTTGGAAAAAGTAAAGTCCTGGTGTTGTCAATCCACTCACATCAATTGGTGGCGTGGTAAGGAAAGCTTCATCATTTGCTGTACTGCTTGATGCTTCTACATACATAAAGTTTCCTCCGGTAAGGTCTTGCAATGGACCATTACCACTGGTTGGACCTGTCCCCCTTGGTATCCATTTAAATGGCTCTGCTCCTTGACTTACATCTGGTAAGGATGACCAGCATGGGTCTATCGTATTATTTGTATTGCTTCCGCTGGCAAACCAGCTTGAAGTGCTATCAAAATTTTCATTAAAAGGTGCTATAGCAACTGTACAGGGAGTTCTAAAGCTAATAGGCCCCGTGGTGTCGCTATATGCTGAACTTCCGCAGTCTGCCACCAAGTAGGCTTCATATAATGTATTGGCACTAAGACTAGACAATGTAGTAGAACTTCCTGTTACTGGATTTGTATTTCCTCCAGTGAGGGGATTAAAACCTGCAGCACCGTAAGTTACTCTAAAATTACTCGCTCCTAAAGCGTTCCAAGAAAGATCAGCACTTGTAGTTTGAACATTACTCGCCATGAACCCAGTAGGAGAACCTAAGCGCATTACTGTGCTAAGTGTGTCATTATAATTAACAGTATCCGCAGCACTGTTAGGCATACTAGTCCACACCTTTAAGTTGTAATTAGTGTTTGCCGCAAACGTATAGTTGCCCAATGCAACACTAGCTGAAGACAAACCGGTGCCTCCTATTGTATCTAATAGGCTGCTGTGCCATACTGAGGTTTGCGCAACGCCATCAACTGACCAATTCACTTGAACCGAATCAATTTGATTAGTTCCAAAATTTTGAATCGTGGCATTTACTGGATATGAACCAGGGCACACTGCTTGAGAACTATCTACTACAGTTACACCCGCATCGTCTGCTGATACAGAGGCTTGGAAAATCTCTATTTCTCTAAAGTTCACGTTAGTGGCTTGTCCGCCACCACTACCTATTATCATCTGCGTCAATCTCAGCTTGGTAGTAGTTATTCTTTGAAAAGTAATGGTATTATCGCAGGCCAAAGGCAGGTTACTGAATGTAGCGGCTGTAACCCATGCAGAACCATCCCATGCTTGTAGCACACCACCATCCAATTGCCTGGCAGTTGTTGCATCCGCTTGATAAAACTTGATTTCATCAAAGCTTTGGGTTGTGGGCCAGCTCCATTCTATATAATCGGTGGTGCTACCGCTAGTACTAGTCATCCAAAAGATTTGAGTACCGCAAGTTCCATAAACCAAGTCATTAAGTGTAGTTGGTGAAGTTTGTGTACCCGTATTCGTAATTGTTGCCCCGGGGGCAATATTTGGCTTCTGTGCTAGTAAGCTGGACCAGCATGAAACAATACCAAATAGAAGTAATAATCTTTTCATAAAGTGAATTAATGTGTTAATAATTAAACGTGTGTACAAACAATTTTAACCATTTTAAACCTTGCAAGCAATACACTTGGGAAAGATAATTCCTACATCATGCACCCCCACTGAATTTTTCAATACTTCTTAAATCAACTTAATTAGTATTCGGTGCATTTCATCGATTTAACGAAAAATATTTTATTAATGATACTTCTAAAAATATTTTCCTCACTGAGCGGTGTTGGTTTCAAATAAAATTTATCTTTGCCCCCCTCAAATTGGTCGCGTAGCTCAGCTGGATAGAGCATCTGCCTTCTAAGCATCCAAAGCGACTTTCAACTCCCCTTCCCCCTCCAAACAACACCCCTTCAAAAGCCCCATAAGCAAAGGCTTTTACAAGAAATTCCCACACAAAAACCACCAACTCCACATCTCTTAAAACAGGCCAAAACTGTGTTTACCTGACACTTTTGTTTACCTCATTTGTTTACTTTTTACGTAGCAAAAACGATCAACTTTCGCTACCTTCCGAAGGTAAATACGCAGAAATGGTCACCTCGAAAGTTGTTCGCTTCCACAAAAACCAGGATGAAACTGGTAGATACCCCCTAAAAACACGCGTTACCTATAAAGGAAATCACAGATATGTCGATTTAGGAAGAAAAGTTCACAAAGAATTCTGGAATCAAAAAACAGGCAGACCTCTTGACAACTGTCCAGATGAAACGCTTTTCGATTTTGTTTCTGAAGAAGCTAAAAAACAGCTTAAAATCAGGAACTATCTAAACACACATCCAGACAAACTTAGTTTCGATCAGATCATCGATGTCTTCAAGAACGGTATAAACGGAGTTGTAGCAAAAAGCAAAACTTCTTTCGTTCAGTTCTACGATATCATCATCAAAGAACTGCAAGCACAAAAGAAATCTTACTCCTTATATATAACCGTACAAAACTGTATCCGTAAGTATGGAGATGTAGCGCTGAAAGACATAGACTATGAGTGGGTTCTTGAGTTCAGGCTCACCATGGGAAAACACATGGGCAACAATGGTCTTCACGCGTACATGCGAAACATGCGTACCACCTACAAGCACGCACAACTTAGAAAAGGGTATGATTTGCTTCGTGGCTATAATCCCTTTGAAAAGAATATGCCTTCGAAAGTAGCTACCCCTACTCACGCACTTAGCAGAAAAGATATCGAAAAGCTGGAAGAAGCAAACCTCCGACCCTACGTTAAGATTTGGTTACTGATGTTCTACTTCGCAGGTATGGACCTTATTGATTTGGCACTTCTGAAGTGGACCGACATCAAGGAAGGAAGGATCAAGTTCAGACGTGCTAAACTTGCTGGGCGCAGTGGTTATGTTGTAAACATCCGAATATTCCCCAAAGCTCAAGCCATTATAGACGAACTTGGAGACAAAACCTCGGATCGAGTGTTCTCTGTTATTCCTCATCCAGAAAAACAAGAAAAAAAGTACAGCTCCTTCAGAGCTAACCTTCTTCAAAGATACCTTCAACCTCTCACGCGCGAAAAGCCCGCCCGAGATCACTACTTACATAAAAACTGGTTAAAACCTTTTGAAAGACTTGAGTTATCCGATGAACTATACCTCAAAGGTTCACGAGCCACCTTTAAAAGCATCGGGCGAGTAGAGCTACGACTGGACATAGAAGTGATCAAAGTACTGATGGGTCATCAGCTAAACAATGTAGATCACACCTACCAAACACCTTTCACTGATGACATACTGGACGAAGTACACGCCAAAATTATTGGTGAAGCATAGCTAACCGACTCACTAACATTTCTTCCAACGAAAAAACAAAACACATGATACAGCGCGACCCCGGACAAGTAGAAATCAAAGCTATCACTGGCACAGTTTACCTCTATACTCACTACTACGGTAAAGAAATCTTTGCCGATATACATAGAGCACTGAGCAAACAAAGAAGATGGGACGATCCACCCTTTTTAACACGCATGATCTTTGGCGAAATGGTGCCTTCAATGCACTTGACAGAAGAAAACGGTTTAGGTATAGGGCTGGTTCCTACAACCAACGTTCCTCACCAGATTACGCTTGATTGCATGAAGGGCTTTATACACCTGTACCAGAAAGATCCACTACCGTTTTGGGGCGGGACTTTTTTGAGATTCATAAAAGAGTTTAAGACAGAAGAGTATCAGCAAGCAAAATTGTAGCATCCTACAACTACGCAGTAAGCCAGATGATGAAATATCAGAACTAAGAACAGTACCCGTGTTGCATCCCGTAAGATCTGCACACGGGTCTTTTTTATAGAGGTGCTCTCATATCAGCTAGTTTGATCCAGATGGTGTGTTTGTTGTCAAACCAGTACTGTAGAGCTTCTCTTTCAGTCTCGAAAGGAAGGTCTACACTCCGCATCTTTTTCTTTCGGTATTCATCGTTCTTACCTCTGAAGGATGCTGTTAAGATAAACTCACCATCTTGCTTGGTGATAGAACCATCACAACGATCTTCAGTTTGAAAAGAAGCAACTTCTTTACCGTTTTTCAGTTCGTAAGTGAGAGGGTCGTCAACTGATTGTATAGTGGGGTATGGTATAAACTCCCATGGTTCATACTTTTTCATGTGTTCAAATGTTTCCATCAAAGATAGCAGTTGCTTCCTTGCTTGAAATACCTGTTTTCCGTGATTTTACCCCTAAACTTTAGGTTAGAATCCCAGCAGGACTCGAACCCAAATACAGAGCACATACGCCCGTCCTATAGATCAACCATAAGCGGCACATGATCACTTATATCACACCACCCCTCAAAACTTCCAACCTCCAAGCTTGTGTCTTCCGTAATCAGTTGTCCTGAAAGAAAGCAGTAATCGATGTGATATGGCTTTTCTTGCTTACGATACATGTAAAAAGTTGGATGCTCCTCCACTCCTTGCTCCTGGTTATGACAAAGATGATAGAGACTGTGGATGTCATAATCTTGCAGCTTCTTGACCACTGCCGAATGGTTACCCACCCGCGGAAAATGATCCCAGATTTTGTTGCTATTAAAGTCACCAACAAGGACAACCGGACCAGTCAACAGATCTTTATAGTACTCTAACGCCAACCATACTTGACCGATATATGACTTGCTTGGATACTTGGTGTTTCCCATGGCCCAAACCGCAAGCAAGGTAAAATCCTGATCTGGGCCCGAAACTTTCACCGGTATGATATACCTAAACTCCGGGTTATAACAATCCATCACCTCTAACCTAAAGTCTGTACTGTACGAAAAGATCCCGATACCCTTGTTCAAGTTATCCCCGAACCATAAATGACTACGCGGTTCAGGCGTTAGCTTTCCAAACTTGAGTTTCTCCATGCTTTCGCACTCGGCTACAATCAAGATATCCGGATCATAGGAAAGTATGCGCTCGTTCTTCTTGCGAAAAGCACACTGACAGTTCCAGTGAATCACTCTCATATATAACTCGTTAGAACCACAAAGGCACTAACAACCTCCTTCAGTTGCCCTAAATGAATCAAAAACTCACCACCTATTTCCTCCCCATATCTAAAACGAGTGCTTCTTTCATCCAGTATTTCAAACTCTGCAGCCCTTTCAACCAAAAACCTTATTTGATCTTCCGAAACTGCATCACTTTTGATTGCAACGACCTTTTCGGCAAGCTCTACCAAATTATGCGACCTTTCAAAAGAAACACCCTTTTCCAGCAAGACACTTTTCAAGGAAGTCTCAATTACATGCCTGTAAAGGAAAACAATCGGATATGAGTATTGGTAGGACAGATCTCCGCTAGCAAGTGCAAGGGCTACTAATTCATCTCCAGCAAGTTGATATGAATTTCGGATATCGCGAAGTGCGATCAGGTCAACCAAACCACCAACTACGATATGAACATTCCCGGGGTCTGTTGTCAAGCTGTCTGGCTCCTTTAAGAAACTCTTTTGTATAGCGTCCATGTTGTTCTAGTTTAAGCTAAGAGCAAGATATGTAAAACTTATAACGACCCGACCGCAAAGTTCTCCCCTCCTTCTATCGGTGTGGTTGCTGCTGCAGTCCGCTTGGTAACCGTAGATTTTCCTACTTCATCAACCTTGAACAATCCCGCTGGTGAATCAGCAAGCATAGACAACTTGGAGTCTACGGTATTGTTAGGGTTCAACCAAGTGCTAACATGGTCATAGGGTAAAATACCTGGCGAACGATCATGCCCGGTTTGAGCAACAATGTCATAAGGATCACGTGTAATGATGGTGAATCCCGGCCACAATATTCCCTTGTCCACATCTTCTATCTGATGATAGAAACCGGCAAGGGGTATAAATTTCCTATCCTCCCTGAAAATGTGAAACCACCGTGGCTTTGACTTGTTACCGTTGGACTCAAAAAAAGAGTTCACCCAAAACACACACATCCGCTGCTGAAGATCTTCTTTTACCACTTTTGAAAAAGGCCCTTTCTTAACCCCGGCCTGGTATTCTTCAAGCGTTTCCACCTTGGCGTTATAGTATGGCATTGCTTTACCTCCTGGCCACATCGACCGTGGAGGAGCAAACTGCGCCCAATCCCAGTAAGTCTGATCATCTTTCTGTAGCATGATTGTCCCCCAGTTCCCGATTCCTATCACAGGCGAGGGGTTCCCATACTGAGGTCGTTCGCTCAGCGGATAGTCAGGCGTTTCCAGCCAAAGTGAAGGTGGAAGCTGCTTCTTGATTGTATAGTCTTTCCAAGCAGGATATTCAGAAGTGAGGGTTGCAAATTGGGTGGTATAGACGCACATAGAAAGGTTTTCCATAAAGATAAACAGTCCGTTTCATACCCAAAGCAGGGATAACCTTTTTTCCGTGTAACTCATTGCCTCCCTAAAATGGGCTTATCCCTCTCTCTCAAAGCACTTTCCACGACAGGCATAATAGCTCCATACTCGTCAACAATCAACCGTATAAAGCTTAGTCGAAATCTGTATCCAACAAGATTCTTTCTTGCATTGAGCTTAAGCGCGGATGTTGACTGATCAAAACCAACTGTAAGGTGCTCGTTAATTCTTGCCTGAATATCTTGTGACTTCCCTATATAGAGAGGTATCCAGCTGTCTTTTCTTTCGGACGCATTCTTGCGTTTTTTTATAAGTTTTGGAGTATGTTTCTTAGGATACTCCTCATCCTCCCACTTTTCTTTGAAGATTTCATACCAACTTTCAAAGTCAGCCTGATCGATATCTTTCTCAACCTCGAACAGATAAACCCCCATATGATTCAACTTGCTTAAGGAATCGTCATTTGATGTGTCTCCCAACACAAACTCCCCTAAGGGTTCCCACTTCAGGTTTATTGCCAAATCTTGAAGCTTTTTGATCTGGACCTGAAGCACTTGATCTATAGATTTTATCTCGTTATTCATTTTTGGTTGTTTTTAAAATGCCCACTTTCTGATAGCTTTTGACAGCTTCATACAAGGTTTGCTTTCCTTATCCATGGTTTGGCACGGAGAGCACATTCTGAGCGTGAAATAGAATCCATCTTTTATAAACCTTTCAGTATGATCGCTTGGCTTGCATGAAGACTCAGCGTAGTACTTGTTTATCCTGTTGCTAATCGATATGAACTGCCCCTGTGAATCAAAAGGAAAGACCAGATAGCTAACCTTGTAGTCTTCATGAACAAAAACCAACGAGCTAACCTGGCGGTCACCAAAGAACTCAGAGTCACCATCCTGCTCATAATGTATCTCCCATCCTTTCGGCAAGTGAATCGTTTCGACCAGTAACTTTAAGCTATCAACGGGTTGAGCTGCAAGGAAAGCTGGGAGTATAAGGGTGAGAGAAAGGAGTAGTTTTATCATTATCGTTAGAGTTGTGAGCTTGTGAGGTAAAGTTATGATAATTCCACTCAGGATCTTCGATGTACCGAGATAGCTCTACTGCTTTTATAAGAACCCCAGTCAAATACGTTTCGAACCTTAGCAAAAACATCAAATATCCCTACTTTCGAGATTTTCAACCCTAACACAAGTATAATCACAGCATCAATCCTTAACGTTGCTGTATAAAAACAAAAGACTCGAATGTTTTGGACTGACGAAGACCTTAACCAGGCAAGGCAAGTATTTGAAGACATCTCCACGCATATTTGGAAAAAGATCGCTTACACTCATAGTCTTGGCCATGAAGCCATGGAAGTTGGTATAACTGCCGACACGATTGTAACGCTTCTGAGCGAGCGCAAGAAAGGAGCTTTTTGTATGGATGTGTACTCAAGAAAAGGACAAAATGAGTCCAAAACAGGGAGTGATATCGACATCTTTCTTCAAGTGGATTCTAGCTCCTACATATGGATTGCTCTCCAAGCAAAAGTGTTAAAGAAAAACCAACGATACACCACGCTCCGAGATGGATATACAGAAAGAAACCCCAGTTACCAATGGGAGAAACTATCGGAACTACAAAGAGCTACCGGCTGCATGCCTTTTTACCTGCTGTACAACGGTGTTAACAGGTTTTCTTATGACGGATGGGATATGACCGAAAGCCGATTCCAGGAAGATCAATTTGGCTGCTCACTTGTCAAGGTTGAAGTACTCAAAGAGTTTGCATCTAACATGAATGAGGGCCGTGAAAACTTCATAAACCCAACCTTCCTGGATATTCACCCCAGACATGCTCAACCATGGAGAATCCTCATGGACTATACAAGTAACATAAGATCTCTAAGAACATATTCGAGAGAGGAACTTGAACAGTCAAACAGAAACTTTGAATCCACAGCACCTGACAAACCTGAGATGAGAAAAATGACCCATGATATCCAGGATGTTTTTGGTGAATTTTCAGCCAACGCCAATTCGATAACAAGGAGATCAAGAGCTGTAGACTGGAACCCAAGTCATCGCATCGTAATCAACAAACAAAATAACACAACTCAACAATGAACGTAGAAACAGAATATGGAACACGCATCAAGAAACTTTTTGACCCCAAGTCTAACCCGGACATCAAACAACTTTCACGAGGCTTTGCGGTAAACAAAACACTTGAAAGTGAAACCATACTTTTTGTGGGCATAAACCCATCTTACCGTAAAAATGATCAGAACCATAAAGAGAGTTTTTGGAACCCACCCCAAGACTCTGATGATCCATACTTTAAAAAATATGGCGAGTTAGCAAACCGATGTAAGACAAGGTGGTCTCACATTGACCTGCTAGGTTTGAGGGAAACAAAACAAGATGCTCTGAAGAAGCTTGAGAAAACACACTTGGGTTTCATACACGAGCATTTGAAACTTACCAAAGAAATGCTTGAGGCAAAAAAGCCTCTTGTCATAGTTGTAACCGACACCGTGGCTCGCAAGTACTTAGGCAAGGAACGCTCTAAAGACGGAAGCAAGAATGTTTGGATGGGCTATGAGTTTGAGTTTGATGATGACCTAGGAACAGACGTAATCACCAACAAAGATTCAATCCTAAGGGGAGTTCCAGTTTTCTTCAGCAGTATGCTTTCCGGGCAGCGAGCTTTGGATAACGGGTCTTTCCAACGTCTGTGCTGGCATGTGAAAGAAGTTTTAACAAAAACCGGATCGCTTTGAAAGTAAGTGAAAAAACCATCACATTTCTTGCCGAGGCTATAAGTGGTGACATGCCTCTGCTTTCATATAAGAAAGGTTATGAAATAGTTAACTTCTTCAATCAGTTTGGCTCAACAGACGAATATCCGTTTTCAAAGACCTATAGTCGAAAGACTTATACTGAAAGTAAACTCAGAGAGTACAACGGGCAAACGTCCTTTGCTCAAATTTTGGAGGTAGCTCTTGACCCGCGAGAGTTCATTGCTTCTTTTACGTCCTTAGAAGAAGTGCTTGAGAGCTTTAATCTATATCTAGAATATGATGGTTACAAGATTATCAAAAGGGGAAAGTTCTGTAAAGTCGTTTCTCTGACTGAAGGTCTTGTCAAATCAGAAAGCACCAAAGCTTTAGATGTTCAGTTCGTACAAGAACAGATCGAGAAGTGCAAACAAAAAATCGACTCAGAGGATTTTAGCGGAGCCATCACAAACGCACGAAGCCTTGCAGAAGCTGTAATGATAGAAATTGTAGCTGATGCTGAAGGTGTCGAAGTTAAGAATGATGGAAAGCTGGATAACCTCTACAGACGAGCAAAGAAAGCTCTAAAACTTAATCATGACAGAAGTACCTTACCCGATGAAGCTATACAGATCATTTCTGGCTTAGACTCAATCACCTCAGGATTAGCAGGTCTCAGCAATAACATCGGTGACAGACATGCTAATAAGTATCGAACAAGAAAGCACCACGCAAGACTTGCTGTAAACGCCACGTTGACGTTGGTCGACTTTCTTCTGGATGTAAAAGAATTTCAAAACAATCAAGCCCCAAAAACAAACCAACCATGACCAAAGACCAAGAAACCTTCTTGTATCGCGCTCTAATAAAGGGTGACAAGTACGCAGACATTGCATCTGACTTAGATCTTCCGAGCAAAACATTATCGATATGGTGGGAAGAGTTAAAACCACAAAGAGAGCATATCGCTGAAATCAGAACCCGATGGAAAGCAAAGTGTCAGGACTTACCCTATGAGGAGTTTAGGGACTGGTATGAAAGCACCCCCAAACAATGCCACTACTGCAAAATGACCGAGGGTCACATGAAGCAGCTTTGGGAAAAGTACCCAGAACTCACCAAGCGTAGTCGTGGTAAAAAGCTGGAAATAGAACGCTTAGCACCCAACGAGGTATATGACAACACCAAAAACCTTGTCTTCAGTTGCTACTGGTGTAACAATGCCAAGACCGATACTTTTACCTCTGCGGAGTTTAAGAAGGTTGGTAAGGTGTTTCAAGAAATCTGGAAAAAACGCTTAGATGCTTAGAGATCAAGACAGCAATACGGTGTACCTATCAAGGTTACTAAAAACCAGCGAGGAGTTTCAGGAAACGTGTAAAGCGATTACTGCTGCTTTGGATAAGCATAGTGTTACCTACCGCTTCTTACCCTCCACACGGGATATTTGGACACGAGACTACATGCCTGTTCAGGTATCCGATTCAAAGTTTGTTGAGTACCGCTATGACCCGGATTACTTACAAGGAACTGAGGAAGATACCCGGGAACTCAAAACCTATCCCGATATCGTTTGCCAGGATCTAAACATACTGACGACTAAGACCGACATCATTATCGATGGTGGTAACATCATCCGATCCTCTAACAAAGTCATCATGACTGACAAGGTGTTATGGGAAAACAGACGGCAATATGGCAAAGATGACCTCATTGAAAAACTGAAAGCACTGTTCGAGGTGGAAGAAATTGTTCTGATACCGTGGGATAAAGAAGATATGTTTGGCCATGCTGATGGTATGCTTCGCTTCATTAACGATGAAACCGTTCTTGTGCATGGAAGTTACAACGACCCTACAGACCCGCTATGTAAAAAGCTATCGAACAGTCTCACAAAGGCAGATTTGAACATTATCTGGATGGCGTTCGATGTGGAGCATCCCGATCTGAGAAACTGGGCTTACATCAATTTCCTTCAAACGAAAGACATCCTTATCATCCCCAAGTTTGGGATAGCGGAAGATGCACAAGCTCTTGAACAGGTAAGAAAAGCATACCCACACTACGCGAAAAAAAACACCATCGAACAGATTGACATGTCGGATATCGTGGAACTTGGAGGCGCTTTAAATTGCATAAGCTGGGTTGTAAAACAGTAATTTTTATCTTCAAGCCCTCGACCAGCAACCCGTAACCCCAACCGGTCGAACTAACGAAACTACAGATACTCATGGCATTAAGCTGGAACGAGATAAAAGACCGCGCCCATCACTTCACCAAAGAATGGGAAGGTGAAACAAGAGAACGCGCAGAAAAGGACACTTTCTGGAACGATTTCTTTAACATTTTTGGCATTACCAGAAGGAGACTGGCAACTTTTGAAGAACCGGTTAAAAAGCTAAACAACAAACAAGGATTCATCGACCTTTTTTGGAAAGGCACACTACTGGTAGAACATAAGTCCAAAGGCAAGAGTCTTGACGCTGCCTTTGAGCAAGCCACTGATTACTTCCATGGAATAAAAGAACATGAGCTTCCGAAGTATGTTCTTGTATCGGATTTTGAGAGCTTCAGGCTTTATGATCTTGATGACAAGACTGAGCATGAGTTTCATATAAAAGACCTTCACAAAAATATCAAGCTGTTTGGATTCATTGCTGGATACCAAAAACGCTCGTTCAAGGACGAGGATCCCGTAAATATCCAAGCTGCTGAGTTGATGGGAAAACTCCACGATCAACTTGAAGATACAGGCTATGAAGGGCATCAGCTAGAAGTATTCCTAGTTCGACTTCTGTTCTGCCTTTTTGCTGATGATACGGGTATTTTTGAGAAAGATACTTTCAAGGAACTGATTGAGGTTAAAACGAACGAGGATGGAAGTGACCTGGGTGGTTGGTTAGCGCAGTTCTTTCAAACTCTTAATACACCAGAAAACAAAAGACTGAAGAACCTTGACGAGCATGTGGCAGCCTTTCCATACGTTAACGGAAAGCTCTTTGAAGAACCACTGCAACTGGCATCTTTCAGCTCAAGAATGCGCGAAATCCTTTTGGAGTGTAGTGCTCTGGATTGGGGAAAGATATCCC
This sequence comes from Owenweeksia hongkongensis DSM 17368, assembly GCF_000236705.1. Taxonomy (NCBI): domain Bacteria; kingdom Pseudomonadati; phylum Bacteroidota; class Flavobacteriia; order Flavobacteriales; family Owenweeksiaceae; genus Owenweeksia; species Owenweeksia hongkongensis. Next base: position 3,829,931 of record NC_016599.1, on the reverse strand, counting down.
CCGCAATCTTCGGTAGCATGTTTCAAAGTGTGATGAACCCGGAGGAAAGAAGAAATCTAGGAGCACACTATACTTCTGAGAAGAACATACTCAAACTTATCAAGCCTCTCTTTCTGGATGAACTCCATGAGGAGTTTAAGAAGGTTAGGTCCAACAAGAACAAGCTAAGAGAGTTTCATCAAAAACTTGGTTCCCTCAAGTTCCTTGATCCAGCGTGTGGTTGCGGAAACTTCCTGATTATAACCTACAGAGAGCTTCGGCTTTTGGAACTTGAAGTACTTAAAGTTCTGTATGGCAAGCAGCAGGTAATTGGTATCGATCAAATCATGCTGGTAGATGTAGACCAGTTCTACGGTATAGAGTATGATGAGTTTCCTGCTCGTATTGCTGAAGTGGCACTTTGGTTGATGGATCATCAGATGAACCAACGTATCTCAGAAGCTTTTGGTTTATACTACGCCCGACTTCCGCTGAGAAAGTCTGCCACCATCGTGCATGGCAATGCTCTGCGGATACAGTGGGAAGATGTCGTTACGAAGAAGGAACTCAGTTATATCCTTGGAAATCCACCATTCGTTGGCAAGAAGGAACAATCTAAGGAACAAAAAAAAGAACTGCTGGAAGTTTACGGAAAAGTCAAAGGCGCAGGTATAATGGACTATGTTTCTGCTTGGTATATTTTGGCAGCCAAATATATCCATGCATCTAGCATAAAAGCTGCTTTTGTTTCAACAAATTCCATAACCCAAGGTGAACAGGTTGCGGTTCTTTGGAATGAGCTTTTCACAAAGTACGGCCTAAAAATTCACTTTGCACACCGAACATTCAACTGGAAAAATGAAGCTAGAGGAAATGCAGGAGTTCATGTTGTAATCATCGGGTTTGCATGTTTTGACAGCAAATCAAAAGCCATCTTTGAGTATGAGAACATTAACGGTGAACCAGATCATAAGAGAGCTTCTAACATAAATCCTTACTTGGTAGAAGGTCAAGATATGTTCGTAGAAAACAGGAAGACCCCACTATGTGACGTTCCATGCATAGCTTACGGTAGCTTTGCACTTGATGACGGGCACTACACAATCTCCGAGGCCGAGTACACTCAAATCATTGAAAAATCCCCTTCTACAGGTACCTTTTTAAAACCGTTCATCGGAGGCAAGGAAATGTTGAGATCTATAAACCGATACTGTGTTTGGCTTCGTGACGCTTCTCCCACTGAGTTTAGACACGATAAGATTGTAATGGATAAAATTGAGAAAGTAAGGGCATGGAGATCTATGAGTGATCGAAAAAACACCAAAAAACTTGCTGACACACCAACTTTATTTGCTGAAATCCGTCAACCCAGAACTGACTATCTGGCTTTCCCAACCGTGTCTTCAGTCAACAGGAGATTCATTCCGATAAAATACTTATCGCCTGACATAATAGCTTCTAACCAACTCTATACGTTACCGGAAACAACACTATACCATTTCGGAGTTCTAACATCCACTATGCATATGTCATGGATGCGCTATGTAGCAGGAAGACTAAAAAGTGACTATCGCTATTCGAGTTCGCTTGTATACAACAACTACCCCTGGCCAAAGAATCCTAGCGATAAAAACAAAAAATCTGTAGAAAAGAAAGCTCAGAAGGTGCTTGATGTTCGTGCTGAATTTCCTGGTAGTAGCTTGGCAGATCTTTACGATCCCCTCACTATGCCACCTGCGCTTGTAAAAGCTCACCAAGAGCTTGATAAGGCGGTTGACTTATGCTATCGACCACAAGCTTTCACCAACGAAACTGCTCGTATCGAGTATCTTTTTGAACTCTACGCTGAGTACACTGCTCCTTTGTTGAAGGAGGATAAGAAAGCTAAGACTAAGAAAACTCAAAAAGCAAAAGCGTGATAACAGCGAACGACTTTTTCAAAGCCTGGTGCTCTGTTACTAAAAGCAGAGAAGCTGATTTGATCAACCACTGGCGTGATTTTCACCCGAAGTATCCCTACCTTATCAAAGGAAGTGATGACTCTATAGTAAAGATGGTCGCAGATAAGCTTGACCTTAAAGTTTACGATAGTGATTACTACTCGATAGATTCTGTTTTCTACATAGAAGATGATCGTATAGAAAAAGACCTAACCACAGGATTCTTCCTAAGAGGCTTAAGCATCGCTTTTAAACATGAGAACGAAGAACCCTTAAGCCTTAGGCAGGAAGCCTCTCACCTACTGATTCTAAACTGCGAGCTACGAGTTTTAGTTTTTTACAACGATGATGGAAACCAGTCTGGTCCGGAACCTGAGCTGTTGGCCCTACACGAACTTATAAGAAACAGCAGGTCTTCAGAAGTAATTTCAGCAGAGGGAAGCTTTCTGATCATCTACGGTACAAGGCTGTACCAAAATCTTGTATGGAAGGGTTACATATACCGACTTAAAGACTGGGAGCAGTTTTTTTAGCTGCTATGCAAATCTTGTGAGTTTAAACTCTGGTGGTTTTAGCAAGCCTCACTGTGAAAGCTGTCTTCCAGTTTCCGAAATTCCAGCTTCCAAGCTGTTCATATCTCCCTATGATCCCAGAAGGGTGCTGCTACAAAATTGTAGAGGAGCATAGGGAAGAGATAGGGAGCCTACGATTTTTGACTCCCTTCCCTACTCTAACGCTACTGCAACTTACCCATCACTTCCTGGCTACTTGTTTTGTACTCCAAAGGATCACCTGGTTTCCTGCGATAGCCATATGTTGACCATATCTTCACAGGCAAATCGTTTTCATCGAACTCAAAGGTGCAGCTTTCTTCCATCCGTATGATCTCCCCTGCCACTACAGACTCATCTGGTAGCAGGGCTAAAGGGTCCTCAGCATACACATGAGCAAAGCAATGCCTGCTAAGATGCAAGTGTGTTTTTCCTTCATGAAAGACCAGCGTTTCTGTACCACCAAAAAGCATAATCCCTACCATCCTTACTCCGGAAGGAAACTCTTCTGTAAACATGTTTTTTTTTCACAACCATGTTATCTTGTTTTATGATTTATACTGGACAACACGGGGGGTGCGTAGGAAAGAGCCTCACCCCGGGGGGAGGATCACTTGGGTAGTTACATCTCACGACTCAGCAAAAACAACGGATTCGACCGAGTCAGCCTGATTTTTATCAACTGTTTCATCCGTTGGGACAAAGGTGGAAGGATCAAATACCTTTGTAGAACTTTCCTTCTTCCTTCTTCTTTGCTTTTTTTGTTTGATGCTGTTCTGTCTACTTAATTGTTGCTTGACAGATTTCTTGAATTCGCGGAAGTCAAGTTGACTAAAGTTTTTTATCAGTTCGCGTCTGCGCTCTTCGGATACGTTAGAAAAAGTAGCAATCTCAGGGTTTACCATGTACTTTCCCCTCTGTAGGTTTTTTATAGCACCTCCTTTCACCAAGTTCTCAACATATCCTTCTATCGTAGCCAACTTCATCCCTACGTTTTTCGACATATCCTCCTTGACAATATCGTTCCAACTGAATACGTTAGTGTCTGGATCCATCTCCCACAGAAGCTCATGCAGCATCAGCAACGCCCCCTTAGATAGGTCCCTGAAAATAACGCTTGCTCCACGAAACAAGCGCACAAATTTCTTTGGGATAGTTTTCGTCCTAGTTTCCACCGCAAAAACGTCCTCTTTTTTCACAACGTTTTTTATAACCTGAACACGTGTTTTCTGCGTAGCTTTTCTAGCTTTACTCATAACATCTTTTTGTTGACAAAGACAATCTTATAACATATAGTGTTTCAAGTGACAAAAACACACTCAATCATCTGTAAATCTTATGTTTACGGTGATTTTTTTTATACCTTTAACCCCCTGAAACAACCGCTTAACTATGCTCAAAATGAACAAAGCTCGCGAAGATAAAACTGATCTTCCAGTTACGACATTTGGTTACACTACTTTTTACAATTGTCGACACCTTCTTATACAACTTGACGGCAAGGCTAGGGTAATTCTTGACATGATCTGTGAACGAATGGACGAAAACAACATGATACAGATCGACAGCATGGTTCATCAAGAAATGTGCGATCATATCGAGTATGTTACCAAACAAAGCAACTGGATATCATATAGTGTTTTCAGGAAGAAGTTGACACTCCTAAGGAAAACGGAACTTCTAGTTGAAACTCGTGTTTCAGATCTATACATCGTCAATCCTAAGTACTTCGAAGGCCCAGGACGAAATGCGCAAAAGATCCAAGCTTACCTTCTGAAGAACGACCCTATGTCCAACAAGTTTACGCGTACTTATAAGCCAAGAAAGAAGCTACCGCGATAACAAGATAGCTATCTATAAGGCTTGGACCAGAAAATCTTATGGTGTTTTGAAACTTGACAAAACTAAAAGGACTACCGTACCGTCAGATGTGTGCATATTGTCATAAATCCTCTTAACAGCCTCTTTCTCTCACATCATGAGACTGAACACTACTTTTCTAGCCGCAATCTTAAGAGCAAAAATATTCGTACCCGCTTTCGCACCCGGATCAAGGTACGAAACACCTAAGCTGAAGGATAATGCGAAGAACAGCATGCATATCCCCTATGCTCCACAACACGCGCGAAACAACACAGCGTATAGCATAAGCCGCTCCCATCTCCACACGTGATCACACAGAGAAAAGTCAACTTTAACCAAATGTTACGAATACTTCTTGGGTTTTAAAAAAGGTTTCATACATTTGCACCCGCAAAAACAGCCCCCTACCATCGTAAGATGGAGATGTTCTTTGAGTTTTTACACGGAATTTTACATGAGCTTTTGCTCACAGAACACACCTTCAAAATCACGTGTGTTTACCTCTCGTGTTTACCTCAAGTACATAAATTGCTGCAAACGTAACAGGGTCGCGTAGCTCAGCTGGATAGAGCATCTGCCTTCTAAGCAGACGGTCCTAGGTTCGAATCCTAGCGCGATCACAAGATGGATTCATCAAAATTTAAAGCCCTTCAAGTCAATGACCTGAAGGGTTTTCTGCTTTATATGCATATTAAGAATACCAATATGAAAACACCTTGATGGTTCTATTCACCTCATTGTCTTTAGGCAAACGGAATAATTATGATGATACTTAACATTTAATAATGGATTCTTTCAAATTGTAAGGATGCGCATATCTCTAAAACATTATTGTAAACGTGGAGCCTTTACCATCTTCACTTTCCACAAAAATGTTTCCTCCAAGAGCTTCAACTTGCATTTTTACCATAAACAACCCCATACCTCGCCCAGCCACATCTCCATGAAAGGTTCTGTGCATTCCAAAAACGCTGTTGCTATGCCAATCCATATTTATCCCTCGTCCATTATCCATTACCTTAAGCACACTCTTACCTTGAAATTTTTCTGCCACGATTTCGATTATCACATCTCTTTCTGGTGACCTATACTTTATTGAATTACTTATGAGGTTTACCAGTATACTCTGGAGGTAAGCTTTGTTATAGGTCATTAAAAACCAGGTACTAAAATCCGTTTTAATCTGTGCACTGCTCTCCTTAATTTCATTTCTAAGTTGATCAGTGGCTTTCAACAAAATAGCATTGATATCCACTTTTTCCATCTTCACATCCTTGCTATCTAATATCTCCACAGCAGACCATAAATCTTTTGCTAGACTGTGGAGAGAATCTGAAGACATCTGTAATTTATCAAAAGCTTCCTTTCTACTCTCCTCTGCTAAGTCTTTATAATTGTTTCTCAAGAACTGAATCAATAAAGTAAGACTGGAAAGTGGCGCTCTAATATTGTGCGAAATAATGCTACTAAACTCAGTTAACTGATTATTTCTGAGTGTTAACTCATGCAGCACCTTTTTAAGGCTATTTTTTTCACTGTTTAGATTCGCCTGCGACTTTATCAGTTCATCGTTAAGGTTTGATATTAAGTGGTGCCGTTTATTTGACTGTACTCTTCCCCATGAATAATTAGCAGCAAGAACTAGAAAAGCAATGAGAAGCCCTATAATAAGAAGCTTGTCTATATCTCTCAAATCTGATATCAAGTTTCCCTTCACTATTGGCGTGCAAATAAGCACCTTAAAACTTGAAGATCGAGGTTCTAGAAATGAAATGTTCTCGGGAAAAGACTTGCTGCTCTCATTCAAATCAAACTGAGTCCATGCGTATACTCCCGTTTCTGATAGCTTATTACCCCTTTTGGAATTTCCAATCAGATTCCAAACTTCTGAAGCCCTTCCATCAAAACTTCCCAAGTCAGAATTGGAAAAAAGATAATCAATCTTATCTCCAGTATACCGTAAACCTTCGCCTGATGAGTTCAATAACATCAATTGTGAATAGTCAGAACCCGCTTGTACATCTAATAAGCTAATAACTCGCTCAACACTCACATTATACACAAGATATCCCATTCGAGTTTCTCCGGTATCTACAGGGCTGATAATACGAAACACCGCACTGTAGGGTCTTTCTACATTGTTGTGCTCCAGATTCAAACTAATTGGAGTCACATAAATCTGATCGGGTTTTAGATTCTTTGCTTTTTTAAAGTAACCCCTGTGCGACTTGTCTTGCAGCTCTTCATCTCCTATTTTCTCTAGCCCATCATTATTGTAATTTACTCGGAGCACTTCATTACCTGAAGTATCCAAAAGTCTCACCTGCTGAAAAACAGGATGTGTCTGAGCCAAAAGCGAAAAGTCATTCTCTACTGCGCTTTTTTCTCCCTCATCACTAAGTATTTTTTTCAAGAAATTACTCCTTGCCAAATAAGCATTACTAGACAACAATGGACGGATTAGGTAATTAAACTCAACTGTTGTTTCCTTGGCAATTGCATTTGCCTTAGTAATAGCTTGCGTCTCACTTTCATGAGTATAGACACCCTCTATTACTAAAAACAAAACTGCCATAAAACAGAGTAATGGAATCAAAGCATAAACAAAGTATTTCATAACAGAAAATTTTAAGGATAACTAAAAATAAATCTCATTGAATTTATTCGTAGGGAATTTACTACTTTCAACGAATTACTCACGAAATGCGATCAGAAATATGGGCAACTGTAATGTATGTATAATTGATGATGACATTGTATATCAATTTACCGCAAAGAAATTTTTAGAAAAAATCAGCGAAGTATCTAAAATTATGATCTTCTCTAATGGCCTTGAAGCAAGTCAGCACCTGCATGACAAGCCTACAACAGCCGAGGATTTACCCGATATAATTTTTTTGGATATTAGAATGCCTGTAATGGATGGCTTTACCTTCTTGGAGCGTTTTAAAACTATAAAACCCAACATTGCTAAACCTATCACCATTTATATGGTAAGTTCATCACCAGAAAGTAAGGATCGGGAAAAGGCTTTGGCCTACTCTGAGGTCTCAGAATACCTGATCAAGCCGCTCACTTTCGATATTTTTAAAGAGAAGATTTATAGTTTTCTAAACTAGAAAGTACAAAGCATAAAAAAAAGCGGCATAAAGCCGCTTTTTTATTATCATATAAACAACAAGGGAATCAATTACCCTCCAAAGTCATCAAAACTTACATTTTCTGGTGGTACCCCCCAGTTGTCACACATGTTCAATACAGCTGCGTTCATCATTGGTGGTCCACAGAAATAAAACTCAATCTCTTCTGGAGCATCGTGCTTGCTCAAGTACTGCTCAATTACAGCATTGTGAACAAAGCCTACAAAACCATCTCCAGCTTCATCATGAATATCTTTCTTTTCTACCCAGTTATCTTCAGGTTTAGCATCAGATAATACCATGTAGAACTTAAAGTTTGGGAAGTTCTTTTCGATTTCACGGAAATAGTGAATATAGAACAACTCATCTTTAGAGCGACCTCCATACCAGTAAGAAACTTTTCTACCAGTCTTTAAGGTTCTAAATAGCTCATAAATGTGAGAACGCATTGGTGCCATACCAGCTCCACCACCTATGTAAAGCATTTCTGCATCCGTATCCTTTATAAAGAATTCTCCGTAAGGACCAGAAATGGTACACTTATCACCAGGCTTAAGGTTAAAGATGTAAGATGAAGCAATTCCCGGGTTAATATCAGCCCAAGTATTTTTTGCTCTATCAAACGGTGGAGCAGCTACACGTACGTTAAGCATAATGTTTCTCCCCTCAGCAGGGTAAGAAGCCATTGAGTAAGCACGTACTACTTCTTCGTCATTCTTCATTACCAAATGACGCATGGCAAATGGACCTTCTGCCCAATCCTTCTCAAACTTATCTGGCTCACCTGGGTGATCCTTAGGATGAGCTTTGATATCCATTTCTGAGAACTTAACCGTGGTTTCAGGGATTTTAATCTGGATATAACCTCCAGCCTTATAATCCATATCCTCAGGAATTTCTACTACGAATTCTTTGATATAGGTTGCAACGTTGTAGTTAGAAACCACAGTTGCTTCCCATTCTTTAATTCCAAAAATCTCTTCTGGAACTTTGATTTTCATATCATTCTTCACCTTCACCTGGCAACCCAAACGCCAGTTGTCAGCTATTTCCTTACGGGTAAAGTAGGGAGCTTCGGTAGGAAGTATTTCACCACCACCATCTAGCACCTGACACTTACACATAGCGCAAGTACCACCACCACCACAGGCAGAAGGAAGAAATATTTTTTGATTTGATAATGTGCTCAAAAGTGTATTTCCAGAATCCACTTCGGTAGCATTACCATTAATATCAAGGGTTACAGGCCCTGATGGAGCAAGCTTTGCTTTAGCACCCAAAAGGATGGATACAAGCAAAAAGATTACGATAAAGAATACAACTATACTGCTAATTATAATTGTAGATGTTGCCAATAATACCATTGTCTTATTTTCTTTTTAAAAACAATTACAGCTTAATTCCCATAAAGGCCATGAAGGCTATACCCATAAGTCCGGTAACGATAAACGTGATACCAAGACCTCTCAATGCCGGAGGAACGTTTGAATAACGAATCTTTTCGCGAATAGCTGCAATAGCTACAATTGCTAAAAACCAACCTACACCACTACCTAGACCGTAAACCGTAGCCTCACCAATGGTGGCATAGTTACGCTCTTGCATAAATAATGATCCTCCAAGGATTGAACAGTTTACCGCGATAAGTGGAAGGAAAATACCCAATGCACCGTAAAGTGCTGGAGCAAATTTCTCTACAATCATTTCTACCAACTGCACCATAGATGCAATTACTGCGATAAACATGATGAATGAAAGAAAGCTAAGATCTACTTCTGCGAAGTCTGAACCTAACCAGCTCAAAGCACCTTCCTTAAGTACAAAGTTTTCCAATAGGTAGTTTACTGGCACTGTAATCCCCATTACAAAGATTACTGCGGCACCAAGACCAACTCCTGTTTTTACCGTTTTTGATACAGCCAAGTAAGAACACATGCCCAGGAAGTAGGCAAAAATCATGTTCTCTACAAAGATTGACTTTACGAATAAGTTTACTAAATCCTGCATGTCCTTAGTTTTCTTCGATTAGTTTGGTGTTGCGCGCACGCTGCACCCAAATGATAATACCTACAGTAATAAGCGCCATTGGAGGAAGCAACATCATACCGTTGTTACTGTAAAAACCTCCTTCACTCAAATACCAGCTTTGTGGGATAATTTGAACTCCGAACAATGCTCCAGAACCCAAAAGTTCACGGAAGAATGCCACGGCTAACAAAATCCAAGCGTATCCAAATGCGTTACCAAGTCCATCAAGGAAAGATTTCCATGGGCCATTTGCCAAAGCAAACGCCTCAAAACGTCCCATGATAATACAGTTGGTAATAATCAAACCTACGAATACAGAAAGTTCCTTGCTTACGTCATAAGCAAAGGCCTTAAGCACCTGGTCTACCAAGATTACCAAAGCCGCTACTACCACCAATTGAACGATGATACGGATACGGTTTGGGATAATATTTCTCATCAATGAGATAATAACGTTACCCACTGCTAGTACAAACAATACCGAAATAGACATTACCAATGCTGGGTAAAGTTTAACAGTAATTGCAAGTGCAGAACAGATACCCAAAACCTGAACGGTAATAGGGTTGCTGTCGTTCAAAGGATCGCTAATTAGCTTGCGATTCTTTTTGCCAAACAGAGGTTCGCTCTGTTTCTTTTGCTTTTCTAAAGCTTCAGTTACTTCAGCCATATCTATTATTCTTCTATGGTTGCTACGTTCATATTTTCAGCCTGAGCAGCAGACGCGGTAGCATTACCCGCTGCATACTTTTTAAGGAATGGCACATATGCCTGAATACAATCTTCAAGCATATCCTGTACTCCTACCGAAGTAATAGTACCACCACTAATTCCATCTACTTCATAATCTCCAGATGCATTTCCTTTCATTACCTGAATGCTGGCAAAGTCACCCTTGCTGTCAAGTATTTTTTTGTCAAGAAACTGATCCATAAAGATTGGTGTTGCGATTTCGGCACCTAGTCCAGGAGTTTCTGACTTGTGGTCAAAAATTGCTCCGCTCACAGTGTTCACATCTCCCTTAAGGGAAATATATCCCCAGATAGGACCCCAAAGACCTTTACCTCTAAGTGGAATGATGTAGTAAGTTTCACCATCCTTGTCTGCAATATATAAAGGTGCGTCTCTATCAGCCGGAGTTTTCTTTATTTCTTTAGAAAGTTCTACGTCAAAAGCTTTAACACCTTCTTTTATTTCTCCATTGTTGATTACAAGTTCCTTCTTAATGTACTTGCTGTAATCTTCTTCAGCTTGCTCACGGCTCACTTCAATGCCGATAGAATTCAGAATGTTCTGTTTTTTCTCTTGGGCCACGTTCTTGTCTTGCATAGGCTTAAGTGAAGTTGCAGCAAACGATAGCAAAGCTGCTACCACCACTACCATCACACCGGCAAACATAAACGTGTAACTGTTTTTATTTACATCCATTTCTTAAGCAGTTTTTACTTGAATTCTTTTCTTACGCTTCTTGATGTTAGCCTGAATCACATAATGATCAACTAATGGCGCCATTACGTTCATAAACAAAATAGCCATCATCACACCCTCTGGGTATGCAGGGTTGAACACACGAATCATGATACACAAAATACCTACAAGGAAACCGTAAATCCACTTTCCACGAGTAGTTTGCGCAGCAGATACAGGATCTGTAGCCATAAATACCAAACCGAAGGCAAAGCCTCCCATCATAAGGTGTTGCCAAAATGGAACAGCCATAAATTCTTGTTGCTCAGGTGAAATTGCATAAGGTGCAACTGCATTAAAGATCAATCCCATTACAATGGCACCAATAAGGCCCGAAAGCATAATTCTCCAGCTACCAATACCGGTATAAAGAAGAATAGCTGCTCCAATCAAAATGGCGATTACAGAAGTTTCACCAATTGACCCTGGGATATTTCCAATAAACATTTCCATTGGAGAGTATTGAGTAGTACCTGTAACAGCTAGTTCACCAAGAGCAGTAGCTCCTGAGTGGCCATCTACTACAGCTTGTCCTGCGTCTACTGAAGTGTTGATCCACACTTTGTCTCCAGACATATAAGAAGGATAAGCAAAGAATGCAAAAGCACGTGCAGTAAGTGCAGGGTTTAGGATATTCATCCCAGTACCTCCAAATACTTCTTTACCAATTACTACAGCAAAAATTGTAGAAACAGCTACCATCCATAGTGGAATATCCACCGGCATGATAAGAGGAATAAGCATACCTGAAACAAGGAAACCCTCGTTGATCTGGTGCTTCTTAATTACACAAAAAGCAAATTCAATTCCCAATCCTACCGCGTAAGACACGATAACCATTGGTAGAACTTTGATGGCTCCAAAAAGAAACTGATCCCAAAAAGTAACATCAGTCATTCCCAAAGCATTGTAGTGGAAGTAACCTACATTCCACATACCAAAAAGCAATGCTGGCACAAGTGCCAATACTACGGTAATCATGGTGCGCTTTAGGTCAATCCCATCACGAACGTGCGCTCCACTGTGGGTAGCGTGTCCGGGTACAAATAAGAAGGTCGCAAAACCATCGTACACCGGGTATAATTTTTCAAGCTTTCCTCCTTCTTCAAAGTGAGGTTTTACGCTATCGAGTAAATTCTTAAAAATCTTCATCTCAAATTTTCAATTCTATGAATTAATCGCCTAGTTCTTTCAACATAAGATCAAGACCTTCGCGAAGTACTTGCTGTACCGGAATCTTAGAAGTACATACTACTTCACAAAGCGCCATATCCTCTTCTACTACCTCATAAATCCCTAGGTTTTCCATGGCTTCGATATCGCTCACCATGATAGACTTTAGAAGTTGTACTGGGTATATGTCAAAAGGAAATACTTTTTCATACTCACCGGTTACAACGAACGCACGCTCTTCACCGTGCATTCCTGTATCCAGGTTATATTTCTTGTTAGGCATCATCCATGAGAACATGGTACGAGACATACTGAATTTATCAAGGCCTGGAGCTATCCATCCAAAGAATTCAGCCTGATCACCTTCTGGTAAAACAGAAACCTGACGATCATAAAATCCTAAGTACCCATCAGACTTGATTTTGGTACCAGTATATACACCACCGCTGATATACCTATTATTATTTTGACTCACATTACCTTCTACCAAACCTTGAATATTGGCACCAATAATGGTTTTGTGATATCTTGGCTTTTCTACCTCAGCACCAGCAACAGCAATATTTATCGAGGCATCAAATTTCCCTTCAAGGAAAAGACGACCAATAATAATTACGTTTTCAGGATTTACCGTCCACACAACTTCACCCTTATTGATAGGGTCAATTTTATGGATTTGCACACCTACATTACCTGCAGGGTGTGGTCCTTTAAAGCTGTGCTTTTCTACCCCTGTGCAGTTTGCAAACACACTGCTTGGATTAGAACCGCCTTGCAAGCCTAAGTGAATTTTTCCTTCGGTAAGTTTAGAAAGCGCATCAATTCCAGCTTGGAATTCTTTTTCCATACCGTGAACAGCAAAATCCACATCTACAGATATAGGATCGCTATTGAAGCAAGAAATAAAAATGGCTTTTGGACTACGCTCAGGATTAGCTACCACATTGTAGGGGCGTTGCGTAATAAAAGGCCAACATCCTGAAGCAAGCATTTTTTCCTTTACCGCTTTTGCATCCAATGATTTTGGATCGGCAGCGCCAAAGTTTTCATACTTCACTTCCTTGTCAGCAAGAATGCGTATCTCTAAAAGTTTACGCTTTTCACCTCTTACTATCTCTGCAATTTCACCGCTTACAGGAGAACAAAACTTCACCGCTTCTCTATCCTTATTAAACAGGATAGGCGAACCAGCTTTAACTTCGTCACCCTCTTTGACAGCTAATTTTAGCCTGGCACCCAAAAAATCAGTTGGCTTAATAGCAAATGTTTTGGGCATTTCTGCGTTGGCATAGATCTGCTCGGCTGTACCTTGCAGTTTAATATCTACTCCACGCTTGATCTTAATTGTTTCTGACATTATCGTAGAATCAAAAAATTCTAACTTAATTTGGCTGCAAAAGTAAAAAGTACCTTTGCTTAAGCGTTATTACAAGTGTATTTAGAGCTATTCTAAACAGCGCGCAAAGTTACTTATTTATCGCTTTTAGCAAAGTCCTAATTTTAGATATTATTGAATAAAACATGCCATTGAGAAATCTAGCCCACCTCCCACTGCTTGCAATCCTTTTTGTATCCTTTAATACACTTAGTGCCCAGTATGTTATTGACGAGTATTATCAGCAAGGTGAACTGAAATATGAAGACCATATTTATAAAGCTGGAATTCGCACACCCCGATTTCACCCAATTACAAACGAGATGGGCATGCCTATTATAAAATTTGGAGGTAGTGAACAGCTAGTTCTCACCTTTGATGATTTATATGCGGACTACATGAATCTCAGTTATACATTTGTACACTGTAATGCCGATTGGACGCCTTCAGGACTTATGCCACAGGAGTATTTAGGCAACCGTCAAGATGCATATATTCAAAATTATGAGTACTCGCTAAATACCTTTTTTAGCTATACAAATTATGCTCTTACCATTCCCAATGAGCAGATGAGCTTCAAAAAATCGGGTAACTACGTGCTGATTGTTTATGCTAATGATGACCGAAAAGATCTAGTGCTCACACGCAGATTTATGATTTATGAAGACAAAGTGCAAGCGGGCGGAATTGTAAAGCGAGCTACTATGGTAGAGTATATGAATCAGCGTCAGGAGATTGACTTTTTTGTAAGCCATGGCACCTACCCTATTCCAAATCCTTTTGAAGACCTTAAGGTACATTTGATGCAAAACCAACGTTGGGACAATGCTATCACTAATCTAAAACCTCAGTTTATTCAAAATCAAAAGTTTCTTTACAACTACGATAGAGAAAACACTTTTGATGGAAACAGCGAATACCGCTTTTTTGATTTGAAAAATCTTCGATCGCTTTCGCAAAACGTAAGCAGAGTTCAGCAAGACAGCGTTTTTACCGCCTTCTTAACTACCGATAAACCACGAACAATAGAGCGCTATGCAGTATGGCCAGACATTAATGGGCAATTTGTTGTGAGACGGCTGGACGCAACCTCTTCAACCACCGAAGCGGACTATGTGTATGTAGATTTTATGCTCGAAGCCCCTGCTCCATTTGAAAGTGGGGATGTTTACGTTTTTGGAAAACTAAGTGACTGGAAGTTACTTCGAGAGTTCAAAATGAAATACGACTATACCCGAAATGCTTACAAAGCAAGAATACCACTTAAACAAGGGTACTACAACTTCATGTATGCTACATTAGATAAATCTCAAAGCAAGGCTGACTTGTCAGAAGTAGAAGGAACTCATTGGGAAACTGAAAACACTTATCAAATACTCGTGTATCATCGGGAAGTTGGGCAGCGATATGACCGATTAGTTGGCTTTGCAGAACTCACCTCTGAAGATCTTTACTAAGTTTCAACACATGATAATAATGGGGTTTACAATTTTGCAAATTCCCTCAAGCTGACCAAAGCCATCTCAATTCACAATGAGTAAAAAAGTAGTAAAAACTGAGATCTGCCCAAATTGCCACACATCGCTTCAAGGGGAAAATTTTTGCCCCAATTGTGGGCAAAAAAATGACTCGCGAAAACTTACTTTTTGGCATTTTATCACCGAAACCTTAAGTCACTTTTTAGCATTTGACGGCAAGTTTTTTACCACCCTTAAAACGTTAGTCACTAAACCTGGCCAAGTTCCATTGGAGTTTAAGGAAGGCCAGCGTACAAGGCATATGAATCCCTTGCGGATTTATTTCTTGTCCTCATTACTATTCCTTTTCATCAGTCAGGTTCAAAGCGACAAATCACAAGAAAGAATTAAGGACATTGAAACGAATGAACAATTATCAAAAACAGAACGTGATTCTGCAGTTACTAGTGAATTAGATGCTATCCCCGGCATTCCTTTAAGCCTAGCCATTGACAGCTCTTCCGAAGACAATATTTTATTAAAACTGGAGGATATGACAGAGTACAGCAAAGACCACTCTGACGTTGAAACTGCCACTGCTTTAAATGATTTACAAATGGACAACACGTTTATAAATCGTTTCCTTTATCATCAAGCTGACAAGCTATCCCATTTTGAACTAGAAGAATACAACAAGTACTTCAGGGCCAAAATATTCTGGGTTTTATTCTTCTTCCTTCCAATAATTGCATTGATTTTGAAGCTGCTCTACATAAGAAAAAACGTTTACTACACGGACCATCTCTTCTTTGCCTTTTATAGTCAATCCGCTTTTTTTCTGCTTTTAAGCATCAGTGGCGCTTTAGGCGAAAACAGTATGTTTTCACTTATTGCGTCAATAGTCTTTTTGCTTTACCTATTCCTTTCAATGAAACGCTTTTACCAGCAAGGGCTAGGCAAAACGATCCTGAAGTTTTGCTTATTAAACCTTATAGCAATACCTGCATTTTTTGCTTTCTTTTTAGTCTCACTAGTGGTCGTGTTTTTAATATTCTAACCAATTTACCGCTTACCTTTGCCGGCTATGGCCAAAATCAGCACTAACATTAGTGAAGCACAAGCTCTTTTAGAAAAAGGAGAATTAGTTGCTATTCCAACAGAAACCGTATACGGCCTGGCTGCCAATGCGCTCAACACGGAAGCGGTTGCATCTATATTTGAGGCAAAAGGACGTCCCCATTTTGACCCGCTCATTGTTCATTTGTATGGTAAATCACAGCTAAATGAATTGTGTCAAAATATCCCCGATGTATTTTATCGTCTATATGAAACTTTCAGCCCTGGGCCTATTACTTATATTTTAAAGAAGAAGGAAATCATTCCCGATTTGGTGACCTCAGGAAATGACACCGTTGGAATTCGATTCCCAAATCATCCGCTTACGCGGGAATTACTTTTTGAGTCAGGACTACCTTTGGCCGCTCCCAGTGCAAATCCGTTTGGCTATGTAAGCCCTACTACAGCTCAGCATGTAGAAAATCAGTTGGGTAAAAGAATACCTTACATTTTAGATGGTGGTCCTTGTTCGGTTGGTATAGAATCCACTATTATTGATTTAAGCACTGGCACTCCAAAAATCCTTAGACTTGGAGGCCTAGCTTTGGAAGAAATTGAGGAAGTTACTGGAAAAATTGAGGTCAGTACTCACTCTAGCAGCAACCCGCAAGCACCAGGAATGCTCAGCTCTCACTATTCTCCCGGAAAAAAATTGATGATTGGAAATATAGAGGAATTGTTAAAAACTCATTCAGGGAAAAGCACAGCCATTATTTCTTTGAGTAAAACTTTCGAAGGTATTCCCATAGAGAATCAAAAAGTACTTTCTCCATCAGGAGATTTGAAACTGGCAGCCGCCAATCTCTTCAAAGTTCTTCGAGAATTAGATAAAGAAAATATTGATGTTATTCTAGCAGAATTAATGCCCAATATAGGATTGGGACCTGCTATCAACGATAGATTAAAAAGAGCAGCACATTAGTTTCGGAATTACTAGTCATATTGCTCCTCACTCCCTATTCGCTACTCCCTACTCCTTACTACCGACTAAACTATTCAGGTCTTCCTCCATTATCTATCACGCGTTTCTTTCTAAGTTCAAAGTTTTGACCTAGATAAACCTTTCGCACCTGCTCGTCTTCAGCCAGCTCTTCAGCCGAACCCGATTTTAGAATATTACCTTCAAACATAAGATAAGTTCTATCAGTAATCGCAAGAGTCTCTTGCACGTTGTGGTCAGTAATCAGGATTCCAATGTTCTTATTTTTCAATGAAGCCACAATCTGCTGAATATCTTCTACCGCGATAGGGTCAACGCCAGCAAAGGGTTCGTCCAAAAGAATAAACATGGGGTCAACAGCCAAAGCACGGGCAATTTCTGTTCTCCTACGCTCACCCCCCGAAAGTAAATCGCCACGGGATTTTCGAATATGCTGTAAGCTAAATTCGTTTAACAACTCTTCAAGCTTATCCTTTTGCTCAGCTTTTGAAAGCTTTGTCATTTGAAGCACGCCCATGATGTTATCCTCTACACTTAGCTTTCTAAAAACAGATGCTTCCTGAGCCAAATAACCAATCCCCTTTTGGGAACGCCTGTACATTGGGTCCTTGGTAATGTCTTCATTATCCAAATAAACCTTGCCTTCATTTGGCTTAATAAGCCCAACCACCATGTAAAAAGAAGTGGTTTTCCCCGCTCCATTGGGACCAAGAAGCCCTACAATCTCACCACGATTCACCTCAAAGCTAACGCCCTTTACAACAGTTCTACTACCGTATCTCTTAATTATATTTTCGGCTCTTAACTTCATTTTTCAAATTTGAAATTTCAAAATGGACATCTGTCGCGGGCTATTATCAACTTATGTACCTAAGTTGTTTTCAGGGCTTTTTTCTGATTCTTCACCACTCGGGCACAAATCTTAATACTGATTTCATAAAGCCCAACTATTGGCAAACATACCAATACTTGACTTGAAATATCGGGTGGAGTGATGATGGCGGATAAAATCAATATTACCACAAAAGCGTGCTTGCGGTAAGTACGCATCCACTCTGGGGTGAGCAAACCTAATTTAGCCAAGAAATACACAATAATTGGCAGCTCAAAAATAAGACCTGAAGCTAAAGTTACCGTGCTTACAGTGCTTATAAAGGAGTTTAAATCAATGAAATTGGTAACATCTGCACTTACGGTGTATGTTCCCAAAAACTGGATGGATAATGGGGAAATAAGAAAGTATCCGAAAAGTACTCCTAGCATAAAAAGGAAGGATGCAAAAAACAAAACTCCTCTTGAGTATTTTTTTTCCGTGTCATGAAGACCCGGTTTAATAAATCGCCACACTTCCCATATTACGTAAGGAAACGCAAGAATAAACCCCGCAATTAGAGATACCCAAATATGAGTGCTAAACTGCCCTGCCATTTTGGTATTTAATATTTCAAATGGCATTTCGGTAAGGCACATCAGACCTACCCCAGTAAGCCAAGCAGTAAACTCACAAAACATGCGATATGTAACAAAATCGGGCTGCTTCGGGCCAAATATTATTATATCAAATAAAATATGCTTGTTTAAAAACGCGAGGGTAGCACCAATTAAAATAGCTACAGTGGAGCGCACTAAATGCCACCTTAAGATTTCTAGGTGCTGCAAAAACGACATTTCGCCAGTATTTCCTTTGGCCATTCTTTTATCTTAGAATAAAACGCGGCAAATGTCTTAAACATTTAGCAGAACTTCATCGTAAGTTCTCAACCCCTCCTCACTTCAGTTTTGTCACTCATCGTTATTTGTAGGAAAAGTATGCTAACTAACCAATATACACCCTATCAATCAAACATTTACAAACTATACAATAAACTAAAATTTAAACGTTTTCTCTTTACCGTTAAAAACATATTAACGAAATTTGCCTCTCTTCAATTAACCCCCACCTATTAATCGAATTAATCTAGGCTGAACTTCAGCCTTCGGTTTTTGCGTATTTAAAAAAAGAATTTTTATAAAGTTCTACGTTTATCTATCTTAGAGCGAGAGAGTAGAAAAATTGGAAAATTTGAACATGAAGATAGCCACAGTCCACGATGAATTGAAAAAGTATTTTGGCTTTGATCAATTTAAGGGCAACCAGGAAGCAGTAATAAATAATGTAATTGCCGGAAATGACACTTTTGTGATTATGCCCACCGGGGGCGGAAAATCCATGTGCTACCAACTTCCGGCCCTGATGCAATCAGGAACCGCCATTGTAGTTTCTCCACTAATTGCTTTGATGAAAAATCAGGTTGATAGCATTCGTGGATTCTCCGAAGAACATGGTGTAGCACACGTGCTAAACTCATCCCTTACCAAAGGGCAAACTGAGCAAGTAAAGGAGGATATTCGAAACGGAATTACCAAATTGCTTTACGTAGCTCCGGAATCATTGACCAAAGAAGAGAACATTGAGTTTCTTCAAGGTTGTGATATTTCTTTCTATGCTATTGATGAAGCACACTGTATATCAGAATGGGGACATGATTTCCGTCCTGAATACAGGAATCTTAAAAATATTATTACCGCCATTGGCCGTAAGCCAGTGATAGCACTTACCGCAACTGCTACCCCCAAGGTACAAGGCGATATTCAAAAGAATTTAGGAATGGATGATGCGCAGGTTTTTAAAGCCTCGTTTAACCGTCCTAACCTTTATTATGAAGTACGTCCAAAAACTGAACATGTAGACCGTGACATCATTAAATTTATAAAAGGTCACATGGGTAAGAGCGGTATTATTTACTGTTTGAGCCGCAAGAAAGTGGAGGAGCTTGCAGAAACCCTTCAAGTTAATGGCATCAATGCACTCCCCTATCATGCAGGTCTGGATGCTAAGTCCAGAGTTCGTCATCAGGATGCTTTCCTTATGGAAGAGGCAGATGTGATTGTAGCTACCATTGCATTTGGAATGGGTATCGACAAACCAGATGTGCGTTTTGTAATGCACTATGATATGCCGAAAAGCCTTGAAAGCTATTATCAGGAAACAGGGCGTGCAGGACGTGATGGAGGCGAAGGTATTTGTATTGCCTTTTACGCTTATAAAGACATTGAAAAGCTTGAAAAATTCCTTCACGGAAAACCAGTTTCTGAGCAAGAAGTGGGAATGCAGCTGTTGCAGGAAGTAGTGGCTTTCGCAGAAACTTCAATGAATAGAAGAAAGTTTATCCTTCATTATTTTGGTGAAGAATTTGACGAAGAAAACGGTCCTGGTGCCAAGAATGATGACAACAGTCAGCATCCTAAAAAACAGTTTGAAGCCAAGGATGATATCAAATTGGTACTTGAAACTATAGCTGCCACCAATGAAAGATTTAAGGCATTACCCATAGTAAATATCCTTATTGGGAATAAAACCACCATGGTGAAGCAACATAAATCAGATCAGCTTGATCAGTTTATGAAAGGTGCAGATCATGATGATAAATACTGGATGAGCGTTATTCGCCAAGCGGTGGTAACAGGTCTGCTTAAAAAGGATATCGAAAAATATGGAGTTTTAAATCTCACCGAAGCTGGAAAGGATTTTATCAAAAATCCTAAAAGCTTTATGATGTCTGAAGATCATAACTATGAATCTACAGAAGGTGATGATGATATAATCACAGCTGGGAAAGCCGGTGGTGCTGCTTTTGACGAAACTCTTTATGGAATGCTTAAGGACCTTACACGTAAAGTGGCTAAGGAAAAAGAGGTACCGCCTTATGCAGTATTCCAGGAGCCTTCATTGAATGAGATGGCAATGAACTATCCTACCACCTTAGATGAACTTAAGAACATTAGCGGTGTAGGTGAAGGAAAAGCCAAAAAATTTGGAAAGCCGTTCGTAGCTCTTATTCAAAAGTATGTTGAAGATAATAACATTGACAAACCAGATGACTTTGTTGTAAAATCAGTTGTAAACAAGTCCGGGCTCAAGGTTTATATCATCCAGAGTACTGACAGAAAGTTACCCTTAGAAGACATTGCTGCTTCTAAAGGTATCACCATGGAAGATCTTGTTTGTGAAATTGAAAACATAGTAAACAGTGGCACCAAAGTAAATATCGACTATTACATTGAGAGCCTGCTGGATGAAGAGCAAATTGAGGAGATTACAGAATACTTCCTTGAGTCGGATAGTGATGATCTAAAAGATGCCCACGAAGAATTTGATGGAGATTATGACGAAGATGAGCTTCGCCTCATGCGCATTAAGTTTATGAGTGATGTAGCTAACTAAAAAGTTACTTAATAAAATACAAAGCCGGAATGCATCTCTGTATTCCGGCTTTTTTATGCTTTATAATAGATTTCAAATCTATTTTACCAATTCTAAAATTTTAGCGTGTATCTCGGTGTTTTCATAAATACCCGCAAACTTTTCCGCTCCTGGCCCATAAGCTAAAACAGGTACCATTGCTGCGCTATGCCCTCCTGTAGAAAACCTTGGAGCAATAGAGTTATAGTCACGCTTTGTTCCTTGAAAAGGAACTTTCTTTTCTTCAGCAGCAAGCGTAAAACCTCCGGTTTCATGATCTGCAGTAACTATCACCAAAGTTTTCCCATCCTTACGAGCAAAGTCTAAAACGGCTCCCACCGTCTGATCAAAATCAAGCACTTCTGAAATTACATATTTAGAATTATTGGCATGGCCACCCCAATCAATCTGCGATCCTTCAATCATCATGAAGAAGCCATCTTCATCATCCTTCAAAAAATCAATAGCTAACTCGCTGGCATTTTTCAAATACTCCCCACGCCCTTCTATCATTTTTGGCATTCCATCATCAGCCAAAATATATCCCAATCTTCCTCCTTCAATTTTTGGAGCTTTTTTATCCAATTCGGTAGTATTGATGGTAAAACCTTTTTCTTCCAAATCCTGAATTAAGCTCCCTTTTTGAAAATATTTAAGTCCTCCACCTGCAAAGAAATCCACTGGTGATTCCAACATTTGTTTAGCAATACTAGAAGCACTATTCCTTGATTTCTCATGTGCGAAAAATGAGGCCGGAGTGGCGTGAGTAATCGATGATGTAGCCACCAAACCTGTGCTTTTTCCTTCCTTAGAGAAATACTCTAACAAAGTTTCCACGCACTTTTTATCCTCATCAAGTCCAATAGCTCCATTGTAGGTTTTTTTCCCTGCTGATATTGCAGTGGCTCCTGCTGCCGAATCTGTTATCTTATCTGAACTGGAAGAGGTACGACTTAGACCCACAATTGGAAAGCGCGAAAAATTTGGCTCCTTATCTCCATAATAATATGCTGCCGACATCTGGCTTAGGCCCATTCCGTCACCAATCATTATTATTATGTTTTTGGGTTTTTGGTATTCATCTTTATTGATAAAAGAAGAACATGTTGCTAAAACCACTAGAGCAAATGCCAGAGAGATAAAGTTTACTTTCATTGTAAATTATATAATACCTCGCAAAAGTGATAAAAAGCAAGTTGTGAAAAAAGTTTAGTGATGTTAACATTCTTGTTTTCAACAGTGGATATGTACATTCGCGCTATGAAGATTATTGAAACCCCTATTCCAGGATTATTGGAAATTGAGCCCACCATTTTTGGTGATGATCGTGGCTATTTTTATGAATCATATAATAAAGATGCTTTCCATAAAGCAGGTATCACAGTAGAGTTTGTGCAAGACAATCAATCCCTTTCATCAAAAGGAGTTCTTCGCGGATTGCATTTCCAAAACCCACCTCATGCACAGGGCAAATTAGTCAGAGTAATAGCTGGAGCAGTGTTAGATGTAGCTCTTGACATTAGAGTTGGCTCTCCTACTTATGGCCAGCATCACAAAGTAGAACTTACGGGCGAAAACAAAAAGATGTTTTGGGTTCCTCCGGGTTTTGCTCATGGGTTCTTAACTTTAAAAGATGACACGATTTTTGCATACAAATGCACAGCGCTTTACAATAAAGAAAGCGAAGGTGCAGTATTGTGGAATGATCCTCAACTCAACATCAACTGGAACATTGACTCTCCATTGGTTTCAGAAAAAGATCAGGAAGCACCTGCATTTGACAAATTAAAATCTCAGTTTCAGTTTATATGAACACCTATTTCCGCAAAGCAGCTTTAATCATCACACTTATAAGTGGAGCAAGTTTTCTTACTTACTACACCTATGATGGAATGACTGATGATAATTTCAGGATGGTTTTTAATGAAAAATACGGCATATATGCTTTAAGCCTACCTGAAGACATCACCTTTGCTGGAGAAGAAATCCCTTTTGAAGATCCCGAAATCTATGAGCGATTTGACAGAGAAATGCTGGTAAACACCTATTGGCAAAGTCAAACCATGCTTTTTTATAAGCGCTCTAATCGCTATTTCGAAATAATTGAACCCATCTTAAAAAAGAATGGTGTACCAGACGACTTTAAGTATTTATCCTTAATTGAAAGCGGACTCACCAATGTAGTCTCGCCAGTTGGTGCCACAGGGTTTTGGCAAATAATGGAGGGCACAGGAAAAGACTTTGGCCTGGAAATAAATAAGGAAGTAGATGAACGATATGATGTAGTAAAATCTACTGAAGTAGCTTGTAAATATTTAAAAGAAGCCAAAAAGGAATTAGGAACCTGGACACTGGCAGCTGCATCATATAACATGGGTATCAATGGTGTAAAAAAGCAATTGGAAAGACAAGAAGCTAAAGGATATTACGGCTTAACACTTAATAGTGAAACAGCCAGATATATATTTCGGATTCTTGCGGCTAAAGAAATAATGAGCAATCCTGAGAAATATGGTTTCCACTTCCGTGAGAAAGATCTTTACCAACCGATACCAACTTATGTGGTAAAGGTAGATAGCTCAGTAAGTAACTTTGGGAAGTTTTCCCACAAACTGGGTATTAACTATCGTATTTTGAAATATCATAATCCATGGTTGCGATACGACTATCTTCCTAACAAATCCGGAAAAGTGTACGAAATTCAAATTCCTAAAGAAGGGCATTTCTCCTTGGTAGATAGTGAGCCTATGGACCCAAGCATTGATCTTGACTCTTCCTCTGTCCCTCCTATTTCAGATACCACTGGAGCAGTAACAGACTCTTTGTAAAAAGCATTTGGCTTTCCAGTTTTATAGAGCTTAGATGGCTTCACAACAAGTCATCAAATTCATCTATGCATATCACTGATTAGCTGTGGCTAAATTGGTAAATTTGCACCCTGAATTTTTACTCTCCATGACACAAAACCACCCAGTGAGCGAAAAAGACCAAATTGAAGTTTACGGAGCTCGCGTTCACAATCTTAAAAACATTGATGTTGTTATACCGCGCAACGAGCTAGTGGTAATTACAGGGTTAAGTGGAAGTGGTAAATCATCTCTTGCCTTTGACACCATTTATGCCGAAGGACAGAGAAGGTATATTGAAACTTTTTCCGCCTACGCACGTCAATTTTTGGGAAGCCTGGAGCGTCCCGATGTGGACAAAATCAATGGCTTGAGCCCAGTGATTTCCATTGAGCAAAAAACTACCAGTAAAAACCCGCGCTCCACTGTAGGCACTGTTACTGAGATTTATGATTTCCTCCGTCTTCTTTACGCTCGTGGGTCAGTAGCTTATAGCTATAATACTGGGGAGAAAATGGTGAGCTATACTGATGACAAAATCCGTGAGCTTATCATTGAGCAATTTGCTGGTAAACGGATAAATATTTTAGCCCCATTAGTACGTTCCCGTAAAGGGCACTACCGTGAGCTATTTGACAGTATTCTAAAACAAGGTTTTGTAAAAGCCCGCATTGATGGTGAAATCGTGGACGTAACCAAGGGCATGCGCTTGGATCGATACAAAACACACGACATTGAAGTAGTGGTTGATCGATTGAAGGTAGAAAATGACTCGAATGATAAGAGACTTCGCGAGTCGATAACTGTTGCAATGCAGCAAGGTCATGGAATAATAATGGTGGTGGAGCATGGACAAGAAAAGCCACGCTTTTTTAGCCGCAATCTGATGTGTCCTTCTACGGGTATTTCTTACCCAGAGCCAGAGCCTAATACCTTTTCTTTCAATTCTCCAAAAGGAGCTTGTCCAAAATGCAATGGCCTAGGGGAAGTGTCAGAAATTGACATGGACAAAGTTATTCCAGACCCAACAAAAAGTATTCGGAAAGGAGGACTTACTCCACTTGGCGATTATAAAAAGACTTGGATTTTCAATCAATTAGAAATTATTGGAGATAAGTATGGTTTTGACATCACAACTCCAATAAAGGACATTCCCAAAAAGGGAATGGATGTTATACTCCATGGATCGGACGAAGCTTTTGAAGTAGAGAACAAAAATTTGGGTATAACCCGAAAGTATAGCATCAATTTCGAAGGGATTATCAACTTTATTTTAAATCAAAACGAAGAGGCTAAAAGCAAATCCATAAAACGCTGGGCTGAAGGGTTTATGAATAAAGTGCCATGTGACCAATGTCATGGTGAACGACTTAAAATTGAATCCCGACATTTTAAAATTGGAGACAAAAACATCTCTGATTTAGCGGGTATGAGCTTAGGCTCCCTACAAAATTGGCTTGAAAACATTGAGCCTGAGCTTAGTGAAAATCAAAAGCAAATTGCTACCGAAATTTTAAAGGAACTAAGAACCAGGGTTTCGTTTCTGCTTAATGTTGGATTAAATTATTTGAGCTTAAATCGTCCAGCAAAATCCCTTTCTGGTGGTGAAGCTCAACGTATAAGACTGGCTACTCAAATAGGCTCACAGCTTGTAAATGTGCTTTATATTCTTGATGAACCCAGTATTGGCCTTCATCAAAGAGACAATCACAAGTTGATTGAATCCTTAATGGAACTTCGTGATGTAGGAAACTCTGTAATTGTGGTGGAGCATGACCGAGACATGATAGAGCAAGCCGACTACATATTGGATATTGGCCCACATGCCGGCCGCAGAGGTGGAAATGTAGTAGCTGCAGGCACGCTTCAAGATATTCTGAACAGCCATAGTCTTACGGCTCAATATATGAACGGAGAAAAAGAAATCGCCATCCCTGAAACCCGAAGAGAAGGAAATGGTGAATTCATTACTCTTAAAGGAGCCAAAGGAAATAACTTAAAAAATGTTTCTGTTAAGGTGCCATTAGGAAAGCTTGTGGTGGTGACTGGTGTATCTGGTAGCGGGAAATCAACACTGATCAATGAAACCCTTTACCCTACCTTAAGTGCGCACTTTTATAATTCTGTAAAAAAGCCGCTTGAACATAAAAGCATAACCGGTCTTGATAAAATTGATAAGGTAATAGACATTGATCAGTCGCCAATTGGTAGAACTCCCAGATCAAATCCAGCAACCTATACAGGTGTACTTTCTTATATCCGGGATTTGTTTGCCAATTTACCTGAGTCAAAGGTTCGCGCTTACAAACCAGGCCGATTCAGCTTTAATGTAAAAGGAGGTCGCTGTGAAACTTGTGAAGGTGCTGGAATCAGAGTAATCGAAATGAACTTTCTTCCAGATGTATATGTACCTTGTGAAACCTGTCAAGGGAAACGATTCAATAGAGAAACATTAGAGATTCGTTACAAGGGTAAATCTATTGCAGATGTCCTTGATATGAGTGTCAATAATGCCGTAGAATTCTTTCAAAGCATCCCCAAGATTTTTAACAAAGTGAAAACTTTGCGAGATGTAGGACTTGGTTACATCACTTTGGGACAACAATCCACAACGCTTTCTGGAGGTGAAGCTCAGCGCGTAAAACTGGCCACTGAACTCAGTAAGCGCGATACTGGAAAGACAATGTATATCCTTGATGAACCTACTACAGGGTTGCACTTTGAAGACGTTCGTATACTCATGGATGTAATCGATAGGTTAGTTAATAAAGGGAACTCGGTAGTGATTATTGAGCATAATATGGATGTAATCAAATTAGCTGACCATATTATTGATGTGGGCCCTGAAGGTGGTGAAGCTGGAGGAAATATCGTATTTGAAGGTACACCTGAGCAAATTTTGAAAAGTAAAAACAGTTATACTGGAAAATTCCTAAAAATGGAAATTGATAAAGTTCACTCGTAACACGGTGTAAGAGTCAATCAAAACCTTAGTTTAGACAGTTATCCAAATACACGTTTATGAGCGAAAAAAAGCACAACTCAGAAGAAAACACAACCGAAAATCCACTGGATGGAAAGAACTGGAGCGAGATAAAATCTAACGACAGTTGGGCCATTTTCAAAATAATGTCTGAGTTTGTAAATGGTTACGAGAAACTAGCCAAGATAGGGCCTTGCGTATCCATATTTGGTTCTGCCCGCACAAAGTCTGATCATCCCAAATATAAGCTTGCCCAAGAAATCGCTTTTAATCTTACTCAAAAAGGATATGGCGTAATTACAGGCGGTGGCCCGGGAATGATGGAAGCGGGAAATAAAGGCGCCCAGCGTGGAGGTGGAACATCCGTGGGTTTAAATATTGAACTCCCAATGGAGCAAGAACCTAATCCATATATTGATCAAGACAAAAATCTAAATTTTGATTATTTCTTTGTTAGAAAAGTAATGTTTGTTAAGTACTCTCAGGGCTTTATTGTTATGCCCGGTGGATTTGGCACCTTGGATGAACTATTTGAGGCCATTACGCTTATTCAAACCTTTAAGATCAGTCGATTCCCTATAGTCCTAGTAGACTCAAGCTTTTGGTCAGGCCTTATTGGCTGGGTAAAAGAAGTCCTACTTACACGAGAAAACAATATTAGCGCTTCCGATCTTGATCTCTTTACAATTGTGGATACGGCCGATGAAGCTGTTCAAGTAATTGAGGATTTCTATAAGAGATATATGTTAAAGCCTAATTTTTAAGCAAGGCCTGTTGACAGCTGATACTACGCCTATCACAAATTTCCCTTTAATTGTCTTCTTCTTATTAAGTCAACTTATTTCAGGAAAAGAGATAAAGCTAAAAGCCCCGCTATGTTCAACATAACGGGGCTTTTCAGAACTTAATACCCTGAAATTAAGGAATATATGTTTGTCCAGCTGCTGGGTTATCATACCATGTGGTATTCATAACACCACCTGAAGAAGCCCATAGTGAGAACTCAGGATACGCAGTCAAAATATCTACTTTTTCTAGAGGCCACTCAAACGTGTTTGATGGAATATCTAGAGCCCATGGCAAGTTGGTAGCTGGAATCGTTTTATAAAATCTAGTGATTCCATCAGAGTCATCATCACCAGTTCCAAATAATGCGGTATTATGAAGACTTGAATTATCCATATTAGCTAAGTGAATTTCTACATCCTGCTGTTGATTAGCAAAAATGAATGTATTGTAAGGGGGCAACCCTAACTCCCAAGGATCTACCATTCCTGGTGCAAGGCTAATAAGAATGTTCTGAGCAACAAAGTCTCCTTTTCCTCCACCTACCAAGGTGTTGAAAAAACTTCCAACGTTAAGGTTCTGCACTATTATATCGTTTGCAGCATCCCAATTGTACATAACCAAATCTGAACCCGGAGTTGTTATAAGATCACCGTCCATCAAGTGCGAACCTGTTGACGACCTTCCCGTAATACTGGTGATATCCGACTTAACCAGATCATCAGAAAGCTTAATACCAAAACCATTGTTATATCCTGCACCTGCCGCTCTTAGTTCATAATTTGCGCGAACTTCATGAACATAACCCATTGCGTGAATAGCATGAGTGATATCATATCCAACAACTTTGTCATTAAAATCATAGTCTCCCTTAGATGGCCACAAGTCTTCAAAAAGCAAAGTTCCTTCAAAATTAATTAGACAGGCAACATCGGAATTATTAGGCTCATCATCATACTGATCAATAATACCATCTGAATCACTATCAACAACTGCACCGGCTGGTAGACCTAGCTCAGGAGCACAGCTTGGAATCAAATCTCCAGATGCATAAAATATACAATCGTTAAAATCATAATCCCCATAAGGATACCCAATATCTTCAAAAGCAAATAATTGAACATCACTTCCACTAATGTTATCTGTAAATGACAACATATGTTTATTGAAAGTAGGATCAGCACAAACACCCGGTGCTTCATCTTCAACTCCCATATCTGTATTTAAATTATCATCACCAAAGAAACTATAAACGCTTGTAGATTTATGACCATACTGCACGCCTGGCAACGATTGATTCCATGTGTTTCCCAAAACTACCCAAGCAATCGTGGTGTTTTTCGCAAAAGTTCCAAGTTTCACCTTATCTCCAGGATGCAAATTAACTCCTGTTTCAGTTGCATTGGGAAAAATAACGAATATAGAATCTATTGCCGCCTCACTTGCTGGAGGATTTCCTGCAGGATAATAATAGTAAGCCAGCGCATTAGAATAACCCGCACCTTCAGTAACGAAGGTAACAAACACCTCTGCGTCATCCTTAGAAGTAGTAACGCTACTACAAAACAAGTCATTTAGCATGTGCTTACGTACATTGTCACAAGGAAGATGATTTTTCTCTGGAAGAGTAAGAGCTAAATCATCAAGATATGCTTGGGGAATCACATCTGGCGTTTCTAAATTAGAAGGAACGCCATTTCCATTAAAACCTCCCAAGTAATAAACATTGCTATTTGGAAAAGCCGTGGCTGGAGTGGCAGGATGAGATGCCACTGAATTTTTATCAAAAACTCTTGGCTGTGGAACTCCAGAGAAATGAGCTGTTAACGTAGAACCAGTTACACTCGCAGTTATCCTGTTGCCCCCAATACCCAAAGTGTTGGCAACAACCACCACCTCTTTAAGGGATGAATTTAATTTCACCGGTGTCTCTAGCACACCTTGATTGTTAGTGAAACTTGAAAATAAAATCTCACCACCTACATAAGGATCTTTATCATAAATATCAATTCTAACTTGACCTTTGGCAATCCCTTCAATTCCAACAACACTAATGTCAGTCATCAATTCATTGCTAGAGGACCAATTGAACGAAGAGGGGACTTTTAGGTCTTCAATGTTATCTACACCCCCAAACCCTACTGCTTCGGAAGTTGGTCTATCCTTGTTACAGGACGCAAGTGCCACTGTAAGGGCAGCTATGCACAATAATCTCTTTTTCATCTTGCTTTTACTTTTAAGTTAATTAATGGGTTAACGAATTACACGCTTGAATTATAAAACAGCGCTGCATATGTTAAAAGGTAAAAAGCAAGACTCTTGCCACGAAAAAAAAAACAACACAAAACACTTAAAATCAAACAAATAAACTCAATAAACCCATTAAACCAGCATTCCCAATATTGGAAATATAGTACCTTTACTTTGCTTATTGGGAAGTCCTTTACTTTAGAAGCAACTACCAACCTTATTAGTAAAAAATATTAATTCTAAACAAACGAAGGAATCAAAACTTTATGTTCCTCTCGCTTTTTTCATACGTGTAGATTTTTCCCACATTGACTTTTGCGAACCATTAGCCCATCTTAAAGCACCTGCAAAAACGGCATAATTCATTATTGTAAAGTAGTATGGTACAAAAAGAGCTTTTACTCGAACCTTTTTCGCTTCAAATAACCAACCTACCATTGCCATAGAATAAAACAAAAGCTGTGCAAACAACATTACAGAGTAAACCACTCCAGCAGCTCCCATAACAGCTATAATGTTTAGCACCAATATAACTGGCAGTGCGAAAGCCGTTATAGACCACCTTAGAACTCTATGAGAAATATACTGAAATGTTAATATCACATTGTTAAAAGGATTTAACAATGATGTTAATCTAAAAATTGCTTGCCAACCGCCCGCTGCTATTCTGATTTTTCTCTTTAATTCTTCTGTAACATTCTCACTACCCGTTTCAACAGCATATGCCTTAGGCTCATAAACAATCTTGTATCCTTTCTCGCAAACTCTTAATGACTGGACAAAATCATCTAGAATTGTGTCTTCCTCTAGATCCTCTACCAAATGAGACCTAAAGGATATAAGCTCCCCAGCAGCGCCCACAACAGAATATAATTCACTATCCAGGCGCTTTAACCAAGATTCATATCTCCAATACATTCCTTCTCCGGCACCGCTAACATTGGATTGAGATTCCCTACTAATTCTTTTTTCACCTGCAACACCCCCTACATCTTCATTCTTGTAATGCTTTACTATTTCTCGAATACATGCCTTATTCAACATTGTATTGGCATCACAGAAAATAACAACAGGAGTTTTCACAAACTTCATTGCCCGATTCTCGGCAGCAGACTTTCCTCCTCTTTTTTCCTCATGAATAACCTCTATGCCCTCTATTTTTTTTAAAATCTCAAAAGATCTATCAGTTGACCCATCAGTGACGAATAAAATAGTAAGCTTTGATTTAGGATAATCCAAAGACAAGGAGTCCAAGGCCTTTTCCGTTATATATTCTTCCTCATTGAAGCATGGAATCACCAATGTAACCTTAGGCTCATAGAATTCCAGATACTCGCTTCTTTTACCAAGTTTTCTTTTTATGAGAATAATAAAATATAACACTACCCCATACCCGATATAAGTGTAAAAAACTAATAATATGAGAACCCAAAGAATTATCTCGACACTTAAGTTCATTTTAAGATTTGCTTATAAATTCTTAACATTTGACAGGCTGAATTATCCCATTTAAATGTAGATACCCTCTCCCTCCCCTTAATGACTAACTTTTCTTTAAGCTCCCTATTTCCTGAGAGCTCCAAAATTCCTTGAGTCATATTATTTATACTTAACGGATCAATCAGATATGCTGCATCACCCGAAACTTCCGGCATCGAAGCTTTATTCGAAGTAATAACTGGCACCCCTCTTGCCATGGCTTCCAAAATTGGAATACCAAAACTCTCTCTTTTACTGGGGTAAAGAAATAATTCGGCATTTTGAATGATAACAGGTAAATCTCTATTATTAATATACCCTGTAAAATGAAATTGACTGAAGTATTGCTCAAGACCTTCTGATCTTAAAATCTCTCTTACAAGCTCACCATCCAAATCAGCCACTACCAAATAAACGTCTTGCCCCGACTGCTGAATAAAACCTGCGAAGGCCAAAATAGTATTACGGGTATTCTTCTTGGGATCTGTATTACCTAAAAACAGAAAATACTTTTTAGGTAGTTTATATCTCATGGATATCTTTTGAGCAGTCTCCACGCTTATTCTATCAAAAAAGTGCGATGCCACTCCATTATAGACGACATCTACTTTTTCGTTCGGAAGACCTAGTGTAACCATTAAACGCTTTTTTTCCAGATTTGAAACGGTGACAATTTTGCTTACTTTATTCAAATTTGCTTTTACTACCAACCGCCTATAATAATTTCCGAAGCGTTGATATGCTGTATAGCCATTAGCAAAAAGCGGGTTGCTCTCTAAATAAATAATATCGTGAATTGTAAGTACTGTAGGGACATTCAAAAAAAGAGGAGCCGTATTGGAGGTGCAATGAAGAATATCGCAAGCAAATTTTTTGACATACCTCGGTAACAGTATTTGCTCCCAGACAATGAAAGTCCCTCCAAATGTCACGATTTTCAGGTTATTGCTTTCGGAAAGACAAGTAGTATCAGACCCTTTATTAGTAAACACCACATATTGATTCTCCGAGTCTAGCCTTATCAAAGCCCTAATTAATTCTAAAGCCACGAAATCCATTCCATGCTTATTTTCCCTAAAAATCCGCTGAGCCTCAAACCCTATTGTCATAGATATCGCTATCAAAAAAAAAATGAATACCATTTGAACGACACCTCTTTCGAGTCCGTCTATTCCCTAAAACCGAAAAGAATATCGACAGTGATCCTATTCAGTTTGACTTGCAATATACAATTGATTGTAAAATCAAGTTAGTATCAATTAAAAATTCATTATTCCAGACTTATCCTAGCGTATCTATTAAGACCTATTTATGGGAAAGCATCTCTTTAAGTCAATTGTAAGTTGCTTATTATATGAGTAACACAAAAAAAATTACTGTTAGACTATTTCAATAAGATTTAGTTAGTTTGTGTCTTAAAGCTTTCGTCAATTATACAGTACTAATATATTTCCAATGAAAATTGTAATTCTACTTGTTTTCCTCTCATCCAATGCACTAGCTCAAATACACTTAAACAGCCCCTTACCCGAAATACTGGAGGATAACGTAAAAGTTATTGATGAAGACATTATAGGTTGGAGCATAAGCTTAGACGGTCAGTGGCTTTCTGAGGACATGGTAATACCTTTGCGTGGAGTTTCTCAAAATGAGCAAGTTCATGTAGGAGAAAAAAATTCTTTGGGCTTAGATAATATTTACAAGCTTTTACTATTCCCTACCATCTTTGGTCAAGACACCCTTTGCACCTTAGTTAAACTTTCAGAATCAGGATTTTACGAATATTCTGCAACTGAACAAAAGTGGACTTCTACACAAATGGCTTATTATTATGTATTTGATGCGAAAGAACTCAGAAAGCTAATCGATGAGGCTAATACAGATCATACCACTAAAATCACCCTAAGAGATTACGGTTCAATAGAGGATATTAAAAGTAAAAAAATAGCTAATTATTTAAGGCAAAATATGGTAATCAAGCCAAAAACCGACCAACTGCTTGTTATCCATATAAGGTTTGATGCAGCGAATAAAGACAAAATATACTTTCAGATATCCTCACAGCACAATGTATTTACAGAAGTAGAAGGTATAACAAAAGACTTAACTTTAAACGGAAAATCTTTGTATAGGAGCCACAAACTCCTTAGTTATATTCATTACGAATACGACAAAGAAGCCTTTTTAAATTTCTTCAACTTAGATTGATCCTGTTTAAAACAATTATTTAGGAAAATTATGAAGGATGCTTCTCTACCAGTCAAACTTGCTAGCCCCATTTTTAAATACCTTTTAGCGGCCTTATTTGTAACAGTAGTTTTTTTGTCATTCCTGCTAAAGGGATCTATAATCCTTTACATTGTTTTAGCCACCCCCGTGATTGCTTTATTCCTATTTATTCTATTCCAGAATCCAAAATTTGGGATTTACTCATCTTTATTTATAAGTTTTCTCATACCGACTTTCACCAAATTTGTGTATGACCTTCCATATGGCTTAGCTATTGAAACTATTCTAATTTTGACTTATATAGTTCTTTTTTTAAAGCACTTCAAAGAAATTAATTTGACCCCAGCCAAAAACATTGTTGTGGCTTTAATGTTCATTTGGATGGCATATATAGTTTTACAGCTTGCAAACCCAGAGGCTAAAAGTGTTATTGCTTGGGCATATGCCATGAGAGGTATTGCCCTTTTTCAATTACTACTTATTCCTTTAGTTTTTATCTTATTAAAAACCAAACGAGACTTAACACAATTCATTGTATTCTACTTTGCATTATCTATAATCGGATTTATATGGGCTGCGAAGCAGCATCAGCTAGGTTTGACTGAGGCTGAGAGTCAATACCTATATAATTCGGGTGCAGCTAAAACACACTTACTCTTTGGAAAACTTAGGGTTTTTTCAATATACTTTGATGCAGGAACTTTTGGAGCAGTTGCCGGGCAAGTTTGTATTATAAGTGCTTTGTTGATCTTAGGCCCATTTAAAAAACTTTACAAGTACATATTCCTGATAATTGCACTTTTTGCATTTTACGGAATGATGGTAAGTGGAACTCGAGGAGCATTGGCAATACCAGCGGTTGGCACCATTGTATATGTAATACTTATAAAAAATATTAGATATATCATTGTGGGATTGACTATCCTCATATTTGGATTTGTATTCCTAAAATTCACCACTATTGGCCATTCAAGTTATGACATTAGACGTCTTAGAAGTGCCTTAGACCCAAAAGATGCATCTCTAAATGTAAGGCTTGAAAACAGAGAAAAATTAACAGAATACCTGAAAGGAAAACCATTTGGAGGAGGAGTAGGATCTGTGGGGGCTATAGGACTACAATTTAGCCCCAATACTTGGCTTGCCAATTTTCCACCAGATGGACTTTACACAAGAATAAGAGCTGAAACAGGAATTGTAGGATACTGCATATATCTTTTTATCTGGCTACTCATTCTCTACAAGGGATTTAGAATTTGCTGGAACCTTAAGAATCCTACGTATAAGAGTTTAGCAACAGCATTTCTCGCAAGTTATGCAGGCGTCCTAGTTTCAAATTATGGAAATGAGGTAATGACTCAGTATCCTATAAATTACGCAACCTTTATCACTTTGGCATTCATTTTTATAATTAAAAAATGGGATGATCAAGCACAACACCTACACCAAGCCGCAGATAGTAGCACGGAAAAAAAGTCTCTGCCAAGCGCTTATTAGCGAAAATTCTAATAATATAACGGAATCAAAAATACTTGGCGGCTACTACTCTTTTGGCTTTGACGCTATTTTTGAGTTAAACTGAAGCGTCAAAATTGCTTTAATAAACTTGCGTAAGGGTGATCTTGTTTTCTTGATTTCACCCAAAACGCTATCCATGTGATCTGGATCTACACCATTAAGCAATAGTCTTGGTTTTGTATTTAGAACAGATGAGAACTCTTCGAGAGCGAATTTATCCGATTTGCTCCAGGATAATTTTGAGGACACAACACAAACTGCCATATCAAACTTTTCAACTACTTCAATTGGATATGGCTCGGTTAAAACTGCCTCAAAATCCATAAATACATAATCATAAAAAGAAAAATTCACCCCATTGTCCGGTACCAAGTCTTCTAGTTTAGTGGCAATCAAAAAGTC
This sequence comes from Owenweeksia hongkongensis DSM 17368, assembly GCF_000236705.1. Lineage (NCBI taxonomy): Bacteria > Pseudomonadati > Bacteroidota > Flavobacteriia > Flavobacteriales > Owenweeksiaceae > Owenweeksia > Owenweeksia hongkongensis. The sequence continues at coordinate 3,794,127 of NC_016599.1, read as the reverse complement.
TTTATTAATATCATACTGAATGAAGTCATAACCACCTTCCTCATTATTACCTCCCCTATCATCAGAACTGAGAAGTAGAACGCGCTTATCTAGCCTTGTCATTTCTTTTGCCAAGTTATGGGCCATAAAAGATTTTCCTTCTTCATCTCTTATACTAAACATCAAAACCGAGAACCCTTCTGTACGTTTTGTAACACCTCCTCTTAAATGCTCCTCGTATCTTATATTTTGTACTAAATGACTCATACTTTTATCAACTAACCAATCTAATTGTACCATTTTATACTCTGAGCGTAAATTTAAACTAGGGAACGCGCCTAACAGCTTCATTCCTGTCTTACTCTCAGCATTTTCAACACTCTTTAACGTATTGTCTAAAAACTCAATAAGAAATATTAATACAAAAGGAACCATAAATCCCACAATTGCCGCTAACAAAACCAACAGCAGACGCTTTGATTTAACAGGCTTAACTGGAAATTTAGGAGGAACGGTCACAACGAGTCCACCCGTTGATAAAGATTCGCTTTGTTGTTTCGTTAAGGCCGTATTCAAACTATTATTCAGCTCAAGGTATTTTCTTTCAGCTACATCCACTGCTCGTTCTAATCTCCCCAGCTGAGAGCCCAAAGGTGAAAATTCACTATATGCATTTTTAAAAAAAGATTCACGATTCGATAGAATTTTTAACTTGGCATTGCTCGCATCCAAAGCAATGGTAGCTTCCAGCCACTCTTGAAGAACCTCTTTATTTGATACACCTTCTTTTGTACGACTATATTCATGTCTTTTAGAAAGATTGTTTTTTAATTCCGCTTCTAATTTAGAGGCTTCATTTCTCAACTGTTCTAACCGAGCCTCATCCTGATAATAAACTTCAAGCTCTGCTATTTTAGAGTTAATATCAGACAATCGTTTCCGTTTAGCCAATAATTCATTAGAAAATTGAACAACCTTTTTGTTCAACTCCAACTTTTTTTCAAGTTGTGTTACGGCAGCTTGAGCTGCGGCCTGGGCACGTAGCTCTTTTTGATACTCTTGTTCTAAATCATTCTGTAGACTCGCTATATTTTGCGTTTGCTGCTCATAGTTGATAATCATGTTCCTAATTCTAAAATCTCGTAATGAGTCTTCTTCCTTAACTAAGTTTAATCTTGCTTTTTCTACCTTATCCAAAAAATAATCCACTACATCATTCGTTTGACCTATCCTTATAGTCAACAACTTTTGTTTAAAAACATGGTTTAAAATTCGGAGCGTATTCTGACAAATACCTGCATCTGTCCAAGAATACGTCATTTCGACTAAATCAGAGTTTGCAATTCGGCCAATCTTCAGCTCCTTGCTTATGCCACTGGTGCTATATGGCGAATCATCACTCGCAAAAAGCTGGCTAACCATATAAGAGTCATAATGCCTCTCTTTAAACTCATTAATGTTCTTAACCGTTAGTTCTTCAGAGTCAATAACCAAGATAGAATCTCTAAACTCAGGCGTAACCAGCTCTTTGTAAAATGCCCAGGCTTCCTCCCCAATTATTTTCTTTTGAGGCCCATCAAGCATCATGTGGCTTGCCAGCAACCTCACTCCAACCTCGCTCAAAGTCTGCTCCGATTTGATGACATTTATGAGGTTGTCAAATTGATTATTCATTCTCATCCAATCTCCAGCATATCCTTCTACAGATTCTACACTGGTACCCGAAACTAATCCTGTATAAATTTCCGTTCGCACTTCATAGGTTCGAGGAAGCCCGTATGTAGAAAAGAAAACTAAACACGCTAATGCAAGAGAGCTGAGCAGCAAAAGGTTGATATTTCTATTTATCAGCCTAAAAAATTGTACTAATGTCATAACTAATTTTGAGTGTTTTGAAGCTTACTAATAGGCATACCAATTAACCTTTCCAGCTGCAAATAGGTAATACTAAACTCATATTTATAGGATTCGTATTCCGTTGAGTATCGCGCTTTCAATGATGTATTTGCACCTAATTGATCAAGTGTAAGCTCTCCATCTCTGAATTGCTCAACTGACATCTCATAAATAAGATCAGAGGATTCCTTTGCCTCCGAACTTATTCTAATTAACTCTTGAATAAGAAGCAGTCTATTATATGTTTCCACAACCTCCCGTTCCGTTGCTCGTTCCTGAGCAACCTTTTTTGCTTCCTCTATTTCAACACTCATCTCAGCCGATCTTATTTGATCCTTTCTTCCGACAAAGTAACTCAGCGGAATTCCTACCGAAAGAAATGCGTAGGCTCCAACCGAAAGATCTTGAGGAAAAAGCAAGGCTTGATTACTAGTAACTCCACCTCCACTAACCGCTCCATATCTATACTGTGCTCCTATTGAGACAAGGTTTGTCCAGTCCTTCTTCACAAGTCCCAACTCATACTCTTGTTGCTTGGTGCTTGCCATGTTAAAATCCAGCTCAGGCGAGTTTTCCTTAGCCACCTCTATCAACAAACTTAGTGGAGGTAAGTACTCAGCAAGATTCACTCCAATCGCAGCTGTAATACTGTCTTCCCTTGTTGCCAATTCGCCTTCTGCAACTCCCTGCCCCAAGGCTCCATAACAAAATAGTAGTAAAAAAAAGTAGAGATTATGTTTCATCATTTTACACGTTTTCTTTTTGAAATAATGCTGGAATAGTCCGTAAAATCAGCCTTATATCATTCCATAAACTGACCTTCCTTGCATACTGATTATCCAAAGCTTTTCTTTCTTCATCACTCATTTCGCCCTTTCCTCTCTTCATCACTTGCCATAAACCTGTAATTCCTGCTGGAGCCAAAAATCGCTCACCCCAGTCATCCGATGTAAGCTGCTCCGCCTCATACAAGGGTAAAGGTCTATTCCCAACTATAGACATATCTCCTTTTACTACATTAATGAGCTGGGGTAATTCATCAATACTCGTATTTCTAATAAACTTACCCACCCTTGTAACTCTAGGGTCGTCTTTAAACTTCACAAATGTGCCTGCTTGCTGCCTTTTTTTATAAATGAGGTATTCTTCTTCACTCATTGGTTGCCCATCTTTATAAAGTAAGGTTGGTGCTTCTTCTTTCTGCTCGTTTTGTGAAACAAATTCACTAAAGCCAGACTCTTCAGCTTCTATAGCATACTGATTCAAATGCTTCATATCCGCCACCCTTTTATCAGCATCCATATACATTGATCTTAGCTTATAGAAATCGAATACCCTATAGCCAGTGCCCACTCGCTTACTCACATACCATATTGACCCTGGGCTTTCTATTTTTATGGCTATTGCCGTCAAAATAATTATCGGGGAAAATACTACTAAGGCACAGCCGGCAACCACCAAGTCAAAAATTCTTTTTGACAATGGAATATGGTATTCTTGATATTCTACCTTCTTGGCAGTGCTCAAACGAGACTCAAGCATTTCTTTTAAGAAATTTATCCTAGATACAACAGTTTCAGCGTTCACATTACTAGGGTATACCTCCGAGATACCGGACTTGAGCAGAGAAACTCGAAATTTCTTTTCCGGGTGATTTACCACTAATCCAAAGGGAATTTGATGTTTGCTAAAGTGCTCCCTGAATTTTTCAAAAATTCCTGTGCCATTTAACCCCTTTAGCTTATAGTCGGACAATACAAAATCTAGATCCTCCAGAGATTCTAAAGCATTGGAAAAACCAACCACATTAGAAACTCTATCAACTGTCAAGTTAGGCTCAGCGCCCAATCTTAAGTGGAGTTCTTGGTCTTCTCCAATGTAGAGTATCTTTTTCACGAACGAAGTTTTATCAAGTTATCAATTCGCAACCCCAACTCTTCAGGGTTAAAGGGTTTAATTAAGTAATCGTTGGCACCGAGCTTCAAGCACTTGATTCTTTCAGCACTGCTTTCTTCACCAGATAAAACAATTAAGGGAACATCATTAAAAAAACCGCTTTCGCGAACCTTCTCAATATATTCAAACCCGTCAATTTCTGGCATATTAAGATCAGCTACTACCAAGTCAGGTATATTTCCCGAGTACATCCATTCTAAAGCTTCACGTCCATTTTCTTTTAAAATCACTTCATACTTCTCTTTAAGTATCTGCTGAAGCAACTTCCTCATTATAGGTTCATCATCTATAATAAGCACCTGTTTTAGTGTGTTCATCACCTCTGTAGTAATTGATTAAAAGCCTCCTTTAAATGTAACTCTACGCGACTAATACTCTCCTCAAGGTCTTTATCCTTTAACCCTTGCTTACCTTTTTCTTCAACCACGCGTATGTCTTGCTTTATTATATTGATTCCAAACAGCTCAATATTAGGCTTTATCTTATGAGCTACAGCCCCAACTGTTGCTAAATCTAAAATCTCATAGGCATGAAGTATCTCCTCCAGTTGGCCGGGGGTATGTTCTAAAAAGGTTTCCACCATGCTATTTACAAACTCGATATTTCCCCCTGCCAATTCCTCTAATTGGGAGAGATTGTAAATCTGTCCTGCCATTATATCTTAAATTTCTAATTCGTTGTTCTTCACCATTCTGTAAATGGTACTCTTACCTATATCCAGCTTCTTGGCAACATCTACCACGTTGCGCTCGTACTTATCCAAAAAGTGTTGAATGATTTTAATATTATAACCTTTCAAGGTCAGCTCCTTGGACATCAATTCCGAAAGGCCATTATTTGTAGAGTTAAAATTAATATCCATATCAGTGATTTTGCCATCATCACACAACACGGAAGCGAGTTCAACCACTGCTTTCAATTCTCTAACATTACCAGGCCAATCATAATTCAGCAATTTTTTTTGCGCATCTGCAGTTATGTGCAACTTACCCATATCATTTTCACTTGCAAAGTCATCGATAAAATGTTTTGCTAAAACTACAATATCATTACCTCTATCTCGCAAGGGTGGTAGCTCAATAGGGAGACCAAGTAGACGGTAATACAAATCTTCACGAAACCTCCCTGCCTTCACTTCTTCCGCAAGTGTTTTATGAGTAGCCACCAGCACTCGGGCATTCACTTTAACTGGCGTATTACTCCCTATTCTTGTAACTTCCTTTTCTTGTAGTACCCTTAATAGTTTGGCTTGTAGATTAAGATCCATTTCTCCTATCTCATCCAAAAAAATGGTGCCCCCAATAGCTTCTTCAAATTTTCCTATGCGTCTATTAGAGGCTCCAGTAAAAGCACCTTTCTCGTGCCCAAACAGTTCGCTTTCCAACAAGTCCCTAGGAATAGCCGCAATATTAACTGCTACAAGCGGACGCTTTTGTTTATTCTTATTGTTATAGTGAATTGCTTTTGCCACCAATTCTTTTCCAGTTCCCGTCTCACCAGTTATAGAAACAGTGATATTGGTTTGAGATGCCTTTTCTATAAGCTTATAAACCTTTTTCAAAGCAAGGCTATTTCCCTTAATGTTTGAAAAATCATATTTATGATCTACCTCTTCGCGAAGCTTATCAATCTCATCACGAAGCATGAAGTTTTCACGAATATTGTTGGTTGACTTCCACATCCGTTCATGTGCATTTTCATCCTTTACAATATAATCATACGCTCCCTCCTTCAACAACTCTACTGCTGTGCTCACATCTTCTTGCCCGCTCACTATTACCACCGGAGTCTCAGGGTAACTTTGCTTTATTTTCCTCAGCACTTCTATTCCCGACATATCAGGAAGAGAATAATCTAAGAATATCATATTGGGTTTTGTGTACAGATTGTTAATACAATCCTTTCCAGTACTGAAGCTTTCAACTTCGTTATCTGGATTTAAAGACAGATGATGCTGACTAGCTTTCGCATACAACTCGTTGTCGTCAACAATAAAAATTTTAAAGCCGTTCATTGAGAAGGTTTAGTTTCAATTCCAAATATAAAATTCTTTCTCAAAATTGGAATTCTAATCTAAATAAATCATTTATTCGTTAAAACAAAAAAAGTTTCCGAGATAGCCTTAATAACTCTTCTTTACCAGCCAACAGTATGAGAGTAATTTTAAAAGGGACATCTACCCGCAAATAATAATAAGTCATAAAAGTGCCCATGCTAAGAGTAAAAATTGAAGCTATTGCTATATACGTCACTCCGCCACTTAAATAAATGGCTAATAAATCCCCCACAACGTTAACGAATAACATAATCATCATTTTCTTAAAATTCAAATTTGGCTTATTTAGGACATCAAGTGCTATTCCTCCAAATCGATCTAAAGGAGTCATTACAAGGTACAAACCAAACACTCTCAAAAGAGGTGCTGCCTCTACATACCCATCTCCTCCAATAATTTTAACTAACAGTTCTGCAAAAACAAAAATTGACACGCTTAACGGTAAAAGCACTAAAAAAGCAAACCCACTGCTCGTATAAAACTCTTTAAGAAAACCATTTGAGCCAAGCTTATTCCTAATCTTTGATAAGGTCGGATACGCAATCTGCACCAAAGATCTTAAAGGTATATCATAAATGTTAACAATGCGCATAGGAACATTATAAACCGCTACCGCTTCTGGCCCTAAAAAAGCCATGATTAGAAAAGTATCTGAACTACTCAGCGCACTACTACCAAGCATCGTTCCCACACTAAATTTCCCAAAATTGAAAATTTTACCCACATATCGTTTAGAATAATGAATAGCTCCTTTAAGGTTTGACCATCCAAAAATTAATGAAATTATAGATGTAATTAGTGTTGAAAGAAAAAAGAATATATACACCCAATCAAGTCCAAGGTTAAATACATAAACTATAATTACACCAATCATAAAAAAAAACTTCATACTACCAGTAACTAACGTAACTCGCTGAAATTTAATTTGCATAGAGTTCGTCCAAATTGCAAATAAATGAGGAATGGACAACATAGAACAAGAAGTAAACCAGAATAACAGCTGAATATAGAATAAATCATTGGTAATGAACCATATGATCAAAAAGGTAATAGCAACCATTATGGATATACCTAATGATGTCCTAATACATATCCTAAAAGCACTACTTATTAGTTCCTTTTGATATTTAAGATCGCCCTCCGAGCCCATTTTTATCAATGGGCGTCCAGCCAATCCATTCATCACCAATTCAGAAAATGAAAAAACAGTAAGAAAAAACGTCCACAGTCCAAAATCGGCCTTACTTAACGATCGAGCCAGTAAACCAAAGCTTAATAGGCTAAATGCAGCCCCCACTACACTACCGGTAAAAGCATAAAACTTTTGAGAATTAAGTAAATTTAGAAGCTTAGAAGTCACTTTTCGTTTTAAAGTTTAAGGGTAGAAGTTTAGAACCAATCCTTCAAAGATCTACCTGTAACATTTTCCAACTTAATGATATCCTCTCTATATATCTCATCTGTGATTCGTGTACGTAAATCCTCTGAAAACTTAATAGTCTCAAGATTACTGTTGCGCCATTTCAGAAGTTGTTTTTTGAAAAACAAATCATTTTTCATTATATCATGAATTTTGGGAGACATTTTTTTTGAGCTTTTAATTAAAAAACCATCTTCACCCAACAGCCAATTAAACAGATTTTTTTTTCTTCTTCCTGATTTATTAAGAATTACGGATGCATCAGCCTTAAAAGAACCATCCACATTTAAAAATTCAAATACTTCTTTAAGAACCTGACCCCTATTCAGCTTAAAGTCTTCATAAAAAATAACTTTAATCAAATCTTTGTCGAATTCGCGGTAATACCTTTCCAAGTACCTTCCATAGAACCCTTCAAGTATCAAATCTTGTCTTCTCCACCAAATCGAGGATCGATTGAACAACTCATCTAACCCCTCTGTGGGGACAGAATTAATCCGTACTAGATGAGAATACCTTGACAATAACCTATCCGCTGGATGGCGGAGAATAACAATTAATTTTGCATTTGGCACATACTTTTTAATGTTGGGAATAGTTCTTTCATTAGTTAAATACACATTAGAGTTCTCACCTACCACTTGATTCTCTGCAGCATTCTCAAAAAGTTCTAAATACTTCTCTAAGGTAACAACCGATTGCTCGTGATACGATCTTGACTCTTCCAAATCATAGGAATTTGAATCTACACCTTCAAATGCCAAAAAATTAGGTTCTTTCCGTTTTGAGATAAAAATTTCAGGATGTTGAGATAGAAAATCACACAGCGCAGTCGTTCCTGATTTTCCAGCTCCAATTATTAAAAAGTCTGGTAATCTATCATTCGTGATCATATTTTCTTCGGTAGAGATTTTAGTGAGTTCAACATTTCAACTATTTATGCCATTAGCCCTAAAGACAATGCATCAGCAAGTGTACGATATTTTTTAATTGTCTTAATTTTAGTTTTGTAGTCCCCAACCCTTCTAGCATGTTCTTTAACTAACAACAAACTCCCAATAACTCTTTATCTATCTGATCCAAAACCTTGCTATCTATATCCATATCAAACTTTCGAGCGAACAAAGCCTCCGAGTTAATTATCCGACTTATGTGTTCTTCTTTCCATATAAGTGGCATTTCCGGGCCAGTAGTCCAATCCACCAACTTCAAATCAGTTGGCTCTACTTTATCTTTGAAGTGCGAGTTCATTATTATGGTTGAAAAGAAAATCTCGTCAGGAATTAACGAATTCTTAAAAAATTTCAAAGCATCAACGTTTTCTTGTGAGTACTTATAAATATACTCCACTGCGTTTCGGGAAATTGCAAACCACTGGCTTATTCCATAATATTTTTTGAAAAATTGACGCTTCTTTAAAAATCCTAAAGCTTTACAAAGCTGAACATACAGGTTTCTGATTATCCATTTTTTCCTAGTATTCCCCAATATCCATTTAGGGTAGTATATTTCTATCCTATCAAACCCTCCCCGCTGTTTGACCCAATGATGATAAGGCATCTCCCGAATTTTAAAAAATTCTTTACCCCGGTTCTGAATTAGAAATTTTTTAATAAACGCATTACTCTTAAGAGGGTAATCTTGCCCAGACAGTAAAATGTAGTAATCGTAATTCTCGGAACAAGCCAATGCCAGGTCAAAAAGTGCCATTGTTGCTTCTATTAATGAATATCCGCCCCACTCACCCTTAATACGATGCTTCACGAAGTGAGTATTAGGCAATTTATTGATATCTTTATGGATATCACTTTTCTTATCCACATGTATAAATATGCCATTATCGCCATCAGCCAACCTATCTATAAGGCGATTTACCTGATCGGCATTCTTATGCACTAACAATAAATAAGCAATTTTCATTTGTTGAAATAAGTAAATTAAAAAACATTTGCTTTTGGAGTAGTTCCGTGGGTCAATATCCTACAATCATGAGAAAGGAATTGATGATAAACTATTCTATAATTTGACGGACAAATTAAAAAAAAATAGTACATAGGGCTCCCTTATCTAAGATTATCTATTCAAAATTTCACCCCCTTGTTCATTCATAATCTCCTGAAACAAACTTCTACCTTTCATTCTATTCTCTAGAGACAAAACACTCACTCATCCCATCAAGTAATTAATAACCAGAAACTTACGGGTAATGTGGTTTGAGATAAAAGGCCAATTATTTATTAACACTTTAGCCCAACTGCCTGCTGTGGAAACTATTTTACTAAAACAAAAAGGCAAACCCCAGTATCTCATCACAAGAGGTTTGCCCCAATATTTTAACTCAATAGCAAATTTATGAAAAAATCAATCGTACAATTGCCCCGTCCTAAATAACCGAAACAGATGTTTAGATAGAATAAATATAGTAATTAAACCTTGGAGAAGCTAGCTTCACCAAGGTTTAGTTTTTTATAGCTTTTTATGGTAATAGTATTTTGCTGATGCATCTGTTCTGAGGTGTTCATTTAGCAGGAAAGGTGTAGCCTGTGTTGGTTGTAAATGGTTACACTGTCTTTTACCAAAAGCTTCATAATGTCCAGCTTATCGGCCTTTCCTACTTCTATAAATTCTTGCTTTAAAATACCGTTTATACGTTCAGCCATAGCGTTGGCATAAGGGTCATAAGACTCTGTCATGCTACATGTGATTTTGGCTTTAGCTAGTTATTTTTGGTAATAAGTGCTGCAATATTGAAAGCCTCTGCCTGAGTGATGAATCAGAGGTTGGCTCAGGTATTTTCGATGCTTAACGGCTTGTTTCAAAGCTGATAATGCACCATCTGTACTCAAACTGTTTGATACATTGTATCCCATTATTTTCTTAGAGAAAGCATCGTTACAAGGCCCATGGACATGGGGTTTTCTCGGGTGCCTACGTAGGTTATATCAGCCATCCAAAGTTGCTCTGGCCGGTTGATGGGTAGGTCTGCAATCAAGTTTTTATGTTTGCGGAACCTATGATATGAGTTGGTGGTAATATGGTAAGATTTCTTGGGTTGTATTAACATGTGATTTGCTTTTAGAATGAGGAACAATTTATCGCGGCCAACGTCCAGTGCTTGCAGCTCTGGCTGCAGCAAGTGGTAAAGTTTTCGCGTGCCAAGCCGTGGCTTGGTCATGCGCTTTTCCTGGACTAGTGATACTACTTTTCGCGCACATTGCTGTTTGGTCTTTTCGGCTTTAATGGCGCGATAAAATACCTGACGGCTATACCCAAACAATCTATAGGCAGCCGTTATGCTTTCTTGGTAGTGCTCTTTGTATTGTTTGACTGTTCGGGTAAGGAGTTTTTTTCGGATAGGAATATTATACTCTTTCTCGACTATATCTATCATCACATCAAAGATAATCGCCTTTTTGCCGGCTCGTTCTATTTGATGTTTCAGTTGCTTTTTCTGCTTTTCCAATAGCCGAACTTTTTGCTCTAGTTCCATCAGTTTTTGCTCTGGAGTTTTGGCCATTTGTGTTAGAGTTTGATTCTCCCAATCAAAGTCACGCTACTTTCTTAACCAACTCAGTACAGTACTGCGAGCCTGAATGCCATATTTTCGAACTGCTTCATGCTGACTTAACTCACCCCGCTCTATTTCTTGAACCACATGTAGCTTATAATTTAAGCTGTAATCCTTGTGTGTACACTTTACGTAGCCATTGCCTTTCGGAAGGTTACAAATTTCTGTAACGCTATTTCAGGACAGGACACAAAAAGCTTTCCTAACAAATGAGGAACTACACCCCCAAACAGTAGTAGTGGAGAATAAATTCCGGATCAATAATTAAATCAATTGCAAATTTAATCCTTTATCGACCAATAAAAATTACAAAGCAAGTAGTTTCTTACCTCTCTTTTTGTTTTAATACTTATTATTACAAAATGTATGTTTCAGATTAATAAGACACCAAATTTTATAAATTCCTATACACTTTGAATACATCACCACACACTCCTTTCCTTATTGTCGGCCTACAACCGTGGGATACTACCATTGGTAGCAATTGCAAAAATATAGCTGTCGAATTGGCCAAGCGAACGAAAGTTCTATACATCAACATTCCGTTGGACTGGAATACCGTAGTTAAAAACTCAAGCGACAGTCAGGATCATATTGAATTCAGAAAAAATGTGAGAAAAGGAAAAACTGACAGTCTTGTTGAAGTTGAGGAAAATTTATACGTCTTCACCCCAAGCAGTATTATACTATCCATCAACACGCTCCCTCCAGGCCGTTTATTTGACTATTTTAATTTAAGAAACAATCGTAAAATTGCAGCCGAGGTTAAGCCTATTCTTAAAAAATTAAACTTCCAAGAGTTCTTTCTTTTTAATGATAACGATATGTTTAGAAGCTACTATATGAAAGAGCTTTTGAAACCATTATTGAGTATTTATTATTCAAGAGACAATCTTATTTCAACAGATTACTTTAAAAAACATGGAACTCGTATTGAACCTAAGTTAATTGAAAAAAGTGACCTAAGTGTAGCCAACTCAACTTTCTTAAGAGACTATTGTAGGCAATACAATCCTAAGAGCTATTACATAGGTCAAGGCTGTGATCTATCTCTTTTTGACCCCAATAAAAGTTATTCGAAACCTCAAGATATGGAGGGAATAGCAAATCCTATTATTGGGTATATTGGATTTTTAACTTCTATGCGGTTAGATATTACATTGCTCGAAAATCTTGCAGAATCTAAAAAAGACTGGAGTTTCGTTTTAGTAGGCCCTGAAGATTCGAGCTTTACAGGAAGTCGCTTGCATCAAATGGAAAATGTATACTTTTTGGGGAGTAAAAAACCTGAAGAACTAAGTACCTACCTCAATTTTTTCGATGTCTCAATAAATCCGCAGCTAATAAACGATATGACCATTGGCAACTACCCCAGAAAGGTGGATGAATATTTAGCTATGGGGAAACCCGTTATAGCTACCGCAACAAAGGCTATGAGTGTATTTGCAGAGCATTGCTATTTAGCCACTAATGCTTCTGAGTATGAAATATTAATAGATAAGGCTCTTTCCGAAAACTCCCGCTCAAAAAGAGAAGCAAGGATAAACTTTGCGAATGAACATACATGGGATAACAGTATAGATAATTTGCTCTCTGCAATTCAAAAAACTATTAACCTTAAAGGAAAAAACAACTAATTGAATGACCCTCCTAGCAGATATACCAGTCGTCTCACATCTTAATGTGCTAGAATTGGAAAAGCTCACTTCACCACTTTAAACCGATTTCCACCACCTCCAGATACCACACTAAAAAAGTTTAGACATCCATTGTTACAGCAGAAGCTCGCCATAAATCTTGCATTAGCTTTCTTTTTTTTTTTGGGGGGGGGAGTGCCTTGACACATGGATAGGGTGACTACAAAGGATTAACTTTTACAATAGAACCTCAATCTATTTTGGCGTGCCAGTCGCACCAAAAACTAAAGCTATAACCATTTACGTTTGTTTCGAAAAATTGTTTCCTGTGCGTTAGCATCAACTTTTGGGCATCATCAAAATTATACCATTTACCATCAATATCTTCACCAAACGGCCCAGTTGCACCATAAGGAAAGTTGTAATCATGTTTAGCTCCTAGCCTATGCCTATAAGTGAATTTAAACTTATGTCTTAACCTTTCTACTATATGAATTTCTTTCTTTCCGTTATAAAATTCTTTTCCTAATGTTAATGGTTTCAATGTCTGCTGGTCAACTAGTTTAAACTTTTTATAACCTAAAGCGTGCATTTGATTTAATGTTGCCAGAACCTCATTCTCCAAAAGCTCATCTGACTCTCCCAAGCATTCGCTTTCCACTGAAATATACTTAGGTAGATTGTCTTTATCCAAACTTCTAAGCGCTACAATATCATACCCTTCTATATCTATCTTACAATAATCCGGCACCCCATATTTTTCAAAAAGGCTTTTCAGCGTATTAGTTTTTACCTTAATAACTTCTTTCGAAGAATCCAATCGATCGGCTATCTTACTATTCAAAGAGTTCCAAATGCTTTTAGCACTTAGATAAAAATCAACCTCTCCTGCATTTTCAGAAATAGCGAGATTTTCCAGTCGAAGCCTCCCCTCTTCATGTGCCGGTTGAAATTTTTCTTTAGCAGCGTTAATCAAATTTGGATCCGCATCCACAGCTACTACTTGATAGCCTTTTGAGAGATAAAAAGCCGTATCCTCTCCTTTATGCATTCCAATATCAAAAATCAAAAGAGCATTCATTAAATTTCCATTTTAATGTTTAAGCTTATCTAGCAAAATTATAATTTAAAAATATCTATCATACCATATTTGAAACAAGAGAATGTTCCACACTTTTTGGTGGCTTACTGGCTTTCCGCTTAGATAACTATCCCTAAGTTTGATTACCTCTTGAATATTAAAAAGACCATGCCTCACCAAGCTTTCTTCACTAAGGTGGTCAATTAGTAAATCCTTCATTTCTTTCCTAAACCAAATGGTGAGTGGTGCGATAAACGGCATCTTTGGCCTGTCCATCATCTCCTTGGGCACATACCTATGCACCACGTCTTTTAGCAAAGCTTTGGTTCGTCCTTCTCTTATTTTATACTCCGAAGGTAGCCTTCCAACGTATTCAATAATTCTTTGATCTAAAAATGGTTCCCTCCCTTCAATACTCACAGACATAGATGCCCTATCCACCTTTACCAGGTTATTATCCATCAAAAAAGTCCTGTAATCAATCGCCAAAAGCTTGTTCAGGTCATCGTTTGAATCATTAAGGAGTGGGGCAATATCAAAATAAGTGAATTTTTCTTTCCACTCAATGTTTAGCAGCCTTCCAACTTCAGCGTCAGTAATGAAACTACTGATATTTTTCATGGCCACGTATGGGCTATGAGACTTCCATATATTAATCATCTTCTCATATCTAGAAGGAAAGTTATACTTGCCAGAAAGGTAGGGTATCTTCTCAGGGTTTATTAGCGACATACCCCCTGCTAAGGTAGATTGAAGCCAATTAGGAATATTATTGGTAAAATTAATTGCTTGTTTAAATTTACCATAACCGGCAAATATTTCATCCCCTCCGTCCCCACTCAAAACCACTTTTACTGACTCACTCGCCAATTTGCATACTAAAATGGTGGGCACCACAGAATTATCTGCAAATGGCTCATCATAAATATCCGGAATGCTACTTAAAATATCTCGAGCTTCATTGGGAGTACAATAGAGCTCAGTATGATCTGTGCCTAAGTGCCTTGCTATTTTTTTGGCCTCCTCGGCTTCATTGTATTGAGCTTCTTTAAAGCCAATTGTAAATGTTTTTACCTTTTCTTTTCTATTTTTTTGTACTAAAGCAGCCACGGCTGTACTATCATAGCCACCACTCAAAAATACACCAACTGGCACATCGGCAACCATCCGGTAATTAAAAGCTGAATCCAGAATCTTCTCCGTTTCATTTACCGCATCTTTATAGCTTACATCTAGTTTCGGCTGGTTATAAGCATCATCAATTACATCCCAGTATTTTACTTCATTTATCTCCCTATTATCTAGGTTAATTTCGATATAATGCCCTGGCTGAAGTTTCTTAGTATTTTTAAAAATACAATGCGGAGCTGGCACGTAGTTGTATTTAAGGTACAACGCAAGACTGTCCGTGTCTAGTTTTTTTTCGAAAAGTGCATTCTTATGAAAAGACTTTAATTCAGAGCCAAAGATTATCGCCTTTTCATTTTGAAACACAAAGAGAGGTTTTACACCTACTCTATCGCGAACTAGGAAAACCTTGCTCTTATCACGGTCAAATATGGCAAACGAGAACATCCCAATGAATTTCTCTAGGGCACCCATACCATACTCTACATAAGCGGCCAAAACTACCTCCGTGTCTGAGTTAGACTTGAAAGTATGTCCTTTTAATTCAAGTTCGGATTTAATCGTTTGGAAATTATAAATCTCTCCGTTGAAAATAATCGAAAGGCTACCCTTATGCATGGGTTGATTACCGGCCTCAGAGAGATCGAGAATAGATAATCTTCGGTGGCCAAATCCCACATTAGCATTCCTCAATTCGTACAGCTCGTTTCCTGAAGAATCAGGTCCCCTATGTTTTATTTCGTCAGTCATTTTTGATAAAACACTTTTATCTAATGACTTGGTGAAGTCACAAAATCCAGCTATGCCACACATAATAATAAAATTAGTAGGTTAATTTAGAGTTTAGATGAGAAAACACTCCTCTGTAAAGTGCTCTAAGGTGTTTTTGCTTCCCCTTGATCATGTATCCCAAAAAATTTTTTGGAAACGATACAAAACTGTAAAAGAAAAAGAAAGGTATTATTTTAGGAAAAGGATAGTTTCGCTTCATAAACAGTATCCGGTTTCTATTCATATAGTAGGTTTTAAGCGGGCTCATTTTTCCTACCGAAGCAGATTCTTTATGATAAATTAGAGCATCCCTTTGACAGTAAACTTTATAGCCTGCCCTTCTGATTCTTTCGCACCAATCCATCTCTTCGTAGTATAGAAAAAAATCAGCCTCCATTGGCCCTACTTCTTCAATGATCCTCTTGGGTACCAACATTCCACCTCCATGAGCATAATGTGTTTCCAGAAGCCCTGAGTATTTTTCGCTCTTTTCAAGATGTCCAATAGCTCTATTTCTGGCCGTAAAGCGGTTGATGTTGGTACAGCCTGCATACTCAAGAAGACCGTCACTATGATAGTATTGAAATTTTGGGCTAATAACAGCAACCTCGGTTAGGTGTTGAGCAGTCTTCACCAAAGTGGACAGACAGTTGGAATCAAGTTCAGTATCATTATTTACAAAAAAAATATACTCTCCTTTGCAATGCCTAAGGGCAAGGTTATTACCGCCAGCAAACCCCAGATTCTGCCCACTTTCTATTACCGTTACACTTGGGTTAAGTTTTTTTATATCCTTTAAGGGACTCTCTTCAGAGGCATTATCCACCACTATAAGTTCCCAGTTTTCAAAAGTAGTGCCCTCTAAAGATTTTATTAATTCCAAAGTCTCCTTCTTACTATTGTAATTTATAGTCACAATAGAGACGAGTGGCAAACGTGTAGAGTGTTCCATACTTAGCTAAGTGCTTGCTAAAATAATATTATTAGCTACTGGCTAAAATAGAAAAAGAAGCTCCAATAAAAATTTCGAAACTATAAATTATCCTATTTTAGCGCCATTAATCCCAAATTTGCACGAATGCCCTTCCTAACTCTAATTATATACTTCGCTTTAACATACCTCTCATTTTCTGTAGCCTATTATTTCATTTTTTCATTCGGCTCAATTTTTTCAAAGCGTAAGCCTTCAAAAAAAAAGAGTAATCAGTTTAAATACGCAATTCTTATTCCAGGGTATAAAGAAGATTCAGTAATTTATGATGTTGCAAAAAGTACATTAAATCAAAACTACGACTCAGCTCTTTATGAAGTAATTATCATAGCCGACTCTTTTCAGGCCACTACTCTCAAAGCGTTGAAAAAACTACCAATAACGGTCGTGGAAGTGTCATTTGAAAAAAGTACAAAGACAAAAGCTCTTAACCGGGCTATGTCAGAAATAGGAGATGATTATGACATTGCGCTGGTATTAGATGCGGATAATATTATGGAAACGAACTTCATAAATAAAATAAATCAGGCATTTAATAGTGGTTTTATTGCCGTTCAAGGCCGCAGAGTTGCTAAAAATCTCAATACGAATTTTGCAGTTTTAGACGCAATAAGCGAAGAAATTGGGCATAATGTATTTAAAAAAGGGCCGCGATTTTTTGGATTCTCCTCAGCTCTTGCAGGCTCAGGTATGGCGTTTGATTATGCTTATTTTAAGAAAATCATGAAGGATGTGCATGCTATTGGTGGCTTTGATAAAGAACTCGAAGTGCGCATCCTTAAAGACCAGAATAAAATAGAATATCTTCCAAACGCGATTGTATATGATGAGAAAGTTCAAAAAGCAGAAGCATTCTATAATCAACGTAGAAGGTGGCTCTCTTCACAATCGAATTATTTAACAAAAGCCTCAAGAATAGCTGTTAAGGAACTACTAACAAAGGGAAATTTCGACCTATTTAACAAAGTTATCCAATGGGCAATTCCTCCTAAATTAATACTTTTAGCTCTTGTACTGATATCTTCTTCCTTGGTATTTCTGTTTTCTCAGAACCCAATTTTGAATCGACTGATGCTAACAAACCTATTAGGCACATTTGCTTTTTTTTTACTCTCTATACCTCTTAAATTTTACTCTATTACCACGCTAAAAGCAGTCATGAGTATTCCCTATGCTTTTTGGCTGTTAAGCTTAGCTTTATTTAAGATAAAAGGTGCGAATGAGCGGTTTATCCACACCCCCCACGGTGAAGAAAACTGAATACTACCGAATCACCGACAATTTTTGAGGAGCGTATTCCAGCCTACCATTTGAAATAGAAATAGTGTATACACCATATGGCAAGCTATGTTCCATTTGTAATTTTCCATTTCCAGCATTTACTGTTTTGAGTAATACCGTTTTTCCACTTACATCATTTACTTTCACCTCTACTATCGGATCTTCAACATGGTCTAACTCAATAAAAACGGAGCCCTTATTTGGATTGGGATACATCCTAAAACCATCAGAAAAAACATCATCTTCATCAATGGAAAATCCAAAAGGAATAAGATTAACCGTGCGATTCACAATTTTACCCTCACGCATTTTTACCAAAAGGGTGTCGGGATAGTATCCACTTTTTTGCACTACCACTACATAATCTCCTGTATCTCGCTGCCCATCTCTAAAGTTTCCAAATATATTGGTGCTTCCACTCAACGTAGACCCAACCATAGTAATACTGGCATTGATAATCGGATTTCCTGTAGCCGTATCTTTTACAAAAGCGGTGAAGAAACAAGCTCTAGGGTAATCTGTACTGAGCACAAAAAGCCCCTCCTGCCTATCACTCACCAAAATATTACCACTTGGTAAAAATGGATACGCTCCCCAAGCTCCGTTGTATCCATCACCAGTCAATGGTGAAGTATCATAGTAGGCAGTTTCCACCAAAATATCAGGATTGGAAGCATCCACAATTTGAAGACCAGAAGTATAATATGAAGTCACCAAAAAGTCACCGAGTACGTGTGTATTATGTGGAATTACTTGATTTGGGTCAAAAATAGTTGTTCTGATACGGTCAGTTTCCGTGATATTATTCATATCGCTTACATCATACGCTGTCACATAAGCCCCCTTACGCTCATCAGTGGTAAACACCGTTTTATTGTCATCCGAAAACCAAATGTTGTGCGTAAAATTATTGGGCGTAGCATGAGAGCCCATTACCACAGGATTGGATTTGTTGCTAACATTCACAGCTTCAAAAATACCGGCATTGATAGCAGCACCCCAGAGTGTATCACCGCGTGCAACTCCATCATGATAATAATTCCCATCGTACACTCCCAAGAGAGCTGGGTTTTCAGGATCGGTATCCAGATCAAACATACAGGCTCCTCCCACCCCAATATTAGAACCAAAAAGGTATAGCACCCCATTTTCATCTATATACAGATTATGAGCATCAGAATAGTCAAACTTAGTTCCGCCAATAGTCACGGAAGGAAAAAACTGAGTAAAGCTAATTGTTGCAGAGTCTATTGTGTTTAAGTCCACAATCATTACTCCATCAGAGTTACTTGGCCCTACGCCATCATGTACTACATAGGCATAGTGACTCCAGGTTTTAATGTCCCTCCAGGTAGTATTTGCACCAGATATAAAATGCTTTTGAACCGGATTGGTAGGCACTGTAACATCTACAATTGCAAACCCTGAATTTATTCCAACCAAGGCGTATTCATTACCACTGGTATCAGCATAACCCCATATATCATTTATGCCATCAAAAAACTTAAAATTGGAGAGCTTTTCAACACCAAGGCTATCCTGGGCTGAAACACTGAAAGCACAAAGAAGTGCTATCCATAAGGAGAAAAGTTTTTTCATGACATTTATATGTTTTCGCTTTACTAAAATAATGTTGGCTGTCCAGAGTTATCTATGGAACTCTCTTGATCTTCTGACGAATCTTCACCCGCTTCTTCCTCTTTTTCAGCTTCCTGCACCAAAGGTAAGGGTTCTAATCTAAGTATATCTTTGACTTCATCCCTAGTTAATTGGTTGCCTTGAGCTTTCATTCCTTTTACAGAAATAAAGTCGCTCAACACAATTTCCTCATTCTCCTTTTGCTTCCCTTTTATCTTCTTAAACACGAGCTCAACTCGTGGGTACCAATCTGAAAAAACTGCTTCTAAATACGATCCATCGCTTTCGCTGATAAAAAGCTCCTTCTTGGCTGATGCCTCCGGAATAAAGCGCTTCACATAAAATCGTTCTTTCTCACCATCAAAATAAATAGCCGTCAGGGGTTTCTTAGGGTTAAACTTCTCGATGATAATCATATCCTCTTCAAAATGCGTGCTAAGGTCAAAACCCAAAAGACGATAGTGCCCCGTTTGGGTGACTTCCAAAATTTGGTCTTGCCCCTTGAAGCTTCCCAAAAGCTCTCCTCTTTCGTCAGCATTTAGACGTTGTACGCTATCATCAAACCAAATTTTACGTGCCGCTAAAGTGCTTACTCCTTCTTCACTTAGCTCAATTTTCTTTACTGGATATTTGGTTACCCGATTTCCTTTTGAAACCCTCCCCTTAATAGCCAATTCAGCAAAGTCGATTTCGATCTTCAGCTTGCGTAAACCTTGCAGATTTCGCAAAAACACGGTTACCTGTTCGGCTTCTCCATTGGGATTTGCCGTAAAATAAAGCACTTCTGTAGCCGGTTTTCCTTGGGACAAATCGTACTCCTTATCACGAGTGATACTGGTTACATTAAAGCGCTTCATGTAAGAAGCACCTTTAGCCCCATCTCGATAGATCATATTGTAAACTGTGCGCTTGTCGCCTTTTTTCCAAACAGCTACATGAATTATATTTTTCCCTATATAGGTTTTCTGATCCACTTTGGTCACCATCATTTTTCCATTTTTAAGAAAAACAATAATGTCATCTATATCGGAGCAATCGGTTACAAACTCATCCTTTTTCAAGCTTGTACCGATAAACCCTTCCTCCCTATTTACGTAAAGCTTGGTGTTAGCGATTGCCACCTTTGTGGCATCAATATCTTCAAACAGCTTGATTTCCGTCTTGCGCTCACGCCCTTCACCATACTTCTTTTTAATGTTTTTGAAGTACTCTACCGCAAAGTCTACCAAGTTGGCCAGATTATGCTTTACAGCTTCAATTCTACCTTCAAGATCTAGAATGTGCTGATCAGCCTTATCCTTATCAAACTTAGAAATACGCTTTATTCGAATCTCCGTAAGACGGGTAATATCATCATCGGTAACTTCACGGATAAGATGCTTAATGTGTGGTGTCAACCCTTCACGGATATTACCAATTACCTCTTCCCAGGTTTCCGCTTCTTCAATATCCCGGTATATTTTTTCTTCAATAAAGATGCGCTCTAGCGAAGCGAAATGCCATTGCTCTTCAAGTTCTCTAAGTTGAATTTCCAACTCTTGTCTTAGCAAATCTAATGTGCGGTCTGTGGAACGTTTAAGGATTTCTTTAACCCCAACAAACAAAGGCTTATCATCATATATCACACAGGAAAGTGGGGCGATAGAAACCTCACAATCTGTAAAGGCATACAGCGCATCAATCATTTTGTCGGGAGAAACCCCAGGCACCAAATGAACAAGGATCTCCACATTCTCAGCGGTATTATCCTCAATCTTTTTGATTTTGATTTTCCCCTTGTCATTCGCCTTTATCACAGAGTCAATAAGGCTGGTAGTGGTGGTTCCAAAAGGCACCTGAGTAATCACAAGAGTTTTCTTGTCTTCCATCGAAATCTTCGCTCGTACCCGAACGCGACTTCCTCTCACCCCTTCATTGTACTGTGAAAAATCAGCAATTCCACCAGTGGGAAAATCTGGTAACAAAGTAAAACTACGGCCTCGCAAAATTTTTATCGAGGCATCTATAAGTTCATTAAAATTATGTGGAAGCAAGCGCGTAGATAAACCTACTGCTATACCCTCCACTCCTTGCGCAAGTAGCAGTGGAAATTTTACCGGAAGGTGAACAGGCTCCTTAGCTCGCCCATCATAGCTAGCTTGCCACTCGGTTACCTTTGGGCTAAAACCTACTTCAAGTGCAAACTTGGTAAGGCGTGACTCAATATATCTAGGTGCAGCCGCACGGTCACCGGTCAAGATATTACCCCAGTTTCCCTGGGTGTCAATCATCAAATCCTTTTGGCCCAGAGCCACCAAAGCATCGCCAATAGAAGCATCACCATGTGGGTGAAAACGCATGGTTTGACCAATTACGTTTGCCACCTTATGATAGCGTCCATCTTCCATTTCACGCATGGCGTGCATAATTCTGCGCTGCACAGGTTTCAATCCATCATCAAGGGCTGGTACCGCGCGCTCAAGAATTACATAGGACGCATAATCAAGGAAATAATCCTCGTACATCCCCGACACATGGGTTACCGTAACTTTGTCGTTGTCTTGATTTTCTGGTTCTAAAGCGTTGTTTTCTTCTTCCATTATTGATTTTGGCGATTTGTAACCAATACTCTGTCCAATGACCTTTTTAAATCCCGAACTTCTCTGCGTCTCAAATAGCTGATGCTAATCTTTTGCTTTTTCGGACTGCCATCCTTGCTATTAATATACACGGTTAGTTTCCGTCTAAAAGGATAGGATCTAATTTTATAGGATGCCAATTTTCTTTTTGGAAATTCTGTATGGGTAACAAAGTATTTCCCTAAAAATTTCAGATTCGGTTCGCTAGCAGTAAAATTTAATACCTCGCCATCGCTATCATAAATAAACTGAGGCTTTCCTCTGTAAATTAGAAAGAGTATGACAAGTAAAGCAAAGGGACTAAGCTTAATAAAACTCCCCCATGACCCATCGATGTTTACCATTAAAACATCAAAAACAAAAGCCATGATACACATCAGGTATACAAACTTTAAAACCTTGCTCCAAGAAGTAGAATTTAGTCTCATTTACTCTGCTGCCTCTTCTTCGTCAATTAAATCTTTTTCAATGCGCAGATTGTTGATGATAAACTTCTGCCTGTCCGGTGTGTTTTTCCCCATGTAAAACTCAAGAAGCTGGGCAATAGTTGCATCCTTCCCAAGCATCACTGGGTCAAGCCTAATATCTTCACCAATAAAGTGCTTAAACTCATCTGGTGAAATTTCACCCAATCCTTTGAATCGGGTAATTTCGGCTTTGGCACCACATTTAGCCATAGCTTCTCTACGCTCATCTTCGCTGTAGCAGTAGTGCGTTTCTTTTTTATTTCGAACTCTAAAAAGTGGAGTTTGTAAAATATACAAGTGTCCTTCTTTTACCAACTCCGGGAAAAACTGAAGGAAGAAAGTAATCAGCAAAAGACGAATGTGCATACCATCCACATCGGCATCGGTAGCAATCACCACATTGTTGTAACGCAAATCCTCAAGTCCGTCCTCAATATTTAAAGCAGCCTGAAGGAGATTAAACTCCTCGTTTTCGTACACCACCTTTTTGGTAAGGTTGTAGCAGTTGAGCGGTTTTCCTTTAAGACTAAAAACGGCCTGAGTATTTACATCTCGTGATTTGGTGATTGATCCTGAAGCCGAGTCACCCTCGGTAATAAACAAAGTTGTTTCGAGCCTGCGTTCATGTTTTAAATCATTGTAATGAGCGCGGCAGTCTCTTAATTTTCTATTGTGAAGACTGGCTTTTTTAGCACGATCACGTGCCAGTTTTTTAATTCCACTAAGCTCCTTGCGCTCCTTTTCGGCACGGAGTATTTTTTTATAAATAACCTCAGCAATCTCTTCATTTCTATGAAGAAAGTTGTCGAGCTTATTTTTCATAAAGTCATTGATAAAAGTGCGGACAGTAGGCCCATCTGGTCCCATATCGCTAGAGCCCAGCTTAGTTTTTGTTTGAGATTCAAACACAGGCTCTATTACCTTCACACTTATAGCAGCCACCACACTCTGGCGGATATCTGAGGGGTCAAAATTCTTATTGTAAAAATCACGGAAGGTTTTCACTAAAGCCTCTCTAAAGGCCGTTTGATGTGTTCCTCCTTGCGTGGTATGTTGACCGTTTACAAATGAATAATACTGTTCGCTTTGACTTTTATCACTATGTGTTAAAGCAATTTCAATATCATCATCCTTAAGGTGAATAATATCGTGAAGAGTAGGGCCATCCAAATTATCGGCCAATAAGTCCTTCAGCCCGTTTTCAGAGTAAAACTTTTCACCGTTAAACATAATGGTCAAGCCCGGATTCAAATAGGCATAGTTCCACAACATCTTTTCGATGTACTGATTTACAAAGCGGTAATTTTTAAAAACCGAATTATCAGGCTTAAAAGTAATTTTGGTTCCCTTGCGTAGCGAACTCTCCTTAATATCTTCATCCTCTACAAGCTGTCCTTTTTCAAATCGGGCAATTTTTGTTTTGCCATCTCTAACGGCTTGCACGGTAAAATAATCAGAAAGGGCATTTACAGCCTTGGCTCCAACCCCGTTGAGTCCTACTGACTTTTTAAAAGCTTTGCTATCA
Source organism: Owenweeksia hongkongensis DSM 17368 (assembly GCF_000236705.1). Taxonomy (NCBI): domain Bacteria; kingdom Pseudomonadati; phylum Bacteroidota; class Flavobacteriia; order Flavobacteriales; family Owenweeksiaceae; genus Owenweeksia; species Owenweeksia hongkongensis. The sequence continues at coordinate 3,770,115 of NC_016599.1, read as the reverse complement.
TACTTCGCTCCGGTATTGATTTTAGAAACCACATCAATCATCTTACCCAGAGGAATTCCACGACCGTAATCACGAACTACAACTTGACCATCTTTTATAGAAATCTCTATGGTTTTACCAGCGCCCATCACAAACTCATCCACAGAGTTGTCCAGCACCTCTTTTAGTAGAATGTAAATACCATCATCATGCGAACTTCCGTCACCCAACTTTCCGATGTACATACCCGGCCTTAGCCTGATATGTTCCTTCCAATCGAGTGACCGAATATTGTCTTCTGTATAATCTGCTTGCGCCATAATAGAGTCTTACTACAAAAAAAGTAACGGCTAAAAATAGAAAATATGCCAAAACCCTTGAAACATAAGGGCTAGCACTTATAAACAGGTTTTGAACGGATGGGGAAAGTAAAAAAAGTTAAAGGTTAAAAGTTATACGTTGAAGGTCATTTCAAACAACTTCAAACTTTCGCTCTCCTAAATATCATTACTTATTCATCCTCTTGTATTCCAGTGTAAGGTTATTATAAAAGGCTCCATATTTATTCTCTGTAAGCACAAAAGTTGGAACAGTATCTCCTTCTTGCTCGTAGTAAGCGTAGCCACTTTCCCCTTCTGGAAGCAGATATATGGAGTCAATTTTAGAAAACAGCTTTGCTACCGATTTATGGAGTATCCAGAATTGTTCGGTTGCCTTTACACTATCCTTTTTTAAATAATTGGCGTAGAGATTTACAAAAATCACGCTATCCGAATAAAGATAACTTTCAAAAACATTGCTATCAATTTTTCTAGTAAGCCAATATTCATCCTTCGAAATTTCCAATTGATATTTATCTGCTGGATGATCAAAGCTGGAATTGTAGGACAAATAACCCGAAAAATGTCTTTCGGCATAAGCTAAATTAGTCGGCTGGCTCTCTAATGAATCCGCTGCTTTAAGAATTTCATCAAAGTTTTGGTCTATAGGCAGTCCCCATAAATAGGGTTTTAACACAGCTGGTAAGCCTCCTTGGCTAAAGCTCCCTGACAACAAACAAAAAGCAATGAATAATATGGCAACATTTCGCCCCATTTTTACTTGACTAAAAAGAGTTGACTCCAAATCACTAATGCCAAAAGCTAGCTCAGATATCGTTTAACCTTATAACTTTTAACATATAACCAATTCCAACTTTTTCCCCTTCCCCCCCTAAACGTTAAAACGGAAATGCATCACATCTCCATCTTGAACCACATATTCTTTTCCTTCTACAGAAAGCTTTCCTGCATCGCGGGCTTTTGATTCAGAACCAAAGTTGGCATAATCTTCATACGCAATCACCTCAGCACGGATAAAACCTTTTTCAAAATCAGTATGAATAACACCAGCTGCTTGTGGTGCAGTGAATCCTTTTTTTATCGTCCAGGCTCTTACCTCTTTCACACCAGCGGTAAAGTAAGTTTGAAGATCTAAAAGATCATAAGCAGCGCGAATAACTTTATTTACACCAGCTTCCTCCAAACCAAGGTCTTCCAAAAACATAGTGCGCTCTTCGTAGCTTTCCAATTCTGAAATATCAGCTTCAGTTGCTGCGGCAAGGTAAATTACTTCGGCACCTTCTTCAGCTGCCATTTCCTTCACTTTCTCCACCCATTCATTACCATCTTTAGCAGCTGCCTCATCTACATTACACAGATAAAGAATTGGCTTATCGGTAAGAAATTGGCTTTCCTTGATTAGTTCAGCCTCGTCCTCATTACGCTCAAAACTGCGTACGCTTTTACCTTGCTCAAGGTGGTTTTTCAACCTATCCAAAAGATCAACAATTACTTGCTCCGATTTATTTCCGGTACGGGCAGCTTTGCGATGCTTGTCCACTCTTTTTTCCAGAGTTTCCAAATCTTTTAGCTGAAGCTCAAAGTCTATAGTTTCCTTATCGCGAAGTGGATTAATAGAACCATCCACATGGGTTATGTTGTCGTTTTCAAAACAACGCAACACGTGAATAATGGCGTTGCATTCGCGGATGTTTCCAAGAAACTTGTTTCCGAGACCTTCACCTTTACTGGCTCCTTTTACCAAACCTGCAATGTCCACAATCTCTACAGTAGCGGGCATCACTCGTTCCGGGTTTACCAATTCTTCCAGTTTATTAAGGCGGCTATCTGGTACGGTAACCATCCCTACATTAGGCTCAATAGTACAAAACGGAAAGTTAGCCGATTGTGCTTTGGCGTTTGATAAACAGTTGAAAAGGGTGGATTTACCCACGTTTGGCAATCCTACAATACCACACTTCATGCGCTTGATTTTTTAAGGCCGCAAAGGTAATGCGATTTTTGGTGAAAAGCATCCTAGAGAAATTCTGAATTAACATGAAGTAAGGCGCAATTCTCCTTAGTGAAAGGAAAACTCAAAACATATCTCATCATTTTATCTAAAACTAATTGGCTAAAAAAGGTCGAATAAACTCTAATTTCTAATCAATCCAACCCTATACTCTCATACTCCCCTCGTCTTCTGAAAGTTCCTTAGTTTCAATTTCAACACCACTTTCAACTAACTCATTTACCACTATTAAGGCTATGTTAAGGTTTAATCTCTAAGGCTAAAACAAGTCTACTTTTTGGTTCATAAAACATATCTTCAACCTGAAAACGAAAACAAAACTCTATCTATGAAAGCTTCTACAAAACAGGTTTGCTGGTCATTTTATGTACTGGGTCTTGGTATGTTACTTCTTGGTTTATTCGGTGGTCTCACTACCGGCCTTACACTTATCACTATGGGCGCTACTTTCCTCTTTTTTCCTTGGGCTATTTGCATTATTTCCATTTTTAATATGCAAGGAGACCGAATGCTGTGGGCTGCTTTAATGATCATGTTAAATGTAATTGCTATGCCTGTATTTCTTATGAAAAAAGATTATAAAACCATTAGTACTTAAAACCCGATTCCGAGAAAGTTCACTGAGTATTTTCTGAGATTTAACATGGTGCTCCGGCAAAGACTTTATATTTATCATCCCCTAAAAATGATGACTATTTATAATGTCTATGAAAAATCTATTCACTCCATTATTACTGCTGTGTAGCCTTTTGGCAAATAGCCAAACTACCTCATGGGTTACTAATTTGGACAATGCTGTAAATGAAACTTCAGGTTTGATTTTGCTAAACCATAGGCTCATTACCCATAATGACTCCGGAGGTGAGCCAGCCCTTTATGAAATTGACACGACTAACGGCCAGGTTTTGCGAAAGGTAATTGTATACAATGCGACTAACGTAGACTGGGAAGACATAGCTATTGACCCATCTTACATTTATATTGGAGACTTTGGAAACAACCTTGGTAATCGTACCGATTTGAAAATATACCGAGTATTAATTTCTGATTACTTAAACGCATCCAACGATAGTATTTTAGCCGACACAATTAATTTTAGCTACAGCAACCAAAGCAACTTTACATCTGCCAACATGGCCACCAACTTTGATGCTGAAGCTCTTGTTTCGATTAGCGACTCGCTGTACATTTTTACTAAAAATTGGAAAAACAGCTGGACAAATGTGTACAGCTTATACAACCAACCTGGCACCTACTCTATTCACAAAAAAGATAGCCTAGATGTAAAAGGTTTTATCACAGGAGCTACTTTCAACCCACACACTCAGAACTTTACTTTGCTTGGTTACAATTTTCTTTTGTCACCTTTTGCAGTAAAAGTCACAGGACTTAGCAATGGGTCTTTTGCCAATGCTACTCTTCAAAAACATCAACTTCCTTTTTCTTCTTCGCACTCTGGGCAAACGGAAGGAATTTGCTTTATAAACAATGACCAATATTTTGTTTCTGCTGAGGAGTCACAAGGAAAAAGTACTGCACTATTTCTTCTAAATCTAAGTGATGATATGAGTATGTCTAGTTTCACTGAAAAGGAAAACTTACTTTACCCAAACCCCGTATCAGGGATATTAAACCTAAAGAACACCAACATTACTCTGTCTGAAATTTATAATGAAAGTGGCATTCTTTTATTGAAGTCCGAGAAACAAGAAATTGATGTGTCAGGGTTGGATAGTGGTACCTACATGCTCATTACGCTTGACGCTGATGGAAAGACTGACACCAATAAAATTGTGATAAAGTAGATATCCCCTTCTTTATTTCTAGTTTCTATCCGCTTACTCTCGTTTGATTCCTTGAATCTCTAACTGAGCCTTAGTAGTTCCTTATCTATTATTAGCCATCATTTTTTGTAACACCGACATTTACCCACTCTCTTAGTCCATTACTCTCCTTTGTCTGACTGATTTTACGGTGAAATGAAAAGTGAATAATTAGTAATTCGCCACAGCTAAATAACTACTGTTTTTAGTGGTAGAGATCCCCAACTTTGACCTCCAACATAAAAATGATTACTATGAAAACAATTAAAAAATCCTGGTTTCCTCTACTGTTCATTCTTCCACTTTTGGCGCTAATAAGCAGCTGCGAAAAGGATATGAATAATAAAGTGACTCTTTCCAACTCCAGCAATTCTATTGCTCAGATTGAAGGCTTCCTAGCTAATAATGCTCCCATCAAACAAACCTTTCAACTTAATGCTGCTTCCTACAATACTGTTAGAGGTGCAGAAGGAACATCTATCACCATTCCTTACAATGCTTTTGTAGATGCCAATGGTAATCCGGTTAGTGGCAATTTCACCTTCGAACTGCAAGAGATATTTTCACCAGCAGATATGATTTTTACCGGAAAGATGACCTCATCCGGTGGGCGAACCCTAGTCAGTGGTGGTGAGATGTACATTAACGCAACACAAGGAGGTGCTGACCTTCAATTAGCGCCTGGAAAATCATTAGACATTTCGGTTCCCTCTTGTAATTACGACAGTGAAATGGATCTATTTGTAGGTAATGGCCAAGATGGTGATGATTTCGATTGGGTACCCGAGACAAATAGTGTTGTATATCAATGTCAGGATTCCATAAACCCGTGCCAAACAAACTATTGCTTTAATATCACTGACTTATTTAACTGGATAAACTGTGATTATTTTTTCAATGATCCTCGTCCACTTACAGAAGTTGAGATTCAGGTTCCAGCTGGATATGACCAGCAAAATACGCAGGTTTACGCTTACATTCCTTCAATTAATTCTATAACCAGAACTTCATTTCAAAATGGTTCATTTTGGATTACCGGAGGCTACAAGATGCCAGTTGGATTGGGTGTAACCTTTGTAGGATTAAACCACGATGGCACCGACCTTTATTATTCCATTCAAAATGCTACAATTGTCAATAATCATGTAGAGGTACTTTCTTTCCAAAAAGTCACAGCTGCCCAGCTAGCTATACTTTTACAAAACTTATAAAATCAAAAATCCCCGCTGAGAACTGTCTCAGTGGGGACTCTTTCATAAAAGCATTTCTTACTTCACCACACAGGTAATTTTCACCTTGGCAATTTTCCCCACCTGAAAAGTGCCGTCATAGGCTTCTGCACCAAGTCCGTAATCAAAACGATTTACATCAAATTCTCCTTTTAAAATGGTTTGTGAACCTGAGGCACTTACCGCTAAAGGAATCTTTACAGTTTTAGTTTGTCCATGTAAAGTCAACCTACCCGTAGCTAAATATCCTTTATCCGTATTTTCCAACTTGCTCGACACAAAACAAATTTCAGGGTACTTATCCGCATTAAAAAAATCGGCTGTTTTGAGGTGATCATCTCTTTTCTCTATTCCAGTAGAAACGGTTGCTGGCTTTACGCAAACATCAATTTCACCTTTTTTCAAATCTACCGTCCCCGTCATTCCAGTGATTTCCCCTTCTACAGTGTTTATCCCAAAATTTGAAATCTCGAAGGTTATTTTGGAAGATGATGTTTCAATTTTTTGGCCTATTGCCAAAAATGAAATTGTAATGAGTATAGAAAGAAACAGAGCCTTCATAATGTTAATTATTTTGTAAACTTCAATATTAGGCATTTACCTATCAAAGCACTTTTATAAGTTTATTCTTTTGATATTAAAATAACCACTCTGCCAATATATCGTTCAACCTACTTCATGCTTTATGTTTATAAATCGTATTTTCTTACTCCTACCCCTATTCACCGCATTTAGCACAAATGCCCAAGTCCAGTTTGAATATGTGTTTCGCAACCCGCAGGACAGTAGCTACAATTGTTACCTTAAAGTCATTCCTGACACAGATTCTATTAAGGGATTAATAGTTCGTGACTTTAGCTCACTTCCGAATACCACACGTAAGTCACCTTTCCGGCTAATGCAGTTAGCTGCGGATGAAGGTATGATGACCATATATACCGTCACTTCCAACTATTTCCCTGAACTATATTATGATGATAAAGGGCCAACACTTCTGGATGATATCATTAAAGAGGTAATGGAGAAACATAAAATTCCAAAAGAGAACTTAATTTTAGGAGGAATATCCTCCAGTGGTACCAGGGCTTTGCGCTATGCACAGTACTGCCTTTCTGGAAAGTCTAAATATGGCAATCAACCTAAAGGTATTTTCTTAGTGGATTCACCATTGGATTTAGAACGATTTTGCCTTTCTGCGGCCAAGCACATTGATAACTTTAGCGATGGAATGCTTGAAGAAGCACTAATGATGAACAAGGCATTTCCAGAGAAGTTTGGAGTTACTGCGAGTCACAACCCTAAGCCCTATCGAGATAACTCAGTGTTTTCGCACACTCTACCAAAAGGCGGAAATGCGGTCTTATTTAAAAATACCCCTATCATTATTTTTCACGAACCAGACATCAACTGGTGGATTGAAGAAAGGGGTGCGTCTTATTATGATATCAATTCTTATGATCTTGCAGCCTTTGCCAATACTTTGGCTCAACAAGGTAATTCCAAAGTTGAGCTTATCACAACAAGTGAAAAAGGATTTGATAGGCAAGGAAACAGAAAACCTCACTCATGGACCATTGTAGATGAACCTTATTTAATGCAGTGGATTTTGAGAACACTTTGGTAGAAACAAAACGTTTCATGTTTATCCACTCCTTAATACGGGATTACACATCCTTCTACTAAACCCCTACGCCCATTGAGTGTAGCAATCTATTTCGCACCTCAACATTGTGCAAAGGTCTCACCAAAATATCCAAATCACTCAACACTTCTGACACGCCTACTAACATGTTCTCATCTACATCATTACTCAGCTCCCAGCTTACAGTTTCATACCAAGCCTTGGCATCTCCCTCTTCCAAATGATATTCATTCGCAATTAAGCTTGCCGCTTCTGGATTTGCGGTTAAGATTTCTGTATGCTTTTTTACTATACCCAAGACGGCATCAATAAGCTGTTCGTTTTCCAACAAAAATTCTTTACGAACAACTATAACAAAACTTGGCCATGGTGTAGGACAGTGATCAATTATTTTGAACTCACCACAATCCACCAAAGGCTTTGTGGTATATTTTTCCCAAAGAAAAAGCTGCTCAGGGTTTTCCTTTAACGAGTGCCTAGCTCCATCCAGATTTTGGACTAGGTTAAAATCATTATGCCCTAAATCAAAGCCTTTATTTTTTCCATACACATAGGCCATTAGGTGTGACCCTGAATTATACCTACTTATAGCAAAAGGCTTATTCACTGCATCAGACACATTAGAAATACTGGCTTTTGCCGAAGTATGCACCCCCCAATTGAGAGGAGACTGCACATAAGTTGAGACTATTCTTGAAGGATTACCTCCTACTATTTCAGTAATAGCACCCTCGGTAAGCATCACGGCAAGATCCACTTTTCCTTCCTGCAAATCTTTGGCCATGGCTCCTGTACCACCACCTGCATTTTGCCAATTAAGATTTATCCCTGCACTTTCAAAATCACCACTTCTCAAGGCTAGTTGCCAAGGAAAGTTAAAATGCTCAGGAACACCAGCACATCGTATAGTTTTCATTTGCTTAAATTTTGCTGAACTATTAATCTTACAAAAACAGTTCCAACTGCATAACAAAAGTACTACTGCTCATTCATTTAACAAGCAAAAAATTGCAGTAATAATCAGTCCGAACGCAATATTTATCAATTTGGAATAGGCTAAATTCGCTTCTCAATTTTTTAATTATGATGGACGTTCTGGTAAAACAGCATTTTGAACTCTTATTTGAAGCACCCTTAATAGAAGAAATTCTACAATTAGGTGATTTTAAAGAATTTGAAAGCGATGATGAACTCATGGATATCGGGCAAGACATCACTCATTTTCCTTTAATTATATCAGGTTCACTTAAAGTAATGACCGAAAATGAAAACGGTAATGAGCTATTACTTTACTACCTGGAAATGGGCGACACATGCGCCATGACCATGCAATGTTGTCTTAAAAGTTCTAAGAGTAAAATTAGGGTGACGGCTGAAGATCTCACTAAAGTGGTTTTTATTCCAGTCCATAAAATGGAAGAATGGATTGTAAAATATCCCACTTGGAGAAGGTTTGTTTTTGACAGTTATAATAATCGTTTGAATGAAATGCTGGAATCGATAGACAATCTTGCATTTACTAACCTCGAAGGACGGCTTTATAAATATTTAAAAGACAAAGCTTTGATTAACAGTTCTTTTGAATTAAAAATCACTCATCATCAAATTGCTGCTGACCTCAATTCCTCACGCGTGGTGATTAGCCGATTAATGAAAAAGCTGGAAAACGAGGGAAAGATAACTCAGGATAGAAACTGGGTTTCGGTTAAGGAATTTGCTTAGTCCATTTTGCAATAAGTAACCTGAGTTACCAATTACATCCTGGTAAATAAGCACCTTTGCGCACATGGAAATACTTGGTTTTTGTCTCGCCATTATAATGGGTTTTACCCTTGGCCTACTTGGTGGAGGCGGCTCTATTCTTACAGTTCCTATTTTAGTTTACGTATTGGCCATAGATCCCATTTTGGCAACAGCTTACTCTCTTTTTGTGGTAGGCACTTCAGCTTTTATTGGCGGATGGCGTAAGCATGTTCGAGGTTTGGTAGACTGGAAAACAGTATTCACTTTTGCCACTCCATCTCTTATATCCGTATTCCTAACCCGATATTACTTGGTTCCCGCAATACCTGCTGTCGTCTTCTCTGTTGGCGATTTTCCTCTCACTAAAGATATAGCAATAATGATATTTTTTGCTGCAGTAATGTTGATGGCATCATATAGTATGATTAGAGGAAACCATAATAGCGAGGATCAGCCATTAAGATCCAGAAATATTCCCGTATTAATAGTACAAGCAGCAATATTGGGCATAGTTACAGGCTTGGTTGGTGCTGGAGGAGGATTTCTCATTGTTCCAGCTTTGGTGATTTTGGTAGGATTACCTATCAAAAAAGCAATTGGTACTTCACTGGTGATTATTGCTATAAATAGCTTGATAGGGTTTATGGGAGATATTGGCTCTGGCCAAAACATTCAATGGAGTTTTATTTTGACCTTCACTGCTTTTGCCATCATCGGAATGCTGCTTGGCAATTATGCCACTCATTTTGTAAACCCCGCTAAGCTCAAGAAAGGCTTTGGCTATTTTGTATTGGTTATGGGCATCTTTATCATTGTTAAAGAAACCCTTCTATAAAAATATTCTATAAGGGTAACAAATGTCACTTTTTGGGTGAATTACATTCCCGAAATTTGAACTATCAAAATTTACTATTATGAAAATTGAACAGATATACACCGGATGCCTGGCGCAAGGCGCTTATTATATTGAAAGTAATGGCGAAGTTGCTATCATTGACCCACTACGTGAAGTGCAACCTTATATTGAAAGAGCCGAAAAAGATGGCGCTAAAATCAAGTACATTCTCGAAACCCACTTTCATGCAGACTTTGTAAGTGGGCATATTACTTTGGCAGAAAAAACCGGAGCCACTATAGTTTATGGACCTACTGCTGAGCCAAACTTCGAGGCTCATATTGCTACCGATGGTGAAGAACTCAAACTTGGCGATATAACTATTAAAGTGCTTCACACTCCAGGTCACACTATGGAAAGTGCCACTTACCTTCTAAAAGATGAGAATGGAAAAGACGAAGCCATTTTTACCGGTGACACTTTATTTTTAGGTGATGTGGGCCGTCCTGATTTGGCCCAAAAAGCGGCTCATCTTACTCAAGAACAATTGGCGGCAACTTTATATCACAGCCTTCGCGATAAAATCATGCCTCTGGCAGATGAGATTACCGTATACCCTGCTCATGGTGCAGGTTCTGCCTGTGGTAAAAATATGATGAAGGAAACCGTAGACACTTTGGGCAACCAAAAGAAAATGAACTACGCCCTTCGTGCAGATATGACGGAAGCTGAATTTGTAGAAGAAGTGACAGACGGACTTTTACCTCCTCCTTCCTATTTTCCACTTAATGTAAAGATGAACAAAGAAGGCTACACCAGCATTGACGATGTACTTAAGCGTGGGTTGCAGCAACTCACGCCTGATGCTTTTGAAGCTGCGGCCAATGAAACCGGAGCTATTATCTTAGACGTTCGCCATCAAAAAGATTTCGTTCAGGCATTTATTCCCAATTCCATTTTCATAGGATTAGATGGAGGTTTTGCCCCTTGGGTAGGCGCCCTTATTGCCGATGTGGAGCAGCCTATCTTGCTCATAGCTCCTGAAGGACGTGAAGAAGAAGCTATAACAAGATTAGCCCGAGTTGGCTTTGACAATGTTTTAGGTTACCTAAAGGGCGGATTAGAAAGTTGGAAAACTGCTGGAAAAGAAATCGACACCATGGCTTCAGAAAGTGCTGAAGACTTGGAAAAAGCTATGAAGGACAATGCAATAGTGGTTGATGTGCGTAAGGATGGAGAATATACTTCTGAGCATGTGGAAAATGCACTTCACCTTCCTTTAGACTTTATAAATGATCACATGGCGGATTTCCCAAAAGATAAAACCTTTCATGTCCATTGCGCTGGTGGGTACCGATCCGTAATTGCCGGTTCTATCTTAAAATCAAGAGGTATTCACAACCTGATAAATGTAGAAGGTGGATATGGTGCTATTAAAAAAACCGGCATCCCTGTTACGGACTATGTTTGCCCCACTACTTTAAAGGACTAAACATTTTTTAATTTAGAATTAATAGACTCCCCAATCGCCAAATGGTGATTGGGGAGTTTTTTGTTTATCCAGGTAAACTTAGCTTTTGTAAATTCACATTTAAACAAATCGAACCACCTATGGCCTACGATGAACATTTAGCCGAAAGGATAAGGCAAAGCCTGACCCGCCACAAAACACCATTTGAAGAAAAGAAAATGATGGGTGGGCTGTGCTTTATGGTAGATGATAAGATGTGCCTTGGTGTTATGAAAAACGAGCTAATGGCTCGTATCGACCCTGAAATTGTACCCGAAGCTTTGAAGCGTAAAGAAGCTCACCCAATGGATTTTACTGGCAAACGAATGAAGAGCTTTGCCACAGTAAAGCCAGAAGGTGTGGATTTGGAAACCGATTTTGAATATTGGATACAGCTCTGCCTGGATTTTAATCCCAAAGCAAAATCGAGCAAGAAGAAAAAGTAATTAGTGCTTAGGCTAATTCCATTTTCTGCATCGCATGCTGAGCATTTTCTCGAGCCTTCTCCTTCTTCCAATGGCTCCACCTTTCACCCATTATTTTATTCAACCCCTTATCGATTACAAAGTGAGTTGCTAAATTTTTGGCTGCTCCTGCCAGCATCGTCCAATCTGTATAGGCACGTAAAGCGAGGCCAAATCCCCCTTCTACATACTCCATATGGTGCCAATACTGACTTGGCATGAATAGCGTTTCCCCATGCTCCAATGTTCCTGTAAGTCCTTCCACATATTTGAGTGCCGGGTACTTTTCATAATCAGGATTATTTACATCCATCTGACTTTTTACCGTAAAGGGCTGGTGGTACAAAAGCTCTCCCTGATTTGGTGCAAATAGGTATACCTTTTTTTTGGTTTGAAACTGTGAGAGAAAAACATGTGAACAGTCAATATCATAATGCAGGTTTACAGAACTGCCTTGACCTCCAAAAAACATATAATAATAACGCTTGTTCCAGCCGCTTATAATGTCTGGCATACTGAAGTCATTAACCAACTCTGGGGCATGGTCAAAAATATTGTAAAGAAACATTCTTAGCTCTGTAGGCTCATTCTCGATAAGAGAAAGGTAATCTCCAAATTTCATTTTCCGCTTGGAAGCCATATAGTGCTTACCAGCATCGTGGAAATCATTACCAAAAAGAGGCACTTCCAAATGACCATAATTCTTCCGAAACCAGTCAAAAGTCCACTTATCAGTAGCTGGCCAGTCCTTAATAAGGTCTTTAAAAATAACTGGTTTGCGAGGCAACAAATACTCATCTCGAAACTCTTCGCTAGTCAGACCTTCGCGTTTTTCGATTGGTTGTAGTTTCATTTCCTATTGTTTGGTTTGCAACAACCCTAAATCTTGCTTTTGATTAATGGTTGATATTTTAGGCCAAAATTATGACCCTCTTGTTACTCTACAAAGCTTAGAACAGTGGTATTCTGCTTTCCTCAAAACTTAGCCAACCTGCATGGCGCCCATTACACAACTTTTGATGAACTTCTTACCACAAAAAACACTAGTTCTCAAGCCTATTCATCATATTGGTTTAACAACCTCTTCTTCTACAAAAGGTTTATTAATTTACTCAAACTTTTCGAATCTATTAAGAAAACGACTCATCTTTCCTTTGGTACCAATAGTGTAAGTAAATGGTGGTTTTCCCTTTTCTTCATTTCGTCTCTTGTCTAGATCTAAGTTTTTAATAACATCCATTACAGCATCATCATTTGAGTACACACTCATCATGTTTCTCTTGTATTCAAAGTAATAATCAGTACTGCGGTCGGGTGCCAAATAAAGGTACACTTCATCACCTCTTCGCTTGCGCTGGATTTCAACATAACCCTCCAGCTTTTTATTTACTCCATATTCACCAAGAGTTCCAATACCAATTTTTCCATCCGATAAAAAGGAAACAGCCTCTGGAGTCCATTTCATATGAAGTTCAGCGAAAAACAATGTGTTTTCTAATTCTTCGGGCATTTTGCTTGGTGCACCAAAACTGGAAATATCACTATTGAACTTACGCTTCTCTTTTTCCTTAAGCTCCGTATTAACAGCAGCTTTAAATGCAGGTCTAGATAAATCAACTCCCTCAAGCAAAGTCTCCTTATTGATAGTGGTAGCCATTAGCTTTAATATATCATCACTAAAGAAAAAGTCCAGACCCAATACCAGGTCCATCTCCATCACATCATTTTCAAGATTGTAATCTATGGTACCCCAACTGTTTATTTTCAACTGCGATTTTCCGTCACCCAGACTCATTACACCTTCACCATACATAGTGCAATTTGTACTATTAAAGGCTAGATAATTTCCCTTTGCATCGGCATTTTCCAGGCGTTCAGCTGTTGTAATCACATAACTACTAATAGCTTCATCAAAGTAAAGTTTACCATTGGCAAAGAACATTTGCTTATCAGCCGGAGAAACCTTCTTGCTAAGGAATGCAGCATATCCCCCGATGGTATCATGCGCCAGATAAATGCCACTTGCCAAGGTTTTCGTTTTATCATCAGGATCCACTTCTGGTAAATCAATTACAATATTTGAGGGATCTACAATGCTCTTAAAGTCAAACCAATCCGTTTCTACTGCTGCACAATTTGACTCGATATGAGTAGAACCTTCAAATGCCAAAGCTTTGCGATCTGCACGTAATCCCACCTTACCAAAATAGGCAAAGTACGGACTCATGTAAAAACCTTCCTCGCGAGTAACAACGGCTCTTCCTACCGTAGTTTGCGAAGTATCAGCCTTTATTTCATTAAAACGAATGGGCCAAGGTGTTCCATCCTGATCTATGTATTCATAATCCGCCTGACCGATGTACTTTTTACGTGAAGTAATATCTATAATTCCACCATAAAAATCATGGTATTTCGTGGTGCGGTTTGCCTGAATAGCTGCGTTATTCAAAGTGCGCATGTGCGCGTTTTCTTCAATAGCTACATAACCAGTGTCTGGAAAAATGCTTGCATCGGCAACATCAATATTCGGAACTTTGAATGATTCAAGCAATGAATTCTCCAAGAAGAAACGAGTATTTCCAGCTACAAACTGTAGCGAATCCTGACGCGGATGCACAGAAATCATTTTTGACGAAGCTTGGCTTCCAGTCTTTTTCACATTAATCGCCTTAGCAGGAATTTCCCACTTGGCGTAATCCATGTAACAGATGTATTTATTTGCTGGAAAGCTAAAGTAGTCCGCAGGATTGTTAAGGTAAAAATCCCCTTTCTCTTTATCAAAGTCAACAATTCCATTGGCATCATCCATTCCAAAACCCCATTCTTTTTCCGGGTTTGCGCGCACCTTAAAGGCCATCTTATCCGATGAAAACTTTCTATTCTTGAAAAGGAAATCTTTTGACTTTGTTTCAGCATTTAAAAACTCCAACTTGGCATCTCCACGCAAAGCGGTAGGCGAATGTGCCAGAGTTCCCGTAGTGATCATGCCTACATCATCATACATAGCAAATGGTGTAGCCTGACTTGTAGTATACAGAACATCATTCTTTGGCTCCCAATGAAGTTTTACGCCTAAACCAACGGCATGTGGTGTCTCCGGCCCAGCAACTTGAGCAGTAATTTCATAGTTATTGGCAATTCCGTCCGTTGAATCCGGGAAGAAGAAAAACTCATCAGAGGTGGCAACGGAATTCAGATAATCAATTTGCCCATCACCACGGAGTCCTTTATTACTCAAGCTAAGTGTATTGCTAAACGTACCTTTTCCGCCATAAGCGGCCAAACCACCAGGAGGTGTTTCTGTGGTGAAACCAAGTGAATAGTCGGGCTGAACCTTCAATACCTGATCCATATCTGGGAAAATACCAGCACTGGTAAAAGTTCCTGCAAATTGAAGCCCCTGCGTGGTAATGTTATCCAAACTGTCAATCTCAAATGGATCGAGCCTCACGTAAAACTCTTCTCGATTGTATACTCTATTGAAAATATCCTTTTTATCATAGTACACATATGAATCCTTGGCACTCTTAAATATCGGGTATTCTGTGTATTCCTTTTGCCCCGACTTATTTCGTGGGTCATCAATCAGTAGTTCCCCAGTAAGCCCTTGCAGTACGGTTTTTACCGTCTTCAACTCACGCTGTCCTAATGCATTTACATCAAAACTTTCTACCTTAAAACGCATAGAATCAATGTTCTCCATATTGATTCTAAACTGGTCATAATTAAATTTAAATAAGTCTCCCCAATAGGTAAATCGTCCTGCAGTAATTCTCCCGTCAAAATCAAAATTCAAATCCTTGTGAACCACAATTTTTTGATCAACAGGAAACAGACCCACTTTTTGAGAATCGCTAAGCGCTACTGCCTGCACTCCATTTATTTCCATTTCATGGCTAAGCAAGCTAAGCTGTGCATTGCTCCCTTGTGACATATTGGAAACAAAGCGGATTACATCATAATCACGCTCCTTTTTAAAGTCTTGTATGTATTCGTAAATCTTGTCGTTGAAGTAAGCCTCTCGTTTCTGTAAGTCATATTTCACAAACCCTCGGATGGACATGTTCATCATAAAAATATGTGCATTACTCTCATCCATCCGCATAAAGTATGCAACCTCCTCAACGGTAAAGTCACGTTTACCGTAAGCATTACTCATTTCTTGTAATCGAAATAATGGATTCTTGGTATCCAAACCAGTCAATGCCGAGAATCGTTGACCTCTGAAATATTGACTAGATTCAAAAATCACAGGAGATTCGCTTCCAAGGTTCATGTTACTAATGGACATCATTGGTTCGTCCATTTTCCAGCTCAACACCTCAAAAGTCATATCAAGGTTATGGTAAGAATCAGAAAAAGGTGTCTGACCAAGCCCTTCTTTTCCTCTAATGATACTTAATTGCTTTCTTTCGGGAAGGTAGCGCGCAGTAACCTTTGGGTGAAAAATGCTGTCTTCCTCAATATAAATAGTAACTCTAACTTCCTCTGATTCAATCTTATCTAAGCGTAATAAAAAACGGTCAGCCTCAGCAGAAACCACTTTCTTACCTTCATACTTAAAACTCAATTTCGCTCTATTACCTCCAGTTCCACCACCGTAAAACTTGGATCCAATCATTGAGAAACCTCCCTCATAGTCAGCTCCTGGAACGATATCTGGAATTGTGATATCACTGCGGTAGGATGTAAATCGAGGAAAAGTTCCACCGCCACCACTTTGGCTGGTAAGCTTTTCTTCAAACTTGCCCATGGTAGGTTCTTTCAAAAATATAAGGGTGGTAAGCTTTACGCTATCCGCTTCAAAGTCGGTTTTTCTTACGTTGAGCTTATAATTGCGAAGCTCAGCATATGCCGTGTCTTGAGTCAGTTTTACCCGAGTGAAATAAACATTTCCACCTTCTCCCACAAACTCATATCGCTTTGGATAAAAAAGTCCTTCGGTGGCTTCTATGAACGTACTGTCATTTTTATAATACCCCCAAATATCCGCAGCCTCAAATTTAAAAACAGGCTCACCTTCAAAACCATATTCATAATCTCCAGCTTCAGCTCGCCACTTTACTCGCCCATCGTCAAAAAAGGTATACTCATAAAAAGTAAGGTACATTGTGCGCAGATAATCTTCGGTGAATCGTGCAGGATTTTTGTCACTAAATGTTTCTAAGTCTGCCAGCCAAGAAAGAAGCATATTCTCTTCCTCATTGCTTTCCATATGAATAATCACCTTAAAGAAATCGTTCCACGCCTGATAACCGCTTACACGTTTCTTTAAAAAATGATTACTTATTTTATAAATCTCTTGGGCTTCTTGGTCAGAAATTCCACCACTATTCCACACAGTGGTTACTTCAAGTAAAAAAGGCTCCAACTCATCCTTCTTATTCACATCTGTTTCTTTAAGGTAATCCCCAAGTTCTTTGAGATAGGCCTCTTTTTGGGATGTGAATTTTTTGAACTTTTGAGCATTCAGCGAAAGCCCAAGCAGTAAAAAAAGGGTAGAGAGTAAAGCCTTTTTCATCATATATTATTGCTTTTGGTATTGACACGCCATCCAGCGGTCTTCCTTTATTTTATTGACAAGGGTAGTGCCACATTCGGTTGCCTTGGCGGTAAGCATTTCAAAATCATTTTCAAAAAATCCACTTATCACCAAATAGCCTCCTGTTGGTAACGTATCAATGTACGTTTTCATGTCTTCCATCAACACGTTTCGGTTAATGTTTGCCAACACAATATCATACTTACGTCCGGGCAGCATTTCAGCATCACCATGAATAGCGGTAATGTTCTTGCAATTATTTGCTTCGGCATTTTCTTCTGTATTCTCAGCAGCCCATTCAAAATTGTCAATAGCATCAATTTCTCCTGCGCCTCGCTTTTCAGCTAAAACAGCCAACACACCGGTACCGGTGCCCATATCCAGTATCTTTTTACCTTTCAAATCCATATCAAGCATAAGGCGTGAAACCAAGCGCGTGGTTTGGTGGTGTCCTGTTCCAAATGACATTTTTGGAGTAATCAAAAGTTCGATTGGGTACTCTGGGTGAGCCTCATGAAAAGGCGCGCGGATATGAATTTTATCATCAATAAAAATCGGCTGATAGTTAGTTTCCCATTCCTCATTCCAATTTTTATTTTCCAGCTTATCGGTAGCATAGCTCACTTCATATTCATCAGAATGAAAAATGAACAAGGATTCAATCTCCTCAGCATTAAAATCTTTTTCAAGGATATAAGCTTTCAAGCCTTTTGGAGTTTCCTCAAAGGAATCATACCCCAAATTGTCCAATAATGCCAACAATATATCACGGCCACCCTCTGCCGGAGTGATGGTGAAATCTATTTCTAAATACTCTTTCATTACAGTACCTCTTGTCCTATTTCAATCAACTTTACAAATTGCTCATACTTCAAAGATGCCCCACCAATAAGGCCTCCATCTACATCTGGTTGCCCAAAAATCTCTTTGGCATTTTCCGGCTTTACCGATCCTCCATACAGGATGCTTACCGCATTTGCCACCTCAGCCGAGTAAGTCTGGGTAAGATACTTTCTAATAAAAGCATGTACTTCCTGAGCCTGCTCTGGAGAAGCAGTTTCACCCGTCCCTATAGCCCAAACTGGCTCATAAGCAATCACCATATTTTTTACCTCATCAGCCGAAAATCCAGCTAAAGCCCCTTTTAGCTGAGAAGCAACAACTTCTTCCTGCTTACCAGCTTTTCTATCTTCCAACACTTCGCCTACACAAAGTACAGGGGTCATCTCGGCTTCAATGGTGCGCTTCAGTTTTCCGTTTACAAACTCATCGGTATCGCCATAATATTCTCTACGCTCAGAGTGGCCAATCAATGTCCAGTTTACACCAGCTGCTTTCAGCATTTCCACGCTTACTTCGCCTGTGTAGGCACCGCTCAATTGATCGCTGCAGTTTTGTGCAGATATGGTCAATTTTGAGTGAGCCGTCATTTCTGCGGCTTTCGCCAAATGGATAAACGGTGGCGATACCACTACTTCCACATTATCCAACTTGTTCCCTTCACAAAAGTTTGAAAGGTCTTCGATTAACTGATATCCTTCGTCTGGCAGGAGGTTCATTTTCCAGTTTCCCGCTACTATTTTTCGAGCCATGTTTTATTTTATTTGGTTTATACCCGCACCCTCGGATCGAGGCGCGCATAAATGATATCTACAAGAATATTAATGATTACAAAGGTAAATCCTATAACCAGTACTGCACCCATTACTACCGGTAAATCCAGCTGATTGAGTGCCTCTACTATTTGCTTTCCTAGTCCGTTCCAACCAAAAATATACTCCACAAAAACCGCCCCTGCCAACATACTGGCAAACCAACCCGATGCTGCTGTAATTACAGGGTTTAGCGCATTGCGCAAAGCATGCTTTCGCACAATAGTGGGCATTTTCAAACCTTTGGCCCGAGCCGTAATAATATAGTTCTGGCTGAGTTCTTCCAACAAGCTACCTCTCGTAAGCTGTATAATTACCCCCAAGGGACGAATCCCTAAAGTGATGGCTGGAAGAATTAGATTCTTCAATTGAAGGTGCGTGCCTTCGCCCATATCGTCAACCTCAAACAGGCTTCCGGTCATATTCAAACCTGTGTACTCAGCCAGGATGTATCCAAAAATCCAGGCAAAAAGAATAGCCGAGAAAAACGATGGAACCGACATACCAATGGTTCCTACCACGGTAATCATTTTATCCAAAAAACTATTTGGCACCAAAGCCGCTACCACTCCTAAAAACACACCAATTATCATGGCAATAATAATAGACGCACAAGCAAGCACAATGGTGTTTGGTAAAGTTTCGCCTATAATGGCCGTTACACTTTTCCCTTGGCTCCGAAAGGATTCACGCAAGTAAGGCCATTTCAAAACAATGGTTTTGTCGCTTACGCTAAACAAGGAAACATAAGTCCCTCGGTAGCGGTAAATATTATTGTAATCCTTTTCGTTTTGAGTATGAATAGAAATCGGACTAATGTCGTTCAGATAGTATAAATATTGCTCCGACATAGGTTTATCAAAACCATACTTGGCGCGCACTGCGTTCAGCTGCTCACTATCTTCCCGTTGGTCAAGCATCATCCTGGCAGGATCGCCTGGCAACACATTGAAAAGAAAAAACACGGCTGTCACCACGCCCAGCATCACCAGTATGCTATACCCTATTTTATTTGAGACGTAGCGCAGCATCTATTACAAATACTCCTTTTGTACCTCAGCAAAATCAGGCAAATCGTTGTGATGCCACTTAGCTGCCACTCTTCCGTGCTTCAGCAAAACTATTCCTGGATTAGAACGAACTATAGTTTTCAAAGTAGTTTCATCCATCACTGCGTATGGAAACGGTGTTTGCAACTCATGACGCTTTTGGTCCACAACTTCGGGCAAGCTTGCACTCACACCATAAAGCGGAATTGTAACTGCTTCAGCTTTCCCAGCAAATTCATTGATTTTGGCGTAAGCCTCATCATCTGTAATTTCCATTTTGTAGCTAATTACCAAAAACACAGCTGGCATATTCAGCACCTGATCTGTAATATCTTCATCCTCCAAGGTCATTACAAAATCGTGAACGGGTGGCTCGTATCCATGCACCAAAACCACAGTTTCAGTTTTATCGCTCAGCATTTCCCAGTCCTTGTTTTCCCACCATTTTTCGTCAACATAAGCTTTGGAGCTAATCTTTTTCTCCTCGCCAGTACTGGTGTTTTTCATTACATAAATAGTCCCGTATTCGGTAGCCTGCACTCCAAGCTCCTCGGCTGACTTCATTCCTTCTGAAATACTTTTGCCCACTGCATAAGCTCTAAAATCTATAGCTGGCAAGTGATTCAAAACATGATTCCCGAAAAGGGCACACGCCACCAGCGAGAAAGCCATTACGGCAATGTTTGCGCTTTTTCTAAGTATTGGATTGATGTACTGCTGATTGAAAAAGATGATCAGAATGAGAATACTCAGCACCACATCCTTTCCAAATGATTGCCAAGGTGTAAGCGGAATAGCATCACCAAAACAACCGCAATCAGTCACTTTATTAAAGTACGCTGAATAAAAAGTAAGGAAGGTAAAAAACACAATCATCAGCAAAAGCAACCAGGATGTAAGCTTTCGCTTAAAACCTATCAGCAAAGCTACACCGAGCAAAACTTCAAGTATTACCACAAAAACCGCGATGGCCAGCGCAAAGGGTTGCAAAAATGGGAGGTTCAGAACATCCACTCCAAAATACTCGTCCAGCTTAAATGAAAACCCAACCGGGTCATTCAATTTTATAAAACCTGAAAAAATAAAAAGAGCGCCAACCAGCACTCGTGATACTTGTGTAATAAATCTCATAATGTTTCTGTTTCGCTCATTTTAATTAATACGAATGCAGCATAGTTTACCATATCCATATAATTGGCGTCCAAACCTTCTGACACAATTGTCTTCCCACTATTGTCTTCAATCTGCTTTATGCGAAGCAATTTTTGCAAAATCAAATCTGTAATCGAACTGATTCGCATTTCGCGCCAAGCCTCACCATAATCGTGATTTTTGCGCTCCATCAGCGCCTTGGTTTCAGCAGCATATTTATCAAATAGTTGAGCAGCTTTATCCTTGTCAATGTCCGGTTTTTCTACCACTCCCAGCTCCAGTTGCACCAAAGCCATGATGGAGTAATTCAGGATTCCGATAAACTCTCCACGAAGGTCGTCATCCACAAGTTGCGTGCCCTTTTGTTCAATGCTTCTAATGCGCTGAGCCTTAATAAAAATCTGATCGGTAAGTGATGGTAATCTAAGAATCCGCCAAGCCGGACCGTAGTCCTTCATCTTGTTTACAAAAAGTTCGCGGCAATGAGCTATTACCTCATCGTATTGCTGGGAAGTATGGTTCATTTAATACTTTAGCTGTTGCTTAAATTTGGTTTATAAACATTGTGAAAATGCTCATAAAAAACGAGGCGAAAGATACCATTTTTTGCAAGAAACACTTGCTGAATCTGGGCGGAAAGCCCTACTCTATTAATAGCCCGATGATAATGGGTATTCTCAACATTACCCCCGATTCTTTTCATGATGGCGGACAGCACAACACGCCCGAAAATGCCGTGAACCGAGTACGCGAAATGCTGAGTGAGGGCGCCTCAATTATCGACATTGGCCCAAGCTCTACTCGTCCCGGGGCTAGTTCGCTTAGCGCGAAAGAAGAAACAGCTCGGATTAAAGCCATGCTTCCAACATTAAAGAAAGAGTTTTCGGATACCATTTTTTCACTGGACACTTATCAAGCCGAAGTAGCTCGTGCCGGAGCCGATATGGGGGTTCATATTATAAATGATATTAGTGGCGGAACGATGGATGCAGATATGCCGAAAGCAGTGGCTGACATTAAACTCCCATACATTTTGATGCACATACAAGGCACTCCGCAAACGATGCAAAAAGATCCTCAATACAAAAATGTATTTGAGGAAGTGAGCTACTTTTTCTCAAAACAAATGAACACCTTCCTCGATGCCGGAGTTGCCGATATTATTCTCGATCCTGGTTTTGGTTTTGGTAAAAACCTTGAGCACAATTATGAATTACTCGCAAAACTGGATTTGCTCAAAGTTTTTCAGCGCCCAATATTAGTAGGCGTAAGCCGCAAATCTATGATCAACAAACTGCTTGATATTTCTGCCAAAGACGCGCTAAACGGAACTACCGTAGTAAACACCATTGCCTTGCAAAAGGGAGCCGACATTCTAAGAGTGCATGATGTGAAGGCGGCAGCTGAAGCTTTGAAAATCCTTACTTTCACCCAAAATTTTTGTTAATGTCTTTTATTGACTTCGGCATTTTAGACGCTATCGACATCCTGTTGGTAGCTTTTCTACTCTACCAGCTCTACCGTCTTATCAGGGGTACTGTGGCCATCAATATCTTTATTGGTGTGGCTGCCATCTACCTTATTTGGAAATTAGTAGAAGCTCTCCAGATGGAGCTTTTATCTGAAATACTTGGAAAGTTTATCGGTGTTGGAGTGATTGCTTTGGTAATTGTTTTCCAGCAAGAAATTCGAAAATTTCTTCTTCTTTTGGGCTCAACAAACTTCACTCATAGAAGACGTTTTTTACGCCAGCTAAAAATTCTTCGTGATGATAATGAACCAAACATTGCGATAAGCGAAATTGCCGAAGCCTGCCGCCACATGGCCGATTCAAAAACCGGAGCCCTCATTGTATTGGAACGAAAAAGTGGACTGGGAAGTTACGTAGATACTGGTACGCGTATCAACAGCCAAACTAGTGCACAGTTGCTCGAAAGTATATTCAACAAGCACTCTCCTCTACACGATGGAGCAGTAATTATAAGTGGTGAAAAATTACTGGCAGCTGGCTGTATTTTGCCTGTTACCGAAAAAACTTCTTTGCCGAGTAGATTTGGACTTCGTCACCGCGCTGCCATTGGTATTGCTGAAAAAACAGATGCGCTGGCTATTGTAGTTTCTGAAGAAAGTGGCTCTATTTCTATCGCCATCGGTGACGAGTTCATCAATAAGGTTACCGCTGCCGAGCTACCCAAGCATGTGCTGGATTACCTTAGGGATTAAGCACAATCTGAAACGCACCTTCACTATTCAAGTCATGAAAGGCTAGCTTGTTTTTCAAACAAAATTCCTTCCATTTTTTGCGTTGACTATATCTTAGGCTGTTGCCCAAAATGATTTTTGAAAGCATCAGATTTTCTATTTTCCAATTTGGGTAACCTTCATTTATCACATAGAAATCCGCTTTCGGAAGCACCAATTCTCCCTCATTTGGTATACAAATAAGTTTACCACAAAAGGAAAACAGCCCTTTATTATTCCAGCTATTAGATTTAGTGCAAACCTCTTCCAGACAGTAATATTGAGGTTTCGCATCCAAAGCCCACCAATGGTGTTTTACGTGAAATGTTAAGACATCATCATCGTGAAGAAATGCAGAATCGGCAATAAAGAGTGATTGCGAAGGATGATACAAACCAATGGCCGCGTGCCCTTTGGCAGAGTAAACTACCATGGTAGCTGCTTGCTGTAAATTGTGCTTTTCATACAGCTGGCTAATTCCTATAAAAATTATGCACAGCATAGAGAGCACCAGTCTTTTGTAACCGCCTTTAGTCAACCATAAAAATCCGCTAAAAATGAGAACGTAAAGCAAAACCAACTCCAGTCGACTTACGTGAATTTCAGTAATCAAAAACGCAGCTTGTTTTTCTACCCACTGCACTCCCGTGTTCATGAGCCAAAGCCAACCTGAATAAAACTTTATCAGCGTAAGCCACACAACCCCCATACTGCTTAGCACTAACAACAATAAACCTAGATACATGAGCACCGTTACTACAGGAATCACAATAAGGTTAGACACCAAAAACAAAGTAGGGAACTGATGAAAGTAATAAAGTCCTAAAGGGAAAGTAGCCACCTGAGCAGCAATAGAAACCGTGGTAATGTCCCAAAACAATTTTACAACCTTGGTTGAAGGGCGAAACAGGGTTGACAACTTTGGTTGAATCCAAACTATGCCAAATACCGCGGCATAACTAAGCTGAAAGCCAACCTCAAAAAGATAAGATGGGCGAATGATAAGCAATAGAATAGCGGAACCCAAAATGGTATTGTAAATTGAAGTGTAGCGCTTTAGACTCGTTCCTATAGCTACAAAAGTGAACATAGTTGCTGCACGAACCACCGAAGCCGACATTCCCGTAATTAGCGCAAACATCCACAAAAGAAGAATAAGAATAATACTCTTTACTATTGCGCCACGCTTTATTCTCATTAAGAAAAAAAGAAGATAGCCAGCCAAAGTGTAAACAATACCTACATGCAAGCCGCTTACTGCCAGCACATGCATTGCTCCCGCAGAAGCATAAGCTTTCAATGTGTTATCATCAATATCATATCGGTACCCCAGAAGTAAGGCTTTAGTTATGGCTGCTTGACTTTCTGGTAAATTCCAGCCGTCCACCGCTTTCAAAAAATGGCGCCTTACATTTTTGGCAAACCTTAGAATTGCCCAACCATGACCAGTGCTTGCCAATTTATACGAAGTGCTATCCGCATAAGCTTGGGCATAAATTGCTTTTAGGTTTAAGAAATCGCGATAATCAAATTCAAAGGGGTTTTGCGGCCCACGAAGTTTATTTACAGAAGTGTTAATCACAATTCTATCACCATATCTTAGAGCAGAAGCTTCTCTACTTTTCTGCAAATAGAGCATCATTTTGAGGCTTCCCTCTACAAGCTTCTCATTCTCATTTGAAAAACTCAGTAACTTAACTTGCATGCCATACGAGCGAGCCTTTTCCAAAGGGTCTTCCAGTAGCTCTACTTCATAATACCTTTTACCTTCCGGTAAATCAGAAATGTGGTTTTTGAAATTTGTTTCACCGTAAAGGTGAGTGATAAATACACCCAACGACACAAAGAATATGGATACCACAAGCCCAAACATCCACCGCCAACGAAACGAATAAAATACAGGAGGAAAGAAAGCAAGGAAAATGGCAAGCAGCAAGGAAACTCCAGTAAGAATAGCAAAAAAGTGGAAGGAAACATCTACAAAATTGGCAAGTAGAATGCCGGCACAAAACAGCAGAAATACACGGAAAACCGGGTAACGTTGAGCAATCATTGGGCGAGTTGTATAAGTTAAGCTTGCGCAATCTTTTCAGACTTCGCACTCCCCCATTGATTGTGTTCTTTAAAGTAGTGAGAAAAATTTAGGTGGGCAAATTTACTCGAGCACGGTAACCCCCGGAGTCTTCACCACATTGCTTTTATTTCCAGCTCGATCGTAAGCGTAGATATTAAAGGTGGCGTTTTCCTGAGAACCATTGCCCGTAAGAAATAGGTTTTGCAAAGTAATACTCAAGGTGCCCTTGATTGGAACCTCAGCACCTCCAGGCACCAGTTCCTGAATCCTAAATTCAAAAGGAACACCATTGCGGTTATCCACCACAAATAAGTTTACGCTATCAGCAGGAAAACCACCCAGGTCGCCATCACCATCTTCGTAAGCCAATCGGATAACTACAGAATCTTCAAACTGCACCACACTATTTGGGCCGATAGAAATAAGTTCTAAAGAAGGCACCTCGCTTAGTTGATCCTCGTCCTTGCTACATGAGAATAAACTGCTGAATACTATAATTATAAATAGCCCTCTCATTGCACAATTATTGAGTAGTTATCTTTTAGCCAATATGGACTTCCGTCTTCCGGAGTTTCTGTTTTTCCACCCTGATCATCTTCCACAAAATAGCGAAGATAAACTGTTGTGTTGGCCTGAAACGCTGATGTATTAAATGTGGCTTTTGTAATATCTGTCCAAAGCTTGGTAGGAGTAATTTGATGAAAGGGTGTCCAGTTATCACGGTCGTAGCTAAACTCTATTTTTTGGTTCTGCAAATTTTCGGTCAGCGTATTATCATCAGTAATGTAGAAGTAGTAATCATAATCCGTGTTGGCTTGTAAAATCACTGCAGATCCCCATCCATTTACACGAATAGTATCCACACGGTTTTGTTGTAAATCCTGAATTTGATAACCGTGAACCGCAGGCTGCACATTGGGCAAATCAGGTAAATTACCCTGCATATCCCTAGCTCCATCATTTATCCAATATTTCAGAGCCTCGATTTCCTGAGTAGTTAGCGGCTCTGCATAAAGAGGCATTCTACCTAATACATCTTCTACAGTCACCCTACGCATTATCCAACTTTCATCGGCATTGCCGGGAACTACTCGGTAAGTAAAACTCCCTTGATCATCATTTTTGGTAACAGGATGATACACCAATGACGAATAAGTGCTTTGTACAGTTCTAAAGTCTGGTTCAAAACTACCGTCATGGCAAGTTGGATTGGCACACCGTACAGAAAACACATTCTGGTGCAAACCTTCAATGGTAGCATCTTTCAGCTTCACCTTGCTTGTATCCACTTCTTCATTTACATCAAATGGATTTTCGCTCTCATCTCGTTTATGCTCACAAGCAAATAGCAATATCAACAAAACGCCTAATCCGACTATGTTTCTGAATTTCATCATATAAAAGCGTCATGTAATACATTACCGGGAAGTAGCCCTGGAATTTCACTATCAAAGCCCAAAATATTGGCAATTGTTGGAACGATGTCAATACTTCGGCCAGCCTCTTGGCTTATTACTTTCCCTTGGTTTACCACTGATGGAGGACCAGCTACTAAACAAAATATTTCTTTTGACATAGGATCGCTATTTGTGTGATCTAAAGCTGGGCGACCATTAGCATCTACAATGGAGTTTGGTGTACCATTTCTCCCAATTTCTGGCGCAACTATCAAAACTGTATCATTGGCCAAACCTGGGGTATTTTGAATGGTATCCCATAAATGTCCTACCGCCCAATCTGCCCTTCGCATGGCATTACAATATCCAGAAAAGTCAGTATGGCAAGTATCTACACCAAACATGTTTACCACTAAAAGCTCGGGCTGAAACTGCTTAAGCACTTCTTCCGCAAAATAGATATTGTACATATCACCATTCATATAGGATGGTATATTCCAAGGATTATTGAGACTCCCTGAAGAAATATCCTGCAGAACTTTATCTATCCAGTTTTCAATTTTTTCAGCATCCTCTGTATCATTTTTCATTCCTGCAGAAGCATTAAGACCGCCACCAAAGTTGTTATTCATAAACTTCCTGATATCATCTTGTAGCTCCTTATTATTTCCTGAAAAATTATTTTTATTAATCAAATTGGGAACTGTCCTACTACTAAATAAATCGTTTGGCGAAAGCTGATTAGCACCATAAGTGGGTCCATAGCCCGCGTAGTTACTATAATTTAGAATGGGGTATAAATTGTTGGTATGTGTGATCCACCACGAATTTAAAGCAGACATACTAGGCGTATTATGCTTACGATAAAGTTCAAAAACAGTGGGATACGATGGCCTTTCGAGCAAGCTCAAACTACTATTGGTGTACTGCCCGGTAATAGCGGTGGTGTGACCATTAAAGTGCCCTGTTGGTCCTTGGTCATAGCGAAATTCCTTATAAAGAGTTCCAAAATTTTGCAATGGAGAACTAACAGCTGGTGAAGGCAAAGCACTCATTGAGGAAACTATATCGCTACTGATACTTTCATTCCCATTCAGCATAGAAGGCATTAGGTTTCCGTCATTTTTGTGTACACTTTCGAGATTACGTACACCACCGGCAAACATGCAAAACACCACATGATTTGCCTTTCGAGAACCAGTAGGAGCAAACAAGCTTCCGCCTGGTAGCACATATGGCAAAACCATGGCTCCCGCTGCCATACCCGTTTTTCTAATAAACTCCCTCCTTTTCATATTAATACATATTAGTAGTATCGATACTCATCGCTAGTAAGTATAGCGTAATAAATATCGATCGGCTCCAAAGTCTTATTTTTTTCAATCTGATTTACTAAAAACCACTCCTCTTGTTTTGTTGGGTTTCGTACCAAAAGTGTTTTATATGCAGTTTCTACAAAGCTTTCCGGTTGAGCATCCATAGCTGCCTTTGTTGGCACCTGAGCTGCAGGATCAGCCAGCATGCTTTTTATAAGAATATCAATAATCAAAAATTTATCACCCATTGAGGTATAGGCCTGATTTAGCTCTTGAAGCTTTGTATTTGTGATGGCTGTTCCAAATAAATCGCTGTAAAGAATAGAAATAAACTGTTCGTCAGTTTTCAAGTTTTTCTTCTCGCTGGCGCTGGTATACAACTCAACTTCATCAATAGCATATTGCTTTGTAACTTCCCTTTTGCAGGAAACCCCAAACGCAATGGTTATCGCTATGGCAAATATTTTAATTGAAGAAGTATTCATCACTTGTCAAAATCTTTTTTTGTAATTCACGATAGTCACCATTGGCAATAAACAAATCCGTATCGATGAACATCTCGGTAGTGGTGGGCTCTCTAAATAAATACTTTCGATAAAGGTTTATAACCAAACCTTCGGCATAGTCATCACTATCAAAAAATATATCTATAAAATCCTGCTTGGAGTTACCTGCTTTCAAAAACAAGGAAGAGGGTGTTCCATCCACCATATTTGTTCCATTTTCTAACTCCACGTTAGTGGGGTATCTAAATAAGAAGTTTTGAAAAGTGGCCACCACATAGTTTTCGCTTCCCATATTTATATCATCGTAGTATATGTTATCTACTACTCTGCGATACATTTCAGTAATATTTATTGTTTCATCAAGCAAACCAGCCGGTATCTCAAGCATAGCTTTCAGCACTCTTTCAGCATGCAGATAGTACTCACGAGCAGGACCAGTAGCCGTTTGTAAAGCATTAATTACCTGCTGATAATCTGAGCGAATCAGGGCAGTATCTAAAGATTCGAGATAATCTCCCCGAGCAATATCATACAATCGGATAGTATAATCTTCTTTAGAAAATATCTGATCAATTACCACCCCTCTGGCGGGAGTGCCGGCCAAATTACCCAGACCTTTTCGTGCTAGGCTAAACTCTGCGCTGGTCGGTTTTCTTCCCGTAAGGGAAATATAAAGACGGTTGATATAGGCATCCTTCATGGCCTGGGTTACTAGTATTTCGCCTGGTGCCTGGTTGCCTGACACTTCCTCAATTTCATGCTTTGTGCATGCAAAAATTGTGAGTGTCAACACTATGTAGAGGATGTTTTTCATGAGTAGACTCATCAGCTTCTTTGTAAATATAACTAAAACCGTCTCTTACTAGTTTCCTTACAAGTTTTAGACTAACTTTTGTTTTATTAGCAGTTCAAAAATCAGAGAATGACACACGTGACTTCAAAACTTTTTATTTCACTTCTTTGGACTTGCCTAATTTCAGTTTCCGCATTTGCACAAAGCGAGGGAAAAGTGGTACAGCTAAAACCAATAAACGCAACAGGTGAAGTAATAAGTGTATTTGAGGGTGCAGATAATATTGTTTTGCTAAAAGTTACCAAGGCAGACACAGCAAAGGCTAATTTTGAGATCAATGAAATTGAAATCCTCTGCTCGTTTCAATTTGGCACAAAGCCAACTAACGGTGATCCAAAATTGCCAGGTGTAAAAGCGGGTGACAAAATAAGGATGGAGCTAACGGGGGACAGAGTTGGTAACCAGTGGAATTATCGCGTATTCCGTTATTGGGAAATCAAAGAAAATTCTTCATCTCCAAAAGGTGAGAAACCTCAAAAGTAGGACGCTCGTTATGTTTCAGTTTTAAAGGATTATAAAACACCTGATCCATTCCAAAACTCTGGGCTCCCAAAATATCCGCATGAAGGCTATCGCCAATCATCAATGAAGTTTTAGAGTCAGCACCAGTACGTTTCAATGATTTTTCAAAAATCTGTGGAGCTGGTTTATTCACTCCTATTTCTTCAGACGAAATCATGCTTTGAAAGAAAAGTTCCAAACCACTCTTCTTCATTTTTATTTTTTGCGTCTCTAAGAAGCCATTAGTAATCACATGCAGTTCATAGCGATTCTGTAAATATTCAAGAAGTTCCTCTGTTCCCGGTAATAACTGCGTTTTGTGAGGACAAATACTCAGATATTCACTTTCAAAAACTGCCGCAAACTCATTATCCACATAACCAAATGTGGAAAAAGTATCGCGAAAGCGTTCCAAACGTAGTTCCTCTTTTGTTATTCCACCCTTACGGTAAAGCGCCCACTTTCCATCATTTACTTTTATGTATGATTTATAAAAATCTTCATACTCTGTTTTTAGCTGCTGCTCAAGGTTATGCTTGACAAACAAATCCAAGAGAGTAAGTCTTGAGTTTGCCTCAAAATCCCAAAGGGTATGATCGAGATCAAAAAACAGATGATGGTACTTGGTGGTCATGAATGCTATTTTTTTAACCACCTCAAAGGTAAAGGCAATCCGTTATATTTTAATTGCTGGTAGTGTTTTTCCTTACTTCCAAAACTTCGGTAAAAATGTGCTACTCCTTCATCATTGCTACCTTCAAAATCCAACAACAACTGATTTTCGCTATTTAGAATAATGTATTCATTAAGTAAATGAAACATGGCACGCATCTCCTTACCCACATCATCCAAAGCAGTAAAAAGCAAAGTGCTTCGCGTATTGGTCTCTATAAAAAAAGCACCGCCACAGGCAATGTTTCCAGGGCCATATACGGTCCAAACTTTACCAACACCTTTATGCAAAGCCTGGTACATAAGCTTTGACATATTTGCGTAAAAAGCTTCACTCAATTGCAATCGCTCACCACGCGTGTCCTTAAAAATATCTATCAGTACATCAGGGCCATCATGCTCAAAAATTTCAAGTTTTTGCTTACTTGCTTTTTTTATCGCCCTTCTTGTATTGCTGTTATACCCATGGTAAATCTCACGATAAGAAGTTCCTAAATTTAGAACATAGTTCCGGTTGATTTTTGTCTGAACGCCTGCAAGGCTTTCAACTCCTATCAATTGATCTTCGTTAAGGTATAAATCAGCAAACTTGCAATTGGCAATCATTTGCTTTGCAAACTCATTGCGGTAATCATCGCTCACATCTATTTTGGAAAATATTCCCAATTGCTGAATACCAAATGGACGGTAGAAATATTTGATACCAAACTTACTTCTAACAGGCAATGGCCATACAGCGTCATAATCATTGAGCACAAGTGCATCCCAGGTTTCACAAGCGGTATCCAAATACCACGAAAATCCATATACCAAACCAGAGCTATCCAGCTTTACGCAAAGGTCATATTTGGCTTTATCAATAAAGTGATGCTTTACATACCTGATCATATAGCCGCCTTTACCATTTCTTCAAAGATGCGGTTCCACCCTTTCCACTCTGGCTCGCGCTCGCTAAAAATGCGATTATGCCAAATGGGGGTAAACTCGCCTCCGTACTTTTTGTAAACCTCTATGTATTGCAAAATTTCATTCCAGGCATCATCAGGACTCATTTGCTTGTAATAAATGTAAGTACCATCCATAAAGGCAAAAGGATGAACTATAAGTGGGGTCTCGGTTTCAAGCTCCAAATCATAAAAGCGAAAGGGTGTACAAATACCAGCTCTAAAACCAGACTCAGCAGCAAAACCCATACTGTAGTCATCTGTAATTTCAAGATCTATCAAATGACGATAGGTTTCAGGAAATGACAACTTTAAAAAGTGCTGACGACTTTTGGTAACATCTATATTTAAAACGTTCTCTAAACCGTGCAGCTCTTCTTCCATAATGGAAACATGTGAATTGGAACGATAGGAAGGGTGAATACCTACTTCACAAAAATCATTGATTCCTTTGAGGTATCGCTGAAGTCGATTACTGTGCAACGTCAGACTTCGATCATATTGACCCAAGCGAGAAAACAGAGCGAAGTAAATAGAGCGGTAACCATACTTTTCCTGCAAGTTCAGTTGATAATCAAACGTTTCATACGGATCTTTTAATAAGCCTAAAAAAGTACGGGTGCGATCTTTAATTTCTGCAAACCTAAGCTTAAACAAGTCATTGGCATAAGCCCCTACTGTGCGCACCAAACCTTTGCCCTGAAAGGCATACGCATTGTCAATATCCACAGTATTTACAAACTCATACTTTTTCCTCTTGATTTCCAGGCCTGGATTTTGCTCCAAAAGTTTTTTGGCAATAAACTCGGCATATTGATTTACCAATGGCCTATGAAGCACACCTTGTTTAAACATAAAGCTCTCCTTTGCGGCAAATCTGTTGTGGTTATCAGCAATAAAAGGAATATACTCTTCATACCTACTTACCAAAAAAAAGGAAGCCGCAAAAGGGTCAAAAGGCAAGCTCGATAACTTGCCAGAAAGAAAAAAGACCTTTTCGCCATCATACTCCGAAATCTGAAAGTCCTGCTGAAAAATATCTGTTTCAAAAAGAAGGTTTGCAGATTGAATATACACCCCACTTTGAAGAGGGTTTTTGGAGTAATTTATTTTCGGAAGGGTACTTTGAAGGTACTCTTCTAAGTCATTTGTAAAACGCAACTCCTGACCCAAAAGGTTTTGTAGCATCAAACGGGCGATGTAGCGAAAACGCGCGGTAGTTTTTTCGGAGTATACTAATATCATTCAGCAAATATAGAATTCCGTTCGTTGCTAAAATGAGACAAATTGAAGGATGTATAGTACTCTGATTTTTATTTTGTAGAAGTTCGAATTCCGTTGAAATACCGATATGTCTTTCCAGACTGGTCATTTACTATCATTTCAGCACTATAATCATCATAGGTAAGCCACCAGGCTTTTATGTAAGCTGGACTGGCGCTGCCATCTCCAGCATTTTGGTCAAAGTATCCAAATTCAAGATTCACACATTCTGCCAGCATTTGGCTCTTATATCCTTGCATTTGTGGATCCGCATTTATTGAATCGTGGAATGTTTTCACTAAATCATTTGGATTCATTGCAGGCTTATTACTCAGATTTATCCCTGTAATTGCATCACCGAATACTTCTTCAAATTTTCCATTTGAATCGAATAAATAAACCAGATCCCCTGAAAACACCTTCAATCCATTTACATACTGATGGCACTTAATATAAGTAGTATTTGTTTGGCTTGAAACGCTTAAATCAAAAAATTGAAGATTCGCTTTGCTTAAATTATTATTGATAAAAAGGCTGTCAACAAGGGCCACTTCATTTATTGATAAAAGGATGTCACTAGTTGAGTTTTGCTTCCAATTATAACAAAACTGCTCTTCATCTAAAGATGATTCTTTTTTATTACAAGAAAACAGAAATATGGAGCAGAGAGAAAGGATAAGAAAACGAGAGTTCATGGAAGTGGTTATTTTTAGTTTCAGAAAAGATAGGAATTTAAAACTTGTTTTCATCCCACATAAGGTCTCATGCCCTTTACATTTCGC
This sequence comes from Owenweeksia hongkongensis DSM 17368, assembly GCF_000236705.1. NCBI lineage: Bacteria > Pseudomonadati > Bacteroidota > Flavobacteriia > Flavobacteriales > Owenweeksiaceae > Owenweeksia > Owenweeksia hongkongensis. The sequence goes on along the minus strand of NC_016599.1, from coordinate 3,736,594 downwards.
CTTCATCTGCAAAACTAAAATACTGGTGCTCGGTAATTATTAGATGATCCATCACTTTTATTTCCATCAGGTCTCCAGCTTTTATAAGTGATCTTGTAAGGTTTTTATCCGCTTGACTGGGGGTTAAATTACCTGACGGATGATTGTGTGCCAAAATCATTGCTGTGGAGTTAAGATGCAAACCTTCTTTGAAAATCATACGAGTATCAGCCATGGTACCCGTAATTCCTCCTTTGCTTATACAGCGATGTGCCAATACTTTATTGGAAGCACTGAGATACACTACCCAAAATTCTTCATGACTCAAGTCGCCTATTAATGGTTGCAAAACTTCAAAAGCCTGAGCGCTGGAAGTTATTCTCTTTCGCTCTAAAGCTTCGGACATCCGTCTACGCTTACCTACTTCCAAAGCAGTAATCACACTTAAAGCCTTAGCCTCGCCTATCCCTTTAAACTTAGTAAGTTCTGGAACGCCAAGTCGGCCTAGCTCATTAAGGTTTCCATTTACAGATTGAAGAATGCGCTTGGCCAGGTCTACTGCGGTTTCGTCTCTACTTCCGCTACCAAGCAAGATGGCAATAAGTTCCGCATCAGAAAGTGCTGCCTTGCCTTTGAGTAAAAGCTTTTCCCGAGGACGATCATCCTCAGCCCAGCTTTTTATTCCTTTTGATGATGGTTGATAGTTCAAATTGAGCGATTTGGTACACTCTAAAATAAAAAAAACTGCCCACCAAGTGGCGGGCAGTTTCTATCTATTTAACCAAACATCTGATTCTTAAGCCTTAGAAGCCTTAAGATCAACCATTAACTTAATGTTGTTGTCGATAAGGTTATCCTTAGCAACACTCTCTAGATTTTTTGATCCGTACATTACGTTCCAGTTGGTACGATCGATTACAAACTCTGGAGTGGTTAGAGTTACCATTTCATCCTCTACATTGATGGTAGCCGGAAAAGTAATGTTCTTTTCAGTTCCTCTCATATTAAGGTTGCCACTTACTTTGTGAGTAGCTTCACCTTCAGCAGCTGCTTCTACTTTGGTAATAGTAAAAGTAGCAGTTGGGTGATTTGCTACATCAAAAAAGTCAGCACTGCTTAGATGACCGATTAATTTTGCTTGATTGTAATCACCTTCTTCAGGAAGATCATCGTTAGTGATAGATTTCATATCAATTACGAATGAACCACCAACTACATTGCCTCCTTCAGTCATCAATTGTCCTTCAGTAACTTGAATAGCACCGGTGTGCTTTCCATCACTGTAAGTTTTGAATCCTTCCCATTTTACTTCATCACCGTCAGTTACTACTGCATAAGTTGCTTCGGTTACTTCTGGGGTTGCTACCTCTTCTGCTTCTGTGGTTTCTACAGTTTCAGTAGGAGCGTTATTACAAGCTACAGCAAAAAGAACTGCAGATGCTGCGAAAAATTTACCTAAGTACTTCATTTTGTATTGGTTTGTGTTTTATTAATGTTTAAACAATGAATGTGCAAATATATAGTAAACGCCACTGACTATGCAATAGTTCATAGTTAAAATTTATTTTGTATTATTGTGATATCATTTTAATACCAAACCAATGAAAGAAGAAAAAATTATATCTGCTCAATCAGGTTATTTACACCTGGCCATTTCTTTACTCCTTATTGCAGGCGGAATCTTTATGATTACCGAGGGAAATCTTTTTGCTCTGGCGTTGATACCTATACTGCTACTGCACATTGTAGGTTTTACCGTTGTCAGCCCAAACAAAGCTCTAGTATTGGTTCTATTTGGAGATTACAAAGGGACAGTTATAAAAAACGGCTTCTTTTGGGTAAATCCATTCTTCACCAAAAGCAAGATAAGCCTGCGCGCTGCCAACCTTGAGAGCAAACCCATTAAGGTAAACGACAAACTGGGTAACCCAATAATGATAAGTGTGGTGCTGGTGTGGCGTGTAAAGGATACTTACAGAGCAAGTTTTGATGTAAATGACTTTGAGGAATTTGTATTGATACAAAGCGAAACTGCGGTGCGTAAACTGGCCAGCGCTTACCCTTATGACACTTTTGACGATGAGGAAGCAGATGTAAGTCTTCGCAGCGGCCTTGAAGATATAAACCATGAGCTGGAGCGCGAAATGCAAGACCGTCTAACTATGGCTGGTATTGAAGTGATAGAAGCCCGAATTAATCATTTGGCTTATGCTTCTGAAATTGCCGGAGCAATGCTTCAGCGTCAGCAGGCTACCGCAATTGTAGCAGCCAGACTAAAAATAGTAGAAGGTGCCGTGGGTATGGTAGACATGGCTCTTGCCGAATTGAGCGCCAAGAATATTGTGGACCTTGATCCTGAAAAACGTGCTGCCATGGTAAGTAATCTGATGGTGGTGCTTTGTGGAGATAAAAATGCAACGCCTGTGGTAAACACCGGAACACTTTATAATTAAGAATGAGAAGCCTGGTAGAAATACAGCGTTTTAAAGACGGCAAACTAGCTCTAGTCTTAATAGTTGTTTTAGGCTTGACTCCGTTGCTTCTATTTGCTATTGGATGGTCGCAAATGAAGGAGTTTGCCACAGATGACTTATGGACAATCGCTGCAACCAGTCTTGCCATATCACTTCCCATCTTTATTTCCTTAAGGATAAAAACAATGGTTCAGCTGGATTCTAATAAAATAGTATACCAAAGCAAGGCCTTCTTTAACAGGAAAAGAACCATACCTACAGACAATATTAAAGAATGGAATATAACTGACCATCGCTGGACCGATGGCTTAGGCCACCAGCATTCATTACAAAGAAAAAGCACCTATGTGATGCGGCCTGAAAAAGCTTTGGTAATAAAAACACGGGATGGCCGAACGTATAAATTTGGCATCAACCGCCCCGGAATGGTAAAGCGTTTTATACACAATAACTGGGAGCAAAACGAAGAAATATATGGCTAAGAAAGCTTTTGCACTGAGGATAGATGAAGAGATGCTGAAAGCCGTGGAAAAATGGGCTGCGGATGAATTTCGCAGTACTAATGGTCAGCTGGAATGGCTGATTAATAAAGCACTAAAGGATGCGGGAAGAGCGAAGAAGTGATAGTTGGCAGTTGGAAGTTGGCAAAATTATCTTGCCGGAATTTAGCCCTTGTTATTTTGCAAACTGCCAACTGATTCTTTTAAACTAAAAATTGCAAACTGAACCTACCCTGCTTTATTCCAAACCTTAATTTCGGTATCAGCTTCTACTCCGCTAAGCACCTCCACGTTTATCCCATCAGAAAGACCAAGCTCCACATCTCTACGTTCAAACTGTTGGTCGCCAGTAGAAATTTCCACATAGGGCTTACCATCATCAAACTGTACCAAGCTTTCCTTTACAGATAAAACCGAATCCTTTCTGGAAAGAACGATATCTGCATTAGCGCTATACCCGGCACGAATAAAATCGGCTGAATCCAGTTTCACTTTTGCTTTAATTACAAACTGGATGGCACCATTTTCTTCAACTCCTTTTGGAGCGATGTATTCCAATTCGGCATTAAACTGCTTGTTTTCGATAGCGCCAACGGTAAGTAAAATGTCCATTCCTTCTTTAATCTTCCCTACTTCAGATTCGTCAATTTTCCCTTCAAAAATCAAATCCTGCATATCGGCTAGTGTGGCAATGCTTGTTCCTTCATTAAAGGTATTGCTCTCAATTACCTGATTTCCCACTTTTACAGGGACATCCAGCACCATGCCCGGCACGGTTGCCCGAACAATAGTCAGAGCTACTTCACCACCTTTTTTACTTGCTCCCTCTCTAATGATTGAAAGATTGTCTTTGGCCGCAGCCAACTCCTGCTTGGCATTTCTATAGCTAAGGTCAATGCGCTGGTACTCGCTTGTGCTGATTACATTTTTATCAAAAAGGGCTTTATTTCTGTCGTAATCAATCTTGGCATTATCCAGCGCAAGTTGAGCTACTTCCACCCTGTTTTCAGCATTATTTAGGGAAACCATATCCGGAATAACCTTGATCTTAGCAATCTGCTGATTGGTAGTCACTATGTCTCCCGCCTCCACATATACTTCGGTAATAATGCCGCTCACCTGTGGTTTTAGCTCCACTTCTTCCCGTGGAATAATACTTCCCGTGGCAACGGACTTATTGATTATATCGCCATAAAAAGGAGTCTCGGTAGTGAATACTTGAGGCTGCTTTTGTGACTTTTGATAAAGATAAAATAGCGTGTAGATAAAAATTCCTGCAATGATGACAAGAAGGGAAATTCGAAAAAAGCGCTTCATCTATTCTTTGTGTTTGTTTAGTTTCTAATAAATTTACTCATATCGCAAAGCCTCTACCGGACGTACACTCACCGCTTTTCGGGCGGGAATAATTCCGGCCAGCACACCTGCCACAATAAGTATAAATAATGCTGTAAGTACGATAGATAATTCTACACCTGGATTTCTAAAAAAACCGGATTGCTCCGAAAAGCTATTCATGAGCATGGTGATAAGCTCTAAAAGCCAAACCCCGCAGATGATTCCTATAATTCCAGCTGCAGTGGTAAGCACCACAGACTCCAAAATCACTTGAATCATAATGCTGGAAGGCGTTGCTCCTAATGCTCTTCGCACTCCAAATTCCCTTGTTCGTTCTTTTACAATTACAAGCATAATATTGCTCACACCAATGGCCCCTGCCAAAAGCGTTAAAGTACCCACGATAAGCGACAGTAGATTGATTCCGGTAAGAAGTGACATCATACGATTATACGCTTCTTCCATGTTCCAGCTACCCAGCGCCTGGTCATCTTCAGGATTTACCTTATGTCTTTCTTTCAACACACTTTTTACCTTATCGCCTACTTCGGTTACTGAAACTCCATCCTTACTAGTAATGCTAAACCAACCAATAATATCGCCCCAATTGTAAGCCTGCTGAAAAGTGGTAAGTGGAATGTAAATGGCTTTTTCTTGCTCTTCCGAACGGTTGGGATCATCAGATTTACTCTTAAATAAACCCACCACCTTGTAATTGATACCTTGTGCTTTTATGTAGGTGCCTATTGGGTCTTCGCCCGAAGTATATAAAGAATTGTACACCTCCATTCCTATCACACATATTTTTCGCTTATCGCGAAGATCATTATAGTTCAGAAAACGCCCTTGCACCATTTCGGATGGTTGCACCTGTTGAAACTCAGGATAGTCGCCATAAATGTTGAAAGCCCCCGTTTTTACACCACGTGTTACATTGGCAGAACCCCTATGTCCACCGGCCTGGCAGCGCGGTGCCAACACCTCAATATCCGGAACAGCTGCTCGCAAAGCCGGCACATCACTATTTCTAAAGTTAAAATTGCGACCACGCTTAAAGCCTTTATAGGGCATACTCGTAAGTTGTGTCCAAATGAAAATACTGTTGGTAGCTGTTCCTCCAAATCCGGCACTGGCTCCATTTTGAAGTCCTTTGCCGCTGCCCATCATTATCACCAGCATAAATATTCCCCAAAACACACCAAAGGCTGTAAGGAAGGTGCGAAGTTTATTTCGCCCTAGTACTACTAATATTTCCTGCCACTGGTCGCGATCCATTTCTATTTACGATTGTTGATTTTGGATTTTGGATTTTTCATTGGTGGTTTGTGAATTTCTTTAGAGTTTAGTTTTTAGTATTTCGAGTTTTAGTTTACTCTTCCCTCAATGCTTCAATAGGCCTAATGTGTGCAGCTCTCCTCGCGGGAAAAAATCCCGCTAAAGCACCGGCCACCACCAGTATTCCTAGAGTTATCATTGCTATTTTAAAGTTTACTTCCGGATTTTTGAAAAAGTCATGGTCAATACCACCACCTACAGAACTCACCAGTAAAACTCCCAACACTAAACCTACATATCCCGAAAAGGTGGTAATAAAAACTGACTCTTGAATAATCAATCCAATGATTGACTTTGGTGTAGCTCCCAATGCTTTTCTAATTCCTATTTCACGGGTACGCTCTTTTACCACTATCATCATAATGTTGCTCACACCCACTATTCCGGCTATGATGGTTCCGATACCAATTACCCAAACAAATATTTTTATTCCACCAATCACGCCAATTACCTCTTGCATATTTTCCTGACGATTCCATATCCTTAGGGCACTTTTATCGGAGGGGTCAAAGCCTTTTCGTGCGGCCAAGTCATTTACTATACGAGCTTCCAACGCTTTGCTATCGTCTACATCATAATCCTCATTGTAGGCTACTATTATTCTATTTAGCTCTTCAGGATCGGTACTCAAGGTTCGTTGACCAACATTTATTGGCAAGTACACATTATCCTCTTCATCATCACCTCCGTCATCGCTATACACACCTACTACTTCAAACAATACTCCGTTTACTCTTATGTATTTCCCAATTGGATCCACACCTTTAAAAATGTCGGTGGAAACCTTACGACCGATGGTAGCCACTTTTCTAAATTCCTCTATATCCCGCTGATTGATGTATCTGCCGGAAACCATATTATTTCGCTCCAGGCGCTGATGCTCGGGGTGGACACATCGCACTTCATAATTTGCAGCTTCTTTGCCCCACACTATCTCAGCTCCCCAAAAGTTTTTACTCCCTGAGGTTTCCTCCAAATCCTGATTACTTCTTACAATTTGGTTGTAATCGGTATTATTCAAAATAATGGGACGGTTGGAATTGTAACCTTTATACGCCACTGATGTACGTCCACCATTTACCCAAAGGCTATTTGTGGCATCACTCAAAAACTCAGACATGGCGCCATTTTGCAAACCTTGACCAGCTGCCAACAGCACAACCAGCATCATAATACCCCACGCCACACTAAAGCCGGTAAGAAAAGTACGAAGCTTGTTCTTACGGATGGTGGTGAATATTTCTTGCCATTTGTCTATATCGAACATCTGTATTGGGTAGTGGTAATTGGTAGTGAGTAGTGGGTAGTGGGTAGTGGGTATTAAGAAAAAGAACAATCTGTACTCAATACCCACTACCCACTACCTTTTCAGTTTTGTTTATTAGTCCATCTTTCATAAAAATAATTCTATCGGTCATATCAGCGATATCCTGCTCATGAGTAACGATTACCACCGTAATGCCTTGCTCCTTATTTATTCTTTTAAAAATGTCCAACACCTCATAAGAAGTAGTTGTATCCAGGGCTCCAGTAGGCTCATCGGCCAATAATACTTTAGGCTGAGTGATAAGTGCACGGGCTATGGCTACACGCTGCTTTTGCCCCCCAGAAAGTTCACTGGGTAAGTGATGCGCCCAATCTTTTAGCCCAACACTTTCTAAATATTCTAAGGCCAGAGCATTTCGCTTATTTCGGTTTATACCTTGATAATAAAGCGGCAGCGCCACATTTTCCATGGCATTTTTAAAACTGATAAGATTGAACGACTGGAATACAAAGCCTAGAAATTTATTGCGATACTGTGCCGCTTTGGTTTCTGTAAGCTTTTTCATTGAAGTGCCCGCCAGCGTATATTCTCCCTCATCATAAGAATCGAGGATACCGAGAATATTGAGCAAGGTAGATTTACCGGAACCTGAAGAGCCCATTATAGAAACCAGCTCACCATCTCCTATATGGAGGTCTATTCCTTTTAAAACCTGCAACGGTTTTCCACCTGTATAGTAGGATTTTTTAATCCCCTGAAGTTCAATCATAGTAATACTTTGAATGAAATTTCAAGAGTAGCAGAAATTGGGTTCACCAAAAGTAGGTAAAAATTAATGACTACTGCACTTGACTTTTTCGTTGAAAAAAGAAGGCCGGTATGAGCAACATCATCAGCACCGGATTCATCACCACTCTATGCAAATGCGATATCATGGATGAAAAACCTGCCGGCTGGGCCAGGTATAGCCAAAGATAAATTGGCAACAATACAAGCAGCCCGAAGAACATAACGTACATGGCAAAGCGCGCGTATTTCTTTTCACCAAAAATCCCATAAATAATGGCTATCGAAAATAGGTCATTACAAAGGTATCGCCCTACTTTATTTACTACAAAAGGAAAAGTTTCGGTATCAGCATACGAAGTTGCATAATCCAGTTTCTGTGGAAGCTTAGCCTTAAAAAGTATGGAGTGAAAGTCCAGATAATCCTGAAAAAGGTAAACCAGAAAAAGCCCCGACACTCCAAGTGCAATGTAAAACCAACGGGTAAGGGTCATGCTTTTTTCTTTAAAGACATTCCTTGTTTTCCAGAAAACTTAACCACCCAAAGGTACCACAGCAAAAACACCGAAAGGTAGATTACCGCAGTAAAACCATACTTATGAAAAAAGTGGAAGGCTTCGCCCCCCCACTCCACATTGAGTAAACTGAGCAACATCAGGCGGGCAATATTAGAAATGTGAATAAACAACAAACCAGCCGGAATGAACAGAAGCATATTGAGCCATTTGCCTCCAAAAGCCACTACGAAAGCTACAAACAAAATCATGATGTTAATTCCATTGCAACCTTCCTCTATGGAAATAGCGTAATTGTTATCCAGCCAAATACTGTCATAAGTTACCTCAGATTTGTTCACGGCATTTACATGGTCATCTTCTATAATCCGAAATTGGTATCCTAAAATTGAAGCTGTTTTACCGCAGTTTACAGCAATGTACTTTGTAATGGGGTCTGTTTGTGGAGGATCAGATGTATCGTAGCTGCTGATGTAAAATCCATATAACATGGAAAACAAAAAGTAAATCCCAAAGAACTTGGCAAGGAATAAAATGGTGGGTTTAAACTCTTTCCACATAATCAAAAATCGTAGTATGAATTGAAGAATTCGGTACGGAGGCCAACAAAATAGTAGCTAAACTCACCAGATGAAAATGGAGTCGTGGTAACATCTTGTCTAAGGTTCCTTAGATTCATGCCCGCTTCCACTTTAAGTCCAGAAGCCGGATTAACAAGCCATGCTCCTCGCAAGCGAAGGTAGGTATAAGCACTGGTTTGCCCCTGTCCAATCTTGTTATCCAAATCCTGCTGTCGTTCATTATAACTTTTATAAACGTCCATTCCCCAGTCCTCTCCGGCACCATCAAGCCCCATTATACCATAGTGAAATCGCACCTCGGCTTCCCAACGTTTGTGAGTATAAATAAGCTGGACTATTCCTTCCTGAAAATTAGCTCCCCATGGGTGAGCCAAAGGCTGGCCGTAATGTGCATAATTTGTGAGCACCTCCCTATGTGAATATGTGTAAGGTCGAGCGGCATTATACTCCAATCGGCTAAAAAGCCCAGGGATGATGAAATCATATCCTTTGATGCCTAGTTGCCACCCAAACTTATTTACCCACGAACCATTACGAGCAGTGAGGTCGCTAAGGCTAAATTCATCTAACACAAACTGACCATAAGTCTGAATTCCATCGAACAATTTATAGGATGATGCTGCTCCCAGCAAAGCATTTCCTGTACCTGAGCCAACAGCATATTCCACCGGGCGATAAAATATAATGGGGTTAAAAAATGAAGCATCAATACCTTCCACCTGAGCGGTATCTCCCATCACAATGGCTTCGAAGAAACTCACATTGAGGCGGGAGTTGATATTTATACTTAGGTAATGAGAAGAAAGATACTTTTTGGCAAAGTTATTTCCAGGACTTACTTCAGGCCTTACATCATACATTTGAGCCCAAAGGTTGGTGTATTTTACAGGTCCAAAAGTGGTTTCTATTCTCAGGAAAGGATAGTTGAAACCTGCATCAGATAGAAACATTGAGCGGTAACCTTCACCAAAAAAGTTTCGGCCCTGCCCTACTGTAAAGGAAAAAATTTCATCCGGTGTAAAGGTCACTTCTCCGGAAGGGATACCAAAATCATAACCATTGTCACCAAAATCACGCGCATGCCCTTGGCCGGGAACTACCTTTCTATATTCAACAAAATCTGAAATGTATTGGGGGAAAACCGCTTGATTCTCTAAATATGAACTTCTGAACGTGACTTTCTCTCCAAGTCTACCTTCTACATTAAAACCTCGTGTATTTACGTAGCCCACACCGCTAGGATCATTTAAGGCTCCACCTTGAAAGTTCACTATTGGATCAATGGTTACCCAATAATTATCGCCTTCTAGGTTAATTAAATGTTCGTGGAAAGCTTTCCTTCTTAACCACCCATAGTTTTTCGACTTTTCAGACTGAACAGATCCAACATAGTTGTTAGAATCCAATTCCCACAAATCTAGAGGACGAACAGAGGTATGAAGATTTACATCTTTGTCATAAAGGATTCCATTATAGCGGGCATCCTGAACATGGTTGAGACGTTGATACTGATATTGCCCAAACGCGGCAATACCATTTACAAGCAGTAGAAAGACGGCAACAATTCTAGTCATTTACGATTTTCTTGAGATCAAGACTCGCAAAGATGGAATTATTACTAATAAATTCAGGTACAATTTTTTTGATTGCAGCCACCACCTTAAGGTTGTCTTCATGCAAGAGGCTGTGCTTCAAATCTTCAAACTGCTTCAAAATATCACTATGACTTTGGCAGGTGGTCTCAGCTATGAGGATTTTTGGGTGATGTGTTTCTTTAGTATTTTCCTTAATAGCCAATAACTCTTCGTAGAGTTTCTCACCTGGACGCAAGCCTACTTCTTTAATCTCAATATCTTTATCTAACTCAAGCCCACTGAGCATCACCATCTTTTTGGCAAGGTCATAAATGCGAACTGACTCTCCCATATCAAACACAAAAATCTCACCTCCTTGCCCCATGGATCCTGCTTCTAATACAAGGTTACAGGCTTCGGGAATAGTCATAAAGTATCTGGTGATCCGCTTATCGGTAAGAGTAATTGGACCTCCATTTTCAATTTGTCTTTTAAACAATGGAATTACAGAACCATTAGAACCCAATACATTTCCAAATCGAGTAGTTATAAACTGTGTTTGTGTCCCCTTCTTTTGCGCCAGACTTTGCACATATATTTCAGCCGTACGCTTTGTAGCACCCATCACATTCGTTGGGTTTACGGCTTTATCGGTAGATACCATCACAAATTTCTCAACACGATATTCTACTGCCAAATCTGCAATGATGCGTGTACCAAACACATTCACATTTACCGACTCATAGGGATTGCTTTCCATCAAGGGCACGTGCTTATAAGCGGCAGCATGAAAAACTAAGTCTGGTTCAAAAGCTTCAAACACGCGATTCATACGTTTGCGATTAGAAACATCACCAATTACAAACTCTGTAGCTTTAAATAATTCCGGGTGGTGCACTTTAATTTCCGATTCCAAATCATATAAGGCAGATTCGGCCTGATCAAGAAGAATAATTTTTCGCGGTTGATAGTGGAGTAGTTGACGGGATATTTCGCTTCCAATAGAACCAGCAGCACCAGTAACCAACACCACCTTTCCTTTGATTTCACGTGATATATTCACATTATCCAAAATAATAGGATCACGCTCAAGCAAGTCCTCAATTTTAACAGATTTAATCTGCTTAGTACTCAACTCTCCTTGTATCCAGTTTTCTAGTGGAGGAACAATTTTTACTTCTAAACCAAATTCAAGGCAAAGCTCTACTATCTCTTTTTTACGCTTTGCTGTAAGTGATTTTTGAATGGATATTATAATTTGATCGGGGCGATGCTTTTTTATAAAAGCTTTGCTAAAAACCTTGGAGGGGCTGTATACAAACACTCCACCTATGGCTTTTCCAAACTTGTTTTGATTGTCATCTACAAATCCGATAATGTCAAAATCGCGAGTGGCATCCTGAGAAAGAGTACGCATAGTGGTAAGACCCGAGGATCCTGCACCATAAATAAGCACCCTACTTTGCATTTTCCGCTTTGAGCTTAAAAGTATTTCGTAAAAGTATTTAACCAAAAAGCGCAAACCAATAAGGGTAACCAGAACACATAAGAAGTGAATTAATAGAATCGAACTCGGGATAAAAAACACACCCCGATTAACCGCTGAACTACTTTCTACAAATGAAAGTACAAATAAGCTTGATGCTGCAAATAAGGCCCCTTTTAAAACATTGGCTGCATCTCGAATGCTGGTATGACGAATGATCCCCACATAACTGCGAGTAACCAAAAAACCTACGGCATAAAAGAAAAGAACTACAGGTAGCTTGGTAATAGCTCCATGCTCTTGTGTGGCAATTAAATCAAAATTGAAACGAACAACAACGGCAAAGAAATAGGTAATAGAAACTAAAAAGATGTCTCCAGCTAGAATAATCCATCGCGCGAGGTAGCGATCAGCATATTTAAGTACGAACTTTCTTATCATGACTAAAAAGAGAGTGTTAGCGGCCGCTAAATTAGTTAAATAGTTCTAATCCATTGAATTGAACTCCAAAGATATCCACACTTCTGTACATAACTTAGTAAATGTTAATTATCAAGGAGTAAACGAACATTAGTTGTTGGTGGTTGGGGAATAACGAATATCAGATTCAGAGATTTGCGATCTTCATTTTGGTGTAATGAACAAACAATTTTGATTCTTATCTTCTTTTTCTCGTGTTCACAAAGAAAGAAAACAGCCTCCACTAATAGATATGGAGAGAGTTCATGAACTCTTACTTAAACAATAAAAGAAGAGGTGAATAAGAGTTTATATCTTACTTTTTTCTCGAGTCAAAAAAGTAAGCCAAAAGTCCCAGACTACTCATATTTTCCTTGAAGCCTACATTCCCTTCCGCTAAAATTTAGAAACTCATTCCGCCTAGCAGCGGAACTCAAACAGCCTAAATTTTTACGCTCCACTTCATTTGGCTTCTTACGGAAAAGACGAAAGGCCTATCCTTTGAATGCTATAACTGGAAAACATGAAGGGTTATCCGAAATTCGATAGTATTCATCTTCCCCATATATTTTTAGAGATAAGGTTAATTCCAAACTATATGCCAAGGAAGAGTGTCACCCTGATTATTATTACGTTGCAATACAGCCAAAATTTCACGCTTCAGTTTTGTTAAATTGCTGCGGAAAATCTGTTAGGACCTCAGAAAAAAGCTTACGAGAAAATGCTATCCAAGCAAGAGGATATCCGCTCAAAGTCTTCATCAGTAAGATTGGAACCGCTCGGCAAGCACAATCCTACGTCAAATAAACGCTCTGAAACACCCGTGCTTACAAATGGATATTTTTCAAATACTGGCTGTAGGTGCATGGGTTTCCACAATGGGCGAGACTCAATGTTTTTGGCCTCCATGGCAAGTCGTACCGCCTCTCGGGTTAAGCCTTTGTTGACCTCAGGGTTAATTACAATGCAACTTAACCAGCGGTTGCTAAAGCTACCTTGAGGCTCTTGCTGTAGCTGAATGCTGTATCCTTTGGTATTGACCTCAGCAAAATACTTTTTGTAGCGCTCAAAATTAGCTCTTCGTGCTGCAATGCGATCGTCCAAAACCTGCATTTGGCCACGACCAATACCTGCCAACACATTACTCAACCTATAGTTATACCCTACTTGAGAGTGTTGGTAGTGAGGAGCATTGTCTCTTGCCTGTGTAGCCAAGAATTGTGCTTTTTGGATAAGATCAGCATCTTCAGAAACTAAAGCTCCACCTCCACTGGTGGTAATTATTTTATTTCCATTAAAGGAGTAAATCCCCATTTTTCCAAAAGTACCGGTATGTTTATCATCGTAAGTAGAACCCAATGACTCTGCAGCATCCTCGATTACTGGAATACCATGAGTATTGGCTACCTTCATTATACCATCCATTTTAGCAGGCATCCCATATAGGTGTACCGGAATAATAGCCTTGGGCAATTTAGCTTCCCCATACTTTCCGGCAAGGCAGTTTTTAACGGCCTCTTCCAAAGCCTGTGGGCACATATTCCATGTATCTTCTTCGGAATCGATAAAGATGGGGATTGCGCCTTGGTAGATGATAGGATTTATGGTGGCTATATGAGTATGGGTTTGCACCAGTACATAATCGTCATGAGTAATATTTTGAATTACCAAAGACAAATGCAAAGCCGAAGAACCAGAGTTCAAAGCACAAACTTCACTCCCACAATAATTTTTAATATCTAGCTCAAAAGAATCCAGAGTATCCCCTACCGGGGCCAACCAATTAGAAGCAAAAACTTTATTTACAAATTCCACTTCAGCGCCAGACTGATGCGGGGGAGACAAGTATATTCTATTCATTTAAGATTGTAACTCTTTGGCAGGAACACCTGCAAAGGATTTATAGGAAGGTATATCCGTATTTACAACAGCCCCAGCCCCAACTACACAGCCTGTGTATAAGGTAGTGGCTTTTATCAGCTTCGCTCCTGTCCCTACGTATACTTCATTTTGTAACCTTGCTCCTCCACTGATGTTCACACTTGGCATGATGGAGCAGTAATCTGCGATAGTAGCATCATGCCCAACGGTACAACTTAGGTTGATCAAATTGAAATTGCCGATAAAAACATTTGTGGTAATAATACAGCCATCAGATATAATATTCCCTTCGCCCATCTCAACAAAGTCAGGAGAATGTAAGCGGGCATATGGATGAATTATATTGGGATAGGTAAAGCTTTTTTCTTTCAACCTTTCATGAATTAGCTTTTTGACCTTTGGTGAGGCAACAGCAAGAACCACATAAAAGTCCTCATCAGAATTAATCAACCAATCAATGCCTCCTAGTACTTTTAGGTCATTCACATACTCACCATGAGGGAGTCCATCGTCCACAAAACCCTGTAGCGAAAAGGAGTCAGCAAGGTAATATTGTATGGTAGCAGCAACCTCACGCCCCAAACCTCCCGCACCTATTATTACAACTGTCTGTGCCATTTATTCATTACTGTCTTTAGAATTGTTGCTAAATATAATCGGATTAGTCAACAACTAATTCTTCCCGTTAAATGGTTTGCGAATGTCAACTTCCGACCTTGATGAAGTAAAAACTTTTAAAAAAGTCTTTGCCAATACTTTTAAATCCAAATATATGCTTTGATGCTGAACATAGTACAAATCCATCTCAAACTGGCGCTCCCACGAAATAGCATTCCGTCCATTTACCTGTGCCCAACCGGTGAGTCCTGGTTTTACACTATGTCTTTTATACTGCTCTTCGGTATAAAGTTCCAGATACTCCGGTAGCAAAGGTCGTGGTCCGATAAAGTTCATATCACCTTTTACTATGTTTATCAATTGAGGTAACTCATCGAGCGAGGTTCTTCTTAAGAATTTACCCCAAGGCGAGATCTCGCCATTACCTTGTCCCATACTTTGGAACTTATAAAGGATAAAGCTAATGCCATTTAGTCCACTACGCTTTTGCTTAAAAAACACATTTCTATATACTATCAGTTGAACCATTGAAAGTAACAACAACAGCAGACTGAGAATCATAAGAAGAATAAATGCCAAAAATCTACTCATATACATTTTCTGTAAAACGAGCTACGATTCCTAATAATGAAAAGCAAGCTGTTGTTTATGCCTTAATAGTCCTCAGTATGCGCGACTTTGCAAAAGTGTAGATTACGCTAAGAACTACCAAAATACTAAAAGCCACAAGAGGAAGTAGTTGCGAATCTATTAGCTTAATAACAACAAAGCTTATCATCAATTGCAGAAATGCATAAAGAGCGGCAACGCCAATATGCGGGACTTTCATCTCATTTGCCAAGTACTGATAAAGATGTGAGCGATGAGGCTTAAATATATTTTCCTTTTTGCTTAAGCGATGTATAATCGTAAGCACGGCATCCACACCATAGACAGCTACAAAACATATAAACTCCCACCTACCAGTAGCAAGAATAATTGTGATTAATAAAAAAGCAATTATAAATGCCATACTCACACTACCCACATCACCTGCAAAGGTTTTTGCTTTTTTACGTGCGTTGAAAAAGGCAAAAATCACAGCGGATATAGCACTTATCAAAATAAGAGATAGTGGCAATACCTCCTGCATCATGTTATATACCCCAACGGGTATTAAAACCGATATGGCATAAAAAGCCGTTATTCCGTTAATCCCATCCATAAAATTGAAGGCATTGATCCAACCGATGATGAGTACAAAAGCTATAATCCACCAATAAGCAGGAAAACTATAAATACCAAGATCGTACATCAAAAGGGCAACGCTCAGTAGGTGAATGGCCAATCGTGGTTTGGTGGAAAGCGTTAAAATATCATCTAAAAAACTAATAACAGAAATAAGTAATACGCCCAATGTGAACCAGGGATATTGAAATCCGAAAAACAAAAACCACAATAAAATAGCAATGGGAAAAATGATACCTCCACCGCGAATGGTAACAGAGCTATGTGAGCTACGCTCGTTGGGCTTGTCAATAATATTGTAGCGATCGGCAATACGGAAGTAGAGTAAAATAGCGACTACTAAAAGTACAGATACAACAGTATAAATCATTTATTAAAGCTCTTTATAGTTTCTCGCAATCCATCCTTTGCCGAAACAGGCATTGTACCAATATTTAAGGCTTGCTTTACCTTGTTATTAGACACCACATAACTTTCGGTAAGTTTTTTTAAGCGATCCGGATTTAATGGCAATTTTAGAGCTCCTCCAATTTTGGCCAGACCTGACATCATAGAAACCGGGATTTTTAAAAGACTAGGTTTCTTCGAAATACATTTGGCAATTAGCTTCACAAGTTCATTGGTTGACAAAGATTCATCGTCAGCCACTTGGTATATACCAGAGCTTATATTTTTATTTTCAATAATACCAGCAATCACAAAATTGAGATTTGCAATAGAGAGAAAAGACCTTCTATTTTCAAATGCTGCCAAAGGGTAAGGAATACCTTTTTGAACAAATTTATAGAGCAAGTTCAAATTTCCTTTATTACCCGGGCCATGAATCATACAAGGCCTCAAAATAATGGCTCTTTTACCTTCCGGGAGATTTGCGTTTAGAATATACTCTTCGGCTTTCCTCTTTGATTGCCCATAAGGGGTTTTAGGGTTTGGGCTAAGCTCTTCAGTAAGTATTCCCTCCACCGTATCGGCAGCCGCTTTTACACTACTCATGTATATAAACACTTCGGCTTTACTTTGAAGGAAATGTTCAAACAAGCGAATAGTCAAATCCGTGTTTACCTTAAAGTATTCATCTGCTCCCGAAGTATTACTCACATCATGAGCTTTGCCGGCTAGATGGATGTAAGCTTCAATATCATCGGTAATGCCCGATAGATTTGACCATAAGTAATCTGCATTCGCACGGCCTAAAGTGTGGGTATGAACAGCCTTCTTGTTAAGGAAATGAATTAGATTTTGACCAACAAACCCTGAGGAGCCTGATATCAATACTGTACTCATCTTGAATATTTTTTCATGCCATTTAAGGCATATACTACCAATAAATACATAGACTTAAACAGGTTGATTTTCTCTACATCCCGATACACTTTCCATACATAATACATCGCCTTCCATTTATTCCGGGATACCGAACCTTTTCTTATCCGATAAGTTGCTAGAGGTTTTTCAATCCCGTAGGCAAAGTTCACATCTTTTAGAATGTTTAACCATAAACCATAATCCTGACGCTTCTCAATATTTGGCATATAATACTTCCCTATTTGCTCAATATCAATAAAAGCTGTGAGGCATGAAATGGGACAGGTTCTTAAGATACTTTCATAGTTCACCTTTTCAGGCACAATAAACGGATCGTATAATGGATTGAGATCCTCATCCACTCTATAATAAGAAGAAAAGCAAAATACTTCTCCTGTTCTTTTCAAGTAGTCCCTGGATGTGCTAATAAAATCAGGCTCCCAAAAATCATCGCCATCAAGAAAAGCTAGGTACTTCCCTTGAGCAGCCTCAATTCCATTATTCCGGGTCTTGGCTGGCCCTACGTTTTTGATATTATTTAAAAGTTTAATCCGATCGTCCGCTTGTGCATAAGACTCTGTTACCTCAGCGGTATTATCCGTAGAGCAATCATTAACTATCAAAAGCTCCCAATCTGGATAAGCCTGATTAATTACAGACTCAATTGTTTTGGGAAGATACCCTGCACAGTTGTACGCTGCACATACTATTGAAACCTTGCTCATTTGATTTTCAGTTGCTTTTATCTGTGAAAAATGATTCCAAAAGGTTCATAGCCTTGTTCACAGAATACTTTTTGCTATGTCTACGCGCGCCCGTCTTCATGTTTTGCAATAATTCTCTATCAAGATGTACCCTCTCCAACTGGAGAGCAAAATCTGATTGATTATCCCACTTGAATATCAAACCTGAAACCTCATGTTCGACAAACTCTTTTGCATATTTCCAATCACTTACTATTACAGGTATTCCCGAGATATAAGCATCCAAGACTGACCCCGGGAAACCTTCAGTAAAATACTTGGTAGGTAACACCAAGATATCATAGTTTGAAAGAGTTTTGTATATAACCGAAGGATCCAGCTCTCCTTTATAAGTGGCCTCGTCTATCGCTTCTATTTGCGCCTCAAAATACTCTCTATCCTCTTCAAACACTGGCCCGTAGAAATCAATACTTAAAACTTTACCATACTTAAGTTTCATTGCCCTTATTGTTTCAAAAACTACATCCACACCTTTCATTTTTCGGACACGAGCCATAAACACAAGCCTTAAATTCCTATTGGTAACCTCTGTCTCATGTGGCTCAAAGTCGTGGATCCTGAAATTAGGAAATGTCATTACGTTCTTGAACCCATATTCTGTTTGAAGACGCTCAGTTAAATCCTCCGTTTGAGGTAAGATTATATCAACCTTTGCCAAGAGTTTTGTTAATAGTTTTTTGGTCTTAATAAAATCAGCCAACCAGCCGCCTACCACCACGTAAGCTATAGGTATTCTTTTAATTTTTGTAAGTAAAAATATTAGTGGAAAGAAAAACTTTAGGTTGTTGTGTGCTGGAATGTATATCAACTTTTGGGCTTTCCACACAGTCAAAAACATGTTTAAGATGTTCCATTTGCTTTCTTTAAAACTTTCGGTATCAAAGAACCCGACCTCATCACAATATGGTGCCAATCTCAACATTTCATAAACATTACGAGTTTTTATGGTTTGACCATCCAGCTGATTTGTTCTATACCCGAAATATCCCAACACTAATGTCTTACCAGAATCATGATTTTTCATAGAAATAGTACCTATAAAGGGTAATGGTATTTATAGCCCAAAGCATTTATTCCTTCCAAGAAAAAACTACCCACAAAGGAAATATCACTTTTGGATATCATCTCTAAACTGTTTCTCACCATAGCCTCCCTTAGCTCCGGGGTTTCAATTAATTCTACATACCGTGCCGCATATTCATCTAAACTAAAAGGGTGGATAACATATCCGTTTATCCTTTCTTTTATATACGTTTTTACATCGCCACAATCTGTAGTTATTATCGCCAATCCTGCTGCCATAGCCTCCATTATCACATTGGGAGACCCCTCATATTCAGCAAAATGCAAAAACAAATTATGATTGCTTAAAATTTCGGCCACGTTAGCCTGTGGTCCTGCAAAAGTAATTATGTCATCCAAACCCATTTCGGTAGCCTTTGCCTTCAAGGCATTCAAATCCTGCCCTCCTCCTATATGAATATGCCGTGCTTGGTGGCCCTGCTTTTTAAGGGCGTCAAACAAAAGCAGCATCCTATCCAATCGTTTTACGTTACGTACATTACCTACCGAAATAGAAGTGCCCTCATGCTTAGAATTAGAACTATTTAGTCTTCTGAACTTTTGCACATCGATAGCATTTTTCAGATACGCTGCTTTTTGCCCTGGATATATTTGATTAAGTTCTAGAATAGCTTTTTTACTATTTGCAAGAATTTCTTGAGGATAACGTAGATTAAGCTTCGCCTTTACTCCACCTACTTTAGCATATAACTTGGCCGAAGTTCGCAATGAACCTATACTGTTACATATACCTAAGGCACTTACATATACAGGCATATTTATAAAAGTGGAAAATGATAAAACTAAATCAGGTCTGAATTCTCGTAGTAATTTTCTTAATGCCAATATCTTAGAGATACTTCCTTTTTTTGAGGGTAATCCCACCAAGTTCTTACCTAAAAGTTTTCTGATAGGTTTTGTGTAAATATCATCTTCTTCGTAATTCCACACCACACATCGCACAATAACCCCTTTGTTTTGTAGCTCAGGAAGTAAGAAGGCCAATTGACGCTCAAGACCTCCGTTACCCAGCTGACCTACGACCAACACAATAGATTTCAATGCCTTCATTTATCAGAGACTTTTACTTTTTTATAACCTAAAAAAGAGTTTACAAATAAACCAACCTTCAGTAAAACATATAGAAATACCACCTCATTGAATAGCACCAATATTGTAGAGCGACCGATGTAAAGAGCCTGCGAAAGAAAAATAAAAAACAAAGCTAAGGTGGATAACCTAAAGAACTGAGCAGAATATACATTCACCTCCAGATAACGGATAAACCAAGCAAATAGAAAGAAAATCACCACAGCACCCATTGTCCCAAAATCTAAAAATATATCGGCTACAACAGTAGTTCCAAGACCTCTATCTGGGTTTGCCCCAAGTATATGCCTAGTAAGAAATGCGCTTGACTTAAAATCGGTGTTTTCCATACCTGTAAAATATTTTACAACCGTACCAGCTCCTGGTACAATGGATATAACCTGAAACACCTGAAACAGACCATTCGTATGGCCTCGACTTTCTGCATAATCAACAGCAGCATGCATCGTTCTCACAGAACCTGCTAACTCCAATGTGCTGGGTGAAATACTTGACTGAATACTACTTGTCTCCCGGAGTGTGTAGGCTTTATCAACCCTACCCCAAAAATCAGTTCCATTACCAATTTCTCTTACAAAACCTAAAAGAGATATAAAGGTAGCTCCAGCAAATATGAATAATAGCACCACGGTAAATTTCATTTTCCGCTTAGCGAGCAGTACATACCCTCCAAACAAACTTATTCCGAACTGTAGAATAGGTCCGCGGTCTCCAGATATCAAAACCAAAAAAAGGTAAATTCCGCAAATAACTAGGAAAGTGCTTCCCAGTGACTTTATATAAAAAATAAAATTACCATACATACGTCCTATTAGGCGTTCGTTCCTCACAAATAACAACACATAACCTATCATGCTTAGGAGCAGACTTTCCTGGGCATAATCAGCCAATGAACCCACTGACACACTTCCATAGTTGCCATTAAAATAATCCCAGTTTGCTGAAAACAAAAACAATAAGAGAAAAACAACCATCAGCAACAGTACTCCTTTGTTAGAGTGTATTACGGTAGAAATACGGTTGACCTGTATATGGTTAGTTCCTGTTTTAAAGTAAGAAGCAAAAAGATATCCTATATAATAAGAAACCAGAGCCAAAGCTGAAATCAAGCTCGCCTTAGGCACCAACCTGTCATTTATCATAACATCAAAACCAAAATCAGGGTATCCGCCTAGTACATAGTCTAGATAAATTTGAAAATGGACAATAATAAACCCAATCAAGAAAAGGTTAGAAATCTTTAAATACTGTCTTTTTAAAGCATACTGATTCTCTTTTCTCAGAAAAAACAGACCACTGGCTACAGAAACGTATACAAGTACTCTCCCCAAAAAATCCGAACTGAGAACGGTAGGAACATAAACTAATTCCAAAGCGAGCAGGATCGCAATTAAAATTTCGAAAAACAAGATTAAGTAGGTTCTAACCAATTTAATGAGTCTTTATAAATATTTGGTTTTAAATAACATTTAACGCTTTCATATCAGCTAACTATTCCAAGTTCAATATGAAACTTCCCAATAATATATGATGAAATCAATAGCTAATGGAAGTTTACTTTTTTAAGAACCATTCATTATCTAACGATAGAAGGTGCGCTTTTTTCTGATCTGGGGTTAAACCCTTAGTATTTACATTATACTTCAAGATCTTTGATTCTAATTCTCTAACCGTACCCACAACCTTTGCGGGGTTTCCTGCTACAATATCACCTTCTAGTATACTTTTTGTAACAACTGCCCCTGCCCCTACTATTACATTATCTGAAATACTGACACCAGGTAATATTATTGCATTGTTACCGATGTAAACATTATTGCCTACTCTGATTTTACCGAATGTGTCCAATTTAGGATGCTTCTCTCTAAATACCCAACCTCCTCCATGATTGAAAAACTTTACGCCTTCAGTTACTTGCACATGATTACCAATCTCAATAAGATATGGCTCAGAGCCCCAATATTTGGTAGCTATTCTACATCTCTCACCCATCTTGACACCAACGTGACGCGCATATTTCTCCGGTGCCATAAAATACCAACGAAATAAATTTCTCACCCTTTTAAACATATCAACTATTTATTGTGAAAACCAAATTCCTTCATCCATTTTGACAGCACAAAAAGCTTCCATAAATTAAAAGAATGGTCATCTTTACCACTCATATGATCTTCTAAATATGCTCTGGCTTTCTTTACATTTAAATTAGGAATACTTTCAAAAAAAGAATCTGTCAAAGCCTCATAAAACTCTTGCTTCAGATCCTGTTGAATCCATTTACTAAGAGGTATTGAAAACCCTTTTTTAGGTCTTGTAAAAACTTCCTTAGGAATATAGTCCTCAAGAATATCTTTTAATATTTTCTTTCTTTGTCCATTTCCATATCTATATGACACAGGTAGCTCTCTAGCCGCTTCAATTATACGATAATCTAAGAATGGACTTCTTACTTCAACCGAACTTGCCATACTTGCCCTATCTACCTTTGTATTGCTATCATTTTCAAGCCAAAGCTTAATATTTAGGTCAGCCATTCGTTGCAAAGAATTGGATGAGTTTTCTTTATACTCCGAGTAAAATTTATTCACCCAAGTGAGTTTTCTTTTCCTCTGAATAGAATTATATCCAATAAAGCGTTTTAGTGTAAATTCATCTGAATCGGTAATTCCTAATATTTTGAATTTATTTTTAAGAGAAGCTTTACCGGGTAGTCTAGATAAAATTCCAAATGCAATCTTTCGTAAAGCCGATGGGATACGGCTAATCCGATTAAACCTCTCCAAAGCATAAAAATTATTATATCCCAAAAAACTTTCGTCTCCACCATCACCTGATAGAGCTACAGTTACATGTTGCTTTGTAACTTTATTAAGTAATAGGGAAGGAAGAGCAGAGCTGTCAGCAAAGGGTTCATCATAAGCTTTTATTAAAAGTGGTAGCATTTCCAGCGCATCCTTAGGGCTACACATTATTTCCGTGTGTTCCGTACCTAAAATTTTGGCATATTCTGCTGCAGCCTGGCTTTCATCATAACGCGGATCATCAAAACCAATTGAAAAAGTTTTGATTTTAGTAGGGCTATTTTTTGCTGCAATAGCGGTTACCAAAGCTGAGTCCACTCCACCTGATAAAAATGAACCCAAAGAAACATCCGCGTGGAGCCTTATTTTTACCGCGTCATTTAGCAATTGATGTATTTCTTCACGAGCATCTTCATAAGAAACATTTCGCTCTACTACAGGCTCAAGTCCCCAGTATTCTTTAATGCTTTTTTCACCTGTATTAAGGTTGATAATCATAAAATTACCGGGCCTTAGCTTGTACACATTCTCTATAATTGATAATGGGCTGGGCACATATCCACAATCCAGATAAATTGAAACGGCCTCTTCAGATATTTTACTATCTGCTTTTATCAAAGGTCTAAGCTGGCTACATATTTCGAAGTTACCTTTGTTCCAATAGTAAAAAAACGGTTTTACCCCTAACCTATCCCGGGCACTAAAAATCTCGTTTTTACTTTCGTCATATATACTAAAGGCAAACATTCCATTGAGGCGCGGGAGCAAATCTTTTCCCCAAGCATCATATCCTTTTATCAATACCTCAGTGTCACTTGTTGTGTCAAAGGTGTAACCCTTAGCAATAAGCTCTTCCTTTATATCCAAAAAATTGTAAATCTCACCATTAAAAACAATATGAAGATGCTCATACCGGAAAGGCTGATTGGATCTACTTTCCAAATCTAAAATTGAAAGCCTGAGGTGAGACATAGTTATAGAGTTTACCTTCTGATAACCTAAATTATCTGGTCCTCTAAAATCTATCTCCTTCATCCTGCCTCTCACATTTTCTTCAGTTACCGGCAGGTTGGTCATATATATACCGCACATAGTTATTTAGTATATAGTAAACATATTGGAATAAGAAGCTCCAAATTTCTGATTCTCATCTCCAGGAGCTTAACTCTAAGTAAATAATACACTTTACAAAGCTTAGTTTTACACAATTGGAAAAGAGATTTTTGCTTATACTTCTTTTGATTTATGGTCAATATCTGCGAATATGACTTATTTAAATGACTCTTCCAGTAATCAAGGGTGTCAATAAATTTTTCATAGACATTAAAACTTGCCTGATGGGATATGCTTTTCTCATTTACCCTATATACAGAAAATGTTTTATCGTGATATTTTATGAGGCCACCATCTGCTGTTTTTATAACTACGCATGATTGATCTCCGGCATGCACTTTATAAAACCAATCAGGAAAAGGCTCCGTTGAATTTTTAAAGAAAAATGATGAAGTTTGAGAAAATGGTTTTTTTAAGTAATCTGTAAGGGTATATTTTTCTGACACACTTGGGTTTACATCTTCATTCCTTTTTTTTATCGCTCCAGTTTCCTCTATAAGCATATTTACTCTGCCCATAGAAAAACTATACTCAGGATTTGCCTCCATAAAATCCACTTGCGTTTGCAACTTATAAGGGTCTATCCAATAATCATCACCATCAAGCAGAGCCACGTATTTTCCAGAACAATTTTCTATTGTATTACTAAAATTGTACAAGCGCCCTAGCTTTTGCCTTTTCGTCCAGTATGAGTCTCCAACTTGTCTATCTAATACCTTTATGCTTACATTATCAGTTGATTCAAATGATTTTGCTACTTCAAGTGTGTTATCACTAGAAAAGTCGTCACCAATTACCAACTCTACTTTAAAATTCACCACTTGATCTAAAATACTCTGAATTGCCTGTGCAATATACTCGCCATGGTTATAAGCCATTAATCGCACACTCACCATATAATCCATACTCTTATTCATATCCAAAGTGATTTAAGATTGGCTTGGCAATTTTATTGAACTCTTGAATTTCTCTAGTACTTAATATTTTTTTATACTTACCTAATTCGCTTGAATCGGGCTCACTTAAGGTTTTCTTTTTCCAATCCATCATTTCCAAAGGTTCGGTTTTGTTGCTTCTATTGGTGTCAGGATAGTTAAGCATTTCGATCGAAAATTCCATTTTAAGAAAATCTGTTACCTCCTTGAGTACAGCTTTTGGGTTAAATACCAAATCTTCATACTTTAAAAAGTGACATTGGCTTGGCTCAAGTGCTCTACTAAACTTCAAAATGGTTTGATGATTTTCAACCCACTCATTGGCTATATCTTTTATGTCATAGGGAAGCTTGGGCTTATAAGCAGATTCTGTTTTTAAATTTTTGATAGCCTTATATGAGCAAGCCACATCTCTCCCGTCTCTTACAATAAATAAAAATTGAGCTTGAGGATAGATTTCATGTAATAAGTCCAGATGCTCAATAAAATAATTATTCTTATCTCCCCACCTTTCTATATTCTTATTTCCATTATCCGCAGTATACTGCAAATATACCTGGGCAATGAGTTGAGCATAATTTTTGGGAATTACCTTCTGGATTCTGAGTTTTAGACTATCAAAATCAATCTTCCAAGTTTCTATTTTTTTTGAACTACTAAGGTCTTTTATAAATTGATTTAAATAGGCTTCATTGGCCGTATCTTCTGCTGTCCAGTTGTGATATGTGGGATACCACCACTGCATAAATCCACTTTCTGGTGGCACTATCATTCTTGGGTGGTTGGAAAGCATTAATCTAAAAAGGGAGGTACCTGACCTCGGGTTACCAATTATGAAAAAAGGCTTGGTATAATCTTGCATTTACTAATTATTTTGAACCCTTAACATTAGCCTACAAATCAAATCCACCTCCAGTAAGTCAAGGTCAAAGTATAGTGGCAAGCATAAAACTCGCTTGGCCACATCGTCTGTAATTTTGAGCGGTGTATTTGGCAAATAGGGTACGGTGGTAGCCAAGGATGGGTAGAAATATCTACGAACAAAAATTTCTTTTTTCTTCAAAGCCTCTTGTACTTCCACTAGTAATTCCTCACTTTCGAGTACAATTGGGTAATAGGCATAATTATTTGTACCTCCGGTGTGCCACAGTGGCCTTACTCCTTTAAAGTTTTTTAACTTTTCATTATACCTCTCCGTGAGCAATCTTCTTTTCTCAATTATCTCTGGCACGTAGGCCAGGTTTGCCAAGCCCATGGCCGCATGAAATTCTGAATTTTTTCCATTAATACCCAGTTCTGCAAAGGCCTCTGGCCCATCAAAACCAAAGTTGCGGATGTAGGCAAGTTTTTTCAGAAGGTCGGGGTCTTTAGTAAATATTAAACCGCCTTCGCCAGAATGGTAAAGCTTGGTAGCATGAAGACTACAGATAGATATATCTCCATAGTCAAATACAGATTTTCCATTCACTTTTACACCAAAGGCATGTGCAGCATCATATATCACTTTTAGATTATGCTTATCTGCAATTTTTTGAATCTCCTCTACATTACATGGGTTTCCATATACATGTGTAGCCAATATGGCGGTGGTATTCTCAGTAATCGCAGCCTCTATTTTGTATGGGTCTATATTTAGGTTTTCTCTATCAATATCCACAAATACAGGGTTGCAACCTTCCCATACAATTGCGCTGGTAGTAGCAATAAATGAAAATGGGGTGGTAATTATATCTCCTTTTAACCCCAATGCTTTAATGGCCATTTGCAAAGCCACCGTTCCATTGGTTACAAATAAAAGGTGTTTAACCTTTAGGAAATCCTTAATTTCAAGTTCTAACTCACTAGCCAATGGGCCCATATTGGTAAGCCATTGTCTTTTCCAAATACCGTACAGAAACTTATCATAATCTTCCTTAGGTGGTAAAAACGGTTTTGTTACTGGTATCATAAAATCAGGATTTTACTAATCTATTTCTTACAAGATTTGTGAAGTCTAAAAAAGGTGCTAATTTAGTTAAATAAGCTGCAATCCAATAAGTTGAATATCCAGTGAACAAGCCTATTGTGAGGCGTATCACATTTGAATCAACCGTAAGAAACTGATTTACTAAAAAAATTAAAAAACCGGTGCTAATAGTTAGCAATACAATGGGTGTAATATCTTTTAGCTGGCTGAAAAGGCCGTAGGAAATAAACCGCCCAGAGTAAAAGCTATTGATTATATAAGAGAGCACCGAGTTAAAAGCTTGAAAATAGAGTAAAGCCTTAATTCCAAATGGAATACAAATAATTACTCCAACTGTGATTATTAACTTTTTTATGATTTCCAATTTCAAATACAGATCACTTCTACCTTTTACGTTTACCATATTAAGGTTAAAAGCATTTAGCGGAAAAAGTATACCCACCACGCAGAGTACCTGAAAGTATGGTACAGCTGGTAGCCACTTGGCTGTAAATAGAAACTCAAAAAGTGGCTCGGCCAGGATTGCTGCAAAGACAAAAGCTGGGCACAACCAAAACATAAGTTGCTGAACAATTTTTTTATAACCGCTCCTTAACCCCTCGTTATCATCCTGGATAGATGAAAAAACTGAAAAAGATACCTTACTGATAGCTCCACTGATAGTAGCACTTGGCGTTTGCACGAGGTTATTGGCATTTTGATAATATCCCACACTGGTAACAGCAAAATAACGCCCCAGCACAATTAAGTATATATTTTGATACACTGCCTGAATCATGCTAGATAGCATAATCTTTCCACCAAATGAGAATAACTCTTTAAGCCTATCCCATTGCATTAAAAGCTGTGGTCTCCACCTAGCGTATAACCAAATTTGGAGAGCATAGAGTATACGAGTGGATATTTGCAAAGCTACTATACTCCAAACCCCAAAGCCCATATAAGCCATAATTATACTGATAACTCCACCTGCAATTGTCGAAGGCAGGTTTATCATCATCAACTTCTTGAACTTTAATTCACGGGTAAGTTTGGCTTCTTGAACAAAGGAAAAAGCATTAATCACAAAAATCAATGTGAGCACCCTGGTTAAATCAACTAATTGTGGCTGGTGATAAAAATCAGCTATATATGGGGCTCCAAAAAACAGCAGTGTATATAAAAAGATACTTACCATAAGATTTAAGAAGAATACTGAGGAGTAATCTTCATTAGATATTTCTTTTCGCTGAATCAATGCCTGACTGAATCCAGCATTGACCATTACTTGACTAAGCTGGATAACTACAGCCAGCATACCTATAAGACCAAAAGCTGATGGTGTAAGTAATCGAGCTAAAAGAAGTGTTACCAAAAAAGTAATTCCCTTACCTCCCACATTTTGAAGCAGAGACCAGAAGACACCTGATATGGCTTGATTTTTAATCGTGCTCATTTAAAATATCTCTGCATGGCTAAGTTTAATAGCTCCTTGTAATTACGAGTATGGTCGCCCTATGGTAGAATATCGACTTAGGCGGCTGTTTTAGCCAAAGTTCTGTTTGTAATAATCAAAAGCTATTTTGAGACCATCATCAATTCTAAACTTTGGATTATAACCTAAAATGGTTTTTGCCTTGGATATATCGGCCAGGCTATGCTTTACATCTCCAGGGCGCTCAGGGCCATACACTGGGCTCAGGTCAGTATCTGCCGCCTTGGCAATTCCATCCCAAAGTTGATTGAGTGTAGTTCTATCTCCAACCGCAATATTACAAGCTTCATGCTGATCCAAGTTCTCCGTGTTCAGCATTGCTTTTACATTAGCTTGCACAGCATTTTCAACAAAAGTAAAGTCTCGTGAAGTTTCACCGTCACCATTCATCTTTGGGGCTACACCATCTATAGCAGCTTTCATAAACAGTGGAATTACAGCCGCATAAGGATTATCTGGGTTTTGACGGGGACCAAAAATATTGAAGTATCTAAGACCTACAGTATGGAGTCCATATACCTTGCTATATACATCAGCGTATAATTCATTAACCCATTTAGTAACCGCATAGGGCGAAAGTGGGTTACCTTCATTTCCCTCTACCTTTGGCAAGGCAGGGCTATCACCATAGCTAGATGAACTGGCTGCATATACCATTCGCTTGATCCCATCACTATCCTTAACAGCCGTTAGCATATTAAGAAAGCCATCAATGTTTACCGAATTAGTATTGATTGGATCTTCAATTGAACGCGGAACAGAACCCAATGCGGCTTGATGAGAAACATAATCAATCCCAACCAAGGCTTTTTTACAGGTTTCTAAATCTCGGATATCTCCTTCTACAAATTCAAATGCCGGGTTAGTTTCAAATTCCTCGATGTTGGTATAGTAACCATTCGATAAATTATCAAGCACCCTCACTTTTGAAGCTCCGTATTTTAGCAAATACTCTACTATATTGGAGCCTATAAATCCAGCTCCTCCGGTAATTAAAAATGATTTATCTGCTAATGAACCCTCGTGATACGGTTGGTCAAACATATCCTATCTATTACGTCTTGTTATAATCTTGCGTCTATCTGATCTTTGGGCCAAATGCCCTTTACATCATACATTACGCTGTTCTCCTTTCTAAGTCCTGCAATATCCAGCTCCAAATAAGAGTTATGGGCTACACCTAACACAACTCCATCATAAGAAGCTTTATCCAAAGCTTCGAAACTTGTAATCAAATCAATTCCATATTCGTGCTTCACTTCTTCCTCATTAGCCCAAGGGTCAAACACGTCTACTTGTATATCATAAGTCTTCAACTCATTGATAATGTCAATAGCTCTGGAGTTTCTAATATCAGGGCAGTTTTCTTTGAATGTGATTCCGAGCATTAATACTTTAGAACTGGTAATGGCAATGTCTTTCTTTAGCATACACTTAACCACTTCAGTGGCCACATAGGCTCCCATTCCATCATTCAGTCTACGACCAGCTAAAATAATCTCAGGGTGATACCCCACCTCTTGAGCCTTTTGTGCCAAATAATAAGGATCCACACCAATACAATGACCACCTACAAGACCTGGTTTAAATGGAAGAAAGTTCCACTTCGTACCAGCTGCCTCCAATACCTCTAAGGTATCAATACCCAAGCGGTTAAATATTTTGCTTAATTCATTTACAAAGGCAATGTTAATATCTCGCTGACTATTCTCAATTACCTTAGCTGCTTCAGCTACTTTTATACTTGGCGCCTTATGCGTACCAGCAATAATTACTTCGCGATAAATAGCATCTACTACATCTGCAATTTCAGGAGTACTTCCGGAAGTAACTTTTAATATTTTAGTTACCGTATGCTCCTTATCTCCCGGATTAATTCTTTCAGGAGAGTAGCCTACAAAAAAATCTTCGTTATATTTTAATCCCGAATTGGCCTCTAATACCGGAACACATTCATCCTCAGTAACCCCTGGATATACAGTTGATTCGTAAATTACTATATCTCCTTTTTTCAATACCGCTGCCACGGTTTCGCTAGACTTAACCAAAGGTGTCAATACTGGACGATTATATTTATCAGTTGGCGTAGGCACTGTAACTATAAAAACATTGCAATCTGACATGTCACCTATAGAAGATGTACAGTACAGTCCTCTGTTGTTTATAGCCATGGGGTTATCCACAACAACGGATTTAAGATATTCATTTTCCACCTCCAAAGTGACATCTTCACCTTTTTGAAGCTGATCAATTCTTACAGTATTAATATCAAAACCTACAGTTGGAAATTTTTTACCAAACTCCACTGCTAAAGGGAGTCCGACATAGCCTAAGCCAATTACTGCAATTTTTTTATCCGAAAGATTCATCTAATTATAGTTTAGGATAGTATTATCTTGAAAAGTATTTATTGAAAAAGCTCTTTTTATTTTCTTCATCATAATAGCCATAACCATAGCCATAACCGTAGCCATAGCCATAACCATAGCCCGACTCTAACTGAAAGTCATTAATAATGATAGCAATATTCTTAAGGTTTCCGGATACGTAACGTTCGTTAGCAAAACTCAAAAGGTTTTTGTCTGTGTATCTATGTCGCACCACATAAAAATTAAAATCAGTGTGATTCATTATCTCCAAAGTATCGGCTACTAGGCCAATTGGAGGTGTATCTAACACTATGTGATCGTATTGCTCTCTTAACTTATCGAGCATTCCCCAAAAGCGATCTCCCATAATTAGCTCTGAAGGATTGGGGGGAATAGGCCCGGCAGAGATTAAATCTAAGTGTGGCTCCTGCGTGTGTTGAATTACTTCTTGTAATTCGCTTTGACCACTTAAATAGGACGAAAGACCAACATCATTCTTCAAACCAAAATCATTATAAATCTTAGGTTTACGCAAATCAACACCGACTAACAGAGTTTTCTTTTTACTTAAAGCAAGTACACTAGCTAAGTTGATAGATGAGAATGTTTTTCCTTCACCGCCAATAGAGGATGTTACAGAAATCACTTTTGGTTCAGCTTGGTCTTTTGCTAAAAACTTAAGATTGGCACGCCACGCCCTGAATGATTCGGCCAAAGAAGATTTTGGACTATCTAATACAATGGTATTAGTAGCCTTTGAGCTGTGGCCAATCATGGCGGCAATTGGCATCTTGGTAACGGATTCTACATCTTCTTTACCTCTAATTTTATTATCAAAAAAGTCCCGTCCTAATACAAAACCTGCAGGAAATATTAAACCTAATATCAAAGCAATGGCGTAATTCAATAGCCCTTTTGGCTTAATTGGATCGTCTAAAATGCGGGCATCATCAATCACCTTATTGTCAGGCAAGTTACTCGCCATTGCAATCCCCGCTTCTGCTTTCCGTTGCATCAAAAAGGTATACAAGTCCTCGTTAAGATCAAACTTCCTTTGAATGTTAATCAACTCACGCTCTGTTTTCGGAAAACTAGAAATCTCTCTTTCTAATTTGGCAATTCGCGAGCGATAGTCCTTTAGCGATATATCTGAGCTTCCGATAATATTTTTAAGGTTTTCTCTAAGCACTTTCCTTTCAGATGCTATCTGTGCATCTATTTCTCTAACTCGTGGGTTATTATCTCTGATACCCACTCCAAGAGAATTACGTTGAACGTATAGTTCACTGAGGTTAGCTATCAGTTGAATCAATAGTGGATCTGCAACCCCCATGGATGATGGTGCCACAATGGCTTCCATGTCCCTATCCTCTTTTAAGTAGGCATAAAGGTATTCGTAGTATTTGTTTCTAGTAAGCTGTTCTGAATACTCTGTTTCAAGCTCATAGAGACGGTTAAACACTTCTTCTCCCTTAGAGCTCATGTCGATAATTTTATTGTCGCTCCTAAAGTTTTGCAGAATCAACTCAACTTGACTAAGAGAATCTTCAATTTGCTTTAACTCCTGAGAAATAAACGTAAGTGTGTTTACCGCAATTTCATTTTTAGCCTCTAGGCCAAATTTCAAATATTCCATATGCAAGGCATCAAGGTAATCCCTTACTTTATAAGGTTGAGCTCCCTGAATTTCCAACAAAATAGCCGAACTCCCTTCTGCACTTGGCGATACTTCCAACGCTTCGTTGTATTGCATTACCAAGGTTTTATAATCTGTAAACCGAAAACGGTACCGGTTATCTCTAAACACGTCATGATTGACATCAACCACACGGAAGCTATATGTTTCTGAAGTAAGCCACTCACCTTCCTTTACAGTAAGTATCTGTTCCTTCTCTCCTTTATCCGATATTTCCATATTTAACTCTGTGGCAAATGCGCTAGAGTCATATAAGTAAGGTGTAGCCTCCTCTGGAAATCGAATTTGAAAAGCACCGTTCTCGTTTGCACTAACAACGAAATCACCATTGATCAACTGAACATGAGATGGGTCAAACTCAATATGAAATGGAGCATCCTTATATAATTCTGAAGATTTAAGACGCCCCTCACCGAAATAACTAACTTCAAAAGGAAGGCTTTTTACAACTCTTTCGGTAAGACCATACGACTTCAGTATTACCACTTCATTTTCAAAGCTCAACCGAGGGTTATAATAGCCAATGGCGGTCATTATAGACTCCATACCTATACTTCCTTTATCATTGGACCCCACCATAATGGTACTTTGCACATTATAGATTCGAGTGCTGTATCTGTTTACCAAAAAAGCAACTAGAATCGCTGTTATCACACAGATAGCAAAGATGGGCCAGGCATTGAGAAATTTATAGATTAGTTTTTTGATGTCTATACTTTCCTCTTCCTGATTTTGAATATTGTTATGCTGATTTTGCATTAGACCAGAACTATTTACTAAGTTGAGAAAGTGTGAAAATCAAAGTTGCTGTAGAGGCCAATACTCCAAGAACAGCTGCAAAACTTTGGAAACCCGTGGTTCCTATACCGAAAGATTTAACACCCAGAGGCTTTACATTGATAATATCATTGGGTTGTATGAAAAAATCAGGATTGGAGAGCACCTGGCTGTCGGTTAAATCAAGTTGAAGTATTTCTACACCTGTTCCTTTTTGCCTCACAATTTCAATCTCTCTTCTATCCCCTACCATGGTAATATCCCCGGCCATTGCCAAAGCTTCAAAGATGTTTACCTGATTTTGATAAATCACATATTTCCCAGGTCGCGCAGCATCACCAATTACGCTATAGCGCACCCCTGCCAGCTGAACGGTAACATAGACTGCATTATCTCTAAAGAAATTATTTAACTGAGTTTCCACAAGGGTTTTTATCTCAGTAGTATTATTACCTGCAACATTAATTTTTCCCAAGATTGGCATATCAATGTCTCCATTAAGGTCTACCGTATAACCTGTTAAATAGAAAACTAAATCCCCAGCATTCAAGTTTGTAACCTGAGTTTGTGATGAATTAAAAAGCTCAGATGTCTCTTTATCAAATGAACGCACATTGATATTCAAGATATCATTGGGTTGTACATTGTATTTATTTCGCTGAAGTTGATACACGGTGGAATCCGCATTTTCTTCTGACTGCTGTAGGTAAGTCAATCTCTTTTTGGAAACACAGGAAACTGCCACTAAAGCTAAGAGTGTCAGTACTAAGACTTTTCGCATGGAGAGGGTCAATTCAATTTAAGTCGGCAAATGTAGTTAAAAATGTAAGTAGGGAGGGTAAGGGTTGACTCTTTTTAGAGTTAGTAATTGGTAAGTTTTAGATTGGGCATTTCTTAATTGCAAATCCTGTAAGTGGCCTTAGACCCTGACCGTGATTTAGCTAGATTGCTTTTATTTCACTTTGGCATTATGCGCACAAGTGCTTATGCTTTCCCTCGAAAGCCTTCGGGGTCAGGTGTCCGCAAAATGAACCAACCGACCAGAGGGAGCTCATGAACACTTAAAACAGTAATAACAAGTGAATAAAAGGTCTAGGCTACTTGTATTTTCACTAAAAACCTACCTTCTACTTCACTGAAAAATAATAGGCCTGCGACTGCTTATTTTTCTACGTTACGTTTCAGTTGGTTTTGACGTAAAAATCCAATAGGCCAATCCTATAGTACCAAACTCTCGGTTTCCTTCGAGTATTTTTTAGAATAGATTTCTACTCCGCCTCGTTCCTCGTCATCTCCTCCAAAGAAGGTCTAAACTACCCCATCCTAAGGGCATCCTTCGATATTAATCGGAGCAGGTTCCTCGCCAAGAAGGGAAATTCCACACCACACCCCCAAAGCTTCGGGGCACCCCTCTCCTGAAGAGAGGGGAATAACTAAGCGAGTTCTTTTGCTAGAATCGTAGCGATACGTTCACCGGTTTTGCCGTCCCATAGTTCAGGGATACTCCCCTTTTTCCAATCGCCACTAAAGAGTTTTTTCATGGCTGGAGCAATGGCTTTGGGATTTACCCCCAAAAGTTCATTTGTGCCTTGAGTAATAGTTTCGGGGCGCTCTGTATTATTTCTCAAGGTCATACAAGGAATTCCCATAACGGTTGTTTCCTCAGTAATACCACCAGAATCGGTAACCACAGCCTTTGCTTTGCTCACCAAATAGTTGAACTCCAAATAAGACAAAGGTTCGGTGTAAATTAGGTTATCGGCTTCAATACCTAGATCCTTTAAGATTTTTGCTGTGCGCGGATGAACTGGAAAAACCAATGGTAGCCCAT
The DNA here is from genome assembly GCF_000236705.1 of Owenweeksia hongkongensis DSM 17368. Taxonomy (NCBI): domain Bacteria; kingdom Pseudomonadati; phylum Bacteroidota; class Flavobacteriia; order Flavobacteriales; family Owenweeksiaceae; genus Owenweeksia; species Owenweeksia hongkongensis. The sequence goes on along the minus strand of NC_016599.1, from coordinate 3,701,371 downwards.
TACTATTATTCACCAATTCACTCATCATAGACTTCAAAGTATCCTCCTCATCCACATTAGCCGGGCGGTGCAAAGTCATTACTATATACTCCCCTTCTTTCAAATTTTTCTCATCCCAAACGGCAGGTTTCATCAATCGGCTTTTGTTTTTGAGGAGAGTATCAATCATAGTGTTTCCTACAAAATGAATTCTATCTTTAGAAACACCTGATGCTGCTAAGGTTTCATTAGCTGTAGCCGAAGTAGTGAAGAAATAATTAGTGATACTATCTGTTACCAAACGATTGATTTCCTCAGGCATAGTCCAGTCTCCGGAACGAATACCCCCTTCTACATGGGCAACTTTTATGTGCAATTTTTGAGCAGTAATAGCACAAGCCATCGTAGATGTAACATCTCCCACTACTAAGCACAAATCGCTAGGCTGCTGCATCAAAAGTTTTTCATAACCAATCATAATGGCTGCTGTTTGCTCGGCTTGAGTTCCACCCCCAGCTCCAAGGTTTACGTCTGGTTCCGGAATATTTAGTTGCTCAAAAAAGCTCCCGCTCATATTCTTATCATAATGCTGACCGGTATGTATCAGACGAAAGTCCATATCATCACGTGCTGAAATGGCCTCAATTATCGGAGCTACTTTCATAAAATTAGGACGTGCACCAGCTATTATGTCAATATTTATCATGAGGGGAATTTTTAGGGTAGTTGTACTCTTGGCACGAAATAACGAAATATTTGAGGAATTGGGGAGTGGGGAATAAACTACCCCGCCCTACGGGCACCCCTTCTAAAAGAAGGGGAATTGAAAAAGCTCCGGTGGTGTTCCGAAGCTTTTTGTTGTAATATACAGCAAGGGATCCACCCTCGCCTTTCAGGCACTCCCGCCAGCGGGAGACACAAAAGGCTACCCCGTCACGAACGCTTTCGGGGCACCCCAACCAGAGTGTGGAGAATTACAACCCCGTCACGCTTCGCGTGCCACCTCTCGCTATAAGCGGGACAGGCACTTCTAAAAGAAGGGGAATTAATCTATAATCATTCCGGCTGCAACAGTTTCATTTGTGGCTTCGTCTACCAAAATGATGCTACCGGTATTCCTATTTTGATCGTAAGCATCTACTAGCAAGGGCTTAGTAGTGCGCAATTGTACACGCGCGATGTCATTCGCACCGATGTTTTTATCATCTTCCAATCGGTGAAGTGTATTAATATCCACTTTATAGCGAATATCCTTAAACATACAACGCGCCTCATTAGTCGTATGACGAATAACATATTTGGCGCGTGGCACCGGTCCTTTTTGGTTCAACCAGCAAAGCATTACATCTATATCCTGCTTGGCCTCTGGTTGATTATTTGGGCGTACAATCATATCACCACGACTGATGTCAATATCATCTTCCAAAGTCATGGTAACCGACATTGGTGCGTAAGCTTCTTCTAATGGTCCATCAAGCGTATCCACAGATTTGATCTTGCTGGTAAACCCTGAAGGCAAAACCATCACATCGTCACCTGGCTTAAACACACCTCCAGCGATGCGTCCTGCATATCCACGGTAATCGTGATATTCATCTGAATGTGGACGGATCACAGTTTGTACCGGAAAACGACAGTCAATATGATTTTGGTCGCTGCCAATATGGATAGTCTCCAAAGTATGAAGAAGAGTTTCTCCCTGGTACCAGTCCATGTTTTCAGAACGGTTTACCACATTATCACCATGCAAAGCACTGATAGGAATAAAACGGATATCCTTCACATCAAGCTTAGAGGCAAAGTCTTTGTATTCTGCAACTACTTTTTCATAAGCTTCTTCGCTATAATCTACAAGGTCCATCTTATTGATACAAACCACCACATGAGGGATTTGTAAAAGTGAAGCGATGAACGAGTGACGACAGGTTTGCTCAATCACACCATGACGCGCATCTACCAAAAGCAAAGCAAGATTTGCGGTAGAAGCACCAGTAACCATGTTTCGGGTATACTGAATGTGTCCCGGGGTATCAGCAATAATAAACTTACGCTTTGGGGTTGCAAAGTAGCGGTAGGCTACATCAATGGTGATTCCTTGTTCGCGCTCATCTTTAAGACCATCGGTAAGGAGAGAAAGATCTACATGATCTAACCCTCTCTTAGTACTGCTACTTTCCACAGCATCCATCTGATCTTGGAAAATTGATTTTGAATCAAAAAGCAGTCTTCCTATTAGGGTACTTTTACCATCATCTACACTACCAGCGGTGGTAAAGCGAAGGAGCTGCATGTCCAGGTAAGAGTTGGATTCTTTGGGTTGTATATTGTTTGTTGACATTTTTTTAGTATTAAGTATTTAGTAGTGAGTACTTAGTATTATGTTAGATATCGAGTCTTAATACTCAATACCTGATACTTTGTACCCCTTAAAAATATCCTTGTTTCTTACGATCTTCCATTGCTGTTTCACCACGCTTATCATCGGCACGGTTACCACGTTCTGTTTGGCGTGCAGCAGCCACTTCTTCTACTATTTTAGCTAAGTCATCTGCATCAGACTCTACACCTCCAGTGATGGTAATATCACCTAGGGTACGGAAACGAATTTGCTTCATTTCTGGCTTATCATTTGGCCCAAGCTCAATGTGCTCAGAAACTGGCAACCATGAATTGTTTCTCCAAATTACTTCACGCTCATGAGCGATATATAAAGAAGGGATAGCAATATTTTCATGCAAAATGTACTGCCACACATCCATCTCTGTCCAGTTGCTAATAGGGAATACGCGGAAGTGCTCTCCCATATTTTTGCGACCATTAAAAAGGTTCCACAGTTCAGGACGTTGGTTTTTTGGATCCCATTGACCGAAATCATCGCGGTGCGAAAAGAAACGCTCCTTGGCACGAGCTTTTTCTTCATCCCGTCTGGCACCACCCATACAAGCATCAAAATTGTTGCTTTCTATGGTATCCAAAAGTGTGGTGGTTTGCAAAGCATTTCTACTTGCATTTTTACCAGACTCTTCACGAACCTTACCATCATCAATTGATTGCTGAACACTTCCTACAATCAGTTTTACACCCAGGTCTTTTACCAGGTTATCTCTGAATTCCATTGTTTCCGGGAAGTTGTGACCTGTGTCAATGTGTACTAATGGAAATGGAATTTTAGCTGGCCAAAAAGCCTTCTTAGCTAAGTGTACAAGCACAATCGAATCCTTACCTCCTGAAAACAGAATAGCAGGATTTTCAAATTGTGCGTAAACCTCGCGCATCACGAATATCGCTTCTGCTTCGAGTTCTTTTAGGTGGGTTAATGTATAGCGCATTTTTTCTATTTAAGATTTTTGATTTGGGATTAGTCCTCCCCCGGCCTGCGGCCACCCCCTCAAGAGGGGGAAATATGTTTGGAGTTTAATTTTTGTTCAATGGTTTTCATTATCATGGCAACGCCTTCTTCAATACTCACTTGGTGCGTGGGTACGGATACATCAGGGTTTTTAGGTATTTCAAAGGGAGATGATATTCCTGTAAAGTTGGAAATCTCACCATTCCGAGCTTTTTGGTAAAGACCTTTCACATCGCGTTTTTCGCATTCTTCCAGCGGGCAGTCTACATACACTTCTACATAGCGATTTGCGCCAAGCATATTTTTCACCAATTGTCTTTCTTCTTCAAAAGGAGAAATAAACGCTGTGATGGTAAGCACACCTGCATCTACCATAAGCTTTGCCACCTCTCCTATTCGTCTTATGTTTTCCTTACGGGAAGTTTCCGAGAAGTCGAGATCCTTGTTGAGGCCACTTCGTACATTATCACCATCTAATATATATGTGTGTATTCCTTTTTGATAAAGCTCTTTTTCGAGAGCACTGGCCAAGGTAGACTTACCGGAACCGCTTAGACCAATAAACCAAATCACAAAAGAGTCATGCCCCTTCATTCGATGGCGATCATCGGCCGTAATCTGATGATTATGAGGAATGATATGAAGCTTTTCACTCATAAGAGATTAAATTTTAAGGTTGCAAAAATTAGAAAAATAAGAGCATAAACAATACTGACAGGAATCCCTACACGCAAAAAATCGTTGAAATTATAATTACCCGCCTCCATTACCATAAGGTTGGTTTGATAAGCAAATGGGGTAATAAAACAACAAGATGCGGCATAAGCGGCAGTCAAAAACAATACATGCTCCGAAACGGGTGATACCGCTGACAAACTGAGCACTATAGGAAAAATAATGGTGATAGCTGCCACATTGGTTATCATAGAGGTAAGTACCAATGTAGTTACAAAAACACCTATAACCACACCCAACGGACTCCAGCTTGCAGCATTGCTAAAAAGTAAATTTGTAATATAATCTGCCGCTCCAGAATTCAGCAAGGCATCACCAATTGACAAAGCTGAAATCAATATAATTAATAAGTCAAAACTGATGTTCTTCTTGATATTCTCCACATTGGTCATTCTTATCACAAGCTGAGTAAAAAGGATGATCAGCAAGGCATTGAAAAGGCTTAATATATTAAAGATGGCTAAGCCAGACGCTACTATCAATGAGCTAAAAAAGATCAATTTCTTTTTGGGAGACAGTTCTTCCTTTCGCTCCAAAGAGTTTATAATCAAAAGATCATTAGATCGCTTATTTCTACTTCTAAACTCAGTTCCTGTAGTGAGCAATAATAAATCACCTGTGCGAAGCTGCATTGCTCCGATCCGCCCTCCCACATTTTCACCCGAACGGTGAACTCCTATAATAGCCGCATCGTACTTTTCGCGAAAACCAATTTGCTTTACCGATTGACGATCGAGCATACTGTTTTGGGTCACAATAGCTTCAATAATTTCGGCATTGTCCTTTATCTGCAGCTCTTCTTTTTTGTGAAGCTCTAGACCAATGGTCTTTTTAATAAACTCTAAAGTGGATTTTGTTTCACCTCCAAAAAGCAATACATCTTCCTCCTTCAAAATTTCGGTAGGCTTTACCGGGCTTATCCTTACGTTGTCACGAATTATTTCTGAAAGAAACACACTTTCCAAATTCCTTAAACCGGCTTCTTCTACCGATTTATCAATAAGCGGAGAGCCAATCACAACCGAACTTTCCACTAAATACTCACGTGCATTTTCCTCCAGCGATTTTAAGATTTCCTTTTTGTCGCGCAAGAGCCAAGGCCCTGCTAGATATAAAAAGAAAAGACAGCCTAAAGTCACCAAAACTCCGGGAACAAAAAAGTCTCCAAAACCTAATAATGGATGACCGTTTTCACTTAAAAGGCCATTTAAAACCAAGTTGGTAGATGTACCAATAAGCGTAATCACACCCCCCAAAATAGCACTATACGAAAGTGGAATAAGTAAACGTGATGGATTAATTCCATGTTTGCGCCCCCATTGATAAACATAAGGCATCATCATAGCCACAACGGGCGTGTTATTCATTACAGATGAAACAGCCGAAACCGAAATTCCCATCCTTAATATAAAGGATCGCTGATTACCCGCTTTGCCAAAAATGCGCTCAAAATAAGCTGCTAAATCAAAGAAATCATTGATACCAGCAGTAATAATAATAAGTATGAAAATGGTGAGAATAGATGGGTTGCTAATACCTGCAACAAAACGCTCTACCTCGATGGAGCCACCAACAGCCAGCAATCCTACTGCCGCCAAAAAAGCCCAGGAGGTTTTAATGCGATCCCATACCAGCACTGCGATAAGCAGCAATATAGTAGAGAGCACAAATGCGATTTGTAAGTTCTGTGGTATCAATGAGTTTTCAATTTCGTAGCAAACTTACTAAAAGTCTATTGATTTTATAGACTTTTAGATTTCCGGTAGATTTTCTCGATGATATCCACTACTTTAAGTCCTTCCAATGCATTCGTGGTAATTGAGTCACGACCCTTTAAAACATTCACTACATTTTCGATAATATAACTGTGATTAGCTGCTGAACCTTTATAAGCACCGTAATCATTTCCTGGATTGGTAGGGGGCAATTTGGGCATCACATAATCCTTAATATGGCAAGCTTCAATTTTGTCCATATACTGCCCTCCTACTTTTACGCTTCCGTTTTCGGCAATTATGGTCATGCTGCTTTCTAGGTTTTTCTCATACACTGCTGTAGAATAATTGATGCTTCCCAAACCTCCATTTACAAACTCAAAACTCACCACTCCACTATCTTCAAAAGTAGTAAGATCTTTGTGGTTGAAATCAGCTAAGCGACCTTCGATATTAGTAATATCGCCAAATAGCCAATACATAATATCAATAAAATGAGAGAACTGGGTGAACAATGTTCCTCCGTCCAAATCTTTACTCCCATGCCAATTGTCGCCTGTGTAATATCGCCCATCACGATTCCAGTAGCAATTTATCTGAACCATGAAAATGCGGCCAAGTTTACCACTTTCTATCAATTCCTTTAGCCAAATATTGGGTGGTGAATAGCGATTTTGCATTACCACAAACAACTGCTTGTGTACATTAAGGGCTTTATAAATCACCTTCTCGGCATCAGCTTTGGTTAAGGTCATCGGTTTTTCCACCACTACATGCTTTTTTGCATCCAGGCATTTCAGAGCATGTTCGGCATGAAGGCCGTTTGGAGAAGCCACTACCACCGCATCCAACTCATTTTCCTGAGAAAGCATCTCATCAATGTTATTATAATAAGGAGTACTTGCAATTTCTGCCCCTAAATTTTCAGGGTTCTTGATATCACAAATAGCGGATAATTTGGCTTCGGGGTGTCGCTCAATCATTTCTGAGTGGCGCTTGCCAATATGGCCAAGGCCTATTATTCCGAAGTTTATCTCTGCTTGAGGCATAGTTTTATTGTTAATAAATCCGGCTCACCTTGTCGCCAGACAATTTATATTGTTGTTGAGATTCCGGGCAAGTGGCGTTCCCACTTTCGTTAAATTCCAATCGATGTCCATATTCGCTCACAAAGCCAATTTGATGAGCCGGGTTTCCAACTAGCAAGGCATAGGCTGGAACGTCTTTTGTAACCACTGCTCCCGCACCAATCATCGCATATTTTCCGATGGTGTTTCCACAAACTATTGTTGCATTAGCGCCAATGGAGGCTCCTTTTTCTACCAAAGTTTCCACATATTGATCCTTTCTTACAATAGCACTTCTTGGGTTTATGATATTAGTAAACACCATTGACGGCCCCAGAAAGACATCATCTTCACATTTTACCCCAGTGTAGATGGAAACGTTGTTTTGCACTTTTACATTATTACCTAAAATAACCTCTGGACTAACTACCACATTTTGGCCGAGGTTACATTTTTTTCCAATGGTACAATTGGTCATAATATGGCTAAAGTGCCAAATTTTGGTTCCATCACCAATGGTGCAATTATCGTCAATTACTGCCGTTGGATGAGAAAAGAATTTTGTTTCGGACATTATTCTTATTTTGGACAAATATAAACTTCGCTGATGTTTAACTTAATTAAAAGACATGTTTGCTCATTGGGACTTTTTTAGCATCACGATATTTCACATCTTGCGCCTAGTTTAGAATACACATGAAAAGAGCTACTATATTACTTTTGACCATTGTAAGCTATATGACTTACGGTCAGAATCTTGTAAAAAACCCAAGCATCGAAAATACGGATGAATGTCCGATTATTGCTACGGATTTAGAAGACATTACTGATCCTTGGACGCACTATTTTGGTACGCCCGACTATTTTCACATGAACTGTGGGAACCCGGGTTCAGCTACGCAAACTAATTTAGCTCAACCGTTTGACGGATCCGGTTTTATAGGTTTGGCGGTATATGGAGACACCGGTGCCTACGAACGTGAATATATACATGGTGAGCTAAACGAGTCTTTGGTAAAAGATCAATTTTACAGAATTACATTTTATGTAAAACCAGTAAACAATGATGTAAATGGTACCAGCTATGGTATCGACAATATCGGCATGTTTCTTAGCAAACAACCTTTAGATTCAGTTCCTGCGGAGAGTTTTTATGATGTAGAACCACAAGTAAAAGCTAACAATCCGATTGTAGCAGAAAGCTACTGGACCTCTATTTGTGGTATTTATAAGGCAAAAGGTGGCGAAAAGTATATCACTCTTGGAAATTTTTTCCGCGACAGCGAAACCACCGTTATACCACTTACCAACGCATTAAACCCTCAAAGAGCATATTACCTATTTGACTTTGTGGAAGTATTGGAAAATGATATGCCGCAGCTCCCTGAGGACACTATTATTTGTATTGAGGAGCGCATCGACCTGCGCCTTGACGCCCCGGATGTAAACATTAGCTGGAGCGATGGTAGCACAGGTCCTAACTTTCTGATCACCGAACCTGGTACATATTATGCTCGCATAAGCGATCCTGCTTGCTCATACACTGATACCATAGTGGTGGAGCCTACAAATTGCGTAGACTGTAAAATGTATGCAGCTAATGCTTTTACTCCAAATGGTGACGGTATTAATGACGAATTTGTAGTAACACCAAGTTGTGCAAACACACCTACCGAAGATTACTTTAGATCATTTCACATTAGCATTTTTGATCGCTGGGGACAAAAAGTATTTGAATCTATTGACCCTACCGTAAGTTGGGATGGAAGTAATGTAGATGGAGGAGGAATATATACCTATACTATCGAATATCAATTTCAGGTATACCGCAGTACACAAACTTTGATAAAGCGAGGAACTCTTACCCTGATTAGGTAAGATTAACTCACTATTACAATACTATAGGGCCGCCCGAAATATTTCGGAGCGGCCCTTTTTGATTAGCGATAGCCTGTTGAATATCTTGCATTAAAAGCGGAAAACAGCAGGATTAATTTCTTTATCTGAGGATATTAAAATGTCCCGTCTCAGTCAATTGATCTGACTTAAAGGAATATAAGTAAACATCAGACTTTGCTATGTATCCATTAACCGTGCCATCCCATGCTTCTTTAAAGGGCTGATTGGTTTCAAACACCTTGGCTCCCCATCTATTAAATACTTCCATCGTGGCATTGGTAAAGCACTCTTCACTTCCTTTTATGGTATAAGTGTCGTTGATTCCATCACCATCAGGAGTAAAAGCTGTGGCGAAAAATGCCTTAACCTCCACTTGCTCAGAGATTACAAACTCCTCGGTAACTATACACCCTTCTGCATCCGTTAAGCTCAATACGTAGTTTGCAGATTGCAGGTTCATTTTACCCTCATACACTTCTTGTCCATTTAACGATAAGTGAAAAGGTGCTACGGCACCACTTACTGCTATTTGAATTTCCGCATCAGCGTAAGATGCACAAGTAAGTTCCTCCATACTTACAAAAAGTCGCATATCCTTATTCATAAATTCAAAAGTACGCGTGGTAGAACATCCACCAGCATCGGTTACCACTAGCCGGTATGATCCGTTATCAACATTATAATGATTGAGAGTGGTAGTTCCATCCTGCCATTTATATGTATATGGGGCTAAGCCTCCCGATACTGCTAACTCAATAAACCCAAAGTCTGTTGGATCACAACCGGGAGCAATTACATTTACATCTTCCACTACCAAAGGCTGTGGGTCTTTTATTTCGAAAGCTACGCTCGTGCCACATCCGGCTGAGTCAAGCACATAAACAGAGTATTTACCAGCATGCAGGTCAGTTACACCCGCAGAGGTTACCTTTCCATGATTTACTACTATACTGCTAATACCTGTATTTCCTGAGGCTCTTAAAAAGACTTCACCGTCTCCTTCGCCCGCGCAAGTGGGGTGCTTGATGCTATCAACAACCACAATGAATGAATCAGGCTCAGTGATAGTATAAGTCGCTGTTGCGCTGCAGCCCTTACCATCCGTGACATTTACCGAATAAATTCCAGGTTTTACGTTTAATAAGGTCTGTCCACTAACATTATTGCTCCAATTAATGGAATATGGGGCCTCGCCTCCTTTTACGTTTATTGAAATACTCCCGGAAAGACCATTGCATAAAGCATGATCAATACTTTGTAATTCAATTTCTAATGAGTCAGGGCTTGAAAGGTTTACCGCAAGGCTGTCATTGCATCCCAAAGCATCAGAAACTAAAACATAATTGAAACCACCAGAAAGACCATGAGCAGTATCAGAGGTAGATCCGTTACTCCAGTTATAACTAAAAGGCGCTGTACCTCCAGTAATATCAACCTTTGCAAAACCTGTATTAGTACCTGCGCAAAGCGGAGCTGAAGAAGAGTCTAAGCTTAAGCTAAAATTACCACCCCCTGCTACAGAAACTTGAACACTATCCGAGCAACCATTAGCATCGGTAACTACAGCATTATAAGTTCCAGCAGATAATCCTTGGACTGAAGGTGTAACTTGATTGGTGTTCCAAAGAATTGAATAAGGAGCTGTTCCACCACTTACAGATATTGATGCTGTTCCATTTTGCTGGCCACAGGTTTCTGATGAAACACTATCCACCACTACTGACAGAGCTTGTGGTTCAGTGATAATAAAGCTTGCCTGACTTGAGCATCCATTGGCATCAGTCAAAACCAGCGTGTATGTTCCTGCTGTAAGATTGGCTAGAGAGCTATCCACTTGACTGTTATTCCATAATAGTGAATAAGGAGCTGTTCCGCCTTTTACAGAAACATCGATTGCACCGTCATTTCCACCATGGCAACTTACACTTTGCTGATTTTTGAGAACAATCTGTAAGCTATCAGGATTAGATAAAGTAAAGCTTGCTGTAGTAGAACAACCCCGGCTGTCGGTAACCGTTACTCCATAGCTTCCGCTACCGAGGTTGTTCAGAGTAGAGACCGTATCGCTGGTACTCCAGAGAATATTATAAGGGGCGTTTCCACCCGAAATGTCAATTGAAAGTATTCCATCATTACCACCAAAACAAGATGGGTTTTGAAGGCTATCACTACTTACCTGCAGTGGTGCTGGTGATGTCAATAGAAAATTTATACTATCCTCACATCCTATAGCATCTTGTACAATTACGTAATAGTTTCCAGCAGCCAGACCCATGGTCGTATCCGAAATGGAGCCATTGCTCCAGGTAAATGTATACGGTGCATTTCCACCTTGAGGCAGCACTTTTGCAAAACCATCACTCCCACCAAAACAAGATGGTAAAACAGTGGTATCTAAAGAAGCCGAAAAGCCAGATAAGTTTTGTACCTGAACAGAAATACTATCTGTGCAACCTATAGAGTCGGAAACATAAGCGGTGTAGGTTCCTGCTGCTAATCCAGTAATTTGACTCCCCAATTGGCTATTACTCCATGTTACGGAATATGGAGCCGTACCTCCTGAAACAGAAACTGAGGCCATTCCATTTTGATTGCCACAAGTGGCTGCGGCCAAAGTATCTAAGTTTAGCACGAGTGGAGTTGGTGTAACCAAAGTATACTGCGAAGCAACCATACATCCATTGCCATCTGTAACTGTCACTCCATAAGTACCAGCTGCTAGGTTACTAAGAGCTCTACTCGTATCATTTGTATTCCACAAAATTGTATACGGAGCTTGCCCTCCTGAAATTGCAATTGACAATTCGCCATCAGCACCTCCACATGTAGGGTGAGTAGTGGTTTGAAATGCTAATGCCGGAGCAGTAGCTGATGCTAAATTTACCATAACACTATCCTCACAACCGTTGGCATCTTGCACTCTAATTAAATAGTTACCTGCACCTAGCCCTGATGACGAAGCGGTGATTCCTCCATTGCTCCAAGTGTAACTGTATGGCGCTACTCCACCACCAACTGAAACCTCAATATATCCATTGGGAGCTCCACATGAGGGTTGGAAAACACTATCCAAACTAAGAGCTACGTTTGTAGCGCCCTGTACCATCACTTGAACACTATCCGAGCAACCATTAGCATCGGTAACTACAGCATTATAAGTACCTGCTGATAAGCCTTGAATGGAAGGTGCAGATTGCTTGGTGTTCCAGAGGATGGAATAGGGAGCTGTGCCTCCATTTACAGATATAGATGCCCTTCCATTTTGCTGACCACAGGTTTCTGATGAAACACTATCCACCACTACTGACAGAGCTTGTGGTTCAGTGATAATAAAGCTTGCCTGACTTGAGCATCCATTGGCATCAGTCAAAACCAGCGTGTATGTTCCAGTTGTAAGATTGGCTAGAGAGCTATCCACTTGACTGTTATTCCATAATAGTGAATAAGGAGCTGTTCCGCCTTTTACAGAAACATCGATTGCACCGTCATTTCCACCATGGCAACTTACATTTTGCTGATTTTTGAGAACAATCTGTAAGCTATCAGGATTAGATAAAGTAAAGCTTGCTGTAGTAGAACAACCCCGGCTGTCGGTAACCGTTACTCCATAGCTTCCGCTACCGAGGTTGTTCAGAGTAGAGACCGTATCGCTGGTACTCCAGAGAATATTATAAGGGGCGTTTCCACCCGAAATGTCAATTGAAAGTATTCCGTCATTACCACCAAAACAAGATGGGTTTTGAATTGTATCTACAGCTACCTGCAATTGATTTGGCGAATATAATAGAAAATTGATGCTATCCCCACACCCTATAGCATCTTGTACAATTACGTGATAGTTTCCAGCAGCTAAACCCATGGCCGTATCCGAAGTGGAGCCATTGCTCCAGATAAATGTGTACGGTGCCTGCCCCCCTTGAGGCAGTACTTTTGCAAAGCCATCACTCCCACCAAAACAAGATGGTAAAACAGTGGTATCTAAAGAAGCTGAAAAGCCAGATAGATTTTGTACCTCAACAGAAATACTATCTATGCAACCTATTGAATCGGTAACATAAGCGGTGTAGGTTCCCGCGGCTAACCCTGAAATTTGACTTCCTTGTTGGCTATTACTCCATGTTACGTAATATGGAGCCGTACCTCCTGAAACAGAAATTGAGGCCATTCCATTCTGATTGCCACAAGTGGCTGCGGCCAAAGTATCTAAGTTTAGCACGAGTGGAGTTGGTGTAACCAAAGTATACTGCGAAGCAACCATACATCCATTGCCATCTGTAACTGTCACTCCATAAGTACCAGCTGCTAGGTTACTAAGAGCTCTACTCGTATCATTTGTATTCCACAAAACTGTATACGGAGCTTGGCCTCCCAAAATCGCAATTGACAATTCGCCATTGTTACCATTGCAAGTGGGATCTTTTGTTGTTTGAAAAGAAATGGATGGTGTCGTTGTAGCCACTAAATTCACGGATACACTGTCTTCACAATCTTTAGAGTCCTTTACAATAATGGTATAAGTACCTGAAGAAAGTCCTGATGACGAAGTGGAGCTTCCTCCATTGCTCCATGTGTAGCTGTATGGTGCCACTCCACCACCAACTGAAACTCCAACATATCCGTTAGGCACCCCACATGATGGTTGGAAAACGCTATCCACTCTAAGGGCAACGTTTGAAGTACTTGGAACAAATACCTGTAGGCTATCTTGACAGCCAAGTGCATCTGTTACAACTGCTGTATAGTTACCGCTGGCTACTCCAGCTATCGAAGATCCCATCATAGAGTTACTCCAAACAACGGCATATGGAGCAGTTCCTCCAGTTACAGTAATAGATGCTGCCCCATTTGGTAAACCGCAGGATGCTACCTCTACACTATCTAAATGGATACTCAAAGCTGAAGGTTCAGTTACTATATATTGAGCTGACGCTATACAACCTGCACTATCTGTTACTGACACAGAGTAAGTACCTGCACTTAAATTATTGTTTAATGCGGATTGAACGCTATTACTCCAACTATACACATATGGTGTTGATCCGCCATTCACTTCCACTTCTACTGCTGCATCAATACCTCCATTACATGAAATAGTTTGTATGGTTTTAAAGCTCAACCACAAACTATCTGGATTGGCAAGCATATAATTTGCAGAAAGAGAACAACCTCGACTATCGGTCACAGTGACGCTGTAGTTTCCGCTAGGGAGGTTGTTCAGAGTAGAGCTCGTATTGCTGGTATTCCAGAGGATATTATAAGGGGCTGTTCCCCCGGAGATACCAACATGTATTGCTCCATCAAATGCGTTATGACAAGAAGGATCTTCAATATGATTCAAGCTTAAAGTCAAACTATCGGGGTCTAGAAAATCATGAGCTATGCTTTCAACACACCCAAAGACATCGGTTACAGTAAGAATATATGTGCCGGATGATAAGCCTCCCAAAGCGGAAGTAGAAGCATTTGTATTCCATAAAAAACTGTAGGGAGCTGCCCCTCCTGAAACTAATGGTTTCAAGTATCCGTTTGATCCCCCAGGACAACTAATACTTTGAATGGAGTCCCAACTAAGTGTAAGACCTGCTCCAGCAGGTACACTTATGGAAACACTATCTGAGCATCCATTAGCATCAGTCACTTTCACGCCATAATTCCCAGGAAGCAGATTTGTTCTGGTAGAAGCGGTGGTTGAATCGCTCCATGTAAAAGTATAAGGTGCGGCACCTCCATTTCCCAATAAGGAAACGTAACCATTGGCAGCAGTAGCACAGCTAGTCGCTTTTATAGAGTCAACGCTGACTGTCACTCCGGCTCCACCCTGAGTAATCATGATTGTCACTGTATCCGTACAATTTGCATTATCCGTTACAGCCACCTTATTTGCACCCAAGTTGAGTTGATTGTTGGTCAAACCCCCAGGGCCACTTGGCCATACAACATTGTAAGGTGGCACACCTCCATTTATTGAAATTGTAGCAGAAGCACCTGTGGTAGCCCCACAAGCTAATGTTGTCTGGTTAGTAACGTTCGTAGTAAATGATGCTCCTCCTTTTATTACCACAGAGGCAGTATCACTGCAACTTCCATTGGAAACAATAACTGTATGCGTTCCTACGGAAAGGTTATTAGCAGTGGCAGTAGTAGCATTATTTGACCAGTTATAAGTATATGGGCCAGAAGCTCCTGCAGCGGTAACGGTAGCCGATCCTCCACTACCACAGCCAGCATCAGTTTGGGCGGTAATAGTTCCAAATAAAGACCAAGGTGTGATTACTGTAAATTGATAATCTCTACGCACTTTGCCAATCAGAACTCCATTTCTATATTCATTTACACAAATCCCAATCGCAAATTTTCCAAGCTGGTTAGGTGTACCCGATAGAATTCCCGTAGCTGGGTCTATGCTAAATGCCGGGCTTGAAGGCACCATATTATTTGAAGAATATCCTGGTGCAAAAGAAACACTGCTAAAAGGGGACGAAGGTGTAGCATCATTCAAAGGGGAGCATAATTGAAAAAACAGGGAATCCCCATCAACGTCAGACGCATTTATAGGAACGCTTAATGGAACATTTACAGGAATAGCTACTGGTGGATACGCTCCAAAGGTAGGACTGCTATTACACCCTAGCGTAGAAGAAGGATATAAATAGGCCGGAAATGTAGCTCCTGTTTTCCAGGCGTTTGCAATATTGTCTACATTGTTATTTCTACAGCATTCCTGATTATATATAGTATAAGAAGCTAAACCACCAGGTAGATACGCACTGTCCACCACGTACTCCGCAGTTTCAATACAAATAGCAGGGGTTGGCTGTCCACATCCCGGCTGATTTACATTTAAAAACGAAGATGGTCCTTTTGGAACATTGTGGGTTTGAATGATGGTGCCTGAGGGGTTTGCTATTTCAATATCCGTAGATGGTGGCATAACTACTCCACCACAGTCACGATAATACCTAAGCGTGATTTGGTAATAATCATTTCCCAAACATTTGTATGACATTTCTCCACCAACAATATGTGAGGCAAAAGTTACCGTGCTTAAGAATAGAGTAACAATAGTAAGTAGTATCTGTTTCGAAGATGTTTCAATTCTCTTCATGAGCGACTTGGCAAATAGAGTTGTGTGGATACATAAGTATCTTTTTAATGTTTCATTATGTGTCGAAAGTTTTAACCAACATCTAGCAGGACAGGTATATGCAATTCACAAACTTGGAAATGAGTTTTCAAATCAATTTTCCAAAAAAGGATTACATGCTAGCAATTAAAAATTGCCACCCGGCTTATGTAATATCTGTGAGTTTTGAGATGTGAGCGATTTTGGCGAATCAGATTTTACCGATTCAAGGGTCGCAAAAGTAATGGTGCTAACTACATATAGCAATACCAACCAACAAGCCAATAAAAGAAGTGTGGAGTAACGTTTCATAAATGAGTGAATTTTGAGTTTTTGTGACGCGTCAAATATATAAAAGATTGACAACCAAACTATTAAAACACAAAAATCACAAAAACGAACATTGAGTTACATTATAACTTTTTCTGCAAACACCCCAAAAGAAACCTTTATAGACAATGAAAAATGCGTTATTACATTTTATCAACAAAAAAGTTTAAAAAAAATATAAAAAAGTTGCCAAAGCCCTATTTCACAAGGGATTTGACCCCATGATGCGGAAATTGTAGAAAAAAGTCACAAATAGGAAAAAATAGGTCGAAAACACCGCTTTTCGGACTAGTAAATACAATACATACAAAGTTAGAAACACACCTAAGGTTTTTAAGTGATATTGACATAGTTAGAGATGTAGATTTTCCACAAATTCCACAATTTGGGGAATTCACTTATCAAGAATAAAATCAAGCTTCAACATCTTTTTTTCAAAAAAATTATGTTGAAAAAATTATAGTACTACAGGTTCACTACCAAATCCATCTGCATAATACCACTTTGTAACTATTGAAAGAATATGCTTACAAACAACATTGTAACTACCTAATTATTAGGATTCCATGTCTTGTTTCAGTTAAATTTGACCGTATTAGAAATCGTTAAAATTCTATGTCATGAAATTACTCACTCCCCTACTTTCACTCATCTTCTCTCCAACCAAAAAAATGAAGCTTTTGCTTATAAAAGTTTGATTGGTTCATAAAAAAGAACCAAAACTCACCGAGAAACCATGAGAGATACTAAACCACAAATCTACCTGGGAAAGCTCTTTTTAACCAGTATTCAAATTTTACTCTGCGCAGTAAGCTTTGGTCAATCTTCATTAGTTATAAGCCCTGCTGCTAATAATGACACTGTGCTACTTTGCCACCCCACAGATAATGTTGCCGCCTTTTCGGTGAGCAATGGCAGTGGTTCTTATTCATGGACATTTAGCGGTGGTAGCCCGGCAACGGCAAGTGGAGCTGGTTCGCACAGCATAACTTACTCTAGCGCTGGCACATACACTGCTACCATAAATTCGCCCTCAGACCCTAATTTAGATGGCCGTCAAATTACAGTGATAGTGGGAAGCCCAACCGCAGTGGCGCTATCACCCTCCGATACTTTATTTTGTGATAGCGATGCTCCTTATATAATAGATGGAGCTTTTCCTGGTGGCGGCTATTTCACTGGCTCCGGAATATCGGGTAATTCATTTGACCCTGCCGCAGCAGAAACCGGAACTCATACTATAACCTATTATTACCAAAATGGTAGTTGCCTTGATTCGGCCACCCAAGATTTTGTTGTAATGGGTACACCCACCACTAATCTGGCCGCCCAAGGATCGCCCATCGTTTTTGATGGCAAGCTCACCTACTCTCGCTGTGTTCCTGCTAATTCAACTTTTAACTTTTACACCACCACTAATTCATCTACCTACACATCCTACTCTATAGATTTTGGCGATGGCAGTGCTGTTCAAACCGGAACTACCTTTCCTTCACCAGCCATGGCTCACGCTTTCCCAAATATTGGGCAATACGAAGTTGTTCTTACTCTTTTTGGTGCCAATGGCTGCCCTAGTCATGATACGGTATTGGTGTTTTATGGTTCTAACCCCAGTGTAGGATTGAGTACTCAGGGAAACAATATTAAGTGCTTACCTCGCGACAGTACAGGAATTACCTTTTGGTTTCCGGTAACAGGCTACCAGTCCAATCCTCCGGGAACTATTTATGTAGTAGAAGTAAACGATGGTTCGCCACCCCAGTATTATAATCACCCGCCACCAGATAGTATCGGACACACATTTTTTGAGCCCAGTTGCGGCTATCAAAGTGTGAGTTTTAATGATGCCTTTATGGTAAAAATCACGGCCCAAACCCCATGTCAGCCACACTCTGCTGCTACGGTTGAGCCTATTTATATTTCTGATCCTCCCACTGCTGCTTTTGAAGCTCCAGAAAGAATTTGTATTGGAAATGTTGCCCTTATTAATGATGCATCTTGGGGTAGCCAAAATGCACTGACAGGCTGCGACACCAACGTACTTTTAGTTTGGGAAATCTCACCTTCCACCTTCACTCTTCAAAATGGTAATTTGGGAGCAACCTTTAATGATCCCTACCCAGGAAACTGGATTCCGGGTTCTGAACAATTGGAAGTGCTTTTTCAGCGCAAAGGGTATTATACCGTAAAACAATATGTGGGAAACCAGGCAGGATGCGAGGTAGACACTATGGAAATGGTGATTTGTGTAGATTCTATTCCTGATCCTGATTTTGAGCTTATAGCAGATACCCTCTGCGTCCCCGATACGGTCAAAGGGCATTATTTGAATCACCTCATTAGCTTATGCGACACCTCCGATTTGCAATGGGACATCTCGCCAGCCACTGGGCACACCCTACTTTCCTCTCCCACTGACTCCATATTTGAAGCTTACTTTTATGAAGCGGGAAACTACTCCATCACCGTTACCGCCAATAATATGTGCGGCTCGGCATCATTTTCCAGAATAATAAATGTGGGCAACGCTCCATCATTAGTTATGGAGCCCGAACAGGATTTTTGTGGACTCCAAACCATCGATATTTCCAATCCACTATTTGCACCTACAAAATATGATAGCCTTGCCCCGCTGCTCTCGCATCAATGGGACATTTACCCAAATACCGGTTGGACATTTATAAATGGAACCAACGTAAGCTCTGAGTTTCCAGAAATAGACTTTACTGCTTACGGAACCTATCAATTGGTATACACAATTACGAACCGATGTGGGACAGATACCGACACGATGGAGCTTTCCTTTTGGGAAATACCAACATTAGATCTCATCCCCGACACACTAATTTGCTACAATAGTGATTTTGGAGTAAGAGCTACTGTGCAAGGTGGAAATACACCTTATAGCTGGGAGTGGTTTACTTCAGGATCAGCCGGTGTACAAGGAACCACTGATTCTCTTTCCCTTACGGGAATTACCACGACCACCACTGTTTCAGTAATTGTTACTGATTCAGCTGGTTGTTCGGACACTACCGATTTTGAAATTACAGTAACACCTCCCCTTTCAGTAAACGCTGGGCCAGACCAAACTATTTGTTATACCGACACCGCATTTCTTTCGGCCACTCCTACAGGAGGAACTGCTCCTTATACTTATGCCTGGTCGCCCAATATTGGGTTAAACGATAGCACCCTGCAAAGTCCATTTCGCACACCATTAGATTCTACTGTAGCTTATACAGTAACCATTACCGATGCCAAAGGATGTACCGCTACCGATCAGGTAATTATAAATGTTACACCTCTAATTGATTTGGACGCTGGCCCTGATTTCACACTGTGCCATGATAGCATTTTGTACCCGCTTACCAGCCAAAGCCACAATGGTGGAGTATGGAACGGACCAGGAGTAAGTGCAGGAAACTTTGACCCAATCGCTGCCGGACTAGGTACACACAAATTATATTACAATTATATAGACGCAGGTGGTTGTGCTTACCTCGACAGTCTTGAAATCACCGTGATTTCTATTCCTGAGGCCAACTTTAGCTTAAGCCAATTTGCCGGATGTTCTATTTTAGAAACTCAGGTTTATGATTCTTCTACAGTTGGTGTTTCCCACTTTTGGTATGTAGATGGTGTGCTCACTTCAAATCAAGCAGCCCCATTTTTTAGCTTGATAAATAATTCAAACACTACCGACAGAATTGTAACCATAAAACTGATTATCACTGCTGGTACAGGTTGTAAAGATTCTATTCAAAAAACGGTGACGGTTTACCCAAATCCACAAGCCGTAATTAACACACCAGCTAGTATTTGCGCCAATGATAGCGTGCAAATTTCCAGCGGAAGCGTATTTAAAGGAACTGCAAAATATGAGTGGTATGCACCGGGAAATGTGAGCATTTCCAATGATACCATTGCTGCGCCTTACTTTGGTTTCCCTGATAATCAAAGTGGAATTGACTCGGTTTACACCATCGGCCTTATTGTAACTTCAATTGATAGATGTACCGACACCATTCAGCAAAACATCATTATTTACTCTCGCCCCGTTGCTGATTTTGGCCTTCCGGCAAATGCCTGTGCTCCTATCGGTATTAACCCAATCAACGCTTCTTTAGGAAGTGGACTGAACTACAACTGGACGGTAAGCCCAAGCGTAACCATTACCGGAGCAAACAGTGCAAACCCTACTTTCAACTTTCCAGCAGTAGCAACTGATTCTGCAGTTTATACCATCGATCTTTATATTTCTGATGATAACGGTTGTATTAATACTACTTCCAAAACTTATACGGTTTATCCCCTTCCAACAGCTGATTACACTACTTCAGTAAATGATAGTTGTGGACCGATGGTGGTTAATTTTCACAACTGGTCAACTTCCAATATTAGCAGCCAGTTTTTGAAAGACCTTAGCATTGACTGGGATTTTGGAAACGGACAAACTTCAAACGATTCACTACCTGTTGTTACCTTTTTGAATAATGGCGTAAACGATACCAATTATGTAGTTACACTTACGGTAACCAATCAATTTGGATGTACCGATGTACTAATCGACACCATCACCGTTCACCCAGATCCATTTGCCGGAATCTCTGCAAAATACTGGGCTGGCTGTGCTCCATTTTCAATTGATACTTCTGCAGTAACAGCTGTGAGTTCGCCCAATGCCAACCTCAACTACATCTGGATAGTTACCGATATGAGCGGCAATCTCTTAAAAACAGATACCGGACTTTATAGCCTGAGCTATATTCTTGCAACAGATGGTGATTCGGTAAACCTAAGGTTGATTACCACCAGTCCTTATGGGTGTTTGAATGACACGCTTGACGCGATGTTCTACACCATCCAAAACCCAACAGCAAACTTTGCTTTGTTGCCTGATAGTGGCTGTAGTCCTCTTACCATCACAATGTCTGACTCATCAACTACTGGAGTTTTACATGATTGGTTTATAAATGGAAACTTGTTTAGTCAAGCTATAAGCCCAAGTCTCACTTTGGTGAATAATAGCCACACTCAGGATTCTATTGCTGAAATAAAGTTGGTAATCATGTCCGGTACTGGGTGTATAGATTCAGCTACAGAATATGTAACCATTCACCCAAGACCATTGGCTAACTTTAGCATTGCTGCAAATAGTTGTCCTGCTGATACCTTGACCGCCACCAACAATACTATTGGCAAAGGAACTTTAAGCTACAGCTGGTCGGTAAACTCATCAGCCGTTTGGGTTTCAAATCCATCTGACAGTACACCCTCTTTCGGTTTCCCGGATAACCAAAGCGGAACTGACTCAGTTTACACCATCACTTTAATTAGCACCAGCGAAGATGGATGCACGGATACCACCACGCAAAACGTAACGATTTTTGCCCGCCCAGTGGCTAATTTCAATTTGCCGGCAGCCGCCTGTGCACCGTTTACATTAAACCCTACTGACAGCTCTACAGGAAATAATGTTTCCTACTCGTGGAGTATTTCTCCAAGTGTACCCGGAAGCAATTTAGCTACAGCTTCACCTAGCTTCAACTTACCGATCACCACCAATGATTCGGTACAATACACCATTAGCTTAAGCTTGACCGATGCCAATGGATGTACTGACACCATCAGTCATAAATACACTGTACACCCGGTTTCTACATCTGGCTTTACTATGACAGTAGCTGATACCTGCGGACCACATGCTATTAAGTTCACCAATACTTCTACACCAAACCAAGCGGGAATGGATAGAAGCAGCATGAACTTTTACTGGAATTTTGGAAATGGTCAAGGAAGCACGGACTCTATTCCAAGCACCACCTACTCTAATAACGGAACCAAAGACACCACCTACTACATTTCATTATACGTGGTAAATGCCTTTGGCTGCGATGACCTTTATGAAGATAGCATCACCATTCATCCGGATCCGGTGGCGGATATCAATTTCAACTCTACGGTTTCGTGTGCGCCATTTGTAATTGATAGCACTGTGGTGAATGCCGTGAGTTATAGCTCAGCAAACAGCCAATATAACTGGAGAGTACTTGATACCAAAGGAAATGTAATTAGCACTTTTAGCGGAATAAATGCCGTGAACCACACTATTACAGCTGCTGCTGATACGGTAATTTTGGAATTAACCGCTGTGAGCCCATTTGGATGTAGCACAGATACCGCAACCAAGCTTTTCTATACTATAGAAAACCCGGTTGCCAAGTTCATTCCTGTTCCGGCTCAAGCATGCTCCCCTGCTACCGTTACTGTTTTAGATTCCTCCTCGGTTGGCGCCAATAAGTCTTGGTATGTGAATGGGCAGTTCTTTGCCAGTGGCAATAATCCTGTTTTCAATTTTGTGAATAATAGCATTATTCAGGATAGCATCATTACCATAAAAGTGGTAGTAGAAGCAGGTACTGGTTGTAAAGATTCAGTAGAACATCAAGTAACTATTTATCCAAAACCAATTGCTGATTTTAGCATTGCAGCAAACAGTTGCCCGGGCGATACTTTAGTTGCCACCAATGCTTCAACCGGGAGAGCACCATTGAGATACATCTGGACAATTAGCTCTTCGGCTGTTTGGGTTTCGGATACTGCTGCGCTTAATCCTTCTTTTGGTTTCCCAGATAACCAAAGTGGGTTTGACAGCACGTACACCATCACTTTGATTACCTACACCGCTGATGGATGCTCTGACACCACAACAAATGATGTAACCATTTTTGCTCGCCCTGTGGCTGATTTTAGCCTTCCGGCAAATGCCTGCTCTCCTGAAATATTGAGTCCAACTGATCTTTCTTCTGGCAACAATATCAATTACAATTGGACCATTACTCCTTCTGTAATAGCTACCGGACTGAATACTTCCACTCCGCAGTTTGAGTTGCCATTGAGCACGAACGATTCCGTGCAATACACTATTCACTTGGCCTTGACCGACACCAATGGTTGTGTTGATTCTATCACAAAATATTATACAGTTTACCCGAAGCCAACGGCAGGATTTACGCTTTCAACCGCTGATACTTGTAGTCCTTACAATGCCAACTTCAGCAACACTTCTTTAACCAACCAAAGTGGAATGGGTCCAGGCACTATGACTTTCACTTGGGATTTAGGAAATGGCCAAACCAGCACTGATTCTATTCCCACGACAGCGTACACCAATGCCGGAAACACGGACACCACTTATTACATTACCCTTACGGTAACAAATGCCTTTGGATGTAGCGATACTATTTCGGATAGCATCACCATCCACCCAGATCCGGTGGCTGATATCAACTTCAGCTCTACGGTTTCGTGTGCGCCATTTGTAATTGATAGCTCGGTGGTGAATGCCATCAGCTACAGCTCAGCAAACAGCCAGTATAACTGGAGAATATTAGATACACAAGGAAACGTAATCAGCACTTTTAGCGGACTGAACAATGTTTCTCACATCATCACCGCTCCTGCCGACACCGTTATTTTGGAGCTTACTGCAGTGAGTCCTTTTGGTTGCAAAACCGATACTGCGACCCAAGTTTTTTATACCATAGAAAATCCGGTTGCTAAGTTCACTCCTGTTCCGGCTCAAGCTTGTTCACCAGTTACGGTTAGCGTATTGGATTCTTCCTCTACCGGAGCTAACAAGTCTTGGTATGTGAATGGGCTTTTCTATGCCAGTGGCAATAATCCTGTTTTCAATTTTGTGAATAATAGTATTACTCAGGATAGCATCATCAGCATAAAAGTGGTGGTAGAAGCAGGTACCGGTTGTAAAGATTCTGTAGAACAGAGAGTAACTATTTATCCAAAACCAATTGCTGATTTCAGCATTGCTGCTAATAGTTGTCCAGGCGATACTTTAGTTGCCACAAATGCTTCAACCGGGAAAGCACCATTGAGCTACAGCTGGACAATTAGCTCTTCAGCTGTTTGGGTTTCAGATACTGCTGCGCTTAATCCTTCTTTTGGTTTTCCTGATAATCAAAGCGGGTTTGACAGTACGTACACCATCACTTTGATTACCTACACTGCTGATGGATGTTCGGATACAATCGCAAATGATGTAACCATTTTTGCTCGCCCAGTGGCTGATTTTAGCCTTCCGGCAAATGCCTGCTCGCCAGAAATATTGAGTCCAACTGATCTTTCTTCTGGTAACAATATCAATTACAATTGGAGCATTACTCCTTCTGTAATGGCTACCGGATTGAATACTTCCACTCCTCAGTTTGACTTGCCATTGAGCACAAATGACTCCGTGCAATACACCATTCATTTGGCTTTGACCGATACCAATGGTTGTGTTGATTCTATCACAAAATATTATACGGTTTATCCAAAACCAATGGCTGGTTTTACACCAAGCAACAATGATTCTTGTGGACCATTTACGGTAAGTTTTGCCAACACCTCATCGCCAAACCAAGCAGGCATGACCAGAGCGGACATGAGTTTCTTCTGGGATTTTGGAAACGGACAAACTTCAACGGATTCTGTTCCGACCGTTGTTTATAATAATATTGGTCTTCAGGACTCAACTTACTTTGTACAGCTTATTGCCACCAATGCTTGGGGATGTAGCGACACCATTTCGGATAGTATTACGGTGCACCCAGATCCTATCGTAAGCTACACTTTGACCACCGCATCTGATTGTGCTCCATTTGAAATTGACACCACGGTTATTACTCACACTCATCATGGAGCGGCCAACAGCGGTTACACTTGGGATTTTGTAGATGTAAACACTGGTCTGGTTGTTCAGTCATTCAGCAATAGCGATTCCATAAACTACGCACTAGCCTTGCCGGGAGATTCTATCATTTTGCGCACCGTGGCTTACAGTCCTTACGGTTGTAAAATTGATACCGTAGAAACTCTACTTTTTGCTTTAGGAAATAGTCTTCCGGGTTTTGTAGCCAGTGCTTATGACGGCTGTAGCCCACTTACCGTGAACTTTACCGATACCGTTCCCGGATTCAACACTTGGTCATGGTTGGTTGATGGTCAATTGGTTTCAAGTATTCAAAATCCAACGTACACTTTTACCAATACCAGCACCACAGCTGATAGTACTTATAAAGTACAAATGATTGCCACCACCGGCCTTGGGTGTACGGATACCGTTACACAATACATTACGGTTTTTGCGCAAATGGTTCCCAGTTTTAATGTGGCTCCAAATTGTAAAGGCGACACCACATACTTTACCAATACCACACAAAGCATTGATACAATCATTAATTGGAGCTGGGATTTTGGCGATGGACAAACAGATTCAACTGAAAGCCCAAGCCACCGCTATGCAAACCCTGGAGTTTACATTGTAAATATGAGCGCTACCAACGTTCATGGATGCGTTGCTGGTCAGATTGATACTGTAACTATTTACCCACGTCCGGTAGCCAACTTTGTAGCCAACTCGGCTTGTGGAAATGATACCCTTTGTAAAGATCAAAGCTTTACACTTCAAGACTCTTCCACTATCGCCACTTTAGGAGGAAGCATCACCGCCTGGAGCTGGGATATTGATGCCGATGGGACCATTGAGTACACCACTCAAAATCCGCTGCACACTTTTACAGCTATCGGCAATTATCCAATCCGCCTGATAGTAACTTCTCAATATGGATGTACCGACACGATATTGCGCACGGTAGAAGTGAATGAAATTCCTGTTGCCTATTTTACAATTGATAGTGCTACAGGTTGCGGCCCCGTTACTACCACGGTTACCGATAGCAGTTTTGGAAATATTGACACCCATTACTGGGAAGTTTATACCAAAAATCCTTCTGGTGCCAAAACCACAATTTTCACCAGTTACCAAGTAAACCCGGGAACGCTGCCTACATTCCTGCCAAAGTTTACCGCTGACACTACCTATTATATCAGCTATACCGTGAGCAATTGCTGCGGAAGCTATACACATACCGATTCCTTGGTGCTTACTTCTATCCCAATTGCGAGTATGATTCCTTCGGTTACTCAAGGTTGTAATCCTCTAACCGTGAACTTCCAATTGGATGGCCCAGTGAGCGGTCAGCCGGAGTATTTAATTATAGATTATGGCGATGGAAATGTGGATACGCTTTATCAGTTTTACCAAATAAACACAGTTGGCGACACCGTTTGGGTGTGGGGTCAACCAAGTCATACTTTCCGTAATCCAAATGTGCAAGACACCACGTATACCGTAAAACTTACTACAGTAAATAAGTGCGGTGACAGCACTGTAACTGCTGATATTTTGGTTTACCCAACTAATGCTCAGGCTTTCATCAATGCAAGTCCTGCTCAAGGTTGTGCACCGCTTACGGTTACCCTAAAAGATGCCTCATACGGAGGAATCAACACCTCATGGTGTTTGGATTACGACACCGCCACCGGAACTTGTAATCAACCTACAGCTCTTGGCGACTCTATCGTTTACACGTATAACACTCCGGGAACTTATGTGGTAGCTCAGTTTGTAAATGACGGGTGTAGCCTCGATACAGCTTTCAAGATTATTACAGTTTACCCCTCACCTACTGCAGCTTTTGTGCACACTACTCCCGCTTGTGAAGATGGCACTGTATTCTTTACTGACCAGAGCACTACAAACAGCTCTGGCATCAGCGGCTATGTTTGGGATTTTGGCGATGGACACACCTCTTTCCTTCAAAATCCAGTACATCAATACACCTCATCCGGAACCTTTACGGCCTGCATGGTGGTAATGACTGCCGGGGGATGTATGGATTCGGTTTGTAAAACGGTAACCATTTATGCAAAACCAGAAGTGAAATTCTCTGGTACCAACGAATGTCTGAATGAGCAACCTATCACCTTCTTTGATTCATCAAGTGTGGCTCATGGCCAAATCATCAGCACACTGTGGAAATTCGGTGATGGAAACACTTCTGTAAGCGCTAACCCAATTCATACCTACGCCAACCCAGGTATGTACACTGTAACATTAATTCATGGTTCTTCGTACGGGTGTATTGACAGTAGCACTCAAGTGGTAAATGTATTCCCTACAGCTACAGCCGATTTTGAGCCAGGCCGATCATTTGGTAAAGCATGCGGTGCTCCCCAAAGTTTTGGCTTCACCAACCTATCTACCAATGCAGCTGGCTACTATTGGGATTTTGACTACAATGGAAACCGAGGACAGAATACCAGCACCCTAACCAATCCTGGATTTATCTTCCAGCAAGAAGGTGTATACACAGTGATGCTAATCGCCACCAATACCAACGGTTGCTCGGACACGATGACCAAAGACGTTATAATTCGTCCATTCCCAAAAGCTGGTTTTAGAGGAAACAACTTTGAAGGTTGTGCTCCGCTTACCGTGGATTTCACCGACACCACAGTTTACAACTTTGCCCAAGGTGGTATTGTAGATTGGGTTTGGGACTTTGGTGACGGCACTACTGCGAGCGGTACACCAAATGTAACTCACACTTACACCGTACCCGGAAATTACGCTGTAAGCCTTTTGGTAGAAAATGATGGCGGATGTATCGACACAATTTTACTCAACAATTATATTGATGTATTAGCCACACCTTATGCTGGCTTTGATGCTCAAAAAATAGATGCTAAAACCTACAAGTTTAAAAATCAGACAAAGTTCATAAACGGCAGTACCACCTTTGAATGGGATTTTGGTGATGGCAACACAAGTACCGAATTTGAGCCAGAGCACAGATACAACGTAAACCTATTAGGCAACGATTATGAATTTGAAGTTTGCCTAAAAACAGCAAATGCCGAAGGCTGTGGAGATACTATTTGTACGCCTATAAAACTTACCGGCTATGACCTCTTTACACCAAACGCTTTTGCCCCCGATTTGGCTGGAGCCGGTGCCGCTCAGTATTTCTTGCCAGCTGGCCATAGTATGAAAACCTATCACCTCTACATTTTTGATGAGTGGGGTAATATAATTTTTGAATCGACCTCGCTTGATGAAAGCGGAATACCGAATGAACCATGGGACGGAAAACACATGGAAACCGGCACTGAATTACCCCTTGGGGCTTACGTGTGGAAAATAGACGCGGTGTTTACCGATGGTACTATTTGGGAAGGACATTCGTACGGAAAGAAACGTAAAAACTATGGTACAGTTACACTCATACGCTAGAGCTTGGCTTACGCTAATACTGCTTTGTTGTGCCATGCTGATGCAGGCGCAGGATCCAGTGTTTTCGCAATTTAACCTCAACAAAAATTACCTAAACCCAGCCTATGCAGGTTATTCTGGGGATTTAAGCCTTGGAGTAAACTCAAGGATGCAATGGAACAATATTCCCGGAAAGTTTAGCACCAACACTTTTAATGCAAACATTGGCTGTGGGGCTGGTAGATTTGGACTCGCCCTTACCGGCTATGATCACGTAGAGGGTGAAGGTTATTTACACTCTCAAAATGCAGCAGTACAAATGTCAGTAAACCTTCCCGGTAAATTGGGAAGAATGTTTGGACGCAAGCTGCGCAGACAGAAATACATTATGTCAGGAGGTATTTCCCTAGGTGTTGGTCAAAAAACTTTGGATTGGGACAAACTTACTTTTAGTGATCAGTATAGCGCTTACCAAGGTTTTTCGGGACAACCATCCGCTGCTCATGGTTATTCAGAAGCTTCAAACACCATATTTGACCTTAGTGCTGGCTTACGCATGCAAGCCGAAATAAACAGGAAGGGGTCTTACGTTTCATTTGGTGGAGCCATCTTTCACCTCAACAAACCTGTAGAAACTTTTTACGATAGCGATAACCGCTTACCACCGCGCTACACCTTTCATTTTTTCACATATCTACAAACCAAAAAGTTTACCAATAAACCCAACTTTCTTAGTGTGGGAATGATTTCTGACAATCAGCAAAACTTACGCACCAACACCTTCATGATGGCCAAAGATGTGCAGCACTGGGGAAAAGTAAGCATGGGATTTCGTAGGCAAAATTTTCTACTCGTTGACCGAAATGTAGATGCAGTTATCCTTCAAGGGCTGGTAAGTTTTGGCGGCCTCACACTCGGCTACAGCTATGATATTACTATTTCTAAGCTCGGACCGCACAACACTTTTGGAACTCATGAAATCGGTATTGCCTACAACTTTAGCGGTTTTGGGCTGTGTGGTGGAGGCAAAAAAGGAAAAGGAAAAAAATCAGCTGATAACTGTTTTATGCTGATGGATAATGTTGATTCAAATTTTAAAGATTTATACCTGTGGAATCCATAGACAATGATTTTGGTTGGAGTGAAAAGCCCTTGACTAGCTTAGGCGAAGCGAGGGCTTTATCACCTCATATTTTTTAAATATATCGCTCACTGATAACAACAAGTAAGATGAGTTGGTTGGAGTGATGAGCCCCCGCGGAGTTCTTCGGAACAAGCGGGGGCTTTAAAATTCAGAAACTTAATTTGATGCCAAACTATTTTTACATTAATCTTGCAGGTTTGAAAAACTACTCACTTTTGAATTTTACTGGATATCACTTTGGAAGTAAAGTGATTTGAACTTAACCTCAAGACTAATCAATTAAATGATTACATCTTTCAAAAAGTGGTGGATTTATCTTTCCGGATTTGAGCAGCATTCTCAAATGGAGCATCGCATGTTTAATGTGGTAAGCCTCATTTGTTTTTTTACTCTAATCATAATTGGACTAGCAAATTATGCTCTTGGATTACCCAAAGTTGGTAACTGGACGCTCTTAATGGTACCCTTGCTAGCCTTTGTCTACTATCTTGCTCGTTTTGCAGATCGATTTGCACTAGCCAGTTTCTTGTTTGCCTCTCTTAGCTATGTTATGATGATGGGCAACTATCTGTTAAATTCAGGTATCAATGGACCAACGGTTTATGGTTTTCTACTTACCTTTCTGATAATCATTTTAATCACCCCTCCCAAAACCCATATTCTTTGGTTTTCACTACATGTAATTTCCGTATTAGGTTTATACATATTTGAAGCTTCCAACCCCAGTGTAATTACATATCAGTACAATGATACCTATGCTCAAATGGCTGATCATATTTTAACTTATGTTCCCGTTTTGCTATTCATGTATATCGCAGGTATTTTTCTAAGAAAAAGCTACAATTCCGAGAAAAAATTAGCAGACGAACGCCTAACAGCGATCAATCAGCAAAAGCAAGAATTGGAGTTTACCAATAAGGAAAAGGATCGTTTGTTTTCAATTATTGGTCATGACCTTCGCAGCCCGCTTAATTCTATTCAAGGGTACTTGGAAATATTAAATGCTACAGATCTCTCAGTTGAAGATAGAAATGAAATTCAACATCAGCTCTATGACCTTACTACCAATACCTCTCATCTTTTAAATAACCTCTTACTTTGGTCTTCCAAAACGGGTGATAAACTCAAACTTGACTCACTAGATTTAAAGGAGGCCACCATGGAAGTTGTTGATCTTATTCAACCGCAGGCTTACAAAAAAAGTGTTGAAATAAGCTGTGCTGTACCTAAGGAGGAGTTGGTAGTAAAGGCAGAACGGGATATGATTCAATTAGTAATACGAAATATCCTTAGTAATGCAGTAAAATTCACCCCAGAGAAAGGAAAAGTAAATCTTTGGTGTGAAGCCAACGGCAAATCAGTAACTATGTTTATACAGGATAATGGCACCGGAATTCCTAAAAATAGACAGCCTGATATTTTTACTTCTCAGGCCAAATCAACAAAAGGTACTGCTCACGAATCCGGTATTGGACTTGGCTTAGTGCTTTGCAAAGAGTTTGTAAGCGCTATGGACGGCTCTATCAACTTTGAGAGTATCGAAAATGAAGGATCTACATTTTCAGTGACCCTCAATAAAGGTTAAAATCAAGCAGCTTTCTTAAATCCTTTTGGCGGCTTGCGATAGGCATAGTAGTGCAAAATAAATTCTAGAGCTTTTTTTGTGGCCTCATTAATAGGGTAATAATTTCGTGCTAAGTCTGGGTCAATATTGGCCAGCTGACGATAATAATGAGAAACAACTGGAGCAAAGTTTTCCTCATTAATTTCTGCGGTTGTCTTTTGAAAAGCTTCAGGCTGTGATTCCTTTATGATATTACAAGTATAGATTTTCAGTTTATTCCCTTTTGCTTCTGCAGCAGAAGCACCAAATAGCCTGCATATCAAACCTCGATAATTGTAGTTTTGGCAAAAACCGCTTCCCACCTCTTCGGAAGTGAGACTAAAATTATGACACAGGGAATTTTTCACTTGTAAATCTTCAAGCTTTTGCTCCGCCTGGCCCGTCATGTAATAATGCATGGCCAAGGGCAAAAATTCTAATACGGTTGCATCAATATTGGGTTTTGTGCAACACTTTCCACAGCCTGCAAGACAGCGCATTGACGATTTACTATAAAATTTCTGAATGTCAGCATCAAGATGGCTAAAAAGTTTCTCCACAGCTTTTGCCTTTTGGTAGGGTGATTTTCTCAAAAAAGGGTTTAAATATCAGGTGAATGTATGCCTAAAGTTGGCACACCTAACACAGGAAAAATAAAATTTTAAGCTATAGAAAACTCAGTATCTACTGACCATTTTGAGCCGTCATGCTTTAATAAGGAAAAGCTATTCACCAAAAATCGAGCATTATATTTCTTATTTTCGAACTCTTTCCAGGCTTCTGCAAAAGCAGGTTTCTTCAAATCTCGAAAGGCCAAGGTAATATGCGGGTGATAAGCCTGATTTTTATAATTGGCATTCAATAGTTTTAAATCTACACGACACATCTCTACAATTGAACGTTGCAATTCTTTTAATGCTTCATTCTCCACTATATCGGCATAAATCACCCGAGGAGTAAATGCCGAAAAGTTTTTCAACTCCACTTCAAATCGCTCTTGATGAGCAGCCACATTGGTCAGACTTTTTAACATCCTTTCCTTCTTCTTATCAGAAAATTTGAAAGGCATATGAAGTGTAATGTGCGGTGGGGAATTGAGCGAAGCTTTACTCGAGTATTTGTCTCTAAAAAGTTCCTTCAAACCTTGTAATTCCTCCCTGACGGAAGAAGTAGGAATAATGGCGATAAAGTAAAGAGGATGCTGTTTTTGAGGCATTCAGCAAAAGTAAATCAAATGAGCTCAATGCCCATTTTACTAAGGTAGGTACCAGCTGCCATCAATGTGCAAGAAATAGTAACACCAAGGCTGATAGCCAAAAATGCTTTTCTCCTTTTGATCTTAAAAATGTGAGAAGCTATGGTGCCCATGTAAGCTCCGGTAATGGGTAAAGGGATCATCACAAAAACCATTAGTCCCCAAAAACCATATTTCTTAATACTCTTCCCAACACCAGATTTTGCTCTACGAGCCATCCGCACACTTTGCTTTTTATAAGGGCGGTACTTCCAAAGTTTTACGTCAAAATTATCTAGCAAAAACTTAAAAATAGGATACACCAATAGGTTGGCTCCAAGCCCTACCACAAATACTAAAAAAGGGTTGAGCCCACTTACAATTCCATAAGGTATCCCTACCCTGGCCTCACCAAAAGGGGATATGCTAAGAAGAAAAGTATGTACAAGCTCTGCTATCATATTTTTAAAAAGGTGTGCAAAAGTACACCGTAAGACTTATTTTACAACACTTTAACTAACCAAATAAGTAGAAATTAGTTTTAAGTACCTAATTCACTGCCATTCCCCTACCTTTGCCGCATTAATATTTTACAACGGGGTGTCTATCCTTATTATTACAAGGAGCGAAGACTGAGAAAATACCCGCAACCTGATCTGGATAATGCCAGCGTAGGGATTGTAGCAAAAGGCTTTCTGGCTTTTTGTATCCAATTTTTCCTTCCATGATTTGGGCATTCATCAGGTCAACATACAAAGTTGATAGATGAGCAATATTGAAAAAAAGCAAAAGTTTGACCTCGCCACCGGAGAGCTTCGCAACTGGCAGGGCCGTAAGGAATGGTTCTTCAATCGTGATGATACCGACCACTATGAAATGTATTATGAAGGGCCATACAAGCGCCAAGAAATTTGGCAAAAGAAAACCCTTGAAGGTCTTATAAAGAAAGATACTCGCGTAAAAAACCTTTTGGAATTTGGATGCGGCACCACGCGCTTTACCCGCTGGTGGCACGAAATAGGTATTAATGCCACCGGTGGAGATATCTCACCATTTATGCTTGGCCAGGGCGTTCATCTTTTTGATGGCGATCTTGTGCTGGCCGATTCCCATCACATGCCTTTCAAAGATCATAGCTTTGATGCACTGGCTTTCGTCACCACTTTTGAGTACTACAAAGATCCTGTGAAAGTAATACGTGAAGCGGTACGAGTAGGGAAATACGGGATCATTTTTGGCATGATGAATCGCAATACGCCAAAGCTTATTCGCAGGCGCGTACAGCAATCGGTGGGTAGAAATAATTACTACGTTACCGCAAACTTTTACACCCCAAAAACTCTAAAAGCACTAATTGCCGAGGCGCTTCCTGACCGTGATTATACCATCACCTGGAATGCTACCGGTTTGCCCAAATGGTTTCCTGTGCAGCAATGGCATCAGCCCTATGGCGACTTTTTTGGTTTTCATGTACAGCTAAATGATGTAGAATGAGCGCCTTTGAAAACAATAGCGGAAAGGTAAATTCAGCCGTTTTCAAAGAAGAGCTTCTCCCCTTTTCGGGTGCGCTGCGCAAAGAAGTTTTGTGTGGGCCAAAGTTTGGGGTGGATACTTCTATCATTGATTTAAAAAACGGATTGGCGATGGCCGTGTGCAGCGATCCTTTGTCGCTCATTCCTTCTTTGGGAATGAAGGCTTCGGCCTGGCTTTCGGTTCACCTTCCGGCAAATGATATGGCTACCACGGGCTATGCACCAAAGTATGCTCAGGTTGTACTCAATCTACCTACTTCTCTTTCACGGAAAGACTTCGCGGAATATTGGCAGCACATTCACCAGCAATGTGAGCAATTGGGCATAGCCATCACTGGCGGGCACACCGGCCAAGTAGAAGGTCAAAATTCTACGATTTCGGGTGGTGGAACTATGTTTTTAACTGCTCCAAAAGAAAGCTTGCTAAGCAGCAATAATGCTCAATCGGGTGATGCGATTATAGTAAGCAAGAGTGCCGCACTTTCGTCCACGGCTATTTTGGCCATGGCCTTCCCTGAAACGGTGAAGGAAAAGTTAGGGGCAGAAATTCAGCAAAAGGCAGCAAATAACTTTTGGAGTATTTCGGTGCTAAAAGAAGCCATGATTGCTGCCAAAACCCTAATCCCCAATAAGGAAATACATGCTATGCATGATGTAACCGAAGGCGGTGTGTTGGGCGCCATTAGCGAAATGGCTCAAGCTTCAGATTGTGGTTTTAGTGTAAATAACGATTCTCTTCCTATTCATCAAGAAGTGCAGGAAGTGGCAGACCTTTTTGAAATTGATCCAAGGTTTTCTATTGGAGCAGGATCTATGATTATGTCGGTAAAACCAGGAAATGAAGAACGTTTGATTTCTACCCTGAAAGCTGAAAACATTGAAGCTACTGTGGTGGGACATTTTACCGAAAGGGATAAAGGCCAACAGCTGATAGAAAACGGAGAGGAAAAAACATTTTCCTTTAATGGAACGGACCCTTATTGGGAAGCATTTTTCAAAGCCTTTAATGCAGGTTGGAAATGAGAAAGCTTGAAGGAATATATCTGGTAATAGATCCTTCGATGGAAGAAGGTAAACTTTTGCACAAGCTAGAAAGCGCAATTGACGGAGGGATTGATATTTTACAAATATGGAATCATTGGGCGAAGGAAGCTAAGCATGAAGACAAGCTGTATTTGATTGATAAAATTACAGCAACAGCTGCCGCTAAAAATGTTCCCGTTCTTATAAATGAGGAATGGCAATTACTGAAAGAAACTAATCTTGATGGAGTTCATTTTGATATAATTCCTGAAAACTGGACTGAAGTAAGAAATACTATTCCCAAAGAAAAAATAATAGGTTTTACGGCAGGCAACGATCTAGAACGAATACGATGGGCTAACGAAAATGAAATCGACTATCTATCATTTTGTGCCATGTTTCCTTCTTCTTCAGCGATAAGCTGCGAAATAGTAAAACCAAGCACGGTGTTGCTGGCTCGACAAATCACTACACTTCCCCTGTTTTTATCAGGAGGTATAAATCCCGAAAATTTACAAAGCTTGGGACTTTTAGACTTTCAGGGGGTGGCTATCATCTCAGGAATAATGAGTGCCGATAATCCCGCGAAAAAAGTAAAAGAATATAAAACCGCTTTGGCGGAAATAAAGAAATAGAATTATGCAAAAATTAATGTTAAACAAACTGTGCTGCCCGATGGACAAAAGCGAGCTGCACATTGAGATTTACAAGGAAGATGAAACTGGTGAAGTGCTAGAGGGAATGATGACTTGTCCGGATTGCAAGCGCTATTACCCTATTATTTATAGTATTCCAATAATGACGCCTGATGATTATCGCCAGAAGGAATTGGAAGCTCCAATGCTAAAAAGATGGGGGTTGGAAATGGACGCTTCAAAGCCAGAAACTTTTCAGTTGGCTTCATCTTCACATGTAGCTATTGAGAAGTGAATTTTATCCAAAAATAGAAAGGGCTGCTTCTAATTGAGGCAGCCCTTTATTATTAAAATATGCTTTGGTTTAATCCAAAATCAATCTCTCCACGAAAGTCTCCCCTTCGGCTTCAAGCTTTATGAAGTAAATTCCTTTAGATTGAGAAGAAAGGTCAATTTCTGTTTCTCCATTACCTAAATCCTCGAAGGTTAAAATCATCTGACCTGTTACGCTAAACACCGCCAGCTTACCGGTTCCAATAGATTGGTGCGAAACTTTCACAATTCCCTTAGTTGGATTTGGAAACAATTTTAGAGTAGAAACCTCATTTTCGAAAAGCCCGACACCATCTAAACTATAACATGCAGAGGTGTCTTTGCAGCCACCATAGTCCACAGATACTGCATAACTTCCATTGGGGTCTGGAGGTGTCAAGGTTTGACGAGTTCCACCAGGTACCAACTTGTAATTATCATTACAATCCATCCACCTGTAGGTAGCATTGGTTCGATTGGCTGTTAAATCGGTACCAGTAGCAGTTACACTCACATCCACATACTTTACGGTAAGTGTAGTTTCGATTACCGAATCACAAGAATAAACATTTTGCAAGGTATCTAAATATACACCTGACGAGTCATACGTCATACCTGTTGGGCTGATATACTGATTGCAAGCACTGGCAGTAACGGATACAAAACTGGCTCCCTGAGCAGTAATGTTTGCACCATTCACCCAGTTAGAAGAACTTCCACTAAGTGAAAAATTATGCAACACACCGTTAGCCATGGCCACATCTTCATAAGCACTGGTTTTCCCACTGTTTGCTCCACCAGCTGTGCCTTCATTAAATCTATAATAAGCCACCAAGTCAGTTGGAAGTGTACAGTATTCGGCAGCAGTATCAGCCACGATATTGGATAGACTTCGAGCTACATTCCAAACTTTTACCTCGTCAATATCTCCTTCAAAAGTATTTACTCCATCTACACGTCTCCCTATGGCAAAATTCCCAGAAAGAGTATTCATCGTTACTCCTGTGAAATTTCCCGAAACATCCAATACTCCATCTACGTAAAGTTTAAGGGGGTTGGTGGAAGATGGATCGTAGACAGCAGCAACATGATGCCATTGCCCATCGGTAACATCAATGTTTCCACTCAATCCATTCCCTCCAACTTCTACCCTAATGGCACCGTTAAACAATACATTAAATGTAAATCTGGAACCAAGTGGCGAAGCCGCACCCCAATCAAGTATCACTTTTTGTTTACCACCATTCGCAGGAACCGTATTCGCGGTGGTTCTTACCCAGGCTTCCACAGTTCGGGCTGAAGTTCCTGAAATACCTGAAAAACTGCTCGAAATATAATCGTCTACTCCGTCAAAATTCAGAGCATTCTGTGCCGATAAGTGCAAGCCTGCGAGGCATAATAGTGTTAGTAATTTTCTTTTCATAATTCGTATTAAGAGTTAGTTATACTACAAGGTTAGTAAAATTCAAGACTCACAACAAGCCTGAAACCCTTATTATTACTAGGCACGCATACAAAATCATCTAGGGTAGGCACCTTAGAAAAATTCTGTAAAAACAGGAATATTAACCTTTTACGGCTTTTACTTTTCACAAACCATTGTCTAAAAAAAATTAACGATATTAGAATTGTAGTTAAGTTTATCTCAACCAGAAGATTAACTACTAATAACCTAACCATACCACCTAAAACCAAACACCATGAAGAGAATCCTATTTCTTCTCCTTGTTGCGCTCGTAACACTAGGTGTTTTGTTATTTATTTTCAACCCTGAAGTTATTGAAAAAGTATGGCTATGGCTAATAGGATTAGCCGGTGTAATAGTAACGCTTATCAAAAAGGGTATCGATTGGGCAAAGGGACTTTTCAATAAGCCTGATGAGCAGAAAGATTCAAAAACAGAGGACAATAAGGAATACACACAACAACTTGCAGTCCTAAAAAAAAGCTGGCAAAGTGAAAAATCTAAACTAACGGCTCGCATTTCGGAGCTGGAAAGCAAGTTATTATCACCCCAAGAGGTACCTGATGATTTTGAAGGAACCACCATCACGCTTTTACGCTATGTAGATGATGGTGACACCACCTTAGGTTTGCTTTTTTATAATGGTAAATTCTACTGCTATACTTTAGAAGATACCTTTCGCGAAACGAAGATAGCCGGCCAAACACGCATTCCAAAAGGTACTTACAAACTAGGGTTCAACAAATCACTCACTGGACTCACCCAAAAGTACCGCGATAAATATCCTTGGTTTGAATACCATTTGCATCTAAAAAACGTGCCTGATTATGAAGGCATTTACATACATGTAGGCAACTACCATAAAGATACCGATGGCTGCATACTGCTGGCCGATGGCATTGGAGCAAAAGATAGCCAGCTAATGGTAACGCACTCGCAGCAAGCCTACAAGCGATTTTATTTACAGATAAAAAAAGTACTTGACCGCGAAGAGCAAGTACGAATATGTATAAAAGATGAGACCTGGATTGCCTCCATCACAAAACATAGTGAAGCACTTATAATAGACTAGCCATGACCAATGACCAAAAAAATAGCACAACTAATATTGATAAACTAAAAGAAGCAGATGTAATCTGGCTTAAATCCCGCCTCAAGCTATGGATGATAGGAACTGCCATTTTACTTATCGTCATCATTGCCTCAGGGCTAATATGGAAGTTTGACTTCTTAGAGTTTTCCTCTTCAATTGTATCACTTGTTGTACTCTCATGGGTTTGCTACAAAGCTATCATGCTCTGGTATGACCGATTTAAATATAGTCCTGATGCAGACCTTAATAATGGTCAAAATCCTTATCGTAAAGTTTTCTTTGTTGGCATAAACCTGATGGGAGTTATACTTCTAGTAGTAGGTTTTGCCGGAGCTACCCTAATGGTAATTGAGGGTGATGATGGCTCCCTTCACAAAGCCACGGCCCTTATGATTATGATTATTTGGTCCGTTATTTTTCTGCGATACTTTGTGTGGGCTCTCTATTTCTACAACATTAATTATGGCCTTACCGACAAAGACTGGGGGCGTATTTTTAAGGCAAGACAAGACAAATCTTTAGGTATCCCTATTATTGAAGGCTCCGACCAAGGGCCAAAGAACAACCCATACCGCAGCCAAACTTTTGGCTTACCTCCGGGCACTGTTCGTGGGATGATAGCTTTTACACTTTTGTTTGGTGCCATTGCTCTTACCGTTACCGGAATGGGCCTAAATGCTGAAATCAATCCTGATAGTTTCTTTTGGGACCACTACGAATTTTTCAAAACGGCTTTCTTGATGATGATTGCCTTTTACTTTGGCGACAGCAGTATGCGCTATTTATCCAAGCGCTGGAACTCCAGCCGTGAAGAAGGTTTTCAGCAAAATAGAGGTGGCACAAAACCAGCTTCCAGCGTGCCTGATGAGATAGAAATGGATGACATGGATTTTGAGATGCATGAGCAGCCCTCTGCCGCAGTATCGGGAGCACCAGCCGAACCACAAAGCGGTAATTTA
The DNA here is from genome assembly GCF_000236705.1 of Owenweeksia hongkongensis DSM 17368. Lineage (NCBI taxonomy): Bacteria > Pseudomonadati > Bacteroidota > Flavobacteriia > Flavobacteriales > Owenweeksiaceae > Owenweeksia > Owenweeksia hongkongensis. Next base: position 3,662,056 of record NC_016599.1, on the reverse strand, counting down.
TCTTTTGAAGCTCCAAGTGCCCTTAAGAGTATGCTTCAAAATGCAAATCCCTTTGAAGCAAAGGAAATTGAAGTAAAACAGGCGGAATCCCTCAAAGCTGACTATCCACAGATAATGGATAATGAAATGAGCAAAACCCTAACGGAAAAGGATTTTGCAAAAGCTGTGGACACTCTGCTAGAGCAAGGCTACATTGTGCAGGAAGCTGTGATACGCGCTGTAGTAGAAGTTGAATCCAGCGGCTCAGGACTGCTGGATGATGGCCGCGCCAAGATCCTTTTTGAAGGACATAAGTTTTGGCATTGGCTAAAGCAGGCAGGAAAAAACCCTGCTGACCTCGTAAAAGGAAACGAAGACATACTTTACGAAAAGTGGACCCGTGCCCACTACAAAGGCGGGAAAGGCGAATATGACCGATTACAGAAAGCAATGAATATTGATAAGAAAGCTGCGATATACAGCGCTTCCTGGGGCAAGTTTCAAATTCTTGGTGAAAACCTCGAGCACTACATTAAGTCGCGCCTATTCGACCCCAACAATGAACTTCATCAAAAAGCACCCGACTTGTATTACAAGGATGTGGATGATTTTTATGATAAACAGGACAATTCAGAGTATTATCATTTGCTGGACTTCATCGCTTTAATCACCACCAAAACGGTGAAAAACGAAGACGGAATGGCTATGCCTCTGGTCAATTACCTGAGTGGCAATGACCCATCACAGCTTGACTGGGACAAATTTGCCTACGGCTATAATGGAAAAGGCTACAAAGAGAATAACTACGACACCAAGCTAAAACGGGCTTATGAGCGCTTTTCTTAAGCCATATCTGATTATATTAATTTCTTCACTGCTTTTCATTTCCTGTAAAGAAGATAAGCGAGGCTTGGTGGTGGGCAAAATTCAAAAAGCATCGGAATTAGCCACTACCGAATTTACCGTAAACAAGCTTGTACATGGTACGAAAACAAAAAAAATAGCCTGGGTTTTTAAACTAAATGAAGCGCGGTTTTTAGCTTATTCACAAGCCAAAATAAAGACAGGCATTGAGCTCGGCCGACTGAGAAAAGAGGATATTGAGATTGATGGCGACATTATCAGTATTATGCTTCCTCCCGTTAAAGTCGTCAACTTTTCCTACCCTCCCGAAAGCTTTTATCTGGACTCTTTGATATCAGACCCCAATCAATTTTTGAATAAAATTTCCATTGAAGAACAGGAGCACTTTTTTAGGGAAGCCGAGCTAGACATCAGAAATAATCTGAAATACATTGGCATTGTAGAAACTACACAAAAAAATACCCGCATCCTCTTAACGCGGCTTTTGTCCTCGTTGGGCTATAACGAAATTCACATCAACTTTAAGAATGACAGCCTTATCGTGGATGAAGTAAACCTTGAAACCACCTTATGATTACGCTGATATCTAAATATTGGAAAGTCATTCTGGATGCGATACTCATTGTTGCCCTAATCGTTTTAGTTTTTATTTGGAATCCGTTCAATGTGTTTGGGAAGGGAATAGAATTTAAACCCACCACCAACATGGTGATGGAGGTAAAGAAAATCGGTGAATTGGTAACTGCTCAATACTATGGAGAGGTGGTAGCTTCTCTTGGTGAGGCGCGTTTAAACTTATTGAAAGAAGATGACCTTGCTGATAAAGGAGACTTGTACTACCAAAAGTTAAAAGAAGATATTTTCCAATCTTATGAAGAGTTTGTCCTGATTCCTGTAAGCAAAGCCAAAAACAACAGGAAGCGAAAACAGGCCGAAAGACAAGGGCGAAGGGATGCACTCAAAAAAATTGAGGAGGAATATGGCCGGGAATATAGCGGCAGTAAGTTTGAAACATTTCTCAACGACACCCTTGATATAATTCTCCTTTTTGCCGTTGAAAGAGAGATTAGTGAACCAGTATCCGAAAACTTAAATCAATTCAAAAAGGAGAAGAAGAGAGAAAAATTTCGCACCAAGCGGCTGGAAAACCTTTACGATGAGATTGTGCTAAAACATGCCACTTTAGACACTAGTGAATTCAGAATATACCGAAATCAAGGGTTTAGCGATAGGTCTAATTTCTCCAGCTTCTACTACAATATAACCGAAGAAGAAATAAAAAACCGCGAGCAGTTGGCTATGATTGGGCGTGGATCGGTTAAAGCCGGATTTAATTTTAGCACACTTACCGAGAGGAACTTTCGCTTTGATGAAAGCAAGAACATACTTCACATTTTTGGTGTCACGCCCACAATTTTAAATTACGATATCAACCCTTGGTTTATCCCGCAGCAAGCTGTACCTGGTTTTGACATCGTGCAATCCGGGCGAAAAGCTAATTTTTTGGATGCTGTAAAAGTAAAATCATACTGCCGTGATAAATTGAAAGCTTCGGCTCTGGAAGCTGGAATACTCGAAGAAGCACAGCGATATGGCGAGGAAGTGATGAAAAGTTTCTTTTCTCTAATCCTCGATCGTGAGGTAATGGAGGTTCGGTTTCATGATGATTTGGAGAAAGAATATTATGACCAAATAGCCAGTGACGGCATCATCGATTATGCAGAAATGACTTTTATTAATGTGATAGAAAAAGAGTACCGCCATAAGATAGACACCACAAAGAGGGAAATTTTAAAAAGTGCCTACGAAATCCAGTTTCAGGATTTACTCTTCAAGCTGTGCCAGCTAAATATCAGAATGAAAGACTCCACCGAAGTTCCGTTCAACTACTTCACATATCAGCTTTTCCCAATTATAAGGGATAGTGTAATTAGTGAGAAAAACTATTCAAAGGTCACCTCCGAAGCTCGCTGGGCCGTAAGTGATTCCACTTTTGCCCCTCCTGCTTTTGATACGGTAAAGCATTGGTTTGTAAACAAATCAGAAATAGTAAACCCTTATCAGTTTACCGAAGATTATAATGTGATGCTCCAGTTTCTTGAAAAACGAAACCTCATCATCTTAGGCTCGGACACGGCAAAATTCAATTCTGAATCAATCAAATATGTAATAAGCCCAACCATTGCATTTGTCGATTCTATAAGTCAGGTAGACACATTAAATCTTGAAGAAATACACCCTTCAGAAAACACACTAAGTGCCCTGCAAAAAACGGATATTCACAACTACAGGGCATACCTCAAAAATAAGCACCGAGCCTATTCGGAAAAATCATGGGTATATAAGTGGCGTGATAAGGTAAATACCAAAGTTGACCTCAAAAAGCTTCAAACCGACATTAGTGCAAAAGTGGGCTTGAAGTAAAAAGGAAAACTCAATTCACTAGTTGAAGCTAAAATCTCTCCAACAAATATTCACTCATTATTTCCCGCACCCAAAGCTCATGCATTTTTGAAGAAAAATGTAGGCCATCTGAAGCAATGAGACTTTCATTTCCTTTTGCCGTTCTACTGATTTCTGTAATGTCAACGTAGCTTACATTATATTCCTCAGCTACGGATTTGTTGATTTCATTAAAAGCATCAATATCGGGAGATATACTTTTCATGTTCTCTACCGCCACTGTGCACACTCCATAATCAGGAATACTTATCACAAATACATTCTCCTTTTTTCCTCCTGCTAAGGCTATACTTTTTTCTAATAGCTGGGTAAATTCAGTTTTATACTGCGATTTACTCAAATGCTGATATTGATTGTTTACTCCAATTAGCAAAGACACCATATCATAAGGCCCCTTCGGGTTTTCTTTCGCTATTCCATTAAGCAAATCACGAGTGGTCCATCCGTTTTCAGCAATCACATCAAGGTCTGCATAAAAATTTGGAATCCCTTTTTTCATTGAATCAACTAGAAGAACGGGGTAGGCATTTTGTTTTCCAATGGCGGTGCCAATGGTGTAACTATCTCCCAAGGCTAGATATTTTATTTCATCACCTTTATTCGCAAAAGCAAACACTACCAAAACCGCTAAAACCGCAAGTAACTTCTTCATCCTCTCTTATTTTTAAAATTGACATTTATCAAAAATCTTATACCTATTAACTTCAAACCAAGTATGAAGTAAATAAACACATACGATTTTATGAAGGTCGGAGATTTTCTGTCGCTACTATGAGATAGCTAAATGACCCCGCAAAACCGCTGCTTATTAATACCCTTAATTTTAAAGGCTATCCCTTAGATTTGCCTTTCCCCAAATACAAGATTAAATGTTTGAACAAACATTCAAAAATATAGATGACCTCCTGTACAAAGATTCAGGAGCGGATAGTGAACTGGATTATATAGGACAAACCTCATGGGTAATGTTCCTGAGATACCTGGATGAACTTGAACAGGACAAAGCCGATGAAGCTGAGCTGCGTGGCGAAGAATACAGTTATATTCTGAATGAAGAATTTCGCTGGGCTAATTGGGCCATGCCCAAAGATGCAGATGGAAAGTTGGATCATCATGTAGCTATGACCGGGCCAGACTTAGTGGCCTTTGTAGATGGACAGCTTTTCCCGTATTTGGCAAAATTTAAGCAGACCGCAGATAATGCTCAAACTATTGAATACAAGATTGGCGAAATCTTCTCTGAGCTTAAAAACAAAATACAGAGTGGTTACAACCTACGTGAGATTTTAGAATATGCCGATGCACTGCCGTTTCGCTCTTCAAAGGATAAGCATGAGCTGAGCCACTTGTACGAAAGCAAGATTAAAAACATGGGCAATGCGGGCCGCAACGGTGGCCAATATTATACGCCTCGCCCATTGATTAGGGCCATGATAAATGTGATTGACCCACAAATTGGCGAAAAGATTTATGATGGTGCGGCCGGTTCTTGCGGCTTCCTCTGCGAAGCATACGACTATATGTATGAGCGCATGGAAAAGACCACCGACAACCTGAAAACCCTACAAGAAAACACCCTTTACGGAAAGGAAAAAAAGAACCTGGCCTATGTGATTGGTATTATGAACATGATACTGCACGGCATAGAGGCGCCCAACATTATACACACCAATACGCTGGGCGAAAACATACGCGACATACAGGAGAAAAACCGCTACCACGTAATACTGGCCAACCCACCGTTTGGTGGTAAGGAACGCCCCGAGGTGCAGCAAAACTTTGACATAAAAACGGGAGAAACCGCTTTCCTGTTTATGCAGCACTTTATTAAGAGCCTGAAAACGGGTGGCCGTGCAGCCGTTGTTATTAAAAACACAGTGCTGAGCAACACAGACAACGCAGCCGTTGCTTTGCGCAAATTGCTGTTGGATAGCTGTAACCTGCACACCATTTTGGATATGCCGGGCGGCACTTTTTTGGGAGCAGGTGTAAAAACGGTGGTACTCTTTTTTCAAAAGGGTGAACCCACCAAAAAGATATGGTACTACCAGCTTGACCCCGGCCGAAACATGGGTAAAACCAACCCACTGAACGACAAGGACATGGCGGAGTTTGTAGAGTTACAGAAAACACAAGAGGAAACTGAAAAAAGCTGGAATCTGAAAGTAGCAGACATTGACGAAGCAACGGCAGACCTTAGCGTAAAAAACCCCAACACACCTGAAGAAGCTCCGCTACGTGCGCCAGCTGAAATTTTAGCAGAAATGGAAATGCTGGATGCAGAAACCAATTCAATTCTTCAATCAATTAAAGAATTGATATGAAAGAGGGCTGGAAAAGAATAACAATGCTTGAGGCATGCAACCTTATTACATGCGGGGTTGCGGCAAGACCGAAATATGTTGATGATGGAGTTCCATTTTTGTCTGCAAAGAATGTAAAAGAAGGGCGGATTATTTATGAAGATTACAATTGTATAACTGAGGAAAATCATCACGAACTAACAAAGAAAAATAAACCTTTAGTTGGAGATATACTCTATACTCGTGTAGGAAGTTACGGTGAAGCGGCAGTTATTGAAGAGGAGATTGAATTCAGCATATTCGTTAGTTTAACCTTAATTAAACCTAAAAAGGATATATTAAGCAGTTACTTCTTAAAGTATTATCTCAATTCTCATGAAGTTAAAACTCTTGCTACAAACAGCATCACCAGTTCAGGTGTTGGAAATCTTAACGTTGGAACAGTTAGAAAATTCCCTGTTCCCATCCCACCCCTCACCGAGCAAAAACAAATCGTGGCGATACTGGACAAAGCCTTTGCGGCTATAGACCAGGCCAAGGCCAATATTGAAAAGAACATCCAAAACGCTAAAGAGCTTTTTCAATCCAAGCTCAATGAAATATTTAGCCACCCTTCGACAGGCTCAGGACAGGACGGTGATGGTTGGGAGGAGAAGAGTATTGAGGATATAACTGAAGTAATAAACGGCTACAGCTTTAAGAGCAAAGATTTTTCAGCTGAGAATGATATAAAGGCAATTAAGATCACCAATGTTGGAATCATGGAATTTGTGGAGGATTCCTCAAATAACTTACCTTCTTCATATTTAGAAGAATATTCAAAAGTAAAAGTTCATGAGGGCGACTTAGTTTTGGCACTAACTCGTACAATTATTTCAGGAGGGTTAAAAGTTGCCCAAGTTCCAAAGAGCTATCATAACTCTTTATTAAATCAACGAGTTGCAGCTATTGTTCCCAACCTCGAATTAGTTGACAGAGACTATCTATTCTATTTTTTCAGCTCTAATCGAGTATACAACTATGTACTTGATAACGTAAATACTCTAATGCAACCTAATTTATCTATTGGTGATTTAAAGAAACTGCCGGTGCCACTTCCACCAGTAGAAAGACAAAGAGAGCTAAGATTATTGATTGAGGCATTATCAAATAACCGCAACCAATTGGTTCGTCATTATTCTGCTAAACTAAATGGCTTAGAAGACCTTAAAAAATCCATTTTACAAAAAGCCTTTGCTGGGGAGTTGATAAAAGAGGAAACTGAAAGTATATTGCAGGTGGCGGCAGAGCCGGGTGTGGAGTATGAAACTAAATAATATGTTCACGACATGCATGTCGTGAACATCAGGTAAGTAAATGATAATTAACTAAATAACCTAAGAACCTCAAAAACCCTTTTACAGAAGGTGCTTGTACAGGTAGAGTTAATTAAAGAGGAAAGTGCTATATGAGTGATTTAAACCAACAGATGCGCAGAGACATTGTATTGATAGATGAGTTACTATCTGGAAATACTGAAAACGGGTGTGTAGAATTTAAGCATAATAATGCATCACCAGAAATGATCGGTAAGCTATGTTCTGCACTATCTAATGTAGCACGTATTCAAGAAAAAGATTTTGCTTATGTGCTATGGGGTGTAGAGGACGGCACTCAAAAAATTGTTGGCACCACTTTTAATCCCGAAACTCAAACTAAAGGCAATCAGGTTTTAGCTATGTGGCTGTCACAAATGCTTACACCGCGCATCACCTTTTCTTTTCGCCAAGTAAACCACCCAGACGGCAAACTTGTTCTATTAGAAATCCCGGCCACACATACCACACCTGTAGAGTTTGAGAGAACAGCCTATTTGCGAATTGGAAGCGCTACACCACGCCTATCCGATTACCCTGAGCATTATCAAAAACTTATAAATAGTCTGCGTTCCTACAATTGGGAAAAAGCAGTAGCAAAATCATTTGTTACCGCAGATGAAGTGGTAAAACTTATCGACTATCCCTCTTACTTTAAGCTTACTAAACAAAACCTCCCAGAAAACAGGTCTGGTATTTTAGAGCGTCTGGCAGCAGATGCTATCATTAATAAAGATGTGGGCGGACACTGGAACATTACCAATCTTGGCGCCATATTGTTTGCTGAAAATCTGGAAGATTTTGGCTCAGCTCATTCTCGCAAAGGGATTCGGTTTGTAGCCTATGATGGAGACAATAGAGCATCAACGGTAAAACAACGGATAGACGGGAAGAAAGGTTATGCAAATGCCTTTTCGGGAATTGTTTCGTACATAAATAACTTGTTGCCTGTAAACGAACATATAGGTAGTACTCAAAGAAACCAGCAACTATTGTTTCCAGAAATAGCCATTCGCGAAACCATAGCCAACGCTCTGATACATCAAGACATGACTATAAGCGGAACTGGCCCTTTGGTAGAACTTTTTGACACACGTCTGGAAATTACCAACCCGGGTAAATCTTTGGTTCAAACCGATAGAATGATCGACTTGCCGCCCCGTTCAAGAAACGAGGCATTGGCCTCTCTTATGCGAAGAATGGGCATGTGTGAAGAACAAGGAACCGGCCTGGACAAAGTAATCATGAGTGTGGAGGTAAATCAACTACCTCCTCCAAAATTTCAGGAAATGGATCATTCTATGCGGGTAATTTTGTTTGCACCTCGCACATTTGCAGACATGACCGTTTCTGAACGAACACGAGCTTGCTACCAACACTCCATTATGAAATATCTTGAAGGAGCAAAAATGAAAAACTCAACACTATGCGAACGATTTGGAATTGAAAAACACAATGCTGCTCAAGCATCTGCTGTGATTAAGAAAGCTTTAGATAACAAGCTAATAAAGGCAGCAGACCCTGAGCATCCACGAGGTGGCTATGAACCTATTTGGGCGTAAGCGATATCTCTTGATTGGGTTTTGATTCCGATTAAGAAACAAGAACTAAAAAGAATGCAACCAACTGAAAAACAACCCCCTTCACTTCTTATTATTTCTTGATTGTGTTTTGATTTATAAATGAAAAGAGTGCAACAGACCCAAAAAAGACTTCTTCAAGTGACATTAAACCTTGCTTAAGCAACACAAAACAATCAAGGATTAACCATTGTTTTTCAGCTACTTACCTAAAACAAGTAACATTTACCCCTAGCTAAGCAACACAACTGATGTGTCACAAGTAAAAATGAACCAAACTCAAAGTGACATAAAATCCTTGAAAATGTATTTGAAGAGAATTCGCGTTCAGTTTCGATTTTAACAAGGGCCTTATTTGATGGTCATTTGACAAAAAATATTAATAACTATGCAAAAGCACTGATAACCTGTACATTCCTTTTTGATGGTTATTTGATTTTCAACTAAAACAACGATGAACGAAGCCCAAACCAAACATGATTTAATAGAACCCGCCCTAAGAGCCGCAGGCTGGGGTACCGTTGAAGGTAGTCGTTTGCGTTTGGAGTTTCCTATTACACAAGGCCGGCTTATTGGCCAAAGCCGCAGAGCTCAGCCCTTAAAAGCGGATTATGTACTTGAATACAAAAATCGAAGAATTGGCATAGTAGAAGCCAAGGCCAGGGACATATACTATACCGATGGTGTAGGGCAAGCAAAAGATTATGCTGAGCGGTTGAAAATTCGTTACACCTATGCTACCAACGGCCTCAAAATATATGGTGTAGATATGGAGCAAGGCAGTGAAGGAGATGTTAGCACCTTCCCTACCCCTGATGAACTTTGGGAAATGACCTTCCCTACACCCAAAGAAGAATACAAGGTAGAAATAGCCAATTGGACCGAGCGTTTATTTGCCATTCCCTACGAAGATAGAAGTGGCACATGGCAGCCTCGCTATTATCAAGACAATGCCATTACTAAGGTGCTGGAAGCTATTGCAACCAAAAAAGACAGAATACTTTTGACCTTAGCAACGGGCACCGGAAAAACGGCCGTGTCCTTTCAAATTGCATGGAAACTGTTTCATGCTTCGTGGAACCTCAAAAGAGACGGACAGCGCAAACCGCGCATTCTCTTTTTAGCTGATAGAAATATTTTGGCCGATCAGGCATTTAACGCATTCAATGCCTTTGATACAATTGACGAAAACATAAAGGTGCGTATAAGCCCTAAGGAAATAAAGAAGAAAGGAAAGGTTCCCAAAAACGGTAGCATCTTTTTTACCATTTTCCAAACGTTTATGACCTCCGCTCAAAATGGCGAAGACAAAGAACAGGATGATGAAACGCTTGGCATGGCGGCTGAACCCGAAGCAAAGTATGATGACAAATCCTTCAACTTTGGTCAATACCCAAAAGATTTTTTTGATTTTATTGTAATTGATGAGTGCCACCGTGGTGGTGCCAATGATGAAAGTTCGTGGCGTGCCATCATGGATTACTTTTCACCAGCAGTTCAATTGGGATTAACCGCCACGCCCAAGCGTGATGTAAACGGTGACACCTACAAATACTTTGGTGACCCTGTGTATGAGTATGCCCTAAAAGAAGGGATCAATGATGGTTTCTTGTCCCCCTTCAGGGTAAAAGAAATCCAAACCAATTATGATGAGTACACCATAACTGAGGATGACAATATAGTAGAAGGTGAAGCTGAAGTAGGCGATACATTTACTTACAAGGATTATGGGCGCAAGATTATCATTGAGCAAGTAGAGCGCTATCGAGTTCAGTATTTCATGGATTTGCTGAATCAAAATCAAAAGACCTTGGTGTTTTGCGCCACACAGGTTCACGCAGCTTATATAAGAGATTTGATCAACCAAATTGCGGATAGTAATAACTCTAATTATTGTCATCGTGTAACAGCTGATGATGGCAGTATTGGCGAAAATCATTTGCGGGATTTTCAAGACAATGAAAAAAGCATCCCAACGGTGTTGACTACTTCGCAAAAGCTAAGCACTGGGGTTGATGCACCGGAAATTCGCAACATCGTTTTGCTTCGCCCTGTAGAGTCTATGGTAGAGTTTAAACAGATTGTAGGTAGAGGTACCCGCCTTTTTGATGGTAAAGATTACTTCACCATTTTTGATTTTACCAAAGCTCATCAACATTTTAAAGATCCAGAATGGGATGGGCCACCGTTGGAACCAGAACCATCAACGGGTGGAGGAACACGTCCACAATGCAACAATTGTGATCAGAAGCCATGTATTTGTGAGAAGCCAGAACCAGAGCTTTGTAGCGAGTGCGGAAATGATCCTTGCGTGTGTGAAAACCCTCCAAAGAAAATGGTAACAGTGAAGCTCTCCAACGGTAAAGCTTTAGAGATTGCGGCAACGGCTAAGACCACATTTTGGAGCCCTGAAGGAAAACCTATTTCTGCATCCGAGTTTATTAAGTTGTTATTCGGGGATCTTCCTTCTTTTTTCGGAAGTGAAGAAGAATTGAGGCGACTGTGGTCGCAACCTGGCACACGAAAAAAACTGATGACGGAGCTTGAAGAAAAAGGATATACCAGCGCGCAACTGGATGACTTAAGCGCACTGGTGCATGGTGAGAATAGTGACCTATACGATGTTCTCAATTATGTGGCTTATCACAAAGATTTGGTGCCTCGATTAGATCGGGCAGAATCGGCAAAAGTTCAACTAAGCGATTATGACCCCAAGCAACAAGAGTTCTTGAATTTTGTGTTGGAACAATATGTAAAAGAGGGCGTGAATGAGTTGGATGATGCCAAGCTTACACCACTTTTGATTTTGAAATATAATGCCATTGCTGATGCAAAACGGGAATTAGGAGACATCAAAAGTATTCGGGAAACTTTCGTAGGTTTTCAAGAGCATTTGTATCAGGATGTAGCGGGGTAAATCCTTTGCTATTATAGCTTAGGCTTGTTTTTAACTTTATTCAATCGAGACTTCCAAACTTGACCTATCGCTTCTCCCACAACCATAAACTCCACATCGGTAAATTCATCCGTTTTGGCATTGTTACACCAGTAGCAAGCCATTACCACATTTTCTGGTAAATACTCAAAGTTGGAATTCTTTCTATCCATTTCAAGTTTCCAGCCCCGTTCATTCTTTTTGAAAAGCTCCAAACAGCTGGCAAGGGTGTCAATATCACTCATAGTGATCTTGCAATAAGTACAATGGTCACTACCGCATATTTTTGTAAACTCATCAAAATCAAATTTAGCCGGAAAGAATTCCTTTATGTAGCAATCACGTAGCACTTTAAGTTCCTCCAGGTGAGCAACCTCCATTCGAACCATTTCATTATAAACTTCACCAACTGATAAGCTACTTCCATCAATTGTTTCCTCGTGATTTCTTTGCCAATATTGGGCGGTATATTTTTTCACCAAATCATTTTCAACCAAAAAGGTGTTCACTTTCTCTGAGTTAAATTCTCTTCCCAGCAGCGCTTGTTGAAAAATATAAAGTTTTGACCGAGTCTTAAAGCTGTCCGCAGCTTTGCTGCGGTAATAGGTTTTGTAGTCTATCTGATTTGACATTTTTTAGAATAAATGTGACCATTGAAATTAGTCAAATCTTTTAAGAACCGTTGATCTTAACTTATCTTTTGGGGCAATGTGCTTTTTCAACAATCAGACTACCGTTTCAATTTAGCCGTTGCACCGTTGCTCAAAACCAGAGATACAGTCTATCCGTAGCAAATCCCCCTATTTATAGACAGTTACACTTTTTTCACCGCTGCTGTTGAAACCACTTCAACGGCTCCTGCATTAACATAGCAACGGCAAATTCTCGCAAGGGACTGCTTTTTAATGAAGAGATTGAAATACAATAGTAACCCACACCACCGAAATCAGCCGTTGCAACGGCATCAACGGGTATTGACAAAGGGTTATCAAGATTTTCAGCAACGGCTATCAACGGCTTGAAACGGGAAATATCAACCTCATGAAACTGAAAATGGAGATATCCAAAGAACCCCGGCCGAAGCCGATATTGCCTGGTGCTCTGCCAGCGCGCCATTTATTATAGGATCTTTGGACTAACTGTTTTAAAAATAATCATTTTAGCTAAACCACCTATTCTTTCATCACCTTTCTAAAAACCCTTACCCCTTGCCTACTAATCAGCTCCAGCACATACACCCCTTTCGGTAAATCGGATAAATCCAGTTTGTTGTTTTCTTTTTTAAAGGGCTGTTGTAATAAGAGCTTCCCACTAAGATTGTATAAAGTTACTTGACCTTCCTTGGACAAATTCTCTAAGTTCAAAAAATCATTGGTAGGATTGGGATAAATCGCTATTTCGGCCAAGCTTTCTTCAATGAGGCTGATTTCCCCGGCTACTAAGCTATCACACACCGTAACCTCTGTGCATTCAAAGTAGGCCATAGCACAAACTCTATATTTCCCTTTGGCAGCATAGCTATGCTGAATACTGTCACCCCACACTTGGGTGCCATCACCCAAATACCACTTTACGCTATCTGCCGGATCTCCGGTGTAGGTAAGGTTTATCGTATTGCTAGCATTTATGCCGCTCACACTCATGCTGGCCTCCGGTACATCACACTCATACTTGGTAAGGAAAAAGCTGCGCTGGCTGCCTACTTTGTACAAAGTATCCTGCCCCAAAAACATAGACATGCTAAAGTTACCTCCCATATAGTAGGTGTTTTGTGGGCCGGCTGCTATAGCATTGCCATAGCTTGCACCGCCAAAGGGTGTATTAGTGCGCTCCATAGTAATAAGCTCACCATTGCTTTTGTTAAAGCGGGCAAGAAAGGCATCGTAGCCTTGGTTACCCAGGGTTTTTACAGAATCTGTGTTGTTGGGCCAGTATAAACTTGAACCGTAGCCAGTAATAGCTATTTCGGTGTCGCTAACCGCTACATCATAAGTAATTGAAACTGCGTCCACAACAGCCATTTCTGACCACAAATGGTTTCCTCCTGAATCAAATGAGCTAACGAAAGGAGCCCCACTGCTTTTGGGAGAGGTATATGTGTGACCTCCAAACTCCGTTCCAGGCCTTACTAAGCCCCCTAAATAGATATTGCCATTCAAATCCAATTCCAGATCCTCTATAGAACCAAGGTCACCCCCCCCACTTTCCTTTTTCCATAATAATTGACCTGCTGGGGAAAAGGCTGCTAGATACATTTTTGAGTTTACAGGACCTCCCCCAAGACTGATAGTTGCACTGCCTTCATTTGTTCCAGCGATATAATAATTGCCGGTTGCAGAATTTACTTTAAACTTTGCAGAGCCGAACGCTCCCCAAAATTGCAATCCATCAATAGTCATGTCTAATGAAGTACAACTTAGCACCTGTCCTTGAGTGGAGTACTTCAATATAAACATTCCCTCTTGTGTAATCACATTGTTATTGGCCCAACGAAACTGGCCTGGTTTCAGATAACACCACCAATGCACATTTCCACTATTGTCAACATCCATTCTAAAAGGAAAATTTCCACGATACATACTTGTACTATCTGGCTCCGGCATTCGCAGCCATTTAAGTGTACCCGAGGTATCATATTTTATCATAAACATACTTTGCTGTAAGGTATCCTTATACATTAAAGTAGTTGAGTCAATGGGTACTATAGAAAGTACCGTATCGGCATCAAAGTGCACAGCAGTTGGAGGCACTCCTACCCATGTCTCGTAGACGTTTAATACTCTTCCCTGTAAATAAACATTACCTTGAAGATCAGTTTCAATACCTTGAACAACATCCATTTCTGCACCCCCGATAACTTTTGTCCATCTCAGTTGTCCTGATGGTGAAAAACTGCAAATCAAAATATCTGTTGTACTACCCGTGCCATAACCTGAGTAACTCGTGAGTGATTGACTTCCTACCTTAACACCAGCACCACCTATGGGTCCCATGGTGTAAATGTTTCCATTAGCGTCTGTTACTATTTGAGTAATGTTATTATAGTCCTGCAGACGCTGCATGGTATTCACTGAACCTCCTCTTACACCCCAATTCCATTGAGCGAATAGTGTAGGTAAAATCATCAAAAAGGTCGTGAAGAAAAAGAGTAGTTTTTTTAACATAGAGTCTGAATAATGTTTAGTAAAAGAGTTTAACACAAAAATTACAATTTAATAAGAGATTTCCTATTTGTAATGAGTTAGAGAAAAATAAGCCCGACATCTTAACAATGCCGGGCCCATTTTATAAACTAACTCAACATTTTAGCGTTGAATGGCCAAGCGTCTATAGTCTACCACACGATCATTTACGCGTATTAAAAGTATAAGTTTTTCTTTCCTTTTCCCTTGATGGAAAACGAAACCAAAAAATCAAGGCTTCTTGGATTTTTTCTAAAACCTACTTTTCACTTCACTGAAAAATAAAAGGCCTGCGGCTGCTTATTTTTCTGCGTTCCGTTACACTTGGTTTTTACGTAAAAATCCAAAAGGCCGGTCCCTAAACCCTAAACCTCTCGGCTAGCCAATGAACTTTTTCGAGAACTAACGGGCATTCAAATGGAATTGCATCCCGAAGCATGAGGGATAAGCATGAAATGCAGAATGAACCGTGGTTTTGCTTTTAGCAGAAAAGCAAAAAGTTCCTAAAAAGTTCTAGATTTTTTGCTTCGTTTTGCATCATGGCAAAATGAAGAAAGGAAACAATCGTCAATCCTTCATCACTTTCCTAAAAGCTCTCTCCCCAGCACCATTCTGTAGCTCCAGCAGATAGACTCCTTTGCTAAATTGACTTAAATCTAAGGAAGCCTTCATATCTTTAAATTGTTTTTGCAAAAGCAATTTTCCATTAAGGTTATAAAGTTTTACGGAGCTATGCTTTGGCAAATTCTCTAAGTTCAAAACACCATTGGTAGGATTGGGATAAATCGCTATTTCGGCCAAGCTTTCTTCAGTGAGACTGATTTCCCCGGCTACTAAGCTATCACACACTGTAACCTCTGTACACTCAAAATAAGCCATTGCACACACTCTATATTTTCCTTTTCTGGCATAGCTATGCTGAATACTATCTCCCCATACCTGAGTGCCATCTCCTAAGTACCATTTTACACTATCTGCCGGATCTCCGGTGTAGGTAAGGTTTATCGTATTGCTAGCATTTATGCCGCTCACACTCATGCTGGCCTCCGGCACATCACACTCATATTTGGTAAGGAAAAAGCTCCGCTGGCTGCCTACTTTGTACAAAGTATCCTGCCCCAAAAACATAGACATGCTAAAGTTACCTCCCATATAGTAGGTATTTTGTGGGCCGGCTGCAATGGCGTTGCCATAGCTTGCGCCACCAAAAGGTGTGTTAGTACGCTCCATGGTGATGAGCTCACCATTGCTTTTGTTGAAACGGGCAAGAAAGGCATCGTAGCCTTGGTTAGCTTGTGTTTTAACAGAATCTGTATTGCTTGGCCAGTACAAACTTGAACCGTAAC
This sequence comes from Owenweeksia hongkongensis DSM 17368, assembly GCF_000236705.1. Lineage (NCBI taxonomy): Bacteria > Pseudomonadati > Bacteroidota > Flavobacteriia > Flavobacteriales > Owenweeksiaceae > Owenweeksia > Owenweeksia hongkongensis. The sequence continues at coordinate 3,646,049 of NC_016599.1, read as the reverse complement.
CTGCTATTGCTATCTCGGTATCGCTTACTGCAACATCAAGTGCATCAGAAGCCGCATCTACAACTGCCATACTTGACCATATGTGATTACCACTGGAACTAAATGCACTAACATAAGGTGATGCATGAGATCGCGGTGAACTATAAGTGTGACCTCCTAAAGAAGTACTATTATGTACAAAACCTGTGATGAACAAGTTACCGCTATTATCAATCTCAAGCCTATTGATTGCACCCTTATCATAGCCCCCACTTTCCTCTTTCCATAATAGTTGGCCTGAAGATGAAAAACATGCGATGTACATTGTGGAGGAGATTGTATCTCCGTCTATTAACAGATATAAATTTTGTTTGGCCTTGTTTGTACCAGCGATATAGTAATTGCCGTTCATTGGGTTTCGAGCAAAGTGTGTAAGCCCTCCCCAAATGGAAGTTAAATAGTCTCCATGAGCAACATCCAAGCCCAATCGAGTTATTCCGATTTGATTTCCCTGGCTACTGTATTTTACTACATAAGTACCCGCCTGGGTAATAATATTATTAGTGGCCCATCTATATTCACCAGGCAAAAGGTAACACAGCCAATAAGCGTCTCCATTGGCATCAACATCCAAGTTAATGGGTGTATTGCCACGAAACTTACTGGTTGTATCAGGCTCTGGCATTGTTAACCACTTAAAGACACCAGAAGTATCATACCTTACTATAAACATACTTTGGTTTAAAGTATCTTGTATCAAGCTCCATGTTAGCGTATCATACGGGATTTTTGGAAGCACCGTGTCTGTATCAAAATGCACAGCCGTATTAGGCGGCCCTACAGGATTATCATCTACATTTCGAATTCGACCAGTTACATATAAACTACCACTATTATCCGCCTTCAAGGCATAACCAACGTCATATAATCGTCCTCCAATTACTTTTGACCATCTATAGTTCCCATCACTTGTAAAACTTGAAAGGACCATATCCAATGAGTTGTAAGTTCCATATTCAGAATAGGCGATGAGCGAGTTCTCGGCTACTTTAAGACCCGCCCCCCCAACCTGGGATAGAATGTAAACATTACCCGCTTGATCTGTGGTGATATGATTCACATTATTGTAGTCTGTAGTTCTGCTAAAAGTATTCACCGACCCACCACTAATAGCCCAATCCCATTGAGCGACAACAGTAGGAGAAGTAAGTGAAAAGATGAGCGTAAGAATGAGTAGTTTTTTAAGCATAGAGTCTGTTTAATGTTTAGTAAAAGGGTTTAACACAAAAATTAAAATTTAATAAGAGATTTCCTATTTGCAATTAGTTAGAGAAAAATAAGCCCGACATCCTAACAATGCCGGGCTCATTTTCTAAACTAAACAACTCTTATCGCTGAATTGCCAATCGTCTGTAATCAACCACACGATCATTTACGCGTATTAAAACTATATACACGCTTGGGCTCCACTTTTCGGTTTGCACCGTTTGGGTTCCACTGGCTTGGACTACCTCGTATTCACCCATCAAAACCCCCTGTAGGTTATACACCTCAATGGTTCCTTTTGAGCCTTCTACCCACATCCGAAGGTCATAGATCACACCAACTTCGGTGATAGCTGGGTTGGGTGCCAGGCTAAAGCTGTGCTCCGCATCCGTATCATCAGCTGTTCGGGCCGCTGCCTGCTTGTACCAGCTGGTATCATTGCAAAGTGGCTGCGGCAATTCATACTCTCCTTCCATATAGCAGGGAGAGAAATCATCCGGATTATGGGTTGAAGCCATCCATGTATCCATTGGCCCTGTATAGCCTGGATTTGGGATAAACTCAACGGTCACCGATGTTCCACCAGGAGGCACCAAAATAGATGATGGTACAAAAATTCCATTTGGCGAATTCAGGTTAACCGTGATGGGTTGTCCATAAGGGTTATCTATATAGAAATCCACATAGTTACGGCAATCCCCGGGACTACCATCGTAGTAGGAACCGTGGAAATCTACCCTTACTTCACACTCACAACGCTCACTGATTCTCAAATCAAAATAACGTGCAGTATAGTCGCAAAAATCATTTTCAAGGGTAAAGCTATACTGACCATTATAAGGCGTTTGGAGATAAATATCAGGAATAGAACCACTTCCAGCAGCTCCATACGTCACAGGGTCTATCGGGTCATTTAGGCTCCAGTTGGTAAATGAAATGATAGGGTCTGGCAAATCAAACTCTTCACTACCATCTACCTGTGCAGGACATAGCTCATAACAACCAAGCGGATATATCCAAATATACTCTTCTGGCGACTTTGGAACATACACCATTGCCTCGCTGGTACATCCCCAATCATTGGTATAAGTCACCGTAAAGTTTCCGCCTTCGGTCACTTCAATATTCGGCCCACTTTGTCCATCACTCCAGGTATACGTTCCGGTTCCACTGGCTGTAGCATTCAACTCTATGGTATAAGGCTGACAAGTAACCAGACTGAAACTAATATTAGGAGAAGCTGGTGGTGCATGAACCTCAACCTGAAAAACATCATTGGTGAAACACTGTGGGACACTATTCCTTGACACATTTAGCACATAGTTTCTAATACCTGTAGATCCAGCATATACCGTCAGATTTGGATCCGTACCCAATGATCCTGGGGTACCTTGTAAAGTCCAATTATAACTAAAATCACCTTCGCCTAAATCACCAAGTAAACGTATACTATCTCCAAGGCACACATCTGTTGGGCCTTCAATTTGAGGGTTGGGTGAGGGCACAAACTCTACCGTTGTTGAAGCAGAAGCTTCCCTACACTCATTGGCATCTTTTAAGATCACAAAGTAAGACCCAGACTCAAATACCGAAGTAGTTACCGAATTACCAGTACCTGGCCAAGTAACAACCGCAAAGTCATTGGGCTGAAAAACAGCTTCAGTTGGAACCCCGGATGTATTTTGTTGTATTCCTGTTAAAACAATAGTCCCATTGTCACATTCAATGATCTTATTGGAACTAATATTCGGATCAAGATCATTTGGCGAAACATTTACTGTATCAATGAATGTGCTACTGCAGCCCAGTGAATTTGTTACTGTGAGAGACACTGCTTTACCTCCTGATCCAGCATATACCCTACTTGGATTGAAAACCGCAGATTTTGCCTGATCACCAAAGTCCCATTCATAAGTCAACCCCGTACTTGGCGTACTCAAATTGGTAAACTCGATTGGGTAACCCATGCAGGCACCGTCAAAATTAAAGCTGAAATCCGCAACCGGGAAGGCAGGTAATTCGAGGGTGTCAATAATGGTACACTTTGGGTGTCCACTTCCTTCTATTTCCATCTTTATTTCATAAGAACCCGGAGTGAATGTATTGGTGTACATGATATTACTTCCCGACTGAACGGGGTTATTATCTACATAGAAGCTGTAAGTATCAATAGAAGCATTAGGGTGATAATTTGAATGATCTACCACATTCACTTGGTAAACCCCATTGGATTGACAAGTAATGTCAAATTTGAAATCGGGCACATAGGGTACTTCTACATAAATATCATGAAAGGTGTAGCAAACAGAATCGGGATCAAATGCCCCCTTTCCATAGAAATGACAAGCGCGATAAGTAACTTTATAGGTACCAACCTGATCAAATTTCATTACCGCCTCATATGGTGTAGAAACATTGTACGAAACAGGATTAGCGCCCCATTTCCAGTTCTCACCCACTAAATAGGTAGCAGGATACTGTGGACTGGCCGTAATTGTAACTTCCTGGCAACCTGACACTGTATATGAAAGTGTAATAGGATACTGACTAAAAGCATCTCCAATACATAAATCGCAACCTATTGAGTCTTGCCCAGTACTTGGAGCACAAGGGTTTGCATCAACATAAACAAAGTTGGTCGTATCAACGCAACCATTATTCCCGGTTACCACGCAAAAATAAGTACCATAACCTGGTGCTACATATTTTGGTGTGCTATTTAGCTTACTTGTATCTCCTTCCTCATACCAAGCAAATGTTGCGGTTGCACCGGCACCACTTTGTATTACAGCATACATAGTATCACCAGGCTGCGAAGCGCAGATTGGCCCGTTGGTAAAGGCACTAGCAATGGGACTTGGATTTATCGTGATTGTTTTTGTTTTTACCACGCTGGTACCACATCCATTCGGGTTATTGAGCTTCATAATTATAGTATAACTCAATGGAGTGCTCGCGCCACTTTCATAGGTATGGCTTGTGCTTGCCGTAGTGCTTGTCGTAGTAGTTCCATCCCCAAAATCCCACTCAATATTTGTAAAACTATTAATAGGAACACCTGCATTCATCGAAATATTAATGTTATACCCCGAGCATACTGAGTCAGGTGCATTTATGGAAACATTAGACACAGGCACCACATGAACAGACATAGTATCATAATAAGAAGAACCACATTTCCTAACCTTTACCACTACGTCTACATATTGAGGTGAAGCAAGACTGTTCCATAAAATATCTACACTTTGACTACCATCGCCTGAGGTTACACTACCATGCGTTTCAGGAATAATAGACCATTCATATAACTCTCCCTGAGAATAGGCAGCGGTGTAAAGCGAGTAGCTATTGTCGCATGAGGTATCAGCACCACCAATATTGGGCTCCACAATTTCGCGTGTAATCACTTGAGTAAAAGTATCCGAAACACAGCCTGTTCCATTTTTATACTTCCGCCAAATTTTCAAGGCATAAGGGCCATTTCCACTAAAGGTGGCACTCGCATCGGAACCGGATGTTATACTCTGTCCATTAGAAAAACTACCATTTACAATCTTCCAGTTAAAAGTTGTTCCGGGTATTTCAGGGTAGGTATTATAGCTATATGGAATGCCTGGACACACAGAGGTAGGTCCATCAAGATCTGCTGGAGCAGCGGGCTTTTCGAGAACCTCAAATGAAAATGGATCAGGACTGCAGAAACTCTGCCGTGTTACCGTTACCGTGTAGTTTCCTGGGTCATTTATAGTAATAGGAAATGAGTTTGTTGGCCCACCTTGGTGCGCAACAATTAGACTACCTTCTTTATAAACTTTCCAATTCCCAGAAAATCCATTGCTGAGCTCAAAATTATAGGGCTCATCTGCACAAAGTAATTTAGGGCCAGAAATAGATGCACTTGGTCTAATTGTTAATTCCTTAATAGCCTTACCACCGCAGTTCACAAGATCATTGTTGTAAGCACATCTTAAAGTGGCAGTGCCGGTAGTGGCACTATTTACAGTTACTATTATTTCATTGGGTTGATCAGAGGGCTGGATATCAATATCTGCCCCAGTTTTGCTCCATGTAAATTCAGTGGCTGGCCATTGAGGCAATCGGTATAAATAACTGCTTCCTTCGCAAATTTCTGTTGGCCCTTCAATAGTTCCTAGACTTTTTATCACCGGAACCTTTATTGTGGTTGGAGCTTCACATCCATCTCCACAGTATCTATTATATACAGAAAGGTATCCAAATCCATCACTACCAACTTGGTCCCATATCACATCAACATAACCTACTCCATTCGATGGAGTTTGAAAAGTACCTCCCACTGCTTTCCAGTCATACTTACCGCAACTTTTTTGCACTGTATAGCGTGCCTGTTCACCTTCACATACCACAGAAGGGCAGTCAATTATTAGCTGCTCAGCTTCATCTACAGTTATCTCAATCATATATTCGCTCCTGCAATTACAGGAATTTACTACCTCAAGAATTACCTCATAGTGCCCGCCACTGGTATACTCGTGACTGGGGTTGGGCACATTGGAGTACGTTCCATCTCCAAAACTCCAGTTCCAAGCCACAATGGGTGAAGTTCCCAAAGGCATAGACATATCTTTAAATTGAAGTTCGCGGTAAGTACAGGTACTAATAAAGGATTGCAGTGTATCTGGAAGCACTCCAAAACGAGCTTCTGGCCCTTGTAGGATTTCAATGCATTTAGTGTCGGTGACAACACCATCATCAGTAATTACCTTCACCGCAATTGAACCAGCACCCGCTGAGAACCAACCTACGGTTACCTTATCACCATTGTCAGCAAGAATGGTCCCACCAACTACTGACCAAGTGATATCATTTGCTGCTGCGGTGGTATTTGCGTCAAACTTTACTTGACTGCCGCTACAAACTCTTATGCAACTTGTACTGTCATCAGGATTTGGCTCTGGAGGGGAGTCGAGAGAACATCCCACCTCAGTATCAGTAGTAATGTGTTGTCCTTTTGCTTCATACCCTAATCCAAATAGAAGAAAAGTAGCAAGAAAAAATAATACTTTTTTCATAGAAGTAATTTTTAGCTATTATAATTGATCACTATAAAGTAAATAATTGACTACCAAAAAATCATCACTACAAATAGCTAATACCAATTACCAAAATCCATTATAGAAACACAAGTAATAGACATCAAAAAAGGCTACCCTTTTTAGGGTAGCCTTTCACTTCAACCTCGCACACAATCCTTATTTATTGAACACTACTTTCTTATAGCTTAAGAAATTATTACTGCGGATTACCACAAAATAAACTCCATGTGCCAAATTCATTTCGGCTCCATTGAATTGTATTTCATGCTTGCCAGCTGCTCTCTTTTCATTTGAGATCAGAGCGATTTGCTTACCACTGGCATTGAGGATTGTTATCTCCACATTTTGCTCAGATGGATTCACAAAGTTGATAGACAACTCATCATTAAATGGATTTGGGTATACCGATGCCCCGAAGTCATTAAGCTCATCCTCTGAAGAGGATCCTGATTTCTTAATAACAGGCTTACACCCTTGGATGGTTATTTCTTTACAGAATTCGTCTTTACAACCTACGGTACCATTAGATCCATATACCGTTAAACAAACTTTATAAACACCATCCCCAGGGAAACTATGACTTGGATTGGCCGATGTAGAACCCGTTCCGTCACCAAAATCCCACTTATAACCAGTGATTTGGGTACACTCATTTGTCATTGCCGATTCATTGAAGAATACGGTGCATGGATCCTGAATTCCAAACAGGCCTATAAAATTGGATTCAACTTTACATTCACAATCCTTACAATCTTGAATGTTTATCACCTCGCAAACTTCTTCTTTACATTTTACCTGTCCATTATTACCCTCTACCGTAAAGCATACGGTATAACTGCCATTGGTAGCATAAGTATGCACTGGGTTTTGCAATGTAGAAGTAGTTCCGTCACCAAAGTCCCAATAATACTTATCCACTTTGGTACATGAGTTAGCATTTGCTTCGCCAGCAAATCTTACTTCACATTTTTCAATCTGGTAATCCATCTTAGGTTCAAAGTCACAAGGACAATCCTTACAATCCTTGATCTCGATTTCCTTACAAATCGTTTGTTTACATACATCGTTACCATCGGTACCTTCTACGGTAAAGCATACTGTGTAAGTACCATTTGAAGGATACGTATGAACCGGGTTTTGAGCACTACTATTGGTACCGTCACCAAAACTCCAATAGTACTGCAGCACTTGAGTACAGGCATTATTACCAGCAAATCCCTCAAACTTCACTTCGCACTCCTCTATAGAAAGATCCATATATGGAGCCAACGTACAATGGCAAGGATCACAATCTTTTATGGTCACTTTTTGACAAACAGTATCTGTACAGCGTGTAGTACCATCATATGCCACCGTAATCAAACAAACATTGTAGGTGCCATTGGCTGAATAACTATGATTTGGATTAGCAACAGTACTTGTATTTCCATCACCAAAATCCCACATATAATCAGTTATTTGAGAGCAACTATTGGTAGCTGATTCATTAACGAATTTTACATCACATTTTCCTACTGAAAAAGTAAAGTCTGCTTTTGCCTCGCAGTCACAACATTCTATTTCAAATGTATCTAGAGCTACACAGCCAGTTTGCAGGTCAGTAACCTCTACCCAGTACTCAGTATTTACAGTTCCGTTGATTCCACTTGCCGTAGATGCATTGCTCCACAAGAAACTATATCCTGAAGTACTTAACGGGTTTCCATTTTGATCTTCCACAACCATAAAGAAGGGTTGACCAGGATTACTACATGGATCGCAGGTAGTACACAACGGAACAATATTCACGTCTAAATCACAGCAATCGTAGTAGAAGCTATCTGTCCAGCTACATCCTAAGAGAGAATCTTCAACCGTTACAATGGTCCCTTGATTTGGCATTATCCAATCATAAGCAGCTGTCCATCCTGGGTGGTGACTCCAGTTGATATCAAAGTATGAATCATCAATCAACATATTATTGTCATCCACAATAAAAATCGGGAATATGTCATTCGGGAAGGTACACGGGCTACATCCTACAGTATCTACCCAGGCACCATACTTGGTTCTAAGGTTGCTCTTGTATTTAGCCACAACCTCCTGTATTTTTCTATCTACCTGAGATGATCTTCCACTCAAGTCCCAATATTCACAGCAGTCCAAAATTCTGTACTGTGGACAACAATCCGGGTCGGTCAGATAATCATTATCAGGCCCAGGATTAGTGTTAAGATCTGTTTCTGTATTTAAAGAGCCATTGATATCAAAGGTGATATTTGCCTCAAAATCAAAACCTCCGGTGTAAGCTCCAAAATCTCCCGGAGAAATATTAAAGCAAAAAGTCTGGTTTACAAGATCTATTGTAGGACTTGTTAAGGTATTTACAAGTATACCTCCTTGATAAATATTAAGAGTCAAATTATTTACAGTAGCCGTAGTACACTGAAATGCCGCTAAGTCATATGATCCGCATACCTGAGTAATATTGGAGCAGGTGTCTGTTGGATCAAGATCAATAGAACCTTGATAATTGCATGAATCAGCAACACACTCCGTACATATATCGTCTATGTATGAATATCCCCAATGCGCACTCGCTCCACAGTCGGCAGTAGTTATATCCAAAAGAACTGTATCTCCAATGTTTCCTGAAACTTCTAACTCTGCACAGCGCCACACAGTCCAAATCAACGAATCATTTCCTGACACTTGCACTGCAGTTGTAAAATTGTTTCGTTGCAACCCTGTCTCACAAAAAAAATCCTGCTCTACATTGGTCGTCTGATGTACCGCCCGAGCTCGAAAAAAAGGCTGGGAATTGACATGGTTGTTAGGGTTTTGCAAAACAAATGAATACCAGAAGGCTATATCTTCATTAGGCTGAGTTAATACCACTGGATATATAACTCTATTAACGCCTAATCCTCTATTACTCTGATTTACCCTCAATGAATGATTACCAGCATGAACCTGAGCTAAACTACCTCCATAGCTTGCAACTATAGGGTCTGGCCCAACATTCATAATTTGACTGTTTATACCTGGGTCAATTGTATTTGGTGTTTCAAGCGTTCCTGGTGTTTCAGGCACAAAGGTTATCCCAGCAATAGTACATTCCCCTACCCCGTATAATCCTGATTCTACAGAAAAGCCCGCATAATTTCCCAGTTCCAAATCCCCATTTACACACGGCCCTAGAACCATGGGTTGGAAAACTTCTAAAGCCTTGGGATTTTCCTTAAAATAAAGTGCTCGCAAATAAAGGCGCTTCACCCCTCTGTCCAAATCTTCCTGACTAACCTTTTCCAACTCAATATTACGCTCATGATCATGACCATGCTTTTCCTGATACTGCGCAAAAAGATCATATACCTCTTTGGGGATATCATCACTCATATGTATTTCTATATACTCGGTGATTTTGACCTCTTCAGCAAGCATTGCTTTGTAACGCTGATCTGCTGGTTGGCTTTGAGCCAATACATTGGCAAAACTCACAATGGCTAATAATGTCACTAACCAAATTTTGTAAAAATTCGTTCTCATATTTAAGTGGTTTAAATTGTTACCTGAAAATATCAATTTCCCAACCTAAATACATGTTCAAAAAGTAAATCCATGGCATTGCAGAATAATCTCACATCACTCAATCTCTTTATCCAAAAGCAATTACAAAACTTAAGCTACCTAATTTATAGATATAAAAAAATTATAGCACAATATTTGCTATCACAATAAAAACAAGTTTTTACGAAAAATTTGCTATTAAAAATCATCATGTCTAGTTAATATAAATCACTATAAGTAGTGACTTATTCTAACGATTTTCCCGAAATCATCATTTTACCGAAATAAGTTGTTACATATCGATGACAAATACTTGATGTGAAGAAGTGTTTTTTGAGAGAAATAACGCCACCCACGAATTTCTTTAAACGCTTTCTTTTGGAGATTCTGCGTTTTTTTTGATCATCATATTTTGTCTCATGACGAGGTGTGTCAAATAAACTCTTAGAAAAAAGAAATTGATCAGCATTCCCATCAAACCTGTACGAGGGGAAAATCTTAGGACACTACTCATAGTAGTTGTTCCATCCTTAAATGAAAAATGATATTCATGCCTAAAGCTTTTGAAAATACCCCCCTTCAATTGATACACAAAATATGTAGGCTTGTAAAAATCAGTAATAGTCAATGTGTATTGCTGCTGAAAACCAAAATGATGAACTCGCCAGATTGTGCTTTCGCTTGAATCAAGGGGGCCTAATTTTTTTCCTTTGATGATTTTTACCTTACTGCGAATGAAATAAGCAAGTTGAAACTCTACTCTGCGCGAAAGATCAAACACCCGATCGATGGGTGCGCTTATTTTTGTTTCAAGAAAGATTATTGACATTTGAATAGGCCTTTATGCTCTAACCTTATTCAAAGTGAATTATAGTAATTACCTGAAAAGAGCAAGCTTAAGCCTAAATATCGGGAATCCAACGAAATAACTAATCACTACAATTAGTGATTTGTAGGAATAAAACTTAGCACTGCAAAACGTTCAACTGAAGTTTATCAGGGAATTGTTACACAATATCAAAACCTTTTAAAATACCTTTCTTTAAAGCATACTTAGCTATTTCAACCGAATTTCTCACACCGAGTTTTGACAAGATTTTCTTCCTATGAGAATCAATGGTATGTGGACTTAACTCTAGCACCTGTGCAATCTGTTGACTTGAATACCCCTTAGCTATATATTGAACCACCTCTTTTTCTCTAGGAGACAATTCTGACTGATGCGAATCCAGGGCATAAAGCTTTTCATTAAAATTGGACTTCACAATTTCGCTACAGAAGTACTTACCTCCGCTACTCACTTTATCTATAGCTTTTACCAATTCAACCTTACCTGAATTCTTTAACAAGTACCCATCCGCACCTACCTCAATAAGTTTATTTATAAACTCAGGCCTGTTGTGCATACTCAAAATCAACACCTTAATTGGAAGTCCACGACTCTTCACTTCTTGCGTAACCTCAATTCCATCCATCTCTGGCATATTGATATCCAAAATCAATAAATCCAAATCAGGTAGTTTTTGCATACGATCCATTACTTCCAGACCGTTGGAAGCACGCCCCACAATTGTAACATGCTCTACTGGTGAAAGTAAGGCATGAATACCATCCAATACTAAATCATGATCATCAGCAATTAAGATATTTACTTGTTTCATTTTTTAAAGGTATTTGAATTTTAAAGCATGTCCCTCCCCCAAGATGCGATGCAATATTCAAGTTTCCTTCCAATCTCGTCACGCGAGTATTAATATTTTTCAACCCCATACCCGTGCTCTTCTGCTCCAAGTCAAAACCAGAACCGTCATCCTTTATCTCCAGCCGCAAGGTATCCCCCCTCATTCCTACGTCAATCCAAATATTCTCAGCATCCGAGTGCCTAAGAGCATTATTTAAAATTTCTTGTACAATTCTAAAAACTACAACTTCAAACTCTGACTCCATCGAGTTCAGTTCACCTATTTTTAAGTGAACCTTAACACGTTGAGAAACATTGAAATTTTCTTGCAACTCTTTTAAAGCAGCTTCCAGGCCAAATCGAGCCAACACACCCGAGATTAAGTTATGCGAAATAGACCTTGTTTCTTCAATTGCTCTATCCACCAAAGCTAAGAGCTTTTTTACACTTTCGGAATCGCTGGTGTCAACGCTTTCGCCATAAGCTTCAATTTGCATTCTCACAGCAGACAAAGTACTTCCCAAACGATCATGTAAATCTTCAGAGATCCGCCCCCTCTCCTTTTCCTGCCCTTGTAAGAGGGCTTCAATTGTCTTTACAGCCTGCTCTTTTTTGAGCTGATCAATTTTTTGAGCACTTATCTTCTCCCTTTGCTTTTGAATAACAAATCTTACGCGTTTTTTATACCACCCCAAAGCCAAAAGAGAGCCAACACTTACAAGTGCGATTGTCAATCCCACCCACAGTATTTGTTTTTCAGACTTTGACTTTGACAGCGCTAACTCCTTTCGCAGGTTTTCGTTTCTCTGTTTCTCAATAAGCTCCTTCTGCCGTCCAGATTCATAGCGAACACTGAGTTCTTCTGATTTAAAATCTTTGGTTAACAGACTATCTTTTATCGATATATAATTTTGTAGGTATAATAAAGCTTTTTCTAAGTTTCCAAGAGAATCATGCAATCTGTAAAGTTGCTCATAAACCTGAGCCTGCTGAACCACCCCTCCTAAATGAATAGAAAGACTATCAGCTTCCATGAGGTAGGTAATTGACTGAAGTGGTGCATCATAAAAATATAAAGATGACAAATTCAAGTTAGCACTTATCCAGTTCTTTATGTTTTCAGAGAATTTATAGGATTCACGGGCTGACTTAAAATAATACGAAGCACTATCTATTTCTCCTCTATTTTTATAAACTAACGCCATATTAGACCACACATCTGTAACAAAAGAATATTGATTAGTCTTTTCAAAAATCAACATGGCTGACTTATAATTCCTTAGTGCCTCACGATCTCTAAACAGTTTATAGTTTACAGCCCCAATATTAAGAAATGAATGAGCCATCCAAAGTGAGTCAGCAGCCAGTATCTCTTGCTCCAAACCATGCTGATAGGCTCTTAGTGCGAGAATAAAACTACTATCCGCCAAATCAAACCTTGAAGACAACTCATGCATCTCCCCTTCTCTATAGTACAAATTCCCTAAGTGTAAATACGACTGACCTGCTTCTGAATGCCAGTGTCCTTGGAGTCGAATATCTATAGCTCGTTTAAATCCTTGAACAGCCTCTGTCCAATCCCCTTTTTTTTCGACAACTACGGCATTTACATCACTAATGAGCGCTTCTAAATAGGGCGAGCTTATATTTTTCAACTCATTCTCAGCTTTCTTGATAAAAAAAAGCGCTGAATCTAAATCGACCTTTAAATAGAGTCGACATCTTTCTACATCAGCAAAAACTTTCAAAGAGTCTTTTGAAGTATTAGCCATTGATCCCAAAAAACCAACTAAAAACAAAATAAACAATGAAGACTTAGGAGTGATCATAGAAAAAACAAATTACCGCACCTCTACTCACTTAAAATAACACCATCACGTCTTATCTTCCTTGTCTTCTTTTTACCTTCTGCTGTTTTTTCGGCCACTATTACGTCCAAAGCTTTAGGGTTATCTCCCTGATTAAAATATCCGGTATTATTCACTTCAAGTGGATTGGAGCTACCACCAGACTCTAGTGTAATCGTTAAATGATAATGATCCGCATACACCCAAAACTCTTGAGTTGGTAACTGACCAGGAGCAACTATTTCCACATCTTCAGGAACACTATGCTCGGGAGCACCGTCTAACTGCATATTATTTGGATTGTCTATTACCACAGTTAATTCTGTGAAAGCTTCACCTGAGGAATCAAAATTGAATTGTAGAGAGAGTAAATCGAATTGAGCCATTGCTAATTATTGTTTATTAATTATTTATGAAATTAAAAGAAGGATTTTAAACTAACACTACTGATTAGCAGTGCCGTACCCTCAAACCTACACAAATATTACACAAAAAGCACTAATAGCCATCACTACAAGTAGTGATGGCAGGGGTGAGTTTTAAAATTAGTTCAATCTAATGGCCACTCACAAAACCTAAACTCAACGAAAAACTCTAATTTGGCATCCTAAAAACGAAAAAAGCCTCTCCGATTTCTCGAAGAGGCTTTTGCAATGTTGGCGGTCTGGACGGGACTCTCAGTACACCACATCACCTTTCAAATATTACACATATTTCTTGATTATCAATATTTTATGATTTTTCACTTTACGGAATTTTCGTAGTTTTACGCCAGTTACTATTCTAAAACTGTACTAATTTTCATGGCTCACTTCGTAATCACAAACAAGCAATTTGAAAGGAAAGATGGCACTTCACAGATAATCGTTCGATATACTTGGGAAGGTAAGCACTATTCTAAAAAAATCCTTGGACTTCACTGTAAGAAAGATGATCTTGATCCCTTTGCCCAGCAAGTCACAAAAGGTTTTGACAAAGAAACCCTTAGAGGCATTAACAATAAGATTACCGAGATAAAGCTAAGAGCCTCCTCTATCTTACTTGAATATGAAGACCCTGCACCGAAATTCTTTTTCTCAAAACTATTCGCGGAGCCCAAAGAAGAGAAGCAGAAAAAGGCCACAGACCTAATAGACTTATATAAGCAATGGACAGACTCAGAAGCTACCAGTAAAGTCTATTCAACTACCCTCCCGCACCTTATAGATTTCAAAGAAAGTAGAGGGAATTTACTTCAAGTAGAAGAATACAGTAAAATCTTACTGAAGGAATTTGAAGCTCACTTAATGAAGAACGGCTATATCCAAAACAATAGGAGAATCGAAAATGGAGAAGTAACTAAAGGCCGTTCTAGCGATGAAAGAATCATGTTCAAGCATTCTGCTTTGAAGAAACACATGAAACACTTTAAGTTCTTTGGAAAATACTTGACCGACTTGGAGCTTCCAATCAAACAAAGCTTTAGGGATTACACATTTTCAATTCCCAGCCCTGAAATACCTGATACTATAGCCCTAACCAAAGAAGAGTTTGACGAGTTCTTCTATTTTGACCTTGAGAATAATTTTGACCTCAGACTTGCTCAAGCAGCTTTCATAATTGGTACCGCTGCCGGAGGCATCAGGATAAGTGACCTATATAATCTGACCAAAGAAAGCTTTGACATGCAAAACTTCAGTGTAAGCTTTACTCAGATCAAAACTGGTGGTGATGTGCATAACCCCCTGAACGAAGAATACATTAAACCTCATCTAGAGTTCTACTTAGAAAACCTTCATAAGATGCCAACTGAACAAGAGTTCAACAGACGGCTAAAGGAGATTGGTAATTTGATCGGATGGGAACGTACCGAGGTAGTCAATGAATATAGAGGAAACAGTAAAAGACCTACCAAAATTAAAGTTGCCATCAAGGATAACATATCTAGTAAGTACATGAGGAAAACCTTCATCTCAATGCTAGTCGAGCTTGGATACACCAAGGAAGTAATTAAGAGCTTTTCAGGTCATAGAGATGATAAAGTAATTGACCACTACATTCAGCTTCATCACCACACGAAAAGGGAAGCTATACTAGGCTTTACCCCTATAAAACCTAAAAAGGACATATAAACCATCAACTCCAAAAGACAACGAGAGAAAGTCCCTCATTTGCCAAAATCACAGCAACTTTGTCGTTTGATTATCAAAATCGTATTCAATCCGAGCAATAACACCTAATTTACTGGTATCGTGGATATTCAAAGAATTCCCGGATCTACCACTACCAGTAGGTCTATCATAAAAATACCCATTAGAATCCCTTCCAAATGTAGACTCTGGCGTTTCATGAGTACCTCTGAATACGAGACGCTCGTACCGACGATTTGCTCTAAAGGATTTACTCATAGGTTTTGCTTTTTAAGGAGGGCGTCAAAATTAAAAAAAAATTATTAACACAAAAATGTTTGTAATAAAAATAAATACCCCTTACATTTTACTTGCTTTTTGACAAATCTCAAGTAAATACTCCGGAATCTCATCATAAGAATCTAGTGTAATTGGAATTACGTTCTTACGAAGCATTGCTTTCTTCACTGCTTCATCTTTATCTCCTCCAAACAACCAAAAACCAACTGGCCTTTCTCCACCAACATGATTAACAACATCCGACACAACTGGACTTAATGCCCTGTCAAAAAAAGTATCCTCAGACAGACCAATAAATATCGCCAAATTCGATCTTAAATTAACTTTCAAAACTTCAAACCAAGGGTGACCTAAACCTAATCTTTTATCCATTTCCTCCAAACCTAAAATTATCTCTCTACTAAACTGATGTGAAATTTCTGGATGTGGAACATAGCCATGCGGATGAAAGATGGTGACATCTACAGATTTTTCTTTATACGGGAGAGCCGAAACAACGTTCAATGTGAAACCAAAAACAGACAGATACCACTGAAGCATGCTATCAAAATTAAATGTAAAAACTTTTGTCACCCTACCCCTAGTGCTTCCCATCAACAATGCAGATAAGGAGATCAAGAGTTTGTAATCATAAACTTTTTTAACAAAATCTTCTAGCTGAAATTCATACAAAACCTCTTGCAAAATCTTCTTAAACTGCATTTCATCACCAACCTCATCCCTAACTTCATCAGCTGCCATATGTAACTCTGTTGCCGTCTTACCCCCTGTGAGCTCCACTAAACCCTGATGTTTTCGCAAGGCATTTACCAACTCAAACCAAGAAGGCAACCCCATATCTTTGGACGCTCCAGCCCCAATAAAAATAATTAGTCCACCATCCTTAAGAGAACCTGATAAAACATCCAAGGCCATTCTCTTATTCGTTAAATACTCAAAACTCATTTTTACTTAAAGGATTTGAAAAATTAGCACTTAAGCAATCGATTTCTTCCAATAGAGGAAGTAAGGAAGATACACAATGCGCATTGGCACCGTTCTTACCAAGATAAAATTGAAAATTACCATGTTTATCAATAGATATACTTGACCTAAAATAAGGCACAAAAGGCTCTGTACTCCTATTAACTTTAGCATAGACCGATACCATATTAGCCTTAAATTCATTCTTTAATAATTTCTTCTTAATATAATCTTGATATATTTCTGAAGATAATGGGTCATCCCCAGCAAATCCAATGGAACTAAGCGCTCCAGGAACACTACTCCTTATATGAACTGCTCTAATATCTGTAGTCATTGAACAACTCTCTTCAGCCTGACTTAGAACATCTACCTCCCCCAGCATTCCCAATGAATCATTCCTATGCTGATATGCAGCCACTATCTTATTTGTATCTACTTTAACAAACCTTAGCCCACCAGAAATATTCATAGCCTCTATAACAGCCCCCATCTTCACAATAGCAAGTTTATGAAACGGAAAACTAACTACTACGTATACACCGCTTCTCATCTTTCTTTCACATAAAAAAACATCATAATTGTATGGAGGCTTATCATCCCCATTCGCTGAAAAATCCAGTTTCAAACTATTGGAGTACCTGACATTTGTTTTTAACAGACCATGAACCACAGAAGTATCTTGGTCTTGGATAACAAACTTTTCTACAATAGTATCAACACCTAGATGATCAAGGACTTTGTCCAATAAGCTTACAGCTTCAACCTTACGTAAAACAACCGAGTAATAGGTTTTTTCTACAGCCGAAACATTAAAAGAAAGCCTATCTCTTTTTTCAGTTTGTCGAGAAACCATAACATTAATCTTTAAATTATTCTTTAAATACAGGCAATGTATCGCATAGCAGTAATTTCTTCCAATAAATCATCATTCATCCCATGCTCAAGTATCAACTCCTTACAATGTAACAAGTAACCTGTTCTACTCTTGATATCAACCTCACTCCAGCTCTCAGCATTATCATAGTTAAAATGATCCTCAAAATCCCCTTCAGCTGTATTTTCAAAATGAATATTTTCATCGTCATACAACTTTGACAGAACCTTTTTTGAAAAGAATATCTCACCTGCCAAATCAACAATAATCAACGAGGGCTTAAAAGCCAAAAACAATCTTTTCTCCGTATCGTATAACTGCTCTTTATGCTGTTTTTTCAATCCTGACTTATCTTCTAACCTTACTAGCACACCCTCTTCGGTTTCACTAATGATATTTGGCTGCCCCAGCTCAAATAGAATCTCCGAAACCAGATTAACACCTATTTTCAATTGATATTCAAGTACAATATCAATAAATTTATTAACCGATGCTTCGAATCTCTTATGATCATCACCCTTCTCTTTAGAGGCAATTGACAACAAACTCCTCAACACATATTGTCTCAAATCCGCTTTTACATGAGATACCTGAGACCATGAATTCCATATCAACGCTATATATGGTTTTAATCGGTTAGCGTAAAAGTATTTAAGATCCAAAACGTGAACCATTATCTCATTAATATTTCTATTCTCGTTTTGCAATTGACCTCTCAGATCCTCGGTAGAAAGATCAACCAACTCAACCACCTGTCTATTCTCTACCCTCCCCATACCTCGGAAAGTCAAGGACCCATGAGTCAAACTCAAACTCAAATACAAAAAAAACAGATTCCGAATCGACTCTAACTGGGTAAAACCATCACTTTTTGGATTTTGACAAAACTTACGAAAACACGCATGCATTTGTTTAAACTCATCATCTACATTATGTCTGAGATCACCCGAAAGAACATATTTCAAGATATCCCGCACATGACCATGAGTCATTTCATGTGTAATTGTAAGTATGCTCCAATCCAACCCACCTCCACATGTCAAAGCTTGATTAGCAGCTGAAATAGAGTATTCAGCTTCTCGAAATCCCAATCTCCCACTGAAATAAGCCAATTTCGGGAATTGATTTTCATTAGCCCCCTGCCCAAACCATTTATCCACACCATATTGTTCAGACCACTTTTTTGTGTTAATCTGAACTAAGGGCTCTTCAATACCACTCAATTTTGGTGAATTCTTAAATGAGTTGTTAATAATCTCATCTATATTAAGCCCATTAAAAGCGTCCTCAATAAACCGAATTGTTTTTGTAACACCCTTTACCGCAGACCCAACACCTAAAAGTGAGTGTCTTCTTAATATGCTGCGCCGCTCTAAAATAGGAGTAACACCCGAGAATGTTTGTGTCGACACATAGGACAACGCCGCATTCACCTGTATCACTCTGTCTAAACATTGATGCTTTAATCCCTCCCGAACTAAAACATCCCTTAGAAGTTCATCTTCCGAAAACTCCTCTAAGCTATCCGGCTTAATAATGCTCACATCGCTTGCCTTACCATCAGTAAAAAATAAGCTAGCCTTTCTATTGAGATAATTAACATAATTGAGTTCCAGGATTAGTTCATTCATTTCTGCAATTAGACACTTTAACGTTCCTAACTCATAAGGCTGATGCTTAGCAAATTGAGAAACTAACAAATCTACACACGCAACAAACTCATCAATCACAGATCGTTGACTCAACTCTAAATCCGTATACTCATAAATCTTAAACTCATTTAAGTTTACATCTTGTCTTTGGCTAATCTTAAAACTAACCTCATCGAGACAACTGTTGGTAACTTTCCAGTATTCATGTGAGATTGGCTCTTCCAAAAAACCCCTTGAAACCCGTTCCAGGTGAGCCCTACTTTCTGCAAATACCAGTACTGCATTAATCCCTACACTGTACCAAGTTAGTTTAGCCAAATCTTTATTTGCCTCCTTAATCCGTGAGAGTATTTGATAAGGCTTTTCAAAATGATAAAAACTCACATGAAAATTTTCATCAATCAAGACTGAATCAGAGTCTAAAGGAAAAATTGGACTGACTCTAAATGACCTTTCCATATCTCCCGGCAAACACCTACCCTTTAACAGCTCAACACTTGCATTCTTAATCTGCCCGCCCAACTCATGGTGCTCATTTTCCAGAAAGGTTACCTTCAACCACCTCATTAACAATTGCAATATTTTATACTATATCCGATAAAAAAACGACTTTTATTCTTAATCCTAAAATTTTAGCATACTTCTTCATTCAACAAACTATCCAAATACCCCTCACCAAAGATCAAATCGATATTTTCTCAAAGCTTTAAGACATATCAATTTTTGGTCAAATCTGGTTTTATCATCCCTATCAAGCACCAACAAACACCAATAAACTTCTACAATAAAGCAATGCCGCTGGCAAGAAAAGCCAGATAAATAGCTGCAATCGTTACAAACTAACATTTAAAAAACCTCCACCGCGTCAATAATATAGCAGAGAATTTCCAAAAAAATACGAAAACATCACTAAAGTAACCGAAAATTCATACTATAGAACCTATAGATTTAGGTATACTGAACATAAACCGTATTCAACAATAATATTCACGCATGATAATAACGACTATATCAAAAATGACACAAAACCTAACCTCCGTCTTCGTCTAAATTCATTATATCATATATCAAGTTCATCTTAATTTTCAGTATACCCATTGAAAGGTACAACGACAATTCGAAATCCTCAATATTCATATCTCTTACCATCCTGTAATATTGATTGAATTGCTTGTGGTAATGCCCCGAAACGCAATGCCTTATTATCTTTAATTCTTGGTCATACTTTCGATGTTTCTTAAAACTCCTGATTAAGTGCCCCACATCTTTGTACCTATCACTTAAATCGGGATAACCCTCATTTATCAACTGAGAAAAGTGTTTTTGGTAATCATTATATGAAACGAATGTTTCATACATAACTAATGCCGCCTTCCCAGCATAAAACACTTTTTGCCAATTATCCTGACTCTTAATCAATCCTCTGACACAAGTCATGTGATCCAAAAAAGAGCTAGTAAGAAAACAGAAATATGCAACCAATCTGAGCCTGTCTAAAAGAAAAACTGACATATCATCAGGGTCTCTTATCTCAACCCACTCATCGGCTAATTCATGAAGTTCAAACAATAAATCCAACTGTTTTTGATGCTCTTCTATATACCTTTCAATTAAATCAGGCGAAGCCTCTATTTTCTCCTTATAGACTAAGCGTCCTTCAACAAACTCTTCCCATTTACTATTCATAAATCACCAATATGTTTAACACTGCATTTTTCTCCTATGGATTTAATGAACTGATTAAAATCAGACAAGACAAGCAGAATGATTCGAACCAACGTTTAGAACAAAGCAAAGTCAAAGGCTACTTTACCCCAATGATGCCATCTCTTATACTCATTATCAGGTCTTATTTCTGGTGATCTGTGATTAAGGGAAAGCAAAATATCCCACCTTCGTACCGGCACAAGAACTCTATCATTTGTTCTTAGCCAGCTAAGAACCAAACCATACTCAACATCCAGTATAAATGGATTATAATCTTCATATGGGAGCGTATATAATGATTCTCTTCCTACCTGCCCCAATATAGCTGCATTATAGGGCGTAAGTCGAGGGGCAACCTTTCCAAATGCATAGCAATCGAAAATAGCACGCTCCCCATTTTTTTTAATCCGCCCACCAGCGAAATTACTTCTAGCCTGAACACTTTCTAAGTACGCTCGATTTATTTTCTCGTCATTCTCCTCTTTTAAAACAGTCAACTCCGAATTACTCTTATATTGTTGTTGTTCTTTATACATTGCATCAGTTGCAGGCTTAAATTGCTTTCGGAACTTCTCTCGACTTGAAGCAGTAATATTTGACTTATTGTAGTTGGTCATATCTGAATTGGAACCAACTCCCCCTAGATTACCTTTTGATATTGACCCTATCCTAAGTACCAAGGAGGTACCTACACCTGTATACCACCCTATATTGACTTTATACCCTAACCCCAAATCAAATACGTTCTTTTTATCATTTCCTTTTAATGGATTATCCAGTATCGTTTTTGCGCCTGACAAAGTATACATAAAGGCAAAACTACCTCCTCTTGATACCTGATGATCCCAAGATATTTGAGTTGGACGCCCTAGCACAAGTGACTTATGAGCCCATGACTGAAATGTATAAGCAATATTACTTCCCATCCATCCAAAATTGAACGAATGCTCTGAATAAACTCCGGTTTTCAGATTGTACCAAGATTTTTGAGTTGTCAAAAAGGCAATATTTGAAAATGGCCTATCTCCAACCACAGGAACGACACTGTCTATTACTAAAGGAGTAAAAGCTGTTAACCCAAATTTTAGAGTTGAAGCAACGTTTACATTTTGCGAGTGTCCTCCGCCTAGTTTGGATGCTAACCACTCGAAAGCATTTATTGGAATAAATAAAGGATTTTCCCTTAAGCTCGGCTTAGAGTAGTAAAACATTGTTCCTTGAGTATAGTTTCGGTCAAAATTCTTATCTGGCAACCAATCAACAAACCAATCCTGCTCTATAACTACCCCAAAATTACCTTGAACTTGTTTATCAATGTTGTGTTGAACTTCACTAACTGACGAAGCTGAAATTTCACCCAATACGTACAGTTGAGTTGAATCAAGAGTTTGAAAATTCTCTTTAACAATTTCTTTAAGAATCTTAGTCTTGGAACTATCCAATTGCTCTTGACAATATGCATTTTGCAAGGCGCAAAAAAGCAAAACAATAAGTGATTTTTTCATGATTAAGGTTTGGTTGGTTTGGAATTATTTAGGTTAAATTAAAAAAATCTCACAAAGATTAGAATAGTCGACTCTAATAAAAAAAAACTCCAAAAACACCTCATCTATACCTCCTGGCAAGGGTTATTTTGTGATTTCAATAATTTTAAATGAGTAATCCTAATATTCACACATTAACGAACAATAGAGGTACGGGGGTCATTTTTTTTTCAAGACACCAGTGCAGGCTTCGTAAAACCTGAACCTTGGCTAAGGTAACACCCCTTGAACGGTCGTCTGTGAGGTGTTATATTCTTCCACCCTTCGCCAAACGCCCATAAACAAAGGGCTCCTTCAAGTTGAAGGATTGAATATCTTCAGACCTACACTACATCAGCATTCATCATGAACCTAGACTTACCTCAGCGGCCTGAAATACCAGCCTATTTCGTTTTATAATTAACCTTATGTCAAATAGAGTTAAACCGTGCCTATTAAAGGCCTCTCCCCCACCCTACCATTGATCTTATAATCATAGTGAATTTACCTTATCCAGTCTGCACCTCAAAACTGCCGGTCCGGAGGTATCAATAGGTATAGAATTGAACATTTCGCTGCAATAGCAATGACCATACACGCAAGATCGGGGTCTCAGGCCAGCAACAGCCTTAAGCAATCCACAAGCTACTGATTAATAGATATTTATAAATTAACCTAGAATTGATCAAGAATGATCTTCATTGCTTTGATGGCAATAAGGTATTACTGGATAAC
Source organism: Owenweeksia hongkongensis DSM 17368 (assembly GCF_000236705.1). NCBI lineage: Bacteria > Pseudomonadati > Bacteroidota > Flavobacteriia > Flavobacteriales > Owenweeksiaceae > Owenweeksia > Owenweeksia hongkongensis. Next base: position 3,622,787 of record NC_016599.1, on the reverse strand, counting down.
AACCAAGCGCCAGCACCACCACAAAACAACTGAAAAGCCTTTATTCACAAGTGACTCAAGGTATAGGCATTGTTTCAAAATCGACTTAATACCAATTACCAAAATGGGCATAGACTGCAATAAAAATAAGAAGCCCTGCTTCCCTACTATCTTATTGATAGTAAAGGCAGCAGGGCACCAGGACAATGAAAATTTTAATTACTTCAAATTACGAGGCTTTAAGGGCAAAACTAAAGGTCTCTTCTTTTAAAGATTCTTCAACGTCTTGCGCTGTCATTTCACCACTCGTATTGCCCATGAATTTAATTTCTTTTACCTCTCCTGCATTTACCAGAAGTAGCTTTGATTTATTGGCTTTTATCAGCTCTTGGATATAAGACGCTAAATAACACTGCTCCTCTTTACCTTCTTGCCCTTTTAATGGGATGGTGAGGGTGAATCTCACATTACTGATGCTATACTCCTCCTTCCTGCTTTGCTCTACCACATCAATGCATTTGGCCAAGTCCGACAGATGAAGCCTTATTTCGCGCTTGATAGCCAACACATCAGCAACCTTATGATCCTTGGCCTGCTCAAGCTCTTTCAAATCCCTTATCGCATCTAGCAATTGCTCACTCCGTACTACGTCATTAGGCCTATGCTGCTTAATGTAGTCCTTTGCTTCCTTAGTAGCCAAAAGACGTTTTGCGTAAGTCTCTAAACTACTGTCTTTCTTACCTTCAGCTTCCTTTCCAAATGCTAATCTATAAAGCTCTGCTTTGCGGCCTGTATTTGAGCCGTTGGCAATATAATACTGAAGGAATGCTTCCTCTTTATTGGTCATCTTCCTTATTGAGTTTAAATAATTCAATTGCGCTATCTATCTCAGAAATTGTCAACCCACCAGACACTAAGGCCTGATATACCTTAAAAGTGGCCTTTGATACCGGAACCACTTCTTTTCTCTCTTGGCCACTGGCCATCTTAGTTCTTAATACTATTCCTTCCATCTTCCATCTTCATTAATCGTTAATCTTGTGTGGTATGGTCACCTCTTGACGATAGCCATCTTTTCCAAATATTTTTGTTACATCCTGCATGAGGTATTCGCCCTCCTTCTCTTTGTTCATTGGATCAACCATAATTATTGATTGCCCAGATTGTAAATTATGATCGCCAAACGTGGTAAAGCTTCCCGTGAGTCCATTTTGAGCATAATCAAACAAAGCTGCCTTAGCCCTATCCAGTAGCTCTTCCCTCTCAAGGTTGTAATGGTGCCTGCTTTGAGTTTGTAGCCGTTCTGGGAAGATTGATCTTCCACCAATTGCCTGTCTTAGTTCTTTTGCATCCTGCTCTTGCTTTGCTCTCGTCTTTCGTGTGTCAATCTCCTCAATCACCAAAACCTCATCTTTCTTGTCTGGATGTAGTACAATGGTCAATTCAAGGCTTTTATTCGTTTTAAAAATTGAAACTGCACGTATTGCCAATGATTCAGCCGTCAAACTTTGAAGGTCGAGCCTGTCTTTTCCCCTTGGGATATCTTCGTCAATATTGATTGTAGGTGGTGAATAATCGATATCCAATGAAGATTTGAAAACTGAGTTATCTATCTCAAAAAAGCCTCTACCTATCATCAGCTTACCATCCTTGATAAATGAATTCAGACCTTGCTTTTCTTTCCATTGGTGAAGCAATTGTGCAGTACTCATGCGATTCACATAAAGCCCAGCCGGAAATACAATTTCACTTGCCTTTACATCTTCATGTAGCTCTACACCTGTACCATCCAAAAGCTGATCAATTACGCCTTCCAATGTTACACCATTGCGAGTTGAGAAATTCAAAAGGTTTTGCTTCAGCTTCCATGCAGCATCTTCACAAAATAGAACAAAGGGAGCTTGTGGTTTAATCCCTGTGATAAAGCCTGAAAAGACAAGCTCATTCTTGAAGTCGTACCCCAACTTGATTTCAATTGCTGATCCATGAGGGAAAACCGATTCTATACCATCCCTACCAAGGATATAAAGCGTTTGTTTGCCGTCCTGAGTCTTCACCTTCCATCTATCATCAAAAGGCATGGTAAGCTCTGCCGTGTCAGTAAGGGTTTTATAGGACTGAAATACCTTAACCTTATTGACAGCAAGGAAACGAGCAGTAACACCACCCGTTCCCTTAATCATTACTTCACATGTCAGCTTATTGAATCCCCAACTCATCCCTACTGTAAGAATTTGCCGTTAAGCTCCCTGAAAAGCCTATTCGCTTCGCCTTCACTATCCCTATGCTCAGGAGCTCGACCGCCATACATGGCTACCCGAAGAGCACCCATTCTTTCTAGTTCACTTGGTACACAAGTAGGAACCGCTAAAACAGCTACTTCTCCGTTCTCGTCTCTGTCAAAATCCAAGAAATTGTCAATTGTGACGTTAAACGGCATATTACCACCATTCACTTCCTTGATAAGTTCAGTGAGCTGTCCAGCAATAGAAGCAAACTTATTGTAGATCACTACGTCCTCCCCCAATAATTCACGGCTGTACTTACTCTCAATTTCGCGTTTACCGGATTCACTGAATACAAACCGATTATCCTCTATGGCTACGAAACGCAAATCAACGTTTGCTTTGAGACCTTGAAAGCAGCTACTCATGGCTTCAGCAAGGTCAACGCTGAACTCTGGCAGCTTGTACATTCTAAGAGCCGCCGCTAAGTCCAGCACTAATCCATTGCCTCCAAATCTTGTGTAGATTTCAGTCTCTGAAATGATTTGACGATACCTGAAGAACCCTTGAGGTGCGTATGCTCCAAAGTTCACATAGTCTCTCTTCTCTTCTTCACCTTTTAGCTTCACTTCACCTTTGAAAACCTTCAATAGAAACTCAGCATTAAAATCAAACGAAAGCTGAAGCTCTTCTTTTACCATTTCAACAATGCGATTCGCATTAATCACAAAGGCTTCATGAATGACATTAAGGGACTCTATGCGGGCATCATCCCGCTGCACCAATATTCTACTCTCCTCCATTCTCAACGTGGTATTTAATTAGTTCCTTGCTCTTCTGAATTGCCGCGTAGAGCCTGTGACGATATAGTTGTTGTTCATACTCTTTGAGTTTTCGATGTACTCTTGAGATTGAACTGCTACATTCTATCCCCGGCATTTCTTCCTTTGTTTCCGTAAAGGCTTTGGGAACCGACCACCCATAAAAAACCTGATATTCTATAATCTTTCTATAGAATCCTTTTACTCTCTCTTCATTACTCATACCCTTGTAATTTTGAAAACTACCACCCACACGAACTATGAAATAAATGCAGGTGGTAGCTATTAACAAACTAATCAATAACACGAGTAGCACAGCTATTTCTACTCACATAAGTATAGTAAAAGAGTTTCCGAAAGGTTTACGGATTTGATACACTTTCTACAATTTTCTTCATAAAGTTTAGAAAGAGGTCTAATTCAGGATTGGATGAGTCTATTAATAACAAAAACTAATTACAGATAATTTAAGGACTTCTATTATTCTTAATTATGTCACTACTGAATAAGATTATTAGGCTAACTAAACTATCTTGAGCCTATGTCCTTGTCTTTTATGGGATGAGGTACTTTGGTCTCTAATTATTTTATGGCCTTATAAAGTAAGAAGGATATAATCTTCAGGTAAAAGAAAATTAAATAATAGACAAAAATTAAAGGAAGGAGCTGAAAGCTATCTTCCCAAAAATAAAAATAAAAGGGTTTCTTTCATTTTCACAAAAACCAATTGCTCGGTCCAAGCAGCGTTGCACCGATACGGCTCTGCAAGTATAGAAGTAAGTCTGGGGACGAAACATCCAGATTGGGTTTTAAGGAAAACCACCTTCAGGAAACCAATTTTATGTTTGAATGAAAATTACCTGATATACGCGCAGGCGGAGCTAGATTATCTTCGTGCGCTCTGGTAGATGAAGCGAGCGCGCCTCTTCGATGTCACTTGGCTGGTATTGTCGTCTATTCCATATTTTCATGGATGCGTCCGGCCAGATCGCAAATGACCCTATAGTATAGTAATGAAATTGCACCAAGGTTTATAAAACCTGAATCAATTTGCGAATATAATACAATATTTTATTCCGGCAAGCGAAAAGTTGTTTTTTTTTCTCAACCCAGCTTCAACTTACATACAGGATAGCATGCAATTCATCTAAAAGAGCGCACTCACGAGATCAAAAGGACTCACACCCTTAGCCTTAAACAAAGACGTACTACCCTATTGACATGATTCCTTTTGAACGATTACACCCTTCCTCCTTACCTCTTGTCTATCCAATTTTACTTTCTAAGCAAAATCCTAAACTTTTTTTTTCCATAAAAAGCCAATTCTGTATACAAGCAAACTAACTCATTTTAGGCCGTTTGTATACAAGACTCCTTCATCCCCATTTCCACGATTAAAAGGAGTTTCAAGGTCTTAAATTCAATTCTGTATACATGAGTACTTCGATAATTTGTATACACCAACATTTTGAATTTCAGTTTGTTACAAAAAATATTTCTCTTCAAAACGCTTGCAGAATTGCTTTAAACGACTTTACATTTGCCGCAGAACGAGCTCGATAAAAACAATTACTAATTTCAAAAACCCCATTACTATGGATGCACTAACTCAGAAGATCAATAGTCTTTATACACCGGAACAACAGCAAGCAGAACTTGCAATACTAACGACCACAATTTTGGACATGAAAGACCACTTTCAGCTACTCAAGCTCTTCGGTCAACTCAGCCAAAATGAAGAAAATTCAACTTTTTTTCACTCACCAAATTGCCCACAACAAAATCTCAAACCTCTCTAAATCAAGTTAAAGGCAATTTTTTGGTGAAACAACTGTTTCACCGTAACTACTTGATAAACAGGTGATTGATTTGCATTTCCCAATAAATAACACATATCTTTACAGCCTGAAACAAGTAAAACCCTAATATGAATTATTAATAACCGTCAAAAATTAAAAAGTATGGATGCACTAGCACAACGAGTAAACCTACTCTACACCCCAGAACAACAAGAAGCTGAATTGCAAAACATGGGAGCACTTATCCCTGAAATGCTGCTAATCACAAACGCACTTCATTGTCTTTCAGAATTAGGAAAGGATCAATCAGGAGACAATCCAGAAAACCTCCCTATTTCAGCGTAACAAGAGCAACCTAGACTAGGGACCAACACCCTTCCTTTTAACTCCATTTTACTTTAAAATACACTTTGGAGACTGCCTTAAAGCCAAAAGCTTTAGGAGCCGGTAAAGAATACCTATGTCCTAAAAACAATGAATTCAATTATTTCTTAACACCAAAAATCAATTATTATGAAAGATCAGACAATAGAATCATTTACTCCATTCGAATGCCTTGAGTTTTTGAATGTCGTTACTGAACTAACAGTGAGCAAGTCAATCGCCCCAGTAGATCAAATGACCTTTGACGAGGTTAACGAACAACTCGGTCATGTCACTGAAATTATTAGTGACCTAACAAGCCTCTCCAACATTCTTCAGAATCACAAAGACTCATTTCATCTAGCAAACAGTAATAATCACTAAGAACATAAATCGAAAAATCATTTTCAAATTTTAAAACTATCTATTATGGAAAAGCAAAAAACTATAGAATCCTGGACCTCCGAAGAAATGCTTGGAATTTTAGACATGGCTACTGATCAGGTTATTGATAGAATCACAGAAACAAAAGCACAAATTGAATTCAAAGAATCCAAAATACTATTAAGCATGGCCTCAAAATGCGTTAGTGATTTATCGGGACTTGCGGACAAGATGCAGAAACGCAAGAACGATTTACTAAGTGCTCATGTAACACAACAATCATTTAGCCAAAATTCAAACGATCAAGAGATTTTTTTCACCCTTACAAGTACGGCCATCAAACTCGGATGCAATAGAAGCACCATTTATCGCAAACATATTCCAAATGGACTTAAACTTAGCTACCCAAAGGGCCCAAAAGGCAGTCCGAAGGTTAGCAAAAAAGACCTTGATCTATATATGGGACGAATTCAGCAAGCAGCATAGATAAAAGCTAATCACAACTTAGCACTTTCATCACCGATTGAGCTAAGTCTTCAAAAATTTTAATCCATAAAAATTGATAAATGAAAAAATTAACCCCTAACATCAATGAAGACTTTGATGTGCTTAAGGAAGAAATTCAGTTCTTATCAGAAGACCTTCTTATTCCAGGAAACCTTCCCGACATAGAATCCTGCAACCTTGTAGTAGCAAGACTGGCCATTTTTGAAAGCGATCTTAAATCAATGAAGAGAATAGTCCAGGATCAAAAGGATGATTTTATCACAGACAAGGGCTCACAATCTGAAAATCCAGGTCGAACCGGAAAGCTTATTCAGCTTCCAGCGGCAAATGATGAATTACTTTCCGTTGTGCAAGCAGCTGACCGACTAGGATGCACAAGGCAAACCGTATATAAACGTCATATCCCTGAAGGATTAAAAGTTGTTTACCCAGCCGGTAAAAAAGGAAATAAGAAAATCAGGGCTAGTGATCTTGCAAACTACATCGCAGGACTTCAAAGCGCATGAGCTTACAAATGACAATTTTTGGTTTTACAACATGAAACAAGAGAAACCACTATTCTAAAACTGTACTAATTTGCACAAAAAAAGCCTGACTATCATTGATAATCAGGCTTTTACGCTTTTACTAAGCGGTCTGGACGGAACCCTGTTCCATCCATCACAAACACGCTATTTATCTACTTCCACGAGGCAACAGCGCTAGCTCTCGTCCTTATTTCGTCCGTTTTTTGTCCTCTTGTAAGCGTGAATGAAAATCTTTTAGTGCTGATTTCAAGCTTTCAGAAAGTGGATCCAGTAAATCAGGATCAAAATCTATTGGATCAATTTCCAGTGTTATTCTATACCCGGTGCCTTTAGTTTCATAAGGCACTCTTTCTTCCTCTACTCCTGGTAGCACCACTTCCAATCTACTGTGGTGGTACGGTTTCAGTTTTGGGTTTGTCTCATAATACTCATCAAAAAAATCAGAAGGCAGATGCTTAGAAAACATTGCCATCTCACTGGGTAGTAGCTCAGCTTTATTACTGAGGAGTTTGCTCAAGTAGGATGGGCTCATAGAACCTCCCTCGCGTTGAATCTTATTTGACAACCACCGCTGCTTTATTCCAAGCACATCCAGCTTATACCGGATGTACTCCCCCATATGACTTCCATAATTCACTTGACAAATTTGGCACATAGTAATTGGTTTATTGGTCAATGTTTATACACCTTTTAGATATTTTTTGATGAACTTTCATTCAACTTTTATTGACTCATTAGTCATTTTTTGTTGCTTAATTGGAAACAAATATGTTCCTTTGACCTATCGAAATCAAGTACAGATATCTATACATGACAAAATCAGAGATCATAATCAAACTAGAACAGCTCTTTACACATCCTAAAACTAAGCTGTGGGAGAAGACAAAAGGAAGTAGGGCAAACATTAGCAAATGGTGGAATGACTCCAATAGGTCAAGTAGAAAAATTGAAATAGCTGCACTTGAGCTGATTGAACAAGGTGAACTGGCAAAAAAAGCCATGGCCACCAAGGGTGAACCCATCAAATTGTAACAATTAAAAATGAGTGATATGTCAAATACTAATCAAATTCAGGCCGGTGTTGCAGACCGTGGACTTGAAATCTTTAATCAAGGTGATAGAACACTGGCTACTTATGCCGGCCACACCTACAAGTTTAAAGACCTCCCCAATCACATTCTAAATCTTATTAGAATGGATTTAGCCCTAAATGAAAGAGCTCAGAAAGCACTTATTCAATGGGGATACAGTGATGAATCAGAAAGACTTGAAAAGTATGCCTCTTGCAGATTTGGCGGTATTGATCTATTTCCTGATGTAAATACCTGTGGTGAACTCACTCCTGACCATCATGACTGCCCTTCCCGTTCCAGCTGTCCATTTAATGGAGTTATATGTGTAAAACCAGCAGGAGTAAATGGTGAAATTTCTCCAAGAGAAATGGAAGTACTCAAGCTAATTGCCATGGACTACATGGAAAAAGAGATTGCTGAGAAGCTTGAGATCACTCAAACTGGAGTAGCAAAGCATAGAAAAGCACTTTTCAATAAAATAGGTGTACAAAGTTCCATAGGCCTTACACACTGGGCTATTACTCACAATATAATCCAGCCCAGCTATGCAATTTAAAGATCGTATTCAGGTAATACATGCAAGGTCAAGTATTGCTATCAGGTTTGAACTTACCAAAGGCTTCCTTAAGTCTACTACCACCAAGCCACAGTATGCTCAGTACATTTTTCAAAAAATGGTGCATACCAAAATTATTGCCATGGTTAGGCAAAGGCGCTATCAGATAGGCAGCTACTTGGCCCCTACCACTGGCAGATTTGCCCCAGCATGGGATAGCCTGCTTGATGCCATTCAAACCATACTAGAGGTAGAAGATATTTCCACAGAACTAAATAACCTCATTTATGGCTGAATTACTTACCCCAGAAGAAGCTCGGTATATCAGAGATCTGGCTATGCTGGATTTTATTAAGAATAAAAACCAAATAGAAGCCCTCCCCTTTGATAGTGACTTTACTGAAGCTGAAAAAGCAGCTATAGCCAAACATCTTCAGAAGAGGCAAAAGCTAAGTGATGCAATCATTAATAAACCCTTTAACAAACTCCAGCCATGAAAGTACACCTGGTATCAATACATACAGAGAATAAGATCAAGGCAATACTATTTGCCTTGTGGGTGGTATTTATCCACCTCATGGCACTAGCGGGAGGCATTTACTTCTATAAAGATTATTTCGGGCCTTTCTAAAAGTGAGATTTTAAAAAGACCATGGAGAGCTGCCCCTCTTCTATCATTTGGTTTGGTTTAAGTGTGAAACCCCAGGGCAGTGGGGTTCTTTTCCCCCTCCATTTTTCCTCTAGCCAGAGGGAGTGCCTGAAAGGCAGGGAGGTTTAAAACTTCAAAATACAGTACCCATATGGACATCCACAATACATACTTAGTAGCCACACTATCTGATGGCACCATGTTCAAAATCCCTGTAGGGGTAATTATCAATAAGCTGGTGCAGGATATGGCCAATGAAATGGGCATTACAGCACACCAAGCCTCCATTACCATCAATAAGGAAGAAATTGAGGATCATCAGGTGCTGGGTTATGCTCAGATGCTGGACTATCACTTCTTAAGGCCAGATGCCATACAGCTATCCCGCAAACCAGGTATGGACTTTAAAGATGGATGGGCTTCATCCCTAAAAGAAATCCTTACCCAAAATCAAATTGATAACAGAAGAATAGAATGGGAGGTGAGTCATGATTAACATCAAAATAATTGACCTCTTCTGTGGGGCTGGTGGCCTTACATCTGGTGCCAGTAAAGTAGATAATGTGCAGGTAATAGCCTGTGTAAATCATGATGCTAAAGCCATTGAAAGCCACAAAGCCAATCATCCTGAGGTTGTTCATTTTACTGAAGATGTAAGAAACCCTGAAATGATTCATGCCTTAGCAAAGATGGTGCAGCATGAAAGAGAGCTTGATCCCGATTGCATCATATTAGTATGGGCAAGCCTGGAGTGCACCAATTTTAGCAAAGCCAAAGGTGGACTACCAAGGGATGCTGATAGCAGAACCCTTGCTGAATGCCTTTACACTTACATAGATGAACTCAATCCTGATGGATTGTGGATTGAAAATGTAGAAGAGTTTATGGCTTGGGGGCCATTAGATGATAATGGCAAACCTCTATCCAGAAACAAAGGTGAAGATTACATCAATTGGCGAGATACCATCATTGATATGGGCTTTGCCTATGAATATGGTATTTTCAATGCAGCTGACTATGGTGCTTTTACTTCCAGAAAAAGATTCTTTGCTCAGTTTATGAGAGAGGGCCTGCCCATCATTTGGCCACAGCCTACCCACTCCAAAACTAATGGTACACTCCCCAAGTGGAAAGCTGTAAAATCAGTACTAGACTTTACAGATAAAGGCCAAAGCATCTTTACCAGAAAAAAACCACTGGTAGAAAATACCCTGAAAAGAATATATGCAGGACTGGTAAAGTATGTAGCTGGTGGTGATGAAAGCTTTTTAGCCCAGTACAATGGTGGTGGGCATGACCAAAGAGTGTATGGTGAGGATAGGCCATTGACCAGTATTTCTACCAACAATAGACATGCTTTAGTTCAGCCTGATTTCCTAATAGATTATCAATATAATAGTTCAGCCAGAACATTAGAGAATCCTGCTCCTACAATCCTCACAAAAGATCATCATGCTTTAGTTCAGCCTGAATTTCTATACCGGTATCATGGTAATGGTCCAAACTTACTTAGCCCTGATGCTCCATGCACCACTGTTACTACAAAAGACAGAGTTGCAGCTGTATGGGTAGATAAGCAGTACTCAGGTGAACTCAATCATCAATCAGTACAATCACCAGCAGGCACCTTAACTACTAATCCAAAACTAAACATTGCCCAAGCTGAGTTTTTGGTAAACCCTCAGTACAACAATAAAGGTAGTGATGTAGACAAGCCCTGCTTTACTCTTATTGCCAGAATGGATAAAATGCCTCCCTATTTGGTGCAGGTAGAAGATACCATGCAAGTGGCCATTCTTATTTATCCGGAAGATTCAGAAACCCTAAAGAAGATAAAGCTCTTTATGGCTGCTTATGGTATCAGTGATATCTACATGAGAATGCTCAGAGTAGATGAGCTACTGGCCATACAGGGGTTCCCCAAAGGATATATCCTCAATGGCACTCAGGCAGATCAAAAGAAATTTATTGGCAATGCTGTAGAAGTAAATATGGGCTTTGCTCTAATAGCAGCTCAGGCCACAGGATTACAAAACCTTAAAGAAGCTGTAGCATGACACACCACTTCATCCTCATAGATCAAGACCATTTCACAACCAAAAAACAATTGGATGCTGATATCAAATCCCTATTTGCCACTCATGACAGGAAGCTTCTTACAAGCGATAGGCTCAAAGATGAGTTTGTGCAAAACATCAAATCATCCATACAAATACTAGAAGATAGCTACCCAAGGTGCAAGCCCCTAAGGGTAGACCATGCCGTATGGCCTACCCATCAATCCATTAATGTGTTTGGGGTAGCCAGAATGATAATAAATAAATGCAAGTAGCATGAAAAATCAAAAATACATCTTCTTCCAATCCTCTATGATCCAAGCCATTTTGGATGGTAGAAAAACTCAGACCAGGAGGATAGTAAAATTTGGCAATAAGAATATTACTGATGCGCAAATTGGCTTCACGGCTTTCACTCCTAAAGGCTCTTTTTCTGTAAGGGGAAAACATCACCCATCAGGTAAGTTTGGAGAATCATTCTTCAAAATCCCTTACTCAGCTGGTGAAATCCTTTATGTAAGAGAATCTTGGAAAATTTCAGGATGGGACTGGGAAGATGGAACCGCTTTATATGAATATAAGGACCAAGCCCAATGTTGGTTACCTGCCTATGATCCTACTGAAGATCAATTATGGATGCTCAACTACATAGAACAGCTTGAGAATAAAGGAATCATAAAGTTTGATGATGATGAGAGCTTCTCCTTTGTAAAACCAAACCCTTGGAAACCCTCTATCCACATGCCCAAAGCTGCTGCCAGAATTTGGCTAAAAGTGAAAGAGGTGAGAGTGGAAAGGCTGCAGGATATCTGTGAAGTGGATGCAGTAGCAGAAGGTGTGCTGTTTGATGAAGATACATTTCACACAAGACGGTATAAAGATTATTTGATTGGAGATTTTCCTAATAGATTTTTTAAACACCCTGATGGTTCTTTCAAATCACTCTGGCAATCCATCAATGGTGAATCATCATGGTCTTTAAATCCTTGGGTTTGGGTAGTAGAATTTGAAGTGCTCAGCACCACAGGTAAACCTTCAAATCTCAAGCAATGAAACCCCTCTACACCATTTGGGAAGCCATTACCATCATTAGGCACACCCACACACCAGAAGACTTAGATGAAGTAATGCATCAGTTATACCCCATAGCCAAGCAATACCAGCCATTTGATTTTATGCTCATAAGCAAAGCCCTGCAATACAAATTCAAAACCCTTAATAATATCAACTCATGACAGTAGCCACATTTACCATAGTAGCCATGAGCTACAATAAAGACAAAAGATGCACAGAAATCACAGAAGAAAAAGCTGGAGAAACTATCATCCACAACTTATACAAAGAATCTACCCTCACTGGCATTGCCAAAATTGGAGATACCATCACCCTTACCCAGTATGATGGTGGCCTGTACTCCATCACCAAAGCAGGAAAAGCCATTGCCCACTATGGCCAAAAAGAAAAAGCCCTCAGAGATGCCTTTTATGAAGTAGAAAATGCCAGAAGAGGTGAAACCCTTCTCAGGGAACAAATTCAATTTCAGGATACCGGTAACCATCATGGATAAAGCAGAAGCCAAAAAGAAGATGGAATACCATGAAAGAAGGAAAAAGTATTACAAGGAAAAGCTTGACAAGCTAGAAGCTGAAGAAAAAAGAATTGGGTTCAAATACAGTAAGAGAAAATAATACAGTATGTACTACAAAATAGAAAACACAGAATGTGAAGTATACCAAAAGCTTCATGACATGAGAACTGCTGAAATAAAGATGAAGCAAGAAAATGAGGCAGCCATTGAAGAAAAGACAGGTAGTGCTTTTGATAGCTTTCTTGGTCATCATGGCCAAAGTGGATTTAGTAGAGTATCAACTTATGATGGTTTCAAGTTCCTAAACTCTGAAAACATAGACCTAAAGGCATGGAAAATAAGTGAGAAACATCCTGAGGTGCATGTGCCAAATAGAAGAACTAAGGCAGGAAAGGAGATGTATAAATTCCTGTCAAATGGCCTGCAAAAAAGCTGGTTTCAGACTCCACTTGACATCCTTGGATTAGAAATATATGGAAGGTTCCATCTACCATTTGTAGAAATAGTAGGAGAGGTAATCATCCTTTTTTTAGATAACAACCTCCATCCAAAGGATCCTAATGTGATAGAGATAACTAGAACTGAGTGGGAAAAATTAAGAACAGGAAAATAAGAGAGATATGAAATCAGAAACTAAAAAATCCAAAAGGAGGAGGTATTACCTGCATCAAAAGCTAAAATCTATTACCAAGGTATATGCGAGAAGAAAAGAGGTTTTAGTAAATGATGAAATACTCGAGAAGTGCGATCCCATTCAGAAAAAATACCTGAATGAATTGCAGAAACTAGGTTACAATCTACAGACTTTTATCTCATAAGGAGTCCTTTTCCACCAACCCTATACCACCCAATTTTACCAAATGGATGGCCCCTCTGCCTCCCCATTTTTTTGATTAACAAAGTGTAACTGTAACCCTCATAATGGCATACATATCTCAAGAAGAACTACTGGAAGCTACCAATGGTGGACTGGAAATCATCTTTATGGTGTACCCACAAGCCCATGGTTGTGAAAGTGATAAAAGGAAAAAATTTAAATGTAGAGGTACTGAAAAAACTGCCTCAGCTGCTATCAAAAAGCTAGAGGATGGCAACTGGGTAGTAACAGATTTTGGGGGAGACCAAAAACCAAGAAATGGAGTGCAATGCTATATGCTGGAAGAAGGCATGGAGTATAAAGAAGCACTACAGTTTTTGGCAGCTCATTTCAATGTAAAAGGGGCTGATGAAAAACCACTCATAAAAGCTGATTTTGAAATAAAGCCAGCTACTGCTGACCAAAATGAAGGTGATTATTTTTATGAAGATAAAGACTGGACACCACAAGAGCTTGAACTGGTAGGTGGTAAAATGTTTACTGCAGAAATGGCTGCCAAGCAGTTTTTGTATTCTCTAAAAAGCTACACCTATGTAAGAAAAAGCAAAAGCACTGGTGAGCTAATGCAGTACATCAATAAAAGTACTGCACAGTACCCCATTTTTCAGTTTGTATTTGATGATAAAGTAAAGGGCAGATGGGGAAAAAGGCTGGAACCCAAAGCCCATAATAAGGCAGATAGGTTTAGATACTTTGGCACCAGACCAAAGGATTTCATCATGGGCTTACACTTGGTAAGAAAAGCCTATGACAAGCTCAATGAAGCTGAGGATGATGACTACCAGAGTGATGATCCTGATAAGCAAAAGGAAGAAAGAAAAACCAAAAAAATCCCTGAAATTGTTTGGTGTTCTGGTGATAGAGATGCCCTTTCAGTAATGGCATTAGGTTTTCCGGTTATTTGGCTCAATAGTGAAAGTGCCATCCTTAAAGAAAGCCAGTTTGCCCAGCTAGAAAAATGGGGCTGGAAAATATGCAGGATAGGAGATATTGACGCACCTGGTATAAGGCAAAGCCACAGGCTGTGTATGCAGTTTTTGGATTTGCATAATGTAAAACTGCCAGAAGAGCTCACCCAAAAGAGAGACCACAGAGGAAACCCCTGTAAGGATGTAAGAGATTTTCTGCAGCACTACAGGTCTTATGAACTTAGAGAGCTCATAAAGCTGGCCATCCCTTATAGAATGTGGGATGTAAAGTGGAAGTATGACACTGCCAAAAAACTGAGGTACAAAACCTATGCTATCAATCCACTGCAGCTCTACACCTTTCTTGAAGCCAATGGATACTATAGGTTTAGGTTGCCCAATACCAAAACTGGCTACATCTATATTCATATAGAAGGCAATCAGGTGCAGGAAATTGACCCGGTTGAAATCAAAAACTTTGTAAACAAGTTTCTGGAAGAAAGAAAAGTGGATCCGGATATCAGAAACACCTTTTACAATTCACCAAACAAGCTAGGTGAGCAGTCCCTCAGCAACCTTTCTCTTATAGAAATTGACTTTACAGACTATACCAGCAAGAGCCAATACTTCTTTTTTGAGCAAAGCACATGGGAGGTAGATCAAAATGGAATAAAAGAGTACAAGCCAGGAGAGGTAAAAAAGTTTGTGTGGGCTGATGAAGTAATGAAGCACAAAGTAAAAGTGCTGGATACTCCACCCTATGAAGTGTATTTTGATGATGCCAAAGGCAGATTGGATATCAAAATCCATAAAACAGATTGTCTGTTCCTCAAGTACCTTATCAATACCTCCAGAATTTACTGGAAAGAACAGGAAAAGCTACATGCTGATGGCCTTAAGCTATCTGATGATATGCTGTATGAGCAAAGGCTGCACCTTATCAATAAGCTATACTCACTGGGCTACCTTCTGCACAGGTATAAGGATAGCAACAGGCCATGGGCAGTATATGCTATGGATAATAAGATAAGTGATGATGGTGAGTCCAGTGGTGGATCAGGTAAATCCATAGCCTACAAAGCCATCAGGTACTTTATGAAATATGTTACCCTGGAAGGTAGAAACCCAAGGCTTACAGAAAACCCACACATCTGGGAAAATGTGACCAGCCATACAGATTATGTACTGGTAGATGATGCTAATCAGTACCTCAAGTTTGATTTTTTCTACAGTGCACTTACAGGAGAAATGAATGTAAACCCCAAGCATGGTAAGCAATATGAGCTGCCCTTTGAGGAAGTTCCAAAAATTGCCATCACCTCCAACTTTGGCCTTAGAAATACAGATTCATCCACAGTAAGAAGGATTCTCTACACAGTATTCTCAGACTATTACCACTTTAATAAAGATGGTGAGTATGAAAGAGACTGGAGTCCAGCTCTGGAGTTTGGCAAAAACCTCTTTCAGGATTTTGATAAAAATGAGTGGGACCTATTCTTCAATACCATGGCCCATGCACTGGTGTGCTATCTCAATAATGATAAGATAGATCCACCAATGGAAAATGTACACAAGAGGAATTTGGTAGTAGCCATGACAGATCCATTTAAAGAGTGGGCAGAAGTGTATTTCTCAGAAAGCTCAGTAAACTGTGACACCCTTATCCCTAAGAGTGTGGCCATGGATAATTATTTCAATCACAACCCTAGAGACAGGCACAAGTGGAGTACCAACAAATTTACCATAGCCCTCAAAGCTTTCTGCAGATACCATGAATATGAGCTCAATCCACCTTCACTAAAAAACAGTGGAGGTAGAATCATCAGAAAACATGAAGGCAAAGCAGAAGAGCACATTTACATCAAGGCTTTTGATACCACCATCAATGATGAAAAAGGAGAAGGAACAGCCTTCACCCCATCTAAGCAAACACAAGCCAAGCTAGGGCAGGCCCTTACAGATCAGGATGATGATGATGACTTACCATTTTAATTTAAAGCATATACCATGAGCACCTTCCCCCATACAGTAGTCCAGGAGCTGGTCCTTATCCAGAGCAAAACCCTTAGGGATTTTGTAGACATGGAAAAAGCCCAAAGAATAATGATGATGCCCTATTGGTATAGATGTGATGATGGCATGATGGTATTCAACTTCATAAGTGCCAGAACTGATGATGCAGCCCTCAAAAAAGAAATCAAAGAAGGCAGAATCTACATCCGGGATACCAGCAAAACAATGACTGTAACAGAATATAAAAGATGAACACCATTACTCACCTCAAGAAAAAAGAATGTGGCTGCATAGGTAGAAGAGAGAAAGTGGTGTGTGGTTATGAGTGCTGGGAAACCCCTTTACCAGAACCCACCTGTTGCATACCTAGTTGCCCCCGTAGGGAACGTTTAGCATAAGAATAGTGCGGAAATAATAACAAAACTTAATAGAATGGAACAAGAAAAAATTAATTACGACAAAATTATGGCTTTGGGTTTTACCGAAGATGTACAAAGCGATAGTGTTTATGAAGCTGAACACGGTTATAGCTATTGCATAATTACTAAACAACTAACTAAGAAGATTTACTTAGATTGGCAAAAAGACACTAAACTATGTAAAATGGTTAGATTATCAAAACCAAAGACAGGTGATATAGGTGCTGAACTACCTATTAAGAACTTAGACCACTTAAAGGAAATGATTAATTTTTTCTCTAACGAGAAAGAACAGACCTTTGATTATAGCACTTTCGCTTAGCATTATTTTTATGCATTGTTATGTTTTAGTCGCGCCCTAAAGCGTAACACTTGCGTAAACATTGGCGCAATTAAACATAACTCCCCGATAAACCCAACACCTTAAAACCCTTATACTATGTACAATCCAAATGAATTACTTACAAGATTTAGAAAATACCTGCAAGCTGAGCAGCTGGCGAAAAGCACAGTAGAGCAATATTGCTGTATGACAAAGTACTTTTTGAATTACCATAAATGTGGAGCGGACAGAATAAGCACTTCGCAAATAATAAGCTACCTGGTTACCATTTCTTCTCCTGTGAGTAGAAAGCAGGCGCGGGCGGCTATTGCTAAGCTTTATTTTATGCTGGGTAATCATCAAAAGATGAATAAAGTACCTGCACATGTCGGTTTCTACGCTGGCTGAAAAATTACGTTCTGCGTCACCAGCTTTAATCATCCCTCACTACTCCCCTTATCAAACTTCTCAAATCCCCCTTAATACTTAGATTATCTATCACATACCTCATAGCCAATCCCGCTAGGTTAATTCCTGGTGGGATTTTTTGTTTTAACCCACCACTATTCCCATCTCCTGAGGCCGCCAATCCCTTACAACCCTCATTAGGTCAATATTTGTAAAAAAAAGTGTAACTCTGTAACCTCTTGGGTAAAGTTCTATATATAAGCTATTTGGACAGTTACATATTTTGGTTACTCTTTTATTTGGTTACAAAAAAAATGTAACTCTATAAGAGTAGTAAAGCCGGTTACAATTCTAAAAAACTGATTTCCCCATTGGTTACAGTTACATTTCAACTTATTAGAAAATTGAATATCAGAATGTTACCTATCCAAAAAAGTAAGGGTTACACAGTTACAGTATTTTCCACACTTTGTACAATATTTACTCCCTAAAAAAAACCTACCATTCACCCATTTTCCTGCTTTGGCAGTACAGAAAATCACTACAATACAGTATATTGCTTAGCTAATTTTTAAACACTAAAAACTATAATTATGTCACAAGAATGCGGAAACGGAAACTTCAATACATCATGTAATGGTGATAATCAATTTGAAGTAGAAGGATCAAACAATAGTACCAGTGCAGAAGCAGAAATGCTATTAAAACTACCGGTTGGTACCCAGTTCTATAATGAAGAAAATCAACTGGTGTACACCATACCTACCAATGCAGCTGGTGAACCGGATAAATGCAAAATCAAAATACCAGCAGCTACAGCTTAATGGTACTAAAGAATGTAATATTATGGATGGTAGCCTTAGCAGTTCCACTGCTGGCTACCCTCTATTTTTACATGCCATCAGGTCCAGTACTGTATCTCAATGGTCATAGCTTGGTGGTAAACTATCCTGATAGCTGGGATACCTTCACTTGGATGCTTTCATTATTAGTAGTTCCTGCTTTGGTGGCAATTACCTTACTATTCACATTATCCAGATCCAGCACCCCCTGGCAGGTATTTGCTATTCTCCTTGAATTATTAATCTTGATGATGTTCAACATTGATAGACTTTTGGCAAGGCAACAATATGTTGATGGCCACAGTTATCTCACAGCAATACTAATCACCAGTACCACTGTAGCTGCAATTATGCTACTATGGAAAAAACGCCAAAAAACCGAAAGGGAAAAGAAAGAAGCACTACTCTATGCTATTGATCAACTTACCAAAGAAGATCTTCCTGCTATTTTCAGTGGCCTTATGGACATTGAAATGACAACTGATGAAATGAAAGAAACAGACTTTGTATGGGCCATCAAAAAAATGCTCAAACAAAATTTGGATCAAAACAAAATCATCACAGCAGAAACTATCAATAAATTGACAACTTTAAAAACTAGCAACAAATGATGAGTGATGACCTTAAAAACCCCATAACTAATAAGCTAAGGCAACAAAAAAGAGCTGAATACCAAGAATTGGTAAGAAGAGAAATTGAATCCAATTTTTCTGATGCTGAACAAAGAGCCCTACAGGTAAAATGCATGGTACTGCTGGTAGAAGAATTTTTGCCAGAAGATGTGAAGAATGAACTTTTTGCCCTACATCTAGCACATAAAAAATACAACCATCCTGAATTAGAGGATCTGGTAGCCTAAATCCTTTCCCTCCTTCTCTGGAGGGAAAATCAAAGGGCATTTTCACCTTGTCCTTTTCCCATTCACACCCACATAGCATTTTAGCAATGTGGGATTCACCAAAAACATACAACTCCTTCCTCACATCTGTGAGATATACTATGCCACTACTGATCAGGTAATGGGATATGTGCAAGAGTCAGCTACTGCCAGTATGCCCATTTTAGGCACTGGCAACTGGCAGCCCTTCTATTTTACCTCAGGTAGCTTAGAATACATTGGTGGAAAGCAAGAAAGCACCAAGCATGGTAGCCTTTACAATTATTCCCTTACCCACAAGTTTCCCGGTATTGATGATAATCATGAATTACCACATCAGTTTGCAGCACTAGATCAGCATAGGTGGATTATCTGTCTGGTGTACTCTGATGGCAAAATGAGGACCATCGGATCAGTAGCTCAGGGCCTAGAATTCTTTTGGAATGAAGGCAACTCTTCTACCACTAGTGGATTCTCCATTTCATGGCAAATGACAGATACCAAGCCTGCCCAAAACTTAGGCTATATCACCCAATTTTTTGTGAATACTGATCAATACCTGGTACAAAGGTTTGAAACCAATATTGATTATACCCTCAATGCTGATAAAACCTTTGATGCCTATGGCCCTGAAGCAGACAAACTTGAATATAAAGAAGGATACCTGATAAAAAAATGAATCCAATACTTCAACTTATACTCAATAGACTTGGTCAAATAGGAGCCATTCACATAGGTCCCACTGAGCCAGATAACCCTTTACTTCTTTGGGCAAAAACCAATGCTACTACCGGTCAGCTTATAGGTTGGTTAGATCATACTAAAGGCTATTGGGGGCCATTAGCACAAGTAGAAGTGGTAGATAATTTTAACTCTTCATCAACTACTAAAGCAGCCTCTGCTCGTACAGTAAAAGTGCTTTTTGATTATCTCAATCAGCTCAATGTCCTTCAAAATGATTATGTACAAAAGTCTACAGCCAATCAGCCAGGAGGCTATGGGCTTATTCTTCCCAATGGAAAGTTGGATCCTTCCATTATTGATTTTGATGGAAGCCCAGCAAAAGGAGTTTGGGATGCTTCTGCAGGATCACCCCCAAGTGCCAATCCCTCTAATCAAGATTACTGGATTGTAAAGGTAGCTGGCACCTACAATCTAAATGGTATCAATAGCTGGGCAGTAAGTGACAGGGTCTTGTACATCAATAATGCCTGGGAAAAAATCCCAGCAGCTGCAGTAAACACTTACAATGCATTAGACCAAACTAATCCCGGCTACCAGCTGGATGCCAGGCAAGGTAAAGCACTATATGACCTTATTGTAGCCCTTACTGCAAGAGTGGTAGTGCTAGAAACTGATTTAGCAACTGCTAAAAGTAACATCACAGATTTACAGAATAATAAGCAGGACAAAGGCTTCAGAATAAGATCAGTGGTTACCAGTGATGAATTTGATGATGCCAGACTGGAAGATATAGACATTGACTCCTGTGATGTATTTGTAAATGGAGAAAGAATGGTAGGAGCCATGATGGCAAAAGCCTTTTCAGATACCACCATCACCTTCCCCCACACCCAATATGATGGAAATGAAATAGTAATTACCAGAATACCCCAATAAATAATGAATACAATAAAAATTTTAGCCTTCACCATCTGCCTTATTTTAGGAAGCCAAGCATTTGCACAAGAGGGCAATTCTCCTCCAGAAAAGAAAATGAGGGAGCAAAACTTTTATGATGTAGCTCTATTTCTGGACACAGCAGATTTTGAAAGCTATTTCAAAACCACCAACTACATTATGCCAGCAGATAGTCTGCTCTATTGGGTAATGCAAGTAAAGTTGGGAAACATATCTGCAGATGATGCTGATGCAGATCCTACCAATGAAATTCAATCTCTTGCACAAACCATTGCTATAAATGACACCCTCCCCTCAGGAGCTGACATTTATAGTAAAGATGATTTCTCCATCTACTCTCAATTTGAGCTTGGCTTTTCAGGACAAAATGATGTAGCCATTACATCTACCAGTGAGAATGTAAGCCTCAATGCCCCCAATGGTATAATTAGAGCCACAACAGATCTGGAACTCAACACAGGCCTCATTCTTCCTGATGGGAAAGAAATAAGAGATAGTAATGACCTGGGCTCAGGCGCTTCTTATGATGACACCGCCCTAAATGACACCGCTGCCGCCCACTTAGCTAGGATTGAAGCTTTAGAAGCTAACCCGGGAAGTGAGAAAGGGTTAATTAGCGCAAGTAGAATATCTGGAAATCTGTATATAAGAACCCCCTTCAACACTACCACAGATTTAGTTCATAGATGGCAAGAAGTGGGAGTTAATGTATCTCCTAATTATACGGGTGTCAAGTTTTTGGACAAAACAACAGAGCTAACAGTTGCTAGTTTTAATGCAGCAGATTGGGCGGCTTCATTCTCAGATAACGTTGCTCCGATTTGGTTTGATGAGTTCGGTACAACTTCTGGAAATCATGGATTCCTGTTATCAGTAATTACGTTAAGAGCTCCAACGCCCACCCATACTAAAGACTATAGCGATATTGGTTCTGTATACTCTGACGGTACACATGAATGGTATATTGTTGATGTCCCTGACAACACCACATTGGTACTGTATTCTAAGACTTTTAATGACGGAAACGGATTTACTTTAGATAGGTCAGCTTCAGCAGATGGATTATTGGTGCATCAATCAGGGGGAACTAATACAGGCGCGGTGTATTGGGGGTCAAGGTCTTTCAATCAATTGTTTCCCGTACATAAGAATGTTGTCAATAAATTCCTGATTGACGGAAAGGAAATTGCAAATGACGGGACGTGGTATGGGGAAAGAATAAAAGTGGTGAGTAACTATGATATAGTAGACCTCAGATACATACCCACGGATACACCATTCACACCTACCAATGCAGATTCATTAGTAGGTGTTAGTTCAGTGGTAACTTACGATGCATCTGGCAGCTCGGAATGGGATTACACTTTTAATTTTTACAGCCCGTGGTTCATTGATTTATTCGGAATCAATCAAGCTCAATATCTAAGCGCAACTAACACTGATAGTATATTGGCATACTTACCTGATGTTGACACATTAAATGGATATGATTTTGCTAATGTTGAAAACATAACCACACTAACGGGAACAGAGTTTAATTTCACCAAAGCAAATAGCCCTGACACGACTAAACCAGCCAATAGATATATTCAGATAGCTAAGAAAACCAGTGGTGAAAGGATTGTGGGCATGGCGGAAGGATTTGCCTTTACTAGCGGCCAAACGAAACCCTCAATAAGAGGTAGGGAAAATGAGCAATATTGGCAAATTGCTACCAGCAAAAAGAGTTATCCAAGGGCTATTAGTAGATATGACACTGAAGAAAACCCACTAATTGAGCTAAAAGGGTACTTCTCATTTTTTGACCCTGAAACTAACCCCAACTTTACAAGTGTATATCTTTCTAAGGAGAACAACTCATATATCTTATTTATTGACGCTCATGATAGCGTTCATAATCAAAAGGTGGTAGTTCCTGAAATAGTGAACGGATACTTCTTAGGAACAGTTTCTAACAAGGGAAGTCTTAGTGTAGTTAGTGATCCGTATATCAACAACAATGTTGTATATGTCACTGGTAAAGGGTACTTAATATTAAAATGTACACCGCAAGAAGATGGTGCATCAGATTTCATTATTACAGGGAATGAACCCGCCTTTAACGGATGGGACAAAAACGCATCTGACAACCTTAGAAATACGGGTCCTCAAATTGGGGATGGTAATTACACATTTACAGGAAGACTAACTCAGGGAAGCACAACTCCTACCAATATAAATGGAGGGTATTACACCACAGTTATGAGTGTTGTATCAGGGGTGTGGCCTAGAAGAATTGGATGGTATAATACAGCCGATAGCGGGGTGAGCTATAAAGGCGGTGAGTTTGGGATTTCGGGAACAAATGCAAATGTTGATTATATGTACATATGCCCACTTGGTACAAACAAGGATGTTTCACAATATCTAAACCCATTAAACACTAAATTCTACCCAAGTGGAGACGTTGAGTTTCCAGCAAATATTACATCAGACACTTTGTTTGGGAAGGTGAGTATTGATAACGTATATGGGGATGTCATTAGTGAGCTCTATGTAGACAGCATCAAGCAGTTTGTAGTTGATTCAATAGGAGTTGAGATAGGTGCAAAAATAGACACAGGACAAGTGTTTAGCATTGCTAATGTTCAGTTCCTGCAAGACAGTATTACATTTTTGCACAGCTACATAAAAAAACTGGACTTTATACCAAAAGACGTCACCACCACACGAAACTTAGATTTATCCGATGGTTGGCGAACGCTTCGATCTGAAGGTGGTGGAAACATAATAACGATTAATGATAATCTAGGTTTTGATGTTAACACTAGGATAATCATTCAAGCTCGCTACGGTGGTGATCTGGAGATTTTAGCCGGTAGTAATGTAAAGATAAACAATTCCGCTGCTGGTACTGGAGGTATGTTACTGGAATCCACGTCAGAGGGTGTCCAGACAAGGGTGATGATGTACGAAGGGGAAGATGGATCAGGTAATAGTTTATTCTCTATTAGCAATGAGTAAGATTTTTACTTTCATATTAATTGCTTTTTCGTTCATCACTTTTGGGCAATACGAGTACAGCTCCTGGAATATCGATACGGGTGGGGTGATTCCGCCCGTTGTTGACTCAGTGTTTATTGAAGCCGAACATTTTGAAACGATTACGGGCATAAAGTATAGCGGGTCGGGGTTGTCTAATGACACCGTAATCGGTAATTTAAACACCTCCCCAGCTAATTATATAGAAACCACCGTAAATTTTCCAGTAGATTCTATTGCGTATATGATTCAAGCTCCAAACGCAGGCACTATCGTAAGGAATATTGTGAATGGTGTTGACTCTACAGAATCGGAAAGTTTTCAAGCGAGTAGTTATGAACTAATAGGTGTTAAGATTTCCCTTGATGCTGGAGATGTTCTGCGCATTCGCTGTATTGCTAACTATGTCGGTATAGATTATGTTATTTTTTACTACAACTATACCCCCACAGCAGTTATCCCTACCCCTCCTGAATATGATGCAGAGTATAGCGTAGAGGAAAACTGGTATGCGGGAACATATTTAGGGGATGTTCCTGCTGGATATGATTTGGTTGACGGATATTCTTTTGCGGACAATTATTGGTTTAGAGTTTCCAATGATTCATTATTCACCATGACATCGTTTGACTACGAGCTTAAAGAATCTTACGATTTAAGTGTCTTTAACGGTTCTGAATTCAAAACCCTGAGGGTAGATATAGATAATCTTACAGGTAAGTGGGATAGTAATGTAAAAGCAGATGCCGATTTAGCTGCAAAATACTATGACGTAGAAATAGGAGACTTATTGATAGTACAGCCAACCAATGCAAGTAACCAAATTTATTATATGGCGGCCAACTCCCTACCTGATACAGTTGCAAGTGGCAGTCAGATAAAGATAAGGGGTGGATTTTGGAGGGGTATTGCCATGAATCTTGATATTGCTCAAGGTGATTTTGCTTCACGAAGATTGACAGTAACTAATTGGCTTGGTCAGGTAGAATCTGCACAAGGGTTTGGTTTCATAAATGCTTATGCTGTGAGATTTACAGGGGAGTATTCAGCAGAAAATAGAACAGGTAATATAAACTACAGAGGCGATGTGGATAGTTCTTATCAAGCGCGACAGTTTGGCTTTTACGCAAACAATATGTGGATGAACGGTATACACGCCTTTGCGGTTGGCGGAGAGTGGTCTAAAGTAGAGATTGACCACGTAGAAATTGATGGGGCGTTTACCACAGGGTTCAATATAAAACAAGATAATGGTATTGGAAATCCAGATAGTAACCACATCCATAATAACCTGGTTAAAAACTGCATAAATGAAGGCTTATATTTGGGAAACACAAAAGCGCCACCGCAGCAGCTAATCTCAAACACCATCGTAGAGAATAATCTCTTCATAGCTAATGGAAGCGAAACGCAATGTCAAAGGCTTAATGGAGGTAACATTCTACGGAACAATGTAACATTTACTGGACTCTCTATATCTAACTCTTTTCAATTTAACCAAAGTAACGCTGAGCAGCATAGTTATCCCAATGGAGGCAATACGAGTGAGAATAACATAGCAATGGGATTCGCTGAGTTAGGCTTATTCCTTTATTTTAACGCTGGAGAAGCACCAGTCAATGGAGATACAAATTATGTTAGGAACAACCTATACTGGAAAGGCAGAGGTCACAGCGGAGCTTATATACATTCTAGCGGTGATTCAATAACCCCTATAAAAATATCTGACCTTTATTTTGGCGAGATTGGATATGACTTAGACAGTTTTAAAGTTGGTTTTGATACAACAGGCGGTGTAGCTATTTATTCCGCCAATACTATAAACCCGATTATAGTAGAACGAATGACTTTTGATAAAACCTTACAATCATCAGCCAACACAATAGAGAATGTGACTGTAATAGGAGGTAGTAGGGTAGATACTATTTCGTCTCCAAATTTTATAAATGCTTTTGGAAATCATGAATTTGACCCACATAGATTCTATCATTGGACTGCGATAAAGGGACCACAGAGCCACAACTGTGAGGGGTGTTATTACGATGGTGACCCTATGTACTTCAGAGTCGGTGATGTAGTGCCTTACAGGCAATTAATTAATCACTCACATTTAGATTCTGCATACAGAACAGTAGTATATAAGTGTACAACTAAACATCACGGTGTAGAACCTGGAGCTGATGAATATTGGCAAGACTACTGGAATATATTGTATTATGGCCCTGATTCGGATGTAAATCCCCCTTATGACTTTAGGCTGGTAGAAGGCACTGATTATGAAGTGAAGGGCATGGGATTGAATATGTAGTGAAAAAAATTAATTATAACCAAATATGAAAAAGGGTGTAGTTTTTTTAGTTGGAATGTTTATGTGTATTGCCTTTCAATGTACAAGTCAGGATAGTGCGGTTATAGTCCAGAACTTTATGGGTGAGGGCACCTATAACATTATGCGTGAGACTGTTTATGACTGTGAGTCTTTAACTTTAAGTAAAATGATTATAGAGAGGGATGTTAGTGATGTGCAAATAAACAGGTTTGCCACCCGTAAAGACATGGGAATATATAAGGACGTACAAGAGGGAGACTTCTTGCTATTTAATGCCTATACAGAGCCTGTTTTAGAAGAATACCCAAATTTTAACTACGGAGGTTTTTCGCCATTGTTTTGGTCGGATTTTCACCCAGAGCGAGACACAGTTATTCAGTAGAATTAAAGATTAATTATAAATAGAGAAGCTAAGGAAATAGCAGAAGCATAGAAAAAGGAAAGTGTTTGGCATAATGTGAGAATTGAAGAGGCCTAGTAGCCTCTTTTTTGTGACCTATTCAGCTCCATTGCTTTTTCTGTAATTGCCATAAAATAAACAATTAAATCAGCAGCTATGTATTTAGTAAACACTTTGCTAGGGTTCTTAATAGCCCAGATATATGACATCCTGAAAAGGAATAAAGATAGTGAGGCTAGTCCTGAGAAATTCAACTTAGTATTCTTCCTGCAAGATACCTGGAAGAAAATTTTGATGTCACTAGCCCTGTCTATTGCCATTAGTATTGCTATTCATTTGAATTGGGATAATGCTGTAAGTCTCTTTTCAGGAGAGGTTACCTTAAATGATCTGATTTATCTGGTGGTAGGTGCAGTTCCTGAATTGGTATTGCAATGGGCCAAAAGAAAGGGTGGATTTCTCCAGTCTTCCACAGTTCAGGATTATGATAGAAAATCAGGCAAGTAAAATCTGAATCTAATGACCCATCAGCAAGCAAAAGATTTAGTGTGTGAGGCTATAGAGTTTATGGGGCCCCAATTTCTCACTATTGGTGTAGAAAGAATGATGTTGGCTATTGGCTATCAAGAAAGTGGTTTTGAAGCTAGGGTACAGCACAATGGTGGCCCTGCTAATGGTTTTTGGCAGTTTGAAGCTGGTGGTGGTGTAACTGGTGTGCTCAATCATCCTTCTACAGCTATTATGGCTCAGGAGATTTGTATGAATCTAATAGGCACTACCAACAAAACTGATGTTCACTTTCAGCTGCAGCACAATGATTTGCTGGCTGCTTGCTTTGCCCGGTTATTGCTTTGGACATTACCCGGATCAATACCCACTACTGAAGAAGCTGCTTGGCATTATTACATAAAAGCCTGGAGACCTGGTAAACCTCATAGAAACAGATGGACAGATAACTGGAAAAAAGCTGGGCAATGAAAAAGCTTCTCATTTTACTAATGCCTTTTCTTATTGGCTGTGCCAGCCATAAAAAGAAAAGTGAAAAGCAATGGACTGAAACTGAAAAGAAGGAAATCACTGAAACTATAAAAGTGCCTGAGCTAAAAGCCACACTGGATCCTATAGATGTGGAACCGGGTGAAGTGATACCTCCCTTTGCTCCTGATACCACTAGGTGGAAAGACCCTGTAAGTGGTGTGGAAGCAAAGCAATACACTGATAAGGCTACAGGCACACCAAAGCTGGAGGTGAAAGTGCCAGAAAGGGCAGCTACAAAACTTACCATTACAGAAAGTGAGAAGCAGGGTGTAGAAACCATTGATGAAAAAACTAAATGGACCTTTCAGTGGTGGTGGGTAGTTTTAGCATTAGGACTATGGTTGGCCATATTGCTTGCCAAAAAATTATGGTTGTAAAACCTGTGAAAAACTTCCAATAAAGAAACATCTATTGCCAATTTGGAAATTTTAATTTAGTGCCATGAGTGAAAACCAGCAGCTCCTCACCTTCCCCTTCAAGCCTCACTTGGCTCAATACCTATTTTACACCCTTAAGTCAGAAGTATATTCTGATGAAATATACAGGCATAGAGTAATAAAAATAAGCATGCGCTCTTTGCATGGCAAAATCATAAGAGTGATTTTGGAGAAAGCTGACTATCCTGGTATCAAGAAACCTCAAAAGGGTTTTGCCCTTACTGTATCCATACCAAAAAGAGATCACAGAAAGAAACTGTATGCTGATGGAAGGACTGGTGAACTGAAAGTGGATCCACAAGCTGTGGAGTTAATAAATGAGCTTTATCAAATAGAATTTGAAAACTCATGCATCTCATACATTGCTGGTAGAGTTGCAGGCCAAAAAAGAGGTGGGCTAAAACAGGCCATTGAAGATATCATAAAAGTATACCACCTGCAGGACACTGAGTACAACTATGACAGGCTCATGAAAATGTACCAGAGACATAAATTTCCACTCAAAAAGTCGGTTTACGAAAAAGTAAATGACTCCCTTTACCTAAGGGAAAAAAAATCAGGAGGTAAGTTATTGATAGACAGGAAATTAAAATAATTGGCAAATTCGCGGACATAAAAAATAAGCGTTTTTTATAGGTTAAACAACTGATTAACAAAACAATAGACCAATAAAATACTGTTTGCAATTACAAAACCACTATTTACAGGCTAAAATGCCTTTGTAATCTGTCCTTTTCACATCCACCCCATACTTCTATTCTTGAAGTAAATTCTTACAGGTGGAACTCAACAAGCTTTATCATTCAATCTTAAACTCACAATGGGCCATCCATTATGAGTCTGTATTTAATTACACCCATGTCATTCAGCAATTTTTGGACAAAAGGCCTAATGCCTTAGATGTATCTCTGGATGCTTCTCCAAAATCTGTGCTTACCTATATGGATGAATCTGGCAACAGGTACATGCATGACTTTAAAAACCCGGATGCATTGCCAAACAATGCTGTGGCAGTAATTGAAGTAATAGGTGCCTTTACCAAATATGGTAGCTACTGTGATTATGGTGCTGAAGAAATAGCTGCTTATATGAAAATGGCTTTGGCCAATCCTAAAGTAGTAGGAGCAGTATTGATTGGTGATTCAGGTGGTGGAGCTGTAAATGCTATTTCACCCTATACTGATGTGCTCAATGCCAGAACAAAACCAGTGGTGGCTCTTTGTGATACTTGTGCCAGTGCCATGTATTATGTGGCCAGCCACACTGATCATATTATGGCTTCCAATAATATTTCTGCTGCCTTTGGCTCCATAGGAGTAATGATTTCTCTGGCAGATATAAGACCCAAGCTGGAAGCTGAGGGTGTAAAGTTCCATACTGTATATGCTCCTGAATCTACTCATAAGAATAAGGCCTTTGAATTATTACTGGAAGGCAAGTATGAAATGATACAGGAAGAAATGCTCTCCCCTCTTGCCAAAAATTTCCAAAATGCTGTAAAAGCCCAAAGGGGCAATAAGCTAAAAGCTGATGAAGTAGGTGTGCTTACTGGCAAAATGTTTTTTACTGATGATGCCATTGCAGTAGGCTTAGCAGATAGCAAAGGAAATATGCAGGCAGCTCAGGAAAAAGTGAGAGAACTGGCAAATGATAAAAAACACATGCTAAAAATAGCATTGAAGGCTAATGTTTAATTAAAACCCCCCGATCCAAAAATGAAAAATTGGAAAGAAGTGAAGGCAATGGTCATGTCCCTGTTTGGGATGAAGGCTTTGCCTCAACAAGAAGGAAAGCTCTCCTTTTCTAAAGAGCAAAAGGAGGAGCTTATTGAAGCCCTTGGAGACCCAGCTCTATTTGACAACTTTGAAAAAGCTGCCAATGAAGAGTTTGAACAAGTTGCAAAACTTGAAGGTGAGAGAGATCAAACCAAAGCAAAGCTAAAAGCTCTTTTAGGAGAGAAAGAAGCAGCTGCTGATGCCCCAGCTACTGGTGCTGAAGCTGACAACAGCAACAAAGGTGGCAATAGTGCTTCACCTAAAGCTGAAAAGTCAACTGATGAAGTGATTGCAGAATTGCAAGCCAAATTCACCAAGCAGCAGGAAGAAATTGATGCTCTATCCAATCTACCTGAGCATGACAAGCCTGAATTATTAACTAACCCTAAAGGAAAAATGTCATTAGTACATTCTGCCACTCACCTTTTTGCCTCTGGCAAAAGTTATGATGCCCTTACTGCTGATAGACCTTGGAACCAAAGGCTAAAAGCTGCTACTGCACCTGGTGCTGATCCAAGTTTGATTTCTGCTGCAACCAACTGGGATGCTGCAAACATTGCCCGTATCAATCAGGATTTTGAAGCCTACTGGAGAGAAGACCGCCAAGAAGTGCTTGACATTATGCAAGACTATAGAGGTATTCCTAGCAACTGGGAGGTAATATCTGGTGTAGATGATAGAATTGGTTATGTAGGTATCCTTACTCAGGAAATCACTCAGGGAAGAAAAAAGAACTGGTTGCCTAAAAACAAACAAAAGTTCATTCCACTAGAAGGTAAAGTATATCCAGTACAAATTGATATCCAGTTTGAAGGGTATGAGTTGCAGCAAATTGAAACATCCTGGATGAACCGTTTCAATAAAGAAGGTTCTCAGCCAAACAAAATGAGTTTGGTAAGAATGCTTTGGGAGCACTTATTGAAGCAAGCCCGCAAGGAGGATGATCAAGTAATTGTAAAAGGTGTTTACAATCCTGATGTAGACCGTACTGAGGCTCAGTCTTTCATTTTCCGTTCTAATGGATTTTTGAAGCTGGTAATTGACAACATGTACAAGACTTTTAACCCATTCAAAAACTTGGGAACTCCTACTCCATCTAATATAGTGGACTATGTGAAAAGCATGTGTGAGAAGCTTCCTGAGGAGAAGAGAACAATGCCAGGATTGGATTATGGTATGTCTCCAACTCACTTGAGATGGTACATTGAGAAAAAGAAACTATTGGAAGGTACATACCCTACCTATAAGGAAGGTGATATGTCAGTAGATGGTTTCCCAAATATCCAACTGAAAAAGGTGGATTACCTGGAAGGAACAAACTTCCACTACATTACTCCTGATGACAACATCAAAATTTTGGAAAATGTGCCAAGAGAAAAAGCACTTCTTACTATTGAGTACCTGAAGAGACAAATCTTCATTCTTGGAGATTATAAAATGGGAGCTCATGTGGATGTGTTTGGAATGCAGTGGGATGCTGGTACTCCAGTGGACTACAATAACCAAATTTTCTGGTGTAATGATGTGGAGCTACTTACTGATGTAAAAGTGCCAATGGCTGCTGATGATGCTACTCCTTCTGCTCAGTATCATAATGTATTGATTACTGCTGCAAATACAGGAGCCACAGCTATCACCAACATTGATGATGCTGAAAATGGAAAGTACTACTACCTATATGGTGGAAGTGACACCAATGCAAGCACTATTGCTAATAGTGGGAACTTTGACCTTACAGGCTCAGTTACCTTGAATAGTAAGACCATGATCAAGCTATACAAGAGACCAAGTGATGGTAAGTTTGTAGAGATCTACAGAAATGAGGATATCCGCATAGAGGAGTTTGTAATCCTTGCTCCTGATGCTACTACAGCTGATGCAGCTGATGGAACCCGCTTTATTACCGGTACCAATACTGGGGCTACTGCCATCACTGATATTACCAATGCAGAGGAAGGCATGACTTACAGACTTGAAGGTGGATCTGATAACCCTAATGCAACTACCATTGCTAAGACTGGTAAGTTTAGCAGGCTATCTGCTGGTATCACCCTTACTACAGGAGTGTTTGTAGATGTGATTTACCAAGGTGGTAAGTTCATTGAAACTAATAGAGGCTAATAATCCTGATCATTCCCTGGCTGCTTAGGCAGTCAGGGTTTTATCAATCAAAAACAAGAATAATATCATGAAAAAGTTTTTAAAAAATTATGGTCTCTTCAGTATAGTAATGCTGGCCCTTGTGGCAGTAGGTGTGCATGATTTGGCTATAACCGGAATACAGCTTGGAGCTGAAGGTGTGAGTTATGCTATGGCAGGCTACATTGCTGTAGATGTTTTCAAAACAGTAGGTGGTGGAGCTCCCAAGAATAAGAAAGACATGGTTACTTTCTATAAATTGGATGAGATAGTGCAATCATCACTAGAGAGGGATGAAAAAGGAGTTTTGATTCCTCAAAACATCCAATGTAAGCCTGGTAAGTATGCTACAAGGTTTTATGGAACCATTGACAAGACAGCACCCGGATACACTACTGAAGGGGAAACTGATGCAAGAGGTTTGATTCATGCCTTGGCAATGGAGCATCCTGGTGATTCATTAGAGCTTAATGAGTGGGTGGTAAACAATCTGAACCAAAACATAATTGCAGTAGTGCATGAGTGTGGTTCTGATTATGACAAAGTGTTGGGTACACCCTGCCACCCATTGCAGATAGTGCCACAAGGCCAAGATGATTCTACAGCCAAGAAGACTATGCTGAATCTTGCTGGTGTGGGTAGAACTTCACTTCCTCCAGGTAAGTATAGTGGTACACATACCTACTCTGCACCATTGGCTACAATAGCTGATGATGATACCAGCCCATCAGTATCTGAAGGATCAGGTCAGTATCAGCTGAGTGAAAACACAGCTGCTACAGAAATCACCACATTGGATGATGCTGTGCATGGAGAATCATACACCCTATTGGGAACTGGTGGAGCCAATGCTTCTACCATACCAAGTGGTAATGACTTCCAATTGAAAGATGGAGTAACCTGGACAGCAGCTGAGGGGGCTTCTATCACCTTCACTGCATTTAAAAATGCTGGAGCAGGTTTTAATTTTATAGAATTATCGAGGTCCTGATGTAGGTAAAGGATTTCAAGTCAAGGAAAGCCCCTCAGTATTGTGGGGCTTTTTTTATTTTTGAGCCTATGAAATCAATTTTCAACTTTATTGAAAAGCATCTTTCCACAATTTTCATTGTGTATGTGATGATATGCTTACTAACCCTTGTATTACTAAATACAATAGATAATCAACAGGACTCTACTGGTTCTAAAAAGAATTTGGAGCTTCCTACAGGACACAGGAAATAGATTAGTTCACTAAATATTGAACTAGCTTGTACAACCCATAAAGCACCAATATAATTCCACAGATCACCAGTCTGCCCACAATATCTTCACTTCTCTTATCCATTAGTACTCTATTTCCATAATCCTACTCCCTACTCTCCCCTGTCCTTTTAGCCCTATTTTATTCATAGCATATTAGCTTTAAAATACATAGCTATGTCTCAGACTAAGGAAAAAGTACAAAATTATCTTCAAACAGACCGCTCACTATCTGGTGGTGTGGTTCTTTATCAATCCCTACCGGGAAGAAATATGGCCCTTGCAGCTGGCTTTGCCCGTTTGCATGATACTGAGGCCAACCGCAATCAAGTTCATTATGAATTGTGCAAACTGGCTGGCATACCAGCAGGTCAAATGAACTCTCTATTAGCTGAAAGAATTGATGCTAAAAAAGAAAATGTTGATACCCAAGAAACTGGAAAAGTTTTGGAGCTTGTAGGACAAGGAAAAGTGGGTACAGGTGTAGATGAATCTGATGAAGATACAGCTGAAAAAGACCGCTTTGACTCTATGAAGTGGAATGACATAAGAAAAGAAGCTGGGGCACTACCAGAAGAATTTGCACCTGCAGGAAAAAGCAAGGCTGACTTGGTAGGAGCATTAAGAGCTTATGACTCTCACTTGGCTGCCCAGAAAAAAAAAGCAGAGAAGCCACAAGAACAGGAGTAAAACTCAGAGATGAGTTTCCTTTTTTGAGAGACAGAAACTGCCCACCAGAGCTACAGCAGCTGGTTACTCTAAAATTTACCTGCTGGGAAGAATACAGAGAAGGCAGGCACCAGTTAGAAGATCAAAAATATGACCACCTACAGGATACAGTCCTGCAGGTGGTTACTGGTTTTAAAGAAAACAGGCAGATATATGCTGAATTGGAATATTACAAGCAGCATAATGAAATATTGGGGGAGCATCCCATCTTTAAAAAGCTATTGGCCAAAAAGGAGCTGGAAAAACTCACCAGTATGCAGCTGCTCAAAAAGAAAAGAGCCACTGAGAAGTCTATAAATGACTTTAGAAAAAAGCTAAAGGAAAACACCCTGCCAGAACTACAAAAAAGCAGGAGAGAGAAGCTGATGTACCGGGAATGGGAACTAGAGCAGATTGTAGGCCTTATCAAGGCTTTAGATTTTAAAGAGTAAAAAAATAGCCCCATAATTGGGGCTATTTACTTTTACACTATACCTATTCCTGGTCAATATCCTCCTGCCAACTCATAAGAAAAAGCTGTAATCTGAGATAGGTAACCACCTCCATATTGGTAAATCCACTACCTGTTTGGTTTTCTGTGAGCATAGCTAGTTCACAAATATTGTGGGTGATGTTTCTGGCAACCTTGCCCGGTTCCAGTTCTTGCATAAAGCCTAATAGCCTTATGGTTTCTGAGCTTATGGTGAGCTCTTTCAGTTCAGTAAGCAAGGCCTGATCTACAGGGCTTAGTTGCTTGGTTTTTGGGGAATCGCTTTTCTCTGTTGTCATTTTGAAAAG
This sequence comes from Owenweeksia hongkongensis DSM 17368, assembly GCF_000236705.1. Classification (NCBI taxonomy): domain Bacteria; kingdom Pseudomonadati; phylum Bacteroidota; class Flavobacteriia; order Flavobacteriales; family Owenweeksiaceae; genus Owenweeksia; species Owenweeksia hongkongensis. The sequence goes on along the minus strand of NC_016599.1, from coordinate 3,588,065 downwards.
TATTAGTGATTAATAAAGAGGACCGGTCACTGACAACAGATCCATTGCGGAGCAATAGAAAAAGCTGAGGGACTTTCACCCCTATGCCGGTCCATATCTTTAATTCCAGTAAATCTAATTTGGATTGCTCCATGTTGTAATCTGTTGTCAAGAACAAAAGTGCCAAGAGTAACTGGATAAACTGGTTCACAAATAATTCAAATCTGGAAACAAATATTGCCACTCCTCCCCAATTTGTCAAGTACAGATAACTGTATCATTTTGTTGAAGCCAACAAAATGATACACTCCCTACTCCTTATTCCCTACTCATTAAGTCCTTTTCCCTCCCCTATCCCTTGCTTTTATTAGCAATATGGATGATTTACCAGAAATAGAACTTACTGATGAGCAAACCATAGAGCAATTGGCTGGGGCTGGATATGGCCCTAGAGAAATTGCCATTTTTCTGAATACAGATGTAAGAGCTTTTAAAAAACAATGGGATGACCCAGATTCTACCATCAGATACCACTATGATAGAGGAATACTGCTGGTAGAGGGCAAAATAGCCATGGGCATTGCTGGTTTGGCTATTGGTGATCCTGCTGCTGCCAAGCAACATATGCAGATAGTGGCAGCCAGAGAATTTCAAATAAACCGGAATAAGCTCCTAAATGGTGAATTGTAATGGCTGAAAGTTTGGAAAACATCAATCCTGAGCTCATTAAGCAATACATTGAGAGTGGATCTAATGAAGGCCTTACACAAGATCAGGCCTTTTACCTACAGGTGCTAAAGCAGGTGCAGCAGCTTATGACTGGCCAGTGCAATGATGAACCGGGCAAAAAGTCAAAAAAATTTATAGTAAAGTACTTGGTGAATGCTTATCCTGGTGAAATTTCAGAATATCAGGCAGGCAACTTTTATGCAGATGCCATCAACTTTTTTTACATAGTAAAAGATGTAAAGCTAGAGGCTTGGGGAAACTACTATGCTGATGAGCTGCACCAGTTGTATTTAGCTACTATCAACTCTGCTACCTGCATTAAGGATTATGAAACAGCTCATAAAATACTGCTTAGTGAGATGGATGCCAGAACTAAGTACAGGCCACAAGAATCCAAATTCCCTGAAGAGCTATTCAAAAGACCGGTTAAGGTGTACACTCAAGACCCTAGACTGCTTTCACAGGATAAGGTAAACAGAAGAGATCTGGCTAAAATCATTGATGATTGGGAGTTTGTAACAGAAGCAGACAAAAAACGCATTAAGGTAGATGCTGGTATAGAAGCCCCTGAACTAATTCTGAATACCTACAATGAGACAGATAAAGGAAAGTGACCGGGTAGAGCACAGATTTGCCAGTTGGCTAAAGCAGGTGGTAGATATGGTGGGCTCACAGTTTCTGTACCTGATAGTAGGTAGAGGTGGTGCCAAAACCACAGATATAATGGCAGAAAGGAGCATGGAAATATGCTATGACATGCCTGGGGCACAGTTTGCCCTTACTGCAGATACCTATATGAACCTTATAAAGAATGTGGTGCCAGCCCTATTAGAAGGTTGGAACCGGAAAGGCTGGATAGAGGGTATTCATTATGTGGTAAACAAAAGGCCTCCAGCACATTTTAAGAAGCCCTACAAGCCCATACATGAGTTTGTACATACCATTAGCATTTACAATGGCTGCATCTTTAAGTTTATCAGTCAGGATAGGCCATCAGTAGGTGCAGGAGATAGTTACCAGCATGTATTTGGTGATGAAGGAAAGTACCTGGACAAAAAGAAACTGGATAAGCTTACCCCAGCCAGTAGGGGTGGTGATTTTGTGAGGTTTTCCAGATCTCCCTACTATTTGGGCCACACCTTTACCAGTGATATGGCCAACCCAAGTCATGGTGAGCATGATTGGATGATGGACATGGTAAAATACATGGATCCTGAACAGATCAAGCTCATTTTGGAAGTAGCCTATGAGGTGAATGACATCCGGATAGAAATCCAAAACTTAGAAGCAGAAGGCAAAAGCACCCTTTTGGCAGAAAAGAACTTAGAAAGATGGATGGAGAGATACAATAAAATCAGAAAAAAGAGCTACTTTTTTTATGTGGCCAGCTCATTTATCAATGTAGATATCCTTACTCTTGATTTCTTTGTAGATTCATTGGCAGCCTTGGGCTCAGAAGAGTTTTCCACCTCAGTACTATCTAATAAACCCAAGCCACCAAAAACATCCCTCTTTTATCCTGGACTATCAGAAAACTGCCTGTATACAGATGGCTACATTTATGAAAGCCACTATGATGATATGGACATTGGTCATGTGGTAGAGAGTTCATCAGGCCTAAGGCATGCAGACCCCTATTTTAGATTAGAAGCTGGTTTGGATACTGGTAACATGATGAGCTTGGTGATAGGGCAAACCATAGGTTCAAAGGCTAGAGCCCTCAAGCAGTTTTATACAGTAAGCCCAGAGTGGATAGAAGACTTGGCAGAAAAATTTGTCACCTTTTTTGAGCCCCAGGTAGAAAAGGAATTAGATCTATACTATGATAGATCAGCCAATAACTACTCAAAATCTAAGAAAGACTTTGCCTCCCAGATAAAAAGAGCAATTGAGTTTACCAGAGATGGCAGGCCTACAGGCTGGAAGGTAAATCTAATGAGCAGAAATCAAGGCAATATCACCCACTCTCAGGAGTTTGATCTTGCTCTACAAATGATGAAAGGCACCAACCCAGATCTACCCCAGCTCCTTATAGATAAATATGAATGCAAGGTAATGCTGAGCAGCATGGAGCAGGCTCAGGTTATTATTTCAAAAGACAGGGATGGTTCAGTCTCCATTCAAAAAGACAAAACCTCAGAAAAGAAATACAAGGACAACCGGGAAAAACTCATTTGGCTTTCCACCAACATGAGTGATGCCTTTAAGTACTGGCTCTGCCGTCCCCAATGGCTAGAAGCAGCTGAGCACCGCAAAACAGAACTCCGCTTTGATGATCCCGAGATATTTGAGTAAATAGGGCCACTTATACTTTGCAATTCATAATTTTACCCTGTTTATTGTTTTACTTGACATATCACATTAAACAAAACCCCAAGCACTGCAACCGCTTGGGGTTTCTTTTTTTGCTCCAAACTTCTTTTTATAGGATTTCACTTTCCCATCCTACTACTAAATAGGTAATAACTACCCTGTTTCATAAAAGTCATTTGTCTGTAACCTCCTTTTAACAGCATTTTCAAAAAATCAAAACACATAACCCACTGCAGGACAGGTAAATACCTTGTCAAAACCCATCACTCAAAACACTTAGTCACGATTTATACCGCCCCGCTCTCTCGGGGAAGTGTGCGCACGTTCGACCCCTCCCCTTGAGAGATATGATTCCCGTTATGGGACGGGGTGACCTCGGTGGAGTGTCGATCACTGGTCATGGAGTGCTGTTGGTACTGCCCTTGTCCTTTTCCATAGCATAGAGCATGGCTAGTATTGTATAAAGACTAGTACTACCCATGGACGTATACCAAGCAGCCACAATAGCAAGAGCCCAAAGCAAGGAAGGAAACACCTTCATGATTGAGTTTTGGGCTTATGATGAGAGCACCGGTAAGGCAGGAGGAGCTAAGGCTATCAGCCAATGTGTAGTAAGACCAGGTAATCCCGATGATAAAAACGATGACATGAAACTGGCGCTGTACAATGTGGAGCGTGATGAGCATAGGTCATGTTGGATACCTCTAATTAAATCAATAAACGGAGTTAAAGTAATCACACCATGAGATACGAGGAGCAAGGCGCATACTCTGCAGTAGCAACAGAACAATCAGTGTTCATCTTTGAGGACAAAGCTACCAACAGGGCAGAGCTGCAGTCCAATCTATCCCACAACAATATGGGGCTTGAGTGGGATGACCTCCCCATATCTGTAGACAAGTACACAGTATTTCCTTTTGGTGAAAACAATGCCCTACACAGGAGCATTAGAAAGATGCTAAAGCAAAACCCTATTGGCACCCGGGTACTAAAAAAACGCCTTTTCTTAGCCTGGGGAATGGGCCCCTTTCTCTACAAGCATAAGTTCACTGATGGTGAGATATCACAAGAGTTTATCCAAAACCCAGAAATTGAAGCATGGCTAAGGTCTTTCAACTACAGGTCATACCTGAGAAAGGCCATAGATGACTACAATAAAGGTGAGTACATCACCTCCAAAACCTTTAATGATAGAGGTTCCCGTATTGGCAGACCTTCTAAAGTAGCCCGGATAGAACATGTCCCAGCAGCAGAGGCCAGATTGGCACAGCTAAAATCTAAGGAAACAGAAGATCCGGATCTTATCATTGTAGGTGATTGGGACCACCGCCACCAAAAAGCATGGAAAGTATATCCAAGAGTTCATGATGAAAGATTTACTGAGCATGGTGTAGGTATTCACTTTGCCAGCAATTACACCTATGCTGTAAAACACTACCCCTTACCTGATATCCTTTCTGTAGAACCTTCCATGGGCATGTCCACAGTAATACCCATTCTACTTAAAAACTTTGTAGCCAACAACCTCACAGTGCCATGGCACATCAAAATACCACAAGAGTACTGGGATGCCAAAGAAAAAGAAATGCGCACCCGGGCAGCTGAAGCTGGAAAAACCTTCAAGTATGAAGATTTCCTTGAAGCCAAACGCAACAAAAAACGCGAAATAGGAAAGGTGCTTTCAGGGGCTGAAAATGCTGGTAAATATGTTACTACAGAAACCATTACTCAGGTTTTAGCAGATAGACATGTAAACACAGTGGGTTGGGAGTTTGATTCTATAGATCAAAAAGTAAAAGACTTTGTAGACTCCATGCTTTCCATCCAAAAGATTTTTGACAACTCCACATCTGCTGGATTAGGCATGCACCCTTCACTCTCCAATATTTCTAATGGCACTGCCAATAGTGGCTCTGAGCAGCTCTATGCCTATCTCAACTATATCAACTCTGAGGTGCAGATACCAGAAGAAGTAATATGTGACACCATCAACAGAGCAATTGAAGTCAACTGGCCGGGTTCCGGTATTCGCTTAGGTTTTTACCGACAAACCACCAAAAAACAAGAAGACGTAACACCAAAAGACCGCGTAAACGATGGTAGCACTGTTCAATAAATCACAAGCTAATAATGTAGATGAAGTCCGTTTGCATTGCTCCTTTTTGGATGCAGACCTTGCCTACTCCAAAATATCTGGAGAGTTAGAGTATGAATCTGAAGAAATCAGACTGCTCATTGGTGATGATACATACCAAAGGGTACTCACTCACTACCTGTCTAATGATTACAACCAACCAGCAGAGGCTAATCCCACACTTATTATTCTCAATAGGCTGGTATATCTCATACAGGCACCTGTAGCCAACTTTGCTTACATAGTATTTGCTGCCCAAAATGATATCAACCACACAGGCAATGGTAGAGCTATTCATGTTTCTGAAAATGAAAAACCAGCATTTGAATGGCAAATTGATAGAGCTGATGCCTCTCTCCACAAAAAAGCCCAAAGGCAGGTAGACCAATTACTAAAATACCTGGAAGAAAAAAGGGATGTCATTACTGAATGGAAAGATTCTGATGAAAGGCAAGCCCACTTTGATCTCATCATTTCTGATGCTGACCAATTGGAAAGAATATTCCCCATTGACCGGTCAAGATGGCTATACCTCAAGTTGACACCATTCCTTAGAGAGTTTCAGGAAGATGTAGTACTCTCCACCTTGGGCTTAGATAGATTTGAAGCCCTACAAGCCAAGTTAAAAGGCACCACAGCTTTAGATGCTGATGATAGAAAACTCCTTTCTCTCATAAGAAAACCAATGGGGCTATTTGCCATTTCATTGGGCTTAAAAAGGCTTTCCATCAAGTTTTGGCCAGTAGGACTGGTACAAGGCTACAGAGGTGATACCCTAAACAGAAAAGCAGGATCAGTAGCACAAGAAGGTGCCCGGTACAGATTAGCAGATGAGCTAAATAATGATGTAGAAATCTACCTGAAACGCTTAGAAGATCACATCACTGCTTTAGATCTGGCAGAAAACCCACCCACCACTACCAGTAGTGAAGAGCCCTGCCCCTATGATCCCACCAAAGAGAATTTTTTCACAGATTAATACCTACATATTATGTTTCAAAAAATCAAAGATTGGTTCAAGCAAAGGCACATGGACCGCATGCAAAAACGCTTGACCAAGTACATGCAAAAGCGCGAACAAAGAAGACACCTCATGGAAAGGGAAATCCTTATTTACCTCAGAAGAAAAAAGGAAAAGTCCCCTCTTAACCCACACCAATGCCTTGAGCTTGCCAAGCACCAGTTTGCAGATGAGCTAAAGACAGAAAGAATGCAAGTGGTAAGAGACCGGTCAAACAAATCCATCAAAGTAATTCTGAAAAAGAGTGCATAAAATTGAAATCCCAGAAGCCAAGCTTTCCATAGATTTCCCTGAAAACATCTATGAACTAAAAGCCAGCCAATACCACTACTACATACAGCTGGTGGTTATGATGTCCAAAGGGCATATCAGTCTGGTAGAGTTCAAGGTGATGTGGGTGTACCATCTTATGAATATGAAGTACACTGGCAAAGTTTCAGATGAAAAGATGATGGCCTTGGCTCAAATTATGGACCTTACTGAAGGTTTCTTCACCTCCCACAAGCAAAAAGATGGAAGCTTAGCAGTATCTCCCATTACTGATTGTGCTATCAATCACTGCAAGTCCTTCCATTATAATGGTAGAACTTACTATGGTCCTGCTGATGCCATTGCAGATCTTACCATTGGTCAGTTTTTAGATGGTCTCTCCCTGGCCAATGCCTATGCACAGGAGCAGGACATAAAATACCTGCAGCAGCTTTTTGTATTAATGCATAAGGTAAGAGCAAGAGGATCCAGAAAATCAAAACCCATTACCACCACATTGGTAAACACCTTGCAGGAGTATCATATTTATGGCTTCTTCTTCTTCTTTCAGTCAGCTTTAGAGTTTATCACCACACAAGATGTTCACTTGGCAGATGGCAGAGTTTATAACTTCTCCCCCCTCTTTTCTGGTGGTAATTCTGGTGAATCAGTTGGCCCTGTGGCAGTCCTTTTTGATTTGGCTCAAAGTGGCTTATTTGGCACTATAGATAAAACAAAGGAAACTCTCATGATGGACTCCCTTATTTACCTGCTTGATTCACACTTTAAGGCAAAAAGAGCAACTAAAAAGACATGATAGGCCCAGCAGAATATCAAACACTCATTGAAGAGATAGTGGCAGCTTGCCCTAAGCTCAAAAAAGGCTTTGTTACCATTGATGATGCCCATTTGGGTAAATTCATCAAAGATTTCAAAGCAGCAGATGATTGCCCATTCTTAGCAGCTGGCCTGCCTTCTATTGATGTAAAAGGGAGTAAAGATGCCAACATCCCCTTTCAGGTAATAGTATTCTTCATCCTCAAAAAAGTAGATTACAACAATCAGAAAAGGAGTGAAGAAATACCGGTATACCAGGAATGCTTTGAAGCTTGGCAGCAAGTAAATGCCTATTTAGCCAATAGCACCTCCTGCCAGTTATTTGCCAATTATGATGGTACTGCCAATGCAGATCCAGAACACAACCGGGCAGGCTGTGATGGCTACTCCATATCATTCATGCTAAAAGATACCATGTGATGCCACTTTGGTTAAACATAATCAGCATTATTGTGGGCAGTGGTGTCATTTCTGGCATATTCAGCTATTTCAATAATAACAGAAAGCACAAGCGGGATGACTTTACAGAACTCATTAAAGTCATCAAAGAAGACAATGAAACCCTAAGGGAAGAAAAAAAGGAAAGAGAGCAGCAGCTTTTTAGCCATACCCTTAGGCTGGCAGAGCTAGAGAGAACCATCCAATCTTTGCAAAACAAAATAGTACTGTTTGAATCTTCACACTTTGACCTTCCCCTGCCCATGTGGCTCAAATCTACAGAGGGCACTATGCTATCAGTCAATCATGCTTATGAAGAAGTATTCCTAGAGCCAAGGGGCTACAGCATGATGGACTACATTGGCAGAAAGGATAGTGCAGTATGGCCAGAGGACATTTCCAAAGCCTTTCATATTAATGATCAGAGAGTACTAAGAACCAAAACCAAGTGGATTGGTAAAGAAAACATCATTGGCCCGGATGGAAAAACAGAAGAATGGGTGGTGCTCAAGTATGTAAGAAAATCAGGAAACACAGCCATTGGCATTGGAGGTATAGCCTTTAGAAAAAATGAAGCTTAGTACAATTACAAATCATCTAAAAAAGACAGGATTAGGGATGCTGATCATTGAAATCTTAAGGGATTTATAATTTTCAAAGCTCCCCTACCATAGGGTATCCCAGTTTCAAGGCACCAGAAAGGTTCAGCACATATAGCATGTGCCCTATACTGTGATTGCATTTTGGGTTCCGGTACATCTTTCTCCAGTTAGCCACATCATTCTGTTTCACACCCAGCTCCTTATATATACCCCTTTGGCTTATCACATGCCAGTACCAGTGCTTTATTTCTTTTTCATCTATAGTTTCCTTCCTTCCCATTTCACAAAAGTAAAACATTCCCCTTCCCCTCCAGTTTTTGGAGGGGTGCCTGTAAGGTGGGGTGGTCCTTCCCCTCCTCTTAGGAGGGATGCCTGAAAGGCAGGGAGGTTCCCCCTGTCCTTTTCCCATTACCGCTCCTATCCCATATTCGTAACATGACAGCCAGAGAAAGATTTGAAACCAGAGGTGACCAAAGCCTGCTTGAGAAAAAGTACATAGCTAAAGTGCTTTCTGAAGAGGCAGAAGCTATAGAAGAAGATCAAACAAGGTTGATTCAAAGGTTCTATTTGATCCAATCTGGAGATATGGAAACCAAAAGAAGCCATGCTCTTTCTGGTCAGTCAGATAACTATTCCGGTCAGGTTGCCCTTTCTTTCCTCAGGTATCTCAGGTTTCATGATATGAAAAAGCCAAAAACTACTGGATCTGGCAGAAGAAGAGGCAAGGCATACCCCATTTACAACAGGATCATTTTTGGTCACCTCAATGAAATCTCCAAAAAACTCAGCTTTGGCTTTACTGAAGAAGTAAGGCAACAACTGGCAGCTGAGCTCAATATTGAAATCTCAGCATAATGGCTAAAACTATTTCAGATGAAACCCTCAAGCTCAATGTGGTCATCAATGGTGATGATGCACAGGCTGAGTTATTGAAACTGGAAAAAACACAGAGAGAATTAAAGCAGTCCAATGAAGATTTAAGACTGGAAAAAGTAAGGCTGGTAAAACAGGGTAAAAAAAATACTCAAGAATATAAAAACCTTACAGCTGAACAGCGGAAGAACACCGAAGCAATGGATCAGAATAAGGTGAAAATGCACCAGCTGCAGGAGCAGATTGGTATTACAAGCCTCACCATTGGTCAGCTCAGATCCAAAGCAGCAGAACTTAGATTAAGTCTTAAGCATGCTATACCAGATTCTGCCCGGTATAGAGAATTGCAAGCTGAACTGAATCAGGTAAATAACAGATTAGGTCATTTAAAGGTACAGGGTAAGGCTTCAGGAAATGCTTTAACCAGAATGTTCAACTCTGTAGGTAAGGCAAGTAAAATACTTTTTGCTGTAACAGCAGCTGTTTCTGGATTAGTATTTGCCCTCACTCCATTGGTCAATATGTCTGCTGAGCTTTCTGATGCACAGGCTGATGTACAAAAAACCACCAACCTTACCAAAGAGCAAGTAAGAGACCTTACTCTGGAGCTGGACAATTTTGACACCAGAACCCCAAGGCTTGAGCTCCTAAAATTAGCTGAAGAAGCTGGTAGGTTGGGTAAAGACTCCACCAAAGATATTCTGGCATTTACTGAAACTGCCAATATGCTAAAGGTAGCTCTTGGTGATGATTTGGGAGGTGAAGAAGCCATCAGAGATATTGGTAAACTCACTGAACAGTACAGGGTAGGCACTAAATATGGTACTGACTTTGGCAATGCCATGGAAAAGTTGGGTTCTGGTATAAACCAGGTTGCCCAGTCAGGTAACAACCAAGCCTCCTTCTTAGTAGATTACCTAAAAAGGCTTTCCGGTATTTCAGATCAGGTCAATATCAATGCACAAGATCAGTTGGGCTATGCTGCCACATTTGATGAAGCTGGCCAATCTGTAGAAACTGCTGCCACTGCCACATCCAAGGCATTGGTAAATATGTTTGATGATACCGAAACCTATGCAAGAATAGCTGGTATGGGCATTCAAGATTTCACTGAGCTCATGAATACGGATGCCAATGCAGCTTTCATTAAGTTCTTAGAAGGCCTCAATGGCAATAATGAGGGCATGGCTGTAATGGTAGAAAAACTCAATGAACTGGATATTGATGGTGCCCGGGCAGTTTCAGTACTCTCTAGCTTAGCTGCCAATACTGAAAAACTTAAGGTAAGACAAGCCCAAGCCAACCAGGCAATGGCTGCTGGTACATCTTTGGTCAATGAGTATAATATCAAAAATGAAAACCTAGCTGGTAATCTTGAGAGAATAAAAAATGCAGCCTATGAAGCCTTTATCTCTGGAGGCCTTGTAAAAGGGATAGAAAATATTGCCAAAAGCTTAGCCAAAGCCATTACTACTACCGAAACCTTTGAGGACAAAACCAGAAAAACCCAGGCAGCTATCAATGCAGAGATTGAAGCTCTAAAAAATGGTGAGTTTTCTGTAGAAAATAGAAACCGCCTCATTGGTGAAATCAATACTAAGTATGGAGAGTACCTCCCAAATCTTATTGATGAAAAAGATAGTTATGAAGACATAGTATCTCTGCAAAGGCAAATGAATGCTGAGTTTGAAAAGAAAATACTATATGCAGCCTATGAAGAGGAAATAAAAAATGCAATTGAAGCTCAGGCCAATGCCCTAAAAAGTATTTATGAACAGGAAAAGCAAATAGCTAAAGCCAAAAATGAAAGAAATTTAGGCCAACAGGATCTAGCTCCAACTGATGCTGATCTGCAGGAAGGAGTTCTTGAGTCATTAAAGCAACTCAATAAAGATGTAGTAGAAAATACAGATGATACCAAACAGGAAATTGAAGAAAAGTACAAGTTCATGTTTGATCAATTGGGGTCAAGCTTTGATGAATTCAGAGAGAAAATGTTTGGGTCAGGCAATGAGGAAGATCAAGAGCACCAAAGAAAAAAAGCAGCTGAAGCAGCCTCTAAAGAACAAATTAAAGCACAGGAACAAATAAGGCAATTCCTTCTTAAAGCATCAGAGAATGAAGAGGAAATAATAAGGGATAAGTATGCAAAGCTGATTGCTCTTGCTAAAAAATATAGTGTTGAAGACCTCCCTGCGCTTCTTGCTCAAATGCAAAAAGATCTGGATGACTATAATGCAGAAGAAGTAAGGAAAAACCAAGAGAAATGGGATAAGATCAGAGAAGATGAGGCAGCTCAAGCTGAAGATTGGTTAAAAGAGCAACAGCAGCTTAGAGAAAAATATGGTCTAATTACTCCAGAGGAAGAGCTGAATGAAGAGCTTAAACACCTACAAGATTCACTTAATGTAGGCCTACTCACTCATGAAGAATACCTCAAAGCAGTAGCTCTTCTTAGGGATGGATATAGAGAGGATGAGGCAGAAAAAGACAGAGCTGCAATGCAGAAAAAGCTACAGGATTATCAAGCTGTAGCCACTGCCTTCTCTGATCTGGTTACCTCTTTAAAGGATTTTGAACTTTCCAAAATTGATGAAGTAGATCAAAAAGATTATGAAGTAACCCAAAGAAGGGGTGAATCTGAAGAAGACTTTCAAAAAAGAAGAGAACAAGCTGAAGCAAGGTATACTGCAGCCAAAGAAAGGGAAGAAGAAAAAAGGCATGAGATTGCTAAGAAGTATGCTTATCTGGAAGCTATTTCCAAAGTAGCTACTATTGCCATAAGTACAGCCCAAAGTATCATGAATGCCTTTGCCACATTCCCATATCCGGTAGCACTAGGTATTTCTGCATTATTGGGAGCCACAGGGGCTGTACAGGCAGGTATTGCTCTCAATGAAGCTGCAAAAATCAACTCCTATGATGATGGCCTCTATGATGTGATTGATCATAAAGGAGACCGATACAAAGCTTCACAAAATGAAAATCTACCAACCGGTCTTTATACCAAACCTACTTTCAGCAGGTCAAAAAACATGCTGGTGGCAGAAAAAAGACCAGAACTGGTAGTAGATGGACTCACCACCCAAAAACTCATCAACTTTAGGCCAGATGTAATAGAAGCCATCCAAGGCATGAGGCAAGGCTCCCCGCAAAGGGTCAATTCTTATAATGATGGAAACTATCCATCAGAAACCCCCAAAGCCACAGGTACTGATACTGGACTTAGGGAAGCCCTTGAAATGAATACAGCAGTGTTGAATGTCCTTTTGCAAAATGGAGTAAATGCTAATATTGGTGACTCCAAAATAAGGGAGATGAAGAGACTGATGTCCATAGACACCAAAATAGAAGATCAAGCATGAGTGTTACCCTAGTCACCCAGCCAGATACTGTAGAGCAGTCAGGTTCATTCCTTAATGTTGCTGCTGCTTCTGATAATGAATATGCACAGGCAGGAGAATACTATCAGGAATACCTCAGGTTTTCAGCTCTGCCAAATACATTTCAGCAAATTGAATTTATATGGAATAATGGAGAAACCTCTATTACAGTATTATTCAATACCTCATATTCCAATGGAAACTTTACAGTAAAACTACCGGGTGGCCTTATTGGCACCAATCTTTCCACTTGGATAGAAAACTCAGCCATACCGGATTTCCAAAACATCAAGCAGCTTACTGATGATTTCACCTTCTCCTTTGCCACACCAGATAAAATTTTGGTAAAAGCCAAAAACAAAGGTGCTAAGTATGATGTGCAAATCACTCACAGCACTACTGCCATCACACAGCAGGCCAAAGTTACTGGTGTAGATGCCATCAGAAGGTCAAACTTCACCATACCTATCTCCATTTTTTATTCACATTTTTTGTCCAATACTTTCAATGAAATAGAGTACCTACCACACCCTATTGCCAATAAGGTGCACATTGATATTGCTGATGAACTGAAGCACCAGCACACCTCACTTTGGCCATCACCTGGTGGCACACAGTCTCAGGATGTATCCAAAATGGTGCTCAAGTACTTCATCAGGTATGGAGAAGCCTATGGCAGCCCATTACAGTATTTTCAGCAAACCAAGACTGCAACCAAATACCTCTTACCTGGTGGTAGATCCAAAACAGATATCAGAAAAAATGGCTCATTCCTTTCATCACTCAATGGAATGGCAAAATGGCTCACACATAGGTCTACCAGAAAAGTAAGCCCCACAGAGCCTATATACCTATATTATATGCCATTGGCCACTGCTACCCAAAACAGGGTAAGGGCTAAGCTATTTTTTACTGATGGCACTACTCAAAACATGGAGCCTGCCAATCTCAATGTGCAAGCCTACAGCCTATGGATGATAAAAATAGGCCTGCAGGAATTTGCCAGTAGTGTACAGCAAGGCAAAGTGATCACCTCCTGGAGTGTCACTGTGTACAATAGCAATCTCACTACAGCACTTTCCAATACAGCATTTTTTGAGTTAGATCAATCCAAAAACATTGATGAAATACACATCCTTTACAGGAATAGCTTTGGTGTGCCAGATGTATACCGGTTTACAGGTGAGGTAGGCCATTTTACCAACTTCAACAAAACAGCAGCCAACCTATATGTAGATACCCCCACAGCTGATACAGATAGAACCCAAGTACATACTGAGTCCTATTATCAAAAAAGCATTGAAATAAACACCCAGTATTTTGAAAAGCAGGAGCAAGATCAGTTGATAGACTTTCTCAATTCCAAAGATTACTTCCTACTCCTTAGTGATGGAGAAAAAGTACCGGTAACCATAAGTGCAGGCACCTTGGGCAACCATACCAGCAATAGTGGCAGAAGAAATGCCCACACCTTCACCATCAATCTTGATCCTGAAAAGTATGCTTAAGATTTTCATAGAAAATACTAGGGCCTACCCTGTAGAGACTACAAATATGGAACTGTTATTCACTAATAGCTACTTCAAAAAAAAAGCTACTACAAATGACATAGCGTATAACACAGGTTTCCATGCCACCCCAGAGCTTAGGGCAGTTTTAGGGCATGCTCAAAACAGGCAGGTAAAGCTTACCAAAAAAGAATATACAGCCACAGTAGTACTAGGAAAAAAAAGCTACACAGCTACATTTTACCTTTCATCCTATGAGCCAGATGTATATGTAGGTCACTTATACATCAATGAATACAGCATTGATATTTATGACAAAAAGCTCACAGAGTTCAGCTGGCCACTATCTGGCTCATGGGCAGACCAATGGCAGAACAGTTTAGACAAAGTGTGGCCACAAACTGATATTTGGTTTCCCGGTTTGGTAGCCTACAATTTTTATGACGATCCCGAAAGCCTTATTGCAGATAGAACCAAACCAGATTTTTTTGGTTTGCTCAATGAAAATTTTGGTGGCCCTCAGCAAAACTATATTGGTACAGATGGTAGGGCAAAAAATAAATATACAGTAGTTCCACAACCTTCATTACTCAGTATACTTAGGATGTGTGTACACAGTATAGGATATAGAATAGACGGAGATTTTGTGAGAGATGAATCAGTAAGGAGAATGTTTATCCACAGCAATAAATCCTTAGATTTCATTTCCCCACCAGAAACATTGGTATTGGGCTCAGCTTCAAATAATACTACCTGGCAGTATACACTAAATGGTGTTAGCCAGCACATCAATCTTATTGATACCGATAGCACATATCATTTTAATGTAGCTACCAATTATTACACTATAAAAACTCATGGCAAGCACAGTATAGAAGCCTCCCTAGACTTCACACATGCCACTGGTGCAGTATCGGGTATCAAGTTAGTAGTATATAAAGAAACTTCAGCTTCAGTATTCACCCCCTTATTGGAAAGTACAGTTTCTACAGAACCTGATGGAAGACTCACTATCAATACCGATTTTGTCATTCAGCAGCATGATCTCAATTATAGATTATACTTCGCCATAGAAGGCACCTCTCCAAACTCTAGTACCAAAGCCACCATTACAGGCTTCAATGTCACTATAGATGCATCCGGAAATCAATATTTTGAAGTCGCCAGCAGAACCACAGATATGATTTATGATTTTAGCCCGGGAGCTGATATTGATATTCAGCATGCCAGCACATCAGATGTAAGTATCCTTTCTAATCATTACACCATACCACACCAAGGTATCCTTAGGGTGTTATTCCGGTTCACCTACTATGCAGCCAATATTCCTGCAGTTGATATGAGGATATTTAAAAATGGTACTCAGTTCAAGTCAGCCACAAAAAGTAATGTTGATGCAGTAGCTATACCCAATACCAATATGGTTTCCATTACAGCTGAATGGGAGTTTAACACCTACAATATTGTAGGAGATACCCTCACATTCAGAGTGCAGCACCCTACTGATCCTGGAGTAAATATGGCAGAAGTAGATCTTGAATTTGAATATACCGATGGTCTAAATAAATTAGTCAACTATTTTGACCCCACAGACCTCAATCAGCTAGTACCAGCCATTACATTTGGTAGGTTTCTGGATGCAATACTCCAAAGAGGCATTGGTATGGATGTAAACCCAATAGAAAAAGTAATTTATTTCAATATAAAAGAGAACCTAAGCCAAAGTCAATCCTATTTTGACCTCAGTAAAGCCCCTTTTTCATCAGGCACCAAAGAATTTTCACAGCCAGATCTGCCCCAGCTTTATAAATATGATCTGTATGATGAAGATAATCCAGACCTACCCACTGAATATGCTAAGTTGCTTTTATACAACAATGATAATGAGTGGTCAGTGCTATCTGCAGACCCTTCTGATATTAAATTTGAAGAGCAGAAAATAACCCTTCACCCACTCCCTGCATCTGTTCAGTTTCCTACAGAGGTAAATCCACTAAACTACCCTGGGCCATCCATCACCACTCTAGAGACTATGGAAGAGGGATTTGTACATAATGATTCAGCCAGAAATAGAGAACTAAGTACCTTGTATTTTGGCATATATCAGCCCCTCACCACAGGCATCAATACCCGCACGCCCATTGCCCGGTATACTGATGGATTTATTGATATCACATTAGACCCCACCAACATCAAGAGCCTACTGCACAAGTATGTAGCCTGGAAACAATATTTAGACACACTCCCCCTCCAAAGCACCTATACATTTTATCACATCTTATCCCTGCCATCCAGCTTAGATAAGATTATATTCAAAAAACAATCATTCATTTGGCAAGAAGCTAGAATCACCTATTCAGTGAATAAGCCTGTAGAAGTGGAGTTATTGCTCAGATAGCATAATAATATATAAAGCCCTCACTTTGGGGGCTTTTTTGTTTCTTAGTTTCCTCATTAAACAAAACCAAAAATATGAGTGAGCTAACAAGTTGCCCCAATTGTAATATAGAGTTGTCCTCAGGCTTAATGTCCAGCACAAAACTGCTTAGCCCTGCTAAAATCAATCTCATCAATGAGTACCATGATTCAAAAGCTGATGGATACTGTACCAAATGTGGTAAAGAATTGTATTCAACCTATAAATCAAAATTTGATAAGGAGCTTAAATCTACTAGTGAAGAACTATTTAAACAAATGAACGCAGTACCAATAATCTCTGCTCATACCCCATTCAAATGGGATTACACAGTGATAAAATTGGTAACAGGTCAGTCTACCACAGGTACTGGTGTAATTTCAGAATTCACATCCTCCTTTACAGATTTTTTTGGGGCACAATCTGGCAGATACAACAAAAAGTTAAAAGCAGGTGAAAATATATGCTTTGCACAATTAATCAAACAAACATTGGATGCTGGTGGGAATGCCATTATAGCTACGGATATTGATTATTCCGAGCTAGGGTCTTTAAAAGGAATGATAATGGTATGTGCTACGGGTACAGCTGTTAAGCTGAATAATACCGAAATTCTAGGTGAGAAGAAAGCAGAAAGGATAAACAAACTTTATGAATTGAATGCTCGAGTAAAGATTCTTGAAAAGCTACAATATGATTTGATGTAATAAAAATAGCCCCAATTAAGGGGCTATTACATTTTAGGCACTTTTACTCATGTACTCTTCTTGGTCCATGTCCTCTTGCCAGCTCATAAGAAACTGTTGCAGCCTCATAAAGTATACTACTTCCTTGTTGCTAAACTGGTTTCCGGGTACATCATCATACCTGTTGGCCACTTCACATAAGTGAAAGGTTAAGCTCTTGGCAATTTGCCCGGGTTCCATAGCTTCCAGCAAGCTCAGTAGGGTGAGGGTTTCAGCACTGATGGTCAGTTGCTTCAATTCAGTGAATAAAGCCTTTTGTACAGGGCTTACTTTAATTGATTCTGTGTGAGTCATAACACATATTTATGAATTAATAATGGCCCAGGGTGTGACTCACACAGTGGCATGGCCAATGATATGCGGGGACCTTACGGTATCCCTCCACCCTGGGTTTATTATTAGCAAGTGCAGATCTGTTTTGGATTTGCCATTGCACTATGTGAGTCAAGAGCAAAATTGCACATAGCACTTGGATAAATTGGTTCACATAAATCACCAATACCGCAACAAATGTTGCCAATAATAAAAGGGCAGTCAAGTATATAATTCTGTAGTATCGCCTACAAGTGGCTTAGGGTGTATCTTTTTGGGTTGGTTTGCTTATCTAAAATAAGATTTCTAATTTTAGGTACCTTCCTTAAGTGGAATAGTTCTTGGTTAACTCATACTTCAAACATACATTTGCCAAAAATTAAAAAGGCCGGAAGCGCTAACTTCCAGCCTTGATTGTACTACCTTATTCTTTTGGTAGTTACTGTCACTCTTCTAGTGATTTTAATCCTTACTGGGACTCTCACTGTGCGAGTGGTTACTTTAACTCTAGTCATGATATCATGTTTTAGAGTGAAACATTAGAGCAAACCTCGAGTTGCTCTTCCGATTAAAACAAAGGGTACTCACTACAGTACCCTTTTTTTAATGCTATTCTGAGACTGCCTTCATCAAGAGAGTCTCTACCATATTGGTAAAATTCCTATTCTGTTCCTTAGCCATCTGCTCTACTTTATTTATTAGGCTAGTGTTCATACGCATACTTTTAATTTTTGACTGTTTTTCCATAATGATAAGATTGAGATATAAGACCGGTTTAACAAGGCTCTAAATTACAAGTATTATTACTTAATACATTGTAATACAATGTCTATTTGTTGTAATCTTTTCCACAGTATTTGTTGAAAACCACCACCATATAGGTCATACCGCTTCCATAATCTCCCCCTTCCCTTTCAGTATCACTTTCATATCACTGGCAAATTCTTCATCAAATAGCCTCTTTTCATTAATGGTGAGCCTCTTGGCCATACCCACATATACCATAGTAGTATCTATTTTGCTATGAGCCATCATTTCCTTTAGGTTAGTTACCTCACCCCCCAAATAGATATACAAAGTGCCAAAAGTGTGCCTGGCACAGTGGTAGCTTATGCTCTTGTTTATCTTCAGTATTTTAAAAATAGCCTTCAGGTTCTTATTTATAGTAGCCTCACATCTCATGTCAAATAGTGGTCCACTCACAATGGGCTTATCAATAAGAGCTCTGGCCACCTCAGGCAATGGCACCTCTACCCTCTTTTGGTATCTTCTGGTTTTTACAGCAATATATTGCAGGCTATCTCCTACTATGTTATTTTTCCTCAGCTCCTGCATGTCACTTATCCTGCAACCAGTAAAGCAGGCAAACAAAAACACCTTCAAGGTCTTCTGCAAATGATCAGGCAGGTAATCCCTTTTGTAAATCTTTATAGCCAACCTCAGTTCATCTGGGTTTAAGAAGTTCCGGTTGCCCTTTATACCACCAATGGGCTCAGTGTAGGGGTTAGTTATGGGGTATCCAGCCTTTATAGCACGTTTTATCATGCTTTTGGTTTTACTGTGGTTTTTTTTGCGGGTATTCAGGCTGTGCTTTCTTTTCAGCATAGCCTTTTCAATTTTAGGCCTTATATCAGGTATGTCACCCAGTCCTACAGTATTGCCAAAAGCATCCTTCCACACACCTATCAGCTTACTATAAGTTTTCAGGCTGCTACTAGCATTATTGTCTGGGTTTTCCTCTATCCAGTTCTCAGTAAATTCAATAAGATTGAGAGGCTTTCCAGTATACCACAGTTTACTCTCAAAAGATTGCAAGCTTAGAAACTCCCCATTCATCCGGGCATTTCTCACAATTTCAGCACATCTATCAATATAGCCCTGTAACTCAAGGTTTATTTGCAGAGCCTCAGTTTTAGTAAGCCCTTTTTTGGCCACCATCACCCGCTTCTTTCTGTCCCAATATTTTAATTGTAGATAATACTCAAGGGAAATCCTTGTTTCCAGTCCATCAATCCTCAGATTGAGTTCTACCAGAGTAAAGCCATCAGCATTTATATCATACCTAGGCCTAATGAAATACTTAATTTTTTGCATTCGTCCGTTTTTTAAAATTCGCTCGTCCTACTTTCGTCCGAAAAACTGACAAAAACAGGCCGAAAAAACGGACCTTTCAAAATAAGAGATGGCTATAACCAAAAAGGGATCGCTTTGCAGCAATCCCTTTCTTTATAACCTCTAAGTGAGATTTTAGCGGTCTGGACGGGACTCGAACCCGCGACCCCATGCGTGACAGGCATGTATTCTAACCAACTGAACTACCAGACCATTTCTTTAGAACTACCCCGCTTTCGTAACGGGAGCGCAAATATATGCCAAAATTTAAACCCTCCAAACGTTTTCAAAAAAATGATGAAAAAAATTTCAAAAACTTGTTCTACCTCACTCTTGACAAGCCTTTACGCCAATTAGCGCATACGTTTTCTCTTCAATAAATATGCTTGTAAAACAGCATGATAGCCCTTAGCCACATCCACTTCCACCATGTCAATCTGATATTGCATACATTTTAGTTGCAAACGCTCTTTAAAAGCATCCATCTCCTCCAAGTACTTTTGTTTTACTTCCGAAGGGTTCAGCTTTAAAGTATCACCGCTTTCCATATCTACAAATCGGTAAGGCTTTTCACCGAAATCAAAGTCCACCTCAGTACGCTTATCTGTAGTCCAAAAAAGAACCAACTCATGCTTATTATACTTCAAGTGTTGGAGCGCATCAAAGATGGAATCTTCATCTTCCATCATTTCAAAAAGATCAGAAAACAGAATGATGAGGGAACGTTTGTGTACTTTTTGTGCTACCTGATGCAACGTTTTGGCCATACTCTGCTTTTCATGCTCACCACGTTTGTAACCAGCCAAAGCTTTATACATCTCGGTAGTGATCATTTTATGATGCTGATATGTAGACCGTGCTTCGGTATGAACCTCAACATCGCCAAACATACTCAAACCTACAGCATCTCTTTGGCGTTTTAACAGGTTGATGAGTGCCAATGAGGCAATAGAAGCAAACAAGAACTTATTTGGCTTTTCAACATCGCTCATGCCTCCTTCTGGGTAAAACATGCTCGCAGAGCCATCAATAATTATACGGCACCTTAAGTTTGTCTCTTCCTCATAACGTTTGGTATACAGGCGATCGGTACGCCCATAAAGTTTCCAATCGATGTTTTTGGTGCTTTCACCAGGATTGTAAACACGATGCTCAGAAAATTCTACCGAAAAACCATGAAAGGGACTTTTGTGCAAACCTGTAATAAAACCTTCTACCACTTGACGGGCAAAAAATTCGAGGTTTTCAAAATCGCGGTAATGCTGTAAATCCAGAGTTTCTTCTTTCATAGAGACAAAGAAAAGGAAAAGGATTGTAGTAAAAGAGATGCAACCTTAAGGCTTCCACATACTCAAGCCCTCGAGCGAGTATACATCTATAAAACTTCTTTGATAAGAAGGTTGATAAAAAGCAGGATTCCAACCAGAGTAGTCTATTGAATCCATCTTTATCTCGCTCATTAAATTAGGGTGCTCACCCTTGATATATGATTTACCGAAAAGGGTAAGAACCGGATAAGCCAAGTTTGAGGAAGGCAAAGAAACCAGCAGCGCATCATTACCAAAATCCTTATAATTACTTTGAGTTTTTTCATCAACAGGATTTGACACTAAAACCCAAGCTACCCCAAGTGCAAAAACGTGGAGAATAACGATAGAAAAGAAGAGTGATTTAAGCTTCATCTATAAATGCGCATTTGTATCACAAACGCAATTTAACACTAAAAAGTTGGTTCGAAATAAAAAAACCCCTCACCAAAGTATGATGAGGGGTATATTATAAGGCCAAAAATATTACGCCATGTGCGCGTCAATCTTACCAGCCAATACGTTTTTAGGCACTACACCTACTTGCTTATCTACTACTTCTCCTCCTTTGAAAACCAACAAAGTAGGAATGTTGCGAATACCGAATTTACCAGCAATCTCTTGATTGTTGTCTACGTTTACTTTTCCCACTACGGCTTTTCCTTCGTACTCAGTAGCTAGTTCTTCTACAATCGGCCCTACCATTCTACATGGTCCACACCATTCTGCCCAAAAATCTACCAATACTGGTTTATCTGATTGAAGTACTAATTCGTCAAAGTTAGCATCTGTTATTTCTACAGCCATAATTCGTGTTCTTATTTAAAATTTAAAATCATTTACAAAACTAATACAATAAATGCTCCACAGCCGTCATCTGCATGACTTTAGCAATGTTTCGGACAAGCTGGCAGTTTTACTTATTTAGAGCAATCTTCATATAATCACGCGAAGATAATTCATCCAGCAAATCTTTGTTAATCAGAATCCCACCTCCTCTACTGGGCATCCTCACATTTACCTTTGGTTTTTCGGGGTCAAAGATCAGCAAACTCAATCTTTTATTGCCTCTATATCTATCAACTAAGTCATTGAGGTCATCTATATTTTGAGGCGTCACATTTGGTAAAGGTATTTTTATAGCCACTGATTTACTCTCACTTTCCATCACATCGGGCAGCAGTTTTATCTCCTTAATTTTTGCCTCAATTCTTTCTTCAGCACCCTGCCATGGTGTGTATCGCTTTACATAGCCACTAATCATCACCATCATATTACTTTCCATAAAGGGCTTCACTTTGAGGTACTCATCACCAAATAATCGGTATTCATAGTTCCCAGAGTAATCTTCGATAGTGAAGAAACCAAAGGGCTTACCCTGCTTACTCATCAAATGACGAGCTTCAGTAATAATACCTGCAACAGTATAGTCAGCAATGCCTGCCGGAGTATTGAGAGCAGTGAGTTCATGAGTACACAAAAACTTCATCTCAAACTTAAAATCATCCAAGGGATGACTGCTCAGGTAAATTCCATTTACATCCTTCTCCTTATTCAGGCGCATCAACCTCGGCCACTCCTCTACCTGCGGAATTTCAGGCTCCGGCAGGTCTACCTCGGCACTTCCACCAAAAAGGGATACTTGTGAAGAATCTTCAGCTGCCTTATAGTTTTGCGCATATTTTATCGCTCTTTCGAGAAAAGTCTTTTCATCTCCATTTGCATAAAAATACACCGCCCGGTTGCTGCCTTCATATAAATCAAATGCACCACCCAAAGCCAGGTTTTCTAACGTCTTTTTATTTACAGCACGCAAGTCAATGCGCTTTAGCATATCAAAAATATTCTGATAAGGACCGTTTTCCTGGCGTTCATTTACAATTGCCATTACGGCATTTTCACCCACACCTTTCATTCCACCAAGGCCAAATCGTATTTCCCCTTTTGCGTTTACCGCGAATTTGAACTGTGACTCATTCACATCCGGCCCCAAAACAGGAATCCCCATTCGCTTACACTCTTCCATAAAAAAGGTCACCTTCTTTATGTCGCTCATATTGTGCGTAAGCACTGATGCCATGTACTCTGCAGGATAATTTGCCTTTAAATATCCTGTATGAAAAGCCACTACAGAATAGCAGGTAGAGTGCGATTTGTTAAAGGCATAAGCCGCAAACGCCTCCCAGTCTTTCCACACTTTTTCCAGAATGGTAGCATCATGACCACGTTCACTTCCCTGCTCAATAAACTTGGGCTTCATCTTATCCAGAACGGCCTTCTGCTTCTTACCCATCGCTTTACGCAAAACGTCAGCCTCACCTTTGGTAAAGCCAGCCAAGCTTTGCGACAAAAGCATCACTTGCTCCTGATACACGGTAATACCATAGGTTTCGGCCAGGTACTCTTCCATCTCGGGAAGGTCATAGGCTATTTCCTCCTGGCCATTTTTACGGGCAATAAAATTTGGAATGTATTCAATCGGACCTGGACGATAAAGGGCGTTCATCGCAATAAGGTCAGCAAACTTGTCAGGTTTTAGCGCCTTGAGGTGCTTCTGCATCCCGGCACTTTCAAACTGAAAAGTACCGTTGGTTTCACCACGCTGATATAATTCAAATGTCTTCTCATCGTCAAGCGGAATTTCATCCGGATCGATATGAACATCATGGCGCTGCTTGATTATCGCAATCGCATCCTTAATAATGGTCAGCGTTTTCAAACCAAGGAAGTCCATCTTCAGCATTCCTGCTGATTCTACCACCGAGTTATCAAACTGTGTAACGTATAAATCAGAATCCTTTGCCAAAGAAACAGGCACAAACTTGGTAATATCGTCAGGCGTAATAATTACACCACAAGCGTGAATACCAGTGTTTCGCACCGAGCCTTCCAAAATTCGGGCCTGGTTAATCACCTGAGCTTCCGGCCCATTGGTTTCAGCCAAGTCGCGAAGCTGCTTTCCTAATTGGTATAAATCACCATTTAGGTTTTGGCTCATTTCCTTATCGCTCCAGCTAAATAGTTTAGATAGCTTGGTGTCAGGTACGAGCTTCGCAATTTTATCGGTTTCCGAAAGTGGTAATTGCAGCACACGTCCCGTATCGCGAATCGCAGATTTGGCAGCCATGCTACCATAAGTAATAATCTGCGCTACTTGATTGGAGCCATATTTTTTTACTACCCAGTCAATAATTCTTGGGCGTCCTTCATCATCAAAGTCAATATCAATATCGGGAAGAGATACACGATCCGGATTAAGAAAACGCTCAAACAGGAGATCGTATGCAATCGGGTCAACATTGGTGATCCCGATACAATAGGCTACTGCCGACCCCGCTGCCGAACCACGACCAGGCCCTACACTTACGCCCATATTTCGGGCTTCGGTGGTAAAATCCTGAACGATAAGGAAGTATCCCGGGTAACCGGTATTGGCAATAGTTTCAAGCTCAAAATCGAGCCTTTGCTTTATCTCTTCCGTAATTTCGCCATAGCGCTTTTCGGCACCTACATAAGTAAGATGGCGCAAGTAGGCGTTCTCCCCACGTTTGCCTCCATCCTCTTCATCGGCTGGGTCAATAAATCTTTCAGGAATATCAAAAGCCGGCAACAGTACATCCCGCGCCAGCGTATAACTTTCAATTTTATCAGCAATTTCAAGAGTAGTAAGAATGGCTTCAGGAGTATCTTTAAAAATATCCTTCATCGCCTCCGTATCCTTGAAATAGAATTCATCATTTGGGAAACCAAAACGGAAACCACGACCTCTGCCCTTTGGTGTGCTCTGGTATTCGCCTTCTTTTACGCAAAGTAAAATGTCATGCGCATTGGCATCTTCTTTACCCAAATAATACACATTATTGGAACCGAAATATTTTACACCATACTTGCGAGCAAACTTCAGCAAAGTTTCATTTACCACCTTCTCCTCATCCAGGCCGTGGTCAAGAAGTTCTACATAAAAGTCTTCGCCAAAATTTTCATGGTACCATACAAAAGCTTCTTCGGCTTGTTTTTCACCAACGTTCAAAATCAAACTTGGAACCTCACCATAGGTATTCCCGGTGGTTACAATCAAGTCGTCTTTATATTGAAGAATCAGCTCTTTGTCAATTCGTGGCACGTAGTAGAATCCGTCCACAAAAGCACAGGATGAAAGCTTAGCGAGATTGTGATAACCCGCTTTATTTTTTGCCAAAAACAAAACCTGAAAACCATTGTCTTTTACCGTCTTGTCTTTATGGTTTCTATTTACATAAAATTCGCAACCAACAATCGGCTTAATATCATTAGCCAAAGCCGTTTGCACAAAGTGAAATGCTCCGTATAAGTTGGCATGATCGGTCATCGCCACAGCTGGCATTCCCAAACTTTTGGCTTTATTCACCAAGCCTGGAATATCGCAAGTAGCCTGAAGAATGGAAAACTGCGTATGCACATGCAAATGCACGAAAGAAGTATCGGCACTAAGCTCAATCTTCTCTTCATTCTGCCTATCACTAGCGCTTTTTTCGGCTAGCTTTCGCGCTAATTCTTTGAAGGATTCTACCTTCAAACCAATCGGCTGCACCGTATCCGGGTTTACCCGATTAAAGGCTTCGCGGTTTTCAGGTTTCCAGTCTAGTCGTTCATCGGTATAAATCCCAATTCTCACGGCTTCCAGGAAAGCACGGGAAGTAGCTTCAACATCGGCAGCAGCATTGTGTGCCTCGGCAAACCCTTCACCAAAAAGTATGGTGTGAAGTTCCTCCAGTTTTGGCATTTTAAAACCACCACCTCTGCCACCAGGAAGCTTGCAGTAATTTTTAGTTTCTTCACCCGTGTCAATGCTCCCCATTCCTTCAAATAGGTTATCCTGCTCAAGGCGGAGATATTCACAACCCAGCACATTAATGTCAAACTGGATATTGTGACCTACTAAATATTTGGATTTTTTTACGGCTTCAGAAAACTCAGCCATGGCCTGCTCCAAAGGCACACCATAATGCTCTGCAACCTCGGTGGTAATGCCGTGAATCTTGGCCGCATTAAAGGGTATATCAAAACCATCAGGTCTAATTACATAATCCTTTACCTCAATCAAGCTTCCATCATCATCATGCAGCTGCCACGCAATTTGAACGGCTCTTGGCCAATTTTCAAAGTCCGTTAATGGCGCGTCATCGCGTAAAGGAAGTCCGGTTGTTTCGGTATCAAATATTAAAAACACTGACTGCTAAAGGTTTAAAGTTTTCACGTGCAAAGTTGAAAGTTAGGAACTTAAACCATGAAAATAACAGGTGTTGATAACCATTGAAAAGTAGGAACAAATGCTTAACTACTCAGTCACAAATTAAAAAATCGCATCTTTAGGAAACCTTAAAGTCAAACCAAATTGCCTTCTGCTACAATATAGTTTGGTCAACTATGTATCATTTGGCACAAACCAAACCATGAACCAACCGAGCTCTCTGCTAATTTTTAATCTTTAAAATTAATAGAGCTATGAAATCAATCAAACGCGCCAGTATGATGCTGGCAATCCTATCATTTATGTTAGTAGCACCTTCACTGAGTGCTCAAAAATCATCGGGTGAGAAAGAGCTAAAAGAAGGTAAAATTTGGTCGGTAGAATACATCCGTACCAAGCCTGGCATGGCCGATGACTACAAAAAGTATCTCGCAAAAAACTACATGCAGGTAATGAATAAAGCCAAAGAAGAAGGCCTAATTGCAGATTTTATACTTCTGGAAGGCATGCCTAGCAATGAAGATGATTGGGATATTATGATACTGATTGCCGTAAACAAGTATGGCGATATGGACGGTATGGATGAGAAATTTGACAAAATCGTTGCCCAAGTGTTTGACCCCAAAGACGAAGGTCGTCAGAAGGAATTAAAAAGCCGATTTGAAATGCGGAAATTTATGGGAGGCAAAATGGCTAGACAGCTTGAACTGAAGTAAATCAAAACATAAACCAAACAATGACCAACCCTCAAGGATTTATTTCCTTGGGGGTTTATTTTTTCAAACCACTTCAACGAACTCAAACCCAATACTCTTGTTACCTCTAAAAACAATAACCATGATTAAGAAAATTCAATTTGTAGAACCTGATATTTTAGGTTTTGAAGTAGATGGAAGAGTGAGCGAGGCTGCATTTATAAATATGATGCAGGAACTTATCCCCAAAATGGAGTCTCCCGGAAATATTAAACTTTATGTGGAAATACCCCGCTATGAAGGTACCGATTGGGAAGTGGTGTGGCACAGCCTAAAATTTGCCATCGGCAAGCTAAAAACCTATTTCAGCAAAGTAGACAAAATAGCTTTGGTGACAGACAAAGACTGGCTTCGATTTTTGGCAACAGCCGAGTACAAACTAATTCCCGCCATTGATGAAAAGTCTTTTGAGTTTAGCGATAAAGAGGAAGCACTGGAGTGGATAAGGAAATAACCTAATTATTGTTTTTCAATAATTATTTTCCGTTTTACTTTGTGGCTTACAGATTTTGTTTTATTATTGTTTATCAATAATAAATTTCTTTTAAGCATGAATAAGCTCAAAATCATAAGCGGCATCTTGTACTTCGCAAAATGGGTCACGGTGGCCATCGGAATTGTGGCTTGTGCCATGATTTTATCTATGAAAGGCGAGCCTATGATTATCACCTCGCCCTCAATAGGAATCGCGGATGAACAACTTCAAAAATCTCTTGACGATGTTCTAAACTCCTTTGAAGGAATAACGCTTACGGTAGAACATATTTCTGCGCAAGTACCATCTACCTATTCTCTGCAAATCATCAGCGCCATTACCTTAATCCTCAAATTCGGCTTTATACTTTGGGTTCTTCAAATCATTATAAACCTGGTAGATGACGTGAAAAACAATAAGGCTTTTCGCAGTAAAAACATCATAAGGTTAAAGCAAATGGCATGGCTACTTATTCTTACGCCAGTCATTTTCTCATTCATAAAATTCATAAATCTAATAGCCATCACCTCAGTGTACAAACTACCTGACAGCCTAACTTACCGGTGGGTAGATAATACTAACTTTGACTCTATTACAGTTGGCTTTTTAATATATGCCATAGCAATTGCCTTCAATGAAGGATTGCAAATGAAAAAGGAAAACGAACTTACCGTGTAATGGCTATAATTATAAACCTTGATGTAATGATGGCCAAGCGAAAAATTCGGTCAAAGGATTTAGCCGAGCGCATTGGAATTACTGAAGCCAACCTTTCTATTTTAAAAACAGGAAAGGCAAAAGCTGTTCGATTTTCGACCCTTGAAGCCTTGTGTAAAGAGTTGGATTGTCAGCCTGGAGATATTTTGGAGTTTTCCAAAACCCAGTGATTTGTACTTTAGCCAAAACCTCAAATTAAAATGGCCAAAGTAAGGCTTGTACTTGGTAGCGGTGGAGCCCGTGGAATTGCACATATAGGTGTAATAGAAGAACTCATTAATGACGGCCATGAAATAGTAGAAGTAGTGGGCTGCTCAATGGGAGCCGTGGTTGGTGGAATATTTTGCGCTGGCCATTTACAGCCTTACAAGGAATGGCTACTCACACTCACCCGCTCATCTGTTTTTAGCCTTACCGACTTTACCTTTACCCGACAGGGTTTTGTAAAAGGAGAGAAAGTGTTCAGCACCATTTTGGATATGACTGGGCCACTAAATATCGAGGATCTTCCAATACCTTTTACAGCAGTTTCTACCGACATCGGCACAATGACGGAGGTACACATTAACAAAGGAAACCTCTTCAGTGCATTGAGAGCTTCCATTGCCATTCCAGGGATTTTCACACCAGTGATTGAAGGAAAAAACATGCTTGTAGATGGTGGTGTTCTAAATCCGTTACCGATAGATTTGGTAAGCAAAAATGAAGGCGACTTGGTAGTCGCTGTCAATATCAATTCTAAAGACAGCTCTCCAATAAAAAGCTCCCCAAAACCTCAAGATGAAACACAAAAAAACTGGATACCTATTTCTTGGCCATTCCACAAAAAAGATCAGGAAAATCATCCACCCAACTATTCGTTAATCGACCTTTTACAAACTTCGTATGACCACACTCAAGATCGATTAACTGAGATGATCATCAAGCATTACAAACCAGATTTAGTGGTAAATATTCCACGATCCAGTTGTGCTACTTTTGAGTTTTACCGTGCCAAAGAGATGATTGAATTTGGTAAAAAAGCCTACCACGATGCACACAAAACTCTTGCAAAACAAAAGCTGATATGAGGACATTCATAATTCTAGCAATTTCTATCCTACTTCCCTTTTACACTATTGGGCAAACTGCCAAGTACATCATCTCACTAAAAGGTTTTGAAGTAGGAAATCAAACGGTAACTCAAAAAGTAAACAATGGAATTACCACAGTAGAAGTAAGTTCAAAAGCCACCGTAAAACTTGGTTTCACCTACACGGTTTCTTATCATCAGCTTGCCCATTACGATAATCAAAGACTGATAGAATCTCGTGTTACGATCAAAAAAAATGATGAAATCTACAGTACCTCCCACACCAAATGGACGGGTGATCATTACCGCGTAATGCAGGATGGCAAATCATTTCAAATCCCCGGAGAACTCCACTTTGCCACCACCCGACTTTATTTTCAAGAACCGAGCACAGAGCACCAAAGAATTTATTCTGAAGCAGACTGCGTTATCAAATTGTTGGAAAAATCCGCTGCTCACACCTATTGGGTTTCTGAACCTCAAACCAACCGAAAAAGCAAATACACTTATAAAAATGGGATACTACAAGAGGCTGTTGTAGACCATGCCTTGATAGACTTTGTAACCAAACTTCACAGCTACACCCCCTAAACTCTCCACTTGCGAGTCCATTGTTTTTTAATGTAAGTTTGCCGAGCATTTTGGTCCCCGCATGCTTGCGGGGTTAAAAGGGAATCCGGTGTAAATCCGGAGCTTTTCCTGAAGCTGTAAGTCTTATCAAGAGTTTTCAGTATCACCTTTGCCACTGTTCCTATTCCCGATAGCTATCGGGACGGAACGGGAAGGCGCTGAAAATAAGACGAGCCAGAAGACCTGCCTTTTGCAATTTGTGTTTGCTTTCAGGATAAAAGCGAACATAGGAAACGGCCCGTGATGGGTCTTATTCTATGATTTTTTCCTGGGAGTTTTTTGTTTTCTAACTTTTTAAATTTCATTTAACAATGAACAAAAAACTATTCTCATTTCTATTGGCAGGGTTTGCCACTATCGCCTCACTTAAGGCACAGTTTACCTTTGATGATCTCGAGTACTTTGTAGGAAGTGGTAGCGATACCGCCATGCTTATTGTAGATTTTAAAGATGGATCAGCCTACGCAACAGACTCAAGCTATGCTTGGGGCTACCTTTTTAATGGTACCACCACAGGGGAAGACATGCTTACCGACATTGCTGCAGCCGACATCAACCTTACGGTAAATGCATCAGGTGGTTTTCTTAATGATGTGATCTACGGTTCGCATGAAGGTTTAGGCGGTCAGCCTGACTACTGGAGCACCTGGAGTGGTACAGACAGTGCATCACTTGCCATGAATAGTGGAATCGGCACATCGGTTGCTCATGGTGACTGGTTTGCGATTTCCTATGGGTTTACGCCCTCAGCGGTAAAACCTGGCTTCCCTATCGCAGCTTGGGATCCAAATACCTTTACAGCTACGGATGTAAAAACATGGGTAGGTACCGGATCTGACAGCGCTATTTTGGTTGTTGATTTCCTTAGCGGAAATACACCTTCGTCTTTCGCATGGGGGGTATTATTCACTGACTCAACTACCGGTAGTGATATGTTAAACGAAATCGCTAATGCAGACACCAATTTCACTGTAAATGCGACTTCCTTCCTTAATGATATCATTTACAAAACCGATAGCGGAATGGGTGGCTTGCCAAACTACTGGGGTACCTGGAGTGCTACCAACTATGGTAATTGGGCCATGAATGCAGGTATTGGAACCAAAGTGGTAAATGGAGATTTGTTTGGAGCCTCTTACACAGATTTTGCGCCAGCATTGCGTCCGGGAGCTCCGTTTGCTGTAGACAATACAGTGGGAATTGCCGAAAGAAAAGTATTGGCATTTTCAATTTATCCTAACCCAGCAAGTGATTACATTCAAATTTCTGCTGACGCTGCAAAGCCCCTTGAGGTAAAAGTTTACCAAGGAAATGGAAACTTAGTAATTAGCCAACAAGCTCAGGCTAACGAACGCATTTCATTGGCAGGACTACCAGCAGGAATTTATCTTGTACAAGTAAATGGTGAAACACAACCTGTAATTTTGCGCTAATGCGCTTTTTGACAATCATAATATTACTAGTGCCTGGCTTCTTGTGGAGCCAGGCTACTGGTCCTTATGCACCAGCAGCTGGAATAGCCGGAAGCACTGCTATTCACAAAGACTCATCTATTGTTCAGTCTTGGGCTAACAATTGCACACTGGTTCGTGGCTATTTGGATATTGCTAATAAAAGCCTTGGATTAGCCAGTCATGGCGATTCATCAGCTGCTTTTGGCAAAGCTAATACAGACGCGATAAGCCTTGGAGACAGTGGCTATGCGCAAATTACTTTTAATCCAGCATTATCTGATCAATCTGGCCCTGAGTTAGCCATCTTTGAAAACTCTTTTAGCGACACTTATCTAGAGCTGGCCTTCGTGGAAGTTAGCAGCGATGGAGTGAATTTTGTCCGTTTTCCGGCAAATAGCCTTACACAGATTACCCAACAGGTTGGCGGTTTTGGAAATATTCATCCAACCGATATACACAACCTTGCCGGAAAATATCGCGCAGAGTTCGGTACACCATTCGATTTTTCAGATTTAAAAGATTCCACTTCCGTTAATATTCAAGCCATTACACACCTTAGAATTGTAGATGCTATTGGAACCATTGCCCCACAGCACGCCACACGCGATGCTCAAGGAAATATTATAAATGAGCCCTACCCTACAAATTTTCCTTCTGGTGGTTTTGACTTGGATGCCGTTGCTGTTTTGAATCCCTCTTCAGGCATTGGCCTTTCAGAAGAACCTCTTGCAAAAAAACTTTTCTACCCAAACCCATCAATTGGAACGATTCAACTACACCCAGAAGTTGATCACATTTCTGTTTACAACACTAATGGTCAAGCAATTTTTACAAAATTTGTAAATGACCAACACCTTGATTTGACAACATTCCAAAGTGGTATGTATTTGCTTCAGCTCAAACTAAAAAGTGGAAATACAGTTTCTCGAAAGCTAATCCTGAAATGACAAAGCAGGCTTTCATAGCAATGTGTTTTTTATTGACTGGACCTTTAGTGGGACAAATAAAAGATACCCTGCAATTGAACGAAGCCCAGGTCACTGAATTTCTGGTGAAAGCTGATAATACCTTTAAAGAAGAACGCATTTCGGCAGATAGCCTGGCCCAAATTGGAAGATTAACCTTGGGTGAAGCTCTGCGCGACAACACCGGAATCTTCGTTAAATCCTACGGAGGTAATGGTGTAGCTACACTTTCCTTTCGAGGAACAGGGGCTTCTCACACCAAAGTTTATTGGAACAACCTTGACATTGGTTCACCTATGCTAGGGCTGGCCGATCTTTCTACCATTCCTGTAAATGCCTTTGATGAACTTAATATACAATATGGTTTTGCTAGTTTGAGTGACGGCTCAGGAGCTTTAGGCGGAAGCCTACGATTGGATAATACTGCCAACTTTCAGGCCGGAAACAATATTCAGCTACAGCAAATGGCCGGCAGTTTTGATCGGTACCAAACCAACCTAACGCTAAATTTAGGGACAAACAAATTCAGAAGTGAAACCCAGCTATATTTCTACACGGCTGATAATGATTTCACATATCAAGACATTACCCAAGCTGATCGCCCTGAGCGAGTGATGCAAAACTCAGCCTATCAGCAGCAAGGAGCCATTCAGAATTTCTACTATCGCCTTTCCAGCAAAAAGATTCTTTCGCTAAAAGCGTGGTACAACCATGTGGACAGAGAATTACCTCCCACCATCATTGGTAATATGGATACTAAAGATAGGTTGGAAGACTACAGTTTTTCGGCTGTAGCCGAATATAATCAGGAGGCTACAAAATGGAACCTGAAAGTAAACTCAGGACTTGTAAAAGCAGACAACATTTTTATAAACGGAGGAAGCCTGGAAAAAGATAATAATCGCTTTGTTTCATGGCAAAATAATCTGCGGTACAAGTATCGATTTTCCAATAAAGTTGAAACTGAAAGTGGAATTAGCTACCGCTATGATGTGGCTAATTCAGAAAAGTATGAAGGCCAGGAAACCCGAAATCATTCTAGTATCTTTAGTAGCTGGAAGTACCATTTTTCCAAAAATGGAAGTCTAAACCTAATGCTTCGTGAAGAATTAATCAATGATACTTTTTCACCATTGATTGGCTCAATCGGAGCACATCAAAAGATCGGTACCAAAAGTAAAGTGCGTGTGAATATTGCTCGCAACTACCGCTACCCCACCCTCAACGATTTTTATTGGGACCCTGGTGGCAATCCAGATTTGAAACCCGAACAAAGCTGGAATCTTGAGGCAGGTTATGACTATATGATTTTTAATTCTGACGAAAGTCGCAACCATCAAAAAGTAGCGGCAACAGGCTTTTACAACCTTGTTGATGATTGGATTCAATGGGTGCCTGAGGCCAATTACACCACTCCTGTAAATCTCAAAAAAGTAGAAAATGCAGGTGTGGAAATAGAAACTAGTGGCAGTTTAAAATTTGGAAATTGGCGATTGAGTAATAGAATGAGTTATTCCTATACGCACTCCACCACGGTAGAAGTTTACTCAAACGATGATGCCAATGGGCAATTGCCCTACGTTCCGTTTCACAAAGTTTCGGGGGGGCTTTCGCTACAGCTAAAAAAATGGGAATTGCGCTACTCACAAAACTATACCAGCCGCTACTACACCACAGCCGGCAATGATATATATATGCCCTCTTATACTGTAGCTAATTTGAGTTTGTTACATAAAAATTTAATTAAAAGTAAAAAGCACCAACTTAGTGGAGCTTTTACGGTTTTCAACATATTCAATTATCCTTATCAGGTACTACCTTACCGCCCTGAGCCAGGTATTAATTTTAGTGTACGACTAAACTACCAACTCGGCCTATGAAAAATTTGATTACAATAGCATTTGCAGTTTTTGGTCTTTTAGCCTGTGATCGGGACATTATCGGCCCGCAGGAAACCAACCCAAAACCAAAGCCAGTACTGGAAGGAAAACATGTTTTTGTGGTAGATGAAGGTAATTTTGGAAGTGGAAATGCAAGCGTTACTGCTTACAATCCATCAGAAGAAGATGTTCAATATAATGTATACTCAGGCTTTAATGATGATGTACCTCTTGGCGATGTACTTCAGGATATGCAGCAATATAATGGCCGGTACTATTTGGTATTAAATAATTCGGGAAAGGTAACTGTGGTGGACACTACCACTTGGAAAAATGTTGGTGATATTGACGGCTTGATCAACCCACGCTACATTTCATTTTATAAAAATCGGGCTTTTGTTACAGAGCTTTATGCCAAAAAGCTCTGGGTATTAAACTTAGACCAAATGAAAGTGGAGCAAGAAATAGTCATGCCTGAAAGTGGATTCCATACTATAGCCTGGAATGATAGGATTTGGGTAGGCAGCAAGCAATACCTAGTGAGCCTGAACCCCGAAACACTAGAAAAAGATAGCACTTACACTTTGCGTAAAAACGTAGAACGTATGGTGGTAGATAGCAAAAATCGTATGTGGGTACTCACCACAGAAAACCCTGCGCATTTGTATCGATTTAGTCAAAATGGAGATATAGAGCTTGACTGGACTTTTGGAAATAATGAAAACCCATTATATCTGGAAATCAATTCTAATGAACAAGATCTATATTTTGTCATGGGAACTTCAGTTTACCGCCAGAGCGTGGATGCACTAAACTTATCCCCACAGAAAATACTCGATTTTTCAGGTCAGAACATCTACGGTTTTAACGTAAACCCAGTGACAGGAGAGCTCTATCTGGCTGATGCCCTGGATTACAACCAAGCTTCGGATATCTACCGATATTCAGCAACTGGTCAGCTTATTGATCAGTTTAAATCAGGAGTAATTGCAAATGGTTTCCTATTCAATTAAGTGCAAACTGGAAAGCCACAAATTCTCTTCATAAACAAGCTACGTAGCTAAGAATTAATTGCTTACTTTTGCCACCTTATTAAAATTAATTAACCGGGTCAGCGTACCCTTTTAAAACAATTAATGCATGGCAACAAGAATTAGATTGCAGCGTCATGGCCGTAAAAGCCGCCCTATCTTTCACATCGTAGTAGCTGACAGCCGCGCTAAGCGTGACGGTAAGTACATTGAGCGTTTAGGATTGTACAATCCAAACACCAATCCTGCTACCATCGACATCAACTTTGACACCACCCTTGATTGGGTACTAAAAGGAGCTCAGCCTAGCGATACTGCTCGTGCTATTCTTAAGTACAAAGGAGTAATGATGAAGAAACACCTACTTGATGGTGTAAAGAAAGGAGCTTTTGACGAGGCTGAAGCCGAAAAAAGATTTGACGCCTGGATGGAAGAAAAAGCTTCTAAAATCGAAGGTAAAAAAGAAGGTCTTACTAAGGCTCAGGCAGATGCCAAAGCTAAAGCATTAGAAGCTGAAGCTGAAGTTTCTAAAGCACGTGCTGCTGCTATCGCAGAAGCAAATGCTCCAGAAGTGGAAGAAGCTCCAGCAGAAGAAGGAGAGGTAGAAGCAGCTGCTGAAGAAGCGCCTGCGGATGATGAAAACAAAGGAGAATAATAATATTTTCTAGCGTTGCGTAAAGAAGATTGCTATCAGCTTGGCCATATAAGTCGCCTTCACGGTTACAAGGGTGAAGTAGTTGCTTTTTTCGATACAGATCAACCTCAAAATTATTACGAATTGGAATCAGTTTTCGTGGACATCCGCGGTGAACTGGTTCCTTTTTTTATTGAAGAATCTGCCACCAATTCCAAAGGGCATTTTATTCTTAGGTTTGAAGATGTGACTCCCGAGGAAGCCGAGCGCATGATTGGTTACGAGCTATACTTACCCCTAACTTTCCTTCCTGCCCTTGACGGGAAAAAGTTTTACTTCCACGAAGTAGTTGGCTTTACGATGATAGATGCAGAAGTTGGTGAATTTGGCACTTGCCAGGAAGTAATGGACAGCAGCGCTCAGCCGCTATTTAAGGTATTGGATGGCGACAAGGAAATTCTAATTCCTGCAGTGGATGATTTTATCGATCGAATTGATCGTGACAAAAAAAAGATTCATCTGAATTGCCCTCCAGGGTTGATTGAGCTTTATCGCAGCGGAGAATAAACTCGAAGCACGAAACTCAAAATCCGAAACAAACTATCAAATTCAAAAGCTGGAAACTTCAAAAAGTCATCTTGCCATTTTTTCGCATTTGAGGTTTCTAATTTGGGATTTGTTTAGAGTTTAGCATTTTGAATTTAGATTTTCACCTGATGCGTCCCATCACTCCATTTAGTTTTAAGCAATTTTCTATTTCACATGATAAGTGTGCCCACAAAGTAGGTACTGATGGTGTTCTACTAGGCGCATGGTCAAATGCTAAAAATGCTAAGTACATTTTGGACATTGGTACAGGCAGCGGATTGATTGCTCTTATGCTTGCTCAAAGATTTCCAAAATCTACCGTAACAGGCATTGAGCTACATAAACCATCTTTTCTTCAAGCTTCAGAAAATGCCTCCACATCACCTTTTACCGAAAGGCTAAATATGATAAATGGTGATTTTCTCCATTTCGCTTTCGCGGAAAAATACGATCTCATAGTAAGCAATCCCCCGTTTTATAAAGGAAATACCTCTTCAGGGAAAAGTGAACGCGACCGCGCTCGCCATGAAGAATATTTGCCACAACCCGCCTTTTTGGCGAAAGCCGCAGAACTGCTAAGCCCTAAAGGAAGACTAGCGGTAATACTCCCAAACGAAGAAGGCGAGTTATTTATTAAAGAAGCACAACGTCAAGGTCTATACCTCATCAGATTAACCCGAATTTTTGGATCACCCAATGCTCCTGAAAAAAGGTGGCTCTTAGAGCTTTCATTTGAAAACCTTTCCATTCAGGAAAATCACCTTACGATAAGGGATGAAAGTGGAAGCCGAAGTGAGGAGTATCAAATCTTGACAAAAGATTTCTACTTGTAGGCAAAGGTTTTGACAGAATTTCACGAGATTTCAATTTCAGAAATTAAGATTGAATAAAAAGGTCAGAACCAAACAGCATGGAAAACAAAAAAACTCCCAAACTTGTAGAAACTAAAATTGATGGAAAGCACGTCAGCCCTATTCTACCGGATGAAGTAAAAAATTACTTAATAGACATTGACGGTACCATTTGTGATGACATTCCCAATGAAGAACCTGAGCGAATGGCTACAGCCGAGTTATACCCTGATGCCTTGGAAACGCTGAACAAGTGGTATGACGATGGACATATCATCACCTTTTTTACATCTCGCACAGAAGAACATCGCGAGGTAACGGAAAACTGGCTTAAAAGAAACAATTTTAAATATCACGGACTACTGATGGGCAAACCACGTGGTGGCAATTATCATTGGATAGATAACCACATTGTGCGTGCCACACGCTACACTGGTAAGTTTACAGAGCTGACCCTAAAGCAAGCGGATGTACAAGTCTTTGAGGAGTAAAAGTTGGATAAGCAAATTTATATTCATGTAGGCCCCGCCAAAACCGGCTCATCAGCTATTCAAAAGTTTATGCTGCAAAACCCTGCTTTGCTAAGAGAGTTGGGTATAATGTATCCTAGCCATACTTTGATGGAAAGCGGAGTGAGCGTGGGAAACTTTAACGCCATTTATTATGAAAACGAAAAAAGAAATCCTTCTAAAAATAAGATAGCCAAGCTTATAAACTTATTTGAACAAAGTGATTCTCGTGTACTTTTACTTTCGTCTGAAAACTTTTTTGGACCAATCAATGAGCTAACGCGAGCAATCCCTCAGGCCAAATTTATTTTCTACTTACGAAACCCTCTGACGCTGGCTGAATCGCTTTACAATCAAAATGTGAAAAACTTTGGTGAAACAGAACCATTTGAAATTAAAACACGCAGACCCAATTTTGGCACCATCGGACACCTTCGTGATTTTGTAAAAAAGCATAGCTCTGAAAACCTTATTATCCGATACTTTGATAAAAAAATGTTCCATCGGGGGAATATTATTAATGACCTCCTTTTTACAATGGGTATTGATCCCAAAGAAAATATCCCCAACCAAAAAGTAAACCTCGCATACACGCTAGAGGCCCTAGAAGTAAAGCGTTTTTTAAATCACTTTAACCTCAACCCATATTGTGATTACCTACTGAATAATTTACTTCAACAAAATCAGGACGGAACAACGAGTTACTCCCTTTTGAAACCTGAAGAATTTGATAAACACCTTCAGCATGTTATTGATGAAATTCAGTTATTCTTTAAAGAAATTCCTTGTGATCAATCTGAAGCTTTTCTAAAAACTATAAGACAAACCAAGCAAAAACAATATATCCCGCAGACTTTATCAATTGAAAAGCTTGCTGAAATACGAGACTACATTTGCAGGAAAAACACGCCCCTCTACTATGAACTTTGTCACTTGATTGAAATCCAGGATAAACAAAGCACTCACGACAAAGAAAAAACCACAGCTTTTATAGAAAGATATAATCCACAAAAAAGGCTCTTATCCCACTTCAAATATATAAGTGACAGAGCCCTCTTCATTAATCGCTTAAGAATAAAAAAGTTTCTCAGTTAATAACCTGCGTACTCCAATTCCCTTTCAGTGAATATAATTTCATGTTCCGCTAGCTCCTCTAGCATTGGAGTGTATATTTCTTTGGTAATCGGAATTTGAACCCCGGGAGTGGTAATATTTCCGTTAAGGATGTTTTTGGCAGCAATAGCCACAGGAAGCCCGACTGTTCGAGCCATTGCTGTTTCTTTACTATTTCTACCTATACTCACCATTGATGATTCTATCATGTGTTTTTCACCATTTAGCTCGTAGCCAAATTTGTGATACATCACTATCATGTCATGGTCATCAGGATCCATGGTCCACTTTTGTTCCAATATATGTTGTAAAACCTGGGCTGGTGTGGCATTCTTAATTCCCACCTTGGTCTTTTCAAAAATACCCAGCCAAGTAAGCTTATCCATCAGCACGGAATCCTGCGGAATATTAAGATAGTGCATCAATTTCAGCTCAACTGAATCATGCTGATTATAGGCCAAAAAAGTATTTGTGAAATCACGAAAGGTCATGTTTTCTGAATCTTCCAACACATAGCTATCATCGGTCATTCCCAACTTCACAAACACATCCCAAGCTCTTGAAAAGCCTGGTCTACGAAGTGTTCCTCTATAAATAGTTGGAATATTTTCTAAGCCATACACCTTCCTATAACGCAATGAATCGCGATTGGCATAACCTTCAAAACGGCCATACTCTCCGATTTCCATAAATTCAATTCTCCTAAAAAGCTGATGATAAGGAATGTATTTATACTGCCCTTCCTGAATAAACTTTACCGCTCCACCAGCTCCGGCTAGCACCACGTTTCTTGGGTTCCATGTAAATTTATAGTTCCAGGGGTTGTTATCACTTTCAGGGGCAACCAGCCCACCCGTAAAACTTTCGAAAGCCAACATCTTCCCACCTTTCTCCCTGATTTCGTCCAGCACTTTCATAGCGCTTAGGTGATCAATGCCCGGATCAACGCCAATTTCATTAATCATCACCACTCCAGCCTTTTTGGCATCTTCATCCAAAGCCTCCATTTCAGGTGAAATATAGGATGCCGTAACCATGTTTTTCTTGTAGGCAATACAATCTTTGGCTACACTTACATGCATACTTGCAGGGAGCATACTGATTACCAAATCCACATCCCTGATCAAGGCTTTTCGCTCTTCATCATCCTTCACATCCAGCTTTACAGCAGATGTATTTGGATGATCTCCGGCTTTTTCTTGTGCCCATTCCAAATTAAAATCTGCAATGGTAATTTTCCAGCCTTCATTATCCGAATGTTGCTTTAAATACTTAATCAGGCTATATGTGGAGCGACCTGCTCCTATTACAAGTATCTTTTTCATAGGTCCACAAAATTAGAATTCTAAAGGAGCTAAGCAAGTGAAAACTACTATACCTTACATTTGCCTCATCAAACATGAAACTACAAATGCCCCTTCTTAGGATACTCCCTTTTTTAATCTGTCTTACGTCCTTTGCTCAAATCAATATTATTATAGAGGATGAATCAAAAACCGGCTTTTTACTTGGCGTAAATGGCTATGTTCAAAATACTGAACGCGTCTCTTTGTTGATGATTAAAGGACTGGACACAGTTCCAACTCAACTTCTAGTAGAGCTACAACCAAGAGTTTATTTCACCAAAATTATTGATCTACACGAAAAAGGCAATTACAAATATGTAGTGACCACCAATAGCCGTGACGAACTTCAATTGCGCTATCGCGGTACTTTATCTAAAATACCTGAAGGCATTCTGGCGATGGAAGTACAGCGCGTATTAGCTATGGAGCAAAAAGAGCCAATAATCACCGCTTCGGTAAAATCTGACCAAGCAGAAGTAGTTCCTCAGGTTAGCAGCCCCACTCCCGCACCAGTTATTCCTACCAAGGAAATTGTACATACCAAGAAAGTTGACAGCATTGCTACCGCCAAGCCTAAGCCTGTGGTTATAAAAATTGATACTGCACAAAATCAAAACAAGGTTGTAGCTATAAAACCTGCTTCTAAGCCAAAGGATACTGTTGTTATAAAAGTAAATCCATTTGATGCCTTTATCACAGATTTGTCAAAAACTGAATTTGAGTTTGAAAAACTTCAGAAAAGTGAAGCTTACGCTAAAAATCACAACTTCACCTTAGAAGAATTGAAACAGGTTTTCAACATTTTGAGTTATGATAATAGCCGATTGACTTTAGTCCGTTCTGTAAAAGGAAGTTTTAAAGATGTGTCTCAAATGAAAGTATTGGCCGAGGAATTGGATTATGAAATCAGCAAAGCACAGCTTGAAGAAATTTTAGAATCATGAAAAAAAACACAATTATAGCTTGGGCTTCGGCCTTCGGATTTGTCGCAGTAATACTTGGTGCTCTAGGCGCACATGCACTCAAGGCACAACTAGAACCCAGTAGCTTAAATAGCTTTACAACAGGGGTTCGCTATCAAGCCTGGCACGCCATCGCTTTGCTTGCCATTGCCATGGGAAGTTTTAATCTACGCTATATAAAAGGAATAGTTTGGTGCTGGATAATTGGCACTTTTTGTTTTTCAGGAAGTATTTACCTGCTAAGCACCTCATCCATTACAGGTATCCAATCAAGCATTTTAGGCCCTATCACACCATTGGGAGGCTTGTTTTTTATAGCTGGCTGGCTACTCATTTTCATCTCAGCAATACGCCCGAAAAACCTGACAGATTAAAACTTTCGTCTAATAAAAGTGTGATTTCGTAACTTTTAAAAACGCCATGAAGCAAATAAGGCTAAATTTGCAGCCCTAAAATTAAGTGAAACAAAATTTCATAAACATGCATTTCACAGAGATCAAACCGGCAAATGCCGAACTAGAGAAGTATCTGATAAAGAATGCCGATACAAGCTGGAACCTAGCCCCTGAGGATCTGGAAAAAATTTCAGTAGATCAAAATATGGCAACCAGATCTAGCCTTGGAGCTATTTCTGTAAACACCGGAAAATTTACCGGACGTTCACCAAAAGATCGCTTTATTGTAGAAGATGAACTTACCAAAGACGCAGTTTGGTGGGGAGACATCAATATCAAATTTGACGCTGACAAATTTGACAAACTACACGCCAAAATGGGTGATTACCTATCTGGCAAAAAACTTTATGTGCGTGATGTTTACGCTTGTGCAGATCCACGTTACAAATTGAAAATCCGTGTAATTACGGAACTTCCTTGGTCAAACATGTTTGCTTATAACATGTTCCTTCGCCCAACTGAGGAAGAATTGAAAAACTTTGAGCCGGACTGGGTTGTTATCAATGCACCTGGTTTTATGGCAGATCCTGCTGTAGACGGCACTCGCCAAGAAAACTTTGCTATCCTAAACTTCGGAAAGCAAATGGCAATTGTAGGAGGAACTGGTTACACCGGTGAAATCAAGAAGGGAATTTTCTCTGCTTTGAACTTCATCCTTCCTCACCAAAAAGACGTTTTGAGCATGCACTGCTCTGCTAACGTTGGTGATGCTGGTGACACTTCTCTTTTCTTCGGATTGAGCGGTACCGGAAAAACCACCCTATCTGCAGATCCAAACCGTAAGCTTATCGGTGACGATGAGCATGGCTGGGCAGCGGACAATACTATCTTCAACTTTGAAGGTGGATGTTACGCCAAGGTAATCGACCTAAGCGAAGAAAAAGAGCCAGACATTTACAAGGCTATTAAGCCAGGTGCTCTTTTAGAAAACGTAGATTTTAAAGGCGATACCAATGAAGTAGATTTTGAAGGTTCAAGCATTACCGAAAACACTCGTGTAAGCTACCCTATCGATCATATTAATAACATTCAGGTTCCTTCTTTGGCAAAAAATCCAAAGAACATTTTCTTCCTTACCTGTGATGCTTACGGAGTATTGCCTCCGATTTCTAAGCTTAATCCAGGGCAAGCTGCTTTCCATTTTATAAGTGGATACACCGCAAAAGTTGCTGGAACCGAAGCTGGAATTACCGAGCCACAAGTAGCATTTTCTGCTTGCTTTGGTGCGCCATTTATGCCTTTGCACCCTACCAAGTATGCTGATATGCTTAGCAAAAAGATGAAGGATGCAAATGTAAATGTATGGTTGATCAACACTGGCTGGTCTGGTGGTGGCTACGGAGTAGGAAAGCGCATGAAGCTTGGCTACACCCGTGCAATGATTACCGCTGCTCTTAATGGCGAGCTTAACGATGTTGAGTTTGTAAACCACGAAGTATTTGGATTGGCAATGCCGGTTACATGTCCTAACGTGCCTACCGAAGTCTTGAATCCTAAAAATACTTGGGAAAACAAAGAAGAGTATGACAAAGTAGCAAATGATCTTTCTAAGAAGTTCAATAAGAACTTTGAGAAATTTTCAGACTATGCTAGCGATGAAATCCTTGCGGGAGCACCTTTAGTTTCCGAAAAAGTGTAGTAGACCCTATTTATATTATTTTTGGAATCCTGACTCATCACGAGTCAGGATTTTCTTTTTTATACCCTTTTATGAAAACAGTAATCACAAGCCTTTTCGGTATTTTTTTAAGTCTCAATTTTTGCTTGGCGCAAAATGTAATCCGTGTTGAAGAAGAACTTTCCTTCATTTGGAATAAAGATACTCTCTATGGCACGCTACTCAGCCAGGGTAAGGATAGCAAAAAGATAAACAAGCTTCCTGTAATGCTAATAATCCCTGGAAGCGGACCAACAGACCGTGATGGAAACTCGCAGCTAATTCCAGGAACTAATAATTCATTTAAGCTACTTGCTGATTCACTTTTAAATCATGGAATCGCCACCTTTAGATATGATAAAATGGGAGTGGGAAAATCTCAATTCTCAGGTACAGAAGAAGATTTGCGATTTGAAGACAATGTTGACATTGCCTCCAGTGCTATTCAATCTTTAAAAAAGTTAGGTTTTAAAAAGATTTACATCGTTGGACATTCCCAAGGATCTTTGGTAGGAATGCTCACTGCTCAGCAAAATAAAGTAAAAGGGTTTATCAGCCTGGAAGGCTCCGGCATTAACGCTTACATATTATTACAGGAGCAGCTAAAGAAAAACCTTCCCGAGGAAATGCAGAAATCCACTTTACAAAAAATGGATTCAATTAAAAATGGATACCCGGTAACTAAATATAATCCTGCACTAGCTAGCCTTCTCCGCGAATCACTGCAACCTTATTTGCGCAGTTATTTTAGATACACTCCTACCGAAGAAATTGCTAAACTGAAAATTCCCATTTTGATAATTCAGGGAGGACAAGATTTACAAACCACCACCAAAGAGGGGGAAATGCTGA
The DNA here is from genome assembly GCF_000236705.1 of Owenweeksia hongkongensis DSM 17368. Lineage (NCBI taxonomy): Bacteria > Pseudomonadati > Bacteroidota > Flavobacteriia > Flavobacteriales > Owenweeksiaceae > Owenweeksia > Owenweeksia hongkongensis. The sequence continues at coordinate 3,543,930 of NC_016599.1, read as the reverse complement.
AAGAGGCTGCTCCAAAAGCTGAGTATTTGTATTTAAAAAATATGAATCATGTATTAAAAATGGTAGATGAAAGTGAGGAACAGAATAGGGCAGCCTATACTGATCCCGACTTTCCGCTACCAAAAGAACTGGTCAATAAAATTACAAATTGGGTAAAATCCAATTAGAGCAATTCATTAGCCAAATTAGCCAGCTCACTTCGCTCTCCTTTCTCTAAGGTCACATGAGCAAACAGCTTGTTTCCTTTGATCTTATCAATAAGGTATGAAAGACCATTAGACTGCTCGTCCAAATAAGGTGTATCAATTTGATGAATGTCTCCAGTAAAGATAAACTTAGCATTTTCACCCGCTCTTGTTATGATTGTCTTTACCTCGTGTGGGGTAAGGTTTTGAGCTTCATCAACAATAAAAATAACGTTGCTCAAGCTTCTACCTCTAATGTAAGCCAAAGGCGTAACCAATAACTTTTCACTAGCTACCATATCATCAATTTGCTTGTATTCCTTATCAGCCTCTTTATATTGGTTTTTTATAAACTTTAAATTATCCCACAGCGGCTGCATATAAGGATCTACTTTCGCCTTCATATCTCCGGGTAAATAGCCAATATCCCTATTACTCAAAGGAACAATTGGGCGAGCTAAATAAATCTGTTTAAAGTCTCGTCTTTGATCTAAAGCCCCAGCCAAAGCCAAGAGGGTTTTACCTGTACCTGCAACCCCGGAAAGAGTGACTAATTTTATATCTGGATTAGCAATAGCATGTAATGCAAAAGTCTGTTCTGCATTCTTTGGCTTAATGCCACAGTAACTCTTTTTCTCTAATTGATCCAGAGTTTCGTTAAATGGGTTGTAACAAGCCAAGGTGCTACTTTTAGAACCTTTTAAAATGTAGAAATGATTACTATTTGGAGTAAAGTCTTTGTTCGCCTTTTTAATCTCATCAATAGAAACCGAATGCTCCTTGTATAATTTATCAATAGAATCTTGATTAAAATCTTCAATTTGGCTTTTGCCAGAATACAATGAATCTAAGTCCTTGACTTTACCAGTTTCATAATCTTCAGCCACCAAACCTAAGGCTTTAGCTTTAAGACGAAGGTTAATGTCCTTGGTAACTAAGATTACCTGCTTTGTCTTTTCCGTTTTTGCCAGTAGCAATGCTGCATTTATAATAAGATGATCATTCTTCTTTCCACCAAAAACCTTGTTTGCGTCCACCTCTCCTGGCTCAGGGTTCATTATAACTTTAAACTTTCCCTTTTTACCTCCATTCAGACTTATCCAATCTTGCAAATCCTTTTCACCGGCTTTCTTATCAATAAAACGTATAAACTGTCGAGCTTCGAAATTCTTTGTGTCACTTCCTTTTTTAAACTCATCCAACTCTTCAAGTACCGTTATGGGAATAGCGACATCATGCTCGTCAAAATTCACAATTGAGTTATGATCATACAAAATGACTGAAGTATCTAAAACGAATATTTTCTTGGAATTTTTGGGAGTTCGTTTCGCTGGAGTATCGCTCTTCGTGGTTTTTCTGACCATGTGCAATGAATATTTAAGGGTTAATATTCATTCAATGTAGTGAGATAGCCCTAAAAAAAGTTAGACCTCCACAATGAGATATTCACAAATTGCCCACCCTAACTGTTCAAAACAAAACGGTCATTTAACAACAATCACATAATCAAGTGCAAACACACTAATGCTAAATACAAGTTTATCAAATCAATTTAACCGGCTGTTTTTAGCCCTATTATGGAACCAATTCCCAAAACGAAACAAAAAAAATAAACGCGAAAAATCATAAACACCAAATTATCAAATGTTTACAAACGAATTAATTCTTGGCCTGATTTTCCATTAGTACTTAACAAGTCAAAAACAAACATTATGAACACTATTAAAATACTTTCAGTAGTAGCACTGTCCTCTCTCGCAGTTGCTTGTAGCAAAGAAAAGGATACCTCAACAAACGATCCTTCTTTTTCTGCGCTATCATTTTCAGATTTAACAGTTTCAGAAGATTTTAATTGGTCAAGTAGTATCAATGGCAACTTTACAGTTGTGCTGGATGCTCCTTCCAATCTATACACAGAAAATCAGCCAGTAGAACTGCAAGACGTGGATGGAAATGTCTTACAAACTGCAGTAATTAATGGTGGTCAAACTTCGTTTTCTGTTTCAATACCTGAACAAAACACCGAATTATTTGCGTATTACCCTAACACTCAGGACCGTGTTCAAATAAACACAAACAAATCGACCACCACTTTAAAAATTGAGGAGATTGATTTTGAAGCTGGCCTCGGTAGCTCTTTCTTTAAGTCTGGTACACAGGTGAAAAAGACTTCTGGGAATAACTTAATTCTTGAAGGTGACTTTGAAAACTCTTCACCACAGCTAGACTCACGGTCCTTCACTAAGGTCCGTACTGCTGGTGCGTGGTACAGATATAATTCAGCTGGGCAAATCGCTCTTAGAAATGGAACTAATGTTTTTACATCAAATACTGTTGGTGAAGATGGCAGAATACTTCAATCTGTACAGATTGCTGGAGATCAAATTTATGATCTAACATATGAGTACAGTGGAAATGCTGGTTTCTTCATACTTTTTATGGATAATGATCAAAAGTACATTGGTCATACCAGAGTTACCTTAAGCTCAAATGGAAATGCATCTTGCACCTTCCTAGCTGCTCCAAATGTTCGACACATTCAACTTTACGGTTTTGCAGGCTCAAATGAGCATCTAGATAACATTAATATGACCCAAGTTCCTGAAGTTGACTCTGATGGTGACAACGTTATTGACCGCAAGGATTACTACCCTAATGACCCTACTAGATCATATGCAACATTCTTTCCAACTGTTGGTAGACAAATACTAGCCTTTGAAGATTTATGGCCATATAATGGAGATAATGATTTTAATGATGTAGTACTTTCAAACCATGTTGAATTCGCTAGAGATGCTAGTTACAACTTGGTAAGTGCCAGCGTAAAAGTGCAGTTAAATGCAATGGGTGCAGGGCTTGCAAATGGAGTTGGACTTCAGTTATTGGATAATAATAAGATTCCTTTTAGCAATAATATTATCAGCAGTATCGCCCTTAAACAAGGAAACACAGTAAGTAAACTAGATGCCAGTGTTTTAAACGGAGTGCTGGTAGTAGAAAATTTGATTAGTGCATTAAAACCATATTACTCAAACACTGGCTCAGGGCCAAGGTCTGCACCTCAAGAGTTTGAGTTTACTATTGAGTTTAACTCTAACGCAGGAAGTGTGACAATAATTCCTGACTTCTACATCTTTAGAACAAACGAAAGAGGTCGTGAAATTCATCTACCAGGATTTCATGGAACTGAAGCTACTGATAGAACTCTATTTAACACAGGTGATGATGTAAATGGTACTTACAAAAACTCAAAAGGACTTCCATGGGCTATTGAAGTCATATATCCTTATTCCCTATATTTTAGTCACCCACTTGAAAAAGTGGATATTGTTACGGCCTATCCTCAATTCCAAGGTTGGGCAAGTAGTAATGGAATGAATAATAAAAAATGGATGCTTTATCCAACTCAGGGTAAAATATTCGTACCGTAATAGTTGTTCAGAGTAGAGAGAGAAAAGCCGGTGCCTGTGAAAATGGGTAACGGCTTTTTTTATTTCGTCTATTTAAAAAGTCGGGTAATCGATTAATAACCTTGATTATCTGGTTATATTTTGGTTATTTGCACGTAGAATGTCCGAAACAGCATTCTTTTATTTAACTCTAACTTATTATAGTCATGAACAAAGCTCTATCTATTCTTGCGATAGCAAGTCTATTTTTGGCGTCTTGTAACAAGAACGAAGACTCCAAAGCAAACCAAAACCCGTCCAACGCCACAAACCTTGGATCTCTTACAATTCCAACCACATTTAACTGGAGTAACAGTTTAAAAGGAAACCTAAATGTCACCATTAATGCGGGAAGTAACTTTCGCACCGAAGGTCAGAGGGTTCAAGTTATTGATGAACTCAATAATGTTCTAGAAACTACTGTTATTCAAGGAAACAAGTGCTCCTTTTATTTGAACCTTCCTCAAACTGAAGGAACATACTTTTTATTTGCTCCAAGCACTGGTGACAAATTTCAAATTGAAGGAGCGGGAAATGTGAATTTCAAACTACATACAGACCCTGCAACTGATATTGAGGGAATGTTAGTAAATGCTACACCAGCCAATCAGCGTAAATCTTCTTTAAAGAAAAGCGCAGCGACTAACTTGCTTATAAATGGTGACTTCAGCAGTAATAGCTTTTCATCATCTAATAGTGTTGGTGGATGGTATAAGTTTGATGAAAACTATACTTGGAGCACTGAAAGTGGAAGTAAAGTTTGGAAGGTTAAAAACAAAAAAAGCTCTTATATAGAGCAAACTTTTAATGTTCCAGCAGGAGATTCACTTGTTGTAACAACTGATTGTTACGCTAGTAGCTCTAGTAGTGCTTTAGTCTTTGTATTCTTTTATGATTCAAATGGATATTACATAAACTATACAGGCTCTTATCTAAATAGTGGGTTTAACAGTATCTCCATAGCTAATGCTATACCTTCTAATGCAACAAAGGCAAGTATACTTCTATATGGGTCTAACAAAACATGGTTTGATAATGTAACGGCTGAGACAAAATCGGCAGTGATTGATGCAGATAATGATGGAGTGGAAGATAGTCAGGATGAATTTCCAAATGACCCAAACAAAGCATTTACAGGTAGCTACCCTACAGCTGGTACGCAAAAAATTGCTTTTGAAGACTCTTGGCCATATCAGGGCGACTTTGATTTTAACGATATGGTAATTGACTCAAAAGTAGATTATACGCTTAACGGAAATAATGAGCTTGTGGACGCCACATTTAACATTACACTGCAAGCGGCTGGTGCTGGACTAAACAATGGCCTAGCTATCAACTTGGTTGATGCTGCATCAAAAAATGCAATTCAAAGCTCTATTATAAGCAGTATAACTGGAGCTACTCAAGATCCAAGCAATATTAACGGTATCATTGTATTTGATGGGGTACTTCAAGCCCAAAGCACGTATTACACTAATACTGGCACTGGCGCTGACGCTACCCCTGATGTATTTACCTTCACAATAACTTTTGCAAGTGGTACGGGTACCAACATTATTCCTGACTTCTACATCTTTAGAACTCAAGAACGCGGAAAAGAAATACATCTGGATGGATTCTCTGGAACAGCTGCTGCTGATAATCAATTGTTCAACACTGGAGATGACATAAATGGAACCTATAATACAGCCTCAGGCCTTCCATGGGCTGTAGAGATTACCAGCTACAACACCTTCCAGCATCCATTAGAAAAAGTTGATGTTTTAGTGGCCTACCCTCAGTTTCAATCATGGGCAGAGAGTGGTGGAACTCTAAACTTAGATTGGTTTTTATCACCAGATTTATTAAACATTTTCTAAGTAAGATATTTTAGAACATGAGAAAGCCCGATCTACAATTGTAGATCGGGCTTTTATTTTTGTTAGAATTTAGTTGGTTGACTAAAACACTTCTCTGGCTATACTTTGGATATTATCCACCTTTCCCATAGAGTAAAAATGTAAAACCGGCACTCCTGCCTTTTTCAATTCTTTGCATTGATTGATGGCCCATTCTATTCCTACCTGACGAACTTCCTTATTGTCTTTGCAGGCTTCTACAGCAGTCACTAAATCATCAGGAAGATCAACATGGAAAAAATGAGGTAAAATACTAAGGTGCTTTTTAGTGGCTATCGGTTTAATACCCGGAATAATTGGAACCGTAATACCTGCAGCTCTACACTTTTCCACGTACTTAAAGTACTTTTCATTATCAAAAAACAATTGCGTAGTAATATATTCAGCTCCGGCATCAATCTTAGCCTTCATGTGGGCTATATCATTATTTAAACTTGGCGCCTCAAAATGCTTTTCAGGGTAACCTGCCACTCCTACACAAAAATTACTGGGTGTTCTATTTTGAAGTTCTTCGTCTAAATAAACGCCTTCATTCATTTCATAAATCTGCTTCACCAAATCTGCCGCAAAGGCGTGGCCATCCTTTTCTGCCTTAAAATAGGTCTCTCCTTTTATACAGTCTCCACGCAAGGCAAGCACATTCTCTATTCCCAAAAAGTTGAGATCTATCAAAGCGTTTTCAGTATCCTCACGATTAAACCCTCCGCAGAGGATATGGGGTACCGCATCTATCTTGTACTTATTTTGGATGGCGGCACAAATCCCAACAGTACCCGGTCTTTTCTTGATGACTTTTTGCTCCAACAAACCACCTGGCATTTGTTTATAAACCACCTCTTCTCGGTGATAGGTCACATTCACAAATGGGGGTTTATACTCCATCAATGAATCAATGGTTTGATAAATTTCCCCAATGTTTTGTCCCTTAAGGGGAGGCAAAATCTCAAATGAAAAGATAGTTTCCTTAGCGTTGTTTATATGATCAATTACTTTCATGTATTGTAAGCGTGTATGTTAATAGTTAAGGTTTGGTCGCAGCCATTTTTCAGCTTCAGCTAAAGAAATATTCTTACGCTCAGCGTAATCTTCAACTTGGTCTTTTGTGATTTTTCCAAGTCCAAAATATTTGGAATCCGGGTGTGCGAAATAGTAACCAGATACAGATGAAGCAGGATACATGGCCAAAGAGTCGGTCAATGTCATTCCGATTCGATCGGCTTGAAGCAAATCAAAAATGGTGTTCTTTTCCAAGTGATCCGGACAAGCGGGGTAGCCTGGTGCCGGACGAATGCCTTGATATTTTTCTTTTATCAATTCATCATTTTCTAATTGCTCACCAGATGCATAGCCCCAATATTCTGTTCTCACCTTATAATGAAGCCATTCTGCCGTGGCTTCCGCCAATCGGTCTGCCAGAGATTTTACCATTATTGATTTATAATCATCCTGATCTTTTAAATACTCTTCAAGCATTTTTTCTATCCCTAAACCAGCGGTTACCGCAAAACACCCCACGTAATCTGTAAGGCCTGTTTCCTTGGGCGCCACAAAATCGCTCAATGCTATGTTAGATGCAGCAGCAGCTTTCTTGGTTTGCTGGCGAAGTGTACGGAATGTTGCCAAGTCTTCACCTCCTATGCTCAATTCAATATCATCTTCCACAGAATTGGCTTCCCAAATTCCAAAAACTGCTTTGGCAGAAAGCTTTTTGTTTTCAATAATATCATCAAGCATGGCCTGAGCATCATTGTATACACTGGTGGCAGCATCCCCAACCACCTCATCCTCCAGTATCATTGGAAACTTTCCATGCAATTCCCAAGTGATAAAAAAGGGAGTCCAATCCATAAACTTTCTTATCTCTGCAAGGTCCAGATCTTCAAGAACCTTGACACCTAAAAAGTTTGGCTTTTTAATAACTTCCTCGCTGAAATTCACTTGAAGTTTATTTGCCCGAGCATCCTCTAATGACAAGTATTCTTTGGCACTACTCCTACTCAAATATCCGTCACGAAGCTTAGTATATTCCTCAGCAAGCTTCTTTTTAAAATCTGAATGGGAAGCTTTATTTGATAAAGTTTGCGCCACGGGAACACTGCGGCTGGCGTCATTCACGTGAACCGCGATTCCTGAATATTCCGGGAATATTTTAACAGCTGTGTGCGCTCGAGATGTTGTTGCCCCACCTATCATCAGCGGCATGGTCATCTTCTTACGCTCCATTTCCTGAGCCACGTAAATCATTTCATCAAGCGATGGGGTAATCAATCCACTCAGGCCAATTGCATCCACATCTTCTTCAAGGGCTTTCTCCAAAATTTTCTCAAGTGGCACCATTACACCAAGATCCACAATGTCAAAGTTGTTGCACGCCAGCACCACTCCCACTATATTTTTCCCAATATCATGTACATCACCTTTTACGGTAGCCAATAGAATTTTCCCTTTTTTACTTGTATCCTTATTCTTGGCTTTTTCAGCTTCTAAATATGGCTGCAAATAAGCCACAGCTTTTTTCATCACTCTAGCGGATTTTACCACTTGAGGCAAAAACATTTTACCAGAGCCAAACAAATCACCCACCACATTCATTCCATCCATCAGTGGGCCTTCTATCACCTCCAGTGGTGTAGCAAATTTTTTACGTGCCTCTTCCGAATCTACCTCAATAAAATCCACAATCCCTTTTACCAAGGCATGCTCTATCCGTTTACCGACCGATTCTTCGCGCCAAGCCAAATCCTTTTCACGGGTTTTAGTTTCACCTACAAAGTTTTCAGCAAAGTCCAACAGTCTTTCCGTGGCGTCATCCCTTCTGTCAAGCAGCACATCCTCTACCCTTTCCATTAGGTCTTTGGGCACTTCTTCATACACTTCCAGCAAACTTGGGTTTACAATCCCCATGTCCATGCCGTTTTGTACAGCGTGATACAAAAACGCAGCATGCATGGCCTCTCTCACCGATTGATTTCCGCGAAAGCTAAACGATACATTGCTCACCCCTCCGCTCACTTTGGCTCCAGGCAAGTTTTCCTTAATCCATTTTGTAGCTTCAAAAAAGTCAAGCGCATTTCTGCGGTGCTCCTCAATACCCGTTGCCACGGGAAATATGTTTGGATCAAAAATTATATCCTCCTTAGGGAAGTTTACTTTTTCTACAAGTAACTTATATGAACGTTCACAAATTTCAATTCTACGCTGATAAGTATCAGCCTGACCGTCTTCATCAAAAGCCATTACAATTACGGCCGCCCCATAGCGCCTTACTTTTTTCGCTTGTGCTAAAAATTCAGCCTCTCCACCTTTAAGGCTTATTGAGTTTACAATCGCTTTTCCCTGCACACATTTCAGCCCCGCTTCTATGATTTCCCATTTTGAAGAATCAATCATTACAGGTACCCTCGAAATATCCGGCTCGGCAGCAATAAGGTGCAAAAACTTAGTCATAGCATACTTTCCATCAAGCATACCCTCATCCATATTAATGTCAATCACCTGAGCCCCGCCCTCTACTTGATCACGAGCTACATCAAGTGCTTCATCATATTTTTCTTCTTTGATCAATCGCAAAAATTTGCGCGATCCCGTAACATTTGTCCGCTCTCCAATATTTATAAAATTGGATTGAGCGGTAGTTATTAATGGTTCTAATCCTGATAGTTTCATTGCGTTTTGTTTAGTTAACAGTCCATAGTCATTAGTCTACAGATTGGTCACCGTTTCGTAGAGAATTTCTTAGTCCTTGGGTGATTTTGATTACTTCCTCGGTCCTATCGTAGTTCTTATTAAAGTTTTCTAAGTCTATCAAACCTCGTTTTTTCGCTGTATGTAAACACGCTATTACCTCGATTCCTGAACGAATTGCATAACCAAGAAATACAGAAAACTGCTTATTAGTTTGTCCTGTAGAACCTTCTGCAATATTTAGATTAATAGAATCTGCGGCCCTCTTGATTTGAGAAGTTAAAATGTATTTCTCATCCTGTGGAAAATTCAAGGTAAGTTCATGGATATCCGCACTTAAACCCAATGCCTTTTGCCATGCTATTAATTTTTCAAACTTAAATCCCATACCTATCTATCAATTTCCTGTGGACTATCGACTGTCGACTGAATGCTCTTAACACTCCTTGGTTCATACTCGCCAGCCAACTTCGCAATCGCACTTATATGCTCCGGCCCCGTACCACAGCACCCACCAATAATATTGATCAATCCCATGTCGAGATACTCTTTTATCTGAGCCGCCATTTTTTCTGGAGTTTCATCATACTCACCAAAAGCATTGGGCAAACCAGCATTGGGGTGTGCGCTCACCATAAATGGGGATTCTCTAGAAAGTATTTGCAAATAAGGTCGCAGTTGATCCGCTCCTAAGGCACAGTTGAGACCAACAGAAAGCAAAGGCGCATGCTCGATACTAATAAGAAAAGCCTCAGTAGTTTGTCCCGAAAGAGTTCTTCCACTGGCATCAGTTATAGTTCCCGAAACCATGATGGGTAATTCTTTTCCAATCTCATCATATAGCTCCATAATGCCGTACAAAGCAGCTTTCGCATTGAGCGTGTCAAACACCGTTTCCACCATCAAAGCATCCACCCCGCCTTCTATCAAAGCAAGGGCTTGTTCTTTGTAATCTCTTACTAATGTATCGTAATCGATAGCTCTATAGCCAGGATTATTGACGTCCGGAGAAAGGCTTGCCGTCTTATTAGTTGGCCCCATAGAACCTATTACAAAACGCGGTTTGTGAGGTTCCTTTGCGGTAAATTCATCTGCTACTTCACGAGCAATTTGAGCAGCCTTTAAGTTGATTTCAGGCACCAAATCCTCCATGTCATAATCAGCCATTGAAATGCGCGTACTATTGAAAGTATTTGTCTCAATAAGATCTGCACCCGCCTCAAAGTACTTGGCGTGGATAGCTTTTATAATATCAGGTTGCGTAAGGGATAGAAGGTCATTGTTTCCCTTGAGGTCACTTGGATAATCTTTAAATCGCTCACCGCGATAATCAGCCTCAGTAAGTTTATAGCCTTGTATCATAGTACCCATAGCACCATCCAACACAAGAATTCGTTTTTTGGCCTCATCGGCCAATAGTGATTTTGTCATAGTTTAATCTTTTAAGCTATGACTTACCAGATGTATTTATAAAGGATTGTTTTACGAACTCACTTTATCTATCTCCAGACCTTGCGATCTTTATTGGAGTAGGAATTAGCACCCGGCCAGTCCGGGTTGCTAAGACGTCATAGGGCCCATTCCCTCAGTCTTTCTGGATAAGTCAGTGACAAATGTAGCTGACAGCTTTTTAAAAACCAAACTTTAATTTTTGCTTCTTTCGGTTGGTATGGTCTGGACAAAACAACGTGTATCTATAATATTACCTTTCAATATTCTAAAGCTGTCAAATCTCATTTTTCACCTTAGTAAAGCTCTATAAGTTTGCCTTAAATTAAGCATCATGAAACATAATACAGCCCTTGAAGCCGTTTCCAAAATAAAGTCAGGACAACACATTTTTATACACACCGCAGCAGCTGCCCCCAAGCCCTTAGTAGAAGCATTGGTCCAAAGAGCTGGTGAGTTATCTGATATCACCATTTATCAACTTCATACAGAAGGACCTGCTCCGTATACTGAAGAGCAATATCAGGACACCTTTACTGTAAACGCTTTGTTTATTGGAGCAAATTGTCGAAAAGCAGTAAATGCCGGACGAGTAAATTTCATCCCTTGCTTTTTAAGCGAAGTTCCTATTATGTTTAGAAGTGGTATCATCCCCTTGGATGTGGCTTTGATACAGGTCTCTCCACCTGATGCCAAAGGTTTTTGCAGCCTTGGTGTTTCAGTGGATGCAACGCGTTCTGCAGTTGAAAAATCAAGTTTAGTGATTGCTCAGGTTAATCCAAGAATGCCCAGAACCCATGGCGATGGATTTATTCACATTGGTGATATTGATGAATATGTGGTGATGGAGACAGAACTTCCTGAGCATGCGCCTGCGCCTTTAACGGAAGTAGAGAAAAAAATAGGGGAACATATTGCTGATATAATCGAGGATGGGGCTACTTTACAAATGGGTATTGGCTCCATACCCGATGCTGTATTGAGCTGCTTAGGTAATCACAAAAATCTTGGTATTCACACCGAAATGTTTTCGGACGGAGTAATCCCGCTTGTGGAAAGTGGTGTTATAAACAACTCTCAAAAAACCATCCACCCCGGCACTCTTGTTTCGGGCTTTCTTGTTGGTAGTCGTAAACTTTATGATTTTGTAGATGATAACCCGATGGTTCGGATGCTTGATATTCAATATGTGAATGACACCAAGGTAATTAGGAAGCTTCCTAAAATGACAACCATAAATAGTGCTATTGAAGTAGATATCACCGGCCAGGTAAGTGCTGATTCTATTGGAACAATGATGTATTCTGGGGTTGGTGGTCAAATGGATTTTGTACGAGGTTCTTCGTTGTCACAAGGTGGAAAACCAATAATAGCATTGCCTTCTATTACTTCGCGTGGTGAATCAAAGATAGCCTCTATATTAAAACCTGGAGCTGGGGTAGTTACCACTCGTGCACACGTACATTACATCGCTACCGAATATGGTATTGTAAATCTGTATGGTAAAAACTTAAAAGAGCGTGCCAAGCTACTTATAGACATTGCTCATCCAAGTCATAGAGAGAATTTGGAAAGAGCAGCGCATGATAGGTATCATAAGTTTTAGGGTATACCCCAAAAGCAAAAGGCTACCTATCATGGTAGCCTTTTGAAAAAATACTGTAATTCAATTATGGGAAAATTCCCAAGTCCATATAGCTGATAGCTATTTTATTTAATGAGTTAACAAAAGCTGCGGTGCGCATATCTGGTACATCATAGTCAATTTGCGTTCTTCTCAAGCCTTCATAAGAATTTACCATAGTATCTTCAAGACCGCTCATTACCAAGTCCTCTTCGCTGGCACCTTTTACAATTGTACGCTTTACATCATCACTTAGTTCCACACCACTGGCTTTTTCAATTGCTTCCACTATTCTAAGGTTGTCCAGCATATCATAGCGCTTGTCTATTTTTCCAAAACTTACGCGACTCAAATTTTTTAGCCACTCAAAGTAAGAAACGGTAACCCCACCAGCATTCAGATAAATGTCCGGAATGATAAACTTTCCTGCTTCCACTAGCATTTTTTCCGCTGCGCGGCTTATAGGGCCATTGGCTGCTTCTCCAATTATTTTGGCCTTTATGCGTGATGCATTTTCTTCTGTAATTTGGTTTTCCAGAGCTGCAGGTACAAGAATGTCACATTCCATCTCGAGCATAGAAATGGAATTTTCAATATTTTTAGCTCCAGGAAAATCTTTCAAGGATCCATTTTCAATGCGGTGCATTTGCAAGGCATGAATATCCAGTCCTTCTTCATTGTAGGTGCCTCCATTATATTCCGCTACACCTATGATGATAGCCCCCTCTTCTTGTAAAAATTTGGCTGCATAAAATCCCACATTACCCAAACCTTGTACTATTACTTTTTTGCCTGCCAGGCCCCGTTCCAGTCCTAATTTTTTCATATCCTCTAACCTATCGCAGGCTTCCCTCAAGCCCAGACAAACTCCTTTACCTGTGGCTTCTGTTCGTCCTTCTATTCCTGATTGTGATAGTGGTTTTCCGGTAACACAACCCAAAGCATTAATAGACTCCGGAGTAAATGCAGAATACGTATCTGCAATCCAAGCCATTTCTCTAGCTCCTGTTCCATAATCGGGTGCTGGCACATCTATGGCTGGTCCAATAAAATTTTTCTTAATTAGCTCCGCTGTATACCTTCTGGTAATGCGTTCCAGTTCATTTACACTGTAACGTCTTCTGTCAATTTTCACGCCTCCTTTGGCCCCGCCAAACGGAACTTCAACAAGTGCACACTTATAACTCATGAGTGCGGCTAAACCTTTTACTTCACTTTCTTCTACATGTATACTATAGCGTATACCACCTTTTACCGGTGACTTATGATGCGAATGTTGAACTCTAAAACCTTCAATCACCTCATAGGTTCCATTATCCCTCCTTAGCGGGAAGGTAAATTTATAGATACTATTACATGCCATTATTTGATCTACCAATCCCTTTGGATGCTTTGTGTACAATGCAGCCTTGCCAACAAAACCACAAACATCATCAAACAAATCATATCCCTTACTCATAATTGTTTTCTCTTTAGTTTTATGTACCTAATATATAGACTTTACGCTGTCCCCACCAAGGATAGTTAAAGAATGTTAGGATAAATCCTACCTCACTTGCTAGATTATTGTAAGCCAAACAGTAGCCACTCAAAAAAATATGTGATCCACCTTTCCTTCAATATTTCCAATTCAATAATTATTATACATTTGCCGCTCGCGTGGAAAGATTTGGGCTGATTGCAACCACATAAAAAAATGCTAAAAACAGTGCTTTTAGCATAATCCCCTCCTTTTCGCGCCTCAAGAGATTTTAATATTTAAAGATTTATAATGGCGTATTTATTTACCTCAGAATCTGTTTCTGAAGGACATCCAGACAAAATTTCCGATCAAATTTCGGATGCCATCATTGATAATTTTTTGGCTTTTGACAAAGATTCTAAAGTAGCTTGTGAGACATTAGTAACTACTGGCCAAGTAGTACTTGCTGGCGAAATAAAGTCTAAAGCATACGTTGACGTTCAAACTGTGGCTCGCGATGTAATTCGTAAAATCGGGTACACCAAAGGTGCTTATATGTTTTCAGCAGATAGCTGTGGTGTACTTTCTGCACTGCATGAGCAATCACCAGATATCAACCAAGGAGTAGACCGCGGAACACCTGAAGAGCAAGGAGCCGGTGATCAAGGAATGATGTTTGGCTATGCTACCAACGAAACTGAAAACTACATGCCATTGGCGCTTGACCTAAGCCACAAAATGCTTCAGGAATTGGCAGCCATGCGTAGAGAAAGCACCGACATCACTTACCTGCGTCCTGATGCAAAATCTCAGGTTACCATTGAGTACTCTGATGATAATATCCCTCAGCGCATTACTGATATTGTAGTTTCTACTCAGCATGATGATTTTGCTGACGAACCTACCATGTTGGCCAAAATCAAAAAAGACATTGTTGGAATCTTAATTCCTCGTGTAATAGCACAATTGAAGCCAGAGCTTCAAAAGCTATTTACTAATGATATCAAATATCACATCAACCCAACTGGTAAGTTTGTAATTGGTGGCCCTCATGGTGACGCTGGTCTTACTGGTCGTAAAATTATTGTAGACACTTACGGTGGCAAAGGAGCTCACGGTGGTGGTGCTTTTTCAGGAAAAGATCCTAGTAAGGTAGACCGCTCTGCGGCTTACGCTACTCGTCATATTGCTAAAAACATGATTGCAGCAGGTGTAGCTGATCAGATTTTGGTTCAGGTATCTTATGCCATTGGAGTAGTAGAGCCGATGGGTATTTTTGTAGATACATACGGCACCTCTAAAGTAAATATGACAGATGGCGAGATTGCTAAAAAGGTGAGCGAAATCTTTGACATGCGCCCAGGAATTATTGAGCAACGCTTAAAATTGCGAAATCCGATGTACTCCGAAACTGCAGCTTATGGACATATGGGCCGTGAAAACAAAACGGTACAAAAGACCTTTACAGGAAGCAATGGTGAAGCTGTAAATATGGAAGTAGAGCTATTTACCTGGGAGAAATTAGACTATGTTGACCAGGTGAAAAAAGCGTTTTCCCTTTAAGTAAAAATCTAAAGTTTAAGATTTAATATTTGAGCCGCTCCGGGAAACTGGGGCGGCTTTTTTTGAATAAAAAAATGGCCGACCCCAAAACAGGACCGGCCACTCAAAACGATATATTCCCTAATCGTTAGTTGATGCTAAGCTTAACACTCTTTACAGTGTTTCTACTTTTTAATGTGAGCACGTACAAGCCTGATTGCTTATTGCCAAAGTCTATTTTTGAATCACCCGACTTCAGATATCCATTTGCAACTTGCGCTCCTTGGATATTATAAAGGCTCCACTCAGCTCCCTCTTTTAGCCCTTCCACATTCACAAAGTTAGAAGCAGGATTAGGGTATACTTTTACATCCAGCACCTCATACTCTTTTTGTCCTACCGTTGCACTTGGATCAAGAACATTTAAAGTAAACCCTGAGTTTTTGTAAATCACGTTTCCAAGACTGTCTATCCCTATTGTATCACAATAGTAAGAGTAACATCCTATATAATTTGTATCCACTACGTGCACACTAAGACACACACTATACAAGCCCGGACTTGAATATGTATGTGTTGGATAAGGTAAGTTTGAAGAATCTCCATCTCCAAAATACCAGTTGTAGGTCACATTGTAATTTGGGTCGTTAGCCCCGGGTGTAGAATTGTTATATATAAACAAGGCGTTTCCTCCTGAAGCAAGGGTATCCAAGTAATATGAAGCTTGACATGAAGGTGGGGTTTTATGAGTAACTGTAACCGTACCAAAAGCAGTATCTAAACAAAATACAGCTTGTGTAACACTGTCAATGGCCTGCATATATAGCGTAACATTATATGTACCTGACTGGGCGTATGTGTGATTCACCCCCCATTGACTAGTGGATGTATTACCATCCCCAAAATCCCAGGTAAAGTTTTGAGCGTAATACTTTCCCTGAAAACTCGAAGCTTGACTATTTGGAGAAAAATAAACTTGAAGCTGATTTGGGGAAACATTTGAGTTTAAAGAAACATTGCATGTATCCCTTCTACCCGGTGTCACCCAATTGTTCGATGTAGCACGAGCAATTATCGAAGATGTTACACTGTCTCTAACCTCATGCGTAAAAACTACTGTAAAATTGCCGCTTGTTGCATAAGTGTGAGACGGGTTTTGAAGTGTAGAACTACTTCCATCACCAAAGTTCCATTTGTAAGTACTATAGGATGGTACCGAAGAATTTTTGGTGCCTGATCCTTGAAAGTTTATCACAGTAGATCCGGATGCCGTTTGTAATGCAGAGCTACTAGCCGTTACCGTGGTCAGTGATCCGATTACAATAGTATCATAATCATAAGAGGTACATATAATTGCATTAGTTACGGAATCACTTACCTCCATTTTGAGACTTACGTAGAACGTACCAACATTAGAGTAATTATGACTTCTATTAGTGTTCCATGTTATTGAAGAATCAATTGTCCCATCCCCAAAGTTCCATATATACCGAACTTGACTGTACTGACTGACTGTAGAATTGTTTACAAACTGCACCATGGTACTACTCCCTTGCGCTTGATTTGTAACAAACGAGGCATTACAGGTAATTTGTGCCATTCCCGTAAAGGCTAATAACACTGATAGAATTGAAGTGATGTATAATTTTTTCATAGTGTAAGATTTTGGATTGATTAACTCCTTCCCAATCTTATTACGATCAAAATGCTGAATACAGGACACAAAAAAAGCCCTCAATGAGCGTGAGGGCTTTCTCTATTATTAAACGAAGAAATTGCACACTATCTTATACTAAGCTTTATACTCTTCGCTGAATTCATACTTTGAATACTAAAAATATACAAACCTGATTCCAGTACATCTAAGTTTACTTTTGACTCTTCCGATTGCAAAGTACCTTTAGCCACTATTGCCCCTTGAAGGTTGTATAATGTCCATTCTGCATCTTTGGTTAAACCCTCTACATTTACAAAATTGGAAGCAGGGTTTGGATATATACTAATTTCAGATTGGGAGACTGCCTCTTTTACCCCCACCGCATTGGGGTCCACCACATTCAAGGTAAAACCTACAGCCGAGTTTTTATAAAGAATATTCCCTGCAGTATCCATCCCTACACTATCACAAAAAGTACTAGTACAGTGATTAGCCAATGAATCCGTAACACTGATAGTAAGACATAATTCATAAATACCTGATGTGGTGTAAGTATGCGATGGAAATGGAAGTCGTGAGATGCTCCCATCACCAAAATCCCAAACAAAATCAACAGCCATACCAGTGCTAGATACTTGTGGTGTTGATAAGTTAATTATGTTAAGGTTGCCATTGCCACTAGTAAGAGTATCCACCTCATAAAGTGCGTTACATGAAATAGTAGATGGTTGTAGCGCCACTGTTTTTACCAGAGTATCTGTGCAAACAACGTTATATTGTACATCCTCTACTATTTGTATTAAGCTAACCTGATAAGTCCCCTGTGAAGTGTAAACGTGTGTCGGGTTTTTATCGGTAGAAACATTTCCATCCCCAAAACTCCATTCAAATTTTTCTAAATAACCACCCTTTGGATAGAGACAACTACTATGATTTTTAAAACCTACAGAAGTATTTGCAATATTAACCTTATAGCCAAATTCAACATTACAATCATTTGTAGCTGCAATTACAACCGTATCATAGCTAAGCCCAACGCCCAGAACCCTGTTGGAAATATCCTCAACTATAGTATAGGCCAGCTCCACGGTATATACGCCTGGTTCAGAATAATAATGAATTGGATTAGGAATATCGCTCCTGTTACCATCTCCGAAGCTCCAATTGAACTGCTCACGATGAATAGAGGAGTTAAAAGAAGCAGCTCCGTAACTCGAAGAGAATTTCACTTTACCTTTTGCAACCGTATCTATCACGTGTGTAATAGATGACCAGGCTAAATTAGCTGGTTGAACAAACGTTTCCGCACAGTCATAAGCCTCACAAATGAGTGCTCCTGTAGTATCACGAAACTGACGGTACAGGCAAGATTTTTGTAAACCTGACTTCTTATAATAAGTACTATTAGAGTGCAAGCCTCCAGGACCTGTTGTAGATGGAGGCCCATAGGAGTACCAAAAACCATGCGACAAATTTTCGCCATTCAATAAATTAAAGTTATATACTGGGACAGCGAATGTATCATTAAGGCTTGAGTCAGATAGAGTCACCGAATACCCTAAAACTGAATCCGGAGCCACAAGAATTGCATTGCAACCAGTGTTATGAATAAATCCTACAGGAACACTTTGAGCTTCCGATCCACTTTTAAGAGTATCATTATGAATATCTACCACGGCATAGCTTCGGCTAACATTATACCAGCCTGGAGACGAGTAGCTGTGTAAAACTTTAGTTTCAGGAGATTGAAAAAAGGCTGTTTGACCATCTCCAAAATCCCACGATTGATGATAACTATAACCCGAAGGAAAACTATTCATAAAGTGTTTAATGGTCCATGATCTAAATGTGGCGGTAAGGCCTGTGTCGGGAAGCTTGATAAAATCAGGGGTTGATTGTGAAAAGCAAATTATAGAACTTTGAATTACCAAAACACTTAGTAGTATTATTCTATTCATTTCTGTGAGGTGTTAGTTAGTTTTTTTTGAGAATTTTAGCTCAACTAATTTAACACACGAGATTAAAATAAAAAGGGTTGGGTATAAACAAAAAAAGCCCTCAAAAAATTTGAGGGCTTCATTAATGAGTTGTCGCAATTATTTTTAATTACCTAATGCTCAGTTTCATGCTTTTAATAGAGTTTTTAGTTTGAATATTAAAAACATACAAACCCGATTTCAGCATTTCTAAGTTTATCCTCGCATCTCCAGAAGTCAAAACACCCTTTGAAACCATTGCTCCTTGAAGGTTGAACAATGTCCATTCTGCATCTTCTCTTAAACCTTCTACATTTACAAAACCAGAGGCTGGGTTGGGGTAAATGTTTACATCCAGTACTTTGTTCTCCTCCACCGATACCGTATTTGGGTCTATCACATTTAAGGTAAAACCTCCTGTGCTCTTGAAAATCAAACCTCCAATACTATCCAAACCAAGCCAATGGCAAGCATAACCGGTACATGTATTATTAAGGCTATCTACAGTATTAATAGTTAAGCACGCTTGGTATGGACCACTAGTAGCATATGTGTGCGTAGGGTGGGCAAGGTTAGAAGTAATGCCGTCTCCAAAATCCCATTGATATGTAACTGTAGTCGATCCACTTTTTGCATAATTGGAAGTATTAAAAACATTGATATTTCCATTTACACTACTGGCAGTATCAATTGTATAACTAGCATGGCATCCATCCCCTATAGTAATGATTTTCGTTATTGTATCCGAACATACAGTATTGTATTGTGCATCACCTACACGATGAATTAACTTTACTACATAAGTTCCATCTTTACTGTACGTGTGGTCAGGTTCTATGTCTGTCGACATTGCCCCATCACCAAAATCCCACTCAAAGAAATCTTCTGTTGTACCAGCTGAATACAGATTTTGACTGGTGTTTTCGAATTCTATTTTATTGGCATTAGCCCAGTGAGGCTCAAACTCAAAACCTGCATGGCACTCATTACTTGCCGCAATCACCACGGTATCATAACTCAAGCCTAATCCTACTGTTTTGCCGGAAGCGGTATCTTCAATAGAATATTGCAACTTTATAACATACTTACCCGAATTGGAAAAAGTATGTGTAGGTAATTTGGATGTATCAGATGTACCAGATCCAAAACTCCATAAAAAATGTTCCTTGTGAATGTTTGGATCAAAACCAGGGGCACCATAAGAAGGGGTAAAACTCACTTTTCCCTTTGTAGTAGTACTTTGAATAGAAGCAATACTCGACCACGCATCTATATCAGGATCAATATAAAACTCCTTACTTCCTATATTTTCTGACAACACCTTGCCTGTACTATCATTAACATAACGCTTTATCAACAATACACGATTTTGTCCTGCCTTCTCAGCCCAGTATCCCAATCCACCGTAAGGTATCCACTGGTTTCGTGGAGAAGTATAGGAGATATTCACACCGTAATCATTGTAAATAAACAACAGTTCTTGTGCCAATCTTGATGGCATTTGACAGGTATCACTTTCATCCTCCACATGAATTGTTCTAAAATAATTAATGGTATCTGGAACAGATATATCTATATCACATCCAAATACATTATTTATAAACCCAACAGAAACACTATCTATAAAGACTGTGTTCTTGAGGGTATCCTGGCGGATATCTAATATTGTTTGTGTCCACTTTACTGTATACCAGCCTTGAGAGCTGTATATATGGTTCACCACTCTTTGATATCCTGAGTATGAAACTGAAGTACCGTCTCCAAAGTCCCAATGATATTGAACAGTCTCACCGATGTTTAAATCCTTTTGAAAGTTCAGAAATGTAGCGGATAGTGTTGTATCAGGCACCTTGTAGAATCTACCGTTGCTAGTCCAATTGTACTGCCCTGATAACATTCCCAGAGATCCTAGAAGTAGTACAGTGGTTAAGAGCTTTTTCATAAATATTAGTTTTAGTTAAACGACTTTGTAGTACTACGAATTCACCTTCTCCTATTAGGACACAAAAAAGCCCTCAATGAGTAAGAGGGCTTTCTTAATGAGTTATAGCAGTATTATCCTACAACCTCACCATCCAATTATATTTGTCATCAGCATCTCCCATACGGATGGCAGTAAGAGCTTTTTTAATCTTCATTGCATAACCATCTTTTGGGGTCTCAATCTTATAATCTGTTCCTCTAAAGCCTATGGTAGAAATTTGACTAACAACAGCAGCAGTTCCCATTCCAAAAACTTCTTTCAAGGTACCAGCTTCCGCTGCGGCAATTACTTCTTCTACTTTAATCGGGCGCTCCTCCACATTTTTCACAATGTCTGTATCTCTCAATAGAGTAAGAATGCTGTCGCGAGTAATTCCTGCCAATATACGGTCGCTAAGTGGAGGTGTGATAAAAGTATCACCTATCACAAAACCTACATTCATGGTACCTGACTCTTCAATCAGTTCATGATTTTTATGATCTGTCCAAATAACTTGTGTGTATCCTTCTTTACGAGCTTGGTCGGTGGCAAAAAATGCTCCCCCGTAGTTTCCCGCACATTTTGTAGAACCAACTCCGCCAGAAGCACTGCGCGTATACGTTTCTTCTACTTTTACTTTCACCTCACCAGCATAGTAAGGCCCTACAGGGCTCATCACCACACAAAAGATATATTCTTCTGATGGACGAGCAGCCACAAACTCAGAGCTACCAAACATAAATGGACGCAGGTATAAGGAGTAGCCTTCTTTCTTGGGAACCCAAGCTCTGTCAATTTCCACCAACTGCTTCAAGCCATCCACAAACAAATCTTCAGGAAACTCAGGCATAAACATTCTTTTGGCAGAATGATTTAAACGCTTAGCGTTCATTTCAGGACGAAAAATACCAATGGTACCATCACTCATATAGTAAGCCTTTTGTCCTTCAAAAAGTGCCTGGCCATAGTGCAAAGTATGCAATGCCGGAGTAAAGCTCATTGGGCCATAAGGCTTAATTTCTGG
Source organism: Owenweeksia hongkongensis DSM 17368 (assembly GCF_000236705.1). NCBI lineage: Bacteria > Pseudomonadati > Bacteroidota > Flavobacteriia > Flavobacteriales > Owenweeksiaceae > Owenweeksia > Owenweeksia hongkongensis. The sequence goes on along the minus strand of NC_016599.1, from coordinate 3,522,017 downwards.
CTCTTCCCACTTGCCATTTTTATACTTACATACTAGCATATGATCGCTAAACTGTGTACCAAATACTGGGTTTTCCAGGTCTGCCTGATCTATGCGTGATTTGTCTATTCTTGTAATTTTCATGTCGAAGTAATGATTTAAGAGACTACATAAAGGGATTTGTATATTTGGTCTCCTAAAATTTAGTAAATACAAATGAGAAAAGTCGCCTTTTTATTCATGAGCGTTGCCCTTCTAAGCGCTTGCAATAATACTACAAACCAAGCGGAGGTAAAAACCGAAGATGTAGAAGAAATCGTACAAGTTGATTATCAAGTATATGGAGATACCATTTCTGATGAAGGAGCTATTATGGTAACAGAACTTTTACAAAAAATGCAGGAAAATGACTCTGTTTCTGCAAAAGTTGAAGGCACAATCAACTCTTCTTGCACTGTAAAAGGTTGCTGGATGAAGATGGATCTAGGTAACGATAAAGAAATGCACGTTACTTTTAAAGATTATGGATTTTTTGTTCCTACCAATCTTGATGGGGAAACCGCCATTATGGAAGGTTATGCAATTACTGACACAATTGACGTAGATCACCTTCGTCACCTAGCTCATGATGCTGGAAAATCAGAAGAAGAAATTGCAACTATTAACGAGCCTGAAATCGGCATCACCTATGTTGCCACAGGCGTTATCATTAAGCCAAAATCATAACAATGCGTAAAATTATAGTTTTGGGATGCCTCATTGGGGCATCCTTTTTTGTTGGTTGTAACCAAACTACTGAAGCTGAAAAAAAGGCAGAGAATGAAGGCCAACCAAAGGAATTAGAGATGTATGAGGAGAGTGAATTAGCTCTTCTAATGCGAGAGATGTATGAAGACAACCTTGTGCTAAAAACACAGATTGAAAATGGTGAGATTCCTGAATCTTTTCCAGAAGACTTCTACAACATTCACACGGCTATTGCTAGCAAAGGTATGATAAGCGACACCGCAGCATTTAATGTCTATGCCGAGCAATATTTGGTTAATATGAAAAAGATTACCGAGGCTTCGGATAAAAAGCAGGCCAAAATAGCCTACAATGAAATGGTGATGACCTGCGCGAGCTGTCACCAAATTTATTGCCAGGGGCCCCTTCCAAAAATCAGGAAGATGAAAATCAAAATTGATGAATAGGGAAATTGTACAAACGAATGACAGCTCCTCTACCCTGTACGTGCCAGGCCTAGAGCAGCATTACCATTCTATGCACGGTGCCATGCAAGAGTCTATGCATGTGTTTATAGATGCTGGCTTTCGCTTATTTGAAAGCGCAGATAAACCTGTGCATATTTTAGAAATAGGTTTAGGCACTGCTCTAAATGCACTACTTACCTATTTTGAAGCAAAAAAACTTAATCTAAAAGTAGATTACACCGCGTTGGAAAAATATCCATTGAGCATGGATGAAATGCTACTTCTTAATTATGGTAGTTTACTTGACACTAAAGAAGCTAAAAGAATTCTTACTGATTTGCATCAAATAAAGTGGGAAGAGAAAATCGCGGTGACCGACTTTTTTAGCTTGCGCAAATTTGAAACCGACATAAAAATTTACTCTGCTAAAGAGGAATATGATTTAATTTATTTTGATGCCTTTGCTCCTTCTGCCCAACCAGACCTCTGGACTCTAGAAGTTTTTGAGCACATGTATGCTTCCTTAAAACCTGGGGGAACATTAGTGACCTACTGTGTAAAAGGAGATGTTAGACGAACCATGAAAGCAGCTGGTTTTGAAGTAGAAAAAATACCCGGCCCACCCGGGAAAAGAGAAATGGCGAGAGCAAGGAAAGCCTGAAACTCTAAATACTAATCCGAAAACCACCCGGAGCGAAGTCGAAGGGTAAATCAAAAATCGGCAATAAAAAAAATGACTCCCACCGCTTTTACCATTCGCATTTATGGATTGCTCATTCACAACAATCAGCTATTGCTTTCACGTGAAAATATATTGGGAGAAATTTTCACCAAGTTTCCCGGTGGCGGCTTAGAATTTGGCGAAGGAATAATGGATTGTCTGCACCGTGAGTTTAGAGAAGAAGTTGATATTTCACTTTCTAAAGCAGAACACTTTTACACCAGCGAAATTTATGTAGAGTCAGCTTTTCACAATCCTCCCAAGCAAGTATTATGTGTTTACTATTTAGTGGAAACCGAAGAGATTGATAAAATAAAAATTGGCAATCCTAAAAGAACCGAAACCTTACTAAAGGACGAAGATCAAATTTTGTATTGGTGTCCATTGGAAAAATTAAAAGAGCAAGGTATCGAGCTTCCGCTGGACAAACTGGTGATCGAAAAGCTTTTATCCTAGCCTCCTACTTATTATACCATTTACTTTCTGAAACAACTTTTTAGGGCTCCAACGGTGCCATTCCAAGTCATCCAACTCTCCGCCAGAAACCAGATAATGATCTAAATTGTAGTTACTGATTTCATCCAATACATGCTGCCGAAAGTTCACCAAGGCGATCCAACCCTCCTCTACCTCATCTGCCCATTCTTCATAATAATCAGTTTCATCAGCATGAAAGTTTAGCAGGTTTTCACCTAAAAGGATAAACTTATTTATCCCTTGCTCCAGCATTGGTTCTATCACATCACGCTTTAGCGTCATTATATCATTATGCAGCACATCGTTCCATTCGCCCATAAATTCGAGAATAGTATAACTTTCCTCATAATCCGCGTAAAGCTGTTTTATAAAAACAGTTTCTGCACCAAAATTATCCCACTGTGGATGGATGATATGGTCATAAATCTTATCCGTAAAATACACCTCGCTGTTTTGGTAGCCATAAAATGGTGAACGTTCATCTTCAGCTGCCAAATACAGGTGCCGCCATAAATAGTGAGGTTCAAGGGTGTGCATATAATTCAATTAAAAACTTACCAAGTGTAAAACAGAAACACGCTCATTTTGTTACCTATGTCTTTACTTTGAGCGTGAAACGCAAAACCGTAACATCCAATGAAAATACTCATCACAGGAGGCACAGGCCTTATCGGCACCGAAATTAGTAAGCAACTTTTAGAGCACGGGCATAGTGTGGTATATTTTAGTCGCTCACCGCGCAAAAATAATCTTGGCATACAGGAATACGCCTGGGATGTAGATAAAGGAACGTACGATAAAAAGGCCTTTGATGGTGTAGAGGCAATTATAAACCTTGCTGGAGCTCCCATTTCCGAGCGATGGACTGCAACGTACAAAAGCGAAATACTACGCAGCCGTGTGGATGCCACTCGCCTACTTTACACTGCCGTGCAAAAGCTTTCGCTTCCGCTAAATGTATTTGTCTCAGCTTCGGCTGTTGGTTATTACCCAAATGATTTTAACAAAACATATAATGAAGATGATGCTCCAGGTAGCGACTTCCTTTCATTGGTTACTCAAAAGTGGGAACAGGAAGCTCAAAATTTTTCTAAGCTAAATATCCGCACGGTTCGTATTCGAGTAGGTGTTGTACTAAGCAATGATGGTGGCGCCTTTCCGCTTATCACAAAACCTATAAAGATGGGACTAGGCTCACCTTTGGGCAGCGGAAAGCAATGGATGTCGTGGATTCACATAAAAGATGTAGCGGGTATTTTTGTGTATGCACTGGAAAATAAAGATGCTCAGGGAATTTATAATGCCGTTAGTCCGGAGCCAGTGACTAATACCCAAATGACCGAGGCTATAGCATCACAGCTCGATAAACCGCTGTGGCTTCCTAAGGTACCAGAGTTTGCCATAAAATTTGCACTAGGTGAAATGTCCACCACAGCAATAGGTAGTAATAAGGTAAGTAGTTCTAAAGTTGAGAAAAGCGGTTATTCTTTTTCCTTCCCAAATCTCGGTGGAGCGCTACGATCTCTTTTACCGAAAGCCTAGAAACGAAAAAAGCCCTTCTTATTGCTAAGAAGGGCCTTTAAACTGTTTAACTAAATTTTTCTACAAAGCATTTACATGCTTAGTGATGCTAGCCTTTAGGTTGGCAGCTTTATTCTTGTGAATAATGTTGTTCTTTGCAAGCTTATCGATCATTGACACAACGCTAGAAAGAGACTTAGAAGCTTCTTCTTTGTTCTCCTCCTTACGGATATCACGAATCGCATTACGAGTAGTTTTGTGCTGGTAACGGTTACGGTCACGCTTCTTCTCGTCTGATCTTACTCTCTTAAGTGCACTCTTGTGATTTGCCATTGTCTTTTTAACTAAAAAATGTTGCAGCCCATAGGAGAATCGAACTCCTCTTTCCAGGATGAAAACCTGGCGTCCTAACCGATAGACGAATGGGCCTTATGTTATTTCCCTACTTCTGATTTGCGGCCTTTTGTGTGACCCCCTTATCAATTTTGGGAGTGCAAATGTAAGCGCTAATTTTTAATCTCCAAACAAATCTGAAAAAAAATTATTCTCTTGTCATTCGAGGGTAATATCCAAGGTCTACCTTCTTAGCTGTTTTAAGCTGAAGCTCATTACTTAAGCTCTGAATTTGCTTCACACTTACCCGCATAGAATCTTTATAATCGGGCACTGTAAGATCATGTTCAAGGCTACAAATCATTGCGGTATCCACCAGTTCTTTAATATTGGCTTCATCCATTACTTGCTGACCAAGGTGATTAAATATAAAGCTCATCTGCTTTTTACCTTCCACAAAAAATTGTCCTTCTCTATTTACAAACACACGAGCCAGCAGTAAGCCAGCATCATTCATCCGATTGTACCGAAAACTATCTGCAAGGAAATTGTAAATATTAATCATGGCAAAATAAGCTCGTCTCTTATCCTCCCTTACATACCCTGATTGCCAAATGCGGTGATTCTTGTCAAAAGTAAACACATTGGTATGCATATTAAAGAGTAACACATCACCACTAAAATGTAGCTCGCACTCATTTGGACTGTTGTCCTTGTATTCAAGCTGGAGTGCGTCATCCACCTTTGTAACCTCATCAGCCACACAAGCGGTCACACTCTCCACCACTCCTTTCATCATATTAAAGTAATCCTTACTCTTCCTAAAGACTTCCTGCTTGATGGAAGCCTTCTCGGTAAGCAATTGCATTACTCGGGTATTACATTGAAGTGGCTCGCTCATCTTAATATGCTTTTGCAAATAGTACCCTACGAATGGATGGATTTCCGGTAAGCACGCACTTTCCTTCTTCCTCCACACTATCATTAGGAATACACCTAATAGTAGCTTTGGTAAGGTCTTTTATCTTGTCTTCTGTTTCTGGGGTTCCATCCCAATGCGCCTCTACAAAGCCTCCTTTGTTTTCAATTACATCTACAAATTCATCCCAAGTGTTTACCTGGTGCGTATTTTCTGCTCTGAAATTCTTTGCTTTATCAAAAAGGTTCTTTTGAATCTCTCCCAATCTTTCCTGAACGGTACGTGTTAAATCGCCCAAATTCACCACTTCCTTGGTCAAAGTATCTCTACGTGCCAATTCTACAGTCTCATTCGCCAAATCGCGTGGCCCGATGCCAATTCTCAATGGCACACCTTTCAATTCATATTCATTGAATTTCCAGCCTGGCTTATGCGTATCTCTATTGTCATATTTTACACTCACACCAGAAGCTTCCAGCTCAGCTTTTATCACTTTTACTTTTTCAGAAATTTGATCCAGCTGCTCTTCTCCTTTATATATGGGTACAATTACCACCTGAAAAGGTGCTAACTTAGGAGGGAGTACCAATCCGTTATCATCCGAATGTGTCATTACCAAAGCTCCCATAAGTCGGGTAGAAACACCCCATGAAGTTGCCCACACATATTCCTGAGTTCCTTCTTTGGTAGCAAATTTCACATCAAAAGCTTTAGCAAAGTTTTGACCCAAAAAATGACTTGTACCAGCTTGAAGTGCTTTGCCGTCCTGCATCAAAGCCTCAATCGTATACGTTTCTAAAGCTCCAGCAAAGCGTTCATTAGTACTCTTCACTCCTTTTATAACAGGCATAGCCATAAAACTCTCAGCAAACTCTGCATACACATCATGCATTTGTTCAGCCTCAGCTATCGCTTCTTCACGAGTAGCATGCGCTGTGTGACCTTCCTGCCAGAGAAATTCTGCTGTACGCAAAAACAAGCGAGTACGCATTTCCCATCGTACCACGTTTGCCCACTGATTTACCAAAATAGGTAAGTCACGGTAGCTCTGAATCCAGTTTTTATAGGTATCCCAAATAATAGTTTCTGAAGTTGGCCTTACTATCAACTCTTCTTCAAGCTTAGCATTTTCATCTACAACTACACCGCTGCCGTCTTCTGCATTTTTCAGTCTGTAATGCGTTACTACCGCACACTCTTTAGCAAAGCCATCTACATGAGAAGCCTCTTTTGAAAAATAAGATTTAGGTATAAATAATGGGAAGTACGCATTTTCATGACCGGTCTCCTTGAACTTACGATCAAGCTCGGCCTGCATTTTCTCCCAAATGGCGTAGCCGTAAGGCTTTATCACCATCGATCCGCGCACTGCCGAATTTTCGGCAAGGTCAGCTTTTACTACTAACTCATTGTACCATTTAGAATAGTCCTCACTGCGGGTTGTAAGATTTTTAGCCATGTAGAAATTACTTGGTATAAAGTTTGTTATTTTATGGGCGAACAAAGCTAATTTATTTTAAATAGCTCACCAATGTTATATGTTATGAAAAAGATTGCCCTCCCCCTTATCGCCATCGCTTTGATTGCCACAGCTTGTGACAGTTCAAAAACCGTAACTAATAACTCATACGATGATGGCATTTATCATAATCCTGCAAAAGATGATAGGCATTATGCTCCTGCCAATACGGATGCTACTATAAATCCTTCGTCTTCTGAGTCATTCACTTTGGATGATTTGGAAAATCAAGAAACTACAACAAATCCCAATGCAAATGGAGAAGTAGGATATTACGAACCAAATGGTGACGAATACTATGATCCTAATGCAAACTACAGCACTGGAGCTACCGGTGGAACTGTGGTAAATAACTATTATGGAGGAAATCCATCCTATATAAACCCTGGCATTAATACTGGCATAGGCTGGAACAGCTGGGGTGGCTGGGGAATGTCAGTAGGCTTCGGATGGGGCTGGGGTGGCGGATATTATGGTGGATACTATGATCCCTTTTTCTACTCACCTTGGTATGGCGGATACTATGGATACCGCCCATATTGGGGCTGGGGTGGCGGAGGCTACTACGGTTATAACAGTTACTGGAATGGTTATTATAACGGATACTATCACGGGTCGGGAGGTGATTATGGCCACGGTGTTAGAAACGTAGTATACGTAAGAAATGGAAACAACGCTTACCGCTGAAATAGCTATAATAATGTAGTAAGGTCTAAATCGAGCACTACGGGTAGAAAATCAACCACTACAAATACTAGCCGTATGGCCACCAGCAGGAATAAAAGTAGAGTAAGTAGCGACCCTCGCAACACCACGCGTACTTCCAGCACTGTAAATACAGTTTCGTCCTCACGTTTTAATGATAAAAACCTAAGCGCTTCTCGCGAAAGCAGTAGAGGTAGTGATGCTATAAACAGAACTACAACCACTCGTTCTGCTCAGCAAGGTTATAAGAGTAATACTTCTAGCTATGTGAAAAATAGAGCGACTACCAGCAGAAGTAGTAGAACTCCTGTGACAACTGATAATGCAAGAAACAGAAGTGAACAAACAAATTTAAGAACTACCCCTACAGGCACTTCGAGTAGAACAAATACCAACACTAGATCGACTACAAACAGTAGAGCTAAGACAACTACTCCTAGTAGTAGAAATAATGGTAACATGTATGTTCCTTCGAACCAACGAAGTAGAACTTATCAGCAGAGTACAACGCCCAGCAATAGCACACCTTCTAGAACAAGTACTCCGTCCAGAACTACCACTCCCTCTAGAAGCAATAATAGCTACACGCCTTCCAGAAGCTCTACTCCAAGTTATACTCCTTCCAGAAGTGGCGGTTCATATACACCGAGCACTCCTTCCAGAAGCTCTAGTCCTTCTAGAAGTTCAGGAGGTGGCAGCAGATCAAGAGGTAGTCGATAAAATCTAAAACAAAGAATGAAAAAAGCTCATTTAATACTAATGCTTGCCGCTGGGTCTTTTGGACTCAGCGCGCAGAGCATTGATCATCTAAGTCTTTTCAGCGGAACAGACTTACATGGCACACCGAGATATGTAAGTATGGGTGGTGCTTTTACAGCACTCGGGAACGACATGAGTGCCTTACACATCAATCCAGCCTCAGGTGGTGTTTACCGAAATGATAACTTCTCTTTTACCCTAGGTTTTCAAAATCGCGGATCTGAAACTTCATTTTTAGGAAACAATCAGGAATTCAATGATTTCAACTTTATGTTGGAAAACATTGGTTTAGTGAAAAAATTTGGCTCCAAAGGCAAATACTTTTTTAGCCTTAGCTATCAAAAACAAGCTGATTTTAGCAACTTCTATTCTGTGTCTGGGGTAAACAGATATAATATTGATGCCAACGGATTAGAAACAGGAGTAACACTTGGTGAATACTGGTTAGATGCTGCTAATCCAAATTATCGATTTAATACAAACTCTCTTGGATTTACATCAAATGAACTTGCACAGCAAGGTTTCCTTGAAGAAGCTTCCTCATTAGGAACTGTGCTCCTAACTGACACCAACGGTTATGCCTCTATTTATGACTACTGGCCAGATGATGCTACAGATATAAATTACAGAGTTGAAGAGACTGGCGGCCGCAATGAATTTGCACTAAACCTTGGAGGGAATTTTGAAGACAAATTCTACTACGGGATTGGCATTGGATTTACCAGCCTAAATTACAGGCGCATTGCTACATTGTCAGAATCCGGATATGCAGATTCTAGTTACGTGGTAGAAAGCATTGTAAATTACCGGAATGAAGTGGACGCCTCAGGTATTAACTTAAAGTTAGGTTTCATATACCGACCTGTGCAAGCCCTTAGAATTGGGGCCTCTCTTGAAACACCAACCTGGTGGTATCGAGTTGATGAAATGCAGAGCGTAAGCGTAGACGCGATAGCATTTGACAACACTCAATTTATCGGTACAGAATATCTTATAGATGATATCCGATATTCTATAAAATCGCCAATGATAGCGAGAGCAGGAGCTGCAGTTGTATTAGGAAAGCATGTAATAGTGAGCGCTGACTATGAATACACAAATAGTCAAAACCTTACATTGAGCGAACGTGATGGCTATGACTACTCAGGTTTTCAAGCGGATTGGGAAACCGCCAGCCAAAGCACCCACGGCCTGAAAGGTGGCGTAGAGTTAAGGTTTAGCTCCCTTTATTTAAGAGGTGGTTATCAGTATCGCACCTCTTTTTTCAAAGAACAGTTTGAGTATGAGTCCGACAGAAGTGTGTATGCATTTGGAATTGGATACAAAAGCGGATCAATGGGGATTGACCTAGGCTACAGCCTTGCAAAATACACTACTCGCCCCATCGTTCACAATGCCTTAGCCTATGGATTTGACACCACTGCCCAAACTCCAGAAGATGGCGCGCTTGAAGGTTATGACAATGATCGAGCTACCTTGACGAACACCACTCAAAAAGGAAACTTTCTTATAGGTCTTAATTTTAGCTTTTAAGCTAAAACCAAAAAATTATCAAAGCCGATGCCCGAAAGAGCATCGGCTTTTTCATTTCCCGTCAGTTCCATTACAAATATTACTTTTGGGTCACCCGCAATTCTGCATTCAAAATCATTCCCATGAAAAAACTGTTTATCCTTCTATTTTCTATTGTTTCCGCTTTTGGCTATAGCCAAGATGAAAACAAAACCATCTTGGAAAAAACTTCATTAAGCGGCCTTTCCTTTCGGGAAGTTGGCCCGGCACTTACTTCAGGCCGTATTGCTGATATTGCTGTAAACCCAAAGAATCACAATGAATATTACGTAGCTGTTGCCAGCGGTGGTGTGTTGAAAACTGTAAATAACGGAGTTACTTTTCAGCCTCTATTTGACAGCCAAGGCTCCTACTCTATAGGCTGTGTAACTATAGATCCGAGCAATGAAAATATAATTTGGGTAGGAACTGGTGAAAACAACAATCAGCGCAGTGTGGCCTATGGTGATGGCGTATATAAAAGCACCGATGGCGGCCAAAGCTGGACAAATATTGGACTCAAAACTTCCGAGCACATCGGTATGATTGCCATTCATCCTAAGTTTTCAAACATAGTATATGTTGCAGCTTACGGCCCTGTGTGGAGCGCTGGTGGCGAAAGAGGAGTTTATAAAAGTACCGATGGTGGAAAGAATTGGGAGCGTATTCTCAATGTTTCAGAAAATACGGGTTTCAATGAAGTCCACATGGATCCAAGAAACCCAGAAGTGCTTTATGCTACAGCGCACCAGCGCAGACGCCATGTTTGGACCTATGTTTCAGGTGGCCCTGAATCTGCAATCTACAAAAGTGAAGATGCCGGAAAAACTTGGAATAAATTAGAAAATGGAATTCCCGGAGGAGACAAAGGCCGTATTGCTTTGAGCATTCACCCTGCCAACCCAGATCACGTTTATGCCATGGTTGAGGGTCATGGGTTTTACCGCTCTACCAATCGTGGCGCTTCATTCCATTTTATGAATGACTATAACACTTCCGGAAATTATTATGTAGAATTGGTGCCTCACCCTGTTGATGTAAACACCCTTTATAGTCTGGATACTTATACCCATGTAACACATGATGGCGGAAAAAGCTGGGAAAAAATAGCTCTAGAAAAACGCCATGTGGATGATCATTGTCTATGGATTGATCCTGATCAAACTGACCACATGATTATCGGTGGTGATGGTGGACTGTATGAAACCTTTGATAATGCCGCGAATTGGGATTTTAAACCCAACCTTCCTGTCACTCAATTTTACCGTGTAACGGTCGACAATGCCGAACCATTTTACAACATCTATGGCGGAACTCAGGACAACTTCAGCTTGGGCGGGCCTTCACGAACTATTAATAAGAGTGGAATCACCAATGCAGATTGGTTTGTAACCCAAACAGGTGATGGCTTTGAAAGCCAGATTGACCCCGTAGATCCTAATATTATCTATGCCCAATATCAGTATGGTGGGCTTTCTCGCTTTGACAAAAAGAGTGGTGAAAAAGTAGGCATCAAGCCGATGGAAGGAAAAGATGATGATGCCCTGAGATGGAACTGGGATGCGCCACTTTTAATTTCACCTCACAACCACAAGCGACTATATTTTGCCGCCAACAAAGTTTACAAAAGTGAAGACCAAGGTAACAGCTGGGAACTTATAAGCGAAGACCTAAGCCAGCAAATTGACAGACATACTTTACCCGTAATGGGCAAAATTCAAAGTGTGGATGCCATTGCTTATGACCAGTCTACTTCGCAATACGGAAATATTGTAGCTCTTGACGAATCACCTTTGAAGGAAGGGCTCCTATATGTAGGGACTGATGATGGCCTGATTCAAGTTTCTGAAGATGGAGGCGAAAACTGGAGCAAAGTTTCAAGTTTTCCTGGTGTACCCCAAAACACCTATGTGAATGCAGTGATTGCTTCTTTGCATGATGAAAACACCGTGTTTGCGGTATTCAACAACCACAAAAATGGTGACTTCAAACCGTATGTATTGAAAAGCACTAACCGTGGAAAAAGCTGGACTAGCATTACTGCAAATCTCCCAGAAAGAGGCTCGGCTTATGCCATTCGTCAGGATCACGTAAATAAGGATTTACTCTTTGTAGGAACAGAATTTGGCCTTCACTTTAGCAATGATGGCGGCAAAGAATGGAAGCAACTAAAAGCAGGTCTTCCTACAGTTGCCGTTCGCGACATTGATATTCAAAAACGTGAAAACGATTTAGTACTTGCCACCTTTGGTCGTGGTTTTTATGTATTAGATAATTATGCACCACTTCGAGAAATCAAGAAAGATGTATTGGAAGAAGACAAACACTTTTTTGACATCAAAGATGCGCTCGTATTTATGGAAGCTTCGCCACTCGGTTATGGGAGTGTAGGTTTTCAAGGAGCATCTTATTACAGCGCTCCAAACCCGGAAATAGGTGCCACTTTTACCTATTATATTAAGGAAGCACCAAAATCCCTGAGTGGTCAGCGAAAGGAAATGGAGAAAGAGAAAATCAAGAATAATGAGCAGCTTTCATACCCTAGCATTGATGAACTAAGAGCCGAAGATCGTGAAGAAAAAAGCTATATGCTTTTTGTAATTTCTGATGACCAAGGCAATGAAATCAACCGCATGACCAAAGCTGTTTCGGCTGGTGTGCAGCGCATCAATTGGGACGGAACTTACAGCAGTTTTGCTGAATTAAACAGTGATGGCTCACCCATGACCAATCCTTCATCTTCACACCTGGCCTTACCTGGCACTTATAGCATTGAAGCATTTATGGTAAATGATGGAAAAGTGTCACCTTATTTTGAAAAGAAAAGCTTTAAGCTAAACTGGCTAAATAATAACACTTTTGTTACCGAAACTCCTGCTGAACTTTTGGCTTTTCAAAAAGATGTAGAACAGCTACGTAGAAAAGTGAATGGATTGCGTCAGTATAAAAACAAACTTTCTAAAGATATTGATAAACTAAAAGCTGCCGCTAGAAACACACCTGGTGCTGATGTTTACACATTAGATAGCCTTAGAAGTTTGGACTACCAACTAGCTGAGATTGACATTATTTTTAGCGGAGACAGAAGTCTTTCGAAACGTGAGTTTGAAACCAAACCTTCTATAAACAGCCGTTTGGGAAGCGTGTATTGGTATTCTTTCAGCAGCACCTCAACCCCTTCGGGAAGTCAAAAGGCTAACTTTCAAATTGCCAGTGAACAATATAATGAGCTTCGCCAGCAAATTGGAGATGTAGCAACAAAGGTTAATTCTATAAAGGACAATCTCATTGAAAGTGGAGCGCCTTATTTAGGTGATGAATTGCCTGAATAATATTCAGGTTAGCCAACCCTTTTAAAAAAACATCGTCAATAAAAGTAGAAGTGATTCGGTACTTCTACTTTTGTTTTTTTTTACGACTTAAAACTTACTAAAACATGCTTCGAAAACTACTCTTTGCAACCGCTGCTCTTTTGAGCTTAAACTCCTACTCACAATGCATCGCTGATGCCGGGCCAGATCAGCACTGGTGCGGTGCTTTAGGAGGTTATTCCATGCCTAGTTTGGGAAATACTCCATCGGCAAGCAATGGACAAGCCCCATATATTTACGAGTGGTCTATTGACCCAATTAGCATTTCTCCAACCACAACATTTTTCACCTCTATTTTCTTAGATGACACCACTTCTTCAAATCCTCAACTTATTGACTTTTGGGGAAGGGAAATAACATTTTTTTTAAAAGTTACTGATGCCAACAGCTCCGTTTGTTTTGACACCGTAACAGTTACATCGTCCACACTAACTCAGCATACTGACGGCTACTTTGTAACCATTAATGCTGGAGATTCAGTTAAACTGTACGAGCCAAATGTTTGGAGCATGTTTCCTATTGACTCAGTTCTCTGGCGTCCTAATCATGGATTAACTGACTCTAATGCCTATCGACCTTGGGCGAAGCCCACCAAAGACATTGTATACTATTCAACAATATGGGATTCAAAAGGCTGCACGTTAACAGGCACGCCTTTTCTTTATGTTTTTGTAAATCATCTTGGTAATTCTGAGTTTGAAGAATCTCAAATCGACATTTACCCAACTTTGCTAAAAGCCGGAGAAAGCCTAACCATTCATCTTTCTCAAAACCTCTTTAATGCCAGAGTAGAAATTCACGACTTATCTGGGCGAAAGGTTTTCTCCGCTCCATTAGAAAACAAAAAGTCTGAATTTGTGCTAAGTTCTTTACCGAAAGGGGTTTACCTGTGCTCAATAAGCACTGAAGGAAAGGTTATTACTCAAAAAAAGATTGTGCTTGAATAAAGCCCTTTACACTTTTAGAACTAAAAAGAGAAACGACACATTCCTAATCATACCTTTCAATCACTTTTCCCTATCAGGATTTAAGCAATTCTAAAGGCGGAACACAGTTTTTACCCTACCTTTGCACCCCACTTTAAATACAGGGATATTGGCTGAATAGGCTAATTATCAGATAATAAGTTTTTGATGAGCACAGATAAAAACAATGACCACTTGGTGGTATCAGATGACATGATGGACGATGCCGGTGATGCGCACATTTCAGGAAGAGCTGAAACCCCTATGCGCGCTGACGCTTTTGATAAGTCTGAAGCGGAAAAGATTGAGTCTATCCGTCAGAATTTTGAAAATATAATGAACACCTTGGGACTTGATCTTACAGATGATAGCCTGAAAGGAACCCCACTTCGTGTGGCAAAAATGTTTGTTAAAGAAATTTTTGGAGGCCTTGATCCTGCAAGAGAACCCAAGGCAAGTGTATTTGACAACAAATACAAGTACGGTGAAATGTTGGTAGAGAAAAACATTGTCGTTTATTCTACCTGCGAGCATCACTTTTTGCCAATCGTTGGCCGTGCTCATGTAGCTTACATCAGCAATGGTACCGTGATTGGTCTTAGCAAAATGAACCGTATTGTAGATTATTTTGCAAAACGCCCACAAGTACAGGAGCGTATGACCAAGCAAATCGTACAAGCTTTGCAAGTAGCCTTGGGCACAGATGACGTAGCCTGTGTGATAGATGCCAAGCACCTTTGTGTAAACTCACGCGGTATCCGCGATATTGAAAGCAGCACCGTAACTGCAGAGTTTGGTGGTAAGTTTCAGGAAGATAGCGTGAAGCGTGATTTCTTGGATTATATAAACATGAAAACCACCTTCGATGCATAAATGGTTGGTATAAAATCGGCTAACTTCGTTATGCTCACTTCTCGCTCGCTCACTTACTATAGTAAGCTGCGCTCACTCAAAGTTTCACAAGCCTCGTTAGTCAATTTTCTTCCACACCATGGTTAAATTTTCATAAAAGTTAACTGATAAATAGTATGGCACTTTACGAGGAAAACGATCTGTATATCAATAATTCGCTTGCGCGAAAAAAGGAAAAGTTTGTACCGCTAAATGCTCCCAGCGTGGGGATGTATGTTTGCGGACCAACCGTTTACAGTGATGTTCACCTTGGCAATTGTCGCACCTTCATTTCCTTCGACCTTGTGTATCGTTACCTCAGCCATTTAGGCTATAAGGTTCGCTATGTGCGAAATATTACCGATGCCGGTCACCTGGAAAATGATGCCGATGAAGGTGAAGATAAGATTAGCAAAAAGGCCAGACTGGAGTCATTAGAACCCATGGAGATTGTGCAGAAGTACACTTTGGGTTTTCATGATGTACTGTCAAAGTTCAATACTATTCCGCCAAGCATAGAACCTACCGCTACCGGCCACATTGTGGAGCAAATTGAAATGATTCAAAAAATCATTGATGCTGGATTGGCTTATGTAGAAAACGGTTCTGTGTATTTTGATGTTGAGAAATACAATACCGACAATGATTACGGAAAACTATCTGGCCGTAAGATTGAAGAACTAATCAGTGGAACACGCGAATTAGACGCACAGTCTGAAAAGCGCAACCCACTCGATTTTGCCATTTGGAAAAAAGCTTCACCAAGCCACATCCAAAGATGGCCTTCTCCCTGGAGTATTGGTTTCCCCGGTTGGCACCTTGAGTGCTCTGTAATGAGCACCAAATATTTAGGTGAGCAGTTTGATATTCACGGTGGAGGAATGGACTTAAAGTTTCCACACCACGAATGTGAGATTGCTCAAAATAAAGCCAGTAATGGTGAAGATGCCGTTCGCTATTGGATGCACGGAAATATGCTTACCCTAAATGGGCAGCGTATGAGCAAATCTACTGGCAACACGCTACTTCCCGAAGAACTTTTCAGTGGAAACACGGACAAACTTACCAAAGGTTTTGCTCCCACCGTTGCTCGCTTCTTTATGATGCAAGCGCACTATGGCAGCCAGCTCGACTTTAGCAATGATGCTTTGCTTGCCGCAGAAAAAGGCTTCAACCGTCTGATGGAAGGTTATAAAAAACTAGATAAACTTCAGGCAGGTTCGGCTAAAACTGATTTTGATGTAGCAAAATGGCGCAAGGCTTGTTATGCTGCCATGAATGATGATTTCAATAGCCCTATTCTTATTTCACAGCTTTTTGAAGCCGTTCGTTTTATTAATGGAGCTGATGAAAAAGATTGTGGCCTAAGTGCTGATGACCTTCAACTATTAAAAGACACTATGAGTGCTTTTATTTTTGATGTTCTTGGCTTGCAAAATATGGCTGAAGAAAAAGGCGGTGACAAGCTGGACGAAGTAATGAACATGCTTATTGAAATGCGCGCAAAAGCTCGTGCCGATAAAGACTGGGCACTGTCTGACAAAATCCGTGACCAACTTATTGCGGTAGGTATTCAGCTAAAAGATGGAGCTGAAGGCACCAGTTATATCATAAATTAATTTAGTTGGATCTATTAAAAAAGATCATATCAGCGCCATTTATTCTATTGGTAAAAATTTACCAGTGGACTATTTCACCGCTACTTCCCAATAGTTGCCGACACACGCCCACTTGCTCTCAATACACTATTGAAGCGATTCAAATTTGGGGACCATTAAAAGGCATCTGGCTGGGAGCCAAAAGACTTTCAAAATGTCATCCGTGGGGAACTCATGGATACGACCCTGTTCCACAAAAACACAACAAATCAAAATGAAGAACTTGTTCAAATTCTCTACACTTTCTCTTTTCGCCATGCTGATTTCATGCAATGGCCCGGGAAACCCAAATGCTGAAACCACCGCTACGGATTCTACTTATGAAGATGGCGCAAGTGGCGAAACCAAAAAAAGCGAAATACACTATGACAGTGAGAAGCACCTTACCAATATTCGTCAGCTGACTAATGGAGGCGACAATGCTGAAGCCTATTTTTCTTTTGACAATAGCATGGCTGTTTTTCAATCTAACTACAGCGAATGGGGTGTAGAATGTGATCAAATGTTTTACTTCAACATTGAGGATAACAACATGATGAACGAGCGCCCAAAAATGCTTAGTACAGGAAAAGGCCGTACCACCTGTGCCTATTTCCTTCCGGGAGATACCAGCATTGTGTATGCAAGTACACACCTTGGCGGTGAAAATTGCCCAGAAGAACCAAGCCGTGAGCAAGGTTATGTATGGCCGATTTATAATACCTACGACATTTTTGTAGCTAACCTTAAAGGTGAAATTACCGACACCTTGACCAACCACCCGGGCTACGATGCAGAAGCTACCGTTTCTCCTGATGGAAAGAAAATCGTGTTTACCTCTGATCGTTCTGGCGACCTTGAGCTATGGACTATGAACATTGACGGTTCTGATCAAAAGCAGGTAACTACAGGACTTGGCTATGATGGTGGAGCATTCTTTTCACCAGATAGTAAGAAATTAGTTTTCCGTTCTTCTCGTCCGCAAACAGCTGAAGAAAAACAGAAGTACAAAGATCTGCTAGCTCAAGGACTGGTAATGCCTAGTGATATGGAGATTTACGTTTGTAATGTAGATGGATCGGATTTGCAAAAGGTAACAGACCTTGGTAACGCAAACTGGGCGCCATTTTTCCACCCTTCCGGGGAAAAGATTTTGTTCTCTTCAAATCATGCTTCAGAGAAAGGATATCCATTCAACCTATATCTAATTAATCTGGACGGCACAGGTTTAGAGCAAGTATCTTTTGATGGTGTATTTGATGCCTTCCCAATGTTTAGCCCTGATGGAAAGAAACTAATCTTCTCCTCAAACAGAAACAACGGTGGCACAAGAAACACCAACCTGTTTATCGCAGACTGGATAGACTAAACCTTCGTTCAGAAATTCATTCCTAAAGCCTGCTTCAACCTTGATTGAGGCAGGCTTTTTTTTGTAGCTAACAAACCCACACGTACGCTTTGCATAGTTTTGTAACTTTATACGTATGAAAACGAAATTGACATTAAGCATTGAGAAAGAGGTAATTGAGGAAGCCAAGGTTCTTGCTAAAGAAAATGGCACTACTCTCTCTGCTATGCTGGAGCAATATCTAAAAGATTACATTCTTGAGCATGAGTATCCGAAAGTCCTTCGAGAGGATACTGTGGAATATCAGAAACTTTCACCTAAAGTCAAGGAAAAACTGAGAAAGCTCAAAAATCTTGATGGAATTTTAAAAACAGATGAGCCGATTGATATTGAGCATGCCCGCTGGGAATATCTAAGTGAAAAGTACGGTCCTTTATGAGTATGCGTATATTTTTAGATACTAATGTAGTTTATGATTTTGTATCCAAAAGACAGCCCTTTTATGATGCGGCCGCTTTACTCATTCGTGAAGCAATCTTGAAAAATTATACCATACAAATTTCATCTTTATCGGTAGTAAACATAAGCTACACCACGCAAAAAACCCATGATACCTCAATGGCAAACCTTGCCGTTGCCTCTATGCTACAAAGCTTTGAGTTAACCCCAATTAACCAACAGATCATTGAACAATCACACCTATCAGGTTGGAAAGACTTTGAAGATGCCGTGCAGTATTACTCCGCCTTACACGAAAACGCGGATGCAATAATCACCCGCAACCAAAAAGATTACGAGGAAAGTAAAATTCCTATTCTAAACCCTGAAGAAGGTTTGAAGTGGCTGAGGGAGGGAAAGTAAGTGATTCAAGATTTTACTTAGCCATCATTAACATCCAATCCATTTCGTAATCACTAGGATCATGTAATAGTTCGTACGCATATTCTGCTTCTATTACCTTTCTTGAAACATCTTTCTGAGCAACCCGTCCATTTAAATCAAAATAGGACCATTGGTTTTTGTGAAGAACCACAAATTTTTCATCTTCAGATTCTTTAAATCCCCAGAAATCCAAGTCAAGTATAATTCTATGATATTTGATGGGTATTATAAGATTTCCACCGCGATCTAAAACTCCATATAAGTCATCCTTCTTTACCAGAATCGCACTACTTGTGTAGTAGTGTATATAATCATAAACACAAGGAATTAACACTTCCCCATTAGGCTTTACCATTCCATACTTGCCATCTTTTTTGGCATAGTGCTCCTCAGGGCTATATTCGACCCAACCCGAAAGACCATCATATTCAAAAGGAATAGCAATTTCATTTGCCATTGTTATAGTACCTATTTTCCCACTCTTCTCAACAATTAGGTTCTCTTCTTGGTCATTATACCATGTACGAGTGATTAGCCCGTATTCAAATGGTATAATAACCTCACCTGACAAATCAAGAACGCCATATTTGCCATTGTTTCCAGCGTAGTACAACTTTTCCAATCGAGGTTGGAAAAGAGAGTCATAGCTTAGAGGAATAATGAAAATACCCTCCTCAGAAACATGCCCCATTTTACCATTTTTTTTCACGATGAATCCGTTATCTACCTGATGATAACATTCATATTTATCAAATAAGATATTTAGATCATTATCTAGAATTAAGGGGTTTCCTTTACCATAAGCCATATACATACAAGAGCTTAATACCGCTACGCTATCAAACGATTGACCCAACGCGTTCACACCATTTGCATCCAACAAAGTCGTGCTCCCGTTATTAATTACTCTAAAAGAAGTAAAGTCATCTTCATAGCTTCTTGCAGATTCGGTTGAAATAAACTCGTATTCAGGCTTTAAAATTTCTTCCCCCAAAAAGTTAACTAAGCCATATTTGGCTTTCTTTTTCACTATGGCAAGGCCACCCATATTAATTGGTTGGATACTGTCATACAAACCAAACGGTACGACTTCTTCAAACTGTTCATTTATTAGAGCATAGTCGTTATCTTTCTCAACAAGCGCCACCCCTTTGTTAAATGGCACCTTTTTAGCACAGTTTAAACACACCTCCAACGGCCTCTCAATTTGAGATTTGTAAATCTTATCAAATACTACGGGGCTAAGTCTATTTTCGTTTAAAAAGAAAAAACCAAATTTATTTCCCTTCTCAACCACTGCCACATTATGATTTTGGAATACAGCAATATCATGATACTCAAAATTTAGAATAATGTTTTCTAAAGTATCAATTAGTCCGTAACCACTTTCGTATCTAGCAATTGCTATTCCTGGAGCTTTAAAGTAACCTGCTTTTTGATATTTAAGGTCAATAACTAACTCTCCCTTTCTGTTTACATAACCAAACTTACCACCAATTTTCGCTGGTGCCAGATTCATTGAAAACACACCTAAATCATCATATAAAAATGGTATCAGCACATTTTGCTCAATATCGATATAGCCTTCTTTTCCCGTATGCAGATGGGCCAAAATCATCCCATAATCATCAATGGGGTTAAGAAACTTATACTTCCCAAATGGGATAATTGTATCCCCATTACCATCTAGAAAACCCCATTTAGAATTAGAGAATACTCGTCTAAACTCTTCGTGTTTATCCCCTTGTGCATACACTGACACCCAAAAAAATGAAAAAACAAGGAAGAATAATTTGGTCATCGTTGAGCTGATTTTTGCCAACACTCTCCTACTTCGTACACACGTACAACATCTCCCCTTTTGGAAGACGGTAGCGATCAAAAAGCTCCGGTGAAAGTTTATTAGAATAGTTCACCTCAGTTACCTTAAAACCTGCTTTGCGCAACCGATCAGGGTAATCACGGCCATGTAGCCGAACGTGATCATATTGACCAAAACGTCTTTTACGCTCTTCAGGATCTTCCAAGGTTGGATCCTCGTCAGTAATCTCTAAACTCATATCCTGAGGCACCTGCATGATAGCCAAACCTCCGGGGGTAAGCACTCTGCAAAGTTCACTCATACATTTGATGTCGTCAGTCACATGCTCCAACACATGGTTACAAAACACTACATTAAAAGTATTATCGGGATACTGAATATTATGAATGTCCATCTTCACATCAGCGATTGGCGAATCGATATCTGCAGTGAGATAGTTAAGATTTTTCATTTTGCGAAAGCGACCATAAAAACACTGCTCTGGTGCCACGTGAAGCACTTTATGAGGTGCTGTAAAAAAGTCTGTTTCTTCCTTTAGGTAAAGCCACATCAAGCGATGTCTTTCTAGCGAAAGCGTGGCTGGTGCCAAAGCATTTTCACGCTGGCGACCTTCATAACCGTAAGGTAAAAGCTTTTTATAAGTGCGTCCGTCAATAGGATCTTCAAATTTATCACCACGATAAAAAGAGGCTAACATTGGGCGAACCGCATAGCTCATGCGAATAAGCATTGGTCGCGGAATGGTATTTAGCGCAAAGCGAAAAATGGATTTGATCATACTTCTTCGGTAATTCCTAAGGCCTCGTAAATATAATCGTAGGTAGATAAAATCTCAGGTTTGCCGTCAACAATTGCCACGTCATGCTCAAAATGAGCTGCTGGCTTGCCATCAACAGTGTCGATAGTCCAGCCATCTCTAAGTTGTTTCACACGATGGGTTCCCATAGTAATCATCGGCTCTATTGCCAAAACTAAACCTTCTTGAAATTTCTTTCCTCTACCCTGTTTTCCATAATTTGGAACTTGAGGGTCTTCATGCATTTTTTTACCAATACCATGACCTACAAGCTCACGCACTACACCATAGCCGTGGTCTTCTGCATGCTTTTGAATAGCGTGACTCAAGTCTCCCATACGCTTACCAGCATACATTTGTTCTATTCCAAGGTAAAGGCACTCTTTTGTTACTTTAAGTAATTTTTTCACTTCTGGAGCAACTTCACCTACTTCAAAGGTATAAGCGTGATCTCCATAATAACCATTCATTAAAGCTCCACAATCGATGCTCACAATATCGCCATCCTCCAAAGGTTTTTCAATAGGGAGTCCGTGCACCACGGTTTGATTTGTAGAAATAAGCAAGGTGCTTGGGCAGTCATACAAACCCAAAAATCCGGGAACAGCTCCCTGCTCACGGATAAAATCCTCTGCCATTTTATCCAATTTCTTTGGAACGGCTCCGGGTTTTACCTCACTAGCCAACATTCCTAGCGTTTTACTCACTACTAGAGCCGATTGGCGCATTATTTCTATTTCTTCTCTTGTTTTATATTTTATCATCTAAAATCTAAAAAGTCCTTTTTTACGTTTTGGCTTTGCCTTTTCCGGCATTTCTCCATTCAGCTTGTGATAAATTTCACCCCATCCCGGAAAGCCGCCAAAGTTACGATCATCAATAAACAAATCTGCATTAATCTTTCTGCTTGCTTTCACCTCATCAAAAGTCTCTTCTGGATAGCTAGCATTTACTGCATAAAACTCAATGCCATTTTCTTTGCAAAAGTCAACGGCCTGCTCTAATCTTTTACCACTTCTGTAAGTCCATAAAATCAGACGATGCCCATCATTTTGAAGCATTTTTAATGTATCAAAAGCAAAGGGCAATGCTTTGCCAATTCCTGGGTATTTGTCTTCTACCACTGTGCCGTCAAAGTCTACGGCTATAAGTTTTGAGTCCTGATTGATCATTTTAGTGTGTGCTCTATATAACTTTATTTAATAAGAAAAGACACCCCCGTCATACTTTCCGGTTGCGCTATATCCATTAGCTCGAGTAATGTAGGAGCCACATCGCCAAGCTTTCCATTTCCAATTTTTCCTTTGTAATCGTTACTCACTAAAAAGCAAGGAACGGGCTGAGTAGTGTGTGCTGTATTTGGACTTCCATCTGCATTTACCATACAGTCCGAATTTCCATGATCGGCAATAATAATAAAGGTATAATCATTTTTCAGTCCAGCTTCTACAACGTCTTTTGTGCACTCATCTACCACTTCGCAGGCCTTGATAGCAGCCTCCATCACTCCGGTGTGCCCCACCATATCGGGATTTGCAAAGTTTAGACAAATGAAATCCACTTCACCTTTTTTCAACTCTGGAATAATAGCATCGCGTAATTCATAAGCGCTCATTTCGGGCTTCAAATCATAAGTTGCCACTTTTGGGGAAGAACGCATAATTCGTTTTTCGCCTTCAAATTCTTCCTCGCGTCCACCACTAAAAAAGAAGGTTACGTGTGGATACTTTTCCGTTTCAGCAATGCGGATTTGTTTTTTCCCGGCTTTCGCCAAAACCTCTCCCATTGTTTCTGTAAGGTTATCCTTTTCGTAGATAACCTTTATATTTTTAAAAGTATCATCGTAGCGCGTCATCGTCACATAATACAAATCCAGCTTGTGCATATTCTGCTCATGAAAATCTTGCTGGGTAAGTGCCTCTGTAATTTGACGACCTCTATCTGTGCGGAAGTTGTAGCAAATTACCACATCACCTTCCTCAATCATTCCTGCCTTATCAATTACGATCGGCTTAATGAATTCATCCGAAATGCCTGCATCATATGACGCCTGAATAGCCTCTGTTGCTGAATTGGATGTTTCACCAACTCCATTTACCAAAAGGTCATAAGCTAGCTTAACGCGTTCCCATCTTTTATCACGATCCATCGCGTAATAGCGACCAATAACCGAAGCAATCTTTCCTGTGGTTTTCTCTAAATGATTTTCTAAATCTGCAACATACTTAGCACCCCCTTTTGGGTCTGTATCACGACCATCAGTAAACACATGTATTTTCACATCTTTAAGACCTTTTTCCGCAGCAGCGGTAGTAAGCCCTTTAAGGTGATTGATATGAGAGTGCACGCCTCCATCAGATAACAGGCCAATAAAGTGTACTTTTTTACGATTCGTTTTAGCGTATTCAAAAGCATCCTGAAGTACGGGTTGACTTGTCAACGAGCCATCTTCTACACCAAGATTTATCTTCACCAAATCCTGATACACCACGCGACCGGCACCCAGATTCATGTGGCCCACTTCGCTATTTCCCATTTGTCCCTCGGGCAAACCAACGGCCAAACCAGAAGCTTCGAGCTGTGAATGTGGATAGTTGGTATAAAGAGAATCTACGAAAGGAGTGTTGGCCTTATCAATTGCCGACACCGATGGATCTTTGGCAATCCCCCATCCATCTAATATTATTAGCGCTGTTTTTCTTGACATATTAAAATAATTTATCCCGCTTTCGCAGGACGGTGCAAAGATACTTTATTCTTAACCTTTAGACAATATTCTGTTCATTTTGAGGTAACTGATCAACATAATAATAGCAAAGGGAAGCTCGTGATTTAGACGATTAATCAGGCTACCTATAAATCAATATTATGTAACTATTTAAACCAATCTCAGAAAAGAGAGTCCATACTTCCTTAAAAGGATCCAAATTGTCTCTTATCACGTTTATCTATTAAACTGATTCCAAGTCCACTCATAATAAATACTAAATACTAGTTTACAGTATATTGCGCTTCCCTAAAAATGACATTAAACAGTTAATTCTCTATGCATAACATTATCAAGGCCGTTTTATTCCTTACAATCGGTACATCTGCTGTTGCACAGCAATCTATTATGGAAATTGCCAGTTCAGACCAACAAGAAAACTGGTGGAGCTTTCATAATGGTCAAAATATCACTCCCGATACATTCTTTCAAACGTATCAAGAGAGTATGGGCTTTGATGCAAATTATTCCTTCATCGAGCTAAAAAGGGAAGAGGATGATTTAGGTATAAATCACATCAGGTATGAACAGTTTTATAAAGGTGTAAAAGTAGAAGGGGCACAATTTATTCTTCACAGCAGAGGAAACACTTTATATAAAGCCAATGGACGTTTGGTTAAATCTTTACAAGGATCGCCAGTTGCCACAGTATCTTTTAAAGATGCCTTAAACACCGCAAAACAACTTACCGAAGCTAATTCCTTTTATTGGGAAGACCCATACATGGAAGCTTGGCTCAAAGACGTAAAGGGTAACCCAAACGCTAGTTTTGCACCAAAAGAAGAACTGGTTTGGCTCGACCCCCAGTTTTCACAAAATGGAGAAAATTACAAACTAGCTTACAAACTTGACCTGTTTTTTGAAGCTACCGATGATCACCGTTTATTTTACATTGATGCCAATACAGGAAACCTACTTTGGGAACAAAACAGATGTCATTCCGCAACCGCACACGGCCAAGCTGAAACCAAATATCACGGCACCCAAAACATTATTACCGATTCAGTTTCTACCAACAAGTATGTTTTGAACGATGTAACTCGCGGAGGTGGTGTACAAACTTTGAATGCACAAACAGGAACTTCATTTCAAAACTCGGTAGATTTTGAAGATGATGACAATTACTGGGATAATGTAAACGCACAAATAGACGAGGCTGCCACTGATGCGCACTGGAGCGCAGGTATGACTTATGATTATTTTTTAAGTGAGCATAATCGTGATAGTTATGACGGATTAGGATCTAAGATAGTAAGTTACGTACACTGGGATCAGGCTTGGCGAAATGCAAGTTGGAACGGTGTAGCCATGCGATATGGTGACGGCAGTGGTGACCCCCTCATTTCTATAGATGTGGTTGGTCACGAGCTTGCCCATGGTGTAACAGAATACAGTGCCAACCTGGTTTACGCATACGAACCTGGTGCTCTGAATGAGTCATTTAGTGACATTTTTGGAACCGCCATAGAATTTCATGCCCTAGACTCTGCTGCAGATTGGGATATAGGGAAAGCCAGTTTTTTACTAAGAAGTATGTCTAACCCAAAAGCCTATAGCCAGCCAGATACATATCTAGGTCAAGCTTGGTACACAGGCTCGGGAGACAATGGAGGTGTTCATTACAATAGTGGCGTTCAGAATTTCTGGTTCTATCTTTTATCTGAGGGCGGCTCGGGAACAAACGATAACGGGACAGCTTACCAAGTGGATAGTTTTGGAATTGACAATGCTGCAGAGATCGCTTATCGAAACCTAGCCTATTATCTTACACCGAGTTCCGAGTATTATGACTCCAGAAGAGGATCTATTTCAGCTGCCGAAGATATTTACGGAAGTTGCTCTTATGAGGCTAATCTTATTGCCAAGGCTTGGCATGCTGTAGGTATCGGTTCAGATACCCTTTCCAATGATATAGAACTACTAGAAGTACTTTCTCCTAAAAATAGTTGCTCAATTGGAACTCAAGAAACTATGGAGGTAAAGTTTATTTATTACCGCTCAGGTTGCGATAGCACTATTGAGGCTGGCGACAGTATACAATTAGGGTATTCTGTAAACGGAAGCAATGCAGTAAGCGAGACCTTGATAGCCGGGAGCACCATAAACAGTGGAGATACAATAACCTACACTTTTAATACGAAGCAAGATTTTATTAATGTTGGTGCTTATAACATTAAATTCTGGACAAATTATAGTTCAGATTATATGACTGAAAACGATACTATAAGTGATTACATCATTAAAGTATTAGATCCAATGGTGGATGGTGACAGTATTTCGTTTGAAGCTTCATTGGCTGCCACTGAAGAAAAAATTTACCACACTGCAACCGAAAGCAATGGTGATACTTATTTACATTTTAATGGTCGCAGCACCGGATTTAGGGGTTTAGTTCTTTCGGGTATCGATGCCGATTTATTCAATCTGGATATTCCAAATGATGAAACTGAAAACTTTGATAAGAATAAAGAATTTTTGTCTAAAGTGTACATGTGCGTTGATGCTTCAGCAATGAGCCATGTTACTTTGAAGTTTGATCTAAAGCAAACTTACTCTACGGTGTATAGATTCTTTTTGGGCACCAATGCCAATACTTTGGCAAGCAGTTTAAGACTTACAATTGATGGCGTTCAGGTTGGTACCCAAATGCACCCTACCAGTAACTTCTCTGACACTTTTGCTACCCATTACTTTAACCTCGATCAATATGCAGGAACACAATTTGAGCTTGCTTTAGAAGGAAAGCACTTTCTAAGCAGAGCGGAAGATCCTGGTAATTCAGTTGGGGATAACTCTTATATAGACGACATTATAATTATGGACTCTGAGTTTATTGGAGAAGAAGAATTTGAACTTAAGGATGTTTCTCTTTTCCCTAATCCTACTACTGGCTTGCTAAACATCAATGTAAATGCACCAAAAAGTGGAATGGCTACTGCCAAAATAGTAGACACCAAAGGAGCTGTTATTCTTCAGAAATCTTTGGATTTGGAATCTGGTTTCCAGAGTTTCAGTCTTGATATTTCGGGCAAACCAAAAGGTATGTACTTGCTACAAATTCAGCAAGGCAATGCACTGTACACCCAAAAGGTGATGTTGGATTAACATCCTTTAATCACTTGCCCGTCCTAAAAAGCCTGTATAGAATTGATTTCTATACAGGCTTTTCTTTTTCTACTCAGCATTCCTAAGTTTCCGGTAGGTTTCTGAAAAAAACTCTTGAATTTCTGTATCTACCTTTTGGCCATCACTCCAATCCAATATCACAAGGTCAGGACCTGAACCATATATAATTTTGTAATTCATATTTCCAGGCTTAAAAGGAATTTTATCCTGTACATCAAGCACGTTCCAAGCTTCGAATATCATTGATACCTCACGGCTCGGCAACTTACCTTTTGGCTTTGGATTTTCTTGCCCTTCACCTTCGGTAACTTTCACCCTGCCGTCTTCATACAAAATGAAGCCTTCATATTTTCCGGTAATACCTCCTCCCTGGCTCAAAAACAAATAAGTGGATGATTCAGGTTTTGAAACCTTTGATCCACCACAAGAAACCAAAAAGAAGGAAAAAGCCAGCAAAGGAAAGATGCGAAGTAGAAATCTCATGTATATAAATTTATTGGCGAAAGCTACAATATTAATTGAGCTATGGCTTTCACCAAAAATGTATGGACCAATATTTTTATTAAGTTCATCTTCTAATTAAAAACTAAAACAATGAAACCACTAGCTCCTGGCTCGCGTATCAATCATCCCAAATATGGAAAAGGCGTAATCACCAATGCTACTTCGCAACACTATTATGTAAGCTTTATAGAAAGCGGTATAGAAACCATAGAGTTGGAGTCTGAATTTGAAGTAATTGAAGCCTTAAACTATGAACTAGACTTGGTAAGCTTTTACGAAGTAGAAACTACTTTGCGCCACCTATTACAGCGCTGGAGCGACATTACCCCCACTGTAAAAATTGCCGACCGCTGGAAAGATGGCACGATGGTGCTAAAGCCTAAGCAGCGCGATCTGGCCGAAAAAGAAATTCCTATCGACACTTTTTTTCACAAAATAGTAATGGTGCGAGATCGCCTGCGCGTAATGGAGCAAAAGATAAACTCCAGTAAGGAATTGGATGATACCACCAAAGTAGATTTGCAACAGTACATCACAAAGATTTACGGAAGCCTCACCACTTTCAATGTTTTGTTTAGAGATAAGGACGACAACTTTGTGGGAGAAAGGAGTAAGTGAAAGATGAAACTGTAACTTGTAAATTGTTAAGTCGACTTAAAATATTTGCCATTAAAGCTACCTGAATCTGATAAACAGGCCATGATAATAAAGAGATTATTTACTACTTTTTTTGTCACCGTGGCTCTGCAAATCAATGCCCTACACCGTATAGAACCTCAACATAATGGTAACTCAGGCTTTTTAGAAAACAAAGGCCAGATAACAGACAACAATGGCAAACCAAGGCCAGATATAATTGCGATTACCAGGAGCAGGGGTGTACAGGTTTTTATCGGCAAACAGGGGTTGCATTACCTGTTTGCTACAGCAGACACGACTGATTCCCCTACAGACAATCCTAAATTTAGCAATGGTCATAGCCCATACAATGAAAACATAGATGTCACCACATTTCGTCTGGACGTACATCTTGTAGGTTCCAACCCTACCCCGAGTGTAGAGTATGAAGATGCCACGGGCTACTATGAAAACTACTACCTAGCTCATTGCCCTGAAGGGATTACCGGTGTGCGTACTTTTAAAAAAATCATTCTGAAAGATGTATACCCCGGCATTGATTGGGTCTTTTATCAGCATGGTGAGTTTATGAAGTATGATTTTGTAGCGCAGCCTGGAGCTGATATTTCCCTGATTCAATTACAGTTTGATGGAGCTACAAAAATTCAGAAACATGACGATGGGAGTGTTTTAATTTCCACACCGCTTGGCTGTATTGCAGAACAAGCACCTCTCAGCACAATTAACAAAGAAGTAGTACCCAGCAGTTTTCAATTGAAGGACAACATACTTTCATTTGAAGTAGAAAAATCAGAGACTGACACTATCATAATCGACCCGATTATTGAATGGGGTACATATTATGGATATGGCGTTTCTGAGTCAAGTAATGATATTGACACCGATAGTATAGGCAACATCTACATGGCAGGAGCAAGCTCTGCCCTAACGCATGTTTCATCCGGTGGACATCAAAACACACATGCTGGCTTGAGTGATGGCTTATTAGTAAAATTTGACAGTACAGGCCAGCGGCTGTGGGCCACTTACTACGGTGGTGCCGGAATCGATAGAGGAAATTCATGTAGCACAGACCCTCAGCAAAACATCTACCTAGCAGGTACTACCACCAGTCTAACAGCAATAAGTAGTAATGGTCATCAAATGCAAAGGGGTAATCCAACTTCACCACATCCCTATACCTATGACGCATTTTTGGTAAAGTTCGCACCCAACGGAACAAGATTATGGGGCACCTACTATGGCGGAGATGCCAATGAAGAAGGTAGCCATTGCGGCACAGATGCGCAGTCCAATGTATTTTTAATCGGTTCTACCGGAAGTTCCAATAATATTGCCAGTAATGGATTTATGGACACACTTCCAAATTTAGGAAGCGCTTTTATGGTAAAATTTAACAGTAGCGGAAGCAGACTTTGGGGAACCTATTTCGGTGGAAATTTAATTAACGATGCCATTTCTGGTGAGGTGGATAAAATGGGTAACACCTACTTGTATGGGCAGGTGGTTGGAAACCCTGGAGATACAGGCCTTGCGTACAATGGTTTTCAGAACAGCCTTCAAAGCCAAACAGACCTGTATGTAGCTAAATTTAGCCCAAGCGGAGCTAGGCTCTGGTCTTCCTACTTTGGTGGACCCGCTGAAGAAAAGCTGTTTAAATTCAGAATGTTTAATAACAGTTGCGCTCTGGATAAGCAGGGCAATTTATTCATTACCGGTACTACCCAGAGTTCTACAGGTATAGCCACTGGGGGCATGCAGCAAAACTACCAAGGGGCCGGAGACTGTTTTTTGGCACGCATAAGTGCCGGAGGCTCATTATTATGGGCAACCTATTTTGGTGGACCTTATGAAGACCTAGGCTTCACTTGCACAGTAGACGGGAAAAAACGCATTTATCTAGCTGGACACACCATCAGTTCACAGGGCATAGCTTGGCGTGGCTTCCAAAATTATTTACAGGGGCCTTCTGATGGTTTTTTGGCCCAATATGACTATAGTGGCAAATTAATCTGGTGCACATACGTTGGAGGTGAAGATGATGACAAAATTGTAGCGAGCACCACCGATTTCAAAAATAACATCTACCTAGGTGGAGACACAGAAAGCTCTACCGGTATTGCCTTTAAGGGGTTTCAAAACAACCACCTCTATGGCCCCATGGGCAAACAAAGTGCTTTCTTGATGAAGTTCAAGGGCTGCTCTACCAATCGGCTGGACACCATACATGCCTGCGAAAGTTATTACTGGCCTATACAGGACACCATTTTCACCACCAGTGGCATGTACTCCGATACCCTTGTAGGTCCACAAGGCTGTGACACACTAGTTCAACTATACCTCAATATTCACAAAGCCACGCAACGAACACAGACAATTACTACATGTGATGAATACCTATGGCCAGCCAATGGCAAAATGTACCATTCCAATGCCTCAGACACAGCATTTTTACAAAGTATCCATGGCTGCGACTCTGTAGTTATTCTCAACCTCACAATAAAACATTCTAGCACTTCCACACTTATAGACACAGCATGCATTCAATATATTTCACCCAGTGGTCAACACAGATGGACTAAAAGTGGATTATATACCGATATTATCCGAAATAGGGCTGGCTGTGATAGCATCATTACTATACATCTCCAAATAAAAGATGTTGACACCGAGGTAACCCAAACCGACAGCACTCTAACAGCCCACGCCATTCCTGCTACTTTCCAATGGCTAAAATGCACTAATGGGCATGAAGTATTATCTGGACAAACAAAGTCCCATTTTGTTCCCATCTTCAATGGACGCTATGCTGTGAGGATTACCCAAAATGGCTGTACTGATACTTCTGCTTGCTTTACTATTTCTGATAAAGAATCAATCGACAACCCGTTCGGCATTAGAATGTCCATTTACCCAAACCCTACCACTGGTGTTGTGCATGTACAGTTTTCCGATGTACTACAAGGGGTGAATGCTACAATATGGACTACTGCTGGAAAGTTGATTTGGTTAGAAGAATTTGGAACCACCGCTGGTTTTGATCTTGAAATACCATGGCCCAAAGCCGTCTACTATCTAAAAATATCCATATCCAGCGGTAAGTCCGTGATTGCAAAACTCGTAAAAGAATAACTATCGATTACCACCACCTTGTTGCAGCGCCCATCACTTTCAATCTTTTGTTTAGAGATAATGAAGACAACTTTGTGGGGGAAAGGAGTAAGTAGCCAACCATAACTGTTTTTATGACGTTAGTCCAATA
The DNA here is from genome assembly GCF_000236705.1 of Owenweeksia hongkongensis DSM 17368. Taxonomy (NCBI): domain Bacteria; kingdom Pseudomonadati; phylum Bacteroidota; class Flavobacteriia; order Flavobacteriales; family Owenweeksiaceae; genus Owenweeksia; species Owenweeksia hongkongensis. The sequence goes on along the minus strand of NC_016599.1, from coordinate 3,490,330 downwards.
AACCTCAACATGAAAAAACTAATTAAACTAAGTCTGCTTGCTATTTTTCTGGGGATTCATCCTGTGAGTTGCGATAAATATGATGGGAATACGTGTGAAGGTTTGGAAGGTCACGCCTATTACATTTCCAATGTTGAAATAGATACTAAACACATCGCTAATCTGGATATAGGCTACCCAACTCATCTCGCACCCTTGATTGATACAAGTGAAAGTTATCATAATGATTCGATCGGTTTCCTTATGAGCTTCGAAAGTGTTGATTTGGCATTTTCAATCAAAGCACCGCCATTCCTTGGATTTCAAAATATGGCAATAGCCTGCTCTCCTTTATACCACTATCGCAATCCAGTTGAAAGCATTGTCGCAATCTACTCTGGAAGCAGTATAACCTTCAATGACTCTATAAACATAAATACCGGAGACACAATCACCAACATATTTAATGTTTCGAGTACATTCAATGATTATTCACCACCCGAAGCACTCGAATCCTACAGTGACTTATATCAAAATATAGAAGAAAGCCTTCTAATAAGATTCAGTGAAAACAATAAAGACTCTATAGATTTTCGGTTTGACCTGATTACCACTCTTACTGATGGAAAAGTTTTTAAATCGGAGCACATAACTGTTAAACTTCTCCCTTCAAAATAGCAACCCAACCACATTAATCCTTTTTCCGTGTAGATAAATAGTTCAAGCCACAAACTATTGATCTCATGAAAACCAAACGTATTTTATTCTTTCTTTTCCTTCCCCTTTTGTTGGATGTGCTTATCGTAGGATGCTGCGATTGCCCTACACCCGAATATTTTAATTACAGCAATTGCACTTTATCCCTACAAAACCTCGACAATGCCGGACCAAAACCGCTAATTGCTGTGGGTGACACCATTCTAAAAGAAGCATACGGCATTCAACTTACCATTGAACGCTCCGAAGGCATTTGCAGTCATCAGAATCTCCCCTTCTTTAGTAGTTCGGTTTATGCTTTTGGTTGTCATTGTTCCCCTGCATTAACAATCACACCGCAAGACTCAGCAACTTCAATACAAATCATTACAATCAATCCTTTTGACCAAAATCACGGAGCAGGAACTGACATATCCGGTTACTTTAAAACTGAAGGATTCATCGATATGAATGAATTTCTCACGGAGTTTAATCGACAACAATACGAACCAGAAAGCCGCACAAAGTTCCATATCAACTTTCTATTAATGACTCCTCCTCCAATCTCAGGGAATCATCAGCTTGAATTAATAATAAATTTCGCTGATGGAAGAACGCTAAAAGACACCACCACTATAGTCTATCTACGATGAGCATGCGATTCTTTATTTCCGCTTTATTACCAATGTTACTCTTTACCCATTCGGCCTTATCACAAAACGAGGTTCGTCCTTATGGACGCATTGACTTGCGACCAGGCATCGGATTCAACATGGGCACTCGACACACAAAAACCATCACTCCAGATTACCTCATCAACTTTGACATGAATAGTGTTTACTGGCAAATCTTTGCAGGCTCGTTTTATATCACAAAGCATTTTGGGTTGGAGATTAGCATGCATGGGTCCAATATCAACAACCACAAACAACAAACCGCTGATTATGAAAACTATCTCAACGAAAAATATAGTAATCAGTATTTTATTACCACTACTACAAAGCAGCCTCACTATGGTGAGTTTTTATTTGTAGGCGATCAAGAATCCTTTCGTTTTGGACCTGTCTATAGGTATCAACAAAGAAAACTACAATACAAAGCTAAGTTGCTTATAGGAACCGAAAGGATTGATGCAAACCCAAGCACTATAAGGCTTAAGGAAAAAGGCACCAACCAAATCACGGAAATAGATTATAGGGCTTCTCAACAGTACCAAGAAACATTTGCCATAACCCCCTCTCTATCTGTTGGGTATCGTTTCGCTGGACGGTTTCTAATAAACATTGACCTAGCCTACTCATATTCAAAAGCCAACTTTGTATACAAGGAAACTATCACAAACCTAGACGCTAACACTGAAGAAGTAAACACTTACCCCTACAACTTTAAACTCCATAAGGTTTCAATTGGCACTGGAATTACTGTTGAATTCGGAAAAATAAAACCTCGCACTAAGCAATCCCCAGCCTCGCTTTAACCTTCTCACTTTTCAGTTCTCGGAGGGCATCTAAAACTCTCAACAAGAGGATTTGAGCCTCAATTCTAAAACCTTAAACATCACTTAACACTGTCTTTCCAATCCCATCTTATTTTAGATTAGCCCATCAATTACTCAACATGAAAAACCTGATTAAACTATCCTTGCTGGCTATCTTTATAGGAATTCACCCCATCGGGTGCGTTAAAGAAGAAATCCAACACCCTTGTGCGGGCGAAAACTTTGCAACTTTGGTGAAAGCCGAATCATTCGCCAAACATTACTCATCAATTTCGTTTTTTAATGGTAGTACCATCAATCTAGGTAATTGGGTAGATTCTTCAGATTACTACCATAGAAATGATATAGCACTATCCTTTTCAATAGATGAAACAAAACGTATTGCTCAGCAAAGTCATAGCCTAGGAATTGGCAACAAAGCTTATGCTTGTAGTCCGGGTATTCCAAAAGTAGACAACAAAATATCCAACATTGACATTATCTATAGAGGAGATTCCCTTTTTTATAATAACACCTTTGGTACTTTCATGAATGGTGATACAATTTCAGATTTGTTTGAATACGCCTTTAATCGTTATAATCAATATCCTTCTGAGGCAATTAGGCCACTAAAGGACTTTTTACCTCAAGAACAGAGCTTGTATGATGAACTAATTCTAAAAGTTGCTTTCACTAGTAAAGAAGACTCCTTAACATTAAATTTTGACATTATTCTAACCGATTCAAATGGGGGCGTATTTGAATTTAACAGGAGTGCTTTTAACCTCAGATGGCGAGCCTAGTTTTAATCTTCTCGCTTTTCAGTTCTCGCAGGGCATCACTAGCACTCCACTTTGCAGATTTGGAGTCCATTTCCAAAAGCTCATTACAAAGAGAAATCATTATTGGATAATGCTTAATGCTTCGTTTTCCTAGCTCTCGAATAGCCCAATTCACGGCCTTCTTTACAAAGTTACGTTCATCAGTAGCGTACTTTTTTAGTAAAGGAAAAAATGGCTCCAAATCTTTATCCTCGGCCTTTTTATCATGGATTCGCAATGCAACAATCATTACTATACCAGCCCTGCGCACATATTCAGATTCATTATGAATCCAGCGCTCAGTTAAAGTCCAGCAAGCATCTATTTTCACCAAAAGGTTGATGCAAAGTTGATCGCACACATCCCAGGAGTAAATTTCATTTACCCATCTGTCCATTTGCTCCAGGGTCACCTCTTTGGGGTTTGCAATCAGCCCTGCAAGTAATTTACCTTCATGGTGTCCTTCATTCCAAAGCTCTTCGGCTAATGGCGTGTCCTTTCCTATTTCCTTAGCAAGCTTTCGTAAAACGGGCATGGATATGCCATAGGCTTTGTTGGCTTCTACACCAAAATGTGACAATGACTTTGCCTTTGCATTATCGCTACGTTCTTTTAAAAACCCTAAGATGTCACTCAGCCTATCACTCATCTGATTCCGATATTCTGTACAATTCAAACTTGTTTAACTCCAGCGGGTACTTTTCATAACCATCCAGGGGAAACTCTACACCTTTTTCCACCAGCCCCCACTTCATTGGCTCATTACCTTCACTTATTGGTCGGCTATCCAGTTGAATAAATTCGTTCCTCATAAAATAAGACTTTGTTGAGGAGTGCTGAGATAAAGATCGCGGAGCTACCATGGTGGTGTGCTGCCCTACAACCTCTGACACCTTTTGAACGTCCACTATTATTTTCCCATCACGTTTAGGCGTTCCTGCCAAAGCTATACTGGCTACTACCACAGCTATCAAAATAAGAAAGCTTAAAACGTATATGACTTTTCCTGCTTTTGGAGAAATATTACCTAACCAGTTTTGTACAACATCGGCCACAAGCACTGCCAAGGCCATAACCACTAGCGGTATAGCAGGAACAATATAAAACCCACGCTGTACGCTGGTGAGAATTAACGGCAATATTCCTGCAAGACCAATTAATAAGAAAAACCAAAATGCTTTTTTATCAAAAGAAAGCCATTGCCCACTTTTAGTCTTATTTATGATAGTTACCGAAGCCACCATTACCATCGGAATTAAAGTCTGCTGAAACAGCTCTCTTACAATTTCCAGTCTATTAGCCACCACCGGTGAGTTGTTGATTCTTTCCATCGTTCGACCGAAAAAGTAATGCTCCATCATCTGATTACTCTCGGGAAATACAAAAAGCATAAGTATAAAGCCAAATCCCACTGCAAACATAACTAAGGATAGACCCAGCATTTTTTTAAAACTGATATCGCGATAGACCAACCAATAAATAGCTACCGTTACCAACGGGTACATACCTGGAACCCCCTTTACCATAAATGCCAGAAACAATGAAAACCCTGATAGTGCCGCCCATAGATAACTTTTCGATGATGACACAGCGCTTTTCCAACCAAGAATAATTGCGACAAAAACAAACAAGGCCATGGTGTTTTCCATAATATTGTTGGTGTATGCCCAAAAAGTAAGTGGCATTACACTCCATAACAAAATTGGAAGCCAAGCTACTGACCTATACTTTGGCTGCACCATATTCCAAATACGACTAATGAGCACCATGGAAATAATATATACCAGCAAAAGGTAGAAGCGCTCTACGAATATGCTATTTCCAAATAACTTGAAAAACATAGCAAAAATCCAATATCCCAGAGGAGGATTTTCATAAAATCCGGGGTGACTGTTAATGTGATCTACGCTATAAAAGAGTTGCCAAGGCGTACCCATCCCGTTGGCCAGATTAAGCCCTACCGAAGTATAACAGGTTGCATCGAAAAACATCCCATCCATCATAAGAGCAGGAACCACCAACGCCAAAGCTATAGCAAGCGTCAAAAGCCCTAAAGGCTTGCTAAATAATATTCTCATGAAATGAGATTAGGAATTTAATAGAAACGAAACATCTCCAGGCTCTACTTCACGAGCATCCTTACCTTTTTCAAAAAGACGAGCCGTTAAATCTCCACTTAGCTCAAGTTTAGAATTTTCTAACCTCAACCAGCTTCCTTCGCGTAAACCAATTACTGCCTGTTCATTCTGAAAGTGAAATTCATTAATCCGGGTTTCACGAGTTTCTCCTTGATGCTTAGAATCAGGAATAGGATCTAAATAATGCGGATTGATATTGAAAGGCACCAATTGCAAGGCGTCAAAACTTGGCGGGTAAACAATCGGCATATCATTGCTTGTGCCTATGGTAAGTCCAGTTATATTACTACCTGCACTGCTTCCCATATATGGTGTTCCGCTTTTTACAGCTTCACGCAAAGGCTCAATTAATCTGTTTTCATAAAGTGTTTTGAGCAACAAAAAGGTGTTACCTCCTCCTGTGAAAATTCCTTTAGCATTAGCTACCGCCTCTGCTGGGTTTTCAAACTCATGAATGCCTTTTACAGAAACACCAATTTGAGCGAAAGCTTTACGTGGTGCTTCCGTGTACTCGTCAAAGCTTACCCCACCCGGGCGAGCGTAAGGAATAAAAAGGATTTCTTCTGCTCCGTCAAAAAAGTTTTTCACCTCATCGAGCAAATACTCCATGTAGGATGAACCGTAAATTTTACTTGTGGAAACTATTAGGAGCTTGGAATCGGGAGTAAGGAATTGGGAGTTTGGCATTTTCTTTATTCAGTTTGCAATTTTCAATTTGGCAGTTGGCAAATCAATAGTTTGCAAAAATGCAATTCTTACTTAAAACTAACCTAGGTATAGGGATTCTATTTTGCTCCGTATTTTTCCGGATACTTCAGCATATGTCCTAATAGCTTTCCAACCTCTCCATTATAAACTTGAAGACGTGAATGTGAATCTTCATCTAAGTATTTGCAAGCAAGGGCAAAGTCGAGCCAAATTGAGGTTTCGGTATTTTCCATATCCGCATCTGAAACCTTAGCCATAAAATGCTTTTGATACATTCTCTTTCTGTAACCTTCACCAAGATTTACACACACTGAACGGGAAGAACGCCTCACTTGATCCGTTAAAGAGTAAACTTCTTCTTTTGGAAATCTTTTTGTTTTTTCAAATATTTCCATTGAAGTATCAAAAGCCTTGCTGTAGGCGGTTAAGTCTTTAAAAGTTCCCATTGTGTTTAGATTATATATTCAATTGAATTTAAAAAATCTAACCCAACGAATTTGCAAACTGCAAATTGATCTATTGCAAACTGATAATCGCTGTCCAAATACTCATTCCTCCATCAGCTTCCATGCGTGTCCAAATGGGGCGGACCATACCATTGTATGCATCTATGTGATTGTAATCTCCAAAAAAGACTAATGGATTTGGCGTAAAGGTTTTTTCATTAATCTTTTCATTTGTCCAGTGTTTGCCGCCATCCTTACTATACGCCATGTACACATCGGTTTGCAAACCTTGTAAATCTCTTCTATCATAAAACACCGCGTAGAGGTAACCGGTCACTGGGTCGCAACTTATCCATGTAAAAAACTGATCCGCTTTTCCTTTATCGTCATTTATCTTTTTGGGCTTGCTCCAGCTCTTTCCTTTGTTGGTGCTTTTGCTAAACCACACATCAAAATTCCCCTTACGATCATCCACCCAGTTCACATAAATAGTTCCTCGGTGTGGGCCATCACTCACATCGCAAACCGTAACCGGCATTCCATTGGCGCGCTGCAGTCCAGGCACATGAATGTCCCAGCCACCGGGTTGGTCAGCCACTTCTACATTAGTTTTACTCCAGGTTTTGCCACCATCTAAAGATGAATTGAAATATATTTTTTCATTATAACCCCAAGCCACATATACTTCCCCGTCAGGGCCCACTGCCGGCACCGCACCTTCGGTCGTACTATCGCCATCCAGGCAGTTTCCACTAAATTCATTTACCTGAATGGCCTCACTCCAGCTTTCACCTCTATCGGTAGACATTGAAAACAAAATGTTGGTTTTATCAGCAGTGTCTTTACTTCCATATTTATCAAACTGTGTCCATGTGGCATAAAGATTATTATTGTTAGGATCAACAGCTACCCACTGCTTATCCTGATCTTTTGGATGATCGAGCCCCATGTAGCTACCGTTGTTCCAGGTTCTGCCACCATCTGTACTTTTTTGGCAAACTATTCTGTCCAGTATTTCTTCGCTCTTCCAGTTTTTTCCGGTAGGATCCGAAAGGTGAAAAAAGTACTGATTACCTTCATAGTCAGAAATCAAAACCGGATCGCCCCACACACCATAAGATGATTTCAAGGTATCGCCAGTCCATGTCAGGCCACCATCATTAGAGTAAAAAACTCTGTCCAGAATAGCTCCTGCCGTCACATTTTGTGGGTCTTTCTTATTGATGGAAATTGAAGGCTCGCAAATACCTCGGTGAGCAGGAGCCGACTCTCCAATTTTTACATTTTTATACTGCCCCATCATCAATGCTGGGAACAGGGCTAGAATGAATAGTTTTTTCATGGGCTTACTTTATTCTCGCAAATATCCCTTTAAAAGTCAAGCTACACAAGCATACACCAAAGGTCCGCTAACCTTGAAAACCTTGTGTGAAAATGATTTTTTCCAAAAAACAATTAGGCCGTTTGCAAAATGATTCTACATTTGCCTTCACAATGAGAAACACAATGTTAAATAGCTGGTGGTGGCAATTCACGAATTTCGATTCCGTGAAAAGCGCCTGTGCTGTTTGATAGTATAAATATTTCAAACCCCACAAAAAGGTCTGCCTCACGGCAGGCCTTTTTTTTTGCACTAAACTCAAAATTCATATGTCAAAAATCAAACTACAAACCCATCACCATCAGCATCTTGCGGACACATTAACGCCAGTTTCATGCTATCTCAAAGTTCGTGACCACTTTCCTGGTACCTTCCTGTTGGAGAGCTCAGATTACCACAGCCGAGAAGATAGTTTCAGTTATATCTGCTGTTCGCCTATGGCTTCGTTTAAGCTTGAAAACCATGTTCTGACTGAATCTTTTCCAGATGGAACTACCTCATCAGTAAATCTAAAACCAGAGCAAGATGCGGTTCAATTACTTCAAAATTTTGTCTCAAAATTTTCTAGCAACGGTCCGACATCCAAACTTAAACCTGGCGGCATATTTGGCTACATGAGCTATGAGTCTGTGCAGCATTTTGAAGATCTGAAGCTGAGTAACCCAACCAAAGAAAACAAGCAAATTCCTGAAATCTACTATAAGCTTTTCCGAATTGTAATTGTGTTTGACCACTACAAAAACATGATTCACATTTTGGAGCATGCACCTCCCGATGAAGATTCCACTCTCATAGAAACGGTAAATCAACTTCTAAAAAACAGTAGTGTTTCTTCCTATCCATTTAATCTAAAAGGCGCTGAAAAAAGCAACCTAGCTGATGATGAATATCTGGAAATGGTAAGGCAAGGGCAAAAGCATTGTCAGCTTGGAGATGTCTTTCAGATGGTTTTATCCCGTGAGTTTCAGCAAGACTTTCAAGGTGATGAGTTTAACGTATATCGCTCCTTACGCGCAATAAACCCTTCGCCCTACCTCTTCTATTTTGACTTTGGAAGTTTTAAAATTTTTGGCTCTAGCCCAGAAGCACAATTAAAAATTCAGGGTAATGAAGTGCTGATAAATCCAATTGCAGGAACCTACAAGCGAACCGGAAATGATGAAAAAGATAGACAGCTCGCGCTTGCGCTAACAGAAGATCCCAAAGAAAAAAGTGAACACATAATGCTGGTAGATCTGGCCCGTAATGATCTAAGCCGTCATTGCAGCAATGTGCACCTAAAGACCTATGCCGACATTCAATTTTTTTCGCACGTAATACATATGGTAAGTGAGGTGCGTGGCCAAATTGAAAATCCAGAAGGGCATATACGAGTACTTGCAGACACCTTTCCAGCTGGTACCCTAAGTGGTGCGCCAAAGTATAAAGCGATGCAGCTGATAGACCAAATCGAAAATGTACAACGCAGTTTTTATGGCGGGGCCATTGGCATGATGGACTTTGATGGCAATTACAACCACGCTATCCTTATCAGATCTATGCTTAGCAAAAATAATTGCCTTACCTACCAGGCCGGTGCCGGAGTAGTAGTAAGTAGTCAGCCCGAAAGCGAACTAAAAGAAGTAAACAACAAGGTAGCTGCGCTTAGACAAGCGCTAGTAAATGCCGAAAAAATTCAACAATCATGAAACTATTAGTGCTTGATAACTACGACAGTTTTACCTACAATTTGGCACATATTCTTCGCAAATTAGATGTTGACTTTGAAGTTCGCAGAAACGACAAAATCAGCTTGGATGAAGCCAAAAACTATGATCAATTTTTGTTTTCACCTGGGCCTGGCACACCAAAAGATGCTGGCATTCTCAAAGACCTTATTTCTACTTACAAGAACACCAAACCGATGCTCGGTATTTGCCTTGGGCATCAAGCTATAGCTGAAAGTTTTGGTGGGAAACTCATTAATCTATCTAAAGTATACCACGGTGTTTCTTCCACTATGCGTGTAACTATCGCTGATCAACTTTTTGAAGGCATTCCAACAGAATTTGAAGCGGGCCGCTACCATAGCTGGGCTGTAGAAAAACATTCGCTGCCACCAGAACTTGAAATAATAACTACGGATGATGAAGGCGAAATAATGGCAATACGCCACAAGATCCTAAATATCAGAGGGGTTCAATTTCACCCCGAAAGCATCATGAGTGAATTTGGAGAACACATCATTAAAAATTTTATAGAACTATGAAAACCGTACTTGAAAAGCTTTTTAGCCATCACACCCTAAGCTACACCGAGGCAAAAAATGTGTTACTCCAAATAGGCAGAGGAGATTTAAATACTTGTCAGACTACATCATTTCTCACCGTATTTCAAATGAGGAGCATAACGGTAAATGAGCTAAGTGGTTTCCGCGATGCATTGCTTGAACTGTGTCTTCCGGTTGACTTATCAGAATATGACCCGATTGACTTATGCGGGACGGGTGGTGATGGAAAAGACACGTTTAACATAAGCACGCTAGCAAGCTTTGTGGTAGCAGGAGCCGGAATATCCGTTGCAAAACATGGAAACTACAGTGTTAGCTCCAGCTGTGGTTCCAGCGATGTAGTACAGCATTTGGGGTATCGATTTTCTTCATCAGAAGAACAACTAAAAAAAGAGCTTGACTATAGTGGCATCTGCTTTTTGCATGCCCCGTTATTTCACCCAGCCATGAAATTGGTTGCCCCCATTAGAAAAGAGCTGAAAGTAAAAACCTTCTTTAATATGCTGGGGCCAATGGTAAATCCATCCAGACCCAACAAGCAAATTGTAGGGGTGTTTTCACTGGAACTAGCTCGCCTATATCAATACCTATATCAGCAAACACCCAAGCAGTACTCCATTATTCACGCGTTGGATGGCTATGATGAAATTTCTCTAACGAGCCCCTTCAAGCATATTTCCAATAATGGTGACCGGGTACTTTCACCCTCCGAAATAGGACTTGAGCCGGTACGCCCTGAGGAGCTTTATGGTGGCAACACTGTAAAAGATGCGGCTGATTTATTCATAAAAATTTTAAATGGAAAAGGTACGAGCGCCCAAAACCGAGTGGTACTCGCCAATGCAGCAACGGCTATATCTACAGCCACCGCACTCAACTTTAGCGACAGCTATGAGCAAGCCCAAAAATCACTTAGCGATGGAGCCGCATTAAGATGCCTCAACAAATTAATAGAAACGTCTAAAAAATAATAGGATGAATATTTTAGAAAGAATAATAAACCACAAAAAGAAAGAGGTGGCGGAGCGAGTTTCGCTATATCCTACCACCCTTCTGCAAAGAAGCCCCTATTTCCAAACTACTCCTCTCTCCTTAGTTTTATATCTAAAGCGACCTGAAGGTCATGGTATTATTGCTGAAATCAAAAGAAAGTCACCTAGCAAGGGGGCTATAAATTTGTATGTAGATGTAGAACAAACGAGCATTGGTTATATGCAATCCGGTGCCTCTGCCCTTTCGGTGCTCACCGATAATGAGTTTTTTGGTGGTAGCAATGCCGACCTTACCACGGCTCGAAAATTCAACTACTGCCCCATTCTAAGGAAAGATTTCATCATTGATAAATATCAAATTACCGAAGCCAAAAGCATAGGTGCCGATGCCATTTTGCTAATTGCCGCAGCTCTTACTCCCGAGCAATGTAGAACATTGGCTAAGTATGCTAATGACCTAAATATGGAAGTGCTATTGGAAGTCCATAACCGCAATGAAATTGAGAGCTACCTTAATGAATATGTACAGCTTGTGGGGGTAAACAACCGAGACCTTAGAACATTTGAAACCCGCTTAGAAACCTCTCTTAATTTGGCAGAAATAATTCCTGATAGTTTTTTAAAAATCAGCGAAAGCGGACTAAAAACCCCGAAAGATGTAGAGCTACTTAAACAACATGGATATAGTGGTTTTTTGATGGGGGAAAGATTTATGCAAGAAGCCAACCCTGCAAAAGCGTGCTCTGAGTTTATCCGCCAACTATCTACCAATGCTCACTCAAAATCCGTGATATGAATTCATCCAAGCTCAAATTAAAAGTCTGTGGATTAAAAAATCCCACAAACATCATGGAGGTGGTTGATTTACAACCGGATTTTGCCGGGTTTATTTTTTATCCAAAATCTCCCAGATATGCGGAAAATCTGGACCCTCAAATACTACACAATCTTTCGAGTGAAATTTGTTCTGTTGGTGTTTTTGTCAATGAATCCTCTTCCACCATTATGGAAATTGTAAACCGCTATAAGCTAAGAGCGGTGCAACTACACGGAGATGAAACACCAAGCGACTGTGAAACCCTAAAGAATCAAGGACTTGTAGTAATCAAGGCTTTTGGTGTGCACAATGATTTTGACTTTACCATTTTGGAAGATTACCTGAGTGTATGCGATTATTTCCTATTTGATACTAAGACAAGTAAACATGGAGGTTCCGGACAAAAGTTCAAGTGGGAAATACTCAACAACAACCCTTATTCTAAGCCCTACTTTTTGAGTGGCGGAATAGGCCCTACAGATTTGGAAAAGATATCCAAACTCAACCTAAGTCAGCCTCCATTTGGCATAGACGTAAATAGCCAATTTGAAACCAAGCCCGGTGAAAAAGACATCTCTAAATTAAAAGACTTTATGAAGCAAATGAATACACATTATGCTTCCGCAAACTCCCAAACCACTCCTGATGCTGATGGTTTTTATGGAAACTACGGTGGAGCATTTATCCCTGAGTTGCTTTATCCAAATGTGGAGGAACTTCGAAATAACTACCTGAGAATACTGGAAGACCCGAGTTTTAAGGAACAGCAAAATCAACTTTTAAAGGACTATGTAGGGCGGCCTACTCCTCTTTATTTCGCCAAAAGACTCAGTGAGCATTTTAATACTCAGATTTACCTAAAGCGTGAGGACCTTTGCCACACAGGAGCGCACAAAATAAATAACACCATAGGGCAAATTTTACTTGCTAAAAAACTTGGCAAAACAAGAATCATTGCTGAAACCGGTGCGGGACAACATGGTGTAGCGACTGCCACGGCAGCTGCCCTAATGAACTTGCCCTGCATTGTATATATGGGCGCACTTGATATTCAGCGGCAAGCTCCCAATGTGAGCCGTATGCGCATGCTTGGCGCAGAAGTACGTGCTGTACACAGTGGAAGCAAAACGTTGAAAGATGCTACAAATGAAGCTATCCGCGACTGGATAAATAACCCCGAAGACACACACTACATACTAGGGTCGGTGGTAGGCCCACATCCTTATCCGGATATGGTTACCCGGTTTCAGGCAGTAATTAGCGAAGAAATAAAGCACCAAATGAATGGCTTGCCTGATTATGTGCTTGCCTGTGTAGGCGGGGGAAGCAATGCCATTGGTGCCTTTTACCATTTTCTAAAAAATAAAAACGTGCAGCTGTATGGTATAGAGGCGGCTGGTCATGGTGTAAACACTAACAAAACTGCAGCCACATTAGCCGTAGGAAGTTCGGGGGTTATTCACGCCAGTAAAACCATTTTAATGCAAACCGAAGATGGACAAATTATAGAGCCACACAGCATTTCCGCAGGCCTTGACTACCCGGGCATCGGTCCTATTCATTCTCATTTACATGAAACAAACCGTGTGAAATACGTCTCAATTACGGATGAGGAAGCACTGGAGGCTGGATACTTATTATGCAAATTAGAAGGAATTATCCCTGCTCTAGAATCTGCACACGCACTGGCATATTTGAAATACCTAAAGCCACAGCCGCATGAAAAAGTAGTGGTTAACCTAAGTGGAAGAGGTGATAAAGACCTTAACACTTACCTACAATATTTTGAAAAATGAACACACTGAAATCAAAAAACAAGGTCCAAACTCTGTTTGAGCAAAAGCAGAAAGATATTCTAACTATATACTTTACCGCAGGTTTCCCTAAGCTAAATGACACGCCCAAAATCCTAAACGGACTTGAAGCTGCCGGAGTAGATATTATTGAAATAGGAATACCCTACAGCGACCCATTGGCTGACGGCCCTGTAATTCAAAACTCAAGTACACTTGCGCTCAATAATGGAATGACATTGGCCAAACTCTTTGAGCAATTAGAACACGTAACGATAGAAGCCCCAATAGTTCTTATGGGCTATCTAAATCCAGTTTTACAATTTGGTATAACTAAGTTTATCCAACGTTGTGCGGAGGTTGGTGTGAGCGGACTCATACTTCCTGACCTTCCTGTGGAGATTTATGAGCGCGACTATAAAAAGCAATTTGAAGCTTCCAATTTGAATTTTATAGGTTTAGTAACACCGCAAAGCTCGGATGCACGCATTGCAAAAATTGACCGAGCCAGTAGCGGTTTTATTTACGCGGTTTCTTCAGCAAGTACTACTGGGTCTAATAAGTCTGTGGGAAATTTTAAAGATTACCTGGACAAGCTTCAAAACTTGAACTTGAAAAACCCAGTGCTCACTGGCTTTAATATAAAAGACCACAACAGCTATCAGAATGCTTGCAAACATTGCCGTGGTGCTATTATCGGTTCGGCATTTATTTCACACCTCCAAACAAATGGTGTTGCAAATGGCAGCATTCTGAATTTTGTTCAAAAAATAAAACAATCTCCATCATGATTATCCAATTAGAAAATACCATTTCCCCTCAAAACCTTGACCTCCTGAAAAGAGAAATCACTAATGTAAAATACAGCGTAAATCAGGTTTCCACTCAAATGGGAAACTACCTTGTATGTATTGGAAAAGATGAATTTGACATCAGGAGTATAGGACATTTATCCGGAGTAAAGGACATTCATCGAGTAAATGAAATTGTAAAACTAGTTTCTAGAAAGTGGAAAACTGAAAGGACACAAATTGACCTTGGTGATGGGGTGAAAGTTGGTGACAAAAACTTTGCTATAATGGCTGGACCGTGCAGCATTGAAGGTGAAGAACAAATCAGAAGTACAGTAAAACAATTGGTTAAAAGTGGCGTGCGAATAATGCGAGGTGGAGTTTACAAACCTCGTTCGTCACCATACAGCTTTCGCGGAATGGGCATGGATGGCCTAAAGTTATTTTCCCAATTATGTAAGGCGGAAGGGATAAAAATCATAACCGAGGTAATGCAAGTGAGTCAAGTGGAAGAAATGCATGATTATGTAGACATTTTTCAGGTGGGGTCAAGAAACTCGCAAAACTTTAACCTGCTAGATGCGCTTGGCGGGATTGACAAACCTGTATTAATAAAACGAGGAATTAGCGGCAGCATTGATGAATTACTCTACTCGGCTGAATACATTTTTAGTGGAGGAAACGAAAAGTTAATGCTTTGCGAAAGGGGTATCCGCACATATGAGAGAGCCTATAGAAATACGCTAGACCTCAATGCCGTTCCTATCCTGAAAGAAAAAAGTCACTTACCCGTAATTGTGGACCCTTCCCACGGAATAGGACTTAGACAACATATGGAACCTATGGCTTTGGCGGCCACTGTAGCTGGAGCAGACGGCCTGCTTCTTGAAATACATGAGCAACCTGAAATAGCCTTTAGTGATGGCCAACAAACCTTGAACTACCGAGAGTTTGAACAACTATTAGAAAAAATTAAAATAATCAAAGAGGTGCTTTAAATAGCAGCCTGAGTTAGTCAGATATGCATTACCTCATGTTGCGTTCAAAAGTCAAAGACAGCCTCGCTACCTTTGCACAAACATTTGTATACATTGAATACTATTATCGCCATTTTAATATGTCTTACCACCACGGTAAAACACGACTTCCATACAAGTATCACCAATGCTGAGTATAATCCCAAAACCCAATCCATGGAAATAGCCATGAAGCTATTTACTGATGACTTGGAATTGACGATAAAAAACAAGCATGAGGTGATACTAAACCTCAACTCAACTAGTGAATTGCCTGAGGCCGATTCACTGATTTACAATTATGTAATTGACAATTTCTCAATACAATCTGGTAAGAAGTCGGTTTCTCCCACTTTCGTGGGAAAGGAAATTGAAAACGGCATTACCTTCATCTACCTTGAGATACACTCCTTTCCTGTAGCAAAAGAACTACTTGTAAGAAATACCGTATTTTTTGATACGTTTGATGATCAATCAAACATTGTAAATATCAAGCTTGATGGAGAGCTAGAATCTGCCTTTTTGAAGAAAGGTCAGGAAACTGAGTTAGTTCAGTTTTAAAGTTTTCATCTGGTTTTTTGTTTATCGAAAACAGGCTTATGGGTTCATTTGGCACTTATCTTCAACTTGGTTACGAGCACATTGTAAATATTGCAGCTCTTGATCATGTTCTTTTCATTCTTGTTTTGATGGCTGTTTACCAGCCTAAAAATTGGCTTAAAGTAGTCTTGGCCATCACCTTCTTCACCATTGGCCACAGTATTACACTCACACTTTCTACACTGGATTTGGTGAAGTTTGATATGAAACTGATTGAATTCCTTATTCCCGTTACCATTCTGGTAACCGCACTTTTTAATCTCACTGCTGCTGGGCAAGATCAAAGCTCAAAAACAAAGTATTGGTTAGCCGGGATTTTTGGCCTCATTCACGGCCTGGGCTTTGCCAATTACTATGGTATGCTTACCCTAGGTGAAAGCAGCTATTGGTCGGCTCTTCTTCCTTTTAACCTCGGTGTAGAGTTGGGGCAGCTTCTTGTTGTTTTTCTTTTTTTAATTATCACCATTATTTTTCAGCAAATCATTCATGTAAAGCATCAGTCCTGGAACCTCTTTTTCTCCGGTGCAGGCTTTGGTTTATCCTTGGTAATGATTCTCGAAAATTGGCCCTTCTAGCCTATTTTCAAAGGTTACCCTGAAACCTTATATTCGCCCTTCGCAAAAAATCAGGTACATGAAAAGATTGTTATTGGGCGCTTTAGCTTTGTTTATTACAAACGCAGGTTTTGCACAGTATACCAACGAAAGCAAATTCAAGCAGCTTAAAGAAGAACTTCCTACTCCCAACGTTTACCGCACCGGCTCCGGGGCCCCAGGCCCATGGTACTATCAGCAGCAAGCTGACTACACTATGGAGATTACGCTTGACGATAATAAGCAGCGCATAAGTGGGGAAGGCACCGTGGTTTACACCAACAACTCACCTGATCCTCTAAATTATATTTGGGTACAGCTCGACCAAAATGTACGAGCAAAAAATTCTGAAACTCAACAAATAAAAAAAGGCTCCATCTCTGACAAGATGAGCTACAAAAGTCTTGAGTACTTATTTTACGATTTTGATGGTGGATTAAAAATTGAGCACATTGTAGACGAAAATGGTAAGAAGCTTCCTTTTTACATCAACAACACCATGATGCGCATCAACTTACCGAAAGCACTAAATAAGGGTGAATCGTTCACTTTTGGAATGAAGTGGTGGTACAATATTCAGGAGCGCGCAAAATATGGAGGCCGCAGTGGGCTGGAGTATTTTGAAGAAGAAGATAACTACCTATATACCATCGCTCAGTTTTTCCCGCGCATGGCTGTATACAATGATGTAGAAGGTTGGCAAAACAAACAGTTTTTAGGACGTGGCGAGTTTGCCTTGGTTTTTGGAAACTATGATGTAAAAATCACGGTGCCTTCTGACCACGTGGTGGGTTCTACCGGTACACTTCAAAATGCTGAAGAAGTACTTACCAAAGAACAACAAAACAGATTGAAAGAGGCGAGAAAATCATTGGACAAGCCAGTGATGATTATTACAGAAAGTGAAGCTAAAAAAGCTGAAAAAGGAAAAGCCAAGGATACCAAGACATGGCACTTTAAAGCTGAGAATGTGCGTGACTTCGCATTTGCTTCTTCTCGTAAATTTATTTGGGACGCTATGGGCGTAAAGTTTGGCGACCGTACCGTAATGGCGATGAGCTACTATCCAAAAGAAGGAAACCCACTTTGGGAGCAATACTCCACCCGTGTGGTAGCTCACACCTTAAAATCATACAGCAAGTATACCTTTGACTACCCCTATCCAACAGCAATTTCAGTGCATAGTGACCGCATTGGTATGGAATACCCTATGATTTGCTTTAATGGTGGCCGACCTGAAGCAGATGGAACCTATAGCGCTACCACTAAGTATGGAATGATTTCGGTAATTATTCATGAAGTAGGGCACAACTATTTTCCTATGATTGTAAATAGTGATGAGCGTCAATGGACATGGATGGATGAAGGTTTGAACACCTTTGTTCAATACTTGGCTGAAATGGAGTGGGACAAGGATTACCCATCCAGAAGAGGGCCTGCCTACAAAATTGTGGACTACATGAAATCCCAGCCAACCGAGCAAGTTCCCATTATGACCAACTCTGAGTCTATCCTTCAGTTTGGAAACAATGCTTATGGAAAACCAGCTACTGCGCTTAACATTTTACGGGAAACCGTGATGGGCCGTGAGGAGTTCGATTATGCTTTTAAAGAATACTCTAGAAGATGGATGTTTAAACACCCCACTCCTGCTGACTTTTTCCGCACTATGGAAGATGCATCAGCCACTGATTTAGATTGGTTTTTTAGAGGTTGGTTTTACACCACTCAGCATGTGGATATTTCCATAGACAATATGGAGCATTTCCAGTTTGACAGCCAAAATCCTGAAACTAACAGCAAGGCAGATCGTGAAAAAGCTAGTAAACAGCGCTTTATTGGTGATATGCGAAATGACACTGCCCTTGCCGGAAAAACAGTAGTAGAGCAAGATGAAAGCATGCGTGACTTTTACAATGATAATGATGAGTTTACTGTATTTGAATCAGACAAGAAGAAATACAATGACTATATAGAATCATTGAGCGATGATGAAAAGAAACTGTTAAACAGCGGCTTAAACTTCTATGAGATTAGTTTTTCAAACGTAGGAGGCTTAGTGATGCCTGTAATTCTTGAGTTCACCTTTAGCGATGGCAATACTGAAGTGCAACATATGCCTGCTCAAATTTGGCTAAAAAATGAGGACTCTTTTACAAAGGTTTTCGCTTTCGAAAAGAAGGTAACCAAGGTGGAGTTAGATCCATTTTTGGAAACTGCGGATACGGACAGAAACAACAACTATTATCCTCCACAGCAAGAGCCTAGCCGATTTGAGCTTTACAAAAGACAACAACGCGAAAGCAAAAACAATATGCAGAAAGCTGGAAAATAAATTAAGCTTTCTTAAGAAGATCACAAGCTCCCCTTTAACTTCAAGTTATTGGCGAGCTTTTATTTATACGCAATCTTGCGTATTGTCAAGCTCTATAGTAATTAACAATTTTGACTTGTCAGAAATAAACTTTACGCCTTGATAACTTTTACAGGAATGTAAAAACTGCCAGATGAATTTTAGGATTTTTGTGATAAATCCATCCAAAGGTAGAATGAGGTACAAGTTAATTCCGGCAAGCGTTCTTTTAATGTGCATCACATCATGTGGCAGCCATAAGGCTTCGCAAAAAACTTCTTCCACGCCAGTGGAAAAAGGCCCGGAAATAGAACATGAGCTCAAAGGCCCGGAAAAATCCCCTTGGGAAAAGACGGATGTAAAAGCCCGTAATCAATCACTCAGTGACTTTGTAAAAGACTGGGAAGGTACTCCGCATAGAATGGGAGGCAACACTAAGAAAGGAGTAGACTGCAGTGGATTTGTAATTCAAGCCTACCTACAGGTATATGATGAAGAATTCATCAGCAGACGAGCAGAAGACATTTTTGGTGAAACCAAACCCGTAAAGCGTGACAAGCTTCAAGAAGGTGATCTTGTGTTTTTCAAAATAAGCGGCAAACGTATTAGCCATGTAGGTATTTATTTGGCTGATGATAATTTTGCCCACACCAGCTCTAGCCGTGGAGTAATGGTTAGTAACCTTAACGAGGCATACTGGGATAAGCGCTTCTTTATGGGCGGTCGCAAGTGATAGCACTTCAACATTAGATTTTATTTAACCTAAATACTAATTACTATGAAAAAGCTGCTATGCTTATTTGTGGCAGGAGCTCTCCTGTCTTCTTGCGAAAAGAAAAGTGATGATACTACAACAGATCCAGACCCCACTCCAACGGCTCCTTCGCCAACTGTTAATATACCAGGTGTCATGGGAAGCTTAGTTGCTGTAAAAAGCTCATCAACCGTTACTGTACCAGGCCTAGGTGATCAAACCACAATAATTGGTACGGCTACAGCAAATTTTAGTGACGGTACCTCAACCTCAGTTTCTGCCGGCACTGTAGAATGTATGAACCAAAAATTGACTTCACAGAATGGAGCCTACTTTTATAAGCCTGGTTTCACTAATCCTTCAGGTATCGACTTTGACGGAAGTGCTGTAGAATGGGATGTAGCAGGAAATGGTAGTATCCCTGCTTTTAGTTACAACTACATGGAAGAAGTACCGCAAATCGGAGGTATTACCGGAGCGTCAGGTGATGTAAAAAGATCCGAAGACCTTACCATAAGTATTGACATGGGAAATGTTTCAACAGACATCAGCTCTGCAGATTCGCTAATGTTTAATGTAATTGACAAAAATGGAAAAACACTGATGCAAACCACTGCTCCTAATACTACCAGCTACACCTTTAGCGCAAGCCAAATGGGCACACTCGCTGAAGGCTTTGCCTATGTTCAAGTGGTGGGCTACAACTATCTACTGCGCACAGAAACCGGCTATGAGGTAGCCTATATAAACCTTGGTGCAATGACAAAAAATGTGACGTTGAAGTAATAACCCCTAATTATCTTTACCGTTTACAAGAGCCAAACTTGCGATAAGTAAGTTTGGCTTTTTTGATTTAATGTAAAATGCAATATTTGAGGTATGAGAAATAGGATCGCCCTGATATGCGCTTTTGCTTTAATAGTTTGCAGCTGCAAGGAAGAAAAACCAGCTCCCCCTCCCATTCCAGATCCTGACGCTCCAAGTTTAGATTTGACTATTATTAAATCAGCTGATGCCACTCTTCAAGCAGCATATGTCAGCACCATATCTAAGGAAAATATAGTGGGCACTTACACCTCATTTCAAGGTGTGGCTCATGCCCGTTTTTTTGACTCCCAAGGCAATAAAGCTATTGTGAAAACGGTGATTTGCGAGGGATACACTTTAGAGGAAAAAGGAGGGCTTTATAAAAGCTATACTGAAAATGAGCAAGGAATAGACTTTGGCAGCAGCACAAGCTGGCAGGTAACGGGACAATTTAATGTCCCCACATTTAATAAAGATGTAGCCAGTAAAGTTCCTGAAATTGGTGATATCAATATTCGTGACAGCATAAACTCCAGAGATTCTGTTTGGCTAAAAATAAACCTTCAAAGCGCTTTCACCTCCCTGGGCAACGTTGATTCTATAAACTTCTCCTTAGCGGGAAAACTAAATGATTTACG
This sequence comes from Owenweeksia hongkongensis DSM 17368, assembly GCF_000236705.1. Taxonomy (NCBI): domain Bacteria; kingdom Pseudomonadati; phylum Bacteroidota; class Flavobacteriia; order Flavobacteriales; family Owenweeksiaceae; genus Owenweeksia; species Owenweeksia hongkongensis. The sequence goes on along the minus strand of NC_016599.1, from coordinate 3,469,261 downwards.
CTACAATTCGGCCTCGACCAATGATAGTGTGATGCTAAGTCCTAATCAACTCAAATCGTTGGGAACAGGCAAAGTGTACGTAAAAGTAGAAGCCTACAGAATAGAAGTGGAAAGCATGCAGGGTTACAATGTTGCCTTTATAAACAAGGGGGTGTTCTACAAACCGCTGTGGCTATACTAGTTTCTTTCAAACTGAATTTTGTCGCCTTTTTTCAAGCCATGCTCATCAGCAAAACCACCAACAACTTCGAGCACATATAGTGCAGGACCTTCGCTTGGTAAGCTCTTCAAATCATGAGGTACAGCGTTTTTTTGCACACTCACTATTTCAAAATTGCTATTGATGTAAATAATGTCCAAAGCCACATAAGTATTCTTCATCCAAAAAGATTGCTGCTGCTCTGCTGGCATTATAAATAGCATTCCAGTATTTGGGTCCATACTCTTGCGATACATCATCCCGTACTGGGCTTCAGTTGCATTGTCAGCAATTTCTATATCAAGCTGTTTTATGGTATCCTGATTTTCAGCCGCCATAATCCATAGCTCACCTTCTTTGCTAAACTTTGGCTCATACTCATGTACCACCTTATTATTTGGCTTTGATGGAGCGACCTTTTCTCCCCCCATGGGTAAAGAAGTAAACACTATCCACCCCAAAAAGGCCACCAGCAAGGCTATGGCTACAATTTTTCCGGTACGCTTTTTCATGACTTTTTCTTTTTAGCTGTAGCTACAAAGTAGAGCCCTATAGCTACTAGAGGAATACTTAGATACTGACCAATCAATAACCCTTGCCCATGCTCCTTACTTACTTGTACTTCTTTGTAATATTCAATAAAAAAGCGGAAACCAAACAATAGTATCAGGAACATCCCGAAAATAAAACCTTGTCGCTGCACTATGTTTTCATTGATATACAAACGATATAGGATAAGGAATATGAGAAAATAAGCGAATGCTTCGTATAACTGCGTAGGGTGTCTTGGTACGCCTAAAACTTCTACATGTACACTATTTTTCTTTTGCTCATCCCAAGTAATTGGGCTGGTGGAAAACAATATGTTTTTATCCTCCCTATCCAGTCTATCATTAAAATAGGGTTTAAGAGACTTAATAGCACTTTCCGCTTTTTCCTTACTCACCTGCGGAAGCACCTGCAGTTGCATATCGTAAAGAGGATAAATAAGGGTGTCAGTAATTTCCTTTTTATCCAAAGCTGTGAATTCTACACTCTCAAAAATGTTGTCAAAATTCATCAAGATACGCTCACGGGCAGGGTTAGTAAAAACCGTTTCCATGTTGGAGTTGGCAATGTCTCCATAAATTTCACTATTTGTCCAGTTTCCGATTCGGATTAAAACTGCCGCCAAAGCCACGGTAATCACCACTCTATCGAGCATCCATAGTGGAGACTTTTTTAGTACCCTTTTGCAATAAATAATAATTGCAATAACGATGGCGATAGCTGCTCCATGGCTGGCCAATCCACCTTCCCATACTTTTAGTATTTCGCCCGGATGCTTGGAGTAATAATCCCATTGATAAAAAAACACATGACCAAGCCTTGCCCCTACCACGGTGGCAATTACCACATAGGTAAGTAAGCTATCCAACTTTTCCTGTGCTATGCCGGCTTTCTCAAACATCTTCTTCATCAAGAAGTAGCCGAGCACAAAGCCAAGCGCAAAAAGTAAACTATAAAAACGGATGGTAAAAAATCCCAAATCGATACCTCGGCCCATGTCCCAGGTAATTGCGAGCAATGATTGCATATTTTGATTTTAGTGCGGTGAAAGTACTAAGATTCCTAAATAATAGTATTTGAAAAGGGTTACAGTTTTATCAAATAATATACCCTCTACATTTCAGAGAGTGCTGCTTTTGCTTTTTGATGAATTCCTTCATAAAATGGAAAGCCTGAATACTTCAAAGCTTTTTTGTAATAGCCCTTTGCCCCTTTTACATCTCCGCTTCCGCGTAATATTTCGGCCGTTTGCAAAGCGCTATTTCCTAAACAATAATTGGCGTCAAGGCCTTTTACCGTCATAGCTTTTTCATACCAAATGAGCGCTTGATGCCCTCTTCCTTGCTGCTGTTTTATTCTTCCCATTCGGTAATAATACTCAGCTTCATCTATTGGTGAAGAACAGCAATGACCTACCGAGTGGCACAAAAGCTCTTCCTCCGCCTCTGTGTATTTACCCACATCAAAAAGCACTCTGGCTTTTACCAATGTAGAGTTAAAACCATGTCTGGCCTCAATAATAGCTTGTCGATCAGCCCCGGTGTTATTTTCTCCTTTCAAAAAAATATTCTCAATCATTTCATCTGACTTCCGCTTTTTACCATCCAGCAAATAGTACCAACTTAAGTAGCGGTAGGTAGACTTTACATACACCTGACTAGTATTATTTTGAAGGTATCTTTCAAAGTATGACACGCATCGATCGGGATCTAATCCCAAAAGAATCTTGCCCTGCAAGTAATCCAAATAATTGAAATTAATATAAGCCTCGCCTTCCGGGCGATTGTCAAGCCATTCTAATGCTTTCTTCGCGTTGCCACGGTCAAGTTCTATTTGAGCTTGCGCATAAATTAGCACACTACTTTTTGCCACATCAAGCCCTAAAGCTTCTGGAGTGACCACATTACTAGAAAGCAGAAAACTGACATATGAGTATACAAAGCCTGCATAAGGTCTGTAAAACGTAAGGCTCGGGTCAGCAGAAAGGCGCTCAAAAGATGTTTCCAACATTTTCATTCCTTCTGGTACACTACCTTCAAAACCTAACAAGGAGGCCATGGACCGATAGTCATCTGGCAAGCTACCTATTGCTGCATATAGCACACCTAGAGGAATTGCCGTAGGAGCAAAGTCAGGAAAGCGCTCATAATTATCCGTAAGGAAATCGTAGGCTTTATAAAATTGCCATGCAGCTTTAATATTGTTTTTGAATTTCCCGTTTAGGGTAGCTTGAGCCACATATAGCTCTCCCAAAAACAGATTGCGAAAAGGACTAGCTTCTGGCAGATCTTCTATTTGAGAAATATAACTATCAATCTTGTCCTGGTTATTTTCATAATGTGTCTGGTCTTCATTTACAAAAAGCTCAGCACACACCATGGCTGCCTGCAAATATGCCGCTACCCTGTTATTAGGATCACGCTTTTTCTCGCGTTTTATTATGGCTTGAGCATCACCAAATCTGAGCTGGGTAATATTTTGATGCGCCAGTTTATAAGCCGGAGTAAATGAGGCCGTGGCTTGCCCAAGCCCGTTTAAGGAAAATAGCGATAGGCACATCACAAAAAAAGGGACCATTATGATCCCTTTTTTTATAAATACTCTTATGTGAAAATTACTTACCAAACGAAGCAAATAATTTTGCCATTTTCTCTTCTTCCTCACGAGCCAACTCTGGATCTACCAATACACGACCAGAGTGCTCATCAGTGATAATCTTTTTGCGAGAAGCAATCTCCAACTGACGTTGTGGTGGAATGGTAAAGAAAGAACCGCCTGAAGCTCCACGCTCTACTGGCACCACTGCCAAACCATTTTTTGCACCGCCACGGATACGTCTGTAAGCTATAAGCAATCTCTCTTCAATGCTCTTAGCATATTCCTCAGATTTCTTCAAAAGAGCTTCTTCTTCTTTTTGAGTTTCCTCAAGAATACTGTTTAGCTCGTTTTTCTTAAAATCAAGGTGAGACTGACGCTCGTCAAACTTAGTTTGAGATACAGAAAGAACATCTTTCTTATTGTCAATCTTGGCTTTAAATTCTTTTATGCGCTTCTCAGCCAATTCAATTTCCAAAGTTTGGAATTCAATTTCTTTAGAAAGGGCATCAAACTCACGGTTGTTGCGCACATTCTTTTGCTGAGTCTCGTATCTGGCAATTTTTTCCTGAGAATCCTTGATTAGGTTCTTCTTGTTTTTGACCTCAGTATCCAATTCGGATATTTCCTCATTGATTTTTCCGATACGAGTTTCCAAACCGGCAATTTCGTCTTCCAGGTCTTCTACCTCTAGAGGCAACTCGCCACGTACGTTTCTAATTTTGTCAATGTGCGAATCAATAAGTTGAAGATCGTATAAAGCGCGAAGCTTTTCCTCAACGGTAACTTCTTTAGCCATAGATGCTTATAAGTAATTAATCGGGTTTGTGTATGTCTCCGTTAAAAGAAGGGCGAAATTAGGGAATTTTTCTTTAATACTTTGATAGAGAAGTTCTTTTGTGAACTGCTCATTCTCATAATGTCCAATATCAGCGATAATGATTTCATTTTCAGCGTCAAAAAATTGATGGTACTTAAAGTCTGATGTCAGAAAAACATCTGCACCAGAAGCTTTGGCCTGCGGCAACAGGAAGCTTCCACTCCCTCCACACCAGGCAATTTTTTGCACTTCATCCTTCATTAAAGAAGTATAACGCACCGTACCCCCAAACGTATCCTTCACCATTTTTAAGAAATCCAAAGCGTACATCGGTTCACTTAATTGACCTACCATACCCGAGCCAATCTCTTGGTGCGTATTTTCTAAGGTATAAATATCATGCGCCACTTCTTCATAAGGATGAGCGTCAATCATGGCCGTCAATACTTTCGACAACTTATGACTTTCCAAAATCATTTCTACACGAACCTCTTCTGCATATTCCCTTACTCCAATCTCACCTACCGTTGGGTTACTGTTTTCGCTTCCGCGGAAGGTTCCTGTGCCGTCAATTTGAAAACTGCATTCATCATACTCCCCCACTTTTCCACCACCTGCAGCAAACATGGCTTCAACCACAGCGTCTTTTACATCTGTAGGAATAAACACGACAAGCTTTTTTAGCAAACCTTTTTTAGGTGCCAACACTTGCATATTCTTCACTCCAAGCATTTCTCCAATTTTCCGGTTTACACCAGTGTGAATATTATCTAAGTTGGTATGTATTGCGTAAAGAGCAATGTCATTTTTGATAGCTGCCATTACCGTGCGCTCTACATAGTTTTTTCCTGTAAAGGATTTTAGACCGCCAAATATGATAGGATGATGTGAAATGACAAGTTCACAGCCTTTGGCCACAGCTTCCTCTACCACATCTTCAGTCACATCCAGGCTGATAAGTGCCTTGGTAACCTCTGCATTGATATTACCAACCAAAAGCCCACTATTGTCATACGATTCCTGGAGTGAGCGTGGTGCCAACTCTTCCAGGAAATTGATAATTTCTTTTATCTGCATAGGGCTAAAATAGGGAGGGATAATTGAAGTGGCAAGTATTAAAACCTTTAGACAAAAAACCCGCTCCAAATTGCTTTGGAGCGGGTTCCAATATTTAAAAACTCTAAGGATTATTTACCCTCTTCGTCTTTTTCCATTTGCTCTTTAAGTGCACTAAGGGCATCAAGATCTCCTAAAGTAGAACGCTCTACGTTAGTTTGAATCTTCTTCACAGCTTGCTTAGTTTGCTTCTTCTCTACTTGCTCCTTCTCAGCTTTTACAGCTTTGTGAAGTTCAGTTTTAGAAGCTACTACTCTGCGTGAATCCTTATTGAACTCAATGATTTTGAAGTCAGTTACTTCACCTTTCTCGATGATAGTTCCATCTTCTTTAGCCATATGACGACTTGGTACGAAAGCTTCGATTCCAAGGTTTTCGAATCTTACTTCGGCACCTTTGTCAACGATTTCGCTCACTTTACCTTCTAGCACGCTACCTTCTTCAAGTAGGGTTGCGTAGGTATCAAATGGATTGTCTTCCACTTGCTTGTGTCCAAGGCTCAATCTGCGGTTTTCAACATCTACGTCAAGTACCACTACATCAAGTACAGCTCCAATAGAGGTAAACTCACTTGGGTGCTTCACTTTCTTAGTCCAGCTAAGGTCAGAAATGTGGATCAAACCATCGATTCCTTCTTCAAGCTCTACAAATACACCAAAGTTGGTGAAGTTGCGAACGGTACCTTTATGCTTAGATCCGATAGGGTATTTAGTAGTAATATCAGTCCATGGATCTGGAGTTAATTGCTTGATACCAAGAGACATCTTACGGTCTTCGCGATCAAGAGTAAGCACGGTAGCTTCTACTTCATCACCAACACTCATAAAGTCTTGAGCACTTCTTAGGTGAGTACTCCAGCTCATTTCACTTACGTGAATAAGACCTTCAACACCTGGGATGATTTCTACAAACGCACCGTAATCAGCAAGTACTACTACTTTTCCTTTTACTTTATCGCCAATGGCAAGATCCTTGTCAAGGTTATCCCATGGGTGAGCTTCAAGCTGCTTCAATCCAAGTTGGATACGTGTTTTATCCTCATCAAAGTCAAGGATCACCACGTTCAATTTCTGATCCAATTCAACTACCTCAGATGGGTGGTTGATACGGCTCCAGCTAAGGTCGGTAATGTGTACAAGACCGTCTACACCACCAAGGTCGATAAATACTCCGTAAGAAGTGATGTTTTTCACCACACCTTCTAGTACTTGACCTTTTTCTAGCTTGCCAATGATTTCTTTCTTTTGTTCTTCAAGATCCTCTTCGATAAGAGCTTTGTGAGAAACTACCACGTTTTTAAACTCGTGATTGATTTTCACCACCTTGAATTCCATAGTTTTATCTACGTACGCATCGTAGTCGCGGATAGGCTTAACGTCAATTTGAGATCCTGGCAAGAAAGCCTCGATACCAAATACATCTACGATCATACCACCTTTCGTACGGCACTTCACGTATCCATTTACTACTTCTTCGTTTTCAAATGCAAGATTCACACGATCCCAAGCTTTGATAGCACGGGCTTTACGGTGAGATAGTACCAACTGACCATCCTTATCTTCTTGCTTGTCAACTAGTACTTCTACTTCGTCTCCTACTTTAAGATCTGGATTATAGCGGAACTCATTCAAAGAAATCACACCTTCTGACTTGTAGCCTATATCTACGATAGCCTCACGGTCAGTCATGTTGATTACTTTACCTTCAGTTACGGTGTGCTCGTCAATGGTAGTGATGGTTTCTTCGTAAAGCTTAGTAAGCTCTTCTCTTTCCTTCTTTGACTTGCTCTTAAGACCGTACTCAAACTCTTCCCAATCAAATTCCTCATCAGCAACTGCAACTTCTACAGGCGCTTCTTCGGTTTTTACATCTACTTCAGTAGGAGTAGTTTTTTCCTGGGCTTTTGGTGCTTCTTCCTCTTTTACTTCATCAGTAGCTTTTGGTGCTACTTCTGCATCATTAGGCAGGTCGGCACCTGATTCGTTGGTTTGGGCTTTTACTTCTTCCGAAGTTTTTTCGTTTGCCTGCTTACCGGCATCCGTTTTTTCTGCTTTGGCTTTAGCATTTGCTGCTATCTCCTCAGCTTTTTTGTTGTTTTCTTCTGACATGCAGAAACTCGTTTGTATCCCGCCATCGGTAAGGCTTTTAAGAATCCGACTTGCGAAAGATGTTTTAATTATTTGATTTACAAAACCTTTAACGTGCCTATTGCTTCGCGAAAAAGGGGTGCAAATATAATTCTATTTTCTGAAAATAGGAAGGGGTTTGATGAATGATTAATGCATCCTTAAGGCTAACTCCACAATCTGGTTTTCAACCGGTTATAGCACCTTAGAATAAAGCGTAGGAAAGACTAGCGCCTAACGAGGTTGAAAACCCTTTTCCATTGTACCCAGCACTACTGTCATATACCATCGAATCATCAATCAAAGGAATAAAACTATCGGCTACGTAATTATCGGAGTAAACCAGTCTCAAGTTTACTGAAAGTCTAAACCTAGGTGTAAACCAATAATAAAGTTGAGATCTTGCTTCTAAGGCATATCCGTTACCTTCATTCGAAGCATCAGAATTTTCACCGTAAGTCACAAACCCATTTATTCTTGTCGTCCAGTAAGTTCTTGTGTTTGGATAATAACCGAATTGATACCCCGCTTTTAGAGTACTTCTGAAATTTGGATTTAAGTCAGTATCCTGATTATATATTTCCTGAAAATGCCCTCCGGTACCTACATATAAAGCCACATCATAATCCCGCTGCCACTTTACGCTTATTGGCTTTTGATTCATATACCTGGCGTACCCATACACAGCCAAATCATTCCATCCAACCACTTTTTCATCTCTGATCACACTATCGTTTTCGGTCCTTTTGTAATAATAGTCTTCGTAGGCGAAATCACCTACAGCTCCAAACTCCCACAAAGATCCGCTACCTCTTTCAAAGTTATTAGCATAACCCCATATGTCTGCTACTTGGGCAAAATATACCATATCTGCTTCACTAATTAAGCCAGAACTACGAAGTGTTGAGTCAATTTGTTCAAGCTGGAAAATTCTCTTAAAACGGCTATCAAAAAATCGGGTATTTGCCACCTCAATCATTGTTGCCGCCAGCTCATCAATTTCTTCATTTGAAGGACTTCCAGAAAGCCTACCTTTCTTTCTTAACCAATCATAGGTATCATATGCTAATCTCGCATAGGTCACTGGCTCAATTCGCCCAATTCCATAAGCCGTATATAACTGCCCATTAATACTCTCATCATTCTCCTCAAGCAAGTCTACACTTACCCCTGTTAACTCACGTTTACTCATACCTCCTTGATAACCTAACGCACCATGTAAACCAAAATATCCACCATCTCTTTGATTGGTATACCATCGGTTTTCAGCGGTACCTTGAAGGTAGTAATTGGAACTACCACCCTTATTTTTGTAAACCTCACCGGTTGGTGATTCGCTTTCATTATCTAATAATCTAAAGCCCCCATTAGCTCGGCCGTACTGTTTGCCTATATATTTATCAGTATTGGTATACCCATAAAAATCCAATGAAAGTGTTCCTACACCTACAGTAGAGTTGGAGTTTTCAAAATTATTTTGATTTCCCGAGAGAGATGTGTTTGCATCTAGCCTGCGATAATGAATATCCGGTGTTTGAAAATCTTTAAGATTGTAATCAATTTGAGCAACACCAAGTAATGTATAAAGGCTTGCCAAAGCAAGTGAAAAAAATGCATTAGTTTTTAGTAACATGTTTGATGATTTAAAAAGGGTTAAAACTTGCGATGCCCTTTTCCAAAGACTAGGCCATATTTAGCCTCTTAACAATTTCTTCATACATAAAAAACCAAACACCATTACGTATCAAGCATTTAACCATTTTTTAACTTAAAATAAAACAATAAAAACCAAAAAAGCCGCCACGAAATTTCGAGGCGGCTTAATATTTATATCAGTAGAAAATTACTTCTTTCCGTACTGCTCTTTCAAAAGTTCAGTAGTAGTACTTCCTGGTCTTTCAAGTGGGAAACCAAGAGCTCTATCCCAAATAAGGCTAGCCAAAGTACCCAATGAACGACTCACTCCAAATAATACAGTGTAGAAGTCATATTGAGTAAGACCATAATGCATCAACAGTTGACCTGAATGTGCATCTACGTTTGGCCAAGGGTTTTTCACCTTTCCAGTTTCCTGAAGGATTTCCGGAACTACTTCATAAACACGACTCACAATCTGGAACAAGTCATCATGCGGCATGTGCTTTTGAGCAAAATCACGTTGCGCAGTGTAGCGAGGGTCTGTTTTACGCAATACAGCATGACCAAATCCTGGTACTACTTTACCATCATTCAAGGTTTGACGCACATAGTTTGCAATCTGCTCTTTTGATGGAAGTCCACCACCTAATTCATCACGCATAGCAAAAATCCAGCGTATTACTTCTTGGTTTGCCAATCCGTGCAATGGGCCAGCAAGTCCGTTCATACCAGCAGCAAATGATTGGTATGCATCAGAAAGTGCAGAACCTACCAAGTGAATAGTGTGTGCTGATACGTTTCCACCTTCATGGTCTACGTGAATGGTCATGTACAAACGAAGCAATTCATGGAACTCTTCATTATCAAAACCAAGCATGTGAGCAAAGTTACCTGACCAATCTAAAGATGGATCTGGCTCAATATGATCACCATTGTGGTACATTCTTCGGTAAATATATGCTGCCACACGTGGAAGACGAGCAATAAGGTTCATCGCATCTTCATATGTAGGCTCCCAATATTCTGATTTGTTGATACCGTTGCGGTAAGCTTTTTTAAACTCACTCTCGGTGCGAAGAGCCATAATACCAACAACAAACTGAGTCATTGGATGTGTGTGCATTGGCAAAGCATCAATCACCTTAAATACGTGCGGTGGAATTTGCGCTCTACGTGCCCAGTTATTACTTACTCTACGTACAGTATCATCATCTGGTAGCTCATTGTAAAGCATCAGATAAAAAATACCTTCTGGCAGAGGCTGCTCGCCACCAGGGTATTTTGGTAATTTTTCCTGCAACTCAGGAATGCTATAACCTCTGAAGCGAATACCTTCAGCTGGATCCAACTTAGAAGTTTCGGTAATCAAAGCTTGCATACCTCTCATTCCTCCGTATAGTTGGCTGATTTTAATTTCGCCAATTACAGTATCACCGTGAGCGGCAATAAAGTCCTTTACTTCTTTTTGAGTTGATTCAATTTTTTCGCTAAAAAGTTCTTTTAATCTCTGCATCTTAGACGTATTTTCTTGTGCCATTACTTAATATACTTAAATTCTTTACCAGGATATTTTGCCGTATCATTTAGCATTTCTTCAATACGAAGAAGCTGGTTGTACTTTGCAATCCTATCGCTTCGAGAAGCTGATCCTGTTTTTATCTGTCCACAGTTCAAAGCTACTGCAAGATCTGCAATTGTGCTATCTTCAGTTTCGCCCGAACGGTGACTCATTACACAGGTGTATCCGTTTACCTGCGCTCGTTGTACGGTATTGATGGTTTCGGTTAAAGTACCGATTTGGTTCACTTTTACAAGAACCGAATTAGCAATACCTTGTTCGATACCACGCTTCAATCTTTCTTCATTGGTTACAAAAAGGTCATCACCCACCAGCTGTACTTTATCGCCAATGGCATCGGTAAGTTTTTTCCAACCTTCCCAATCATCTTCTGCTAGTCCATCTTCAATAGATATAATCGGATATTTTTCTACCCAGCTAGCCCAGTAGGCTACCATTTCATCTGAAGTAAGCTTTAGACCACTACTTTTATGAAAGCTGTACATTCCGGTTTTTTCATCGTAAAACTCAGTTGCCGCAGCATCCATAGTAATGAATACATCATCACCAGGCTTATATCCTGCTCTCTCAATAGCGGTAAGCACCGTTTCTATAGCCTCTTCGTTTGACTTGATGTTTGGTGCAAAACCACCTTCATCACCTACATTGGTGCTATATCCTTTTTCTTTCAACACTGCTTTTAGGTGATGAAAAATTTCCGTTCCCATTTGAAGACCTTCTGCAAAAGTGCTGGCGCCAAAAGGCATCACCATAAATTCCTGAAAATCGATAGAGTTATCAGCATGTGCTCCTCCGTTCAAAATATTCATCATTGGAACCGGTAACACGCGAGCATTAACACCACCAATGTAATTAAACAAAGTCTGTCCACTTGCTTGTGCAGCAGCTTTAGCCACAGCTAATGAAACCGCAAGGATAGCATTTGCACCAAGATTTGCTTTGTTTGGAGTTCCGTCCAAATCAATCATGGCCTGATCAACACCTGCCTGATCATTCACATACATACCCACAACTGCCTCGGCAATGGCCTCATTGATATTATTGACCGCTCTTAGCACACCTTTACCAAGGTAAGTTTTATCATCACCGTCTCTAAGTTCTACCGCCTCGTGAATTCCAGTTGAAGCTCCAGATGGCACTGCTGCGCGGCCCATGTGACCACGATCTGTGTATACATCTACTTCTACAGTTGGGTTTCCCCTACTATCCAAAATTTGTCTGGCGTGAATTCCTGAAATAATTGCCATTACTTTTTATGGGTATTAATTAAGTTAATGAAGTCGTCAAAAAGGTAGCTAGAATCATGAGGTCCTGGGTAAGCCTCTGGGTGGTACTGCACCGAGAATACCGGCTTATCCTTAATTCTAATTCCTGCCGGAGTATTATCATTCAAATGAATATGTGTAAGCTCTACTGTTTCGCTTGCTTCTACATCTTCCATTTTTACCGCAAAACCATGGTTTTGGGTAGTAATCTCTCCTTTTCCGGTAAGGAGATTTTTTACAGGGTGATTGATACCACGGTGACCATTAAACATTTTGTATGTACTCAATCCCATTGCTTGTGCAATAAGTTGGTGCCCCATACATATTCCGAATACTGGAAGTACGCTGTCTATCATTTGCTTTACCACCTTCACTGTATTCATCATTGCGGCAGGATCTCCAGGGCCATTGGTTACAAAAAGACCATCAGGATTCCACTCCATCATTTCTTCAAAAGAAGTGGTCATTGGGAACACTCGCATTGAAGCACCGCGCTTGGCAAAGTTTCTAAGGATGTTTAGCTTTACGCCAAGGTCCAAAACTGCAATTTTCACATCGCCATTTTCTTCACCATAGTCAAAGGCCTCTTTTGTAGAAACTTTACTTGAAAGCTCTAACCCTTCCATAGATGGAACTTCGCTAAGCTTTTGCTTAAGCTTATCAATATCTTCTGTATTGGTACTGATGATTGCGTTCATCGCACCTTTGTCTCTAATGTGACGCACCAAAGCTCTGGTATCCACATCAGAAATAATCAGCTTATTCTGATCATCAAAATAATCGTACAAGCTTCCATCGGCAGATGGACGGCTCTTGTATTCGCTGAAGTTTTTACAAACCAGTCCGGCTATCTTAATGCCTTCTGATTCCACTTCATCAGCTTTTACACCATAGTTACCAATATGAGCATTGGTAGTCACCATGATTTGCCCAAGGTAACTTGGGTCAGTAAAAATTTCTTGATACCCGGTCATCCCGGTGTTAAAACATACTTCTCCGGTAGCCTCTCCTTCAAGCCCGGTTGATTTACCCCAAAATAGGGTTCCATCTTGCAAAAGTATTACTGCTTTCTTTTTTTGGTAATGTGCCATTATTCTATTTGTAGTCGCCTTTACTATCGAAAAAAATTTCCAAAAAAAAAGGATAAGAATGTATACACCCTTATCCTTTCAATATCAAATCAGATTAACAGTCCAACTATTAGTCTTTCTTGTCTTCACTGCTTGTATCTTCAGTCTTAGCCTCTTTTTCAGCTGGTGCTTCTTTTGTAGCCTCCACAGCTTTAGCCTCAGTAGCTGCTGCTTCGGTTTTCTTTTTACCCCCTCTACGGCTACGACCTTTAGCTTTGCTAGCTTCTTTGCCGTTGGTGTAGATGTCGTTAAAGTCAACAAGCTCGATCATACACATTTCTGCGTTATCACCAAGACGGTTACCAGTCTTGATAATACGAGTGTATCCACCCGGACGATCGCCAACTTTAGCAGCTACTTCTCTGAAAAGTTCAGTTACAGCATGCTTATTTTTAAGGTAGCTAAATACAGTTCTTCTACTGTGAGTACTATCATCCTTTGATTTTGTAATCAAAGGCTCCACATATTTTTTAAGCGCTTTGGCTTTAGCAACAGTGGTATTGATACGCTTGTGCTCAATCAGTGAAGATGCCATATTCGCTAGCATCGCCTTACGGTGAGCTGCCGTACGACCGAGATGATTTATTTTCTTTCCGTGTCTCATCGATCCTTATTCCTTATCCAATTTATACTTTGCGATGTCCATACCGAAGTGAAGACCTTTGCTTTCTACCAATTCATCCAATTCAGTAAGTGATTTTTTACCGAAGTTTCTAAACTTCATCAAGTCACTCTTAGTAAAGGTTACCAAATCTCCCAAAGTCTCTACTTCGGCAGCTTTTAGGCAGTTTAATGCTCTTACTGAAAGATCCATATCTACCAGCTTAGTTTTAAGCAACTGACGCATGTGAAGAATTTCTTCATCATAGTTATCAGTTTCGGTAGTCTTACTGTCCTCTAAAGTGATCTTTTCGTCACTCACCAACATAAAGTGGTGGATCAAAATCTTAGCAGCTTCAGTAAGGGCTTTCTTAGGATGAACACTACCGTCTGTGGTAATTTCAAAAATCAACTTTTCATAGTCAGTCTTTTGCTCCACACGATAGTTTTCAATGCTATACTTTACATTCTTAATAGGAGTGTAGATAGAGTCAATAAAAATAGTACCGATTGAGGCATTACTTTTCTTGTTCTCTTCAGCTGGTACATATCCTCTACCTTTTTCTACGACAAGTTCCATTTCCAGCTTTACAGAAGGATCCATGTTGCAGATAACCAAGTCAGAGTTTAACACCTGGAATCCTGAGATAAATTGTCCCAAATCACCAGCAGTTAATTTGTCTTGACCAGAGATGCTAACGTTAATCTTTTCCTCCTCCTGATCTTCGATTTGTCTTTTGAAACGAACCTGCTTCAGGTTAAGGATGATTTCAGTTACATCTTCTACCACCCCTTTGATAGTAGAAAACTCATGCTCAACACCTTCTATTTTTACTGAAATAAAAGCAAAACCTTCAAGCGAAGAGAGCAATACTCTGCGAAGAGCATTACCTACGGTCAATCCGTATCCTGGTTCTAAAGGTCTGAACTCAAACTGACCTTCAGTCTCAGAAGCGTGATTCATTATAACCTGATCAGGCTTTTGGAAGTTTAAAATTGCCATAGCAAAATTTATAGAAGTTTATATTATGATTATTTAGAGTACAATTCCACAATAAGCTGCTCCTTGATGGTCTCAGGGATCATTGCTCTTTGTGGCGTACTAAGGTAAGTACCAGTCATGGTTGAGTTATTCCACTCTACCCACTCGTACTGATCCTTGCGGCTGCTTATCGCATCCGTAATTACTGAAACTGACTTTGACTTCTCACGAACGCCAATTACATCCCCAGGTTTTACATGATAAGAAGGAATATTTACCAACTCACCATTTACGGTAATGTGGCGGTGTGATACCAACTGACGGGCAGCACGTCTTCCTCCAGCGATTCCAAGTCTGAAAACCACGTTATCTAAACGAGCTTCACAAAGTTGCAAAAGAACCTCACCAGTAATACCTTTTGAGCTAGATGCTTTCTTAAACATGTTAGAAAACTGACGCTCAAGGATACCGTAGGTATATTTTGCCTTTTGCTTTTCAGCAAGCTGAATAGCATATTCTGACTTTTTACCTCTTCTACGTCCGTTACCATGCTGGCCGGGAGGGTAATTCTTTTTCTCAAAAGAACCGTCAGGTCCGAAGATAGGATCTCCAAACTTTCTTGCGATTTTCGTTTTTGGGCCTGTATATCTTGCCATTTCTTCGCTTTCTTAATTTACTTAAACTCTTCTTCTTTTCGGAGGACGACAGCCGTTGTGTGGCATTGGGGTAACATCTACAATTTCTGATACCTCGATACCATTATTGTGTAGGGTACGAATCGCTGATTCTCTACCGTTACCTGGACCTTTCACATAAACCTTCACCTTCTTAAGGCCTAGTTCCATCGCTGTTTTTCCGCAATCCTCAGCTGCCATTTGAGCTGCATAAGGAGTGTTTTTCTTTGATCCTCTAAAACCCATTTTACCGGCAGAAGACCAACTGATTACCTGACCTTTGGTGTTGGTAAGAGAAATAATGATGTTGTTGAAAGTAGCATTGATATGGGCTTCACCCGTTGCTTCAATGATTACTTTTCTTTTCTTGGTACCTTTACCTGACGCTTTCTTTGCCATTACTCACACAAATTATTTAGTTGCCTTCTTCTTGTTGGCAACTGTTTTACGTTTTCCTTTTCTGGTACGAGAGTTGTTTTTGGTTCTCTGTCCACGAAGTGGTAGTCCATTTCTGTGACGTACACCTCTGTAGCAACCGATATCCATCAAACGCTTGATGCTCAATTGTACTTCAGAACGAAGTTCACCCTCTACTTTATACTGCTCAGTAATTACGTTTCTGATAGCTGTAAGCTGATCATCATCCCAGTCCTGAACCTTAGTGTTGTAGTCAACACCCGCTTCGTCTAGGATTTGTCTTGAGCGACTGTTTCCTATACCGAAAATGTAGGTAAGGCCAATCTCACCTCTTTTGTTTTTTGGTAAATCTATACCAGCAATCCTTGCCATAGGTAATCCGTTATAATATTATCCTTGTCTTTGTTTGAACTTAGGGTTCTTTTTGTTGATCACATAAAGAACTCCCTTCCTGCGCACGATTTTGCAATCTGCACTTCTCTTTTTGATTGATGCTCTTACTTTCATCTCTTTATTCTCTCTTTATTGGGGCACACCTAGTATCTGTAGGTGATTCTTGCTTTAGTTAAATCATAAGGAGACATATCAAGCTTCACTTTATCTCCTGGTAATAATTTTATATAGTTCATCCGCATCTTACCGGATATATGAGCTGTAACTATGTGTCCGTTTTCCAACTCTACACGAAACATCGCATTAATCAATGCCTCTATAATTGTTCCGTCTTGCTCAATCGCAGATTGCTTAGCCATAAGTTCCTTTATACTCTATTTTTAAAATGCGCTTACTGTACGTCCTTTTAGCTTACCTGACTTCATCAAGCCATCGTAATGACGGTTTAGCAAGTAACTTTCTATTTGTTGCAGAGTATCCAAAACCACTCCTACCATAATCAGCAAGCTCGTACCTCCGTAGAAATAAGCAAACTGAGTATTTACACCAGCTACCATTGCGAATGCTGGCAAAATAGCTAGCAAGGCAAGGAATATAGATCCCGGTAGCGTAATTCTTGATAGAACCGTATCTAAGAACTCAGCAGTACTTTTTCCTGGCTTAATACCTGGAATGAATCCACCATTACGCTTAAGGTCTTCCGCCATTTGGTTTGTGTTTACCTGAATAGCCGTATAGAAGTAAGTAAACAAGATGATCATTACAGCAAACACGAAGTTGTACCAGAAACCTTGAATATCACTAAACATAGAAACTAACCAGTTAGCATTTCCGCTTTCCAAACCTGCATAGCTTAATACAGTTACAGGGATGAACATAATTGCTTGTGCAAAAATGATTGGCATTACACCAGCAGCATTCACTTTAAGTGGAATGTACTGACGAGCCATATTTCCTGAGTAAGTTCTTCCGCCTGTAGTACGCTTGGCGTATTGCACAGGCACTCTTCGTACTCCTTGTACTAAAGCTACTGATAGTAGAATTACAAATAATAGAACTGCAATTTCTACGATGAATAGTACAAGACCACCACCTCTATCAATTTTTGAAGCAAACTCCTGAAGGAAAGCCTGAGGCAAGCTAGCGATGATACCTACCATAATAAGTAGTGAAATACCATTACCTACACCTTTATCAGTAATTCTTTCTCCAAGCCACATTGCAAATACAGTACCTGCAGTAAGAACAATGATAGAGGTAAACCAAAACAAACTAGGTGAAATGGTAACCCCAACATTCTGACTCATAAGGTTAGCAATGTATCCAGGAGCCTGTGCTGCTGTAATTGCTATAGTAAGAAAACGAGTGATCTGGTTGATCTTTCTTCTTCCGCTTTCTCCTTCCTTCTGCATTTTCTGTATAGTAGGTACAGCCATTCCCAGCAACTGAATAACAATAGATGCTGAGATGTAAGGCATGATACCTAATGCCAAAATTGAAGCGTTTGCAAAAGCACCACCGGTGAAAGCATTAAGGATTCCTATAATACCACCATCGGCCTGATTCTGAAGGTTAGTTAAACTTTCAGGATCAATTCCTGGAAGAACTACGTTTGAACCCAAACGGTATACGAGCAAAAGACCCAGAGTAAGTAGGATCTTTTCTCTGAGTTCTTCAATCTTCCAGATATTTTTTAATGTTTCTATAAAACGCTTCATTCAATAATCTCTTAAAGAGTTGTTGCAACACCACCTTGCGCTTCGATAGCAGCTTGGGCAGTTTTTGAATAACCGTGGGCTTCGATGGTAAGCTTAGCTTTAAGCTCTCCTCTACCCAAAATTTTAATGCGATCGCTCTTGTCAGCAAGACCATTGTTTACCAAAGTAGCAACATCAATCTTATCTGTAGCTTTTCCTTCGTCAACCAAAGTTTGCAAAGTATCAAGGTTGATACCATGGTATTCTACACGGTTGATGTTACGGAAACCAAACTTAGGTACACGTCTTTGCAATGGCATCTGACCACCTTCAAAGCCGATTTTGCTTTTGTATCCACTTCTAGACTTGGCACCTTTGTGACCACGTGTTGAAGTACCACCATGACCAGAACCCTCACCGCGAGCAATACGCTTGCGAGATTTGGTTGATCCTGATGCTGGTTTTAAATTACTCAAACTCATAACTTAATATCTTAAGAGTGTTACTTTACTTCTTCTACTTCGATAAGGTGAGAAACCTTTCTTACCATACCCAAAACCTGTGGAGTAGCTTCGTGCTCTACCACTTGATTCATTTTGCGCAATCCTAGAGCCGCCATAGTTCTTTTTTGAACTTCCGGACGGTTAATTTTGCTGCGCACTTGCTTAATTTTTATAGTAGCCATGTCGGTTCTTTCTTTATCCGTTGAATACCTTTTCTACACTAATACCGCGAGTTCTGGCGATGGTTCCTGCGTCACGCATCTTTAGCAAGCAGTCAAAAGTAGCCTTTACCACGTTGTGTGGGTTAGAAGATCCTTTTGATTTTGCCAATACATCGTGTACACCTAAACTTTCAAGTACAGCTCTCATTGCACCACCTGCAATTACTCCTGTACCATTTGAAGCGGGGCGCAAAAATACTCTAGCTCCACCAAATTTCCCACTTTGTGGGTGAGGAATTGTGTTTTTTACCAAAGGAATACGAACCAAGTTCTTTTTAGCGTCCTCAATTCCTTTCTGAATCGCTTCAGAAACTTCCTTAGATTTTCCAAGACCAAAGCCTGCAACACCTTTCTCATCTCCTACTACAACGATAGCTGAAAATCCGAAAGTTCTACCACCTTTAGTTACCTTGGTTACCCTTTGAATACCTACCACACGGTCAGTCAATTCCAATCCGCTAGGCTTTACTCTTTGTACGTTCTTATGACCTTTAATCATCTCGGTATCTTAAAATTTTAGTCCTCCTTCTCTGGCACCCTCAGCCAATGATTTTACTCTTCCGTGGTAGAGGTATCCTCCACGATCAAAAGCACATACTTCAAAGCCTGCAGCAGTAGCTCTCTCAGCTACCTTCTTGCCTACAGCTTTCGCCATATCGCTCTTATTTCCTTCTTTGGCAAAGTCTTTTTCAAGAGACGAAGCAGAGGCTAACGTTTTTCCATCAACATCGTTGATAAGCTGAGCGTAAATCTCCTTGTTACTTCTGTATACAGCCAATCTTGGGCGGTCAGCAGTTCCGTTAATGCTTTTTCTAACCCTGCGCTTAATGCGCAATCTTTTTTCTGATTTGGTAAGTGCCATCTTCTATTATTTACTAGCGGTTTTACCGGCTTTTCTTCTAATGTATTCGCCCACGTATTTCACACCTTTACCTTTGTAAGGCTCTGGCTTACGGAATCCGCGAATCTTTGCCGCGATCATTCCTACTAGTTGCTTATCGTGGCTCTTCAATATCACGATAGGGTTCTTTCCTTTATCTGAAACTGTTTCCAATTTCACTTCACTTGGAATTTCAAAAAGAATGTTGTGAGAGTATCCCAAAGAAAGATCTAATTTTTGACCTTGATTTGATGCTCTATAACCTACCCCTACAAGCTCAAGCTTCTTTTCAAAACCTTGACTTACACCTTCTATCATATTAGCGATCAACGCGCGGTACAATCCGTGATAAGCACGGGTTTGTTTCTCTTCGTTTGCACGCAATACGGTAAGTTCAGTTCCTTCTTGAGAAATAGTGATGCTTTCTGGCAAAGTTTCTGACAACTCACCTAGCTTCCCTTTTACAGAAACTACGCTTCCAGAAACCTTAATCTCTACGTCTGCTGGAACATTAATAAGTGCTTTTCCTACTCGTGACATTGTAAAATGCTTTCTTTAATTTCTCTTAATTAGTAAACGTAGCAAAGTACTTCTCCACCTACGTTTTCCTTACGGGCCTGCTTATCTGTCATCACACCATGAGAGGTAGAAACGATAGCAATACCTAGTCCGTTAATCACCCTTGGTAAATCTTTACCAGATGAATACTTTCTCAAACCTGGCTTACTTACTCTTTCAAGTGAGCGAATAGCTGGCTCTTCAGTAACACGATCATACTTCAAAGCAATTTTGATAGTGCCTTGAGGACCACGATCTGCGTCCACTTTATAATTTGTAATGTACCCTTGGTCTAGCAAAATCTTGCTCAACTCTACCTTCATATTTGAAGATGGAATTTCCACAACTTTGTGTTTCGCTAGCATCGCGTTTCTAACGCGGGTAAGGTAATCTGCAATAGGATCTGTAACCATTGTACTAAATATAATTTACCAACTTGCCTTTTTAACTCCAGGGATCAAGCCTTTGTTAGCCATCTCTCTAAACATAACTCTCGAAAGTCCAAACTGACGCATGTAGCCTTTTGGACGTCCGGTAAGTTTGCAACGGTTGTGCATTCTTACTGGAGATGCATTCTTAGGAAGCTTTTGTAAAGCTTCATAATCGCCTGCAGCTTTAAGAGCAGCACGCTTTTCAGCATATTTTTCAACAGTTTCTTTCCGCTTCACTTCGCGGGCTTTCATCGATTCTTTAGCCATGTCTATTTCTTAAAGGGAAGTCCGAATTTTTGTAATAATGCTTTTGCCTCCTTATCGGTTTTACCGGTGGTTACAAATGTAATGTCCATACCTGTAATACGATTAGTTTTATCGATATCAATCTCTGGGAAGATAATCTGCTCAGTGATACCTAAAGTATAGTTTCCACGTCCGTCAAAACCATTCTTTTTGATACCGTTAAAGTCACGAATACGTGGCAAAGAAGACCATACAAGACGCTCAAGAAATTCATACATTTTCTCACCTCTCAAGGTTACTTTTGCCCCAATAGGCATACCTTTTCTCAACTTAAAGTTTGAGATATCCTTTTTGGAGTAAGTAGCTATCGCTTTTTGTCCAGCAATACGGCTCATCTCATCGATGGCGTAATCTACCAGCTTCTTATCAGCAGTAGCAGCTCCAATACCTTGTGAAAGTACAATCTTCTCCAAGCGAGGTACTTCCATTACATTAGCGTAGTTAAACTCTTCTTTAAGAGCCACAGCGTACTCGCTATTGTACTTTTCTTTTAGTGTGGGAACGTAATTCATTACTTAATGATATCTTCTGTTTTCTTAGAATATCTTACAAGCTTTCCATTCTCATCAGCCTTACGACCAATTCTTGAAGCCTTACCATCTGCATCTACATACATCAGGTTTGACAAGTGAATAGGAGCTTCTTTCTCTATAATTCCTCCTTGAGGATTTGAAGCACTAGGCTTCTCGTGTTTTTTCACCACGTTGATACCTTCTACCAATGCTTTGTTTTTTTCACCAAGCATTTCGATTACCTTACCAGTTTGTCCTTTGTACTCACCAGCAAGAACCTTTACGGTATCTCCTTTTTTAATGTGAAACTTTGCCATCTTCAATTATTTACAGTACTTCTGGTGCCAGAGATACTATTCTCATATATTGTTTATCACGAAGCTCACGGGAAACCGGTCCAAAAACACGGGTACCGCGCATTTCGCCCTGGGCGTTTAACAACACGCAAGCGTTGTCATCAAAGCGGATGTATGATCCATCTGCTCTGCGTACTTCTTTACGAGTACGTACAACTACTGCGGTAGAAACAGTTCCTTTCTTAACGTTACCAGCAGGCGTAGCTTCTTTTACAGAAACAACGATCTTATCGCCTACAGAAGCATACCTTCTTTTGGTTCCGCCTAACACTCTGATACAAAGTACTTCCTTTGCTCCGGTGTTATCTGCTACTTTTAATCTTGACTCTTGCTGTAACATTATTACTTAGCCCTTTCAATGATTTCTACTAGTCTCCAATTCTTCGTTTTGCTCAACGGACGAGTTTCCATAATGCGAACAGTGTCGCCAATGTTGCACTCATTCTTGTCATCGTGAGCATGGAACTTTTTAGTAAGCTTAATAAACTTACCGTAAATCGGGTGCTTCTTTTTACGTTCTACAGAAACAGTGATAGATTTCTCCATCTTGTTACTGGTCACTACACCAATTCGTTCCTTTCTTAAATTTCTTTTAATTTCTTCCATCAGAAATTTATTGCTGTTCACTGGTTAATTGACGACTGCGCAACTCAGTGGACAGTCTTGCGATATTCTTACGAGCCTTCTTCAATTCCAAAGGATTTTCCAAAGGTGAGATGGTGTGTCCCATCTTAGTTTTTGAGTAAGTCAACTTAAGCTCCTCAAGTTGCTCTTTTATCTCCTGGGTGGTCATTTCTCTAACAACAGATGCTTTCATAGTTCTATAGTGTTTTAGGCACCTACGTAATCCCTTCTAGTTACAAACTTAGTTTTTACCGGAAGTTTTTGAGCCGCCAATCTAAGGGCTTCTTTTGCGATTTCTGAATTCACACCATCCAATTCAAAGATGATTCTTCCAGGTCTTACAACAGCTACCCAGTGATCCAAAGCACCCTTTCCTTTACCCATACGTACTTCAGCAGGCTTCTTGGTGATAGGCTTGTCTGGAAAAATTCTAATCCATAACTGACCTTCTCTCTTCATGTACCTCGTAGCAGCAATACGGGCGGCCTCAATTTGGCGTGAAGTGATGAACTTTTCGTCCAACGCCTTGATGGCAAAACTTCCAAAGGCTATCTGAGATCCGCGTTGTGCATTTCCCTTCATTTTGCCTTTAAACTGCTTTCTGTGCTTTGTTTTCTTAGGTTGTAACATTGTAAAATGCCCTCTTTAAAATCCTATTTTCTTTTTCTTCTACCTGCGCCACGGTTATCTCTACCGCCACCACCTTGTTGCTTACCACCTTTACCGGCAGTACCAAGTAGGTTGCTTAGGTCTCTCTTTCCGTATACTTCGCCTTTCATAATCCATACTTTGATACCAATGATACCGTATGTTGTATGAGCTTCAGCTAAAGCATAATCAATATCTGCTCTAAATGTATGCAGAGGAGTTCTTCCGTCTTTGTACATTTCAGAACGTGCCATCTCTGCACCGTTCAATCTTCCAGAGGCTTGAATCTTGATACCTTCAGCACCCATTCTCATGGTTGCAGCGATACCCATCTTAATTGCTCTACGGAAGCTAATACGACCTTCAATCTGGCGAGCGATGCTATCTGCTACTAATTTCGCGTCAAGCTCTGGTCTTTTAATTTCGAAGATGTTGATTTGAACTTCTTTCTTGGTAAGCTTTTTAAGCTCTTCCTTCAGTTTATCAACTTCTTGTCCACCTTTACCGATAATAATACCAGGACGACTAGTGGTAATGGTTACGGTTACCAATTTTAGTGTACGCTCAATAATGATACGTCCTACACTTGCTTTTGATAGACGAGCGTAAAGATACTTTCTGATCTTATCGTCTTCGGCAAGTTTATCACCATAATCTCTACCACCATACCAGTTACTGTCCCATCCGCGGATAAAACCTAATCTGTTACCTATCGGGTTTGTCTTCTGTCCCATTCGGTTATGAATTACTATCGTTAACTACTTCTTCTTGCTTCACTTTCGCATCTACAATCACAGTTACGTGGTTGCTTCTTTTGCGAACGCGGTGTGCACGACCCTGGGGAGCCGGCTGAATTCTCTTAAGCATACGAGCGCTATCTACTGAAATTTCTTTCACATATAGTTTAGCCTCTTCCATACGCTCACCTTCATTCTTCTGTTCCCAGTTGTTAAGTGCAGAAAGCAACAGTTTTTCTAACCTGCCACTAGCTTCTTTACTGCTATGCTTTAGCAAGAAAAGTGCTTTTTCTACTTCTAAACCGCGAATCATGTCAGCCACTAATCTCATCTTTCTGGGAGATGTAGGGCAATTGTTAAGCTTTGCGATGGCTACGGTTTTCCTAGCCTCCTTTATAGCTTCTGCTCTGTTTCTTTTTCTGGCACCCATGTCGTGAAAATTAGCGCTTACCTTTATCTTTTTTATTACCTCCATGGCCTCGGTACGTTCTGGTTGGCGAAAATTCACCAAGCTTATGTCCTACCATGTTTTCTGTTACAAATACAGGCACAAAAGTTCTACCGTTGTGTACTGCTATTGTTTGTCCTACAAATTCTGGAGAGATCATTGAAGCTCTAGAGTAAGTTTTTACAACTGACTTGCTACCTGCTTCAACATTCGCAAGAACTTTACGCTCCAGCTTATAATGTATATATGGACCTTTTTTAAGTGACCTTGCCATCTTAATTATTTTTTCCTTCTTTCAATAATGTACTTGCTAGACTCTTTCTTTGGTGCACGAGTTTTGTAACCTTTTGCAGGTATACCATTTCTCGATCTTGGATGACCACCTGAAGCTCTACCTTCACCACCACCCATTGGATGATCTACTGGGTTCATCGCTACACCACGTACTCTTGGTCTTCTTCCTTGCCATCTCTTACGACCGGCTTTTCCGCTTACCTCTTGAGCATTGTCAGAGTTACTAACCGCACCAATCATTGCCATACAGGTAATCAAGATCATTCTAGTCTCTCCACTTGGCAACTTAATGATAGCGTATTTACCATCTCTTGCTGCAAGCTGTGCAAATGAACCAGCACTACGAGCAATCACAGCTCCTTGTCCAGGTCTCATTTCGATACAGCTAATTACAGTACCCAATGGAATATCAGAAAGGTACATTGCGTTACCAATCTCAGGTGCTGCTTCTCTACCGCTTACTACAGTTTGACCTACTTGCAAACCGTTTGGCGCTATCATGTATCTCTTCTCACCATCAGCATAGTAAAGCAAAGCAATACGAGCTGTACGATTCGGATCGTATTCTACAGCCTTTACAGTTGCAGGAACACCTTCCTTATCACGTTTGAAGTCTACAACACGGTATTTCTGCTTATGACCTCCACCTACATTGCGGATTGTCATTTTACCTGTGTTATTTCTACCACCGCCTTTCGATTTCCCTTTTACAAGAGATTTTTCAGGTTTAGCAGCTGTAATAGTACTGTTGTCATTTACAATTCTAAAACGCTGGCCGGGGGTTACCGGATTTAATTTTCTTACTCCCATTGGTCTTAAATATTACTATAGAGATCTATGGTTTCACCACTTCTTACTTCTACAATAGCTTTTTTGTACATTCCGGTTGAACCAGATACTACACCATTTTTAGTGAAGCGGCTTTTCTTTTTTCCTGGAACCAACATAGTGCGTACCTTTTCGATATTCACACCATAAAGCTCCTCTACAGCTTTCTTAATCTCTACCTTGTTTGCCTTTTTATCAACAACAAAGGCAAATCGATTGCGATCTTCGCTATCAGCTGTTGCTTTCTCTGTAATTACAGGTCTAATCAAGATGCCCATTGTTATTTGCTTAAAAGGTTTTCAAGTTTTCCTAACGAATCTTCAGTTAAAACCACATTTTGAGCATTCATAATGCTGTAAGTGTTTAATTCTGAAGCGATTACAACGTCAGACCCCTTAAAATTTCGGGACGACAAATATACATTTTTATTTGAGTCTCCAAGTACTATGATAGACTTTTTTGCATCAAGCCCTAAAGCAGTGATGATATTGATGAAGTCTTTCGTCTTTGGAGCGGCCATTTCAAGGTTTTCAATTACTTGAATTTTCTTGTCAGAAGCCTTAAGTGTAAGTGCTGATTTACGAGCAACAGCTTTCACTTTTTTATTCAATTTGAAACCGTAGTTTCTTGGACGTGGACCAAAAGCGGTACCACCACCTCTTTGCAACGGAGATCTAAGTGATCCTACACGTGCATTACCAGTTCCTTTTTGGCGGAAAAACTTTTTGGTAGTACGAGAGATTTCTCCTCTTTCTTTCGACTTGTGCGTACCCTGGCGTTGGTTAGCCAAGTATTGCTTCACATCAAGGTAAATAGCGTGATGATTTGGCTCCACAGCATAAAGCTCTGTGCTCAAGGTCACCTTACGACCTGTTTCCTTTCCTTCTTTGTTTAATACTGCTAATTCCATCACTTGGTAATTATTACGATTGAATTTTTAGCGCCAGGTATAGAACCTTTTACTACCAAAAGATTTTTGTCTTTATCAACCTTAAGAACTTGAAGGTTTTCTACCATAGTTCTTTTTCCTCCCATACGGCCGGCCATTTTCATGCCCTTAAATACACGTGATGGATCAGAACCAGCACCAATAGAACCAGGTGCTCTTAGACGGTTGTGCTGACCGTGGGTAGATTGACCTACTCCACCAAAGTTGTGACGCTTTACAACCCCTTGGAATCCTTTTCCCTTAGAGTTACCAGCTACATCAACAAACTCTCCTTCAGCAAACATATCTGCTGCAAGCTCGTCTCCGAGTTTTACTTCTCCGTCAATCGAATCAATTTCGATAACGTGTTGCTTTGGAGTAATGCCAGCTTTTTTGAAATGTGCAATTTGTGCTTTTGCTACATTTTTCTCTGACTTGTCACCGTAAGCAATCTGAACTGCTTCATAACCATCGGTCTCTGTGGTTTTAATTTGAGTAACCACACAAGGACCCACTTCGATGACAGTACATGGTAAATTTTTACCATTTGCATCAAAGAGGCTTGTCATACCGACCTTTTTACCGATCATTCCAGGCATTTGATTTCCTTTTTAAAGGTTAATTATTTAAAAAACTTAAACTTTTATTTCTACTTCTACTCCACTTGGCAACTCTAATTTCATTAGAGCGTCAATTGTTTTTGAAGAAGAAGAGTAGATATCCAATAGTCTCTTGTAAGATGACAATTCGAACTGCTCTCTAGCCTTCTTATTCACGTGTGGTGAACGAAGTACCGTATAGATTCTCTTGTTTGTAGGAAGAGGAATTGGTCCGTTTATAATGGCACCGGTACTCTTTACGGTTTTTACGATTTTTTCAGCAGACTTATCTACCAAGTTGTAATCGTATGATTTTAATTTAATCCTGATCTTCTGACTCATCTTCAATTATTGTCTTATGCAGGTTACTTACTACCTTTTACTGTTGCTATTACTTCATCGGCCACATTCTTAGGAGCTTCTGCAAAGTGCGAGAATTCCATAGTTGATGTTGCACGTCCAGAAGACATGGTTCTCAAAGCTGTTACATATCCAAACATCTCAGACAATGGAACTTTTGCTTTGATTACTTTAGAACCGCTTCTATCACCCATACCTTCCATCACACCTCTACGTCTGTTAAGGTCACCTACTATATCTCCCATATTTTCTTCTGGAGTAAGCACCTCAAGTTTCATAATAGGCTCAAGCAATACTGGGTTTGCTTTTGGAAGAGCTTCTTTGTAGGCAAGTTTAGCTGCCAATTCAAATGAAAGCTGATCAGAATCCACCGCGTGGAAAGATCCATCCTTTAAAGTAACCTGAAGGCTATCTACAGGGAAACCTGCCAATACACCATTCTTCATAGCTTCTTTAAATCCTTTCTCTACAGATGGAACAAATTCTTTAGGAACGTTACCACCTTTAATAGCGTTCACAAAGATCAAACCTGGCTTTTCTGGATCTCCTGGCTCGATAGTTACAACGATATCTGCAAATTTACCACGACCACCAGACTGCTTCTTATAAACCTCTCTGTGATCAACTGTACCGTTGATAGTTTCTTTGTAAGATACTTGTGGGGCTCCTTGGTTTACTTCCACCTTAAACTCACGCTTAAGACGATCCATAATAATATCCAAGTGAAGCTCACCCATTCCGCTAATTACTGTTTGACCAGAATCTTCGTCAGTCTTTACAACAAACGTTGGATCTTCTTCAGTAAGCTTAGCTAAAGCCATACCTAGTTTATCCACATCAGCCTGAGTCTTAGGCTCAATTGCCAATCCGATTACTGGATCTGGGAAGTCCATTGACTCAAGCACAATTGGGTGCTTTTCATTACAAAGTGTATCCCCAGTCTTAATATCTTTAAATCCTACCAATGCACCAATATCACCAGCACCAAGGGTGTCAATCTGGTTTTGCTTGTTAGCATGCATTTGGAAGATTCTTGAAATTCTTTCTTTCTTACCCGTTCTGGTGTTCAATACATATGAACCAGACTCAAGAGTACCTGAATAAGCACGGGTAAAACATAGACGACCTACAAATGGATCTGTTGCAATCTTAAATGCAAGACCTGCAAAAGGATCATCAAATGACGGCTGTCTCTTTTCTTCTTCTTCTGTTTCTGGGTTGGTACCAACGATAGCCTCAACATCCATTGGAGAAGGAAGGATTTCCATTACCATATCAAGCATAGCCTGTACACCTTTGTTTTTAAAGGCAGAACCACACATCATAGGCACCACTTTACCAGAGATAGTAGCTTCACGCAATGCGTCAAGAATTTCTCTTTCAGTAAGTGATTCAGGATCTTCAAAGTATTTTTCCATCAAAGTATCGTTAAACTCAGCTACTGCTTCCAATAACTTTTCACGGTACTCTGTTGCTTCTTCTAATATATCTGCAGGAATCTCAATTTCCTGAAAGGTCATTCCTTGATCCTCATCATTCCAAGTAATTCCACGGAAGTTGATCAAATCAACCACTCCTTTAAAATCAGCTTCTGCACCGATTGGAATTTGAAGAGGAAGTGCATGGCTACCAAGCATCTCTTTTACCTGACGGGTTACGTTAAGGAAATCTGCTCCCTGACGATCCATCTTGTTCACGAAACCAATACGTGGAACATTGTAGTTGTTAGCAAGTCTCCAGTTAGTTTCTGATTGTGGCTCTACACCATCAACAGCACTAAACAAGAAAACCAAACCATCCAATACACGAAGTGAACGGTTTACCTCTACGGTAAAATCAACGTGTCCCGGAGTATCAATAATGTTTACGTGATATTCAGTACCACGGTAAGGCCACTTTAGGGTAGTAGCAGCAGAAGTAATAGTGATACCTCTTTCTTGCTCTTGCTCCATCCAGTCCATAGTAGCTGCACCATCGTGCACCTCACCAATTTTGTGACTTACACCACCGTAATAAAGAATACGTTCCGTGGTAGTGGTTTTACCCGCATCAATATGCGCAGCAATACCAATGTTTCTTGTATATTTTAGATCTCTTTTAGCCATGGCTTATAGTAACCTTCTAATTATTTAAATCTACCAAAGTGAGCAAATGCTTTATTCGCATCCGCCATTTTATGAGTATCCATTCTTTTCTTCACAGCAGCTCCCTCTTCTTTGGCAGCAGCCATTACTTCGTTAGCCAATCTCAAAGCCATAGACTTTTCGTTGCGCTTACGTGAGTAGCTAATCAACCACTTCATTGCTATAGAAACTTTGCGATCCGGACGAATCTGCATAGGAATCTGGAAGGTCGCACCCCCTACTCTTCTACTACGCACTTCTACATGAGGCATTACGTTATTCAAAGCTTCTTTCCAAAGCTCTAAACCGTTACCTTCCTGAGTTTTCTCAGATACGATTTCAATCGCATCGTAGAATATTTTGTAAGAAGTACTCTTCTTACCGTCCAACATCATCATGTTTACAAAACGAGTTACCAACTGATCGCTAAACTGCGGATCTGGCAACAGGGGTCTTTTTTTTGCTCTGGTCTTTCTCATGGTACTCTATCGAGAATTATTTCTTATCCTTTGGTTTCTTAGCACCGTACTTACTTCTACGCTGAGTACGACCAGTAACACCGGCTGTATCCAATGCACCACGTACGATATGATATCTTACACCCGGAAGATCTTTTACTCTTCCTCCGCGTACTAATACAATACTGTGCTCCTGCAAATTGTGTCCTTCTCCTGGAATGTAAGCGTTCACCTCATTACCATTTGTCAACCTTACCCTTGCTACTTTACGCATAGCTGAGTTAGGCTTCTTAGGAGTAGTTGTGTATACACGAGTACACACTCCTCTTCTTTGTGGCGAAGATTGAAGGGCTGCAGACTTGCTCTTCTTAGTGAGCTTTACCCTTCCTTTTCTTACTAATTGCTGTATCGTTGGCATATACCTTTTATCTATAAGCTGTTAAAAATCAACAGATACCCGTTTTTTCGGGGAGTGCAAATGTAAAACTATTATTTATACCCACAATAGCTTGATAAAAAATGTTTTAGGAATTTTAAAATCAACCTTTAATGCAAAAGCTCAACCCGCCCAAATTACTGGCATTACAAAAGGTTTCACGCATCTCAACTTTAGCTCCTCAACATTTCTAACATCACTTATCAACACCCCTCCAGATATCCTTTAAATAAATGAAGCCCGCAAAAGTACACTTTGCAGGCTTTACTATTATATATTAAGGAGTGATTAAAGCGCAACCCCAAAAACCAGATTCGCACTAACACCTCCCGAAAGGCTTACACCCTCCAACTTAGAACCTCCAGCACTACGCCACTTCTGCTCACCTAGTCGTGGAGTATAGCCAGCATGAATACCTAGCGTAAAAGCAGCGTCATCAGATTTAGACGAAAAATCCCATAAGGCATATAAACCAGCCGAGCCGAGAAATCCCCATACATCCATATTTTGAGAATAAGGAGCATTCGTAATATATCCAGGTACTGTATTTACCGAGGGGTCTTCCATTTGAACCAATTCCAAACTACCATAATCAAAGCCTACTCCTAAATATGGAATAAGAGACAAATGCTCGCGCTGAATGACCCCATAACCTAAACTAAGCGCAAAATCCCCAGTCTCATATTTTGTAATTGCGCCATTTTCAGCTTGACGAGAATGTGATCCAAAATCATATATAAAATGAAGTCTATCTGAAGATATCCATAGCTTGATCGCCCAGTCCCATCCAATATTATCTAAAGAAGGATAGCCAGATTGATCAAGGGCTTTATTCAATTCACCAAAATCCATACTTGCAGCACCAATGCCAAACATTATGCGCCCCTCAATTTCATCCTCATCCTCTTGCGCAAAAGCAAAAGTGCTGACCCCAATAAAAATCAGCAGAAAAAAATACCTTGAGTTAATCATAGCTGTAGTTTTTTGATTTATGGGTGACAAACTTAATATTAAAAAGAAAGTCCGATCAATGTGCTTAAGGCAAATACACCACCCACGCTGGCTCCATTAAAATCCAAAGTAGGAAGCCAAGCTCTAACCCCGTAATGACCTTCGTTTAATGCAGATGTAAAGCTTCTTGAATACTGAGCTTGAGCTCCTAATAAAAACGAAAGCGTTTTAGGTTTCAACTTAATCCGATAGCATGAGCTAAACCCAAGTTGCCCTGTAAGATTTCTTACAGCATAATCTCCCTCAATTTGGTAATCATAGGTCGTTCCATCAGGGTTAACCATCCGGCCAATTCCATTGAGCCTTAATTTCTCAAATTGGCCACCAACACCCACAAATGGCACAATTGAAACCTTTCCTTCTTTAAGTAAGTTATAACCAACTGAAGCCCCCAAACAAGTGATTCCCCACCAGTTGTAATTATTGTCTTCTGAAAAATGCTCCTGATTACTCCCAGTCATGCTTAGTTTTATAAAAATCCGCTTAATGGGTATCACTCCTTCAAAGCCTGCATTTGCTGACCAATTATTCAACTTGGCAAATACATTATTTGTCAAAACCTTATTGTATTCATCATGATTAGCGTAAATAGCTCCACCCACAGCAAACACAGCCACTTCCTTTTCGCCAAGCACATACTGAGCATGCATTTCACCAGCCAATAGAAACAACCCTATAAATAGGTTAAGCGCTCTCAAAACAGAAATCATTTTTATGGTACTTAATTATCCGGTTTGATAAACGAAGCTTCTCATCCCTTATTACTGCACCATGCAACTTTAACATTTCGCTGTTCATTTGATGTTCACATCCTATCCACAAACTATTTGCCCCTTACCTATATATATGAGTACTTTGCGCCTGCAAAAGAATACATGCGTGCAAGATTATATTAAACAACTCAATCCATCACAGCGCGAAGCTGTAGTAAACACCGAAGGCCCCGTAATGGTAATTGCTGGTGCTGGTTCCGGAAAAACCCGTGTGCTCACCTACCGCATTGCCTATTTGATGGACGAAAAAAAGGTAGATCCTTTCAACATACTTTCACTCACATTTACCAACAAAGCCGCCAAAGAGATGAAGGAGCGTATTGGCAAAATCGTGGGTGGCAATGAGGCCAAAAACCTTTGGATGGGAACCTTCCACTCGGTGTTTGCCAAAATACTTCGCTTTGAGGCCGACAAACTGGGTTTCCCTAGTAACTTCACTATATATGATGCTGAAGATGCCCGTAAGGTGATTGCCAATGTGATCAAGGAAAAAAACCTTGATAAGGAAGTATATAAAGTAAAGAGTGTGGCCTCACGTATTTCTTCTTTCAAGAATGCCTTGATTACGCCAAAGGAATATTTACGCAGCCCCGAGCTTCAGGAAAATGATGCCGCAGCTCGGATGCCCATGATGGGCGACATTTATCGCGCTTACGCGGAAAGATGTTTTCGCTCCGGAGCCATGGACTTTGACGACCTCCTGCTCTATACCTTTATATTATTGCGCAAGTTTCCAGATGTACTGGCGAAGTACCAAGACCGCTTCCGCTACATAATGGTAGATGAGTACCAGGATACGAACCACGCGCAATACCTTATTGTAAAGTCACTGGCTAACCGCTATGGAAACATTTGTGTAGTAGGTGATGATGCGCAGTCGATTTATGCCTTCCGTGGTGCTAACATTAGAAACATCTTAAACTACCAGCGTGACTATGAAGATGTACGCGTATTTAAGCTGGAGCAAAATTACCGTTCTACAAAAACTATAGTTGGTGCCGCCAATAGCCTTATCAAAAAGAATAAAGAGCAGCTAGACAAAAATGTATGGACTGACAATTCTGATGGTGAGCAGATTGTAATTAATAAAACGGTAAGCGATACAGACGAGGCTAGTTATGTAGCCCGCACCATTTTTGAAAAGAACATGCAGGAGCATATTCCCTTTTCTGACTTTGCTATTTTATATCGCACCAATGCCCAGTCGCGGGCGATGGAAGAATCTTTTAGAAGAAGAAACATTCCTTATAGAATATATGGAGGACTTTCATTTTACCAACGCAAGGAGGTAAAAGACCTTTTGGCCTATGTACGCCTAACAATTAACTCCAATGATGAAGAAGCTTTCCGTAGGGTGATAAATTACCCCAAGCGTGGAATTGGAGATACCACTTTAGAAAAAATAACTGTGGCAGCTAATGCCAATGGAGTTAGCGTTTGGGAAATTTGCAGTAACCTGGGTTACTACCAAAGCGTGGGATTGAATAAACCTACCACTGTTAAGATTCAGGATTTCGTTACCAAAATTCAAAGCTTTAAGGCCTTGGCTAAAGAAGCCGAAGCATTTGATTTGGCCACGCATATTGCTAAGACTTCAGGATTACTGCGTGAACTCAGTCAAGATAAAACCCCTGAAGGAATAAGCCGCACGGAAAACATTCAGGAACTTTTGAACTCGGTAAAAGAATTTACCGAAAACCAGAAGGAGATTGAAGATGGCAACCCCAGTCTTTCGGGCTTTATGGAAGATGTGGCCTTGCTTACAGACTCTGATAATACTACGGACGAAGACAACGAAAAAGTATCCCTAATGACCATTCACCTGGCCAAGGGGCTTGAGTTTCCAATTGTATTTATTGTGGGCATGGAAGAAAGTCTTTTTCCAAGTATGATGGCGATGAGTAGCCGAGCCGACTTGGAGGAAGAGCGTAGACTTTTTTATGTAGCCCTTACCCGTGCCGAAAAGGAAGCTTACCTTACCTATGCACAAATGCGCTATCGCTGGGGAAAGTTGATCGATTGTGAGCCAAGCCGCTTTTTACAAGAAATTGATGAATCATTCCTTAATATAAACACTCCTGATTTTTCTCCCTTTACCGGAGCGTATGGTGATAGTGATGAACCTTCAGCTTCAAGAAGACCTTCGCCACGAAGAGCGCCTACTTCATCTGCACCATCACGAAGCAGGCAACCGCAACGCACCATGCCGCAGCGTAAAAACCTGAGAAAAATAGAAAGTTCACTACCTTCGGCCAATTCTGACTCGGTAGCCGACACCAATCCATCCGACATTAATGTAGGTGATAGAGTAAAGCATCAACGCTTTGGTCATGGTAAAATAAAAGAAATGGAAGGTGCCGGCCCCAACAAAAAGGCTGTTATACAGTTTGATAATGTTGGTGAAAAGAAATTATTACTCAAATTTGCCAAACTTGAAAAAGTAAGTGGCTAGAAAAAGTATTTAGTAGTTAGTAATAAGTATTTAGACAGCTACACTTTTCGAAAAAGTACTGTGGAGCGAGTATTAATACAGCTTCTCTTTGAAGGAAAGCACAACTGACCCAATACTAACTACTCAATACCAATAACCCATTACCCTCACCGGTAACACAGATAAAAAATGGAATACAACACAAGCTTACCCCACCTTATAATACCGGAATACGGTAGAAATGTACAGAAAATGGTAGGGCATCTTTTGACGATAGAGGACAAAGAAGAGCGCAATAGACAAGCTCAAAACCTCATTGATATTATTGGTAACCTGAATCCACAAATCCGCGATGTGCCGGATTTTAAGCACAAGCTTTGGGACCACCTTTTTATAATGTCTGATTTTAAATTGGACGTTGACTCTCCATACCCAAAACCTTCTGAGGAATCCTTAAAGGAAAAGCCAGAGCTGGTTCCTTACCCACGTAACAACCGCAGGTATCGCCATTACGGAAACGTTATTCGCAAGATGATTGACTACGCTGTGGAGCAACCTCCGGGTGAGGAAAAAGAAAAGCTGAAAATTGCTATCGCCAATCATATGAAAAAAACCTACCTGATCTGGAATAAGGATACGGTGGATGATGAAGTGATTTTGATGGAAATGAATGCTTTGGCCAATGGTAAACTAAAGCTTGATGACATGAACCTGAAGCACAAGCAGGAATTGGTAAAAGACATGCCAAACAACAAGCGTCAGCACCATAGCTCAAACAATAAGAACCGCAGAAGCGGCAAGAAGAGATACAAGAAATAATCACCCCAATAAACTTCAACACCCTTGGGAACATTTCAAATTACTGGCGGAAAAAAACTTAAAGGAAACATCATCCCGCAAGGCGCCAAAAACGAAGCACTACAAGTAATCTGTGCAGTGCTCCTTACCGATGAAAAAGTAACTATCAGCAACATTCCTGACATCAGGGATGTAAATAAGCTAATTGATTTGTTGGCTGATCTTGGCGTAAGCATTCAGCGCCAAGGACCGGGCAGCTACAGCTTCAAAGCTGATGACCTCAATTTAGATTACATGACATCTCCTGAATTTAAGGAGAAAGGTGGTGCCCTTCGTGGCTCCATCATGATTGTAGGTCCACTTTTGGCAAGGTTCGGCAAGGGTTTTATTCCCAAGCCTGGTGGCGACAAAATTGGAAGACGCAGATTGGATACCCACTTTATAGGTTTCCAAAAGCTTGGCGCAAAATTCCGCTACAATCAGGATGAATCATTTTACGGTGTAGAAGGCAAAAAATTGAAAGGTGCCGATATGCTGCTTGATGAAGCTTCTGTTACCGGAACTGCCAATATCATAATGGCCGCTGTTTTGGCCGAAGGCACCACAACTATTTACAATGCCGCTTGCGAACCATACATTCAGCAGCTTTGTAAAATGCTAAATAGCATGGGGGCTAATATTAAAGGTATCAGCTCCAACCTTCTTACCATTGAAGGTGTAAAAGAATTAGGTGGTTGTGAGCATCGCATTTTGCCAGACATGATAGAGATTGGATCATGGATTGGTATGGCAGCCATGACCGGCTCAGAGATTACCATTAAAGATGTGTGCTACGATGAGCTTGGCGTAATCCCTACCATGTTCCGCAAGATGGGAATTAAGCTTGAGCGAGTAGGTGATGATATTCACATCCCGGCACAAGATCACTACGAAATAGAAAACTACATTGATGGTTCCATTTTAACCATTGCCGATGCACCATGGCCAGGTTTCACACCTGATCTTTTGAGCATTGCTTTGGTAGTTGCCACACAAGCCAGAGGTAGTGTTTTGATTCATCAAAAGATGTTTGAGAGTCGTCTTTTCTTTGTAGACAAACTGATAGACATGGGTGCCCAGATTATACTTTGTGATCCACACCGTGCTACTGTGATTGGTATCGACAAGCAAGTTCCGCTAAAAGCGACCACCATGACCAGCCCTGATATACGTGCGGGTATTTCACTTTTGATTGCTGCGCTTAGCGCAGATGGCGTGAGTACCATTCACAATATTGAGCAAATCGATCGTGGTTACCAAAACATTGATGAGCGACTTCGCGCAATTGGCGCAGAAATTGTAAGGTTGGATTGATCGTCTATCCTGCTATTTCCACAAACTCATTTTAATTTTGAAAAATCAACTTGTGGTTGTATGTTGCGATAGACATTTGAAATCATTTGAAATAAACATATTTACATGAACGTATTTAAGAAACCATTATCACTTATCGCTTTAGCTTTTGTCACTTTCGTGGGATTAGGATTTGCTTCTGATTGGAACTCTCACCCTGAAAGATATGGCAACGAAGACCAAAGCAAAGTGCTAAACATTGGCGACCCAGCCCCTGAACTTTCATTTACCGATCCTGAAGGAAATGTGCGCAAACTTTCTGACCTTAAAGGCAAAATTGTATTAGTAGATTTTTGGGCCAGCTGGTGCCGACCATGCAGAATGGAAAACCCTAATGTGGTAAAAACCTACAATAAATTTAAAGACGTAAAATTCAAAAGCGGAAAAGGTTTTGAAGTATATAGTGTGTCTTTAGACCGCAACAAAACAGACTGGACAAAAGCAATTGCAGCTGATGGTTTGGTTTGGGAAAACCACGTAAGCGACCTTAAATTTTGGCAATCTGCAGCAGCAGCTACTTACAATGTAAATGCTATCCCTGCTACTTTTTTGGTAGATGCTGACGGAGTAATTATTGCAAAAAACCTTAGAGGTGCAGCTTTGGAAAACACACTTTCCAAGTTGGCAAAGTAGAAGAATCATATTTACATAAATGACACTCAGACACCGGTGGATAATCCATCGGTGTTTTTTTATGCCACACTGACATTTTTTAAGTGATGGCAAGGCTTTTGACTATAGGTGTCCTTTGAAAAATAAGCTGAAAATGAGCGATAATCAGGAAGTGAAAGATCAACACAACGAAGAAACGGCTACACAAGACCAGCCGGTGAATGAGACTACAGAAGATACCAATGATGCTTCTGAAACCTCTGATAGCAAGATAGAAGAAGATCCTTTAGCAAAAATGGAGCAAGAGCTCAAGGATGCTAAAGACCAGCAGTTGAGACTATTTGCCGAGTTTGAAAACTTTAGAAAGCGTACTGCAAAAGAGCGCATTGAAATGTTTAGCACTGCCAATCAGGAATTGATGACAGCTATGCTACCTATTTTGGATGATTTTCAGCGTGCCATAAAGGCACAAGGTGATGATGCATCTGTAGAGGGCTTGAAGCTAATTTCACAGAAGTTTGAAAACACCTTGAAAAACAAGGGGCTTAAGCCAATGGACGAGACTACAGGAAAAGATTTTGATGCTGACACTATGGAAGCTGTAACTCAAATTCCTGCGCCAAGCAAAAAGCAGAAAGGCAAAGTAATAGACGAGCTAGAGCGTGGATACATGCTAGGAAATAAGATTTTGAGATACGCCAAAGTAGTAGTTGGTCAGTAAAATATAGCAATGGCAAAGAGAGATTATTACGACATATTAGGCATCAGTAAGGGTGCTTCGGCAGATGAAATAAAAAAGGCATATCGCAAGATGGCCGTGAAATTTCACCCGGACAAAAACCCTGATGACAAAGAAGCTGAAGCCAAATTTAAGGAAGCAGCAGAAGCCTATGAAGTACTGAGCAATGCTGACAAACGTGCACGCTACGACCAGTTTGGCCATGCCGGAATGGGCGGAGCAGCCGGAGGTGGCGGCTTTGGCGGTGGCGGAATGAACATGGAAGACATCTTTGAGCAATTCGGAGATATTTTTGGTGGAGCATTTGGCGGAAGCCGCGGTGGCGGTGGATTTGGAGGTTTTGGTGGTGGCCGTGGAGGCGGTGGCCGCAGAGTCTTCAAAGGAAGCAACCTGAGAGTACGCGTAAAAGTTACTCTTGAAGACATTGCCAATGGTGTAGAAAAGAGACTTCGTATTAAGCGCCAGGTTCCTGCCGACAATATTAGCTTTAAGAACTGTACTACCTGTAATGGAACTGGACAAACGTACCGCGTTACCAATACCATACTTGGGCAAATGCAAACCAGCACGACCTGCCCTACTTGTAATGGTTTAGGACAGACAATAGATAAAAAGCCTGCCGAAGCTGACGAGTATGGAATGATTCGCAAGGAAGAAACCGTATCTGTAAAAATACCTGCCGGAGTAATGGATGGTATGCAGCTTAAGGTTTCTGGCAAAGGAAATGCTGGCCCTATGGGCGGTGTAAATGGTGATCTTATTGTAGTAATAGAAGAGGAAAAACATCCAGACCTTGAAAGGGATGGTAACAACCTTCACTACGAACTATACATCAGTATGCCGGATGCTGTTTTGGGAACCAAAGCCGAAGTAAGTACGGTGAGTGGTAAAGCTCGCATTAAACTAGATGCCGGGACTCAACCAGGAAAAGTACTTCGCCTGCGCAACAAAGGTTTGCCAAGTGTAGAAGGCTACGGAACAGGTGATCTTTTGGTACACATAAATGTGTGGATACCTAAAGATATTACCAATGAGCAAAAGCGCATTTTCGAAAAAATGCAAGGAGAAACTGAGTTTGTACCAAACCCAGGAAAAGGTGAAAAGTCATTCTTTGATAAAGTAAAAGAGATGTTTACCTAAAAGGTAGATTCATAAATACAATAAGGGCGCTCAAATGAGCGCCCTTATTATTTACATCAAAATGCCTCGCAAATTATTTATTTCACCAACTCTCCTTTTTGAAGAGCCGCGCCATATTCTTTTTGGAAGCGAGCTGCTGCCTTTTGCACAGCAGGCAGCAACAAAGCTACCGTCATAGGCCTTTGCAATGAGTTACCTTCAAAATTGGTATAGTACATTTCCTTCCCTTGCTGATTCACAGCATAAATCACAGTTTGAAGATTGGGTACTTCATACGCAGTTATCGTTTTACTACCAGAAGCTTTCATAACTGTATTCAGATCATTGGCAAATGACATACCTCCAAGGCCCACAACTTTATATTCGCCCTTCATATTTCCCACGGTTATCACTGTTACCACATTTCCTCCATTCATCAATGGCACAATAGAAGTCGCAGAGGCTTCTTTATCTACCATATCACCAAGGCGGCTTGTACTATCCGCCTTGGTTAGTTTGTCAAACGAAAGTACCTGATGCGCTACAGGGGTTCCTGCTTGCGCACTTCCTAATTCATCTGCACTAACGCCCAGATTGATATCACGCCCGCTTTTCAAGACTTCCATCAAATCTTGCTTGCCCTTGTTAGCAGCTTCCATTATTGCTTTGTCATTATTTTGCCCGCTTAGCGCTGAAGAAACACATACCACAACAGCCAAAAAGCCAAATTTTATTTTTCTATACGTCTTCATCTCTCAAGTTTTTAATTAAGGTTTTTTAGCTAAATCATACCACGTCCTCCAGTGTGTGCTACTTCCTGCAGGATCCATATAGTGAGAATAGGTAATCAATCTTTCTTCTCCCACACATGGGCTCCAAGGATCGTTCAAAATCACATAATCAGTACCTGCTACAGTTATGTAACCTTTTACAACCAATACATGCCCCACCACTCCAGGTGTACCGTAAGCATAGCCCATTGGTTTCTTTTTGCAATAAATCTGCTTTTTGAGATTATCCCATGATAGGGCCGTGGTGGTCTCACTAAAAGTGAGTCCGGCAAAATCAAGCTCTAACCAGCCCGGTCTGTTACAGTCACTATTTTTGGGACATGAAGAGCCTTCATTGGCTGGGTCACAGCAATCGGTTTCACCAAAACGATGATTAGCCAAATCGCATTGCTTTACAGAAATGTCAAAATGCTCGGCAAGCATTTGCGTGGTAGCCGCCCAACACCAGTTGTTGGTTTCCTGATCGCGGAGTGTGTTGGGCACACTTCCAACAACTTCGGGCGTACAGCAGCTTGACAAGGCCATGCTGCCTATAAACATTGTTAAAAAAATTACTAGCTTTTTCATAGTAGATATTTGGATTGGTTTAGTGTAAAAGTACCCTATCTACTAGATCTATTCAAGTTTGATTTTCCATAAAGATCTAAATAACAACAAACTAACACTTTCGAAATTGAGTATTTGGACAAAATTGTAATGTAACCCGCAAGCTGTCTGCAAGTATCTTTTATTAATGCGTCATACTTGCATCACACTTCTTAAATTCACCTCCCAAAATAAAACAGCACATGAGCATCCTTTCCATTCGAGAGGTTTCAAAATATTACGGCAGCTATGCCGCTCTCAACAAGGTAAGCATCGAAATTCCCAAGGCCAGTATATTCGGTTTATTAGGGCCCAATGGTGCCGGAAAAACTTCCTTAATCCGAATTATAAACCAGATAACCGCGCCCGATAGTGGCGAGGTGCTACTTGATGGCAAAGCTTTAAAACCTGCGGACATTGCCCGCATTGGTTATTTACCGGAAGAGCGTGGCCTTTATCCCAAGATGAAAGTTGGTGAACAGCTCTTGTATTTGGCCAGACTTAAAGATTTGGACAAACAGGAAGCCATCAAAAGAATTAAGGATTGGTCAGAGCGATTTGAAATTGAGTCGTGGTACAATAAGAATATTGAAGAGCTCAGTAAAGGAATGGCGCAAAAGGTGCAGTTTATCGCCACCGTAATTCATCAGCCAGACTTGTTGATTTTTGATGAACCCTTTACGGGATTTGACCCCATCAATACCAATCTTATAAAAAGTGAAATCCGCAGATTGAGGGATGAAGGTGCCACCATCATTTTCTCTACCCACCGCATGGAGTCTGTAGAAGAAATATGTGATGAAATAGCACTAATCAATAAAGGAAACAAAATATTAGAAGGTCGTATAAAGCCCATCAAAAAGGAATTTGCTACCAATATATTTGAAGCTGAGCTAGAAAACTATACTGCATTCAGCAATCTGAATTCTGCTGACATTTTACAGCAAACTGAAGTT
Organism: Owenweeksia hongkongensis DSM 17368; assembly: GCF_000236705.1. Classification (NCBI taxonomy): domain Bacteria; kingdom Pseudomonadati; phylum Bacteroidota; class Flavobacteriia; order Flavobacteriales; family Owenweeksiaceae; genus Owenweeksia; species Owenweeksia hongkongensis. Next base: position 3,428,024 of record NC_016599.1, on the reverse strand, counting down.
GACGGACATCTCTCGCTTCGCCTTTCGGCAAAAGCGGAAGCAAACGATTTAGCGCAAGAGTTGATGCAGTTTGGAAAGCTCACCCTCTTTAAAGAAGAAGTGCCGAGCCTCAATGATATTTTCATTCAAAAAGTACAAAACTGATGAACAAGACTTGGCTAATAATACAGCGTGAATTTAAAACACGCGTTCGCAAAAAGAGCTTCATCATCATGACGATTTTGGGCCCCATACTTTCGGCAGCACTATTCATACTTCCCGCTTACTTGGCTACCCTTCCGGAGGATACGCGCACCATTATGGTTTTGGATGAGCCTATCCTTATGGATTTTGACAAAGGGAAAGAAGACGTGAAATTTCGCTACCTCCCCCCCGACCAGTTTGATTTGGATAGAGCCAAAGACTTCTTTTCTAAACAAGAGGATTACGCATTTTTATACATCCCTACCAGTACCAATCCTGACCCGGATGTGATTGGCAGAAATGTGATTCTCTTTAGCAAAGGAGATGTAAATATGGGTGTGGAGAATTACGTAGAAAACATCCTTGAAAAGTACATTCAGCGCGAGAAAATGAAGGCTCAAGGCGTGGATCCGGCCATACTCGCTCAAACCAAAACCAATGTAAAATTACGAACCGTAAACATGGACGAAGGTGGCGAAACTGCCAGCCTGGCTCCCGTAAAAATGGGTATCGGCTACATTGCTGGTTTCCTGATTTATCTTTTTGTATTTGTATACGGAGCTCAGGTTATGCGTGGAGTTATTGAAGAAAAAACCAGTCGCATTGTAGAAGTTATGATTTCTTCCGTAAAACCATTCCAGCTAATGGCAGGTAAGATTTTTGGACTGGCAGCCGTGGCACTCACTCAGTTTTTAATTTGGGTGATTTTTGGAATAGGCCTTTATCTGGTTGCCGTTCATTTTATTTTAGGTAATGAAATTGATGCCGCAAATGTTGCCTCCCAAGGCATGATGACGCCTGATAATGACAATATGATTTTTAGCATCATCAACACTATTGATGCCATTAACTTCCCATACATCATCGGCTGTTTTATTTTCTATTTCCTTTTTGGATACTTGCTTTACGCAGCCATGTTTGCCGCCATCGGCTCTGCTGTAGACAAGGAATCAGACACCCAACAGTTTATGTTTTCAGTGAGCTTGCCGCTGATTGCAGCCATCATTGTTTTAATCAGAGCTTTGGACAACCCTGATGGCAGCATTGCCTTTTGGTTTTCGATGATTCCACTCACCTCCCCTATTGTGATGATGGCTCGAGTGCCGTTCAATATTCCTATTTGGGAGCTGGCACTTTCAATGTCTATTTTAATAGCCTCATTTATATTTATGACTTGGCTTGCCGGACGCATTTATAGAACCGGAATTTTGATGTATGGCAAAAAGCCTACTTTCAGAGAACTACTAAAATGGATCACCTATAAAAAATAATGGAGAGGTTTAAGCACTTTTTGGAATACACCATTTTTGAACTTGGAGAATTTTCGCTCCATGTGTTCAATATTTTCAACCTATTGGTAATATTCCTTCTTGCGCGCTTCGTACTATGGATTATCCACTTATATTTTAAGCGAAAGCATAAAGAAGGTAAAATTGACCACGGTAAGAAGTACGCCATTATTCAGCTGCTCACCTACCTTATTTATGTAATTGCTATTATTGTTGCGGTTGACAGCCTCGGCTTTAAAATCACCGTTATACTTGCAGGGTCCACAGCTCTGCTTGTTGGTCTGGGCTTAGGTCTACAAGATTTCTTTAGAGATTTAGTTGCCGGATTTATCATCCTTTCTGAAAGAACAGTAACCTCTGGCGATATTGTAGAGATAGGCGGAATAGTGGGGAAAGTAAAGGATGTGGGGCTGCGGACCACGAGCCTCATTACCCGCGAAGATATTGTAATGATAGTACCCAACACAAGACTCACCAACGAGCATGTTATCAACTGGTCTCAAAACAACAGTAAAGTAACCCGTTTTGAAATTAGAGTAAATGTGGCATTTGGGAGTGATACACAAAAAGTATGCACGCTTTTGACACAATGTGCCGAAAATCATGAGGATGTCATGAAGATTCCTGGGCCGGACGTATTGTTTCGTGAATTTGAAAAAGGCTCTTTAGACTTTGGTCTCACTTTTTATTCCAATAACCTATTTAGAATAGAACGAACCAAAAGCGATCTACGCTTTGCCATTGATAAGGCATTCCGTGAAAACAATATTGTTATTCCCTTTCCTCAGCAAGATGTTTGGGTTCGCCAATTTCCACAAAAAGAAGAATGAAAACAGCTGTAATAGATTTAGGCACCAATACTTTTAACCTCCTTATAAGAGATAATGAAACTGCGGAAGTATTAATAAATACCAAAATTGCAGTAAAACTTGGTGAAGGAGGCCTCAATAAAAATGAAATTGCCAAGCCAGCTTTTGACCGAGGCATTGCCGCTTTGCGCAAACATAAAAAAACCATCCTTGAATTTGGAGCGGATCAAACCTATGCTTTTGCCACCTCTGCTATCCGATCTGCAAGTAATGGCAATACTTTTGTAAAGGAAGCCTTAAAAGAATGCAACATTAGCGTGAATGTAATTGATGGACAAAAGGAAGCTGAACTGATATACTTTGGCGTAAAACAAGCTTTACCCCTACCTGTGTCTACTTCTCTTATTATGGATATTGGTGGCGGCAGTACCGAATTTATAATTGCTGACTCTAGCAAAGTTCATTGGATACACAGCTTTAATTTGGGCGCCAGCCGACTGTTGGAAAAGTTCCAACCTTCAAACCCAATTACCACTGCTGAAATCAAGTCAATTGAGAAATACTTAGACACAGAGCTTTCTCCTTTGTGGGAGGCATGTGCCGATCATTCAGACATCACACTCATTGGTAGCAGCGGTTCATTTGATACCATGGCGGCAATGGTGCAAGCGGCATTTCCCAATGCAGGATATAACCCCTTGAATACTACTTATACTTTTGAAATAGGCCAGTTTGAAGCTGTGGCTCAAAAAATGCTAGACTTTACTTTAGAACAAAGATTAGCGACTCCAGGGATGATTCCAATGCGAGCCGACATGATTGTAATGGCCTGCATTCAAATAAACTTTGTACTGCAAAAGCTGGGAGTAAAATCCCTCAAATTATCAACTTACGCTTTAAAAGAAGGCGTATTTTTTACTTTAAACGAAACTAAAAACCCATGGCAAAAATCCTTATTGTAGAAGACGAAAAGGCCATTAGAAATGTGCTCAAAAATATTTTGAGCGATGAGGACAAAACCTTTGAAATAGATGAAGCCGAAAACGGCAAAATGGCCATTGACATGGTAGAAGAAAAGGAATATGACCTTTTGCTTTGCGACATAAAAATGCCGGGAGTTGATGGCATCGAAGTGCTTGAACATGTACGTGAAAAACATCCAGACACAGCCATCATTATGATTTCCGGACACGGAGATTTAGATACAGCTGTGGACAGCATGAAAAAAGGGGCTTATGATTATATCTCTAAGCCACCAGATTTAAACCGATTACTTACCACTGTTCGAAGAGCCTTAGACCGAACCGATCTTGTAAAAGAAAACAAAACCCTAAAAAAGAAGATTGCCAAAGGCTTTCAGATGATTGGTGAATCAGACGCTTTGGAGCAAATTAAAAGCATGATTGAAAAGGTAGCTCCCACCGATGCCCGTGTTTTGATTACCGGCCCAAACGGTACAGGGAAAGAGCTGGTAGCACACTGGGTTCATCAAAAAAGTGAGCGCAACAAGCAACCACTAATTGAGGTAAACTGCGCGGCCATTCCTTCTGAACTTATAGAGAGTGAACTTTTTGGACACAAAAAAGGAGCCTTTACCTCAGCAGTAAAAGACCGTAAAGGAAAATTTGAGCAAGCCAATGGTGGTACCCTGTTTTTGGATGAGATAGGCGATATGAGCCTTAGTGCTCAGGCCAAAGTGCTCCGAGCTTTGCAAGAAGGTAAAATCACCCCTGTAGGTGGAGACAAAGAAGTAAAAGTAAACGTACGCGTGCTAGCTGCTACCAACAAAGACCTTACTGAAGAAATAAAAGAAGGAAGGTTTAGAGAAGACCTTTACCACCGTCTTAGCGTAATTGTGATAAAGGTGCCTGCATTAAACGATAGAAAAGAAGACATACCTTTACTAACAGAGCATTTTGCTGGCAAGATTGCTGAAGAGCATGGTAATGCAGCCAAACAGTTTACTGAAGATGCAATCGTTGAACTTCAAAAGATAGACTGGACAGGTAACATCAGGGAACTTCGTAACGTGGTAGAGCGCCTGATAATATTGGGTGGCAAAGAGATTAATGGTTATGACGTGCGAACATTTGCTAGCAAATAGTGTAATTTACGTTGTAATCAACATCAAGTAAATATGAAATCTAAGCTACTAGTATTCGTGCTTTTTGCAGCATCCACAGCCGCATTTGCACAAATCCCTGGAGGCACATGGTTTGCCTCAGGCGGAATCTGTTTTGACAACAGTAAATCCACGAATCCAACCTTTAATGGAACAGACTTCACTGACTTGGAGAATAGCACAACTCAGTTTCAACTCAAACTTGGAGCGGGTTATGCTTTTAAAGAAAACCATGCTGCAGGATTGGGGTTTGGTATTGATAACACCAAAAACGTGAATGAATCCTTGAGCCAACCTGGTTCAGTACTTGTCACTAGCACAAATAAAACCAATAGTTTTTTTGTTGCTCCGTTCTACCGCTATTATTATTTCTGCGCTCCGCAATTGGCCATCATTGGCCAGGTTCATGTACCTATAGTATTTAGTGGAGGTGAACAAGTAACAGACTTTAGTGACAACACACCCTCTATCCGAAACGAAAGCCCGGGAAGCTTTGGAATTGGAGGGTGGGTAACTCCAACCTTTGCTTGGTTCCCTAAAAACACATGGTCTCTGGAAGCCAGTATAGGTCAAGTTGGTTTTTACAACGAAAGTTACAAAGATGATAATGACAACAGGCATAGCGATTCAGACTTTACCGCAAAACTTTGGTTGTTTCAACCTACACTAGCCTTTACTTATTATTTTAGAAGCAATGATTAAAACCTAATTATCTAAGATACATCTAAATAAAAGTGGCGTATGCAAATTGAAGTATGTGCCACTTTTTTTTGTTAAAAATATTTCAATAAAATCGCGGCCCCAGGTATTCTTGGCACCCGTTTTGAATTAGGTTTACCAACTATAAATTTTTGATTATTTACCCTAAAAAACAACCGCTCTGAAAAAATTTTCATCATCGGTTCAACCTGTTAGGGGTTTTATTATATTTAATGACAATACTGTAAATCATGGAGATACCTCACTTTTTATTAGCCGACAATACCGACATGCCAGATGATATCTTTATCGTGCATACTGAGTACCCTCGTTTTATATGGAATGTAAACCATGATGAGCTTGAATGGATTGATGATATTGAAGGCGAAGAAGAAGAGTTGGTAAATGATATCGCTTATCTTTTGGAGTGTGCCGAGTCTTTTTACGAACGTGAAATGAAACGCCACGAAGCCGAATTAATCTAATACTTTCGCAGGATATTATATCATCCTGCTTTGACCACAAAAGAACATATTAGCAAAAACTTCCATTTGGCCTGGCCAGTAATGCTTGGGCAATTGGGGCACGTAATGGTTGGCCTGGCCGATAGCATCATGATTGGGCAGATTGGTACTATTCCACTGGCGGCCGCTGCTTTTGCTAATTCCATATTTGTAATCCCCATGGTTTTTGGGATGGGCATGGCCTTTGGGCTCACTACACCTATTGCCAATGCTGATGGTGAAGGGCGCGCAGATAAAGCTGGAAGTTACCTGAGGCATGGCTTGGCGCTAAATATGTTTGTGGCGCTACTTATATTCTTGATTCTTCTCGGCTTTTCACAAATCACCCATCTATTGGGCCAAGAGCCTGAGGTGGTATCACTTTCAGGGTCTTACCTGATGATTATTACGTCCAGCATATTTCCCTTCATGCTATTTCTCACCTTCAAGCAATTTGCCGAAGGACTTTCACTTACTCGATTTGCCATGGTAGCCTCCATACTGGCAAACCTCCTCAATGTTCTATTTAATTATATCCTGATTTATGGCCATTGGGGCTTCCCTGCCTTAGGGCTTGATGGTGCTGGAATCGCCACCCTTACCTCAAGGATAATAATGGCTGCGATGATGTATTTATATGTTTTTAAGGGAAAACAATTCAAAAGCTATTTACAGCATTATAAGCACATAGAGTGGAAGCGCAAGCAGTTTAGAAAAATTACTCAAGTTGGGGTTCCTTCGGGACTGCAATACATTTTTGAAGTTTCAGCATTTGCCATTGCAGCCGTAATTGTTGGTCAAATTAGTGCCGAAGCTTTGGCTGCCCACCAAATTGCGATAAGCTTAGCCTCACTAAGCTACATGATGGCTACAGGCCTTGGTGCTGCCGCGGCTGTAAGAGTAGGCAACCAATTAGGAAAACGAGATTATCCAACTCTGCGTGCTGCTGCACGTACCACCTTTGCTATGACACTTGTTTTTATGGCGGCATGTGGCCTCCTATTTTTCTTTGGCAGAAATATGTTCCCTCTTTTCTACACAGATGATCTTTATGTAGCTGGCATTGCTTCTCAACTTTTGATTATTGCTGTGGTCTTTCAGCTGTCCGATGGAGTTCAAGTGGTAGCTCTTGGCGCTTTGCGCGGAATGAGTGACACCAAAATACCAACTTTCATTTCCTTCTTTTCGTATTGGGGAATGGGGCTATTACCTGCCTATTTTATGGGGATAACATTAGATATGGGACCACAAGGTGTGTGGTACGGATTGGCACTCGGCCTAACTGTGGCTTCTATCCTGCTCTATTGGCGCTTTGAACATAAAGTAAAACAATTGATTCATGAATAAAACTCAAATAACAGTTGGCCTTGTAGCCTTACTCATCACCTGCCTTTTGGCGCCCTTCTTCTTTTACATAGGTCCGATTCCTATGACTTTGCAAACGCTTGTTTTATTTACTATGGCAGCCGTGCTTGGCAAAAGAATGGGATTTTTAATAGCTTCCATATACCTAATTCTTGGTGCGATTAGCCTACCTGTATTTGCAGCTTGGCAAAGTGGCTATGAGCACTTGTTAGGACGCACAGCAGGTTTCCTTTGGGCTTTTCCTTTTGTATGTTACTACATAGGCTGGCAAGTAGAAAAAGGAGAAAAAACTTATATCCACACCATTATTTATTTTTTTAGGGCGCATCTCATTTTATTAATCCCTGGGGCCATTGTAGCTTACGGTAATTATGGTGGTGAGCTCGTAGACGGAATAATCAGGCTTTTGCCAGGCTTACTTATAAAATCTGGTGTTGGAGGACTTTTGAGCTTTTGGCTCATAAAAAAACTCCCATCCAAATGGACGGGAGCTAGTTCTATTCAGCAGTAAACTACTGTTTTACTTTACCAAGAAAACACCTTTCATAGCGGTGTGTCCCGGATAAGTACAAATGTATTGGTATGTACCCGCTTTAGTAGGAGCTGTAAATTCCACTACCACAGTTTCGCCTGGATTAGCCATACTAGTAGCAGCTAGCACATTGCTATTTTCTGATATATAATCTTTATCAGGGCCAGCTTCCAGGGCTTGCGTAGCCACTTCTTCTTGAGTACCGGCATTGATAAGCACAAAATTGTGAATCATTGCCTCACTTTTAGCCGTATTCATAAGAGTTACTTTCACCTTGGCTCCTGCCGGAACCTCCAATCGCTTAGGCTCAAAAGCCATATCGGTCATCAGTTCTCCGGTTGTTTTCACTTCCAAAGATACTTCTTTGGCCTCCATGGTTTCAGTTTTCACTGGAGTTGTTTCTTCCATTTTAGTCTCCGTTTGGTCGGTAGACTTTTCTTGGGTTTTGTTAGCATCTGCATCACCACCTCCACAAGAAGCCATGAATGCTGTAATTACCAACATTGAAATTATTCTTTTCATTTGTTTGAAATTTGATTTAATAGATTCGTACTCTTGAACACCCCACATCAAGTAAGGTTCAAGCAAACTTATGAATGTTTTATTTACAAGCCGATCTACATTATTTACCCAGCCCGGTGGCGATACTTTGCAGGTAGAGCAAACCGCCAAATATTTGAGAGACTTGGGGCATACGGTGGATATAAAACTGTGTGGAGAGAGGATTAATATTAATGATTATCAGTTAGTTCATTTTTTCAACATCATTCGCCCTGCGGATCTTAGGCTTAATATTCCAAAACAGATTCCTCTGGTGGTAAGTTCCATCTATCATGATTATTCTGAATATGACAAACTGTATCGAAGCACTAGCAGCAAACTCTTGTACCGCTTGTTTGGAAAATTCGGGCTGGAATATATAAAGGTAAACCTGCGCTGGCTGAACGGTAGCGATACATTTCCTGGTTTGAAATTTCTCCTTTCGGGTAACCGAAAAAGCATAAAAGCATTGCTCAAGCAATCACAATATATGTTTACCACTTCTCACCAGGAAGCTGAGTTGATAGAGAGAGAGATAGGTTTGGTCCCTCCATATAAAAAGGTAAATCTAGGTAGTGAGCACATTTCCGTTTCTCCATCAAGTTCCCGTGAAGGGGTGCTTTGTGCAGCGCGCATTGAAGGTTTCAAAAATCAGCTCAACCTCATCAAGGCATTAAAAGACACCAACATTCCATTAACCATAACAGGAGCGGCAGCGGCAAATCACTCAGCATATTATGAAGCATGCCAGCAAGAAGCAGGTGAAAATGTGTCTTTTTTAGGAAGGGTATCAAAGGAAGAATTGGAAAAGCAGTTTGGAAAAGCAAAGGTTCATGCACTCATCAGCTATTATGAAACCACAGGGCTTTCCACTTTAGAAGCTTTAAAAGCCGGCTGCAATGTGGTGATTACGGATAGAGGAGCACAAAAAGAAATATTCGGAAACCATGCGTATTACTGCGAACCCAATGACATTGCTTCCATAAGAGAGGCTGTGGAGACCGCTCTGGCAGGTGAAAGTAATCATCAACAATGGGTAGAAGAAAACTTTAGCTGGAAGAAAGCTGCAAAGGAAATTTCTGATATTTACCAATCTCTAATGAAGGACTCTACAACATGAAAATTGGGATAATTGGCACCCGAGGTATTCCGAATTACTATGGTGGTTTTGAAGAATGTGCGCAGCAAATTGCTACACGCATGGCTTCGCGCGGACATCAAGTCATTGTGTACAATTCGCATAGCCATCCCTATCAGCAAAAAGATTTTGAAGGTGTTGAAATCATTCACAAATATGACCCAGAGCACAGAATAGGAACAGCCGGTCAATTTATTTATGACTTAAATTGCATACTTGATGCCCGATGGAGAAACTTTGACGCCATACTTATGTTGGGCTATACTTCAAGCAGTATTTGGCAACGTTTGATTCCTCATAAATCGGCTATCATTACCAATATGGATGGCTTGGAGTGGAAGCGCAGCAAGTATTCACCGCGGGTGCAGCGATTTTTAAAAAGAGCCGAAAAATGGGCTGCCAATGGTAGTCATGTTTTAATAGCCGACTCCGTAGAAATTCAAAATTACCTCAATAAGAAATATAAAAATCAGGTAATCTTCATTCCATACGGAGCTGAAAAATTCAAAAGTGCCAACCCGAACATTCTAGAAAAATATGGTGTAGAACCCGGAGAATATAACTTGGTTATTGCTCGGCTGGAGCCAGAAAATAATCTGGAAACTATATTGGGAGGCATTCAAAAAAGCAAATCTCCAAAAGTAACCTTGGTGGTAGGAAATCACGAAACCAGCTATGGCGAGTACCTTAAATCAACCTTTAAAGACAGCCGAATTCGCTTTATAAAAGCTACTTACAAAAAGGAGAATATTTACAACCTCCGTTATTTTTCCCACATTTTCTTCCATGGCCATTCAGTGGGGGGAACAAATCCATCATTACTTGAGGCCATGGGCTGTAGTTCCATGATTTGTGCCCATGACAATCCTTTTAACAGAGAAGTGCTAGGCGATGATGCCACCTACTTTATGGACGTAAACGATGTGGCCAATGCAGCTGATTTATTGGAAAGAAACGACATCCAGATTCAAAAGATTAAAAACAATATTGGGAAGCTAAATAACCGCTACAACTGGGATTTGGTGAGCGAACAGTACGAGTTGGTTTTTCAGCAGGCTGCTATTTAAAACTATTCGGAACTACCTTTCAAAGTGCTGAAAATAGTAAGCCCAATTATCTTCACATCTAATAGCACAGACCAATTTTCAATGTAGTACACATCTGTTTTTACACGAGCTTCCATCTCTTCCGTAGTTCGGGTTTCCCCTCTGTATCCACTTACCTGCGCCAATCCGGTAATTCCTGGTTTAGCAAAATGGCGCACCATGTATTTATCAATTAGTGCTGTATATTTTTCGGTATGTGCCAACATGTGCGGTCTTGGCCCTACTACAGACATTTCTCCTTTCAATACATTAAAAAACTGAGGCAACTCGTCAAGATTATGCGTGCGCATAAAACGCCCAAAGGACGTCACTCGCGCATCGCCTACCGTAGCCTGAAGCGAATCCGCAGCTTCATTTACCACCATACTCCTAAACTTATAAATAGTAAAAGCACCATCCTTGAGCCCTGTTCGCTTTTGCTTAAAAAATACCGGTCCTTTTCCAGAAAGCTTTACACCAACAATCAATATCGAAAATAGCCATGGGAAGATTGTGAATATTACAAATAGAGAAAAAGTAATATCCCCAAAACGCTTTAAAAGTCTGCTGTGCAAATACTCTAGCGGTTCTTTACGTTGCACTAAAATCGGCACATCGTGGTAAAAATCAATTTCTACTCCTGTGGCGTGTTCCACTCCCAGGTCTGGCACAATTCGGAAACGAATCAAATTTTCATCAGCAAAATGCAGCCACTTTAAAAGCCTCGGATCTCCCGATGGGTAGGCACAAAATATTTCGTCCACCTCATTCTTTTTCAAAAAAGCCAACACATCTTCTTCCCTACCCTTGGTGGGAATGCCTTCAATGGGAGAATCTGAAAAATAACCGCTTATGGCCAAACCATACTCTGGATGGGATTCTACAGCTTTGTAAAACCGTAACAAACCTGCTCCAGAACCTAAAAGCAAAACAGGTCTAAAGTGAGATCCCCTTTTGCGATAAGCACGTAAAAAGCGCAGAAAATAAAATCGCCAGGGAAGCACACTCACAAAAAAAGCAATGTAAAAATACGTGAGGAATAATCGCGAGTACTCGTCTTTTTTGAGACTTACCAATAAGAGCAAGAGTATAAAGAGATGAATGAAGAATACATTCAGCACTTTGGATGTAGCCTTTCGTGGCTCCATCGTTCGGTGCATATCGTAGGTGCGAAATAAGAAAGCAAGAAGCACCCATGAAAAATTGAAGAATACCGCCAGCTGCACATAATAGTCGTAATACTCGGTATTTTGAAGCTTAAGCTCATCAAAACGGAAAGCCACCGCCAAAAGGTAGCAACCATTCAGCAGGAGCAAATCGCCAAGTATAATTATGAACTGAAAAAAACGTGCGTAGCGCGACTGCATTATTCGAGATTTAGGCCAAATGTACGGTTGACCAAGCGTTTCTGGAAATCATCCCAAACATTCATTTGGCTTTCAACATATTTATCAATCACCTCCTTGCCCGATTCTGTAGAATAATTGGCATTTAAATTTTGTCTGGCATTTCGGCTTAAAGTTCGGTTTAGACTAAAAAGTGCATCAAAATAATTGGCCGCAACCTCATCATCAAAATACTGTAATGCTCCCAAAGCTTGCATGGCATTGATGCGCGTTAAAAAATCATAGCCCGAAGAAGTGTAATCAATCAAATCCTGTAAAGCTTCTTTATCTTGAAAAATAGCCGTGCGATAAAGCAGAACGACCACCGCTATTTTATTATCCGGTACCCCTGGGTTTTCCATCCAAAACTCATCGTTTAGCCATGCATTTTCTTTTGGGTCAGCTCCTGCTATACTTGTATTTATTGCGCTTTCGCGTAATTCATAAGAATCACCTTTTCGCAATTCAGCCACAGCTTTCATTAATTTCCCTTCTGGATTCTTTACAAGCTTAATTGCTTCTTTTTGAAGTTGCACATCTTTGCTTTGCAAAGCCAGCAAAAGCAGTTCATCTGATTTTGGGTAATTGGCTTCTACCAATTGTTTAAGGGCTTCTGCTCGTACCGAGAAAAACTCGCTTTCGTTTTTTGTAACCTCTATCAAAAAGGTTTCTTTTTCTTCAAGAGAATGCTGCTCTGCATTTCTCACAGCATAATACCTATCAAGTAGCGCCAATGATTCCTCGTATTGAATTTGTAAATATTCAATTGGCTTGTTTTCTGTTATATCAGCTAATACGTGCATATTAGGATTGACAATCCAGTATTTGCATCTATGATTTTGACCCGGCATAGATGTAAACTCCGTACTAGCACTATCTGTAATCAGCCATAGTTCATTTTTCGATGGTTCCTGACCTTCAATCGCAAGCTTCATATCAAAAAACATATTCAAGTATGAATCACTTGTATGATTAAAAACCATTACACCATCTTCTTTGACCTTTGAGGTTACTTTTGCTGCTGGTTCGCCCGAAGAGTAAACCCATTTTTGAAAAAAGTAAGAATAATCTGTTCCAGCAACCTGTTGAATCGCACTATTCAAAGAATCCGTGGTGACCAACCCAAAAGCATTTTGCTCCAAATAGTATTTAATAACCTTATCAAACTTTTCTTTACCCAAACTTTCGCTCAGCATATAAAGCACCCAAGCCCCTTTTTGATAAAACCGAGCTGAACCCGCTTTTCCACTTCCCAAAGGCACCGTATCAATTTTTGAAGCTTCAAAAACCATTTGAGCGGCTTTGTATCGCTCCCAGTCAAAAAAGTCTTGACCATACAAGTGCTTCTCTGAAAGCCATTGGTAATATGTTGCAAAACCTTCGTGCAACCAATGTTCGTCACTACCTGTGGCTGTCACCAAATTGCCAAACCACTGATGCGCCAGTTCGTGGGCATTCACGTAGGTGTAGTTTCTATCGTTAAAAGCTACCTCATCCACCAAAAAGAAATCGCCAAAAATGGTGGCCGTGGTATTTTCCATCGCCCCATGCTGAAAGTCCTGAACGGGCACTTGCTTGTAGTTTTCCCATGGATAAGGCACGCCTATTTCCTTTTCCAGAAAATTGAAGATCTCTTCATTTTTATAATAGTACCACTTGTAATCTTCCTCCCTATCGGGGTAATAATATTGCCAAAGCGAAACACCTGATTTGCTCACGGTTTTCCTCAAAGCGTATTTCCCAATTGCCAACATCATAAGGTAGCTACTGTGTGGTTTAGCCATTTTATAATGCCAGCGAATTTGATCGCCTTCTTCTTCCTTTGAAACCAAGGAGCCATTCGAAATCACCTCGTACTTGCTATCAAAAAGCACTTCAATCTCGGTAATTAGTTTGTCCGTTTGTTCATCAAAATGTGGTACCCAGTGGCGATTGTCTATCCCTTGGCCTTGCGTCCAAACTTGCCTGCGGCTTAGCCCCGTTTCATCATTCCAGCCAATAAAAAACATTCCTCTTCGCGGGTGAGCGGTGTATTTTATAGAAATAGAATTGGAATCTAACAGCTCTTCTGGCCACAGCCAAATACCTTTGTTATCTGAAGCATATTTCACCTCTGCATTATTTACCGTCACTTTTTCAAACTCCATATTCACGCCATTCAAGTAAATAGAATCAGTTGTAGTGTCCGCTTTAAAAGCTAACTGAACCTTGCCATAGACAGCGCTTTTGTTTGTATCTAGTTCGAGAGAAACATGGAGATGGGTGAAATCTATTGACTGGGCAATAAGAAATCTAATAGCACCCAAAAGGAATAAAAAGCAAAATCTAATTTTCATGTGGCTAAATTTAGCTTTTGTAGTAAAGATGATAATGTGGAAAACAACATTTTTCCAACATCCTCCATTCCATTGCTCTTCCTATTTTTGACCATCTATGCAAATCCTTCAAACACCCATAGAATATTTAAAGGGAGTAGGTCCGGCCAAGGCTGATCTGCTGAAGAAAGAATTGCGCATTTTCACCTATCGTGATTTGCTCAATCTCTTCCCTTTTCGCTATGTGGATAGAAGTCGGTTTTACAAAATCAATGAAATTTCTTCTACCGAAACAGAGGTTCAGATAATTGGTAAAATCACCAAATTGGAAGAAGTGGGCGCGGCTCGTACCAAAAGGCTTACCGCTCACTTTGTGGACGAAACTGGGAGTGTAGAATTAGTTTGGTTTAAGGGTGTTAAATGGCTCAAAAATTCGCTGAAGCTTAATCAGCCCTATGTGCTATTTGCCAAGCCGAGTATGTTCAACAACCGCTACAACTTTGCGCATCCTGATATAGAATTATTAGAAGAATTTAAAGCTAGTCCGCTACAAGGATTGCAGCCTGTATATCCTTCTACTGAAAAGCTGAACGGCAGAAACATTAACGCGAGGACGCTGGCCAAGCTTACGCAAACATTGCTTCCACAGCTCAAAGGTGCATTGCCAGAAATCTACCCCCCAGAATTTCTTAAAGAAAACGGACTCGCCCCTCGCGAGGCCTCTTACTTTGAAGTTCACTTTCCTAAAAATGTGGAGCGGCTTGAGAAAGCAAGATACCGCTTGAAATTTGACGAGTTCTTTATGCTTCAGCTGGATATGATTCGCCAAAAGAAAATACACCAGATAAAGCAGCGGGGTTTTGCTTTTTCCGCTTTAGGCGAAAACTTCAACAACTTTTACAATAATGAATTGCCTTTTGAGCTTACCGGAGCACAAAAAAAGGTACTAAAGGAAATCCGTAAGGATATAATGCATGGTCTGCACATGAACCGCTTGGTACAAGGAGATGTGGGAAGTGGCAAAACCATAGTGGCACTGATGTGTATGCTGATGGCTATTGACAATGGTTTTCAGGCTTGCCTAATGGCGCCCACTGAAATACTAGCCACCCAGCATTATAACGGTTTGAAAGAGTTGGTTGAAAATTTACCAGTAGAAATTGCTTTACTCACTGGCTCTACTAAAGCTGCTGCTCGAAGAGAGCTTCATGCCAAATTGGAAGACGGAAGCCTAAACATCCTCATTGGCACCCATGCTTTGATAGAAGACAAAGTGAAGTATAAAAATCTGGGCATGGCGGTAATTGATGAACAGCACCGTTTTGGCGTAGCCCAACGTGCTCAACTTTGGAAAAAGAACACTCTTCCTCCGCACATTCTTATCATGACAGCCACTCCTATTCCGCGCACATTGGCCATGTCTGTTTATGGAAATCTTGATATTTCGGTGATTGATGAATTGCCTCCTGGAAGAAAACCCATAACCACGGTGCATCGCTATGATTCCAACAGGCTAAAGGTTTTTGGTTTTATGAAAGATGAAATTGCCAAAGGCCGACAGGTGTATGTAGTGTACCCCCTAATTGAAGAATCCAAGCAAATGGATTACAAAGATTTGCAGGATGGCTATGAAAGTATTGTTCGAGCTTTCCCCAAATCAGATTATCAAGTAAGCATTGTACATGGCAAAATGAAAGCCGCTGACAAAGAGTGGGAAATGCAGCGATTTGCCAAAGGTGAAACCCAAATTATGGTGGCCACCACTGTAATAGAGGTTGGTGTGAATGTTCCCAATGCATCGGTAATGGTAATAGAGAGTGCTGAGCGATTTGGCTTAAGCCAGCTGCATCAGCTACGTGGACGAGTAGGTCGTGGTGCGGAGCAGTCTTTCTGTATTTTGATGACCAGCCACAAACTGAGCAGCGATGCCAAAACAAGGATTAAAACTATGGTAAGAACCAATGATGGTTTTGAAATTTCGGAAGTAGACATGAAGCTTCGTGGACCTGGAGATTTGATGGGAACACGTCAAAGTGGAATTTTAAACCTCAACATTGCTGACCTGATGAAGGACGGAGCCATTTTGGAACAAGCCCGAAATGCCGCTATTACCCTTTTAGAAAAAGACCCACAGCTACGACAGCCTGAGCATTATGGTATTTTACAACACTTTAACAGCCAAGTGAAACGTAAAATGCAGTGGGGAAGAATCTCCTAAATCTTGACTACTTTCGAAGCCATGTTTAAAAAGCGAAAAATTGACTTCCTGGTAATCGGTGCCCAAAAGTCGGGGACAACTTCGCTTTATGAGTATTTAACAGCACACTTGCTTATTGATTCTGCTAAAAAAAAAGAGGTTCATTACTTCGACTTCAACTATGACGAAGGAGTAAATTGGTATCATAAGCGATTCCTATGGAAACGTAATCACTTGCAGGGGGAAGCAACACCTCATTATCTTTTTGATGCAAATTGTGCAGCTCGAGCCTTTAAATACAATCCAAACCTAAAGCTCATTACTATCTTGCGGAATCCAATTGGCCGTGCTTTTTCACATTATAAAATGAACGTCAATCGAGGAGCCGAAAATTTATCCTTTTTAGATGCTTTAAACAAAGAAGATGAGCGTATTTTGGAAACTAAGAAGCTGGAATATGGAAGTTCGAAGGCCGTGTATTCGTACAAATCGCGAGGACTTTATGCCAAACAGCTGAACGGGTGGTTGGAACATTTTCCTAAAAACCAATTGATGGTTTTAGACTACGAACGGTTCTTCAAAAACCCATGGGACGAAATCCAAAAGGTGTATCGTTTTTTAGGCTTACCAGATTATCATGGCTGTTTGAAGGATTTTACCTCCAATAAGAATGTTGGTAACATGAGTATACCTGAGGATGCAGAAACCCAATTAAGGCAGTATTTTGCAGAACCTAATAGAATTCTTGCTCAGCAATACGGGATCAATTTTGAAGAGTAATACAAAAACCATAATTACGTCCAAAGGGTCGAGTATTTCAAATGCACTTACCGAACTTTGGCGCAGCCCTGCCCTTATTAGAGCATTTGCCTCAAGAGACCTTTATGTCCGTTATGCTCAAACCTATTTGGGTTTTGCCTGGAGTATCATTCAACCCCTATTTGGCCTTGCCACATTATTTGTCTTATTCAACAAAATTGCAGGCATACCTACTGATGGTATTCCATTTTTAGCCTTTGCTTTAAGCGGTTTGATTTTTTGGAATTACTTCAATTATGTGCTTTCACAGTCAGCGGGGGCAATAGTAGCCATGCAAGCCATGGTGAAAAAAATATACCTCCCAAGGTTAAGTATCCCTACCGCCAAAGCACTTGTAGGACTTGTTGATTACTCCGTTGGACTTGTTTTACTTATCGGCACCTGCCTGTATTATGATATAAGCTTGAAAGGATTGCTTTTCCTTCCAATTATTTTAGCTGGCACTGCCATGGGAGCTTTGGGTATTGGTCTCACTATTAGTGCCATTTCGTTACGATATCGCGATTTACAGCAAATTATTCCATTTGCTCTTCAGCTATTATTTTTTCTCACTCCAGTAGCTTACCCTACTTCTATGCTGGTCTCACTCTTAGGTAAAGAGTGGCAATGGTTAGTGTACCTCAATCCTTTGGCTGGAATGCTAGAGCTATTTAGAGGTTTTTTGTTTGGTACCGATTTTAGTACCATGGCCTGGCTTTCAATTATCATAACTCCCGTATTGCTTTTTATAGGTTTATTGAGCTTTGTAAAGGCAGATAAAAAAATGGCAGATATTGTATGATAGAAGAGTTTGGCATACATATCAAAGACCTTGTAAAGGAATACGAAATTAACAAAGGGGGAAATAAACGAAAGTTTAAAGCCCTGCAAGGGGTTAGCTATTCAGTAAAGCGAGGAAAGATTACAGGGATAATTGGCAGCAATGGCTCTGGAAAATCTACCCTTCTAAAAATACTTTCGCGCATCACCTACCCCACATCTGGTTCGGTAGAAATTACCGGAAATGTTGCTTCTCTTCTTGAAGTTGGCACAGGCTTTCATCCAGAGCTAAGTGGTAGGCAAAATATTTTCCTCAACGGCTCTATCCTTGGGATGTCACGCTCAGAAATAAAAGCCAAGTTTGATGATATTATAAATTTTAGCGGTGTAGCCGATTTTATTGATACCCCTGTAAAACACTATAGCAGCGGCATGTACGTTCGTCTAGCATTTTCTGTAGCTGCAAACCTTACCCCAGATATACTTTTGGTGGATGAAGTACTGGCAGTGGGAGATGCCACGTTTCAGCAAAAATGTTTGGAGAAAATGAATGACGCCAGTACAAAGGATCATCGAACGGTGGTGTTTGTAAGCCACAATATGAGTGCCGTACGCCAACTATGTGATGAAGTAATTTGGCTAAAAGAAGGACAAATTGTTCAGGTTGGAAGTCCTGATGAAATAACAGCAGCGTACCTTCAAAGCATGGATATCCTGAGCAAGGAGCTACCCATTGGTTTACGCACAGACAGAAAAGGTGTAGGAGGAGCAAAAATCACTAAGCTTCAATGGAAGAATCAGGAAGAACTTTTGCAATCTGGAAAGCCTGCAGCGTTAGAAATTGAATATGAAGCAACCGAAATGCAGGAGATAGCCAATCTAAATTTCAGACTTAATATTTTTAATGAAAATGGCGAGTATCTTACTTCACTGAGTAACCAAATGGCTAATTTTCCTTTTCAGCAGGTTGCGGCCAAAGGCCGCTCTGTGTGCCGTTTTGATAGGCTTCCATTAGCTGAAGGCTCCTACTATATTACTACCAATTTGTTTATTAATGGAATAAAGTGCGACCGGGTTGAGCGCGCCTTAAGCTTTAAGGTTATTCAAGGAGATTATTACGGAGCCGGCCTAACAAGCTTTAGAGATAGTCCTGGGGTATTTATTGATCAGGATTGGATTTATGGGAAAGAGCTTTAGAGTTGGCCCTTATTAAGGTGGTTGATTGTATCAGCACAAATTTAACCTAGTTAAGCCCGCTTCATAAAGCTGCAAATCATATTGGTTTTTCGCTAAAATGACCGCCTCATATTTTAATGCCATTTCATGTTCTTTTGCTTTTTCGGGATTTACATTTTTTCGTTTTACATCGCCAATATCAATAGAAAGTTTTTTGCTTAAAATAGCTGCACTTTTATCCATCTCTTCGGTAATCCCTACAAATTCGAAACGAGACTTCACGTTTTTTAAAGCCTCCTCGAAACAAGCTTTACTAGTAAGGGAAGTGTCATACAAGCCGCCACCCAATCTTTTTGTTTGCCAATCTTGGGCAAAGGATGTTTCCAAAAAATCTTCAAAACTCATCCCTTTCAAATATTGATCACCCTCAAGAGTAGAACGCTGAAAATGCCAGTAGTGTGAAATAACTCTAGCAACAGGATGCCTTAAGAATGTGATTTTAAAGGCATCTTTAAACATGTTCTCCATCTCTGGTTCCCACCCAAAATGACCAATACCTAAGCTCTTTTTGTTTGTCGCAAAATCGCGCACACCCGTTTTAAAGTTTTCAAATCCATAAATAAGCTGAAGTTCTTTTGGCTTAAATTTTTTCTTCAGCGCTTTTTTTACTGCCGTCCCCCCTGTTTTAGGTATATGCAGAAATAGTACTTTCGTCTTGTTTCTAAAAATCTTTAAAATCATTGGCGTATTAAATCACCCATTATCATAATAGGAATGCACCGAAGCGGTACTTCTTTGGTAGCTAAAGTACTTGAAAAGGCCGGAATTTTTATGGGCGTTATCAAAGACCATAATTATGAGGCTATGCACTTTTTGAGTCTCAACCAACAGACTTTATGGGCGGCAAGCGCTAGTTGGCTGGAACCCAAAGTACCAGAAAAATTATTTTGGAAAACCATTCCTGCGAAAGCTTTATATAATGAACATTTTAAAATAAACGGGAAACTTCAGCAACTGAGTTATGCGTTAAAATCTCCAGCTTGGGGATGGAAAGATCCGCGAAATACATTTACATTAAATATGTGGCTAAGCCTTTTCCCTAATGTAAAGGTGATACATGTAACACGTGATTGCGAAGAAGTAGCTAAAAGCCTTTCCAAGCGAAACACTGTAAAAGGTGAAGTAAATGATCCACGACTAAATGATATGAACTTTAACCGTGAGCTTTGGAAAAAGTACATTGATCAAGGAAGAAGTTATAAAAACCTACTTGGAGATAGATATTTCGAAATTGACTATCACGAGATTTCTACATTAAATAAAACTGCCATTACTCAACTTGAAAAATTTACAGGAAAGCAACTCAGCCAACTTTTTGCTCATTACGTAAAAACGTCATAAACCTTTGTTTGTAAATCACGTATTTTGCCCTCTTTAGCCACTATGCCCAAAGTATCTGTAATAATTCCAAACTATAACCACGAAGCCTATTTGCCGCAGAGGATTGAAAGTGTGCTTGCACAAACTTTCACCGACTTTGAGCTTATCATATTGGATGATAAATCACCAGACAATAGCCGTGAGGTAATAAATGAATATGCTGGATTAAATCCGAATATCAAAACCGTTTTTAATACCGAAAACACGGGTAGCACTTTTTCTCAATGGAATAAAGGTGCGGAGATGGCTAAGGGCGAATATCTTTGGTTTGCTGAAAGTGATGACTATTGCGAGTCCACTTTATTGGAAGAGCTAGTCCCACTTTTGGATAATAACCCTGATGTGGGTATTGCTTACGCTCAAACGTATTTGGTAAACGAAGAGAGTCAGATAATGAATAGCTACTCCAAAAATTTGGAGTTTATCTATAAAACTAAAGAGTGGGAAAAGGATTTTGTAAAACCAGGGAAGGAAGCAGGGAAAGACTGGTTGTACTTCCATAATCCGATCCCCAATGCTAGTGGAGCCATTATCCGTAAATCTGTTTATATGGATATTGGCATGGCTGACACTTCCATGAAACTCAACGGAGACTGGTTTCTCTATGCTAAAATATTAACACATAGCAACCTTGCATTTTGCGCTAAGCACCTCAACTATTTTAGAGTACATGAGCACACGCAGCGTCACCGTGCTCGAGCTACAGGACAAGTTTACAATGAAATAATTACCATCAACAACTATTTGCGTGAGCACATCCCAGGTAGTGATGAAAATGCAGATAAAGCCATGGCTATAGTAGCTAGATGGTGGATTGGTAGCTTATTTTTTCAAAAGCGAAATGCGGGCTATGTGCGCACCAACTGGAAACTGTACACTACTTTCAGAAAATACTATCCCTGGCTCCTGCCTCGCATTTTGTATCACATCCTCTTTTTGATGGTGCGATTTGTTATTAGGGCAACCGGATTGCTCAAGCTTGCCAAGCAGCTCAGAAACTGGTTATTCCCTAAAAAATACTTTCAACATTGAGTGTAACTTTCTCCATTATAATTCCAGTGTACAATGCCGCGAAAACTTTAGCGGACACGCTGCAAAGTATCGCTGCCCAAACTTATCCTCACTTTGAAGTGATTTGCGTGAATGATGGAAGTACCGACAGATCTGCGGAGATTTTACAAAAGTGGAACAAGGCCAATCCCAAAATAGATTTCACATTAATAAATCAGGAAAACGGAGGGCTCGGCAATGCACGTAACCGTGCTATCCGTGCTTCTAAAAACCCTTGGGTGGCTTTTATTGATGCCGATGATATTTGGCTTCCAAATAAGCTAGCCGAAATATCCAGCAATCTCACCAAAAATCAAGCAGATGTTATTTATCACAGTTTTACCACTTTTGGCGGCAGCCGTGATAGAAACAGGGATATCTTTCCTATTCACTCAATCGAAGACCTTCTTACAAAAGGAAACCCATTAATGCCTTCGGCTGTGGTGATTCGAACTGGCTTACTTTTAGAATTTCCATTTAGCGAAAATCCAACTGTGCATGGAGCTGAAGATTTTGACCTATGGTTAAGGTTGCTGCAAGCCGACAAAAAATTTAAACACCTCGATAAGCCCCTAACCAAATACCGAGAGACTGGTGGTATGAGCACTCGTATTTTGGAGCATTTAAAGCACGTGGTGAATGTGATTTCAAAATACCACGAACTAGCTTGGTTTGATGATTCAATTTATCAGAAAGCCATAGCTCGCA
The DNA here is from genome assembly GCF_000236705.1 of Owenweeksia hongkongensis DSM 17368. NCBI lineage: Bacteria > Pseudomonadati > Bacteroidota > Flavobacteriia > Flavobacteriales > Owenweeksiaceae > Owenweeksia > Owenweeksia hongkongensis. The sequence continues at coordinate 3,405,910 of NC_016599.1, read as the reverse complement.
AAAACTGGGAGGTAGGCCGATTTTATCACAAAAACGGAAAATTTGAAGAGGCAAAAAAGTTTTATAATAAAGCCGGTCTCCTTACTCAAAACCAAAAGCTAATTCAACTTTTAGCTATATTAAAAATCTCCCGTTAATGCTTTTTCCACTCCCGATAAAAGGCAAGCATTTGTGCAGGTGTTTTAGGGTTTTTACTTCGTAAGTATTGAACCAAAGAATTATATTCACCATGCTCTTCAAAATTACCAACCAGAGCTGGAAGTATGGCTTCCATTATTTTTTGATACCTCGGCCCTTTGGTGTTTCTAAACATATATTTCATTTCGCCATAAGCAGAAATATAATCGCCTTTGTCCAAATATATTTCTGCTGAGCTCATGCGCGCAGCTTCCATCACTGGCGATATTTCGGTAGCTTTATCATAAGTTTCCAAAGCCAAATCTGTTTGCTTTTGGGCCTTGTATACATTGCCTAATTGGTTAAGCGCAATAATATTGTAAGGGGCCACATCCACAGCTTCTAAACCATCTTGCATAGCACCATTAATGTCTTTCAACACTAACTTGCCTAAAGAGCTGTAATAGCGAATTGGGTTGGCGAAATTATCCATGTTGTAGTAAGGGTTCAGGGCTTCTTCCGCAGCGGGAATCATGCGCTGAGCATTTCGCTGAGAGTTGGCGTCCAGTACCTTCACACTTGCCTTTTCACCTTGCCAGCGATAAGCACAAACCGTGGTAGAAAACACCCCCAGCCCCAATATTATTACCATAAGTGCTCTTGCCGAAACATTGGATCCCTTAACCTGATCAAGCTGAACGTTTCTAAAAACCAAAGCCAGCATAGCAACCACCAAAAGCCCATGACTCGTACGTTCAAGTGGAAAATCTGTTAATGAAAAAACAAGGTATGCCATCAAGCCAAAGCCAACCGAAATATCTATTGTCAAATCCTTTTTATTGAGGGGCTGCTTAAAGCTTTTAGCTAATTGTAAAAAAGCTAAAGCAAAAATTCCAACATAGAAAATAAGCGCCAATGGACCCGCCTCGGTAAGCACCCATAGATAGTCATTGTGTGGTCGCTGAACATGAGTTATCCCTTGGAGCACACTATTCTCAAGACCTTGTAAGCCATATTTTGGAAAGTTGATTTTCCAGTTACCAGGCCCTACGCCAAGTACAGGGTTTTCTTTCAGCATTTCCAGGCTGTTGTTCCAAAAAACAAATCGGTTCTCCAAGTTAGTCGTATCAGAAACAGAACTGCTCACTTTAGCTGCAGAAAACAATGCTATCAAGAGCACAACCGCCATACCCGCAGCCAACCCAATTTGTTTGATAGGAAATTTAACATCCAAAGATTGGCGTTTACGTAAAGTGAAAAACATTAAAAGAAATGCAAAGGCCGAAATAAAAACTGCCAACCATACTCCACGAGTACGGAGCACGAAAACTTCCGCTATCAATAAGAACGTTAGAAAAAGACTTAAGCTCTTCCATCCTTTTTCTAGAATAACGGCTCCCATTATAGCGAAAGGCAGACAGAGCATTATCACCGATGACAAAAGGTTTTTATGACTAAAAGTACCGGACACCACATATATATTAGAAATGAAATCTCCACTACCAAGCGCTTTCAATATTTCAAATAATGTGATTACACCGGCAATAGTGCCAAAAATAACAACACCTTTTATTAAGCTTTCTGGGTTCAGTTTTTTTGCTTGAAACAAAACAGTAAGAGCCGTAAGCACACCAAACGACAGCATATATCTACTTATTGTAGCCCAGCTTTCAACTGGGTTTATGGCTGCGGAAACAGCTATCATATTTATTACTAAAAAACCAACAAAACTCAGAAGCATCCAACCAACCTTAGCTTTAGAAATACTCTTATTTGCCAACATAGCCAAGATCAAAAGCACAAGCCCCACTGAACCAAACAATTGGTGCGGAATTAAGGTTTTATCTACTAAAGTCTTTACATACACCAATGGCATTAGTGCAAAAAGGAGCATAGTAATTGTGGAAAGAATGTTGTTTTTTTGCTTCGCTTGAGCCATAAAAAATTCAATTTGCGGCTAAAAGTAAACATTGCGGAGCATTGTATTAATTTTGAAAGCTTAGTTTTTCACTTTCGCCCATTTACCCTCATTTAGATAAAAATTTGAAGCCATAGGCAACGAGAAATCAAATAGAAACAAAGAACGCACCTGGAAGGAGCATAGTTACCGCGTTCACAACTATTATAAGCGTACTGGGCGATATACTTTTATTGGTAAAAACCTGCTTCGCCTATTTGCTGTTTTAGTAGGGTTTGCACTTTTTGTATGGCTCTTTACCCGCTACGTAATTGATTTGGATATGATGGAGGAGCTTATCTTTTCACATCTTCCCAATTGGCTTATTGTAGGTACACTTTTTATCAGCGAATGTTTTACAGGCATACTCCCTCCAGATATGTTTATACTCTGGGCCAAAACCTTTAAGCATCCCTATTTGGTGGTTTTTATTTTGGCATTGAGTTCTTACATCGGTGGAATTGTGTCATGGACTATTGGCACTCGTCTCCATCACCTGAAAAGGGTAAAAAGATGGGTAGATGGAAAGTTTGCAGAGCAGTTTAAAATCTTTAGAAAATACGGAGGTCTTGTTATTTTCATTTCAGCTCTCACTCCCCTGCCTTTTTCACCAATCAGTGTAGTGGCTGGTATGGTTGATTACCCTTTCGGGAAATACCTTCTCGTAGCTTTGAGTCGCTTTTTAAGGTTCTTCCTTTATGCCTATGTTTTTTATCAGGTGCTTTAGTACACTTACATTTGCCAAATGGCAATTACACAAAGACAACTTTTTTTAGATCACCTTGCACAAACCACTGATTTCCCGATGAGCTTGGAAATAGTGCGTGCCGAAGGTTCGTATATGTATGATCCTGATGGAAAATCGTATTTGGATTTAATCTCAGGAATTTCAGTAAGCAGCATTGGTCACCGCCATCCCAGGGTGGTGGAAGCTATCAAAAATCAAGTGGACCAATACATGCACCTGATGGTGTATGGGGAGTATATTCAAACTCCACAAGTAGCGCTTGCACAAAAATTGGCAGAGCTATTAGGCGAAGGCTTAGACTCTACCTATTTTGTAAACTCTGGTTCAGAGGCCAATGAAGGTGCAATGAAATTAGCGAAACGCGCCACAGGACGTGCTGAAATTATCAGCATGAAAAAGGCTTACCACGGTAGCACCCAAGGTGTGCTTTCCATCATTGGTGATGAAGATTTTAAACGTGGATTTCGCCCTTTACTTCCCGGAACGCGCAGTATACAATTTGATTCTGAAGAAGAACTTGAGCGTATCACAAATAAAACCGCAGCCGTAATTGTAGAACCTATTCAGGGTGAAGCCGGGTACAGTCCCCCATCGCAGGAGTACCTTGGTGCTTTGCGCAAAAAGTGCAACGATACTGGAACTTTACTAATTTTTGATGAAGTGCAATGTGGTTTTGGGAGAACAGGGAAAATGTTTGCTCATCAGCATTATGGCATTAAGCCAGACATAATTACCCTTGCCAAAGGAATGGGCGGTGGTATGCCCATCGGTGCATTTATCGCTTCACGCGAGTTGATGGCGCACTTTAAAGACAATCCTATCCTTGGACACATCACCACATTTGGGGGCCACCCTGTTTCTTGTGCAGCCTCTTTGGCTTGTGTAAATGTGATCGTTGACGAAAAACTTGCTGAAGGGGTAAAAGTCAAAGAGCAACTTTTTCGAGAGCTACTGGTTCATAAAAACATTAAAGAAGTACGGGGCAAAGGACTCATGCTAGCCGTGCAACTAGACACTTTTGAAAATGTACAAACGGTAATTGATCATTGCCTTAAAAATGGTGTGATAAGCGATTGGTTCCTATTCTGCGACAATGCAATTCGCTTGAGTCCACCATTAAATATCACCGAAGTAGACATTCGCAAGGCTTGCAAAATTTTGCTTGAAGGAATTGATTTAATATAAGCCAAAGTCCTGTCAGGTTTTGAAAACCCGACAGGTCTCTTAAATACAAAACCCTCGCTCTAAAAGATTTCGAAGCGAGGGTTTTTCAATCATGGATTATTTCAAAACTACTTAAATAACACCTTTTGCAGTGATGTAGTATTTGAATTGCACATTTTAACAAAACATAATCCTTAAGGCAAACTCATCTATTCAACAAAAGATGCCCTTTAAACTCTTCCTTCCCTATTCTCAGCACATAGAAATAAGTTCCATCTGAATGTTCTTCACCTGTCCAGCAATCTTCAGGGTTTGTTGATTCAAATACTCTTTCTCCCCAGCGATTATAGATGCTCAAATCAAAACACTCCGCAAAACCTTCCTTACCCGAAACGTAGAAGCAGTCATTTATTCCATCGCCATTAGGCGTAAAAACATTAGGCACAATAAGCTCATTCAAACCCTGTGTATCTGGTTTTACATTTTTTGCGATTTCATTACTACATCCTGCGTCATTTTCTACGCTTAGACTAACAGTTAAGTCATCACTATTCTCAACTAAAAACACGGGCGATTCGTCATTACTAACTTCTCCATCCGGCAGCTGCCATTCATATTTGGTAGCACCCTGAGATTTATTTACAAACTGAACCTCCAAACCATCACAGGTCATTTGGCTGGTATAATCGAAATCGGCTACTGGCGAATCCACCACTTCTACTTTTACGCTATCAGGCGGTGAGCAGCCAGCGGTATCATTTACATAAATCCAATATGTACCGGGTATAGTATAACTATGCGAAAAACCCGCGCCCTGCTTTTCATTAATTACCTGCACGGTATCCTGGCCATCATCAAAACTCCACTGCCAGCTTACATGGCGTGCCGCTGGTGGGTACACCAGCAATTGCTCGCCCACGCATACAGGGCTATCAAAGTCTTCAAACTTTACTTTTTCGCCTTCTTCTCTTTTTATATAAAAAGAAAGCGAATCCTGGGGAACAGGTTTGCTCTCCACAAGACAATAACCATAGGATGGCATATAATAATAGTTGGGTGTTTTTTTCATGTAGCTGTAGTGATAGCCTACAAAACCCTCACCCGTACTTTCCAGTATATGTGTTTTGTCGCTGATCTCTATTTGGGCATGGCTCCAGCCCGGGCGGGTGGCATAGGCCTGCCAACTACCAGCCGGCAATGGCTGCCCATTTACAGTAAAATCAGCAGTGGAAGCCGTAGGCGTAAACAAAGCCACTACATAGGTCATCCCATAATCGCCACCAAAAGGTTTTAGCACACTGCGCTTGATGAGCTCATTGCTGCCGGCAAGGTTTATGGTAAAAGGAGACAAAAGTGATGAATTAGGGCTATTGGTATCCACTATACCTGGTGCGCTACGGGTAAGCATTACCTGTACTGGTTTATTGGCAGTAATCACCACATCGCCTGCCCAGCAGGTATCCACTTGGTAACTCCTATCCCTTATATCAAGCAACTGCCCATTAATATAAACAGCCGTACTATCCTCCACCGGCATTATGCTATACAGGTTGGGATAATTGTCTTGTATTTGCGCAGCCATAAACAAGGTATCTCCCACATTATCCGGCTTTACCTGCTCAAAGGTTTCTTGCCCCCCCCAAAAAATCACTAACGTTATTTACACAAAACCTACCCCATACCCATGATGGTGTTCCTGCAAAAAGCAAAATGGGCTCATTAAGCCCTATTACATCACTACCGGAAAAGCTCCTTCCCCAATCCAATGGGGCGGGTGGCATACTAGCCTGCGAGAACAAGTAATATACATCACCCTCATCTAAATCCTTATAAAAAAAAGTATCTATAGGGACACCATTGAAAGAAGTTGTATTCAACCGCATACCCAATCTGGTTGAGTCGTCAATAGCATAGGCCCAAAAATGCATTTGTCTCTCCCTTTCATCCGCCAATTTAAAGTTGGGTCCATTAACCATATAATTACTTTGCGAGGCTAAAACAGGACTAATTGCCGTTGCCTCTGATATGACACAATCTCTTGGCCAGGTATGCATCCCTTTTAGGGAATCAAGCAAGCCCACATCCGTAACCTGTACCACCTGTACCGGGTATTTGCTCGTGACTTTTATGCCAGCCTCAAGTACCTGATTTCCCCCCAGAGTAAATCCCGGTAATAGCACTAACATGGAGCTGTCTTTCTCTATGCTGAAATCTAATCGGTATCCTTTGGATGGAACCTCTATACTGCCACAGGTAGTATTGGCAGCCGTTACTTGCACATATCTATCTGTATGTAACGCATTAAGCCCCCCCTAAAAAAGGCAAAGAAAACTCAGTATCCGAAGTAAAGAAAGGCTGGTTTTGCCCACAAGAGGTAAAAGCTATAAGCAATAAAACCCCTATCCTAAGAAAGGATAGGGGTGTGATATGTGAAGCTTTTGAAGTCAATTATTTAAAGAGAGTGGTTTAGATTGAACGCAATACTGCGAAAGTATACTAAATGATTAGTTTTTAAACTTACTCAAACATCACCTTTTGTATAGATGTAGTATTTGAATCTGATATTTTAACAAAGTACATTCCGGCCGGTAAATTTTCTCTTTGTACTTCAAGGTTCCTCTCCGTACCTGTATAGCTTTTAATAAGCTTCCCTTGAACATCTAACAGTTGAACCACACTTTTACCAACAAGCCCGTCTATCGTAAAACTTTCTTTAGCTGGGTTTGGGTAAATATTCACATTGGTATCATAAAATTCACTTACTCCAACACCTGAAGAAGTTGTGTCTTTTAATGCCTCTAATCCTATTACTACAGAAATACTTGTACGCCCATTAAAGTCACAATTATTGTCTGTAAAGCTAAACTTAAAAGTGTGATAAGCATTACTTATACTATCCACCAAATCTGGAGATATAAACCATTTAAAATCTACCACATTATTACCAGAAGACACAAAACCTGTTTGACCTGGCCCAGGTGTTATTTCAGGAATACTGCTATATAATTCCCAGCCACCCCAAGTACTATCCAATGCCGCTCCACTTGCCTCAAAAGTGGTTGTTTGTAAAACAAAGTTAGAATCCAAATCAGTATCAATAGCCTGTATCCTGAACCGAACTGTATCGCCGACAGAAGCCTTTACCCCATAAGCAGATGCTGTTCCTTGATAAACATTTCGATATAGGGCCGTATCAATAGATACAAGAGGAGCTGTATTAACTGAAGAATTGTTAGTTATGACTGGTATCAAATTATCTTTTCTTACCTCGCTCACTTTTACCGGTAAGGTCATTTGCCCATTATCTATTATCTTCCACTGTTCTACCGCCACGGTGTAGCCGTAGTAACCATCCGTTGCATTTTGAACATCTACTTCAATTTCTCCTGTATATGGATTAAATACCATGGGGCCGTTTGCCGGATCATTCGTAGCAGTAGGAAAAGGTGTTAAATAATTGTAGCCAGATGTAAATGTGTAAGGACTACTATTATTCGAAATAGGCGCTACCAGTTTGTAATACAGAGAGTCTCCACTTTGATTTGAAAATGCTTGATTTGTGAGTGTTTGATTATAGGGAGTTATACTTTCAGCATAGGTATCCACAAAATCAGGAGATGACAAATTATGCAATACAGTTTCGGGATACATCATTGCAAAAATGTCGGTTTGAACTGAGGCTCCTACCTGCAGGTTTATAGTACTTGAAGGGCGGCTTTCCTCTAAATAATAAATTTTCCATCCCGATGCCGGAGGAGTACCGCTCACAGTAATTGTATCGCTGTAATAAACCATTGTGGTAAGTGCCCAAACCGAGTTAAATGAATAGCACCACAAACCTGGAGCTAATTCACAAGTGGGGGTATAACCCTTAGATTCTTTTAGAGTTAGCTGTATTACCCCAAAAGGAGTCTGTAAATCTCGAACACTGGCAGGGTATGCTGTTGGTCCTAAACATTTCTGCACTCTTTTTAACTGAAACACAAATTGATTAGGACCTACGTTTTCCCACGAAATCGTTCCGCCTATGGAATGGGACCCAGAGGCAAATGCGCTAAAAAGAATAAATACCGAGGCATAAAAATTTTTCATAATATAGGACTATGGTTGTTTGTGATAACATAATTAAGCATTTCAATGAGATATTTACAAGCAGATTATTTTAAGCCCAACATTGATAAGCAGACGTTAATAAAAGACGTCCTGATCCGATTGCTCGAAGCAGGACGTTAAATAAAGTTCAAAAACTAGTCTTACTCAAACATCACCCTCTGTATCGATGTAGTATTTGAATCTGATATTTTAACAAAATACATTCCTGCAGATAAATCGCCTCTCTCTACGGTTATCGCATTTTCTACAGAGCTTATTTCAGAAACCAACTTTCCGTTTACATCCACAATTTGAATTTCACTTTTTCCTATTAATCCTTCCACGGTAAAATGGTTAGCTACAGGATTTGGATAAATCCTAAAACTTGGAGCCTCATTTTCATTTATGCTTACCACCTGAACATCTGTATTTAATGTAAATGGGAGTAGATAGCTTGAAGGCTGTGTTGGGAATTGCTCAAAGCTCCCTTCATATGACCCCTTTACTGTAATTCCATTATTAAATGGAGTCATCGGATAGCTTAAGTTTTCGAGCATACTAAAAGTGTATGCGGAATCACCACTTATTACCACGGTATAATCTGTATTTGCAGAAAGGCTATAATTCACCGGAATAGTAACCAGCCCATTCATAGGGCGTTGTAGAGTAACATCAGTAGTATAAACCTCCGTTTGATTAGCATCATAAACCTTAAGGTTTAAATTATAACCGCTGGATTTTTTTGCAAACAAATCCATCAAACCAGGAATACTTACCGACTGTAAGTTGGCCGATTGACTCAAGTTGAAAGTCATTCCATGACTTCCCGCAACTGGTAAATTAGTACCATTATAGTTTCCCATACTTGGGTCAGAAACTGAAAAGGAAGAACCGGTATTAATAGTTACTGTATCAGAGAATAAGGTACATGCTCCTACCTCACCCTTTACCCAATAGTTACCATACCCTAAAATGGGCAGAGTATCATGGGGATAGTAAAATGGAACACCATTATAATACCAAATAGTGCTAGTAGAAGGATTAGCATCAGTCAGTTCAATTAAGCCTCCATTTTGGACTAGAGTAAATGCAGCCGGACTTGTTACTTCCACGTACACCGAGTCACTAACACCATTTACCGGATCATTCAAATAATAATAACCCGATGCACTTGGTGATGCCTTTGGGCTAGCCACAGTTGGATCAGACAAGCCTGCAGTTGGCATCCAAGAATAATTACCGCTTTTGGTATATCCTTCAAGCATCACTGAATCTCCCAAACATATTGATAGAGTATCTGCAGAAATTTCGGCAGCTTTCCGCACAACCACCTGAAGGGTTATGTTGGAAACTCCCGGATACGGGCAATGATCGTCTCTAAAACTAAAATTAAAAAAGTGTGAATTGTTGGAAGCACTATAATGAGCTGAAGTTACTGCCCAATTGAAGTTGATATTATTATTTAAACTTTTAACATACCCAACTTGCGGAGCTACAGGGCTAACTAATGCTCCTCCTGAAATTCCAGTAAAACTGTACGAAACATCTAAACTTGAGCCAAAGGCATCAAACGCAATTTGCTGTGGAAGCAATGTAGATTGATTTATATCCGTGTCAGTACTTCCCATGCTAAAGTCCAAAGTATCACCAACAGTTACAATAGCTTTATAAGCGTATGGAGACAATTGTGTCACGGCCTTGTACACTGAGGTATCGATATAGGTAATAGGGCTTGAATTGGTGGCAGAACTTCCACCATATACAACCGAGAAATCACGGTAAACTTTACTAAACAATGTACCGTTTCTCCATTGTTCCACCTCTACAGCAAGCACGTAACTTCCATTTGTCGCCACTTGTATATCATATGTTATCAAACCTGTATTACCATCAATGGAGACTGCTCCGTTCCCAGCATTTGTTAAAGAGCTTGGAAACGGACTTGAACCACTATACCCCGGACTGTAAGAAGCCAAACCGCTTTGAGACGACCTCGCTGGAACTAAATTATAATAAAGAGAATCCTCCATATTATCAGACTCTGCATGCACTATGTAAGTACTGTTATAGTTCGTTAAAACCTGATTTACCGTGCGCGTAAATTTCGGTGAACTAGAGGCTGCGCCTGGGTACATTGTGGATTTTAAAAAATAGGCGGCACTTGTGGGGTTTGTCAAATTAACGATTCCAGCAGGTCTGCAACAATGACTAAAATAAAAATCCCAACCAGCCGCTGGAGGCACTCCTGTGAGCGTTACGGGGGTTGTATTTCTATAGGTGAACATTTCTACCGCACCTTGCCCTGTAGTTGATGTATTGCAAGCAATTTGACCAGAACCTAAACAAACTGGAGAAATATCCAATTGACTTTGCAACGAAACCGTAATAGTATCATTGGGCCCTATTATTGTTTGAATAGAACCCAGACCAGCCGCAGTTCCTCCACATTCTTTGTAAAGTCTTAACTCAAAAATAAACTGACCAGTAGATGTCTTCTCCCAGGTGATTTCCCCACCTAAAACATGGCTTGCAAAAGTACTAGAAGCAAAAAGTGAGAGTGCTAATAGAAGTAGTGATTTTTTCATACAGTATATTTATGTTAGTTGAATTTTTCACAAGACTACTAAAAAAAACGTAGGAAAAACACTTCAAACTATTATAAGGTAATACTCGACAATTTATCGGTATTTGCTCTTAATTGAACACCTTCCCCGGGTTCATAATTCCAGCAGGGTCAAAAGCTTGCTTTATACTCCTTTGCAAATCAAGCACTTTATCAGAAAAAACCACATCGAGATAATCTTTTTGAACATAACCAATTCCATGTTCGCCACTTATGGTTCCCCCAAGGCTTTTTACCAATTCAAATATTTCACGGATGCCTTTGGGCAGTTCATTTTCCCAGGCATCGTCACTCATATCGGCTTTTACAATGTTTACGTGCAAGTTGCCATCACCAGCATGGCCGTAGCACACAGACTTAAAACCATACTTCGCACCAATCTCTTTTACACCTTTTAGTAGTTTGGGCAATTCAGCTCTTGGCACCACGGTATCCTCTTCTTTATATACAGAATTTGACTTTACGGCCTCTCCTACTCTTCGCCTCAATTTCCATAAGGCATCTTTATCATTTTGGTTATCAGCAAATAGCACTTCTCCTGCATCAAAATCTGCTACTATTTCTGTTATTTTTTCGCAGTCTTTAAAAAGCACTTCTTCATGATCTCCGTCTACCTCTATTAATAAATGCGCCTGCACTTCTTCGCCAATGAGAAGCTGAACATCTTCCACATATTTTAGAGTCCAATCGATAGCATCGCGCTCCATAAACTCCATGCCGCTTGGCGTGATTCCTGCTCTAAAAATTGCAGATACAGCTTCACATGCTTTTTCCGCGGAAGCGAAAGGAACCAACATCAACAAGTTTTGCTTTGGGTAAGGAATTAGTCGAAACACCGCTTTAGTGATTACACCAAGTGTTCCTTCACTTCCCACCATAAGTTGTGTAAGGTTAAAACCTGTACTGTTCTTTAAAACATTGGCTCCGGTCCAAATTATTTCTCCCGTGGGCAGAGCTACTTCAAGATTTAGAACATAAGCATTGGTCACTCCATATTTTACCGCTTTGGGGCCACCAGCATTTAGGGCAAGGTTGCCACCTAAAAAACAACTTCCCCAGCTACTTGGGTCAGGTGGGTAAAAAAGGCCTTTCTCTTTACATGCTTCATGAAACACTTGATTGATAACCCCTGGCTCTACGGTAGCTTGAAGATTTCGCTCATCTATTTCAATAATTTTATTCATTCGCTCCAGCGAAAGGTTTACACCTCCAAATAGAGGAAGTGCTCCACCGCTCAACCCCGTTCTTGCACCAGAGGGGGTAACCGGAATTTTATGCTCTGTACAAATCTTGAGAATAGTCGCCACCTCATCCGCTGAAGCCGGCTTTACCACAAGCTCTGGCAAAAAGCTAAAATCCTCAGTTTCATCATGTGAGTATTTCTCAAGGTCTTCATTTGAGGTGTAGACATTATCTTTGCCCACTACCCTTTCAATTTTGCTACTCAGCTCCGGAGTGATACTATTGTAGTGCATCTCTTGTAAATATTCTATTTTCGTCAATCTTTTATTAAAAATCCAAATATGATAAGGACTACATTTTCTGTACTAATGCTTGTTGGAATGTGCTTTCAAGCTTCCGCCCAAGGTAAAAAAGTTACCCTTGAAGATGTGTGGAAACGCTATGAATTTGCAGCACGCAGTACCTCAGCTTTAAATTCAATGAATGACGGACTACACTATACCGCCATCACCAAAACAGACAATGGCCCAACACTTGAAAAATTCAGCTACAAAACCGGTGAATCGGTAGGCCTTATTATTTCGGCAAATGTAATTGAAGAGCAAACCGGAAAGCGTGTAAATTTTGTGGATTATGAGTTTAGCCCAAATGAAGACAAAGTTCTTTTGGCTACAGACCAGGAGTCGATTTATCGCCACTCCAGCAAAAGCCGTTACTACGTTTATGACCTTAAAAATGGCAAGCTAGATTCACTGGCAACTGAAGGAAAACAACAATTGGCCACTTTTTCACCTACGAGAAATCAAGTAGCTTTTGTAAAAGATAATCGTCTGCACATTCAGGATTTTGATAGCGGCAGTCGTGAGCTTATTTCTTTTGGAAAAGGAGAAGATGACGCCTTTATTGCTGGTGCCGTTGACTGGGTTTACGAAGAAGAATTTAGCTTTCACAAAGGTTTTGAGTGGTCTCCTGACGGAGATTACATAGCCTATTATCAGACTGACGAAAGGGAAGTTCCACAGTTTACCATGGACATCTATGGTAAAGGTCTTTATCCATCAGAAGATGAATTTAAATACCCAAAAGCAGGTGAACCAAATAGTGATGTAAGCATTCACCTTTTTGATGTAAAAAAGAAGGCTGACACTAAGGTAGAATTGACAAATGATTACGAATACATTCCACGTATAAAGTGGACTACAGAAGATGATGAGCTGGTAATTTACAGCATGAATCGTTTGCAAAATCAGCTTACCCTTTGGAAAGTAGATGCTAAAAGTGCTGGTGCAAATGTGCTTTATCAGGAAAATGCTCCTGCTTACCTTGAGATTAACGACAACCTTAGATTTTTGAAAGACGGCAGTTTTATTTGGACCAGCGAGCGTGATGGCTTTATGCATATTTACCATATGGGTAAGGATGGTTCTATTAAAAAGCAAATCACCAAAGGAAATTGGGACGTAACCGAGTTTTACGGATTTGATGAAGATGGCAAAACTTTTTACTATCAAGCTGCTGAAGAATCGCCAATGGAGCGAGCAGTTTACAGCATCAAATTAAACGGAAGTGGAAAGAAAAAGCTTTCTACACAAAAGGGCTGGAACGATGCTGAATTTAGCAATGGCTTCAAATTTTACATCAACACCTATTCTAGTAAGGATGTGCCAACGCTGGAAACTTTGCACAATAGTAAAGGTGAAGTACTAAGAACCATCACTGACAATGCTGCGCTTAAAACCAAACTGCGCTCATATGACATCGCTCAAAAGAATTTCTTCAAGTTTGAAAATGAAGAAGGAACCGAACTTAACGGCTGGATGATAAAGCCTCAAAACTTTGAAGAAGGCAAAAAGTATCCTGTACTTATGTTTGTGTACGGTGGCCCTGGATCACAAACTGTGAAAAATCAATATGATGGTTTCAACCACTTTTATTACCAAAGCTTAGCCAACCAAGGTTACATTATAGTATCCGTAGACAATAGAGGTACTGGCGCTCGTGGTCGCGATTTCCGCACCGTTACGTACAAGCAATTGGGGAAATATGAAATCGAAGATCAAATTTCGGCAGCCAAATATTTAGGCGGACTTCCTTATGTAGACAAAGGCCGTATCGGGATTTGGGGATGGAGCTATGGTGGCTACATGAGCAGCTTGGGCCTTACCAAGGGTGCCGAAGTATTTACAATGGCCATTGCCGTGGCTCCTGTTACCAACTGGAGATTTTATGACAGCATCTATACTGAGCGCTACATGGATACCCCACAAAACAACGGTAACGGATACGATGACAATTCGCCCATCAACCACGTAGAAAAAATGCGCGGAAAATATCTTTTGGTACACGGATCAGCCGATGATAATGTGCACGTGCAAAACACCATGCGTATGGTTAGTGCACTGGTAGCAGCCGATAAGCAATTTGACCTTTTCATTTACCCAGACAAGAATCACGGAATATATGGTGGCAACACGCGCTTCCACCTTTACAAAATGATGAATGATTTCATTTTGGAAAACCTATAGTGCGGGAATTTTGATATTTTGGCGCGCTCGTTTGGACGAACAAAAACAACAAATACACTTTTAAAATATACTTATGGCAAACGCTATAGCAGCATCTAAGCAGGAACTTTGGGGACACCCTAAAGGATTATACGTTCTCTTTTTAACAGAGATGTGGGAGCGCTTTTCATACTACGGTATGCGCGCAATCCTTGTAATTTATATGATTGCCACCGCTACTGACCCCAACGGCCCAGGCCTTGGTTGGACAGACTTGCAGGCGTACCAATTGTATGGATGGTATGTAATGTTGGTGTACGTGGTTTCCATTCCCGGAGGTATACTCGCGGATAAGCTGCTAGGGCAAAAGAAAACTGTCCTCTTTGGTGCCATCACGCTGGTGCTGGGTCATGGTACTCTAGCCATTGAACAAGACTGGGCGTTCTTTGCTGGTCTGGGTCTTATTATTTTAGGAGTAGGTATGCTTAAGCCCAATATCTCAACTATGGTGGGTGGTCTTTATAAAAAAGGCGACATCCGTAGAGATAAAGGATTTAGCATTTTCTATATCGGTATTAACCTTGGGTCACTTTTGGCGACAACCCTTGTAGGATTGGTAGTAGCTGAATGGGGATGGCATGCAGGTTTTGGTATGGCCGGAGTTGCTATGCTTCTTGGACTGCTCGTGTATATTGGTGGTCAAAAATATCTGGAAGGAGTAGGTAACAAGCCTACTGAAGAAAGTAAGGCTGACGATGTTTCTATTCCTGAACTGTTTGGAAAACTTCTAAAATCACCATTGCATTTAGGCATTGTGGTTGTCCTATTGGCTTTGTCCATTTATGCTGGTTTCACCTTTGAAGGTGTTGATCATTGGGGTTACGGAGCTCTATTTATCTTCCTTTCACTTGTGGTAGGTATGATGATGATGATTTACAAAGAGCTAAAAACCAAAGTGGATAAAGACCGCTTTATTGTACTTCTACTTTCTTTCCTTATCGTAATTGTATTCTGGGGAGCGTTTGAGCAAGCCGGTGGTTTGATGTCTGTTTACACAGAAACAAAAACTGATAGAATGCTATTTGGCTGGGAAGTTCCTACTCCTATGTTCCAAGGGTTGAACGCGGGTTTTATCACACTATTTGCTGTATCTGTTGCAAGCTTTTGGGCACGCAGAAAAATGAAAGGCAAGGAAGCTTCTTCAATTTTTAAAATGGCCGTTGGTACCATTATCATGGGATTAGGTTTTGTATGGATGGTAGCGGCAGTAAAAGATTACGAAGCAGGTGGCAGCTCTAGCATGATTTGGTTGGTGCTAGCTTATTTCTTCCACACTATTGGTGAATTGAGTTCATCTCCGGTTTCTCTATCCTTTATTACCAAACTGGCTCCAGCAAAATTCGCATCACTTATGATGGGTCTCTACTTTGCTGCAACAGGTTTGGGAGGAAAAGTAGCGGGTATACTTGGTGAAAACTCTGCCGAATATGGCGAGTACACCATATTCGCAGGAATCACCATTTTCACCGTTCTATTTGGTCTTTTGGTAATTGCTTTACTTAAACCTCTAAAGCGCCTTACACATGGTGCAGAGGAAGAAGAGAAAGACATGAGCCGAGACGAAGCCGAAGTGGTAATGCACGAGAACTAAAAACTCTTTCTTTACAAAATTGGAAAGCCCTGCCATTTGGTGGGGCTTATTTTTTTTTAATACCTACTTACCCACTACAAAACCCATAATTAAAAGTGTGGTAAGCACCACACCTG
Organism: Owenweeksia hongkongensis DSM 17368; assembly: GCF_000236705.1. Classification (NCBI taxonomy): domain Bacteria; kingdom Pseudomonadati; phylum Bacteroidota; class Flavobacteriia; order Flavobacteriales; family Owenweeksiaceae; genus Owenweeksia; species Owenweeksia hongkongensis. Next base: position 3,389,756 of record NC_016599.1, on the reverse strand, counting down.
TCGCTGCACTTCCCAACGCCACCCCTCCTCCTATGGCAAAATTCCATGGAGATTGTTTCACAAAATCAATATCCCTAACGTCATGATACAGGACGAATTTCACTTGTGATGCACCCAACTTTGTATAGCCATCCAGAAAGAAATGAATCTGATTTGTAGCTGGGCCAGATTCTCCTCCAAATGGACGTTTGATATTTTCCCCAGGATAATCAACCGCATCTTTGAAATATTCTAACGGTAAACCGGCAAAGGGTTTTATACTACCCGAAAGTTCTGAATTGTGGTAGGTTACATCAAATAGCTCTACAGTGTCATTATCATAATGTAGAACAAGACAATACCGTGCATCAACCTGTCTCCATTCTTCTGTATCAAAGCTTTGATACTCCCATCGCTCCAAGCCTAAATCTGGTCGATATTGATAGTATTTACATCCCACAGACATCCATAGAAAAAGGGGGACAACAAACCATTTGATAAAAATGCGCTTCATAGCTTTTAGTTTTTCCTTGTTGTAGAATACATAAATACACGTTTTCTCTATTCAAAGGTTGGGTCAGTTTGAGTGGCTTAATTTTTCGTTTTTTCACAAGTGTCATCTACCCTACTTTGGCACTCTTATAATCCTCTTATATTTGGAACAGCTTTTGAATAAAAGCAGAACTAAAATATTTTGACATGAAAAACCTATTTCTACTTTTTGCTCTAGTCGCTTCTACTTTCACTTTTGCTCAGGAGAGCATAAATTGGATGAGCATAGAAGAAGCCGAAGCTGCCGCCAAAGAAAACCCAAAGAAGATTGTGATTGACGTATACACTGACTGGTGTGGCTGGTGCAAAAAGATGGATAAGGATACCTTCAAAAATGAAAAGATTGCCGAGTATGTAAACGAAAACTTCTACGCTGTAAAGTTTAATGCCGAGCAAAAAGACTCCATCGTTTTTCAAGGTCACACTTTCAAGTTTGTAGCTCAAGGCAAAAGAGGCTACCACGAATTGGCTGCAGCTCTTCTAAATGGAAAAATGTCTTACCCGCACATGGTATACCTTGATGAAGAATTAAAAATGATTCAGCCCATCCCTGGCTATATGGCTCCTGCCCAGTTTGAAGAAGTTATCAAGTTTATCGGCAGTGATAGCTACAAGAAAACTCCTTTTGACGATTATAAGAAGACTTTCGTTTCGGAGCTTTAGATTTCCATTTTCGACCTCAATGTCAGTCTGAGTTTCGTTTTCTGCGACAGCAGGAAAATGAAGTATCGAAGACTGGATTCGTTACTCCCCCTTCGATAAAACCTCCCTTTGGTCGGTCACTCAGGGTGACACTGCATTTCATTAGCTAATATTCGAATTTTCAAATCCGTTAATCCCAATCTAATTTTACCTTTGCCAGCTAAAATTGCGGATACATGAAAATTTCCTACAACTGGCTTAAGGAATATATCAATATAAATCTTGAACCGGCAGCTGTTGCCGAAATTCTTACCGACACCGGACTTGAGGTGGAAGGTGTAGATGAAATTGAAACCATAAAAGGTGGACTAAAAGGCGTGGTGATTGGCGAAGTGCTTACTTGCGAACAACACCCCAATGCTGACCGTCTTCGCAAGACTACAGTAAATGTAGGTGGAGAAACTCCATTAGAAATTGTGTGTGGTGCGCCAAATGTGGCAGCTGGCCAAAAGGTAGTTGTGGCTACCGTAGGTACCATCATTTACACCGAAGAAGGTGATTTCACAATTAAGAAAAGTAAAATCCGCGGTGAAGTTTCAGAAGGAATGATTTGCGCTGAGGATGAGCTCGGAATGGGGCAATCTCACGATGGCATTATGGTTCTTCCCGCTGAAGCGAAAGTTGGAACTCCAGCTGCTGAGTATTTCAAAATTGAAAGTGATTTTGTTTTCGAAATTGGCCTTACGCCAAACCGTACCGATGCCATGTGTCATTTTGGAGTAGCTCGCGATTTACGCGCTGCTCTTATCCGCCAAGGAAAAGAAGGTGTAGAATCTGCTTTACCAACTGTTTCTTCATTTAGCGTTTCCGCAAAAGATTTACCCTTTACCATAAAAGTAGAAGACACCGATGCTTGCCCTCGCTATGCTGGTGTTTCGCTTAAAAATATAAAAGTTGGCCCATCACCTGACTGGTTACAAAATCGCCTTCGTGCGATTGGCATTGGCCCTATCAACAATGTGGTGGATATTACCAACTATGTACTTCACGAAACAGGGCACCCGCTTCATGCTTTTGATGCCAAGGAAATTGCTGGCAACACCATCGTTGTAAAGCATCTTCCGGCAGGGTCCAAGTTTACCACTTTGGACGACAAAGAGCGCGAACTTGATGCTAACGACTTAATGATTTGTGACACCGAAAAACCTGTAGCCATCGCTGGTGTAATGGGCGGTTTGCATTCAGGCGTAAGCGAAAAAACTACTGAGGTGTTTATTGAAGCAGCTTATTTCAATTCTGTTTCGGTTCGTAAAACGGCCAAGAGACACGCTTTGAATACCGATGCTTCATTTAGATATGAGCGTGGCGTAGATCCTGAAATGACAATTTACGCGCTAAAGCGTGCGGCTATTATGATGCGCGACATTTGTGGTGGTGAAATTTCGATGGACATCAAAGATGAATATCCAACTGAAATTGAGCACACCGAAATTGAGGTGAATCTAGATCGCATCAATACTTTGATAGGTCAGGAAATAGAACCGCATATGGTTCGTAAAATCCTTAATGCACTTGACATTCAAATAAAGTCGGATAATGGCAATGATACACTTTTGCTTTCCGTGCCTCCATACCGTGCAGATGTAACTCGCGAAGCTGATATTGTAGAAGAAATACTTCGCATTTATGGTTTTAACGCCATTGATATCGGGCACAAAATGCACATTTCTGTAGCGCAAACGGATCAAAAAAGTGAGGCGCGTTACCGCGAAAAAGTTAGCTCGGCACTCAGTGCCCGTGGTTTTAATGAAATCATGAACAACTCTTTAACCAAGAGTTCATACTACGCAGGCAATGGCTTTAAAGAAGAAGAATCTGTAGCTATGCTAAATCCGCTTAGTCAGGATTTAGGCGTGATGCGTCAGACTTTAATTTTTGGAGCTTTAGAAACTGTGTCTCGCAATGCTAACCGCCAGCGCCCCAACCTTAGCTTGTACGAGTTTGGAAAGGTGTACCAAAATATTGATGGCAAATACAGCGAGCAACAACGCTTAGCTATTACTAAAACCGGAAATCAGCAGGCAGAAGTGTGGAAAGCACCAGCCGGAAAAACTGATTTCTATTACTTAAAAGCAGAAGTAGAATTTATCCTTACTTCTCTTGGTTTCAGCAACTGGTCGGAGCAAGAAGTAGAAAACCCGATGTATGATTTTGCCTTGGGTATTTTCATCAATAAGCAGGAGGTGATCACTTTGGGTAAAGTAAATTCGGCTGTAGCCAAAAAAGCAGAGGTAAAACAAGACGTTTTTGTAGCTGATTTCAACTGGGAATATTTAGCCAAAAAAGCAAAGAAAAACACCATCATGTTCCAAGAGCTTCCAAAGTATCCGGAGGTTCGCAGAGATTTAGCTTTGCTTTTGGATAAAGGTGTAAACTACACAGACTTGAAGCAGACCGCAGAACGTAGCGAAAAGAAGATTCTCCGTAAGGTAAACTTGTTTGATGTGTACGAAGGCAAAAATCTGCCAGAAGGCAAAAAGTCATACGCCATGAGTTTTGTGATGCGCGATGATGAAAAAACCCTGAACGACAAACAAGTTGATAAAGTGATGGAAAAAATTCTTGGTAGCTTTAAGCACCAATATGGTGCAGAGCTTAGATAGAATTATTTTACACACATAAGTTATTTTGAATCCAGACTTAGGTTAAAAACTGAGTCTGGATTTTATTTTTCAAGCTGCTCGGCAAATACATTTTTGAACTACTTTGCATCGTTATTCTTAGAGTATTTGAAAAACAAACCCGCCCCCATAGAGAAGAAACCATCCAAGGGATTGTACCTTCTCATTTTTGCTGCCGGTATTCTTATTGGCGTTGCAGCTATCTATTTTTCAGGCAACAAAAAAGAACCTGCCCCAACGGTATCCACTGTCAAAACGGTTGAACAAAAACCAGTTTCTACATTCAAGAAAAAACGCTTTACCAATCCTCTGGCCGACTCACCCGAGTATCATGAATACGATATTCGTCCTGTATCTGACTTGAGCAGCATTATTCAGAATAGAGTGGACAAGCAAATTGCAAAAGGAGCGGCTAATTCCATTTCTGTTTATTACCGTGATCTTACCAACGACCAGGTGATTGGGATCAATGAAAAAGAAACATTCTCCCCTGCTAGTCTGCTTAAAGTTCCTCTGCTCATTACCGTTTTAAAATATGCCGAGCAGAACCCTAGCACTTTGAAGTACCCTATTTCATACAACTTACCATCAGAGCAAATTTATAAGGCCAAAGGAATTAGCGATAAAAGTGCGCTAATACAAGGCCGAAGCTATACTGTGGATCAGCTTTTGGAAATTATGGTGGTGGCTTCTGACAATGAAGCAACCATACTCCTACTGCAATTTATAGACGAGGTAGCACCTGGATTTCGTCATAAAGTAGAGACCGACTTAAAACTGGAAACACCGAATAACTTAAACTATACTGACGACTACATCACGGTAAGACGTTATTCTTTCTTTTTCAGAACGCTTTTCAACGCTTCATACTTATCTCCCGAAATGTCGGAGAAAGCATTGAGCGTGCTTGCAGAAACAGGTTACGGCAACGGCATTCGCCAAGCCATCCCAACTGAAATACAGGTTAGTCAAAAATATGGCCATCGCAAGATTGACGAAACTCATCATCAGTACCATCATTTTGCCATTGTCTACCACCCTGTCAAACCCTTCCTTATCGGAATAATGACCAAAGGCAAATCACCAGAAAGTTTACAATCTGTAATTGCCGCCATTGCAAATACCATTTACATAGAAGTAAACAGGCAATCCAATCAAAAAGCCAGCTACCTTTCACGCGATGTAGATTAATTTATACTGCGTATCTGAACATCTTTTATACAAAAAGCATTATTTCGCAGTAATGCTAAAAATCGCTTATTCTCCAATTTACCACCACCCTTTACCTCCTGGTCATCGCTTTCCCATGGTCAAATATTCGCTTATACCTGAACAACTTTTGTATGAAGGAACCTGCAGCGAGGACAACTTTTTTACCCCAGAGAAGCTCAGCGAAAAGCAAATACTACGAACGCATACCGCAGAATACTGGGAGAAACTCAAAACCAATTCCCTCACCAGACAAGAAGAACGTAAGACTGGTTTTCCGCTTACACCAAAATTGGTTGAGCGTGAAATCACCATTTGCCAGGGTACTATAGACAATGCCAAACATGCTTTGGAGCATGGCATTTCTATGAATATTGCGGGCGGCACACATCACGCCTATGCCAATAGTGGTGAAGGTTTTTGTTTGCTTAATGACATTTGCCTGGCATCCCACTGGCTTTTGGATAATAATCTCGCGAAGCAAATTCTTGTGGTAGATTTGGATGTTCACCAAGGAAATGGAACGGCCAAGATTATGGAAAATGAAAGCCGTGTATTTACTTTTTCCATGCATGGAGAAAAAAATTACCCGATGCACAAAGAATCTTCAGACCTTGACATTGAACTACCCGATGGCACAGAAGACAGCCTTTACCTTCAAACTTTAGAAAACAACCTTCCACGACTTATTGACGAAGTTCAGCCTGATTTTATCTTTTTTCAAAGTGGTGTAGATATATTAGCCACCGACAAACTAGGCCGACTTGGACTAAGCATGGACGGCTGCAAACAGCGCGATAAATTTGTGTTGGAAAGCTGCAAACAAAACAACATTCCCGTGGCAGTAAATATTGGCGGTGGTTATTCGCATAAGCTGTCTGACATAGTTGACGCGCATGCCAATACGTTTAGGCTGGCGCAGGAAATTTACTTTTGATAAACTTTGATAGTCCTTTCTACGCAACCATTCCTGCTCTATTCGCATCAAATAGGTAAACCCCGTAAAAAATTTACACCATGAAAAGAGCAGCCCTATTTCTCCTGATCCTTGGAACAATTACTTCATGCTCCAAGGATGATGACAAACAAACCGAAACAGCCACCGGAGACACCTATAAATTGATTGAAGTATTAGCCGACCCAGGAGATGGAAGTGGAACCTTTCAGCCTGTAAGCAGCAACAAAACTATCGAGTTCAAAACCAACGGTACAGTTGTAAGTAATGGTAAACTTTGCGACATGTCCATTTCCTCAAATTCATCTACCACAGGTACCTATTCTTTTACCGACTCCACTATTACATCGGCAAATTGCTCTAAGCTTCCCTTTGAAATTACAGGAAATCATTTGATCATTTTCTACCCTTGTATTGAACCTTGCCAGGGAAAATTTGAGAAGCAATAGGTGTCTTTTCTGAAAGTCATTTCAAATCCAAAAACGTAGAAACCTGTCACATTGAGTAAATTTTCAAGGAAATTTGTATCGAAATGTAACAAGTTTCGATATAAAATTCTTTCAGAATTTCACTCAACCTGACAGGTGAAGGTTAAAACAAAATCAGGCTATTTAGAATCGTTCCGTATCACTTCCTACCTTAATTTTGCGCCACTATGAAAAAGTGGATACGCAAACTCACCAGGTTAGAATTAGTACTTATTTACTTCGTAATCATTGCTGGTAGCGTGGTGCGGATGACTGGCTCAGGGATGGGGTGCCCGGATTGGCCAAAGTGCTTTGGTCACTTAATTCCACCAACCGAGCGCGACCAAATAGAATGGCACCCAAACCAAGAGTTTGTAAAAGGGCAAATCATAATAGTAGATGAAAGTCTGCAAGTAGCTCGTGAAGACTTTACCTCGGCCAGCAGCTTTTCGCCTGAGCATTGGGAAAAATATACCAAGCATGACTATGCCATTTTCAACCCTTTTCACACCTGGACAGAATACATAAACCGTTTGTTTGGTGCCCTTTCGGGCATACCAATGCTTATTTTGGTTTTTATTACGGCACTCTACATCCGCAAAGATTGGCGCTATTTTGCACTTTCCTTTATGGGTCTTTTTATGCTGGGTTTTGAAGCCTGGCTCGGAAAATTAGTGGTAGATGGAAACCTTATCCCCGGCAGCATTACCATCCACATGATGGGCGCTTTGCTCATTGTTGCTCTGCTATTGGTTCAGCTTGCCATGAGCAACAGAGAGAATTTACCCAAGATGAGCTTCACCCCTCTTTTCAAAAATCTATTTTTCCTCAGCATTATTCTTACCCTTATCCAAATTGTGATTGGCACTCAGGTTCGAGAGCAAGTGGATCACCTCAACGAAGCCGGAATAGCCCGTGGCAGTTGGATTGAAAACTTAGATTGGCAATTTTATGTGCACCGTAGTTTTTCAATCATTGTGTTGGTTCTCAATTATTGGTTGTGGAAATTCAATAAGAAACACCAGCTAGGCTTTAAAGAATTGAATGCCGTAATGATACTAATTGGGCTGGAAGTACTTTTAGGAATCATCCTAAACTATGCTGACGTTCCCAAGTTTGCACAGCCTTCACATTTGCTTTTAGGAACTATACTTTTAGCATTTCAGCTTTACGCGATTATCAGGTTTGCTTTAGCAGAAAAGAGCCGAACAATTTTAGTTGATTAAACTCTCAACCTTACTCCTCATACAACACGTCCATCGCTCTAAAAGAGTCATTCAGGTCTACCTGAACCTTTACCATAGAAAAGGCTCCGGGAAGTATGGAATTTAGATTTTCATTGAGGAGATATACTCGAATACCTTCAGACTGTAGACGTGCTTTGAGCACATGCGCCTGATTCACATTGTCAAATTCGGCTATGGTAACGAGCTCTGCCATTGGAGGGTTTCTATAAGATGTACTACCTCCTGATACATATAGTCATTCACAGGTCGTAATGAATCTTCGTTTGGTTCTGCATAAAAGTACAAAACCCCACGCAGGAAATGCTCCGTGCTATCCGTTACAAAAAACTGAGTGTTGGTAGCAGCTTCTCCCCTTATGTTGTAAAGAATTCCATGTATACCTCTCACATCATCAGAATATAGCTTTTCAGCAATTCCATCCGCTTTTACTACGTGCTTAAAGGCCAACTCATGGCCATCGCTTAGTAAAGTATCAAGGTTTTCGGGAGTAACAGGTTTGTAGGTAAGCTGCAAACGCGCTTTGATAGAAGGGTAATATACATCTCCCCAGCAGTCGTGCTTCTTAAGCGGCTGCCATTCTGCAGCAGCATTTATATCAAAAGTAAAAGGGCAATCTATGTCCAGTTTTTCATATTTCTGCTCTGGAGTAGCTATTCTAAAATAACCCCGAGGCTTTGGTGTATAATCCTCTTCACCACCACAGGCGGTCAATATCATTGATACTAAAAGGTAGCTGCTAATCTTTCTCAGGCTCATCTTCTGCAATTTCTGGCAAGCTCACTTTAATGCGCTTTATTCTACGGCCATCACGGCTTTCTACTTTAAAAACGAAAGAGTCAAACTCTATCTCCTCATTCTTTTCAGGGAATTTACCCGCTATCTCCAGCAAAAATCCGGCAAGGGTATCTGCTTCACCACGCTCTTCATCAAACATGGCTACGTCCAACTCTAATACTTTAGCAAAATCCGTCAGGTGAATTTTTCCTTCAAACACGTAATTTTTATCGTCCAATTTGGAGTACACCAATTCATCGTCATCAAACTCATCACTGATTTCGCCCACGATTTCCTCAATCACATCCTCAAGGGTAATAATTCCAGATGTTCCCCCAAATTCATCCACCACCACTGCCAAGTGAATCTTCTTCTCCTGAAATTCCTTCAGCAGGTCATCTATCTTCTTATTCTCAGGAACAAAAAATGAATCACGCATCAAGGCATTCCAGTTAAAGTCATCCTCAGCATCAATGTGTGGGAGCAAATCTTTTATATAAAGCACACCTTTCACATTGTCAAAGTTGTCCTCATATACTGGTATTCGGCTATAGCCGGAATCCAAAATTATCTTTAAAATCTTACGGTAGTCCCAGCAAATATCGATGCACACCACGTCCATCCGTGGCTTCATAATTTGACGAACATTGGTATTTCCAAACTTCACAATACCCTCCAATATCTTCTGCTCGTCATTGGTGGTATCTTCATTGGTGGTAAGTTCCAATGCTTGGCTCAAATCATCCACCGAAAGGTTATCCGATGTATTGTTAAGTCTCCTCTCAATAAAACTAGTACTACGCACTAGCATCAAGCTTACTGGTCTAAACACACTTCGCATAATCATCATAGGACGACTCATAAAAGTGGCAAACACTCCTGGACTTCTCGTGGCGTACACCTTTGGCAATACCTCTCCAAATAGTAATATTAAGAATGTGATGAGCACCACCTCAAGCACAAAACCAAACGTGGGGTTTGAGGAAAAGTCAAACAAGCCACCCGTGATATAGGACGAGAGTATTACGATTCCCACATTCACAAAATTGTTACTAATAAGGATAGTTGCCAATAATGTCTTCGGTCTATCCAAAAGATCTACAATACTGTCATACGTAGTTTTACTCTTTTCCTTTAAAGCATCAAGGTCTTGAGACTTGAGCGAGAAAAAAGCAACTTCAGAACCGCTCACCAAAGCGGAAGCTACCAAAAGAATGAGTAGTATAACTAGGGGAACAATAAGACCTGGGTCAAAAGGTCTTAGAATATCAAGCAAAAATAAACTCGGGGGTTCAGGATCCAATTCAGGGAGGAATTAGTTAATACTAAAATGGTAGATCATTATCTTCATCACCACCACTTTTGGCAAAATCATTAGCGGGCTTATTTCCTCCAGTAGAAGAATCCCCGCCATTTTGCTGGCCATCGCGCGGACTGCCAAGCATGGTCATAGTGTCTGCATGTATTTCAGTCGAATATTTTTTCTCTCCACTGGCATCATCCCAACTTCTAGTTTTTATTCGTCCTTCAATGTACACTTTATCACCTTTATGCAAATACTTTTCAGCGATTTCAGCAAGCCCTCTCCTACACACTACATTGTGCCATTCGGTTTGGGTTACCTTTTCATTTGTTTGTCGGCTTGTGTAGCTTTCAGAAGTAGCCAAAGGAAAACGAGCCAGCATATTACCGCCTTCAAAGGTTCTCACCTCTGGGTCTTTGCCCAAATTTCCAATCAACATTACTTTATTTAAACTTCCAGCCATAGTATACCGTTTCAAACAAATTTAGAAAAATACGCTCTCTAATCAATGGGCAAAGTTAGCTGTTTTCTATCCAAATAAGCCCGCAATGGCTTTGGAAAAGCATATTCAATCAACTTCTCTTTTGCCACCCATTGTGCATCCTTGGCTATAGACAGTTTCAAATTCTTATTTATATCTATCAGCACAATTCGGCAATGGATAGTTTGGTGACTCAATTTATGTGGCTTTAAGTCCACCACTTCCTTTACTAATAATCCATCCTTGTTAATTGATTCAATAACTTCAGCCGGGTTTAATAAAGCATCTGCTTCAATAAGTGGGAATTGAAAAAGCTGTCTCCAAATATCTTTTTCCACTCTTTGCTGCACGGCAATCTTCCCTCCATTATTAATAAGCAAATAAGTAAGGTATCGCTGGCGATCATACTTCTTCTTTTCCTTTACGGGAAAGTCAGTCACATTTCTTTCCGCGTAAGCGGTGCAACTTTCGTTTAATACACATTCGCCACATTTAGGATTTTTAGGAACACACTGTACCGCTCCAAACTCCATTATTGCTTGATTATAGTCTGCTGGAGATTTGGTGTCCAGCATTTTATTCGCCAGTTGTTCAAACTCCTTCTTACCAGTTGTTGTATTTATTGGTGTGCTTATCGCAAAATATCTGGACAGAACCCGAAATACGTTCCCATCCAAAACAGCCCTAGGCTCGCCAGCCACAAAAGAACTAATAGCTGCAGCTGTATAACTGCCCACTCCTTTTAGTTTTAATAGCTCATCATACTTTTTTGGAAAATCACCATCGAGGTTTTCAGAAACATGTTTTGCTGTAGCATGAAGATTGCGAGCTCTACTATAATACCCTAAACCTTCCCAATCTTTTAAGACTTGATCTTCTTTAGCTTTCGCTAAATCCTCAACTTTAGGGTAATTCTTTACAAACTTTTCAAAATAAGGCAAACCTTGATTTACTCTCGTTTGCTGCAAAATTATTTCAGACAGCCAGATGATGTAAGGATCGTTCGATTTTCTCCATGGTAAGTCGCGCTTATGACGGTAATACCAGCCTAAAATGGAAGATTGAAAAGTAGGTTTCTGCAAAATATTTGTTTTTGAAGGACTTACGAAAAAAAATTTGGGTCAGTCCATTTCCCAAAACCATAAATTCACTTTATATTTGCACCCCTCAAAATTAAGGAGTTTAATAATTAATTAATAGATATAATGACTAAAGCGGACATTGTAACCAGGATTTCTGACAAGACTGGTATGGAAAGAGCTGACGTTCAAGCCACTGTAGAGGCTTTCATGAAGGAAGTAAGACATTCTTTGGAAACTGGAGACAACGTGTACTTGAGAGGTTTTGGTAGCTTTATTATCAAGAAGAGAGCTGAGAAAACCGGACGTAACATCTCAAAAAACACAACGATTATCATTCCTGCTCACAATATCCCATCTTTTAAGCCTGCAAAAACTTTTGTAGAAGCAGTAAAGAAAAAGGTGAAGGTAAAAGAAACAGCAAACGCTTAAGCTCATTTTGAATAAAGGTCTCTTCATATTGATCCTATTTGGAATGCTCCTACTCGCATTCTTATACATGTCACCGGTAACACCCGCCACTTCTGTAGCTGCAACTGATGAAACAACAGTTGTATCTGAGGAAGAAACTTCAGAAAACCAAGGCGACCCAGATGCTATGGTTGATGAAGCTTTGAGGCAGTTGCAATCCGGAGAAGTACCCCCTATGCAAGGGATTTTGAAGATAAGAGAAGTTGCCGAAAAGTACCCGGGAAATGTAAAGGCCAACTTTACTCTTGGAATGCTTTCGATGCAAACCGGACAATATGCTAAAGCTGTTGGTAGATTTGAAACAGTAATTGAGCAGCAGCCTGAAAATGCTGACGCTTGGTACCTGCTCACTAAATCCCAATTAAACATTGGAGATACCATCAATGCCAAGCAAAGTTTTGAGAAGACCCTAACCCTGGTTAATGAAGAAACAGGGAATGAGTACAAAAAGGAATTACCAGAATTAGAATAGTATTAATTTAAAGATTTAAGAATTATGCCAAGCGGAAAGAAAAGAAAAAGACATAAGATGGCTACTCACAAACGTAAAAAGCGTTTAAGAAAGAACCGTCACAAGAAGAAATAATTTCATTCCTATGAAATTGTTGGATTTCTAAACCTCAAGCACCTCTTTGCAGGTGCTTTTGGTGTTTCATTGTATCCATAGAAATTCAGTCTTTCACACGGATTTAAAAAAACATAAGGTGAGTACAGAATTAATAATTAATTCAAGTACTGCCAATGAAGTAGCCATAGCGCTACTTAGGGATGGTAAACTTACCGAGCTGCATTATGACAATGCGGAAGACTTTGCTGTAGGCGACATTTATCTGGGAAAAATCAAAAAGGTTGTTCCCGGACTTAATGCTGCATTTGTAGATGTAGGCTATGAAAAAGATGCATTCTTGCATTATCATGACCTTGGTCCGCAGATAAAGTCGCTCAATAAATTTACCAAGAGAACCCTTACCGGTAAACAGCGATGGTCATTAACTGACTTTCAAGCTGAATCGGACATTGATAAAAATGGCAGTATAGACCAGGTATTAAAAACCGGTCAAACACAAGTGGTGCAAATAGCCAAAGAACCTATTTCCACCAAAGGACCTCGAATTACTTCTGAGCTTTCATTAGCCGGACGTTTTATCGTACTAGTTCCTTTTTCAGAAAGAATTAGTGTAAGCTCAAAGCTGCGCGACAGAGAAGAAAAAGATCGACTGCGCAGATTGATTCAAAGCATTAAGCCAAAAGGCTTTGGTGTAATTGTAAGAACCGCTGCGCAGGATTGCTCAGTGGCCGAACTGGATGCCGATCTTCAGGATTTGGTAGGAAAGTGGAAACAGCTACATCGCCAAATACAACGCGTAAAAGCACCGGAGCGTGCGCTTCGTGAGCTAAACCGCGTATCTTCCTTACTTCGCGACATCCTCAATGATTCTTTCAATAGCATTGTAACCAATGACAAGGATCTTACCGAAGAAGTAAAAGCTTACTTAAAGTCTATCGAACCAGGAATGGAAGATATGGCCAAATATTATGATGGCCGTGTTCCAATTTTTGAACACTTTGGTATCGAAAGACAAATCAAAGGTTCATTCGGACGCTCAGTTTCTATGGGTAAAGGTGCCTACTTAATTATAGAGCACACGGAAGCTATGCACGTAATTGATGTGAATAGTGGTAACAGAACCAACAGTAATGACAACCAGGAAGCCAATGCACTTACGGTGAATTTGGCTGCAGCCGAAGAAGTAGCGCGTCAGCTACAACTTCGTGATATGGGAGGAATTATTGTGATAGATTTTATCGACATGCACCGTGCCGAAAACCGCAAGAAGCTTTTTGAGAAGCTGAAAGAGGTAATGAAAACGGACCGTGCTAAACATAAAATCCTTCCAGTAAGTCGCTTTGGACTAGTAGAAATTACACGCCAGCGTGTACGCCCCGAAATGAATATCCAAACCAGGGAAGAAAACCCTGATGGAAATGGAGAAGTAGAAGCTCCAATTCTTATAATTGATGAGATAGAAAATAAACTTGACCTGATTTCTACTCAGGAAAAGGACAAGAATATTTTCCTACACACCCACCCATTTATTGCTGCTTACCTTACTAAAGGTATTTTTAGCAGTGTACGTAGAAAGTGGTCTAAGAAATATCATAAGAACCTTAAAGTCATTCCCCGTGACTCCTTTAAGTTTTTAGAATACCACTTCTATAATACCAAGGACGAAAAGTTCGAGTTTAACTAATTGATTATAAAGCCCCTCACATTGAGGGGCTTTTCTTTTTCTAATAAACTGACCTTTTTTTCTCTCAAAATTTCTTGCACTTTTTTTCTGCTGATTTTCCACCAATCAGCAATATTGATTTTCAAGCAATTACATTCTCTTTAATTCTATTTTGAGTTTTTAACTTTCTGTTTTTCAATGAATTAGGATTAGGATTTGGAATAAAGATTTCTAATTTAGCCCCAGTCATTGAAATTTAAAACTACTCAAAATGAATCCAACCAAATCAAGTTGGCAGCTTTTCGGCTGCTTGTTACTCAGTACAAGTTCTCTTTTTTCGCAATGGAATAGAAACGCAGGTGTAAATCCATCATTAACCAGAACGGCAATTGTCACTGCCTCATCTGAAAACGGGGCAAAAGTAGCCGCCAACAGTGTAGATGGAGACGAGAGTACCACTTGGGAATCCAAAAGTCCTCTGCCTACAGGTTTTTTTTCTGACGGAAATCAAAACTTGCTACTTGCCCTTCAGCCCTCAAGAAACAGCACATCGACTGACATTGCCAAACTTACAGACGGTAGCAACAGTGGCGCAGCCAACTTTGCAACAAATACTAACGGGAAAAGCTTTGTAAAGCTAAATTTAGCTTCAGCGAGTAAGCTTTCGCTTATCACCTTTAAGGCATACATCAGCAGTGGCAATGTAGATCTTACAGTTTTTGAGCCTAACGGAGATAGTACAATTATTGGCCAGTTCACTTCAGCCAGTAATTATTCGTATGAAAAATTTTATACTCCAAAAACGGTTTCAGCGATAAAACTTTCTAGTAATACTTCGTTTTCCGTTGAGGAATTGGCTGTAATGGCCCCGATTGTTTTTGAAGACCTAGATATAGATTTAGGCTCTATCCAAAATATTGGCTGGGTTTATCTTCAAGCTTATTCAAGTCCAAATGCTGACTCGGTGATCGTTTATTCCAGTTCAGACCAAACCACTTGGACAAAAATTATCACAGCAAATAATGACTTGTATTTTTCCATTCCATATGAAGTAAAACCAACTGCACAAGGCAGGTATCTCAAGATAAGAACCTATATGAAGCTACTTGATTATAAAAGGGCTGCCGTTAGTGAAATAAAGGTTTTTGACCAAAATGGGCTATTTGGAGCAATGCCTTCTTCCAAACCATCAACTAGACCATTTAAAGACATGTTAGGAATAAACGCCATTTGGGGCTGGGGCACCTCCGACTACTCTGATCTTGCCTCTAGCAACAAAGCAACAAACCTATATAGCCGTGTGGCTAACCATGCGCGCAATTATCATAACATGGTATGGGACGTTGCCGACCCAGATATTACCCCTACTTACACAGGAATGCCAGGGTCCTTAAACCAGTCATGGTTAGATTGGGACAGAGAATATCAACACTGGAAAAACGCGGGTCTTGTAGTTCAGACTTCAATACAGTTTACTTCGTCATGGCTTCCTGAAAATCTATGGAATAACCCTTATCAAGCGGCATATAATTACGGCTATTCATTTGCATCCTATTTTGGGCCAACAAATGGGAATGGCCTAGTAACAACCATGGAGGTAGGTAACGAGCCTTGGGACTATGATTCAACTTTTTATAAAAATGTGCTGTTAGGAATGGCCAAGGGAGCAAAAGATGCAGACCCAGCTATGGAAGTTTTCTCATGCGCTCTGCAGTCTGCAGATCCTCATTCAGAAAAAACGGCTACAGGCCGAAACTACATGGGGGTTCGCCTACCTAAAAGTACCGCACAATACCTTGATGGACTAAACGTGCATCACTATAGCTACATAAATGATGGCACTACAGGGTACCGAGTAGCAACATTCCCTGAAAACCCTGCTTCCACCATGCGCGGCATTGTGAGCGACATAAAGTTTAGGGATGCAAACATGCCTGGCAAAAAAATATACATGTCAGAGTGGGGATGGGACTCAGATGGTGCCGGAGAACCTTGCTCACATAATGAATGTGTAAGCGAAGAAGCACAAGCTATGTACGCTGCCCGAGGACTTTTTATGCTAGATAGACTAGGAATAGATAGGGCAACCTGGTTTTTTTATGGAAACCTACCCTTTGGCTCCAGCTTATACACTCGTAGTGGACTCACGGGCTCCAAAAATGTAAATTTCGCTCCCAAAAAAGCATTCTACACTGTAGAACATCTTCTAGAAAAGATGGGTGACTCCTATTTTCTTGAAGTAATTTCAGAAACGGATGATGCTTGGGCTTACCTCTATGGTGACTCTTTAGGCAAACCAACTCACGTGGTAGCCTGGAAACCAGTAGATGCTAGCAGCTCCTCCACTACTTCTCTTCAAGTAAACAAAGGTTACGAAGCTGATTCAGTATGGGTTTATGATGGGCTGTCTAATGTACCAGCATTGACCACCCTTCCTAAAAACAAAAACGGTGAAATGACTTTAAATCTGTCTGCGGCTCCAATACTAATAAAGCTTGACAGTAATACCGTAAGCTCTTCTGTTTCCCTTCTAGAAAAGAGAACCTACAGTAACCATGTTTCAATTTTCCCAAATCCGTCAAAAGGAAACTTTAAAATAAAACTAAGTCTGGCTAATGGTGGTAAAGTAAACACTCGTCTATATTCTCTTGATGGACGTACTAATCAGCAGTTGCAAACTATTGACGCCAACAGTGGCAATAATATTCATGAATTCAGTCTTGACGACCTTGCACCTGGGTGCTACATTTTTGAAACCATTCAAGAAGAGCATTCTTTTATAGATCGTCAACAGATTATCATTACTCCTTAAAAAGTCTTATTCGGTTATTGTGTTAAATTGTGAAAGCCCTTCTTTACCGAGAAGGGCTTTCTGTTTTCGCCTACTCATTGCTGTAGTTTGTTTAAATTCGGGGCTCCAAAACAAATTTCAATGAAAAATATATTAGCTCCAGCATTAGCAGCGTGCGCATTCACACTTAGTGCGCAGCAAGTAATGACGCCTGAATTACTTTGGGATTTAAGCCGAGTAAGTTTAGAAACCGTTTCGCCTGACGGAAAAAATTTCATCTATGGTGTATCTCAATACAACACCGAAGACAATTCATCCAACCGTGACCTATATCTTATGGGCACAGATGGTAAAAGCAAAAAGCAGCTTACTGATATGGAGGGCTCAGAATATGGAGCTACCTACCTCATGGACGGAAAAAAAATTGGCTTTTCTCACAAAGGTCAGTTTCATATAATGAATGCTGATGGCACCGAGCGCAAGCAATTGACCAATATAGAAGGTGGGATTTCTAACATCAATGCTTATGATTTACCTGACGGGCGAATTGCATTGGTTTTCTCCAAAAGTGTAAAGCTTGAAAAAACCACGGCAGACCTATACCCTGATTACACCAAGGCCGAAGCTGTGGTAATTGACAACTTGATGTATCGCCATTGGGACAGTTGGAGCGATGCGGACTATAACCATGTGTGCATAGCTTATGCTAACGAAGGAGATGAAAACATTACAGAGCATCAAGATCTAATGGAAGGAGAAAAGTTTGACGCTCCTGTAAATCCTTTTGGAGGAGGTGAATCTTACTCACTTAGCCCTGACGGAAAATCGGTGGTGTATGAAGCCAAAAAATTGAGCGGTAAAGATTGGGCACAAAGCACCAACTCCGAACTCTATATGGTAGATTTATCTACAGGCAAAACCACCAACATCACCGAGGGTATGGAAGGCTATGACAAAGAACCCAAGTTTTCGCCTGATGGTAGCAAGCTTGCCTGGATGAGCATGAAAACCCCGGGTTATGAAAGTGATGTGAATGATATTATCATTATGAACGTAGCTACTGGCGAGAAAACCCATTTGCTACAAGCTACCAACAAATATGACGAGATGACTTTCCAGAGCTTTGCGTGGAAGGACAATAACAACATTTTTGCAGGTGTACCTACCAATGGCAGCAATCACGTTTATCAAATCACTTACTCATCAAAAGGTGTAGACTATAAGAAAGTTACTAAAGGAGACTTCAACTACAACCACTTCGAAATTGCAGGAAGATCACTGATAGTAGACCGTCAGGATATGAACCATGCAACGGAAGTGTATAATGTTTCCCTGAAAAAAGGAGAGGCCAAACAGCTTACTCATGAAAATGATGAAATCTACAGCACACTTTCTACAAGTAAAGTAGAAAAGAGAATGGTAAAAACGAGTGACGGAAAAGACATGCTGACTTGGGTAATTTACCCCCCGGATTTTGATCCAAACAAAAAATACCCAACACTACTTTACTGCCAGGGTGGACCACAATCTCAGGTTTCACAGTTTTACAGCTTCCGCTGGAACTTTCAATTGATGGCCGCAAATGGTTATATTGTAGTAGCTCCAAACCGAAGAGGACTTCCTGGTTTTGGTAAAGAATGGAACGAGGAAATTTCTGGTGACTGGGGCGGCCAAGCCATGAAAGATTACTTAGCTGCTATTGATGATGTGAGCAAAGAAAGTTATGTAGACGAAAGCAAGCTTGGAGCCGTGGGTGCTAGCTATGGTGGATATTCTGTGTACTACCTTGCCGGAAATCACGACAAGAGATTCAGCGCATTTATTTCACACTGCGGACTTTTTGATTTAGAAAACTGGTACCTAACTACCGAAGAACTTTTTTTCGCAAATCAGGATTTAGGCGGACCATTCTGGATGCCTGAAAACAAAGAAACTTACTCCAAGTTTGACCCAAAAGATTATGTTCAAAATTGGGACACTCCTATTTTGGTAATTCATGGTGGTAAAGATTTTAGAGTTCCCGAAGCGCAAGGAATGGCTGCATTTCAAGCTGCTCAGCTACGCGGAGTGCCTAGCAAATTCTTATACTTCCCAAATGAAGGACATTGGGTGCTAAACCCACAGAACGGGCTTATCTGGCACGATCAATTTTTTGGTTGGTTAGATCAGTGGTTGAAAGATTAAGCTTCAACTTAAAATAACTTCTAAAAGGTCACCCAACGGTGGCCTTTTTTTATTCGTAAACAAATTGAACCCCAACAATGTTAATTCATTGAAATTCACTACATTCTAATAATTCTAAACTTAATCACATGAAAAAATTACTATTCTTACTATTTGTCAGTTTTATGGCTGTAAGCCTACATGCCCAAACTTCTCACACTATTGCAGCCGTAGGTGTAGAGTACACTCCTGACACCGTTATTGTAAACTTGGGTGACACTATAATTTTTGATGTAGGAAGTACTCACCCTACTACCGAAGTTGATCTTACCACCTACAACTCAAACGGCAGCTCAGCTCTTCCCGGAGGCTTTTCATTTCCAAGTGGGCAGGGTTTATTTGTAGCTTCCACCCTTGGAGCAAAATATTACATCTGTGATAACCATATATCTCAAGGTATGAAAGGAATGATAATGGTAAACCCAACTGTTGGCGTTTCTGAAGTCCACTTAGGAAGTCATACTTTGTACCCAAATCCTGTAGAAAGTGAGCTTCACATTAATCTTTCAGCGCCACAAGATGTTTTTGTTTATAGCCTTGATGGCAAAGTAGTAAAGCGCTTTGAGAATGTAACTGAAACTATAAATGTAACCGAGCTCAATGCCGGCACATACATTTTAGTGCTAGGAGAAGGTGAAAACATTGAACGAATTCGCTTTATGAAGAAATAGAGAATTTGTTTGGATAAACTACAATCCCCGACCAGTTTTCAAAATCTGGCGGGGATTTTTATTTCTCGGTTTTGTAGCAACGAAGTACTCCTCGGGTTTATCTTCCAGACCCCATCTTTGTTTTGAAAATAGAATAGTTTATCCTTAAGTTTTAATCCAAAAATAAATCTCTTCCCATCGGAAGGTTTCAGGTTTTGAAGCTCTGCTTCTAATGAACTTAACAAGACCTTTACATTCTCAATCTCCTTTTCCGTCAACCGAGCCTCCCCTAGGGTATCCTTCATACTTTCCAAAAAAGCCATGGTTTCCTCTAACTCATCTTTATCATCATAATAAACGAGATAACTGCAAGCATACGCCAAGTCATTGGCTTCAAAAGCTTGCTTTAATGAACTCAACAAATAAGAAGGAATAGACTGCGGATATTTCAAAGTGTTCTCATCAGGACGATCAAAAACCTTCTTCACAGCTCTCTTAGTTTTCAGGTCTTTGACCTTTAATTTTTGGTCAGCATAATAATTGATTTCGGCTTTTATCATTAGGCTTGAGGCTCTTCCTGAAGTGATACCACTACTTACAGAATCTAGCTTTGGATAATTATCTCTCCAAAACGGCCTCCAACCTCTACCTTCATTATAGTAGCTCCAATTATCCCTTGCGGCATCAGCATAAGGCTCAAAAGAATAACCAAAAACGGGAGCTGAAGTCTTAACTTCCCACTCTTCAAAATCTGGCAACCTTTCTTTGTATTCCTCTAACTGAATAGAATCGATGGGTAGAGACTGTACGACAACAAAGAAACCTTCAGTAGGAAATATGATTAGTTCCTGATGAAATTCAATAGTAACCCATTCATTTCCCGGTTCGACCGCTTTTGTAATAAAGTCTCTTTTAGCCAAAGGCTCCCCAGGCCCCCCAGTTTTTCTATCTACCTTTAACAAGTTCACCCTGAATGGGGCTTCAGGAATTCCCTGCTTTCTAACGTACACAGCAATACTCTTAACAAAACTGCTCAATTGATATTCGTTTGGAATAAAACGCGCTTCAGGTTTATCCACCCAAGTTCCATTTCCAGTGGATGCTCTCGATTTCACCAATCCTGCCTCATAGCTTTTCAACTTTCGCGGAAGAACTTTCACTTCCTTCAATTCCTCCTGAGTTGGCTCTAGCTTAACAGTTACAAACTTTTTGTTGATGACACTTGGCAGAAAAAGAGACTTGGGCTCATAGCCAATAATCGAAAAGATTATGCTGTCATGAGATGCACTATCCAGCTTTAAGCTAAAGCTACCATCACGAAAAGCTGTAGTACCAATTGGTTGATTTTTCAGGTAAACATTTGCATAAGGAATGGTTTCTCCAGACTCTGCATCTGTAATCTTTCCCTTTAGTTGGACTTGAGAAAAAGCTGGATAAAAGAGTAATCCAAAAAGTAGGAGCAATAAGTTTTTCATTATAATGTTAAGCGTTCGAGAAGTTAGTTTAGTTTTCTTGATTACAAATTAACGCACGTAAAAAACAGATATTCTTAAAATCTGAAATATAAGCCTTGCCTACAATGTCAGCACTATAGTTTAGTAAATTGCCACTCCAAAAAATATTTACTCCCTTGACTACATTCTCCCTCCTATTATTTGTAGCCCTCATCGTTTGGTTAATTTTCCGCCCAAAAGGCAGAAAAAGCGGTTTTCCCATTCCAGAGACTTTTCCACAAAAGTGGCGGACGTTTTTATTTAGTGAAGTAAATTTTTATGCCAGCCTTTCGGCAGAAGATAAAGAACGTTTTGAAAAAGATATTCTGAGATTTTTGGGCCGTGTGCGTATAACTGGCATCAAAACAACCATCGACATTGAAGATCGGCTTTTAGTAGCTTCAAGTGCTGTAATCCCTGTTTTTGCATTTCCTGAGTGGGAATATCGCAGCTTGCATGAAGTTCTCTTATACCCCGACCTTTTTGACCAAAATTTTGATTTTACTTCAGAAAAAAGAACCATAAGCGGAATGGTAGGCAGCGGGGGTGTAATGAACAATATTGTGATATTTTCCAAGCCTGCCTTGCGCCTAGGTTTTGACAATACAAGCGACAAGAAGAATGTAGGCATACATGAATTTATACACCTGTTTGATAAAGAAGATGGGACCACTGATGGTATTCCTCACGTAATAATGAAAAACCAAGCTGTAATGCCATGGTTGAAATTAATACGAGACAACACAGAGCAAATGCTTGAGGGCAAAAGCGATATCAATATTTATGGAGCCACCAATAAGCAAGAGTTTTTGGCTGTTGCAGGAGAATACTTTTTTGAACGGCCAAAACTCCTAAAAGACAAGCACCCTGCACTATACGAGGTGCTTTCAATGGTGTTTCAAAATAATCTTGCCAGTAGCTTTAAAAATGAAAATACAACTCAGCGCAGAATCGGGCGCAATGACAAATGCCCTTGCGGTAGTAGTAAAAAGTTTAAAAAGTGCTGCATGACCCAAGATTGAAACTTAATATTTAATCAACCATGAAACAGGGTCTACATTAATAAGTATCAAGGATGGCAGAACCGACTTTGCAGTAGAACAATTAAATTGGCTTCAAAATCACTCTCGTTTTGGATTGGTTTTAATTAAATTTAGATGATAAAAGCAAACTGTGATGAGCCAAAAAGAATACTCCAATGAAAATCTTACTGTAATATGGCGACCCGAAAGATGTGCTCATGCAGGAATTTGTGTCAAAATGCTTCCCCAAGTTTACAATCCCAAAGAGAGACCTTGGATAAAGGCTGAGAATGCCAGCATTGAGGAACTCAAAAACCAAATTGATCATTGTCCTTCTGAGGCTTTAAGCTATAGAGAAAACTAAGTTGGCCTGTCAGATTATACGCATATCAATAAAAACTTATTAGATGGGATGGGGCGGCTCAGCACAAGCCATGATTCATACGCTAAGGGCTAATAAAGACCTTTTGCGTAAGCGGAAGATTCTATTTGAGCGCGATAGAACATTTGGAGAAATAAAGAAACGATACACTAAGGCTTCGGCTGGTATCCTAAAAGCCCCTTCTCCAAGCCAATCTGACCTAAAAAAAATACGTGATCGGATTGTAAAACAGCGAAAAAAGGAAATTATAATAACTGTAATAGCTACAATAATTTCAACCACGATTATTACAATAGGTATTCATTTGATTTATACAAATTTGGTTTCGCAAAATCTTCAAAAATGGGAGGAGAAAGAGGTTTATTATAAAAGGCAGCAGTCTGAAGAATATAAAACCAACATTAAAGAAGGGTTAGAAAAAATGGAAGCTGGGAATTACTTTTTTGCAATTGGTAATTTCAGTGAAGCTTTGGACAATGCTCCTAATGATTCATTAGCCGAATACCACCTAGCTTACGCATATTGCTTGCTTTGTAAAATCGAAAAAAAGGGCTGCTCCCGAGCATTTAGACTAGTAGAGGAACTTAGCCTTAAGCACCCAAAAAATCTACACTATCCTTTATTAGAAGTTAACTACCTACAAAGTCACTAATCTGAACAAATATAGGTTTCAGTTGTCATCAAGTCATTCACTTTAAAAATCAACCTCATGAAAATTTTAGGAGGAATACTTACGGTAGTTGGACTTATCACAAGCATCATTTTTGGTATTCAGGCAATTAATGATTCTGAAAGTTTTAACTTTTTAGGACTGGATATAGCAATTAGTTCCGCCAATTGGACCCCACTCATAATTAGCTTAGCCGTACTAATTATAGGGTTGGTTATGGTAAGAAAAAAGTAAGTAATAATTATTTCAAGGCTCGGATATTATAATTACCCAAATTCAGGGATGTAAAGAATTCAGAGTATGGGTAAATTAGCTTTCCATCAAACCCCATAACATTATGATAACCACCGAAAAGGATCTTATCCATAGATTAAATTGGATAACGACAGAACTGCTAGACAAAAAGCGTAGGCTCCAAAAATCTTCTCAACTCAAGATTAATTATAGAAAAAAACTACTATCACAAATCAATGAGCTGAGTGGACAAAGACAAACTTTGGAAAACCTTCTAGTAATAGGTTAGGCTCTTATAGTTCTAACCGAGTATAACCTAAGACAAATACTGATAATGTCTATAAAGGGCATAAAGCAAAAAGCCGAAGTATTTCTACTTCGGCTTTTTCGTGCCCCGGGCGGGACTTGAACCCGCACGACCATTGCTGATCACAGGATTTTAAGTCCTGCGTGTCTACCAATTCCACCACCAGGGCGACTCTACTATTAAAAGCAGAGGGTTGAGATTTTAATGCTTCAGGTTTACACCTTCTACATTTTACTTTTAAACTAAAAACCCCTCATAAAGAGGGGCTTTAATTTGGAGCGGGAGACGGGATTCGAACCCGCGACCCCGACCTTGGCAAGGTCGTGCTCTACCAGCTGAGCTACTCTCGCATTTCACTCTCCCCGTAAACGGGAGTGCAAATATAATATACTTTTTTAAACCTGTGCAAACATTTTTATACCCCTCCTAACTTTTTTTTGATGCCGTTTAATTTCATTAAAGCCTCTACTGGCGTTAAGGTATTGATATCCAAATTCGTAATCTCTTCTTTCAATTCTTCTAAGATCGGATCATCCAACTTAAAAAAACTTAATTGCATCTCATCTTTTGCTTTTCCGTTCTTTTTATCACCCGAACTTCTACTCTTTTCAAGCTCCTTTAACACCGATTCGGCCCGATTAACAACTAAGCCAGGCATACCAGCCATTTTGGCCACATGAATACCAAAACTATGTTCGCTGCCTCCTGGTTTTAGCTTACGCATAAATATGATGCTGTTATTTACCTCTTTTACACTTACGTTAAAATTGCGAATGCGCTCAAAAGCTCCCTCCATTTCATTGAGCTCGTGATAGTGCGTTGCAAACAAAGTTTTTGCCCTACTTGGATGCTCATGTAAAAACTCAGCTATTGACCACGCTATAGAAATACCATCATAGGTGCTTGTCCCTCGTCCAATTTCATCAAGCAGCACAAGACTTCGATCGGATAAGTTATTCAAAATAGAGGCTGTTTCGCTCATCTCTACCATAAAGGTTGATTCACCCTGACTTATGTTATCCGAAGCCCCTACCCTTACAAATATCTTATCTACCACACCTAAACTGGCCGCCTTTGCGGGAACATAACACCCTATCTGAGCCATTAGGCTTATCAATGCCGTTTGCCTAAGCAATGCTGACTTACCGGACATGTTAGGTCCGGTAATCATCAATATCTGAAACTCCTCCCTATCAAGAAGCACATCATTACTAATATAATCCTCACCTGCGGCAAGCTGTCGCTCAATTACAGGATGACGACCTCCTTTGATGTCAAGTTTATAGCTATCATCCATCGAAGGCTTTACGTAATTCATACTTTTAGCTAAAAGCGCAAAAGACAAAAGGCAATCTATTCGGGCAAGCACTTGGGCATTTTGCTGAATTTGTGGCAAGTAGGACAGCGCCTTCTCCAATACATCATTGTAAAGCTTTTGCTCAATAGCTAAAATTTTGTCTTCAGCACCAAGAATTTTCTGTTCGTATTCCTTAAGCTCTTCTGTAATATATCGCTCAGCACTTACCAGAGTTTGCTTGCGCACCCATTCAGCAGGCACCTTATCTTTATGCGTATTTCTTACCTCCAGGTAATAGCCAAACACATTATTAAAAGCAATCTTGAGGTTGGAAATCCCCGTAGCCTCAGCTTCTCGTTTTTGAATAGCAAGAAGCTTATCCTTGCCGGAATTTAAAATATCTCTAAGATCATCAAGCTCTGCTGATACACCATCAGCAATCACATCTCCCTTTGAAATTTGAACTGATGGGTTTTCCTTTATAGAAGTGGAAACTAATTCAATTAGCTTCAGACATTCATGCAGCTGGTCCGCAATGAGGGAAAGCTGCTTTACCTTAGCACACTTTTTCTTTATAGCGTTAGAAAACTCCAACCCTTTCTTTAGCTGAAGCAGTTCTTTGGGGTGAATTTTACCAGTACTCAGCTTACTAACCAATCGCTCTAAATCATGTATTTCCTGAAGCAATTGAGCTATATCTTCCGCCAGCTCGTGCTTTTTCATAAAAGCCTCAACGGTAAGTTGACGATCCTCAATAGCTGCCACTTTCTTAAGTGGCATAGCCAACCATCTCTTTAACAACCTACTCCCCATAGGAGATTGTGTATGATCTATCACATCGAGAAGTGAAACACCGTCAGGAGAATTGCTATTAAAAAGTTCAAGGTTGCGAATGGTAAAACGATCCATCCATACAAACTCTTCACGCTCTATGCGACTAACCCCTGTAATGTGCCCTAGTTGATCATGCCGCGTTTCTTTTAAGTAATGAAAAATGGCTCCTCCGGCTATTATTGCCAGATCCATTCCCTCTATACCAAAACCTTTTAAAGACTTAGTTTTAAAATGATTATTGAGACTTTCATTGGCAAAATCACTCTTAAAAATCCATTCATCTAAAGCGAAAGAATAATGACGATTGCCAAAAAGCTCAAAGTATTTTGCTGATTTATTCTTTTGAAAAAGAATTTCGCTTGGTGCTAAACTCTGAATTAGCTTGTCCACATATTCATGATTTCCTTCTGCCACCAAAAACTCTCCTGTAGAAATATCGCAAAAGCTAATTCCAAAGCGCTCCTTTTCCATGTAAATGGCCGCCAGGAAGTTGTTGCTACCTGACTTTAAAACTTGGTCACTGGTAGTAACCCCCGGAGTAACCAATTCGGTAACACCGCGTTTCACAATGTTCTTGGTAAGCTTTGGATCTTCCAACTGGTCGCAAATAGCAACGCGCTGACCGGCTCTCACCAATTTTGGTAAATAGTTATCCAATGAATGGTGGGGAAATCCGGCAAGCTCCATATCGGCTGCCGCTCCATTAGATCTTTTGGTAAGTACAATTCCTAAGATTTTACTAGCCTTAACTGCATCTTGCCCAAAGGTTTCGTAAAAATCACCAACTCTAAATAGCAAAAGAGCATCAGGGTATTTAGACTTAATTTGATTGTATTGCCTCATTAAAGGCGTTTCTGCACTCTTTCCGGCCAAAATTCATCCTATTTTTGGTGAGCCGCTAAGATAGAAATAGAGCATGAGAAAGTTAAGAATGAGCGAGCTGAATAGGCTTAGCACCGAAGAATTTCAGGAAGCACCGAAAAACCCAATAGTATTGGTGCTTGACAACGTTAGAAGTTTACTAAATGTAGGCTCTGTTTTTAGAACTTCCGATGCCTTTAGGGTAGAAGAACTTCACCTTTGTGGACTCACCGCCACACCACCACATCGTGAAATGAACAAAACTGCGCTTGGTGCCACTGAATCTGTAAGTTGGAGACACTTTGTAGAAACCAGCGATTCTTTAAAAGATCTGAAGGAAAAAGGCTACACTCTTATTGCTATCGAGCAAACCAGTGGAGCTATTTCTTTAGAGCAGTTTCCCTTTGAACAGCACGATAAAGTTGCTTTAATTTTTGGCAACGAAGTAAAAGGTGTGAGTAATGAAGCTCTTGCTCTTTGCGACTTCGCTATTGAGATTCCACAGTTTGGCACCAAGCACTCCTTAAACATTTCTGTAAGTGCTGGAATAGCCCTTTGGCAAGCTGCCCAACGTTTTATCTAAAGCAGCAAACCTCTGCTTCTTCCATACAAATTTCCTCCACCCTTCTAAATGAAAAATCCCCCTCAGCATCAGCCGAGGGGGATTTTTTATAAGTTACCTGTGTCACGTCCTGAAATAGCGTTACACAAATTTGTAACCTTATGAAAGACAATGGCTACGTAAAGCGTACACAAAAAGATTACAGCTTAAACTTCAAGCTGCAAGTTGTCCAAGAAATAGAACGGGGCGAGTTAAGTCAGCATGGAGCAGTCCGAAAATATGGCATTCAGGCTCGCAGTACTGTGCTGAGTTGGTTAAGAAAGTATGGTAACTTTGATTGGGAAAATCAAACTCCAATACAAATGCCCAAAACTCCAGAACAAAAACTGATGGAACTAGAGCAAAAAGTTCGGCTATTAGAAAAGCAGAAAAAGCAGCTGGAACATCAAATAGAACGAGCCGACAAAAAGGCGATCATCTTTGATATGATGATAGATATAGCCGAGAAAGAGTACAATATTCCAATCAGAAAAAACTCCTTACCCGAACAGTCAACCAATACAAAGAACACTACCAAGAAAGCCTAACGGCTACCTGTAGATTGTTCGGGTATAGCCGTCAAGTTTATTATCGCGCCATTAAAGCCGAAGAAGCCAAAAAGCAACGTGCGCAAAAAGTAGTATCACTCGTGCAGGAAAAGCGCATGTCCATGCCTCGGCTAGGCACACGTAAACTTTACCACTTGCTACAGCCAGAGCTGCAAGCACTGGGCGTGGGTCGCGATAAATTGTTCCACATTCTAAAAGCAAATCACATGTTAATACAACCCAAGAAATCATACCATATTACCACCAACTCACACCATAGGTTCCGCAAACACAAAAACGTGATTGCAGACTTACCCATTACCCGGCCAGAGCAGCTTTGGGTGGCCGATATAACTTATGTGGGTACCCGAGAAAACCCCATGTACCTGGCTCTAGTTACCGATGCCTACTCAAAAAAGATAGTAGGCTACAATGTATCAAACAGTTTGAGTGTGGATGGTGCGCTATCTGCCTTAAAGCAAGCTATCAAAAATCGAAAATACCCTAGCCAACCTCTGATCCATCACTCAGACAGAGGCCTACAATATTGTAGCACCGATTACCAAAAACAACTGGCTAAAGCCAAAATAACCTGTAGCATGACAGAGTCTTATGACCCATATGCCAACGCCATAGCGGAACGTATAAACGGTATTTTAAAGCAAGAATTTATTGAAGTAGTAAAGGCCGATAAACTAGACATCATGAAGCCTTTGGTGGAAGACAGTGTAAGCATTTATAATAAACAAAGGCCACACCTCTCCTGCCAAATGAACACTCCAGAACAAATGCATAAACAAGATCAGGTCAAAATAAAATCCTATAAAAAACAAAACCTTGGTGAAGCTAGCTTCACCAAGGTTTAATTACTATGTTTAATCTATATAAAAACCTGTATCGGTTATTTAGGACGGGACACTGTATTATATACTATATATAATTACTTAATGGTAATATCAGCTCTTCTGTTGATATCGTTACGACCGTTAGCAAATTGCTCGCTTTCGCCTACAGACTTAGCTTCAATTCTTGCTTCATCGATACCGTAAACTTGTGAAAGTTGTTTCTTCACAGCTTCAGCTCTTCTCATACCAAGGTTCTTGTTATATTCTTCAGATCCTCTTGGGTCAGCAGAACCAGTAACTACAATCTTAGTATTTGGATTGTTTTTCATCAAACGAGCGATTGTAGCTAAACGTTGGTGGTTAGCTGCAGAAATACTCGCGCTGTTGAAAGAGAAGTATACAGAAGGGATAAACGCATTATCCATTCCACCTTTGATAGTCTGACCTTGGAAGTTCACCATAGTTCCAGCTGGAGTGTTAGCTTCTTTGTCCATGTAGTCAGCTACACCGTCACCGTCAGAATCAACTGCACGACCGTTAGCATCAACTTTAGCACCTTTAGCAGTAAATGGATCTTCATCCATGTTATCAGGAATACCATCCTGATCTACGTCAAGAGCTTTACCACTTCCATCAACCACAGCTCCTTCTGGAGTGCTGTTGTCTTTGTCAAAGTAGTTATTCACACCATCCTTATCATCATCAGTGGTAAGTTGGTCGAAATTATCTTTAACCTCAGCAAGGTCAAAATACATTCCGTCAAGTGGGTTTGTATAAATCACAGCGGTAGATTCTTTTGGACCTCCAAAGTTGAAGCTAAGACCTACATGGCTGTAAACAATCATATCGTTGTTACGTCCTCCTGCAAATCCATCAGCGATATCAGAGAAAAGGTATTTTCCTTGTACACCAAAATCAAGATCCAATAGGTTGCTCAAACGGTACTTAAAAGTAACATCCATAGGGATGAAAACTTCATTAGTCCAGTTCTCGTCACCTACTTTACCATACTGAGCTACCTCAACACCGTTGAAAGAACGAAGAGCCTGAGTTTGAGACATTCCGATACCCAAAGACACTAGAGTTGCCCATCTTCTATCATTTTGCTTAGCTCTAAGTACAAGTGAGTTAAGATTCATTACAGCGTTTAAGCTATAATCGAAATACTTGCTTTCAAAACTATTTAATCCATTGGTTCCAGAAATGTTACCGTACATTCCCTGTGCTTTAATACCCCAAACACTATTAAGGTATTTTGTAACGTCAAGACCGAATCCTAGCTCAAATTGGAAATCATTGTCTTCGTCATTAAAACTAAAGCTAGAAAGGTCTCCACCGGTAAACATGTTTCCCACATGCACCCCAACGGCCCAATCACGGTAATTAGATACGTGAGCATCACCAATCTTCTCAGTAGTCTGAGCAGAGGCAAATGATACTCCCATAGCTAACATTAAGAGTAAACTATACTTTTTCATAAAAATCAATTTTAGGTAACTATTTTGGTTCATAATATTTCAGACTTCTTGCAGCTAGACCCTTTTAGAAGTCTTGGCAAAAATATAAATAAGTGGAGACTACAAAACGTTTTTATGACAATTTAGATTATTATTTGTTCATTACTCCGAGGCCTTTCTCCATGTAAAGATTAATTTCCACCATATAAAGCCCTACCATAGCTACATACAGCTGTTTTAAAAACAGAAGATAGCGCTTTAAACTATAGTGCAATTCTACTTTTAACTAGTCAAAATCAGCATCTTTTAGCCAAATTTTCACTGAAATTCTTGTGATATTTTCTAACAAAAACATGGGTTAACACTTCTCACCCCACTCAGCTTCCGCATTGTTGATCTTAAGCTTTACGATTCATCCACAGCTATTACCTCCAGAGAATCGATGCTTTCCTCTAAGATTTGCTTCACCGATTTGCCTAAAACTGGATGCTTCCAATTTTCAGCAATTTCTACCAAAGGCACTAACACAAAGTTCCTCTCTTGCATTCTAGGGTGAGGAATTGTTAAAATTTCACTCCTTATTATATAATCCTCAAAAAAGATAATGTCAATATCAATGGTCCTAGACTCATAGTCGTCCCCATTTTTCCTAACCCTTCCAAAGTCCAGTTCTATTTGTTGAAGCTTGCTTAACAATGCTTCAGGTTTCAGTGGAGTACCCACAATCACGGCTTGATTGATAAAATCTGGTGTACCCTCTTCCATCCCCCAGGCTTTTGTTTTATAAAGTCCAGATGCTTTTAGCACATCTGAGAACTCTTCCATTTGTGCCAAAACCTGAACAAAAGTGGATTGAACATCGTTCATGTTTCCTCCTAAAAGCAAACAAGCCTTATAATCTTTGCCTTTCAAAATATGCGGATAATGGGGATTGTTTAATAATATTGCGAATAATTGCGTCAAAACTAATCATAGACCACCTGATACATGAAGACTTTTCTAAAAATGTTATTGGCTACCATTTTAGGTGGAGCCATCTTGCTTTTTATCGGCTTTATCATTCTTGCTTCTTTTGCCTCATTGGCAAATAAAGAAGTAGTGATTGAAAAAGGATCCGTTCTTACCATTAACCTTAATAATGTAATCTACGAACGAGCCGATGACAATCCTTTTGGAGCTTTTAACCCATTGAGCCAAGAGCCATCTTTTCCACTAGGGCTGAATGACATCTTAGCTTCTTTAAAAACTGCAGCCAATGATGACAACATTGTTGGTGTTTATCTTAAAGGAGGCATACCAATGACTGGAAATGCTACTTTAGAGGAAATCAGAAATGCCCTTCGCACCTTTCGTGAAAGTGGAAAGTTTGTTTACAGCTATTCAGAAATAATGACCCAAAAAGGTCTTTTCTTAACTTCAGAAGCTGATTCTATCTTTATGAACCCTGAAGGATTTTTTGAGTGGAATGGTCTTAACGCCTCTGTAACTTATTATAAGGATGCTCTGGACAAAATTGGAGTAAAACCAGTTGTACTTCGCGCTACAGGCAATAAATACAAAAGCGCTGTGGAGCCTTTCCTTCGTCAGGATATGAGCCCTGAAAACGAAAAACAACTTTCAGATTTAATCAGCTCTGTATGGGGCGACTACCTTGCTGAAATTAGCAAATCAAGAAACCTTGACGCCAATACCCTTAATACGCTGGCGGACAGCATGGCTATTACCAGCCCAATTACCGCTGCTAAAAATGGCCTTATTGATGCCCCGCTTTATGAAGATGAAGTGTTAAACCTGATGCTTCCGGCCACTGGAAAAGATGACATTAAAGACATTGACTTTGTTTCTGTTCACACTTATGCATCTGATGCTAAGCTTGGAAAAGGCGGGTACAACGACAATAAAATTGCTGTGGTAATTGCCCAAGGAGACATTGTGAGCGGTAAAGGAAGTGAGTACCAAATTGGTTCTGAAAGAATTGCTGAAGCTATACGTAAGGCCCGTAAAAATGACAAAGTAAAAGCCATAGTACTTCGCGTAAATAGCCCTGGTGGTAGCGCCTTGGCTTCTGAAGTTATTTGGAGAGAAGTAGACCTTGCACGCAAAGAAAAACCTGTAGTAGCTTCTATGGGTAGCGTGGCTGCCAGCGGTGGTTATTACATTTCTTGCTTTGCTGACACTATTGTTGCCCAACCAACCACAGTTACTGGTAGTATTGGTGCCTTTGGTCTTTTCTTTACTGCTGAGGAGTTGATGCACAACACCCTTGGGGTGAATATTGAAAATGTAAAAACCAACAAATATTCAGACTTAGGAACAATTGACCGCACGCTTACAGCTTCTGAAATGCGCATGCTAATCAGACAAGTTGACCAAGTATATGGCACCTTTAAAAAACGCGTAGCTGAAGGTCGTGGTTTTACCGAAGAATATGTGGACAGCATTGGCGGTGGACATGTATACTCTGGGCGTGATGCACTTGAGCTTGGTCTGGTGGATGTTTTGGGTGGCCTTGAAGACGCTATTCAAATAGCGAAAAACATGGCCAACATTGAAGGTAGTGAATATCGCGTAGTAGAATACCCAGAACTGGAAGATCCATTTGTACGTTTGATGAAGCAAATTAATGGAGATTTTGAGGCCAAGCTTATAAAAGAAAAACTAGGACCTTACGCCAATTATATAGACATGGCTGAAAATGCCAAAACTATGCAGGGTTATCAAACCCACCTTGGTTACGACCTCACAATAGACTAATCTATTTCTTTGAAGTCACTTCAAAATAAAAAGCAGCAGCAAGCCGGGTTTATTTACCTCGTGCTTGCTGCTTTGTTTATAGCCTCTTTGGTTACTTGCAACCTTATTGCCAATAAGTTTGTAGAAGTAGACATGGGCTTTCATGTATTTCAAGTTTCAGCAGGCGTTTTGCCTTACCCTATCACCTTTCTCATTACAGATATCCTTTCGGAGATATATGGACGTAAGCGCACCAACCAAGTTGTGCTTGCCGGTTTCTTTTCTACACTTTTAGTTTTGGGAATTCTATATGTTGGACACAGTTTTCCGGCTATAGAAAGCAGCCCTGTTTCAGAGCAAGATTATTCCTCAGTTTTTCAAAACTCATGGAAAATAATAATGGCCAGCATGGTAGCTTATCTGGCTGCTCAGTTTTTAGACATTCGCATTTTTCACTTTTGGAAAAGAGTGACCAAAGGCAAGCACCTTTGGCTTAGAAACAATTTCTCTACGGTGATTTCTCAATTGGTGGACACCACCTTAGTAGTGGGTATTATATTTCTGGGCGTAGTCGAAGTTTCATTTATTACTGGGCTTATAGCTGATGGGTGGCTTTTTAAAATACTTTTTGCGTTAGCTGATACAGCACTAATCTATCCTATAGTAATAGGTTTTAGAAAATACTTTGAGCTAGAACCCGGTGAAGAACTCAACTTTTAATATGAACAAGGCCTGGCTAAAAAGCACTTTGGAATTATTGCTGAAATTGGTATTGATTGGAATAGCCGTCTATTTCATATTTTCAAAGTTGCAAAGCACCGAATACCACGGTGTTTTCACCTATACCTGGCATGACCCCTACATTTATCTTTCAGTATTTTTTGCCCTGTGGGTCGCCAACCTTCTGTTTGATGCTATCATTTGGCAAGTGGTCAACAACTTTGTGGAAACCATTAGCCTGAAGCGGGCCTTCAAAACCAACTTCATTTGCTACGCCCTGGCTTTTATCACACCTGCCAATAGTGGCGAATTAGCCGGAAGGTATGTAATGCTCAATCAAAAAGGTGATAGGCAAAAAACAGTTTTCCTCACATTCTGGTCGCACTTCCCACGGTTTATCACCAAATTTCTCCTTGGCGGAAGTGCATTACTTCTACTCGCTTATTACGAATCAAAAATCACTTTAACCTACGCTCTACTGGGGATACTACTAATCTCTGTAGTGCTCATCACCATCTATCTTTCCATTTTAAAAATTCAAAAATGGCTCAATGAGCGAAATGCAGGCAAATGGGATATTTCAAAATACATATTGAATAACCGACCGATTCTCAGCGAAAAAATCACCTTACTTTTTCTTTCTATTGGAAAATACCTGAGCTATAATTTGCAGTTTATTGGCCTACTAGCCATGTGGAATCCGGAAATTCTGGGCATAGAATTATTCCTATCCGTAATAGTTTTTTATTTCATCACAGCTTTGATTCCAACTTTTGCAGCGGCAGACTTTATTATAAAAGGAGCATTAGCCATCTATATTTTTGACAGCTCTTTAGCCAGCGAAGCTGAGCTTATTAACGCCTCCTTCATTATTTGGATTTTCAATATTGCCTTACCTGCCCTATTTGGAACAGGTATTATTTTAAAGACAAATCTTCTTCATTCTATTAAAATGAGATTTTCACGCGGTAACCGGTATGGCCTCTAAGATTAAGAACTCCCCCACCTTCAAATATTAAGTACTGCCCGCGTATACCCTGAAGTACAGCTTTCACCTCCGCATTTTTATCCAAGTTTATCGCTTTCACTTTCGTGGGATAGTGCTCTACTGGATAATCCATCGA
Organism: Owenweeksia hongkongensis DSM 17368; assembly: GCF_000236705.1. Classification (NCBI taxonomy): domain Bacteria; kingdom Pseudomonadati; phylum Bacteroidota; class Flavobacteriia; order Flavobacteriales; family Owenweeksiaceae; genus Owenweeksia; species Owenweeksia hongkongensis. The sequence continues at coordinate 3,354,893 of NC_016599.1, read as the reverse complement.
ATGAATCTCATTATCATCACACACAAAATGCTGTAAATCGGCACTCAGCAATCCGGCCAATCTTTCCTTTTCTTCCAGCAAATTCACCTCAGCATCTTCATTTTTCAACATTCGCTGCCAAGCGGTTTTATCAGCTACATGATTTTTCATGTCTACCTCAATCATCCCCGCTTCATAGCGATTACTGGTTTTGGCAAGAATAATGGCTTGTGCTGCACCCTGGTCAATCCATCGAGTGGGCACTTGCTGCTGGCGCGTAACTCCTACTTTTAAACCTCCACTATTAGCCAGGTAGACCACATGCTCCTGAAGCTGATAGCCTTTTTCAAAAGCTAAATCCCTATCTTCTTCATCTAAGTGGGCACGGCTAAGCTCAGGGCGAATAATACTTTCACCTGCCATAGGGCTCGTAAAAAAGCAGTTTTTACAAAATCCCATTCGATACAAATCCGTAAATTGATTACCACAAGACGCACAATATTTTTCACCAACAAACTCAATAGAAAATTCACGACCTATGCAGTCATTTATTTTCAGAAAGTCATTGTCTGTCTTTAATAGATAATGAACCTGCCCATTAATGTAAGCGGGCATTTTGGAAAGTGTTGTATTTAATTGCATTTTGCTAAAATTGTAGTCTCAAACTAATTAACACCAAACATGAAAATCGATTTAGTCAACTCCTTTATTAGCTGGCGGATGAAGAAAAGATTTCATCAGATCGAGCTTTTCATGAAGTACCCCAATGAGGTACAGCAGGAGGTTTTATTCACGCTTTTGGATACTGCCAAAGGTACAGAATGGGGCAAGAAATACGATTTTGAAAGCATTACTTCTTACGAAGAATTTAAATCCCGTGTTCCCCTTCACTTTTATGAAACCTTACAACCGGAGGTAGACAGGATGCGTGCGGGTGAGCAAAACATCACCTGGCCAAGCGAAATTCGCTGGTTTGCAAAATCCAGTGGAACCACCGATGCCAAGAGTAAATTTATACCTGTAAGTCAGGAAGCCATTGAGGATTGCCACTTTAAAGGTGGCAAGGATTTGTTGAGCATTTATTGCAACAACAACCCGGAGACCAAAATATTTTCAGGGATGAGCCTTCGCCTCGGTGGCAGCTCATTTATCAATGACCATAAAAATCAAAGTTTTTACGGTGACGTATCAGCTATCATAATAGAAAACTTACCCTTTTGGGTAGAAATGCGAACCACTCCTAACAACAAGATTAGCTTGATGAATGAGTGGGAAAGCAAGATTGAAGCCATCGCAAATACCACTATTCAGGAGGATGTGAGCAGTCTTGTGGGTGTACCTTCGTGGATGCTTATTTTGGCAAGAAAGGTTTTAGAAAAAACAGGTGCTACCAATTTGCATGAAGTGTGGCCAAACCTTGAAATGTATATGCATGGTGGGGTAAACTTCAACCCATATCGCAAACAGTTTGAAGAAATTATACCTCAACAAAATTTCAGTTTTGTAGAAACCTACAATGCCTCAGAAGGATTTTTTGGCATTCAGGATCAAGCAAATAGCGAAGAGCTTTTACTAATGCTCGACTTTGGTATTTTCTATGAATTCATCCCGATGGATAAATTTTGTGGAGAAGACTCTGAAACTATTCCGCTAAGTGAGGTAGAAATCGGGAAGAACTACGCAATAGTAATTTCCACCAATGCCGGGCTTTGGCGCTACATTTTAGGTGACACGGTTAGATTCACTTCCACATTGCCCTACCGCATACAAGTTTCGGGTCGCACCAAGCATTTTATCAATGCCTTTGGTGAAGAGCTAATTGTAGAAAATTCTGAATCTGCCTTACATGCAGCTTGCATGGCTACCAATGCGCAAGTGAGGGAGTACACGGCTGCTCCGGTATATATGAGTAATAATAGCAATGGAGCGCACGAATGGCTCATTGAGTTTACTCAAACACCAAGTTGTTCAAACACGTTCAACACGGTACTTGACGCCAAACTAAAAGAACTAAATAGTGACTATGAAGCGAAGCGTCATAAAGACATGGCTTTGCGTCCACCGGTACTCCACATTGCTCGCGAAAACCTGTTTTATGATTGGTTAAAGTCAAAAGGAAAACTTGGTGGACAGCACAAGGTACCGCGCTTGAGCAACAATAGAACTCACTTGGAAGAGTTATTAGCCATGAACTCTTTACAAGAAGTAGGATGATTCGATCCACACTTTTAGCTATCTTATTTTCCACAGTCACCTGCTTTGCGCAAAGTGAAGTTAATGTCCCAATTGCCAGTTATAAGCTTAGCAAACTAGACAATTTTTATGTAGATCAGTTTCAAAATTTATACGTGGTAAATAATGCTGAATTGCGAAAGTATGACCCCACTTACAAGCAATTGTACTCCTACAGCAATCCTTTAAAAGGCACCATCAATCAGGTTGACGTAATGAACGCCTTGAATCCTTATATTTTTTACAAAGACTGGAATGAAGTGGTAGTGGTTGACAATAGATTAAACGCCAGCACCGCTATCAATTTTAACGATTACGGTTTTCTGGATGTACTCTTTATTTCTTTTGCCGATCAGGACAATGTGTGGTTTTACGACCAAGGCACCGACAAAATGTACCTTTTTAACCTACAGTCAAAAAAGGTGGTGAATAGTAGCCTGAACATCACACAGATTATTGGGGCAGAGAATATGCCTCATAGCATGATTAGTACCATCAACAAAGTGTATTTAAACATTCCCGAAAAGGGTATTTTACTTTTTGACGCACTGGGCTCTCTTCAAAAAACCATTCCCATAAAAAATGTGGAATCCTTTTGCGTGCAAGGAAAGGAGCTTTACTATGTGCAGGGGGGGAAGGTATTTTTATACAGTCTAACTACTTCTCAAGTTGATGCTATTGACTTAAAGGATAAGGATTTAAAAAATGTACGAGTGGCGGGTAAGCGACTTTATACCAGCAACAAAGAAGGCATTGGTGTATATCAGCTTCCGGCAAGCATCTCAAAGCAGTAATATCACGATTTTGGGCTTCTCTTATTAATGTAAAATGGTAGATTTGTGCGTTAGGCAAAATTTGCACACACGTCATTTTAGCCTTCTATTCACAATTATAATTTCAGAAGATTCATGCACATCGCAGTATCCGGCAATATAGGTTCAGGAAAAACCACTCTTACAGAATTATTAGCAAAACATTACCATTGGGAACCTGAGTTTGAAGAGGTTGACAACAACCCTTACTTGGATGATTTTTACCGCGAAATGCAGCGCTGGTCTTTCAACTTGCAGATATTCTTCCTCAATTCTAGATTGAAGCAGGTAAAAGAGATTCATGACTCGGGCAAAAACGTGGTGCAGGATAGAACCATTTACGAGGATGCGCACATCTTTGCCCCCAACCTGCATGCTATGGGCCTTATGCCTAGCCGTGATTATGAAAATTACCTCTCGCTTTTTCACCTTATGGAATCGTTTGTAAAAGCACCCGATTTGTTAATTTACTTACGTGCATCCGTACCTACCTTGGTGGGGCAAATTCAGCAGCGTGGCCGCGATTATGAAAACAATATTCGTTTGGATTATTTGAATAGGCTAAACGAGCGCTACGAAGCTTGGATTAGCAGTTATGACAAAGGAAAGCTACTTGTTATAAATGTAGATGAAAACAAATTCGCTCATAACCCTGAGCATCTGGGAGAAATTATAAATCGCATAGATGCTGAGCTAAACGGACTTTTCTAAAATTAGTCCGAAGCAGTCGTACCAATGAGTGCTATTTCATCGTTTTAGATTTCTAATACCAGTACTTGAAGCCACACACCAGATACCTTGTAGGAGAGAAAATAATGTATTTCAGCATGATATACTTTGCTGCAGTACTGCCTTTTCAGTTCAGAGCACTATCTCCCACCATTGGTATTATTGGCATTTTGTTGGGTTGGCTGATTTCATTCAGGCCTAAACAGGCATTGCTCTGTTTTAAGAAAAATGTTCCGCTTTGGTTTGTTTCAGGACTTTACCTACTGGGGGCATTGAGCTATTTTTACACTGAAGACAAAGACACGTGGGGGCGCCTGATGGTATTAAAAATGCCTACTTTATTACTGCCTCTTGCATTAGGTACCTCTGCCAAATTTGGACAAAAGCACTACAAACATTGGCTCCTCACCTTTGCCTTTTCTACAGCATTGAGCTGTTTGGTTCTCTTTTCTATCGGGCTTTACCGCCAAGCTTTAGATCCCTCACAAAACTATCTTTATCATCAAAACTTTGTAGCCTACCACCTTATTGCCGTGCACTACTTTACCATGTATTGTAGTTTCGCTTTTATAATCCTACTCTATTACTATCTTAAAGCAAGACCCAAAGCTTTTGGCAAAAAAGTAATATTCTTTCTCTCACTTTCTGCTTTAGCAGCCGCTATATATGTAGGTGCGGCACGTATGCAAATTGTAACATTCTTATTAATATCTATCATATTTATCACTTGGTATTTTGGCAACAAAAAGAGCTGGAAAAAACTCCTAATTTACCAAATGATTGCGCTCGGGGGTATTGTTGGTTTGGCTTTAATCATACCCGGTTCTCAAAAAAGAATAATTGAAACTTACAGGGAATGGATGGTTTATGAAGGCAAAAGCGATGATTATCAAACCAACCACCGAGTATTTATATGGCGTGACGCGATGAAAGTGATTGAACAAAATCCTTTACAGGGCGTAGGTCTTGGCTCAGCAGACAATGAACTAAATGAATATTTAAAGCTGGAAACAGCCAAGTTTTGGCGCGGCAATAGACCTTATACTTTAGGAGAAACAAATTACAATTACCACAACACCTACTTACAACATTGGGCAGCTTTGGGAATACTTGGCCTCACCTTCTTAGTAATGGCCTTTCTCTGGCCTTTTATAAAAATGGGAAAGTATTCGTTTTTGGGGTACGCTATGCTCTTCATTCTGGGAACAAGTTTTATTACAGAATCGATGCTTGAAAGGCAAGCCGGCACACTTTTCTTTGCCTACTTTTTTGCTATGCTTATCGCAAATGCCAATAACTCCTTTAGGCCATCAGCTCTTAGTGACTACAAAAAGCCTGCTTAGATATCCGGATGCAGCTTCATCGTCTTTCAGAAATTTCACATCACCATTATAATCTGGCTCAGTTTGATTAGTATTCACAGCTAGCTTAATTTCTCCACCGGCTTTCTTTACTAATTGATTTATCGCACCTTCACTTACAGGGTGCATATCCATATTAAAACCTTTTCCAATACCAATTAAAGCAAGGCGCTCTCTTATTCTCAAGAAAGTACGGATGCGCTGCATTAAACTAAATTTCCTAACATCTTTAGTAGGGATTTGAAACACGGCCAATCCTCCTGGTTTTATCAATCGTATAAATTCGGTAATAAAACCAACCGACTGCGCTGAAGGTATGTGCTGAAGCGTAATTACAGTAAAGGTCATTGAAAAGCTGTTGTCAGGAAATTGCCCTAAATCTTCAACTTGATTAAGCTTAAAACTAACCTTATCGGCAAATTCTTCGTTTTCTTTTTCTGCCAAGGTAATCATAGTAGGACTGGCATCCACTCCTACCACTTTATTAAAATGCTGAGAAAGTGCGCGTGAAATACGACCAGCACCACAGCCAAAGTCCATTACTAATTCAAAGTCTACGGGCTGAACTTGCTGCTCCTTTAGGTAAGCTAAAATGTTTTCTACCTCTTGTTTCCCCGAGTTAAAAAATTGAGACTTATCCCACTTTTCACCTCTTAGTTTTTTATCGGTAAGGATAGACCACAAAGCATCATTTTGCGCCAAGCCTTCCCAGTTTTTCATCGAAGTTTTATACCCCATTTTCCTCTCTTAATAAGCTGTCAAAGATAGTGTAATACTCTCTGCAGCCTTATTACAAAATGCAAAGACCCTCCTTAATGGAAGGTCTTTTTAATAACGTTAATCCTTTTCTTTTATCGAAGATGAATTCGACCACTCACCACTTTATCATGGGTCACTGTTACTTCAATAATAGCTGGAATTTCACCAGCTTCACTTCGCACCAAAGCGCTACCCGTAATGAAGCCATTCAAATAGCTAGCCGCACCTGGAACAAAAACCTGAGCTGACTCAAAACCAGTCATATCCTTTTGATCTGGAGATCCTAGAGTTTGCATTTCAAACTTTAACTCATAAATACGATCGCCCTCTAATGATGCATATTCAATTTCTGAAACTGTGGCCGAACCAACTCTTCCGTCTTGAAGAACTATCATTATAGATCCTTGAACATCACCCGACATTGCATGACCATTCATATTGTGACTAGCCTCTCCTGTATTCAAATGAGGTGCGATTACCAACGAAACTATACTCATCAATTTGATAAGTATGTTCATAGAAGGACCGGAAGTATCCTTGAAAGGATCACCCACAGTATCTCCAGTTACAGAAGCTTTGTGTGCTTCAGAACCTTTATATTCCATTTTACCGTCAATCTCTACCCCCTGCTCAAATGATTTCTTGGCATTATCCCAGGCACCACCAGCATTATTCTGGAAAATCCCCATAAGCACACCACTAACGGTAACTCCGGCAAGCAATCCACCAAGCATTTCTGCTGAAGAAGTTTCTGGGAATACATCTTTAAAACCAAAACCAACAAGAACTGGCGTAATCAAAGCTATGGCACCAGGTAGCATCATTTCACGAATAGATGCTTTGGTAGAAATTTCAACACATTTTTCGTACTCAGGCTTAGCCTTGTATTCCATAATGCCGGGAATCTCCTTAAACTGACGTCTTACTTCATGCACCATAGCCATGGCCGCACGGCCTACAGCCGAAATTGCCAATGACGAAAAGATGAAAGGAATCATCCCTCCCACAAATAACATTGCCAAAACTGGCGCCTTATAAATATCGATTGCTTCGATACCTGCAATACCCACAAAAGCGGCAAAAAGTGCCAAGGCCGTAAGTGCAGCAGAAGCAATGGCAAAACCTTTTCCAGTAGCAGCGGTAGTATTTCCTACAGCATCTAAGTTATCTGTACGTCCACGAACTTCTTCTGGCAAACCACTCATCTCAGCAATACCCCCTGCATTATCCGCAATTGGGCCAAATGCATCAATAGCCAGCTGCATAGCGGTAGTAGCCATCATACCAGCTGCGGCAATTGCCACTCCGTATAATCCTGCAAAAGAATAAGATGAAATAATACCGGCAGCCAAAATCAAAATTGGAATTACAGTAGACTGCATACCCATGGCTAAACCACCGATAATGTTGGTAGCATGACCTGTAGAAGATTGTTGAATAATACTATTCACTGGTTTTTTACCCATAGAGGTATAAAACTCGGTAATCCAACTCATCAACGCACCAACTATGGAACCTACCAGAATAGCCCAGAAAACATCAAGATTCGAGAAATCATACCCTCTCAATGAAAGACTTTCCGGAAGCATCCAAAGACAAAGTGGATAAGAAGCAATCACCACCATGATGATAGATGACCAGTTACCAATATTTAGCGCATTTTGTACTGAGCTATTTTCATTGCTAATACGAACAAACAACATGGATATCACAGAAAAGATAAGTCCCATCCCTGCAATTACCATTGGTAAAAGGATTGGTGCCATTCCATTAAAATTGTCAGCTGATGAAATTTCCTGACCCAAAACCATTGTTGCCAAAATAGTAGCTACATAAGAACCGAAAAGGTCAGCGCCCATACCAGCCACATCACCTACGTTATCACCCACATTATCAGCAATAGTTGCAGGATTACGAATGTCATCTTCAGGAATACCAGCTTCTACTTTACCTACAAGGTCGGCACCCACGTCAGCGGCTTTGGTATAAATACCACCACCCACACGGGCAAAAAGCGCAATAGACTCAGCTCCTAATGAAAACCCTGCCAATACCTCAATGGCTGTTTTCATTTCGTGACCCGTCATCAATGCTCCTTCAGGCACAAACATATTATAGAATACGATGAACAGACTCCCCATACCAATTACTGCAAGACCGGCAACACCAAGGCCCATTACCGAACCTCCGGTAAATGAAACTTTGAGGGCTTGTACCAAACTGGTACGTGCAGCCTGGGTGGTTCTTACGTTAGATTTTGTAGCGATACGCATACCTATATATCCTGCCAAAGCAGAAAGAACAGCTCCAATAACAAATGATATAGCGATAACAGGACTTGAGTGCTCTACCAAAGTTCCGGAATAGCCCAAAAGAATAGCGGCAATAATTACAAAATAGCTCATCACCTTCCATTCTGCTTTAAGGAAAGACATAGCTCCATCGGCAATATAGCCGGCCAACTCTTTCATATTAGCATCTCCCGCATCTTGCTTAGATACCCAGGCAGATTTAATAAGCATTACAATGATTCCAACAACCCCTAAAGCCGGGATCAGATAAAGTAACCAGTCGTTCATATTTGTATGTTAATTTAGGTAGGGAAAATCACCCTAGGTTATGAATTAGAAAGCCTCCCGGAGTTTCAGGAGGCTTTCAAATGTAAAAGAAAATTTGATAGTAGTGTAGTTAGCTCGAAATTCAGCCCTACAAATTTCTGCCCTCAGGATTTATAAATCGGGAGCGTTTAGAAGTAAGCAATTAAATATCATAGAGCACATAAATTTTCTGAACCACACTTCAAAAAACTCAATGAATTAGATTTAAGCTATCGTATCAGTTTCCAGTTCTCGCTCAAAATAAACTACATCCTTGTGATCCAAATCGTCCTGAATTTTACAATAGTATATTCTATCAACGTAGCGTCTTACAATCAGTTTCTGCTCTGGGTTCGCTTTTGAGTGAACCACCTCTCCCTCTCTGTATCTATTTTCCATAATAACTGTTTAATGTAAGATTAGCTCCCATAATACATGGAAGGTGACATAATCGGACTACCATGTGCCTACCTAGATTAAAATTTCTTGATGATCCTTTAGATGTAGGCAGATCTATGTCTTGTCCAAAGGTGGTGATATTAATCCCCTAAACCTTCACATCATTGTGCAAATAACTTACCTGCATAAACGGATTTTGTGTGTGTGTCTAAATAGCTGGAAACGTCCATGTTTTGCAAAAAACAAAAAGCCCTCTCAGTTTAAACCAAGAGGGCTTTTCAATATTTATAAAAAAGTATTTCTACTTCTTGTACATCACACCATTTACGGCTTCTATGATTTGGTCTACCTGTGGCAAAAATGCTTCTACCAAAGTAGGTGCATAAGCCATTGGGGTGTCAGCAGTGGTAATTCTACGTACTGGGGCATCTAGGTAATCAAAAGCTTCACGCTGCACTACATAAGTTACTTCTGTAGCGATAGAACCCAGAGGCCAGGCCTCTTCTACAAACACCATACGGTTGGTTTTCTTTACAGATTCCAACACGGTAGCGTAGTCAATAGGACGTACAGAACGAAGATCAATAACTTCTGCTTCTACACCATCTTCGGCTAATTTATCAGCAGCTTTGTAAACTTCCTTCAAAATCTTACCAAAAGAAACGATGGTTACATCTTTTCCTTCGCGCACCACATTGGCTTTACCAATTTCTACCAAGTATTCTTCTTCAGGTACTTCGCCTTTGTCGCCATACATCTGCTCGCTCTCCATCACCAATACCGGATCATTATCACGGATAGCGGATTTCAAAAGCCCCTTCATATCATAAGGATTGGAAGGCACCACAACCTTAAGACCTGGAGTGTTGGCATACCAGCTCTCCAAAGCTTGTGAGTGTGTAGCTCCTAGCTGACCAGCAGAAGCCGTAGGCCCACGGAATACGATTGGCACATTAAGCTGCCCACCAGACATCTGGTACATTTTGGCAGCGTTGTTTATTATTTGATCAATAGCCACCAACGAAAAGTTGAAGGTCATAAATTCTACTATGGGACGAAGGCCATTCATAGCCGCACCCACGCTTATACCTGCAAAACCAAGCTCTGCAATTGGGGTGTCTATTACTCTTTTAGGACCAAATTCGTCAAGCATACCTTTTGAAGCTTTGTAGGCACCGTTGTATTCGGCTACCTCTTCGCCCATCAAGTATACGTTCTCGTCTCTGCGCATCTCTTCGCTCATGGCTTCTGCCACGGCTTCACGAAACTGAATTATTCTGCTCATCTCTCGTTTTAAAAATCGGTCGCTAAATTAGAAATTTATAAACATACCCCGCCCTATAATTGTAAACCTTATATAATAGCGTGTAGCTTTTTTCACTGCGGCATTTTAGCTATTTTCGCCATCCTCTTATTTATAATCAATTTCATGTCTATCATATGAAGGTATTAGTTTGTATTAGTCACGTACCAGATACTACTTCCAAAATCAATTTCACAAGCGACAATAAGGAGTTTGACAAAGCGGGAGTACAATTTGTAATCAATCCGTACGATGAGTTTGGTTTAACCAGAGCCATCTGGTTGCAAGAAAAGCAAGGTGCTACGGTAACCGTGCTAAATGTAGGAAGAGCCGAAACCGAGCCTACTTTGCGTAAAGCTTTGGCCATTGGCGCCAATGATGCAATCCGCATTGATGCAGATCCAACTGACGGATATTTTGTAGCGCAGCAAATTGCAGCTGTAGCCAAAGAAAATAATTATGACTTGATCATTGCCGGTAGAGAATCTATCGATTACAATGGTGGCCAGGTGCCCGGTATGCTTGCCGCAATGTTGAATATTCCATTTATCAACGCCTGCATGGGTCTTGAGGTAGAAGGCGAGAAAGCTTCTCTTATCCGCGAGATTGATGGTGGTAAAGAAAAAATTAGCGCTAGCCTGCCATTAGTAGTTGGCGGACAAAAAGGTTTGGTTGAGGAGAAAGACCTTAAAATTCCAAACATGCGTGGTATTATGAGCGCACGTACTAAGCCATTGGCAGTGCGTCCAGCAGTAGATGCTGACCACAAAACAAGCGTAGGATCATTTGAAAAGCCAGCTCCAAAAAGCGCGGTAAAAATGATTGATGCCGATAACGTTGAAGAATTAGTAAGCCTGTTGCACAACGAAGCGAAGGTTATATAATCACCAAAAATTTTAAAGACACATGTCAGTAATAGTATATCTCGAAAATTGGGAAGGAAAGTTTAAGAAAAACACCTTTGAAGCTGCTCAGTATGCTGCAAAAACTGCAGAGATGATGGGCACTGAAGCCATCGGTGTAACCTTTGGTGATATTAGCGATGACGCTTCTGTAATCGGAAAATATGGCCTTAGCAAAGTGATCAACCTTAAGGGTGGTGACTTTACAGAATTTAATAACTACAAGGTAGCTGCTGCACTAAAAGACGTAGCCAGCCAAAATGGTGGTGACACCTATATTATCAGCGGAACCTTTAACGGTAAAGCTGTTGCACCAGTACTAGCTATTCAAACTGAAGCTGGTTTGATTACCAACGTAATCGACATGCCAAGTTCTACTTCTCCCCTTACGGTAAAAAGAAGTGTATTTAGCAGTAAAGGGTTGGTAAGCTATAGCACCGATGTAGCTAATCGCATTGTAGTTTTTATCCCTAACTCAGTAGGTGTAACCGAAGGTGAAGGAAGCGCAGAAATGAGCGAAGGAAGCGTATCTGTTGGTGATGTTCCACAGAGCAACGTTACCGATGTAGATCGCGTAAAAGGTAAAATTCCATTACCAGAAGCTGAAAGAGTAGTATCTGGAGGCCGCGGTATGAAAGGTCCTGAAAACTGGGGAATGATTGAAGAACTTGCCGAAGTACTTGACGCAGGTACCGCTTGTTCTAAGCCAGTAAGTGATATGGGCTGGAGACCACACACCGAGCACGTAGGTCAAACTGGTATCGCAATAAATCCCGACCTTTATATAGCTATCGGTATTTCTGGCGCCATTCAGCACCTTGCAGGTGTGAGCAACTCTAAAACTATTGTTGCTATTAATAATGATGCAGAGGCACCATTCTTTAAAGCTGCGGACTACGGTATTGTAGGCGATGCTTTTGATGTGGTTCCAAAACTTACCGAGGCCATCAAAAAATTTAAGGCCGAGAATTAATGGATAGAGTTCGTTTGCACATCAAAGGTCTGTCGTACAGTCAAACCCAGTCTGGGGCTTATGCTCTGGTACTTGGCGAAGAAAATGGTGAAAGACGCTTACCAATCATTATTGGTGGTTTTGAAGCACAATCTATAGCAATTGCGCTCGAGAAAGGAGTAAACCCTCCACGTCCACTGACGCATGACCTTTTCAAAAATTTTGCAGACGTTTTCCAAATAAAACTCAAGGAAGTTATAATTCACAAATTGCAGGATGGAGTATTTTTCTCCATCCTGGTTTGTGAAAATAATGGACAAGAGCAAGTGCTGGATGCCCGCACCTCGGACGCTGTGGCTCTCGCCATACGTTTTGATTGCCCCGTTTTCACTTATAAAGATATATTGGACAAAGCTGGAATTATTCTAAAAGAAGGCCAAGGGACAGGCAAGGCTCCAAGTGCACCAAAATCTACAATACAAACAGAAGAGGCAGCGGCTGAAACCACACCTGCTCCAAAAAGCACTTCTGATTTAAAATCCAAAAATTCGGACCAGCTCCACAAAATGATGGACGAAGCTGTGAACAATGAAGATTATGAGTTGGCAGCACGAATCCGTGATGAGATAGATCGCAGGAGTGCGAATTAATATCCAGGCTTCAGATGCTAGATTGTAGATTTCAGACTTTATTCCTGCTGAATTAAAACATCTCGTTCTACCAGGATAAAGAAAGCCCAAGGCTTTCCATGTCAATAGATTATTACCTCAACCAATCAGCAACCCCAGTGGGGCTGAATCATTCTTTGATCAAAGCAGTTTCAAGCTCTTTGTAAAACTTCTCGGTATCCTTATCGGCTGACAAATTAAAATACACCTCTTGTCTATCTGTAAAAAGATGAATCCAGGTGGTGCTATTATTTTTTATCACACGCACTATTTCCGCATCATTCACCCGCTGAAAGTTCCCTTTTTTAACCAAACCCAAAGAAAAACTTCCGGCATTGGTCATTTCGGGGAGTGAGTCGATAAGCTCAGTTTTTGAGATTTCATTCAAAGGAATATCCAAACCTCCTGCCCCCTCGATGACTAGCATGTCTTCGGTAATCGCCATATTATTACTCCCCATTGCCATGGTAAGGAAAAAAACCAATGGAAATAACACTACTAGCCCCGCAATCAGCTGTCCTTTCTTTTTCATCTTCTCAATTTTGAAGTGCCAAAGGTACAAGTAGCGCTTTCATTTTACCTGAAATTGTTAATCGTTTTTTGATAAGCTTCTAACGGAAACTTTCAATCTTTTGAAGGCTTAAATTATCTTTACCACCAAAGCAAAATTACCATGAAGCAGTACCACGAATTGATGCAGAGAGTGTTGGACGAAGGCGTTTTTAAAGGCGATCGTACAGGGACAGGAACCCAATCCGTTTTTGGTCATCAGATGCGTTTCAACCTTCAGGATGGCTTTCCTTTGGTTACTACCAAAAAGGTGCACCTAAAGTCTATTATTCATGAGCTTTTGTGGTTTTTGCAAGGTGAAACCAATATTCTGTATTTGGTTCAAAATGGAGTAAATATTTGGAATGACTGGCCTTTTCAAAGCTACTTGCGTCAAAACAATCTGGAAGAAAAATACCCCAAATACTCCGCAGAGTGGAAAGCCAAGATGAAGGAGTTTGTGGAAGAGGTAAAAGCTGATGATGATTTTGCAAAAAAATGGGGCGAGCTTGGCCCGGTTTACGGCAGCCAATGGAGAAACTTTGAAGGCGTGGACCAGATTTCTCAGTTGATAGAAGACATCAAAAACAACCCAAACTCACGTAGGCTTTTAGTTTCTGCCTGGAATCCTAAAGACGTTCCGGTAATGGCAAAGTCAGGGTTACCACCGTGCCACACCCTTTTTCAGTTTTATGTAGCCGAAGGAAAATTGAGCTGCCAGTTGTATCAGCGCAGCGCTGACATCTTTTTGGGTGTGCCTTTTAATATTGCCTCATACGCTTTGCTTACCATGATGGTAGCGCAGGTTTGCGACCTTGAGTATGGTGACTTTGTGCACACTTTTGGGGATGCGCATTTGTACTCTAACCATATGGAGCAAACAAAAGAACAGCTCAGTCGTGAGCCACGCGCACTTCCTGAAATGAAAATCAACCCCGAAGTGAAAAGCATTTTTGACTTTAAGATTGAAGATTTTGAATTGGTGAATTACGATCCATATCCAGCGATTAAAGCGGTAGTGGCTGTGTAACCCGACACCTCAACGTGTTAGCAACTAAAAATCAAAGGGATGAAATACCTCCTCTTACTATTATTTACACTATCGTTTGCTTTTAGCAAGGCAGAAGGTCTTCAGTTTACTGACTGCAACAGTCAGGATTGCAACGATAAAAAACTTCAGGATTTTGAAGAGCAAACTTTCAAGCTAATTCAAAGTAAGTTGGGATACATAGTATCCGATAGCCTGTACCTGTCTTTTAGAATAAATAATATTGGAGTTGTAACATTTAGTCATGAATTTGTGACCTCATCATCAATCACCTTGACATTGGCAAAAGAACAGATTAGAGCTTTGAGCGCTAAGCTCAAACCCAGCATCAACGGCAAGACTTACAGTTGGAGTTGGAAAATTTCTCTACCAAAGAATGTTAATGAGTACACAGCTTTTGAAAACACCATTTACTTCCCTTTAGTCTCTCAGTGCAACACATTCAACCAAAAAGGGAAAAAAGCCTGTTTCAGGTATGTCCTGAATGTAGCAGATTGGGAAATTTCAAAACGATATCCAAAAGACAATGCCCGCTACAACCTCTACTTTCAAAATGGCAAAGTAGTTGGAGTTGACCCCACTCGTCTCCCCCTTAACAAATCCTATACTGATAGCGCTGTTTCTGCCATCAATAGAAAGGTACTGCAAATGGCGGACAGTACAACTCTGCAGAATTCAGAAAATTTTGTAATAGAAATAGAAATGGGCAATACCTTCAATCGCTCATATGCAAAGAAACGGTTGAAGTATTTAAGAACCCTTTCCTCCAAACGAATGTATATTGATGAAACTTTTGAGTTTAGCGCCAAATACTATAACAGCAAACCCAAGAAAGAAGCCTCAAATGTCCTTAAAAACTTAGCTCACATAGGGATGGACAAATTGGACACCATTCAAGTCAAAGGAAAATCCTACTCTATTGATAGTATTAGAGGGGTTTCTGAAACTGGAATCGTTCTAGAAAAACAAAGGGACAACAGCTTTCCAATTTATGCTGGATGCGAAAACTCCACTAACAGCAAGGAAGAAACAAGGAAGTGCTTTCAACAGAAAATTTTAACCCACGTTTCTTCCAATTTCCAGTTCCCTGACGAGGCTAGAACGCAAGGCATTCAAGGACGTATCTATGTAAACTTTGTTATTGAAAAGGACGGCAGCATAGGTAATATTGATCTGATTAGAAATGTTCACCCCCTATTGGATTTTGAGTCAATTCGCGTTGTGTCAGAAATTCCCGATGTAGATAAACCTGCCATGCAAAAAGGAGAACCAGTACGAATGAGCTTCACTCTTCCTATCAACACTAAACTGCAATAGTGATTACATAGTCTTAAACTAAATCTACGTGTTTTTATAAATTCCTATTTTAGTTTTGCAACTCGCTAAAAACCACATTTAAAACTGCTACGATGAACCTTACAATAATTGCTGCGATGGCCAAAGGCCGTGTGATCGGAAAAGACAACGACCTTATTTGGCACCTTCCTGACGACCTTAAGCATTTTAAGAACTTGACAAAAGGGCATCATGTGATAATGGGTAGAAAAACCTACCAAAGCATGGGCAAACCATTACCGGGCAGAACCAATATTGTAATTACCCGTCAAAAAGACTTTAAAGCTGATGGTTGTATTTTGGTAAACAACATCGAAGAAGGGATTCAAAAAGCTGAAGGTGATTCCCAACCTTTTATTATAGGTGGAGGAGAGATTTACAAACAAGCCTTAAAATATGCTCAAACTATGGAGCTTACCGAGGTAAATGGCGAATTTGATGGTGATACTTTTTTCCCAACATTTGATGAAAAGCAATGGAAAGAAGTTAGTCGGACTCATCACCCAGTAGATGAAAAGCATAAATATTCGTTCGACTTTATACAATACTCCAAGTTATAGAACCTAAACCTATATCCAAATATAGACACATAACCAAACTCCAAATTTTAGCTTGTTTATTAATGATTTTCATTACTGGCTACAAGCTATTTGGTTTTATAGATGTCAATGCCCCGGTACTTATTTATAATGACCGATGGTACAGTTTGGATCCGCTCTTTCATTCCAGCTCCTTTTGGGAAGGCTTTACCTATCAGCATGGACCTCACCGCATGGGCTTTGCCTATCTTTTATTTTCTATTACGAGCTACCTAAGCGATTGGAATTCTCGGTGGGACATGTTTCTGCAAGCCGCTATTTATGTAGTATGCGCGCTCATGGCCTTACGGCTGAAATTTCTCATTTTCCAAAAAATGCATTGGACGGATGTTCTAATTCCTTGTATTTTCATTACTATCCAGTCTGCAGTTTCCGTAACCTTCAACCCATACATCCATGGGCTGATGCCCTTTTTTGCATTAGCGCTCGGTCTTTGTTATTATATACGCCCTAATATTCTGCGAGTTTTTGCCTTCTCAATTATTGCAGCCGTTGGCATTTTCAGCGGTTTCGTTCTTTTTGTTTCAGTATGCTTTATAGCTATTCAGACTTTGGTTTTAATTAAAACCGCGCAATATCAAAAGCTTTTTATCTTTTTACCCTTACCTATTATAGCATGGCTTTATTTAAGCCTATCACAGGTACACTCCATGAAACCCGAATTAACGAATGATATCTCTTACTACCTGGAATACGGCACTCTACTTAGCTGTAACTTCCTCTTGAATGGACGTTCCATATTTTGGCCATACATCCTACTTGCCTGTATTTCGGTTTTTACATTTTTAATAATATCGAATGTGAGATCGCTTTGGGCTCACCCCATGCGTGTATCCGCAATTTTTAGCTTACTCATTGTACCCCCATTGTTATTTATACTTGCCAATATTATTTCAAGGGCAGACATCGGTATGGCCAATGCACTTACCTCGCGCTACATCCCCGTCACTATGACGTTAGTCTTTGGCGTTTACTTAATGTTACTCAAAATCACTAATCGCTACTACCTGCAAGGTTTTCTACTTGTTGTTTTTACCTCCGTCATCCTAAGGTTTCAATTTACCCCCATGCCCGCACGCACCGAAAGGATTATTACTTTATCCAAAAATATAAAGGATTGGGAAAAATGTCTGCTGCAGGGAAACACATATAATAACTGCAAGAGCAAAACGAATTTACCATTGAAGCACAACGGAAACAAAAAAAGCCTCCAGGAAAAAATAGATTTCCTGAAGGCCAATAAGCTAAATATATTTAAAGAGTAACTACCCTACAGCTTTCAAAGCTTTCAAGGACATTTTCTCCATTTTTTGTGAAGCATATTCTTCATCTACTACCAAGGTGATTTCTTCATCATGGCTAGGCAAATCAAACATGGCATCGGTAAGAATCGTTTCAATAATAGAACGCAATCCACGAGCACCAAGCTTATATTCCATGGCTTTATCTACCACATAATCTAAAGCCTCTTCTTTAAAGTCCAATTCCACACTATCCAACTCAAGCAACTTAGCGTACTGCTTCATAATTGCATTTTTTGGCTTAGTAAGAATCTCTTTCAAAGTTTCTTTCTCAAGAGGGTTTAAGTGAGTAAGCACCGGAATACGACCAATCAATTCTGGGATAAGACCAAAAGTTTTCAAATCCTGAGGTGCGATATACTTAAGCATATTAGCAGTACTCACTGTCTCGCGTTGTTTTGTATTATGAAAACCTACAGAACGCGTATTTAGCCTTTTGGCAATATGACGAGCAATTCCATCAAATGCACCACCAGCAATAAACAAGATGCTACTCGTGTCAACTTCAATAAATTTTTGATCAGGATGCTTACGTCCCCCTTGTGGTGGCACGTTTACTTTAGTTCCTTCCAAAAGTTTAAGCAAAGCTTGCTGTACACCTTCACCACTCACATCACGAGTTATGGAAGGATTATCGCTCTTACGGCTAATTTTATCAATCTCATCAATAAAGATAATTCCGCGCTCAGCAGCTTTTAGATCATAATTGGCAGCTTGCAAAAGACGTGTCAAAATACTTTCTACATCTTCTCCCACATAACCAGCCTCTGTAAGCACAGTGGCATCTACAATAGTGAAAGGCACATTAAGCATGCGTGCAATGGTTTTTGCCAAAAGAGTTTTTCCGGTACCAGTTTCCCCTACCATCATGATGTTTGATTTTTCAATCTCCACATCACCTTCTATGGTATTGGTATTTGTCAATCTTTTGTAATGATTGTATACCGCTACTGAGAGTACTTTTTTAGCTTCATCCTGGCCAATTACATATTGATCCAAAAATTCTTTAATCTCACGAGGCTTTACCAGCTTCAGTGATTTACTAAGCTCTTTTTTCTCCTTCACATCCATCTCTTCCACCACTATACCATTAGCTTGGCGAATGCAGTGATCACAGATATGACCATTAATACCAGCGATTAATACATTGGTATCTTTTTTATCTCTTCCACAAAAAGAGCAGCTCAAGTTTTCTTTCTTACTCATATAGTAAATTAAGGATGGCAAAAATACGAAATCCGTTTGCACTTAGCGTACAAACGGATTTCCATATTACTATGCGCGTATAGACTTAGTCTTTTTCGGGACGCTTGCTTTCAAGCACTTCGTCAATCATTCCGTATTTTTTAGCTTCTTCGGCACGCATCCAGTAGTCACGGTCTGAGTCGTTTTCTACTGTTTCAAAAGGCTTGCCTGAATGCTTAGAAATAATCTCATACAATTCTTTCTTAAGGGTAAGAATTTGCTTCAAGCTAATTTCCATATCACTTGCCTGACCTTGTGCACCACCCATTGGCTGGTGAATCATCACACGGCTATGCTTCAGGGCAGAACGTTTACCTTCTGCTCCGGCACAAAGTAAAACCGCTCCCATAGAAGCTGCCATACCTGTACAAATTGTAGCCACATCAGGACCTACTAGCTGCATGGTGTCATATATACCAAGACCGGCATATACTCCTCCACCCGGGCTATTCAAATAAATCTGAATATCTTTTTTAGAATCTACCGACTCCAAAAACAATAGCTGAGCTTGAACGATATTGGCAACTTGATCATTAATACCTGTCCCTAAAAAGATGATACGATCCATCATCAAACGAGAAAATACGTCCATCTGTGCCACGTTGAGCTGACGCTCTTCGATGATATAAGGTGTAAGTGACGCCTGTAGATAATTCTCTACATGCATTGAGTTTATATCGTGATGGCCAGTGGCGTATTTCTTAAATTCTTTTCCGAAATCCATATGTTATTGATTTATATAAATTTTTACGAGTGTAAATAAAACAAAAAATGGCTCGACAAGATTCGAGCCATTTTAAAATTATGACAAAACAGCAGAATTAATTCTGCCGAAAGTTAAAAGAAATTACTTGCTGAGCATTTTTACAAACTCATCAAAGCTTACTTCTTTCTCATTAATTTTTACAGTTTCCTTGTAGAACTTAAGGAGCTTGTCCCCAAAAAGCTGATCAGCAATACGCTGAGATTCTTCCTGATTATCAAGCACACGCTTGGCAATATCTTCAAGGTCTTTTTCTTCAGGCTGCTGACCATACTGAGCCATTTGGCGCATTACCAACTCCTTCGTGTAGTTTACTAATTCTTCCTGAGAAACTTCAATTCCCTTTTCTTTTACCAGCTTACTTTCCACAAGTTGCCACTTAAGACTATCCTTCATTTGTGGATATTGAACCTCTACTTCTTCAGCAGTTACCGGCTTTTCGCCAGAAGTTTGCATCCACTTTTTAAGAAACTCGTCTGGAAGTTCAAATTTGGTTTTATCAAGCACCACATCTTTTACGTCTTCGTAAAACTTGCGATCGCTTTCGCCAATGAACATCTTTTCAGCATCTTCTTTAATGCGAGCTCTGAATTCTTTCTCATCTTTCACTGTGCCTTCACCAAATACCTTATCAAAAAGCTCTTGGTTCATTTCAGCTGGCTCTATCTTAGTGATTTCAGCAATAGTGATTTCAAACAAACCTGTTGAAGCTTCCACCGCCTCTTTTGTTGAACCAATCACATTGGCAAAGTTGAAATCTTCTTTAAAAGCTTTCTTGCTATCAATAGTAGCTTTATCACCTACTTTTAGTCCAGTAAGAGCTTTGATGGTTTTCTTATCATCAAGGCTGTCAAGACCTACAGAAGCGTTAGCAGTGATACCATCTTCTACAGCATTTCCATCTTTATCTACTTCTACCAAATCACCTTTGATGATGCAGTTTTCTTCTACAGCTTCTGGAGAAGACATTTTTCCAAAACGCTTAGCGTAATCCTCTACATAGCGATCTACCATTTTCTTGTCGGCAGAAATTTTGTAATAAGGAACTTTGGTTTTATCAGAAATTGAAAGTTCAAACTCAGGAGCAAGACCTATTTCAAAATCAAATGAAAACTCACTTTGAGTCTCCCAGTCTATATTATCATTAGGAACCGGAAGTGGATTTCCCAAGATATCCAACTTCTCTTCGCGCAAGTGATCCGTCACTGCATGTTGCAAAATGTGGTTCACTTCATCAATAAGAACAGCCTTTCCGTATTGTTTTTTGATAAGTCCGGTAGGCACCATACCTGGTCTAAAACCTGGAATTTTGGCATTCTTACGGTAGTCTTTTAATACTTTTTCTACCTTCCCTTGGTAATCTTCAGGAGTGATATTTACAGTTAATACTGCATTCAAGTCTCCTGTTTTATTGGTAGTTACATTCATCTTATACCTTTTATTTCCCTTTCAAAAATTGGAGCGCAAAGGTACATAAATTCTCTGTTTCAGAGAACCTTATCTACATTCTGTTAAGTAATTTTCATTTTTTATACATTGGCTGTTCATAACGAAACAACATGAAGAAACTTTTATTACCTACCCTCTTGGCTACTTGCGCCATTTTCTCAGCGCAAGCCCAAGAAAAGCTCTCCGGCCATCTTTACACCGGATGGTTATTCCCTCACAACGACTTTATTCATTCTGACTATGAAGGCAATAAACCTAACCTAGCCGTTGGAGCAGGTATAGGATATCAAATTGCTCCTGCCCTCACCCTGCGCGGAGATTTCATGGCAGGTAATATGGATGGAAATCATGAAATATATTATTATGAGACAAGTCTTTATGAGGCAAAGCTTGGCCTTGACTTTAATGTAATCAAGCTCTTTAATAAGGATTATGAAAAAATAAAACTTAATCTACATGTGGCACCGGGTATGATGTACTACTCTGCTAAGATGTATGATATTGATACTCGCGAAAAGTTGGTAGAATCGCCAGTACCAGGAGACAAAGCTCTATCTCCTAATTTTATTTTGGCATACGGTGGAAGCGTTGGTATTGCCCTAAGCCCAAAGCTGGATTTGAATCTTGGTTACTCCAATAGATTTGTGGATGAAGTAGAATGGATGGACGCAAACCAAAGCGGTGACTACTCCGATTATTATGGAATGGCACAAGTGGGCTTCACCTATTACCTAAAGAATGACCCAAGCAAAGTACAGGTAGACAAAAAAGCCTATGCTGATCTCAATAAAAAAGTCTCTAATCTTGAACAAACTGTTTCAGAAAATGAAGCAAATGGTGAGCGTATTGCCGAGCTTGAAATGAGCAATCAAGAGAAAACTATGCGGATTCAAACCTTAGAAGCAGAGCTAGACAGTGCCAAGACTAATTTTAGTACCGACATGGCCACCACCACAATACCTACTGGTGATGAAGCACCAGCCAATGCAGAAGCAATTTTGGGCGAACCGCAGTTCCGCATAATTGTAGCAAGCCTGCCAAACCGAGTAATGGCCCAACGCTGGATAGACCGTAGCAATCTTGACAAATCAGGGATGGTGGTTGCTTATATTGAAAACCTAAACACATATCGTGTAGTTTATAAATCTTTCCCATCCTTTGCTGCTGCCCGCAAAGAATTGCTAAACATCAAAGGATCTATTCCTGATGCCTGGATAGTGGAATTCTAAAAATGTTTAAAATCCATTTTTTAATGAAGATCGGTTACTTGCTCAAAGCATTTAATCGGTCTTTTTTTGTTTTACTTTCAGGCCTGAAATTTGTTACTCCCTCCAGACATGAATCACCCACTCTATATAAAAAATATGGTTTGCGATCGTTGCAAGAGCAGCGTTCGCAACATTCTTGAAGATCTTCAGATATCGTTTAAGGAATTAGAGCTTGGCGAAGTCACTCTGGAAAATCCATTGAACCAAGCACAACAATCTAACCTTAGCCACCAACTTTCCATACAAGGCTTTGAGCTGCTGGAAGACCGTGAAACCCAAATCATCAATCAGATAAAATCCGAGGTAATTAGATTTGTCCACCACCAGCCCACATCCGAAAGCCAAACTCTGAGCGCGCATTTAAGCGTTCACCTCAACAAAGAATACTCGAGCCTGAGCAAACTTTTTAGCCAGGTGGAAGGCAGAACGATTGAAAGTTACTATATCGATCAACGTATTGAGCACGTGAAGGAACTCATCATTTATGACGAACTATCGCTAAGTGAAATTGCCTACAAACTAAATTACAGCAGCGTAGCACACCTTTCGGGACAGTTTAAAAAAGTAACTGGAATGACGCCTAGCGCCTTTAAAAAGCTTGGTCCACAGGGCAGAAAATCCCTTGATTCAGTTTGAGCTTATAAATCCGTTCCATAATTGTGTAAATGCTATCAATTTCAATTTGTTAAATTTGCCCCAGTGAAAAAGCTAAAAGCCATATTATCCATTTCATTAATCGGAATACTGCTATTCTCCACCGTGGGATTTTCAGTAAGCCGACACTACTGTATGGGTATGCTTATGGACGAAAGCTTTTATAGCATTTCGGAAGGTTGTGAGGTAGCTACTGGTGATGATTGTGACAATCCCGAAGAGTCTATCAAAACAGATTGCTGCGATGATGAAAATCTAATATTTGCGGGTATTGATGTGATCAGCATCATAAAAAAGCAGTTGGATTTCACCCCTGCCCTTCCTGAAGTTTTTTCACCAAATTTTGCTTTTACTATTCCGCAAAATACAGACTACAAACTATTATCATTTTTCCCTCCACCAGAACCCCTGCCGTATGGCAAAAATCTTTTAGTGAAGGTTCAGCGATTCTTGATTTAGAATTCCCCGCCCCTGCGGAGAGGAGTTTGGCCTGACTCCTAAAAATCATAAATCCGGCCGATCTTTTTTATAAAACACAAAATTCTAAATCAATGAAATCTTTAAATAAAATCTTCTTCGTTTCTCTATTTTCTATTTTGGCAACAGCCACTTTTGCGCAAAGCCAAAAAGACACCACCATGATTGTAAATGGCGTGTGTGGCATGTGCCAGGATGTAATAGAAACCACAGCTCAAAAAGTACCTGGAGTATCTGCTGCCAGCTGGGATGTAAAGTCGAAAGTATTCTCAGTTTCTTATGACCCGGAGCAAACTAGCCTACAGGCCATCAGCGATAGCATCAATGTTTCGGGATACGACACGGAGTACAACACAGCTACAGATGAAGCTTACTACAGCCTTCACAAATGCTGCTACTACCGCGATCCTAAGGTAGTGGAAGACCACAAATAAGCCGTATCATGAAAAATATTGGAATCATACTGCTGGCATTTTTGCCACTGCTTGGTTATGCCCAAATTTCTGGTACGGTAAGCACTTTTGAAAATAATAAAAAGACACCTTTACCCGGAGCCAATGTATTTTGGGAAGGAACCGAAACAGGCACTACCACCGATGAAAATGGAAAATACACCATTGACCGTGTACCTGAATCCAGCACCTTGTCGGTTAGTTTTATTGGCTTTAAAGCCGAAAGCAAAGTCATCATTTCACGCACAGGAACCACAAACTTCATTATGCTTCCCGCTGAAAGCGAACTTAGCGAAGTAGATGTTGTGGGCCGTGTTGATGCCACTTCCATAGATTTGACAAGTGCTGAACTCACCTACAAAATAGATGATAAGGAATTGCGCAAGGCCGCTTGTTGTAATCTTAGCGAAAGCTTTGAAACCAATGCCAGTGTGGATGTAGCGTTTACCGATGCCGTAACAGGAACTCGCCAGATAGAGATGCTTGGCCTTGCCGGAAAGTACGCTCTTATCCAGCGTGAGAATATTCCCTTTGCTCGTGGGCTAAATGCCAATACAGGACTCAACTATATACCTGGTCCTTTTGTGCAAAGCATACAACTCACCAAGGGTTTGAGCTCTGTTTTGAATGGTTATGAAAGTGTAACCGGACAAATAAACGTGGAGTTTTATAAACCCGAAACGGCACCAGCTTTAATGTTTAACGCCTTTGCAAACCAAGGCGGGCGTATGGAGGCAAACGTAATAAGTGGGGTGGATATAAATGATAAAATTTCAACAGCATTTTTACTACACGGAAGTTTAAATCCTCGTATAAATGACGTAAACAATGATGGCTTTGTAGATATGCCTACCAATAGTCAAATAAACCTCAACAATCGCTGGCACTACAAGGGTGACAATGGTTGGGAAGGACAGATTGGAATTTCAGCTATACAGAGTGATAAATTAGGTGGACAAACGGCTTATGCCAAAAGTGACAGTCCTGCAGATAGCCTTTGGGGATTTGAATCTCATGGAAACAGAATTGAGCTTTTTGGTAAAAACGGTTACGTTTTTCAAGATGAAGCCTTTCGCAGTTTGGGACTTATGTACAGCTTTAGTTACCAAGATCACAATGGTCGATTTGGACAACGCAAGCATTATGGCGAGCAAAAGAGCGCCTACTTCAACTCTGTATT
This sequence comes from Owenweeksia hongkongensis DSM 17368, assembly GCF_000236705.1. Taxonomy (NCBI): domain Bacteria; kingdom Pseudomonadati; phylum Bacteroidota; class Flavobacteriia; order Flavobacteriales; family Owenweeksiaceae; genus Owenweeksia; species Owenweeksia hongkongensis. Next base: position 3,329,880 of record NC_016599.1, on the reverse strand, counting down.
TCAGGATATAATTGGCACCACCACTCACAAGTACCGAGCAGGTATTTCATTGCAGATTGATGATGTGACTGATCAACTTTCTGAGATAAATACTGAGGGCTTTTTATATAATCAAAATCGCCAGGAAATAGTACCCGGAGCTTACGCGGAGTATACTTTTGAACCAGATGTAAAGTTCACCTTAGTGGCTGGCTTACGTGCCGATTACAACAGCTTTTATGAGCAAGCTTTTGTTACACCAAGGTTGAATCTGCGCTACATGCCAACAGAAAACACTACCCTAAGAATAGGTGGTGGACGCGGCCAGCGCTCGCCAAATGTGGTAGCCGAAAACTTGAATCTACTGGCCTCTTCCCGTACCATGAATTACAGTCAAATGGACAAATACATGGCTGAAATTGCATGGAACACAGGCGCCAGCGTTTCACAAAATATTCCTGTGGGGGAAAAGAAAATCGTGCTAAATGTGGATGCATTCTATACTTGGTTTGAAAATAAACTTGTAGCCGATTTAGATTTTGATCCTACTCAAGCTTACTTTATAAATGCGCAGGGAAGCAAATCTTTGAGTGTTTTGGCACAAGCCGATTATGAGGTTTTCAAAAACTTTGACTGGAGGTTGGCTTACAAATACCTCAACACTCAAGACGAATTTATCAATGGATTGGCGGCAAGCTACCTCATCCCTACCCATCGTGCTTTTACCAATTTTGGTTACCGCACCGAAAATGGTTGGAAGTTCGACCTGACACTAAATTGGTTTGGCGAAAAGCGCCTTCCTGACACTGAGCTTAGTCCGGCAGAGTTTCAGCAACAGCCTTACTCAGATGACTTCTTTACGGTAAATGCACAAATCAATAAGAGCTTTAAAAATGGTTTGGAGCTATTTGTAGGTGCCGATAATTTGCTGAATTACCGTCAGGATAATCCAATTGTAAATGCCGAAAATCCGAATGACGCCTACTTTGACACCAACTTTACCTGGGCACCGATTTTTGGTAGAAACATTTACGCTGGGCTTTATTATACTTTGGATAAAAAGAAGAAATAAGATGCCCGTCCGTTTCCAAATACTATCGCCAAAGGCATTAAAACCTTACTTGCAAAAGGAGCTTTGGGAGTATCGCCAGCATCTGGATAACGCTAACTATAAGGCCGCTTGGCAACATTTGGAAAGAGCACATGTATTGGGTCAAGCTTTTGCCTGGCCTCACACTTATGTGCATTTCAAAATGCTTCAGTTTGGTATTCACATTAAAAACACCAAAGAAGTAATAGGGCAAATTCCACGATTGCTGGTGGGAGGTGTAAAATCATTTGTTGGTGAAATTCCCTTGGGAAATACCGGAGGAGCCAATGTTCCTCCACTAAAACCTTTACCCATTGAACCGGAAATAGAGGCTATTTTTAAGAAATGTGATATTCAGCTAGGCATACAGAATTACACAACTTTGGACAAGTGATACTTTAAATTCGTTAGAGAGACTCAAAATGGCGCTGATATTCTCCTTAAATCCACAACTAAAAATAAATAAAGGCCTCAAAACTTTCTGAACGAGAGCTTTAAGACCACTGTGTTTTCACCTAAATGGGTGATGCTATAAATCATGGAAAAATGAAAGTAATCAAATCAAAATCACTGTCGTCCTTTGAAGCTTAAATTTTGTTCTTGGGGAACTGGACAAGAGAAAAACTGGAGCCTTTCTCAATAATACACTCACCACATTAGGCCACCAAAGCCAATATGCTTCGTGCGATATACTTTACAGCCTCTGAAGGTTTTCTTTTGCGGAGGAGATTGTGCTGAGGATATCTATCCGGCAATTTCAGGCCATCAACTTCTCAAGTCCCTTTTAAAAATGTGTCCAGTCCGCATAGGTATTGGATCGATTAAAACAATTGGCGGTGCCAAAAGCGCTTTTCACTTTAATAGGCGGTAGTCGCATGTACAACTTTACTTGGAATGACCAGCTTTCAGGACTTTTTCTCACTATAACCGACCCGCTTTCCGGCCTGTCCCAACAGCAGCTGACCATGGACTATGACAACACCCTATGCCTGGCCGAAAAGAAAAAGGCGGAAATGATCTACTACTAAACTAAAGCCTAAAGTCCAAGGGCAGCCCTTGTAGGATCCAATGTGTTGCATATTGAGAATCGTAATGAAGGCTACTATGTTATGACTTTTCAGGGTGAGAACTTAGAGCGAATGTTCCAGCACTTGGAGGCCCAAGGCATCAAAACATCGAAGTTCAGCGCTCATAGTGCTTCTTATACTTTCGGGTCGCTGCACGTGATCAAGTACTATTGTGACTCATTTTATATAAAACCCCGATGAACGAAGCTATGCCTAGGGTCTTAGCCTTCATTGAGCAAGGAGAGCCGGTAAACTGTAATAGAGCTGCAACGGAGCGAAGCCCTTTTTCACCCCATTTGCACGGACGGCAAAAAGAGAACAATCCGAAAGCTTTTAGAAGAGTATAGAATAGTGGCCACCAAAAAAAGGCGAAATGGTCAAGCCAACCTTTTTCACTGAGGAAGCTTTTCAATACTCTGTAGTCATCAGCAATGACTTTAAAAGCCCTCAAGAGCAAGTACTCTTTTTCTATGATCAGTGCGGAACTATTGAAAAGCGATTTTGAATGGGGAAACATGCCTTTCTCAAGGCATGATCAAAACCAGGTCTATTTACAGTTCACCGCCACTTGCTACAACCTTTACGACTATATTATCAGGCTTTTTTCGAGAAACTTCGAAGAGCTTTATAAAACTTACAGGATAAAGAAATTTATCTTCAAGCTTATAAACATCGCTGCACAATGGATAACTATGCCCAGGGCAGCTGCAAGTATATGATAAATCGACTTTAAGACCTGAGAATAGTAGCCAAAAGTGGTTCTCAGAAATGATAACAGGTCATCATAGAGATGTAAACCTCAGTGGGAAACTACCTTCTGTTCATCATTTACTACATTGAAATAGGCAGGAGGAAAGAAGAAAACATTATAGAAAAAATATCAACCACTACAAGCTTATTTTGGGTGGATTTGCGGATTTAAAGATTCCTTTTGCAATTAGCTGAACGGTTTTAATAGATATTATAAAATCTTAGATAACCATTATTTACATCTAATAAAATTGTTCACCAAGAAATTTGTCCTTATCATTGACATGGCTAGAGGATTTGGCAAACAATAACTACTCCCTCACGAGCACAATGTTCGAGAATTCATCATCTCAAAGGAGAAATTTTTAAGTTTTAACATATGCAGAAAAACAAATATTTGGTTGTTTCACCTTGTGGTGACAAATCTGAGCTATTTAAAACAGATTGGATTGATACTGAAACTCACCAAGGTCGCGATTTTGATTTAGTCTTGCTATATTATCATCCTGAAGTAAAAAATCAAGATGCAGTCTCATTAGCAGACTATTTTTTCCATCTTAAGGATTATAAATACAAGATGATTTATAATCTTTTTACTAACATAAAACCAGAACTATTAGGACAGTATGACTATTTTTTCTTTTTGGATGATGACATTAAGATAACTCAAGAAACAATTAATCGCTCATTTCATATCGCAGACCTTTTCAAATTATTGATATGCCAACCTTCCCTTACCTCCGATTCATTCTGTAGTTGGCCCATATTAAAAAATAAAGCTGGGAGTTTTTTGAGATTCATGGGGGAGGTAGAGGTAATGGCACCAATATTTAGCCGTGAAGCTCTCACCAAATGCTTACCTTCTTTCGTTGAAAATGATTCTAGTTGGGGGTTAGATACTATATGGACATACCTACTCAAATTTCCAAAAGATAAAATTGCAGTTTTAGACGCAGTTCAAATGAAGCATACAAACCCTGTTGGAGAAGGCGAACTCTATGCTAAACTTAAACACAGACACCAACAAGAGTGGGTAAGTATTCAGAAGAAATACGGCATAAAAAAACATTATTTCACGGAATTCTCAAGGCTTGAATGGTCGAATCGAAAATATAATAAGCTTAATTATTTAAAAAACAAACTATCTGAAAAAGCTTTATTTGCAAAACAAAAATTCAATGACTATGGGTTAAAGCATAGAATCAAGAGTAGAGTTTCGAAAGTTTTGAACACACCAAAAAGCTAAGCTTGCTATTTGAAACCACTCAGGAAAAAGCGTTATCGCGCATAATGTAGCTGCATAAGCAATTCTAGTTAGCCTCTTTTTTTTACATTTAAGTCATGGCACACCATCACGATCATGGCACCAAAAATTTGGGGCTGGCTTTTTTTCTCAACTTAACCTTCACCATAGTTGAAATTATTGGCGGGCTACTCACCAATAGTGTGGCCATTCTTTCAGATGCACTGCATGATTTGGGAGACAGTCTTTCACTTGGAATAAGCTGGTATTTGGGTAAAAAGTCAGGTAAAGCAGCTAATCATAAATTCACTTTTGGTTATCAACGATTGTCATTACTCGGAGCTCTCATCAATAGCATTGTGCTTATCGTGGGCTCCGTATTTGTAGTAATTGAAGCCATAAAAAGATTAGCCGAACCTCAGATGCCCGATGCTCAGGGCATGCTTTACTTTGCCATTGCCGGAGTAGCTGTTAATGGATTTGCAGCCTATAAAGTAAGTTCAGGAAAATCTCTAAATGAAAAAGTAATTAGCTGGCACCTGCTGGAAGATGTACTTGGCTGGGCTGCCGTTTTGGTGGTTTCTATTATCCTTATGTTTTGGGATGTTCCGTGGTTGGACCCTGCTTTGTCCATCGCTATCACCATTTTCATTCTTTACAATGTGGTGAAGCGATTGCGAGAAACACTCTTCGTTTTCCTTCAGGGGAAACCCGAAGGTGTGGATTTAGATGAAATCGAAAAAAAGATTCTGGCTACTCCTCATGTTGCTTCCATGCATCACACCCATTTGTGGAGTTTGGATGGCGAACATCACGTGTTTACCACCCATCTAAAACTAAAAAACATATCACAGCTTAAGGATATAAAGCAATTAAAAATGGACATCAAGGAAATGCTAAAGTCAGAATATGATTTTAGTCATTATACCATTGAAACTGAGCTGGAGGATGAGGATTGTAACATGTAAGGCTCTCTACAAAATCACATACCCTTCATCATCCGTCCTATTCTCCGCTTTAAGCTGAAGTAGCCTTGGAGTTTTGTAACCAAATGTCTTTTGCACGTGTGGATAATCTTTAAAGGAATTCCAGTCACCACCCCACTCCCAGCCATACATTTTGAAAGCAGAGGCGATTTCCATCCAGTCGCTTTGGCCGTCTCTATCCAGATCGTCTGAGCGATTCCAGCTTACCTGACCATTAGTTTTGAGCAAACAAAAATCTACCGCCAAACCGTAGTTGTGATAGCTCTGCCCACCACGTGCATGACTCACTATACTTCCTGGGTTTCCCCAACGGCCTTGTGCATAAATGGCATCTTGCTCCTTAAAACTGCGCAGCACGCTGGTAAAGCGAACGCCAACACCGCGCTCTAAAATTTCATTGTAAATCTCCAGCAACTCGGTGCGCAACTGTGGATGAATAGTTTTTATTCGCCTAAGCGTTACGGGGTCGCGCTTCACATCAGGTGGTGGGTTTTTGTCATTGGCCTCTACAGCCGTAAGTGCCCCCCATGTTTTGGACCCCACCTTTCCATCGGGGCTTAAGGGCACCCCTTGCCTATCGGTATGTGTATATTGAAATTGGATAACAGCAGCTTTGGTGCCTTTTCCAAAATCGCCATCTATTTTGAGATTTGCTCCCTGCAAATTGAGCATTTGCTGAAGCACTTTTACTTCTTCGCCTTTGTCGCCTAGTTTTAAACTTTTCATAGGAGTATAGTTTGGTTGAGAGTCTCTATTGATAGACCTACACTCGTAAATATAACTAAATCAAGGATTAATCACAGAAGAAAGTTTAAGTGAAAAAGAACCTAGAAAACCATCAATCCGCCACCTTTCGACACACTCTCCCTTTGGTCGAGCACTCAAGGTGACTAATGATTCCGAACTCCCTTACGCTTCTTCTTCGTAGAATAACTTGTAGTATCTGCGTCCATCATCATCCACGCCTTTTTCAATCATCTCTCTATTGCCATGAATGTACACGCTAAAGTTTTTGTCCAGCTTTAGCACGCTCTTGAAAATCTTCTGCTTCTTTTTCACCGCTTCCTGTGAAATGTCAAAACCTTCATCAAAGTTGTAGCCTTCTTTATCTTTTTCGGCAGTGTAAGCTCTAAAGCGATCGCCCACTTCTTTGTCTTCAAACACCTGAACAGAAAACTCTTCCTGATCAAAAGATTCATTCTCTTTAAAGAAATCTACCGAACGATTCATCAAATCAATCTTCTCAGACTTGTCCATCAAATCTTCTGCTCCCAAATCATTCAAAATAAAATCTTTGGTGATGGTAAGAATATTGGAAGTCTTGGTGTATTCGGTAGAGCGTGGCTTTATTTTCAAAAAATCTTCAAACCAATATTTTGCTTCTTCACCTTTATTCACATTATCTACCGCAAGCACATTGTAGCCATCTTCCATGCTATCATTAAAAATAATGCAGGCCTTATCTACTTTACCAGGGCTGATTCCTTGAAAACTATGAATGTCTATTATATTGTCCTTTTCTTCTGTAAAAAGGAAAGGCTCTTTTTTCTCAGATTTAAAAAGCCCAATGGCATCCGCTGTCACATTCCCGAAGGTTAGTTTCTTAAAATACATCACAAAAAACTCCCCCGACTTTATCTGCGGATGCTGTGAATGTTCGAAAAGCACTTTTGCCAAATCCTTAGAGCGAGAAGTAATCGTGGCCGGATCGACAAACACACCTTTGGCAATAGTGTAAACATTATTCAAATCAAGCTCGGCAGCGTGAGTAAACTGATAAAACTCCGGAGCTTTGAAAGAAGAAAGAACATACTTCCAAAGTATGGCCTGAGTAGGTTCATCAAACACTGAAGGCTCTTCGCTAAGAATAAGTTCATCATCCTTTAAACGGTTTCCTACGTAATGTGTTATAATGGCAGAAATGGAACTCAGTGTAGTTTCGAACATGCTGTGTATTTTGCGGCAAATATCACAAATCGAAATACAATTTTACGATTGTGAAAAACCAAAAAAATATACATCTTGGAAACCCCTAAATTAGCCGACTTGCTCGGATTTTGAAAATGGCCAAATAGTCATTTGCACTAACCCTATTTGATGAAACTACTTTATTCAATTTTACTCTTTTGCATAAGCCTCTCTGCTTTTGCCCAACCCATCAAAGGGGTTGTCCTTGAAACGAGTTCAGAAGAGCCACTTCCCTTTGTGAATGTGGTGTATAATGCTGATCGCAATCTTGGTATCTCCACTGATATAGATGGAAAGTTCACCATTCCTGACCGAAGAGATATTCTGGAAGTGGAGGTAACTTCCGTAGGTTTTAAACCCTTAAGTTTTAAGAGAAATGAAGTTCCCAAAAACTCACCATGGGTCATTCGCCTTGAATCGCTAAATACAGAATTGGCAGAAGCTACTGTGCTTCCTGGTGAAAACCCCGCATTGCGAATAGTGCGAAAAGCCATTAACAACAAAGATCAAAATGATCCCAAAAAATACGATACATACCGGTATAAGGCTTATTTGAAAAATGTACTCACTAAGAATTTAGACTCCGTATTTTCTGCTCGACAGCAACTGGGTCTAATGGAGTCTGATTCGTCCAAAACAAATTCTAATCACTACTTACTTATTTCGGAATCTGTATCGGAGGTAAAGTCAAAGAAGCCGGACAGTTATGACGAAAAAATTATAGGAACCCGAATTAGCGGTTTTAAGCATTCCTCTTTTGCCGTAGGGGCAGAAAACCTCCAGTATTTTGGTTTATATGACAATATAATTCAAGTGGTAACGGAGTACTATTTAACCCCCTTGGCCGATGGGGCTGACAAAAAGTATTTCTACATCCTTCAAGATACGATTGTTCGGGGAACGGACTCAACCTACATAATGTATTATCAGCCGAAAAAGGGTTCCAAATTTGACGGATTGAAAGGAGAAATGCACATTAACACAAATGGCTGGGCAATAGAGTATGTGTATGCCGAACCTTACTATCGAGGCAATGTGGACTTTACAATGCAGCATTCTTATCAGATGATAGAGGAAGGGCGATGGTTTCCCAAAGAGTTAAGCATTTTGCTACAGCTTGAAAGACTTCCGCTGATAAATGACCCTGGTTTTATATACAGCAAACTGTTTGTTGATAGTGCCCAAGTAAACATTCCCATTTCCGACAAAGAATTTGACCATGTAAAAAGAGAAGTTAGCGAGGAAGCATCATATGTGGATGACAATTTTTGGAAACAATATCGGAAAGAGGAACTCAACAAAAAGGAGCTAAAAACCTACCAGCGCATGGATAGCATTGGCGATAAGTATAAGTTTAGTTTCTTTATGAATGGTGCTCAAAAAATTTACCGAGGCTATTTTACGGTAGAACCTTTTGAGTACAGGGTAAATAAATTTTTACGCTATAGTGGATATGAAGGACTTCGTTTTGGAGCCGGTGTTTACACCAGTGAAAAACTCATGAAACACTGGCGAGTGGGTGGTTATTACGGGTATGGAGTTCGCGATCAGGCTATGAAGTATGGTGGAACTTTGGATTATTACTTTAACAGGAAAGACGACCACCGGCTGCGCTTGGATTATAAAAATGATGTAATTCAGCCAGGGTACATCAATTTCAAATATTACCGAAATACTGGTTTTTGGAATACCATTTTCATCAACCACATGGATCAAATTGAGCAACTCTCCCTAAGTTATAAGAGGCGGATAAGTAAGTTTATGACACTCGAATTAGGTCTTCGCGATTTTACACTCACAGCAAACAATAACTATCAGTTTTTACCAAGCACCGAACCTGATGCCAATCCTGGCAGTAGTTTTCGTTTTACCGAAGCCAACCTGCAGTGGCGCTGGGTTTACAAAGAAAATATTACCAGCAACTTTGGCTCTCGTATTTCTGCCGGATCGGACTATCCTGCATTGGTGGTAGATTATGGACGAGGTATTTCAGGTTTTATAAATGGTAATTACGATTATAATCGTCTTGAAGTGGGTATGTGGTGGTACCGTTATTTTAAAGGTTTAGGTCATTTAGACTTTAGAATAGAAACTGGACTTGTGGATAGGCCACTACCCATTCAAATGCTTTTTAGCAATCGTTCTACTTATAGTTCCAGCATTGCCATAGTAGCTACTAATAGTTTTCAAACCATGCGCTTTAATGAGTTTTTCTCCGATAAGTACGCAACCTTCTATTTGAATCATAATTTTGGACCTATACTGGTTCGTACCAAGCACTTTAGTCCCGAGTTTGAAATATACCACGCCATGTCTATTGGCTCGCTGGAAACCAAAGATCAGCATATAGGTTATGACTTTAAAACCTTGGAAGATGGCTATTTTGAGTCAGGGCTTGTAATTGATAACCTTGTACACTTTGGTTTTTTTAAAGTGGGTTACCTAGGCTTGGGAGCTGGAGGTTTTTACCGATATGGAGCCAATCACCTACCCAAGGAGTTCGACAACTGGGCTATAAAACTTTCTATTATCTATAAGATTAACTAGACTTGAGACTTGAGACTTGAGACTTGAGACTTGAGACTTGAGACTTGAGACTTGAGACTTGAGACTTGAGACTTGAGACTTGAGACTTGAGACTTGAGACTTGAGACAAAATTAATTCCTACTTACCTGTAAGTCATTGACATCGCGTTCATTTTTTTGTACCTTTTGTTTACAATCACAAAAAATGCAGAATTATGGCAACTATCAAATCACTAAATAAATGGGCCAACGCTCACACCTATTATCCACTGGACCTTCTGCGAATTGGCCTAGGTATTTTTCTTCTAATTAAGGGCGTTCTATTTATTGGCGATAGCCACACTCTTTCTGATTTAGCGGCTCCGCTACAAGGTTTTGGCGGATTTATGCTTTTAATACACTACGTTGCTCCTGCTCATCTTATCGGAGGTATTCTTATCATTTTTGGATTACTCACCCGGTGGGCCGTAATTGCCCAGTTGCCAATTCTGTTTGGTGCTATCATTATAAACTTTATAGGCCCTATGGATGTGGGCAACCTATTTTCATCAGTATTAGTGATGGGTCTGTGTATGTTTTTTACGGTGTATGGATCGGGAAAACACTCGGTAGATTACAACTTAAAAATGCAGCAGTAAAGCATAAAAAAACCGCCCTCGTGGCGGTTTTTGTTTTTTGGTATAGTCTCTAATTCACCAGTATTTTTTTTACTTCTACACTCTCTTCGGCTCTCAAGCTCACCATGTATATTCCATGTTTTAGTTTCTCCAAGCTCAATGCTTCAGTTTGAGTGGATACTTCTTCCTCATATACTGCTTTTCCGTTTATATCAAAAACCGATACAACCGCGCTTCCGCTTAAATTTTGAAACCTTAAAACCCTCGACTCCTGAGCGTAATAAAATGTAGGTCGGTCGCTCTGCAAAGCCTCAACCTCAAGCACAGGATTTGAATAACAGGTATCGTTTGGCTTTCGTGAATAAATCTTCTGCACATTTTCTGAAACGCAAAGAAGTTCGGCCATAGCTGTTGTATCACCTATCACTCCTGGTGTGTTTATTAAACCTGTTGAACCAATGCCCTCTATCCACTTTGTTTCGTGATAGTTTTTCTGAGTATCCCAGCCATGCAGATAAAATACATTTCTTGTGATTTGCTCAAAAGTCTCTAGGTTAATGCTGTCCAGATGATAATATCCTTCAACGGCTGCCACTGGAGAAATTGGATTCCTAAGGTAGAGGCTATCCCCTACATTCATTCCATAATCATATAGCAAATACTCTTGAAGGAAAAGACTACCATCATCTATGAGTAAAAAAACCTGGCGCTGAAACACATCTTCACGCAGGTAAAAATTCTTATTGTAATGAAATCCATCCAGCACTTTGTATGTGTGACCACCAATGTTGGTGTCTGCCACAAAATAATAGTAATCGTAGAGGCAGTTCCCAAACTCACAAGTCTTAATGAGCCACTCTTTGCTATGGGTAATGGTGGGTTGATACTGCCCCTTTGCAAATCCTACCATCAAAAATGATAGAACCACTAACCAAAACCGCCAATTAAATTTCACCATAAAAGCACTTTTAAGAACTACTGTATAAGGTTCTATATTAATTAAAAGCAGCCCATAATTCCGGATACTTTTCCGGCAAATCTCTAAACTTCCATTTCTCACCAGGTATATCCCATTCTTCATCAACAGGTATGGGCATTAGTTCCTTTGTCTTGGCAAAATACAATTCTGAGAGAACATCGTTTATTAACCTGCCGTCAACATCCTCAAAAGATTTCCCCAATACTAATTCGGGGCTCTTACAGGCTTGTTTAAAAAACACACGTCCCTTTGTCATAAATACATTCATTAGCAAATAGCTATTAATTAAGTCCTCCGACTTAAAAATAATTGTGCTTGCAGCATACAAATCAAAAGTAAGATTCTCTCGATAAAGTTTAATTAAGAGATTGTCCAACATGATAATCTCTTCCTCAGGTAATGTTCTTACTTTATCCTTGAATAACCCCAAAAAATTACGGTAACTAGAACCGCTCCTTTCTAAAACTTCTTCAATAATGTTCCAAAACCTGTCTTCATCAAACCGAGCAACTATTTCCCGATCTTTTTGAGATTTCACCATTCTTGTGTAATCATCCTTTTGACGGTCAATATCAATTTGTTCTTCTCCTTTTTTAATAAGGTGTCTCCCTAACGCAGTAAGAATGACTGTTCCTAATACAATGTACACTGAAACGGGTAGCTCCATCTTTAAATCTTATTCCATTCAATTTTACTAATATAGCTTGAATATCAATTATCAAAAAAAGCCACCCCTTTCGAGGTGGCTTCACATAATATTTCAATCGAATTTCAGGCTTAAAAATTAGCTCTCAATCCCAATATAAAATTACGACCTGCAGCCACTATTCCACTTGAGTAAGGCAAATAGCGCTGATCCGTAATATTCTCCAATCCGGCCGTTACCTGAAAGTGAGAATTGATTTGATAACTTCCTTTAAAATTTAAAGTATACCAACTAGGTGAGTACGGGTTACCATTTGCATCTGCTGCATAGATTTCACCCTTCTCTTGCTCTGACGGTGCCAAATCATCATAGCTCATCTCAGCATTGTAGTTTGCATACAAATCCAACATAACTCTGTTTTGCATAAAACGAAGATGTGTGCTTCCAAAGGCAGGAGCCGCATGGCGCATAGGTGATGTTTCTCCATTATCCAGCTCTTCCTCACCTTTTTGCCAATTATAAACCGACTCTAAAGCAAAACCAGCTGGCAACTTAATTTCCATACCTACCTGCACACCATATACACGGGCATTCGCAGCATTTTGAATAGCTAGTACCTGGCTCATTTCGCCATTGTACATTATGCTATCTTGACCATTCGAACAATAAGGTCTACGTACTTGTGCATTTTCTAAAATGGTATAATAGGCCGTGGCATCCAGCTTTACCACATTTGAGAATACTTTGGCGATACCTACTTCTGCATTGTAAGCATACTCTGCTTTTAAGTCAGGATTTGGAACCACCACCGCGTAGTCTACCGATTCAAATAACTTACCTACATCATCAATGTTTGGTGCGCGAAAACCTGTAGAAAGATTAGCTCTAATTTTCCAGGTGGGCCCGGGGCTGTACACTGTTCCCAAGCTCCCGGTAAGGGCGCCATTATTAATATCAGCATCTTCAAAAGGATAGCCATACAAAGGATCATCAAAAGATGCCTGAATAGCAAAGGCATTGTAGCGCACACCAGCTTGCCACGCCCACACTTCGCTTGGCACATATTCATAGCTTAAATATGCCGCATACGAACTCCAGGTAGAACCATCAGGATAGCGCGGAGCAATTGGAGCTGTAACCTCTGTGTAGATGTCATTCTCCTCACCTGTAGAACCTACCTTATTCAAAATAGCTTCCAAACCGTAGAAAAAGCGATGTGGCTTTTCATCACCCTTTTCAAAGTCCAGATTTACAGAATAAGCATCCACCGTTTCCATATTGCTCTCCAAAGCCGAGCTACCAAAATTGCGGCTATGACGGCTTTCTTCAAAATTCTGATAAGCCATATTCAAGGTTACATTGTCATAAATAGAATTGGCTTTTGAATGACTGATTTTCAAATTATTCATCATCCACTCCTGCGGACCATAATACCACTCTGCATACCTTGGATGGCCATCACGAACTCTACGATGGCGGTCAAACCTGGCATAGTTTGAAGTAGTAGAATAATGTAAACCATAGGTGAAGTCCCAATTTTCATTTGGTGAAAATCGAATCTTCTGCATCATATTGATTTGATTATAACCAGTAGGCGTTTGCACCTCCGGGTCAGGATTATTCACCACCACATCCTGTGAATCAATTGTAGAAACATACACCGGAACCAAATAATCATCTGGACCATTGCTCCCCATTCTCAAATCTCCAAATTCAGAATATGAAAAGCTGGTAGTTGATGCCCATTTTTTGCCGCCAATGTTCACATCAAAATGGCCGGTACGCTCTCCATTAGCCGAAGAGTAACGAGTAAGAGCGCTGCCACTCACCTCAACTTTATCCGTGGTAGAAAGTGCCGGCTCCAAGGTGTAAAAACTCATCACACCACCAATGGCATCACTTCCGTAAATCACAGAACCAGGGCCAAAAATAATCTCCGAACTTTCCACCGCAAGTGGATCAATGGAAATTACATTTTGCAGGTTTCCGCCACGGAAAATGGCGGTATTCATTCGCACCCCATCTATAGTGAGCAAAAGTCGGTTGGTAGAAAATCCACGAATCATGGGGCTTCCTCCACCCAGTTGACTTTTCTGAATAAAGACCTCATTAGAAAAACCTAAAAGGTCTGCCGAGGTTTGAGGGTTTTGCAACACGATATCCTTTTTGGTGACAGCCGTAATTCGGTTTGGCACCTCAGATTTATTCTGCTGCCAGCGGTTTGCCGAAATCACCACTTCATCCAAAGAAAGCTCATCTTGCTTAAGTAAAATATCAGCCTTCATTTTAGACAAATCGTCATAACTCATGTTCAGGCTCACATAACCCAAAAGAGAAATCGTGATTTGCTGGCTGTTGCTAAACTTCTTGAAATTGACCTTACCCTGCGAATTGGTAAAGGCCATATTATTGTTTTCATCACTTACCACTACTCCTTCTATGGGGAGGTAATCGGCTTCATCGCGCACGGTAACGCTTTGCGCAAATGCTGTAGCCAACATGGTAAGCATGAAGAACATTGTGAAAATATTTTTCATGTTGTTTTTAAATTGATTGTTGTAAAGTGTTTGTGCTGAATAATCTTCGCCTTCGACCACCCTTCGATACTTTCCCTTTTTGCTAACGCAAAAGGAAAAACTCAGGATGACAGCTCTAGCCAGTCTGAGTACCCCTAACCCTTAGCGAGCGAGGTTTATCGAAGACCCGACAGTGTCCATTTAAAATTGACACACAATGTCGAAAAGTCGCATCTTATCCAATCTTTTAAATCTTCTGATGGAAATCAGGTAAACAATATGACGCGCGGAGGCTCGCTCGGGTCGAGCGTATGTTTCTCCGAAAAGAAATCACGATAAGCAAAAACAGATTTAGCCTGTATATTAAAATGTTCTATCTCTGGAATGTAGTTTGGCAGATACACTTTGGTAAAAAAGCCTAGCATCATTTCGCGATGCTTTTTTTGATCTTCGTTTTCGCTCAACTGATCAAGCACTATTCTATCCAATCGCTCAAATAGCTTACTCTCCTTCACATCATGAATACAGGTGTAATAAGTAGTGTCGCCCTTATCTTCAAGGCGCATCACATCATACATTTGTCCGTAATAGCGAAACTCCCGACTGTGCTCACGCTCAAAAATATCTGAATTTTCCTCCTCCGATTTTGCGATTTTAAGCAGCACCAAATCTTCTTCAGGAACACCAGCTTTTATACGCTGCTTCATTTCATGGCGCACATAAGCTACCTGTACAGAATGCATCAAATACATTCCGGTGCTTTGAAACAGCATGATTGCCATCAACACAATATGTAAGCCTGCTTTGAGAATAGCCTTGTAATTATTGGATTTGCAATGTTACAAAAGAACTAGCCAATACGCTTTGGCCTCATTTTTGAAAAAGACAAGTTCCAATACCACACCTATGAAAAAGCTTTTACTACTTCCATTGATATTAATTTTCTTCGCTGCATGCGAAGAAGATGACCCAATCCTATTAACCAATAGGTACATCAAAGCTGCGGATGTTTTTACTCTTCCGGCAATAAATTATGACCCGGATGGCAGCCCGCCAGATATAAGAATTGATTTAAAAAGACGCTCTTCCAACTTTTGGGAGTTTAGCACTTACACTGAAGTGAACGCGGGTAGCTTACCAACCATCACCATTTTTCCGGCCGAAATACTCATGACGGATGAAGTGTATGAAATAAGAATTGTAGATGAAGATTTAAATCTACCAGACGATGAAGAAATCTTCTTCTGGACATTTCAAGGATATGACGAAGGTGAAAATGGTGAATATACCTTTTGGAATAATGGCAAACATATCATGAGCTTACAATACAACGAAAAGTAAAACTCACTCAAAACTTAGGTTGTTTAAATAAGAAAAAGGCGGTGCTTTTGTTGAGCATCGCCTTTTTTATTTTTTATCACACCCAGAGAAAACTCGGACTAGGAAATCTTAACAGTCTAAATACTTCGATCTACCTTTCCCCAACTGCCACCATTCATACAGTCAATTCCAGCTTTCTTTAATATGCCTGTTGCCTGAGCGCTTCGCATCCCTGAGGCGCAGCAAAGAATAATTGGCTTGTTTAGTTTTTTCAGCTCAGCAGTTTTAGCACCAATGTTTTGCAAAGGAATATTGCGAGCTCCTTTACCATGGCCACTTTTAAATTCGCCAGGTGTACGAACGTCTACTACTATCGCACCTTTATCAGCAAACTCTTTTAGCTTGTTTCCTTTATTTGAAAATATCGAGAATAGTCCCATCTTGATTTTACATTTTGATTTGCACAAAGGTGCAAAAGCTTCACTTTACACAAGGTAACATAGGTAGCCTACATTTATTTATCTAGCTCTATGTGACAGCCTACCTCCACCTCATTAATAGAACCGTCCGCCTCATTGAACTCGTTCCACTTCAAAATTTTATCACAATACAAATGCAAGGCTACCGCGTTTTCTCTACTACTGTTTATAAATCTATGAAAACCCATTCCATCATTTAGATAAACATATTGACCTTTTGAAATAGATCTATTACCATAGAGTGTAGCTTTACCATCACTCATATTGAAATACTCGAGCTCCAAAGTGCCGCTCAACACTTTTATCCAACCTTGCTGAAGTTCGTAATCATGTATAGGAGATCGAGATTCCGGAGGCCAGCATGTTATCAAGGCTTCTACACTTTCCGTATCATACACTCGTATTCGGGTATAGTCTTTATCCCGCCACGTGCAAACTTTATCCAGTTCCTCAGTACTAAGGTTAATCGCTTCAACCATGGCAGAGTATCCTTCGTAACCAGGTCCCAGAGTAAGGTTATACTTCAGTCTTTCTATTGTTTTTATTGCTTCCATGGAATTATCATTTATGAAAGCAAATTAGACAGAGCTACCCGAAAAAACTATGACATAAATCAGGCGTTACACCTCAGCCATCTCTCCATTTACTAATGGCAAACCTGTATTTTTCAAAGCGCTAAAACCACCTTTCACGTTCACCACATCATCCACTCCATTTTGTTTCAAAACAGAAGCGGCAATCATAGATCGGTAACCTCCAGCACAGTGCAAGTAGTACTTTTTATCAGCACTGTACTCACTTTTATTTTCATGAATAAAGTCAAGTGGTTTGCTTGGCACATCTAATATGTGACTATCTGCGTACTCACCAGGCTTACGAACATCTACGGTTTTGTCTACCCAGTGAGCATAGTTTGTAGCAAGGTCATCTGGCTCTACTTCGCTTACGCGAGAAGTTTGATTTTTGGCATCAAGCCAAGCTTCCATTCCTCCGTCCAAATATCCACAAGCATAATCATAGCCTACACGAGCTAAGCGTGTCACCACTTCCTCTTGTCTACCTTTATCGCAAACTATCAAGATATTGGTTTTGATATCTTCAATCACAGTGCCCACCCATGGAGCAAAACCACCATCAATACCTATAAACAATGCCCCTGGAATATGAGCCTCGGCAAAATCACCCGGCTTACGAGTATCCAAAACCAGCGTGTTCGGCTCTTGCATTTTGGTTAAAAAGTCTTCAACTGAAAGTGCCTTTGTCCCCCTTTCTATTACTTCCGCCAATGAATCATATCCACGTTGGTTTAGCGCTACATTTTTAGGGAAATATTGAGGAGGTGCAGACAGGCCAGTAGTCAATTCTACAATAAACTCCTCACGACTCATATTTTCGCGTAAAGCGTAGTTGAATTTCTTTTGGTTGCCCAAAGTATCAAAACGCTCCTTGCTCATATTTTTGCCGCAAGCAGAACCTGCACCGTGAGCGGGGTATACAATCACCTCATCAGGCAAAGTCATTATTTTGTTTCTCAATGAATCATAAAGTAAACCCGCCAAATCGGTTTGTGAAAGGTCAGACTTTACAGCAAGGTCTGGTCTACCCACATCCCCAATAAACAGAGTGTCACCAGTAAAAATAGCATGCTCCTTACCTTCTTCATCTAACAATAAATAGGTAGTGCTTTCTAAAGTATGACCAGGGGTGTGCAGTGCTTTGATTTTGATATTTCCAAGAATAAAAACCTCGCCATCCTGAGCTCCATGAAAGTCAAAACTTGGCTTAGCCTCAGAACCATAAACAATGGTTGCTCCTGTTGTTTTCGCCAGGTCTACATGACCAGAAACAAAATCTGCATGAAAATGGGTTTCGAAAATATACTTAATAGTAGCTCCGGTTTCGTTGGCCATTTGAATGTAGGCCTCGGTATCGCGAATAGGGTCAATGATTGCTACTTCCCCGTTTGATTCAATATAATAAGCGGCTTCCGCTAGGCAGCCGGTATATAGTTGTTTGATTTGCATTATAGAGATTTTAATGAAATGCGCGCAAAGGTACACAGCCTTTTTTAGAGTTTCCTCCCAGCAGCACATCGAAAATTATGCATGATTAATATTTCCCCTACAAAATGCGTGCTACTAATTTGTATATTCAGGCGTTGTCATTAAAACATTGTTAACTAACTCCATGAGGAACTTTTTCTTCTTAATTCTCTTAGCTTTCTATTTACTTTCTTGCCAAAGCCCAGTGGATAATTCTGTTAGAAATATCACACCCGTAGTAGATAGCTCCGCATATTTCGAGCCTAGAATAAAAGTGATCAAAGGAGATATTCCACTTCTGACAAATCGTGATTCCATTAATGATTTTTTAAATGAACCTTTTGATCTGTTTAAATTCAAAGAGAAAAAAAGAGGAGCGAATAGTGGTGGAGGTACAATCCAAGAGTATTTCTTCAGCCCCAATAAAGAAGGTATGCACTATCGATACTTTCTTTTTGAGGGATCTAAAGGAATTAGAGGATACATTGGGAGAGAAAAAGACAAAAGTGTACACAGAGAAAATGGTCTTGAAATTACCGTTTATAAAAAACTTGGAAAATATCGATACAAATACACAGACCCTACTGAAGAACTGATTGAAGTAATAGCAACTTTCAATGATTTTGATTTGCCCGAATTGGCCTTTGTTGGAATAGACTCTGCTTCCATTATATACCAATTGGGTGAACCCGACTTATTCACTCAAAACTGTTTACTGTATGAAAACGAAAACAAAGTTTTGATACTAAAACTAGAAAACTCAAATGTTAAATGGCTCAAATACGTAAAATTGAAAATGGATTACAACATACTTGAGTCAGAAGATTTATTTGAAATTTAAAGCCAAGCCACAAATACAATTATGAACCATACTTAAAGTCAACTCACATGAATACCATTAAAAGACTGCTGGTGGCAAACCGTGGGGAAATTGCCATCCGCGTTTTTCGTGCAGCTTCTGAGCTCAACATTCGCACAATCGCAATCTATACTTATGAAGACCGCTACTCTCTCCATCGCTACAAAGCTGATGAGGCTTATCAAATTGGCCCAGATGATGAACAGCTAAAACCTTATTTGGACATTGAGGAAATCATAACTCTTGCCAAAAAGAAAAATGCAGATGCCATCCATCCGGGCTACGGTTTCCTTTCGGAAAATGTGGACTTTGCCAAACGATGCCGTGAAGAAGGGATAATATTTGTCGGCCCTACTCCAGAAGCCATGGCCAGACTTGGCGACAAAATTCAAGCTAAAGTAGTAGCTCGAGCGGCCAATGTTCCGGTGATTGAAGATTCAAAAGACCTTAAAACCGAAGACGATGCTTTAGCTGCAGCTAAAAAAATAGGATTCCCTGTAATGCTAAAGGCAGCTGCTGGTGGTGGTGGCCGGGGAATGCGTGTGGTTCGCGATGAAGCTTTATTAAAACAGTCCTTTAAAGAAGCTAGCAATGAAGCTTTGAAAGCCTTTGGAAACGGAACCGTTTTCATGGAAAAGTACGTGGACAACCCTAAGCATATCGAGGTACAACTTTTAGGTGATAATTTCGGAAACCTGGTACACCTATATGAACGTGACTGCTCCGTACAGCGCAGGTTTCAAAAAGTAGTGGAAGTAGCTCCCAGCACTGGACTTTCTCAAGACACACGAGACAAACTTTACAACTACGCTTTACAAATTGGTAGGGAAGTAAAATATTCAAATGCCGGAACCGTAGAGTTTTTGGTTGACGAGCAAGAAAACATCTTCTTCATTGAAGTGAATCCAAGAATTCAGGTGGAGCACACCATTACTGAAGAGATTACAGGTGTCGATATTGTGCGTTCACAAATTCATATTGCGGATGGCAAAAGATTGGATGATAAAAGCATTTTCATCAAATCTCAGGACGATGTTCAAATTAATGGTTTTGCTATTCAATGCCGCATTACCACTGAAAATCCTAAAGACAATTTTAAACCTGACTACGGAACCATCATTGCCTATAGAAACGCTGCGGGAATGGGCATCCGTCTGGATGAAGGAAGCTCCTACCCTGGTGTAAAAATCTCACCCTTCTTTGACTCCATGTTGGTTAAAGTTTCGGCTTGGGGCCGAACATTGGCAGGTGCTTCTGAACGACTGGAGCGTGCTTTGGTAGAATTTAGAATTCGTGGTGTAAACACCAACATTCAGTTTCTTAGAAATGTGATTGGACACCCACACTTTAAAAGTGGCGAACAACGGGTTGGCTTTATTCCAAATCACCCTGAGTTGATGGATTTCACGCGTACTCGTGACCGTGGAACACGCACCTTAAATTATTTGGCCGAAGTAATTGTGAATGGAAATAGTGATGTGAAATACATCGATCCTTCCAAACAGTTTAGGATGCCAAAAATCCCGGATTATGATAAGCATAGTGCGCATACCCCGGGCACCAAAAACCTTTTAGACGAATTAGGCCCGGAAAAATTCTCCACTTGGGTACGTGAGCAAAAACCCATTTTATATACAGATACCACTTTTCGTGATGCGCATCAGTCGCTTTTAGCAACTCGAGTTAGAACCAAAGACATGTTAGCCGTAGCCGAAAGTTTCGCGAAAAGTCACCCCGAAATTTTCAGTATGGAAATATGGGGCGGGGCCACTTTTGACGTGTGCATGCGCTTCCTTAAAGAAGACCCTTGGCTGCGCCTTCAGCTTTTACGTGAAGCAATGCCCAACGTGCTTACGCAAATGTTGCTCAGAGCTTCCAATGCGGTTGGCTATAAAGCCTATCCTGACAACTTGGTAGAGAAGTTTATTGAGAAATCATGGGAAACCGGAGTTGATATTTTTAGGATTTTTGATTCCCTAAACTGGACGGAGTCTTTGAAGGTTTCGACCAAAGCGGTACGTGAACGAACCAACGGATTGGCCGAAGTTTGCCTTTGCTATACCGGAGACATTAGCAGTGACAAACACAACAAATATGGCCTTCAGTACTATTTGGATTTAGCCAGGCAGATTGAAGATATGGGTGCTCACATTTTGGCTATAAAAGATATGGCGGGATTGCTGAAACCTTATGCCGCCACAACTTTAATTACTGAATTGAGAAAAGCGGTGGACATTCCTATTCACCTGCACACACATGATACGGCAGGTATTCAAACTGCGACTTACCTCAAGGCCATTGAAGCCGATGTGGATATTATAGATGTGGCGCTAAGTTCTATGAGTGGACTTACTTCACAGCCCAACTTCAACTCTACAGTGGCAATGATGCAAGGCCATGAGCGAGAAACCCGACTTGATTTGCCAAAGCTTAACGAGTTTGCCAATTATTGGGAAGACGTTCGTGAATGGTATTATCCATTCGAGTCAGAATTGAAGGCAGGGACTGCTCAGGTTTACGAACATGAAATTCCCGGAGGGCAATATTCTAACCTTAGACCACAGGCACGTGGGCTGGGTATTGAAGATAAATTTGAAACCATAAAAAGCAATTACCAAAAGGCTAACCTGATGATGGGTGATTTGGTAAAAGTTACTCCTTCGAGCAAAGTAGTGGGCGACATGGCCATGTTTATGACCACCAATGGCTACACGCCAGAAGATATTCTGGAAAAAGGAAATGACATTTCTTTCCCTGACTCTGTGATTAGTTTCTTTAAAGGAGAATTGGGTCAGCCGCATGGCGGATTTCCTGAAGCTTTGCGCAAAACAATTTTGAAGGATGAGCCAGGGTTTTCAGATCGCCCCAATGCGCATTTAGAACCAGTAGATTTTGACAAAGAATTTGCAGAGTTCCAAAAGAAGTTTGGAGATCAAACCAGTTTCCTTGACTTTTTGAGCTACAAGCTTTATCCAAAAGTTTATAAAGACTACCATGATTTTAATGTGGAAAATGGTGAAGTATGGCGCATTCCTACCCTGGCCTTCTTTTATGGTATGAATCTGAATGAAGAAATACTGGTAGAGTTGGCCCCTGGAAAAACCATCATCATCAGATTCCTGAACGTAACCGCTGCAGATGAGCATGGATACCGTCAAGTATACTTTAAGCTTAACGGCCAAAACCGCCATGTGGAAGTAAAAGACGAGTCGCTAAAAGTGGAAACTGTTTCGAATAGAAAGGCTACGACTGACAATGAAGTAGGTGTTCCCCTTCAAGGGAAACTGATTGAAATATTGGTGAAGAAAGGACAAGAAGTAAGCAAAAACACACCACTCTTTGTGATCGAAGCTATGAAAATGGAAAGTACTGTAGTGGCACCCAAAGATGGTAAAGTCACACATATTGAGCTTTCACCAGGAAGCATGGTGAAGCAAGATGACTTGGTAATCACTATTGAATAAAACAGAAAAGCCCCGACTCCTTCGAGCCGGGGCTTTCCCCTCTATTACCCAAACTATTAACCCTAAATCTTAATAATTCTTCTTTGAGCAGACAATCCGTCTGTATTTACATTCAGAATGTATGTCCCCTTTGGTAAGTTTTCAAGGCTAAGCTCACTAGTAAACTCACCATTCATATTGTTGTATTCTTTCGCAAACAATACTTTTCCAGTCATATCCGAAACATAAACCACGGCACTTTGAGCACTTCCTGCATCAAACACCAAGTTTATCTTTTCCTTAGTCGGATTTGGATATACTTCAAGTGAGCGACTCAACATATTTTCTTCAATAGAAATACCTTGAATTACCACTTGCTGAGTAAGGCTATCCTTTCCACAAGTTCCATCTACCACTAACTTCACATTGTATGTTCCATTTGCAGTGTAAGTATGCTGAGGCATAATACCAGTTCCGGTATTTCCATCACCAAAGTACCAAGTATAGGTTGCTGAAGCATCAGTTGCACTCGTGCTTGCATCAAAATCTACATCTACTCCATTTGCAGTAGGTGAAGCTATTGAACTGGTAAATGCAGCGCTTGTTGAATTTCCATAAGCAATTGTAAAAGTTGATGATGGTCGTTCACAACCAGCGGTAGACGAAATGGTCATATTATAGAAGTAGTAATAGTAATCTGCATAATTGGCATTTGAAGATCCAAATGTTTGACCAGTCAATTCAAATATAGACGGATCGCCATAAGGATAAACTCCTCCAGCACTATTTCTCAACATTTGACCAATGGTTGACGCAGGGTTTGCTCTCAACTCATAATCACCAGGAGGTACAGTTAAGTTCAAACCTACAGTTACAGGTTGGTAGGCACTGGTTTGAGTTACCTGCACAGTAGCAGTACCCACGATGTTTCCAGAAGAAACGTCTTTAATATCTACTATCAAGGTACCAGAGTTCTGAGGATAAATTTTCATATCCTTAATAACCACTGTTTGATAAGCGGAAATTAACGGTGCCCATGATGTGTAGTTACCAAATGAAGATGCCGCGCCTATGGTAGTATCTTTTGCACCTACCACAAATGTGCTAAAACCAGCAGCCCCAGATGTGTCTACACTTAGAACAACACTTGTTGCACTATCCACAAGCGCAAGGCTCAAAGTATCTCCTGTACCCAGTGGGTTGCCATTTAGGTCAGTCCAAACAAGTGGAAGTCCAGTAAAGTTTGTATCAGCCCATAGCGTTACTCCCTGCGGTACACAAACCGCTGAGTCGCTTGCATAAATACTAATCTCTCCTGCATGATTCAACACAAGCGTTTCTACAACAGTGTCATTGAAACTAATCTGATCACCCACAAGACTGGTGTAGGCTTCAATTGTAAACTGACCTCCCAAAATGGAGTTGAAACTGCTAAGGCTCACTGTGTCGGTGGCAAGACTTGCTAAACTTCCACTATATGTAGTTGAAAGATTTGCCGTAGCATCTCCAGTAACATCCACATTAATACCAAAATTAGAAGCGGTGTTTGCCCCAAAATTTTGAATCACTACAGTAACCACGGTACTGCTATCACCACAGTTTCTTGCCTGAGGATCTACAATTGCAATAACTCCTACATCATCACCCGCAGGCTCAAATTCATCAGCTCCCATATCTACTGTAGTAGAACCAGCAAATGGACGGGCATCATTGTCAATATCGATAGTCACACCCACACTATTATCTCCAACCGCATTGGCTAATACTCCGGTAACATGCAAATCAGTAGCCGAAACAAACAATGGATCACCTTCTACAGAGTTGAGGTTTTTAGCTGAATAAGCTGCTTGCGCTGCCGCCAAATCTGCATAATCATTGCCATCTATACGAATAGAAGCATGCGCTCCTCCAACATAATATAGATTGTAATCCAACACATCTGTTGGCAGTAACGAATCCGCTGCATTAAAAGCATAATCACTTGGGGAGGCAAAAATGTTATTTCTAATATCTACAGAAATGTGGTTATCCATATAATAACCAGCCTCACCATAAAAGGTATTATGGAACACATTAACGTTTTCCACAGCAAATAGGTGAACAGCATTATCGCCCGTACTTATCACCATATTATTTACAATAGATGAATTCGTAGTGGCCACACCTCCTGCGTTGCCATCATTTATGTAAATACCATAATCAGGCACATTAACCATGTTCGCTTCAAAAGTGAAATCTGCTATATCTGTAACATAGAATCCATCACTACTGGATGACCTCTGTGACTCTACCCTATTACCTTTAAAAGTCACATCAATCAGATCATCAGCATATACTCCGTAGATATAGTAATCTTTAATTAAGTTATTTTCAATCACATATCCTTTTGCAGGATTAGCATTACCATTACCTTCTAATGATAAACCGGAGTAACCTCCGATTAAAGTAGAGTTTGTTAGAGTGAAGTAATCTACACCTGCGCCTTCCACATTATCATCCCTTTCGCTACCGGATATCAATACAGGACTAATATCATTAGAGGTCAGCACGGCATTTACTTCAATAATGCTATTGTCAATGGTAACTGAATCTGACTCATTGGTAATAAGTACACCCCATGATTCCGTACCGCTCATATTGCGGATATACAAATCAGATAGGGTAACATGGCTTACATCATCCAACACAATAGTTGCCTGAGCACCTACTCCGTTATATTCTAAAGTGTCACTACCACTTCCGTTAAACGTAATTGTGTTTACCGAATTCACACCTGCAACACTGTACAACTGTAAAGCATCAGCGTATTTACCCGGCTGAACATTGAATACCACAGGACCAGAAATTCCGCATGCATTAAGAACTGATGCTACAGTATCAAAACTTGGGAAATCATCAGTAGGACCATTTCCAATGGTATAAGTTCCACCTACTAATGGACCATTACAATCGGTGGTAAATCCTACAGGCCCCACCCATACGCTGCTGCCATCAGGGCCACAGTTTACACTTATATAAGCATCATAAGGTGTGTTTGGATTTAAACTCGAAAGGGTATATGGTAAGGTAGTAATACCGCTCACTAAGTTTCCGGTACCCGAACCTTGAGAGAAGCCTCTTGGTCCCCACTCTAAAGTATAGTCTACGCCATTCACTGCATTCAAATCAAAAGTAGCAGATCCGGGTGTAACACCAGTCACTACAAAGTGGTCTGGACGTGGGCAAGGGGCTGCTTCCTGAACTACGACAGAGTCAAGCAAAAAGTCGTTTTGAGAAGAATTTGGTGCGGTGGTTTTATCTACAACAAACTCCAATTGAATAGGACCCGTAATATTGTAACTATTGAACAACATAGTAAAATCTTGCCATGTTGCATTATCACCTGAGTACATAAATACCGAATCATTCCACTGAGCACCATCCCAAAGGTTTATGTAAAACTTCACATTATCCCCAGGTTCGGTTGTGTTGTTTGAAAATAATTCAAAGTACAATTGCGGCACATTGAGAGATGATATATCAATAAAAGGTGTCACTAATGTCACATCTTTCAAAGTATCTACCTGATAAGGATTACTTCCATCAACCCAAGCAAACTCACCTGCAGACTTGCCATTATTAGCGGCTCCTCCTACTGGTGAACCACTAAACTTCCAAAATGCCAAAACATTTGTACTCAAGGTAGATGTATTTACATCCCAACAAGTTGGTATACTTCCGCTTTGAAATCCTTCAACAAAAGGTGCAACTACTGGTGAGCAAACCGTATTAAAAGAAATAGGCCCAACTACCGGAGACCATCCACTGTTGCAAGAATCTTTAATGTAAATTTCATACAAAGTACTCGCAGACAAACCTCCAATTCCAGCAAAAGTATCGCCAACGGTAACGTTGTAAGCTCCGGCTCCAGGTGTAAACCCTGCAAGTCCCACTTCCATATTAAACTTAACACCTTCACCTGGAATCCAGCTTACAAAAACACTATCATAATTGCTGTACTCTACGGTAATATCAGCTGCCTGTGTAGGCACACATGCCGGAATATTTTCATAGTTGAAGTCATCAATATGAATATAATCAGCGGTAGTACCCATACCATGCATAAAGGCTACATAGCTATCAGTACCATTATATCCACTAGCAGCATCCAGCGTCACAATGTATTCTTGATACGTATTTGGCGCACTGTACATAATAGTATCTAAAGCCGTAAACTGAGTAGAAGCCCCTGGTGATGGCATAGTTCCAACAACAAGATATGAGGCCATATCAGAGGTTTGAGAATAAAACCTTATTTGTTTATCTGAGTTAGTTAGTCCTGCAAGTTCTGGCGTAATAGCCAATAGCGTATCGGATGTAGTGTAGCTATTGTAAAGTTGCAAACTTTGAGAACCACTATTATGAGTACGGTAATCTTCTACCTCTACACTTGAACTACTATAGGATTCATAATAATCCCAGCAAGCCGCTACTTCATCAAGATTGTCTGATTCAAAATCAGTAAAATAAGGAGCAGCAAAAGGAACGCACTCTGTAGTAAATTCAATTGGGTCACTCCACACAGAAGTGTCATTGGTTGAACATCTGTTTCTAACCAACACTTCATAAGTGGTCATTGGATTTAAACCTGAAACAGTGAAAGGGTTACTAGAGGTAGACTGAACCGTTCCCGAAGCCTGTGCAAATCCGGGTGCACCAAAAATATATTCATAAGGAGAACCTCCTCTATCATCAAATGAAATGTCCGCTGCTGAGCTTGTAATATTGGAAGTCACCACATCTACAGGCTTGGGACAAGTAGGCATATCATGATAATCAAAATCGTCAACGTATACATAGTCATAAGTACCTCCCATATCATGCTTTAGCACCACATACTCATCAGTGCCGTTATATCCATTAGCTGCATTAAGGGTGATAAAAACTTGCGTGTATGTGTTAGATGCTGTAAAACCTATGGTATCAATAGCATTAAAAGGTGCTTTACCCGAAGCATCTGATGTGGTTCCGATAATCAGCTTGCTATCTGTATTACTCACTTTTACCCTCATCGATACCTCCTTGCCAGAAGCGGAGCTCAAATCAGAAAAATGCGGAGTAATAGCATAAAGCGTATCAGTGTTTCCACCGCTGCTGCTATACAATGCCAATTGTTGAGAACCACTATAAGGGCTTCCCAAAGTTTTCACCTGTGCATAAGGATTAGTTTCATTAGAATAAGAACTCCAGCAATCAGGAGTAACATTCACAGGATTGCTATCAAAATTGTCAAAAAATGGTGCTGTTTGGCTAGGGCAAGGTATAAGCACAGAGTACGGCCCTGACCACTGGCTATTTGAATTTGACGAGCAAATCTCACGAACATAAAAGCTAAAATTAACCGCAGTAGCCAAACCAGTAATAGTATAAGGTTTGGTTGAGGTAATAGCGTGAGTACCCATAGGCATTCCAGTGGTATCGTACGCTATTTCCCAATTAGTGCCAGTACTTGTCCAATCCAGAGTAACCTGCCCTGGTGAAACAGTAGTTGTAGTTAAGCCCGTTGGTGCATTGCAGCCTTCTTCGGCTATCATCACCTCATCAATAGCAAAACCATCATTGTTTGCATAAGTAGATCCATCATACTGACTCCACAAAACTTGTGTGGTAGCACTAAAGCTTTGCATATTGGTAGTAAGTATGTTGCTTAGGTTAAAAGAACCTAAAGTCCACGACTCGCCATTGGCAGTAGTATTCCAGTCCAATATCTCGATCCAGGAATCTGTACTAGAACCTCTCACCCACACTTTGTCCGGGGCATGAGTTTCATCCTGGTTATCTCGGTAAAAGAATGATAGGATCACATCATTGGTACTACCAGTATAAGATGTCAAGTTTACCGTTAGCTTAACCTGGCTCGTATCATTGGTGTATGAAGTACCGGCTAAAGCCGCAGCGTGATTGCCCATCAATGCATCCACATCAAAGCTTACACTACCGTAGTTTCCACCACGATTGAAGTCCCATCTGTAGGTAGGTGAACAATTGAGAACTGAATCCTGGGTAACTTGACCAGAATAACTTTCAAAACCTTCAGTAAAAGGAAGGGTAATAGGCGACAACGAGCCGCACTGAGCTTGTATGCTTATCCATGAAGCAAACAGCCCAAATGATAGAAGTAAATTCTTCATTTATAGGGTTTTAATTAATAAATAGGGTTCCGGGTGTGTGAAGCCCGCGAATAATAGGGGCCGCAAATTTAGCTATCTTGTAGGAATGTAGCTACAGAAGTAAAAGAAAGTAACATTCCTTTTGAATTTAACCTCATCAATTCAAGAGAAAATTGACCAAAGCATAATTTTTTTGAAAAACTCCGTTGCCGCTACAAAAACAAGCCATAGTCAGCGTTTTAAACTCCAGATAGGGATATACTGAGCAATTATTGTTTAACCATATCCGCCTAAGTGCTTGACAAATACTTCTTACCTATACTTTAATTGTCTAAATCGATGGAACGGAAATTCCGCGAAGGTTACGATAGAGGTTTAAGGCGTAGTTATCGGTCATGGCCGAAACATAATCGAGGATGCACATTACCTTTTCATAATCACTATCCTCTTCATTAAACTGATTTTGATAAGGCATCAAATTCAGAAGCTTTTTGTGACGCTTTTGTCTTTCGCCTTTTGGCAAAAGCGCAGCTTCCACCAAATCTTCAATAAGGCCAGACATAATTCTAAAACCGGCCAACTCAATTTTTACCACACTATCGTGATTGTATATTTTTTCAACCGATACCTTTTGGATGTGTGCCAGCACCTCTTCAAGCCCTTTAATGCCGTCAATCAATGAACCTTTAAATTCACCTTTTAAGATTTCATTGGCATTAGCCATAAACACCTCCACACACTCTTGTACCAAAAAGTTGATGGACTTAGCGCGCAGGTAAGCCACAGCTTCATTTGGGTCTAAGGCCAAATGCTCCAGATTGGAAGCCACACGCGCCATATTTTCCGTAGGATTCTTTTCAAGCAAGCCCATAAAGGCTTCTTTCACCTGCTCAAAACTGAGAATCCCTAAACGGTGAGCATCTTCAAAATCAATGATGCTATAGCAAATATCATCGGCAGCTTCTACCAAATATACAAAGGGGTGGCGATAATAAGATAGCGGATTATCCTCGTCTTTACGCAAATGTAACTTTGCCGCAATATCTTCAAATGTGGCTTTATCATCCTGAAAAAAGCCGTACTTACTTCTGTGCTTTGGCCCTTTTTTTATAATGCCCAATGATTCACATGGATACTTAAGTATGCTGGCCAATGTGGGATAAGTCAAACGATAACCGCCCTCTAGCCTTCCCTTAAACTGGCGAGTAAGTACGCGAAGAGCGTTAGCGTTTCCTTCAAAGGTTACCAAGTCTTGCCATTCGCTGTTGCTAAATTTATTCCTAAAATCTGCCCGCGAACCATTATCAATAAAATACTTGGAAATAGCCTCCTCGCCAGAATGACCAAATGCCGGGTTTCCTAAATCATGCGCCAGGCAGGCTGCGGAAACTACATTCTTCAATTGGTTTTGATAAAAATCTACTGACTGCTCATGGTCTTTTATTTCAGGCATGGCTGCCAACTTTTGCCCCACCATCATCCCCAAAGAACGACCAACGCTTACTACTTCCAGAGAGTGGGTCAATCTATTGTGCACAAACACGTGCTCGGGCAAAGGAAAAACCTGAGTCTTGTTCTGCAATCTTCTAAAAGCTGAGGAAAATATAATACGGTCATAATCGCGCTCAAAAGCCGAACGGATGTGCTCCGTTTCAGGTTCCATTCCAAATCTATCAGAAGTGTAGCAGTTTTGCCAGGTCATTTGCATAGCCAGAAGAATTTGCCGCAAAGAAAGTACATCAAGCTGACATGACTAATACACCAATCCATAGAGCCTAACTTTTTAGTTTAAGGAATTTTGACCAAATTGCCGGTAGATAAACACTTACCTTTCGTTTACAAATGCTTAATAAGCACTTACAAACGGAAGGTGCTTATATAACCTAGTTGTGCGTTATTTCAAACACCAGACATTTGATGAACGATAAATATTTATTATTTCTTTTAATCTCGACTCTACTTTGGAGTTGTAACTCAACTGAGGTTAGAGATTTGAATAATGAGACAGTAAAATATTCTGATCTTCCTCAAGATGTCAAAAATGTGGTATTCGAACCTTATTACTCTGATCCGAATGATCCAGATAGGTCTACTTTTTTTATTGATTTAAATAATCCAACTCGATACACTGAAGTTTCAAAACAATCCTTTCTACCATGGATTTATGATTCGGAATTACATAGAATAGATGATGGCAAAGTTTTCAAACTCAACTTCAGCGATGAACATGGATATAAGATAGTAGTATTAGAAGATTTCTTATTTATTCCTCAACACTCGAGTATTTGGAAACATGACAGTTCAAGCTATACGTTCTCTAAATTTAACTTGAAGAAAAATTAAAAAAAACAATGCACAATCGAGGTACTGTCTTAAAAAGCAAGTAATTTTTTAAATCTATTGATTAAATTTATAATAGCGAAAAGAGGACTTCAGGCGATTCGTTGTACGGAAGTTCATCTAGTGTAGCTCTGGTTCTTTCCAGAGCTATTTTTTTAGTGTCTCCTTTAGAGACAAGCGAAAAAAGGAGCTTTGACTCTTCATTATCGGAAATATTCTTAATATGGTAAGTTGGATCATACGCTTGGTCTTTTTTCCATAACGCCCAGATTAGTATTAAAAGTTTTCTTTGCACAGCTACATAGGCTTGCATCTTTGTTTTGCCTCTTTCAGTCAACCGCTTATACAAAGCAGCTAAAGGAGTAACCTGACAGCGCACTACCCCGAATGCAGGTAAGTGCATCGCTCTTCGAATATGAGCATTACCCTTTTTAGACATTTTTGTCTTGCCCGAATACTTTCCAGATTGGTTATGAACAATATCATATCCTGAATAGCTAACCAACTGCCCTTGATTTTCAAAAGTTTCAAAACCGTTTGTCTCTGCAAGTAATACGGCTATCGTTCTAACCCCAACACCTGGTATGGTAATTATTTTCTCAACCTTGGGTCTGAGCTTTGCATCCTCCATCAGGAGTTTTTCAATCGACTTATTTATACTGACTATCCCCTTATCGAGTTCTTTAAGCAACTTTTTGAAGTTCTTTTCAACTTCTTTTACTGAGTAGGCACTATGGCTTAATGCATGAAGCTGATTCAAAATCACAGTCCTTTGCTCGTTAAAATCCTCCAGTTGGCGAGTCAATAGTCTCAACCGATAAAAGTCTTTTGACAAGGGCTGCCACAGTGGTATTCTTTGCTCTAGTCCCATACGAGAAAGCCCCGTTGCATCAATTTTATCATTCTTGCTTTTATTACCAATGGCTTGGAAGTATCTTTTCGCCTTAGTCGGTAGTATTACAGATACAGCGTATTTCCTTTCATAAAGAAACCATGCAAACTGCTCATAATATACCCCAGTCGCTTCCAATAGAATCGTAGGTTCAAAACCTTCAATACTCTTGTCATCAATCCATTTAATAAAATCCTTAAAACCGTGGAGTTTGTTAGAAAACTTTCTTGATGCCTTCACCTTAACTTGTCGTTTTAAATCCATTGTGGAAAAGACAACGTCCAAAGTATCTTTAGAAACATCAACACCCACATTTTGACTCGATAATCTTGTACACTCTTCCATGAAACGAATATTTTAAGTTAATAAAAAATCATCCATCGCCTTTACTCACAACTGATACAAGGTCTAGTTAAAAACCAGCCTTTAGGTACTGTTCTGGCTTAAGATGAAAGGAAGAAAAGGGCTTTCTCGATTACAACATCTGTGTGTTTAGTAGACGGCTTATTCCTTTCCTTCCTAAACTGTATTACTAAAAATACAAACCATGATTTAGAATTTCTTAGTTGAATATCAAAGATATGAGTAGACGGCTCCGCCCCTAAATAGGAGCGGAGTACGCCTCTCACACCACTGTACCCTTCGTCAAGCTCAGGACAGGCCAAGCGGGTCTTCCCGTAACAAGTACGGGACAAGCTGTATACAACGCCTGATTCATCATCCCAAGGCTCTTTTCACCCTTGGGGCTATCCGACCCCAGCGCATCAGGGACTTGCACCCCTTTGGGATACACACCATACACAAACCTTTAACCACAACCTAAAAACCACCACCATGGCAAAAACCACAAGAAGAAAATTTATTATTGGAACTTTATCGGCACTTGGCCTTATCGGATTAAGTGGCTGGCTAGGAAAGCGCGAAATTTTGACTTGGATTGTACGCCAGGATAATGATGGCGAACCAAAAATGTCTTTAACACCCAATATTGATGATGAGATATGTGTTTTGTCATCACCCATTTCAGAAGGGCCATATTACCTGAAATCCCCCTTTCGAACGGATATACGTGAAAGTAGAAGAGGGAAAACTTTAAATCTTAAATTTCAAATAGTTGACTACCCAAGCTGCAGCCCTATTGAAAATGCTGTGATAGAAATTTGGCAATGTGATGCTGATGGCAACTACAGTGGATATAAAGAAGGAATAGGTCATGATATTTGGGAGTCTGCCAAGCAATTAGAGTTTGGCAAAAAGCAACATATTGAGCCAAGCAACGAATCTACCTACCTGCGCGGTTATCAAAAAACTGATATAAATGGAAATGCAGAATTTACCACTATAGTTCCAGGTTGGTATGACCCAAGAGTCCCTCACATTCATTACAAAGTGATTTTAAATAACAAGGAACATTTAACCAGTGAATTGTATTTCGAAGAAAACTTTTACAATGAATTATTTACTT
Organism: Owenweeksia hongkongensis DSM 17368; assembly: GCF_000236705.1. Lineage (NCBI taxonomy): Bacteria > Pseudomonadati > Bacteroidota > Flavobacteriia > Flavobacteriales > Owenweeksiaceae > Owenweeksia > Owenweeksia hongkongensis. The sequence continues at coordinate 3,296,524 of NC_016599.1, read as the reverse complement.
CTGTGGAACCTTATACTCAATATGGAAAATCGCCTTACGATTTTAGGAATGACAAGTCTTTAGCGAATGTAAAAGAAGGAACTGGACTGATATTAAATCCAGAAAAGAAATCAGACAACACAGTTCTTGCAACAGCAAAAATTGGAATTAAACTGACTTAAAAAAAATACTGTTGTCGATTATGACTAAAAGTAATTGCTTATTCTTCCCTATTTCTAAAAATCATTGGGGATATTCAGTTTGGTGTGTACTTGCAAAGTTTAATTCCAACCCTCGCAACTACTAAGAGCTAAGACCGCTGTGTTTATTTATTTTAATACTGATGAAAAACAATACTTGCAAAAATTGTAAAAAACGTTTTGAAGGCAACTATTGTGCAAACTGTGGGCAAGCTGCTAGCGCCAATAACCGTTTGAAGTTTACTACCATTTTTAAAGAATTCTTTGACAACACCTTCAATATTCATAAGGGATTCTTTTTTACTTTTTGGAAACTGTTTGTAAAACCGAGCGAAGTTGCTTTGTCATACATCCAAGGCTCTCGAAAAAAATACACAAACCCAACGCGCTATTTAGTAATTGCTCTAGCTATACTAGGGTTTTTACAGTTTTGGGCCAACACCCAAGAAGCCGTAAGCTCTGAAGATTTTCAAGGGTTTATATTTCTTCCAGAAGAATTAAATAGAAGCATGTCATTATGGGATTTAAAATTAATCACAGAATGGACCCTGCTGGGCAACTTATTGGAAGCACTGGTTTTTCCAATTGGGTTTTATTGGTTATTTAGACAATTGAATTATAATTACTCGGAATTACTAACCCTTAGTTTTTATCTGATATCCAATTCTATTTTTATAACCATACTTCTTGTAGGAATTCCAAAAGCTTTAACCAATGCCTACGCGCCAGTTTTATTTGTTGTTAGCGTTATTATGGTGTATTATATATATGCTCTCACATCCTTCTACAAAGCGGTACCCATAGTAAAAAGAATGATTTTTATACTCTTTGGTTTAGCCATATTTTTCTTGATACGATTTTTAATCATTCCCTTTATACTTGCCCTACTTTTTCCATTAAGCACCCCCTAGATGATAAAAGCCATAGGTAGCTGCACAACCACTGCCAAAATGAAGACCATTACAACTTACATATTCATAAAATGACATCAACAACCCCCCAGCCACAAGAACCGCAAAACGAACCTCTACGCTTTAATTGGAGAAAAAATGGATTTGAGTTTTTGTCCATTTTCATTGCTGTGATTTCTGCCTTTGCCCTGAATAACTGGAACGAAAACCGCAGAGATGCTCACTCAGAAAACAAAATTCTTACGGAAATCTATAATGGTTTGGAAAAAGACCTGGAAGACATCAAACTAAATGTAGGCGGACACAAATTAGGGATTGCAGGGTGTAACTATTTTAAAAAGGTATTCACGGGTAAGGAAGTAAATACGGACTCCGTTATGTTTCACTATCACTACCTCACCAGAGATTTTATCTCTATCCAAAATGTGGCAGGCTACGAAACTTTAAAATCTAAAGGCCTTGAGTTGGTTGAAAATGATTCGCTTCGCCTAAAAATAATTGGGCTTTATGAGTACGATTACAACATACTACGAAAGCTGGAGGAAGAGTACCATGAAATGCAGTTTCAGAAGAACTACTTTAAGGAACTCAATAATATTTTGGCGCCCCATTTCAATTTTGACAGTACAGGGGCAGCCTCCGGAATAGAGCTACCTTTGTATATGGATGATATCCAAAAAAAGAAGTCTTTGCTTTATCTCTGGAAAATTCAAAACAACAGAGATTTCATTCTTACATACTACTTACAAATTGAGAAGAGCATAAATGAGGTAAGAAATCAAATTCAAAAGGAAATAAACGGGTAACAAATCTGTACTCCTTCCTTCCCCTCTGAGGGAAATTCAAATACTAGACTTGCTTTCCCCATTTCCCCAAGTCATTTAGGGTGTTCCCCTACTTTTCCAAGCTTTCAATTTCGGCTGTAGCTATTGTGTTTACTCGAAAACTGAAATGCAACTAAGGGAATCACCCTAAAAATTTACCTCACATACACGATTGTCTCTGTAATCTGTAAAATGAAAATTTGTAAGCTCATTTTTTAACCTTAAGGAATATCCCTTAAGGCAAACCAATTACAAAATCCAGTTTACAGTATGAAAAAACTTACGCTCTTATTTATTTTCATGGCAATGCTCACTTCGGTGGCATGGTCACAATCCAAAGTATTTGTGGGAGATACCGCAGGTTCTTCTCTTCACCAATACGGACCAATCTACAGATCGTCAAGCACTTCATCCTACAACTACAGTATGTATGGATACATTTATGAAGCCAGCGATTTGCTTTTGCCATCAGGTACGGCAATCAACAAAATAGCCTTCAAAAAGGCTACGGCCAACACCCTTACTGGTGGCGTATGTGCTGTAACTATACGAATGAAAAACTCAAGCGCCACCACTTTTGGCGGACAGCAGACCTATGCCACTTTAACTTCCAGCACTTATACCACGGTGTACGCAAGTGTTACGGACAGTTTTACAAGTGGTGCTGATACCTGGCACGAGTGGACTCTATCGTCACCTTTTGTTTATACAGGAGGTAGTTTAGAGCTTTCTGTTGACTTTGCCAGAAATGGCGCCCCCAGCGATGGTAGAATTGAGTGGTATTATGAAAGTGCTGTAGGCAAAGGAGTGGGTATGGCCGCTCCTGCAGCTCCAACTAATATTGCTATTACTTCTTCCTCATATGACGACAACAGACCTTCTACAAGATTTGACGTTTCCTATCCGGCTGGAACTTGTTTCAACCCTACTGGCTTGAATGTTTCTAACATTACCGCTACGAGTGCCGATGTTTCCTGGACTTCTGGAGGAGCAGCTAATTCGTTTGTAGAGTATGGCCCTGCTGGTTTTACCCTTGGCAGCGGAACCACAATGTACGTTTCTTCAACTTCTGCAGCTCTTACCAATTTGCTGGCAAGTACAGATTATGATGTGTATGTAAAAGATAGTTGTGCTACAAACAGTAGCTTTTTTATAGGGCCAGTATCATTTTCTACGCCTTGCGCGCTTCAGCTAAATGGGGTCTTTACCATTGATGGAAGTATGCCTACAGCGGGAACCAATTTCCAGTCATTCTCTGACTTTGAAAGCCATATCCATAATTGTGGAATTACCGGTCCGGTTACTATAAATATTGCTTCAGGCACCTATACAGATCAACTTCACCTGAAAGATATAGTGGGCATTTCAAGCACTAATACCATTACGTTTAATGGCTCGGGTAGCGATTCTTTAATTTGGGATGGCACCGGAGAGCAAGGCACTATAATTTTAGAAAACACGCCTTATGTTACTTTAAACAATATGTATATCGCCAACCAGGCAAGTTCTGAAGCTTGGGGTATTTTGCTGATGGATAAGTCTGATCATGTTACCATTACCAATTGTATCGTTGTCATGGATTCTACATCTGGTGTATCTGATATTTCCGCAATTCTTGTTTCTAGCAGCTATGACAATGACCAAAGCGAAGGTGCAGATATTGACTACGTTACTATAGACAACAACACTATTATCGGTGGTTACTATACCATGAACTTTGAAGGAAGATCTACAGGAAATCCTTCTCGCCATTACTTTATCACAAATAATAACATCAGAAAAGCCTCTAATTCATCCGTACGTGTGGATGAATTGGAAGATTTTGTTTTTACCGGCAACACAATTACAACATATGTAAGCAGTGGCTCAGATGGACTGTACCTACAAGATATCAACGATTATGTAATAGAGGATAACATCATCAAAGTTTCAGACTACGGTCTTTACTTAAATGATGGAAATGACGGAGTGAGCACTACTTCAAATTCGCGTATTGTAAACAACATGATTTTAAGTACCGCTGATGATGGTCTTTACATGAACGATTTTGAAAATACCGATGTTTTCCACAACACTGTTGAGGGTAAACCTGCGACCCGTATTAGAGATCAAATAAATCTTGATTTACGAAACAACATTTTTGTTTCTTATGGCAACTCTGCTGTGTATGCCCAAAGCGGGTTTGATGCTACAGATGTAGTTGATTACAATGTTTACTATAGCACAGGCACAGACGTTTTTGACATTGGATCGAGTACCTATTCAACTTTATCAACCTGGCAAACTGCCGAGCCGACACGTAACGTAAACTCACTTTACGGAGACCCTGTGTTTGCAGCTAGTGATGATTTGCACATTACAGGAACTTTGGCTCAAGGAGCCGGTGATCCTACCGTGGGTATTATCACTGATATTGATGGCGAATTAAGAAGCTCAACCACACCGGATATTGGCGCTGATGAAAGTGTTGCCGCTATATGTTTGGATCCAATCAATCAGATTGCACTAAATATTCAAATCACTTCTGCCGAAATCAGGTGGTCAGTTGCAAGCTCTGTATCACTTAGTACTACTATAGAGTATGGCGTTAGTGGATTTACACCAGGCACAGGAACTACTATAAATGTAGCCGCTCCGGACACATTTATTGTTTTGACAAACCTACAGCCTCACACCACCTATGATTACTATGTGAAAACAAATTGTACCCCAGCCACACCAAGCGCTGGAGCTACCGCATTTTCGTTTACCACCTTAGCTCCCCCATGTGTAGTACCAACAGCCTTAGGAGCTTATAATATCTCAGCTGTTTCTGCTGATGTGTATTGGACAACCGGTGGCGCATCTAACTGGGATATAGAGTACGGTGTTACCGGATTTACCATGGGAGCAGGAACACCAATGAGTGTTTTGAATGATACCGTAGCACTTTCAAGCTTAACTGCTGGAACCACTTATGATTTCTATGTAAGAGACAGCTGTTTAGTTGGTAATTCAAGCGCATGGGTTGGGCCATTTACATTTAGCACCTTAGCTCCTTGTGTAACTCCTACAGCTTTGGGTGCCACAAACATTACCACAACCGCTGCTGATATTTACTGGACAACCGGTGGCGCATCTAACTGGGATATAGAGTACGGTGTTACAGGGTTTACAATGGGAGCGGGAACTCCAATGAGTGTTTTGAATGATACCGTGGCACTTTCTAGCCTGACTGCTGGAACAACTTATGATTTCTATGTAAGAGATAGCTGCTTAGTAGGTCACTCAAGCGCATGGGTTGGACCATTTACTTTTAGCACTTTAGCTCCGTGTGTAGCTCCTACAGCTTTGGGTGCAACAAACATCACCACCACCGATGCTGATATTTACTGGACAACGGGTGGTTCATCTAACTGGGATATTGAGTACGGTGTTACAGGGTTTACAATGGGAGCAGGAACAGCAATGAATGTTTTGAATGATACCGTTGCTCTTTCTAACCTAACTGCCGGAACAACTTATGATTTCTATGTAAGAGACAGCTGCTTAGTAGGTCACTCAAGCGCATGGGTTGGACCATTTACTTTTAGCACTTTAGCTCCGTGTGTAGCTCCTACAGCTTTGGGTGCAACAAACATCACCACCACCGATGCTGATATTTACTGGACAACGGGTGGTTCATCTAACTGGGATATTGAGTACGGTGTTACAGGGTTTACAATGGGAGCAGGAACAGCAATGAGTGTTTTGAATGATACCGTAGCTCTTTCTAGCTTAACTGCCGGAACAACCTATGATTTCTATGTAAGAGACAGCTGTTTAGTAGGTCATTCAAGCGCATGGGTTGGACCATTTACTTTTAGCACTTTAGCTCCTTGTGTAACTCCTACAGCTTTGGGTGCAACAAACATTACCACTACCGATGCTGATATTTACTGGACAACTGGTGGCGCATCTAACTGGGATATTGAGTACGGTGTTACCGGGTTTACCATGGGAGCAGGAACCCCAATGAGTGTTTTGAATGATACTCTTGCTCTTTCTAGCCTAACTGCCGGAACAACTTATGATTTCTATGTGAGAGACAGCTGTTTAACAGGGCACTCAAGTGCGTGGGTTGGACCATTTACATTTACTACACTTACTCCATGTGCTGATCCAACAGCTTTGTCTGCCGCAGTTACTTGTACAGATGCAACTTTAAGTTGGGTTTCTGAGGCGGGCGCAACAAGCACCATTCAGTGGGGAGTTTCAGGTTTTACACCTTCTGCAGGAACCAACATTTTGAATGCTGTTTCACCTTATAACCTTACGGGATTAACTGAAGGCGTAAGCTATGACTTCTATGTATTGGATACCTGTACAAATGGCCTAGCTTCTGCTTGGGTGGGACCGATTACATTTACCACAGACAGTCTGCCAAAAATTGCAATTAGCGCAACTATGGTAAGCTCTGGGTCACTTGTTAATTATGATTTTGATGTGACTTCTGGCGCGGCCGGAACAACTTCAATTGACTGGGACTTTGGAGATGGAAATACAGGTACCGGTGCAAACGCAAATCATGACTATACTGCTAATGGAACTTATACCGTAGTATGCGTTGCCGCAAATGCTTGCGGGGTAGATTCAGCAACAACAGTGGTAACGGTACAAGGTATAGGCATGGATGAACTTGCTTTTGGAAACCTTAATGTTTTCCCTAATCCGTCCTCAGGGCAATTAACAGTAGATGGTTTAAACCCAAACTTCAGCAACCTAAGCATTAACGTGGTAAACACACTTGGTCAAGTTGTGCTTACTCCAGCGGTATATGCAGGGCAAACCAATGTTAACCTTGACTTGGAACACTTAAGTAATGGAGTATACCATGTAATGATTTCTACAAATGAGGGAACTTATTCAGTTAAGGTTATTCTTCAGAACTGATAAATTTTAACTAGTTTATTATCAACAATGAGGGCTTGTGATTTTTTTCACAGGCCCTTTTTTATTGTTTCGTAGTTTCGAGGGCTTTCACATAAACCACATTATGAAACAGTTCATTTATCTTTTTTTGATTTTTTCACCCGTTCTACTTATTGCTCAGGAGGTGAGTGACTCTTCCAATTTTAAATTGGGAATTTTTGCTGGCTATTATATCTCGGGGGATGCTACTGCAAAATATTACAATGGGCGTGACAATAATCGCCTGCTGAATTTTATAAACCTTCCTGAAGTTGAAAATCTAATCAAGGAATCGCTAGATGGATACAATTTTGAACTAGCTGAATATGCGCAAGACATGCGCTACAACAATGCTGTATCCTTTGAATTACAGGCCAGCTATCTTTTCGGAAATAATTGGAATATTTCGCTACGATTTCATTCAGCAAATTTGGAAGCAGCTGGCATTTTCACCCTGCGCGTAGATCGCACTAATCAGGGAAACCCAAACACGCTTGATCCTTATTTAGAGGAAGCTAAAATCAGTGGCAAGGAATCTCGTTCTCACATCGACCTGGGTCTGGGAAAAGAGTTTGTATTTGAAAATAATCTCTTCATTCTAACCGAAGCAGGCTTTGACCTAAACTTTGTGAAGGTGAAGGAAAATAAAATGCAAATCGCAGGGCGGACCTATTCACTCCCGCTTTACACCAATGTTTTAAACCAACAAGCTTCACCCACCACCACCATAGGCACCGGGGTTTATTTGACAGCTGGTGCGGGCTTCAGGTTTTCTAATGGAATGGATTTTCTACTCAAGACCACATACATGAATACCAAAATCAATGTGAATGATGTAGTAGTGGATAGGTTGAATATTTTCATTCCATCGGTAGGTTTCAGCAAAATGTTTTGAAATAACACCAGTGTTTTATACCCCCTTTTCCTAAACACTCTTTTCAATCTTCTTATACTGAAATGGCGTTAATACCCCTAGTCAACTCAAGATACCTACTTACACTCCAGCGATTAGTTCAGTTATAAAGCTTGTATCACCATGGGCTGTTTACTAAAAGTCATTGAAATTATTGCACGCCCTTGTCATTACAGCGACAACTAAGCAACATCATAGAATGTATATTTACAACCAATTTACAACAACTATCTACTCCGCAATGACTTCAATAAAACATGGACAATAAGATTTCGGTAATCATACCGACCTACAACGAAGGAGATCACATTGCAAATCTCATTTCAGAGATAAAGCGACATTCCGTAGGCTTGGACTGTGAGATCATAGTAGCCGATGGAGGAAGCATTGACGAAACTGCTGAATCCGTTTTAACTACCACTGCTACTTTGGTAAGAAGCTCCCAAAAAGGAAGAGGAGCTCAACTCAATGCTGGTGCAGAAAAGGCAACTGGCAACATTCTCTTTTTTTTGCATGCCGATAGTCAGCCTCCAGAAAGATTTCTTTATGATGTTTTAGAAGCAGTGAAATCCGGACACAATGCGGGATGCTTCAGATTAAAGTTTGATAGCAATCATTGGTTTCTGAAGGTGAATGCTTGGTTTACCCGTTTTAATGTAAATGCTGTTCGTTTTGGTGACCAAGGATTATTTGTAACCCGAGAACTATTTGACCAAACGGGCGGCTACCGTAATGACTATATTTTGCTGGAAGACCAGGAAATGGTAATCCGGTTAAAAAAATTTGGCGCCCGATTCAAAGTTTTGAAGAAATCCATGACTACCTCAGCCAGGAAATACCTGGAAAACGGAGTCATTTCTCTCCAACTAAATTTTTTCATCATTTGGTGGAATTACTATCTAGGGAAGTCTCAAGCAGAACTGGTGAAAATCTATAAAAAGAGAATTTTGGACACAAAGATTCAAGAAGAAGATGCCACACCCAAAGAAGCGCTTGCCAAACCTTAAAAACTCAAGCATGTACTGACAATCCTTTTTATAACTGCTCTCGTACGTATTATCAGTTATCAACCGGTACATCAAACAAATTACAATGAAAAAGAAAACGATCTGGATTGTCATCATTCTACTCATACTGGCCCTCGGTTTTTATGGCTGGAACCGCTACCAAAAATCACAAAACGAAGAGTACGGCACTTTTTTAATACCTCGACTGGAATACAGCGCCTTCGTGTTTAAGAGAATTGAACCGGAAGTGATAACCATGGACATGAAAATGCTCATTGATAACCCTACCCTTTTTGGATTCACCGTAGATAGTTTTACCTATGATTTTTACATAGCTGACCAAATGGTGTTTAGCAGCACTTATCCCGAAAAAATCGAACTCAAAGGTGGTGATAGTAGTTTTATAATGGTTCCTATCACCATGTACAATGATTCACTCACCTGGGTGCTTGACAGCCTAAAAAATGCTGGTATTGAAAACACCACCTACTCCGTGAAAGGAGACTTTTATGCCGATGTTCCCTTACTGAAAGAGCGCAAATTCAATTATAATCAAAGTTTTGAGGCCCCACTTTACAAGGTACCCGCAACAAAACTCAAAGACTGGGAATACCGAAAACTTGAAAATGGAGACGTCACCCTCGACTTCATCCTGACTATTGTAAACTTTAATGTATTCCCATACGATTTTAAAGACCTATCATATGAAATCAACCTTGGGAACGATAAGATGGTTTTTGATGGTGCTATAATGGGAGACGTAAATATCCCAAAAGAAGACAGTGTGGATTTGGTACTACCTGTAAATATTGACCTGAGCGAATTAGGAGGTGCCGCCTTGAATTTCATTTTTAAAGGTAGAGACCTAGAGTATGAGTTTTACTCAAAGCTCACCATTACTAATGAGAGCAATACGATAAGCGATAGCCCCATGGAACTTTATTCGAAAGGTACCCTTGGAACCATAATAGACCTAACAAAAGAATAAATCAACCAACCACATGAAAAGCAAATATGACATTATTGTAATCGGAAGCGGAAGTGGTGGCCTAGGCGTAGCCTTGGGGATGAAAACTTTTGGCTTTGATGTACTAATGGTAGAAAAGGATGGAAACAACATTGGTGGCGAATGCTTAAACAGCGGATGTGTTCCCAGCAAAGCACTGATTCACGTTGCTGAACTTTTTGCCAAAGGCCGCGAAGCTGCCAGTTATGGTTTGGGAGATGCTTCTGGTAAAGCTGACCTTCAAAAAGTTTGGGAGTATGTTCACGGCCGTCAGGATATGATTCGTGACCACGAGTCGTTAGAATATCTCCGAGAAAAGGAGGGCCTGGATATAGAGATTGGTTACGCCAAATTTTCCGGACGAAAAGAAATTGAAGTAAACGGTAAAAAGTTTAGCGCCAAAAAGATTTTGGTAGCCACTGGTTCGCGCCCAAGGATGATAAATGTGGACGGGATGGAAAAGGTGAACATTTACACCAATGAGAATCTCTTTCACATGAAAGAGCTACCCGAAAACATGCTGATAATTGGTGGTGGCCCCATAGGTATGGAAATGGGACAATCTTTTGCCAGACTTGGTTCTAAAGTTCGTGTGCTGGAAAAGCATAACCGCATAATGAGCAAGGAGCTTCCCGAAGTTTCTACTATAGTGCAAGAGCGGCTTGAAAAAGACGGTATAGATTTTTTCCTGGAGCACCAGCTGATAAATTTTCCTGAAGCCAATATGGCCTTGCTAAGGGACAAATCCGGAAACGAAAAGACCATTCAATGTGATGCGGTGCTGGTAGGAATTGGCCGCACCGTGAGCCACGAAGGGCTGGACATTGAGAAAGCAGGAATAAAACTCAAAGACAAAAAAGTAGAGATTGACGACAAGCTAAGGGCAAAGGACAATAAGAATATTGTTTTTGCCGGAGATGCTGCCGGTAATGTATTATTTAGCCATGGAGCTGAATTGCACACCACCGTTCTACTTACCAACTTTTTCACTCCCTCACCCTTTAAACAGAAGTTTAATCTTGACCATTTTAGCTGGTGTACCTTTACCGACCCTGAGGTTTGCACCTTCGGCTTAAGTGAGGATGAAATAAAAGACCGTGGCATTTCTTACGAAAGAATTGACCACAGCTTTGAATCAGATGACAGAGCAATAACTTCGGACTACCGCTACGGAAAACTAATACTCTTTCTAAAAAAGAACTGGCTCAATCCTAGAAATGGAAAAATTTTAGGAGGAACCGTAGTTGCCCCTAGTGCCGGAGAAATGGCTCAAGAGTTAATCATGGCTAACCAACAAGGACTGGGCGCAGGTGCAATTTTTAATAAAACTTATCCCTATCCAGTACAAACCAGAGTGCATAAGATGGCTCTTGTTGAGAAATTTTCATCCGGCATAAGCCCTACAATTAAGAAGCTTATGAAATTTCTTTATCATTAACCCTAAACTACACCGCTATTCACCATGAACCCTAAAGCTGATATTATTTCTTCACCACCCTCAAATGAAGTGTTTTCGAGCCTGCTTAAAAAGTATGTGAACGATGCAGGCTTTGTGGACTATAAAGGCTTTATCAGCGAAAAAGACGTTTTTGAAGAATACCTCGACTCATTAATCTCTACCTCGCCTGACGGAAGTTGGAGTAAAAATGAACAGATAGCTTACTGGATAAATGTCTACAATGCTTTTACGATTAAGCTGATAATAGACCACTACCCTTTGAAAAGCATTAAGGACATCGGCCCATACATTCAGATTCCACGGGTAAATACGCCTTGGCAAAAGAAGTTTATACAAATTGCCAACAAAACTTATAACCTCGACAAGATTGAGCACAACATATTAAGAAGTAAATTTAATGACCCCAGAATTCACTTTGCACTTGTCTGTGCTTCCATAAGTTGTCCCAAGCTTAGAAGTGAGGCTTATGAAGCAGATAAGCTTGATAAACAACTAAATGAGCAAGGGAGATTCTTTTTGGCCAACCAGAACAAGAATATCATTGAAGCTGATAAATTAAAGCTTTCCAAGTACTTTACCTGGTACAAAGCAGACTTTACGCAAGATGGCAGCCTCATTGACTATCTTAATCAATTTGCACCAATTAAGATAAACCGCGATGCTGACATCGAATATTTAGAGTATAATTGGGGTCTTAATGAGCAGTAATTGCGCCTATGCATTTAAGTATAGTTATACCTACATATAACGAAGTTGATAATATTGAGGAGACCATCCAGCATCTGCAGGAAGGTCTTAAAGATAAGCTCGGTGAAATCATTGTAAGCGATGGTGGAAGTGATGATTGCACATTAGAAAAAGCCCGGTCACTTGGCGTAGATACTTATTTATCTCCCGTAAAGGGACGAGCTGGGCAAATGAACTACGGAGTGAGCAAGGCTTCTGGTGATGTATTTTACTTTGTACACGCTGACAGCAGACCTCCTCTATCTTTTTATGATGATATAAAGGAAGCTCTGAATGAAAACTACAATTGTGGCGGCTTTCGCTTTAAGTTTGACAGCAACAGGCTTATACTTATCATCAATAATTTTTTGACTCATATCAACTGGATTTACTGCCGTGGTGGTGACCAGAGTATATTTTGCTCCAAAGAATTGTTTTATTCCGTTGGCAAATTCAGGGAGGATATGCTCATCATGGAAGATTATGATTTTTTGAAGAAAATCAGAACAAAGGGCAATTTCAGGTTGATCCCTAAATCCACTTTGGTATCAGCCAGAAAATACTACGCCAATAGCTGGCTAAGGGTGATGCGTGCCAATATAAAAGTGGTAAGCATGTATAGAAAAGGCGCTACCCAAGAAGAATTGCTGGAGACCTATCGCAAAATGCTCAGCTATAGAAAGAATGCTTTTTAACCCAGATTATGCAGTAGAACTTCGTGATGAGAATTGAAACTACAATAAAATCAGGTGTTTTACGGGTTTCAGCATAGCACAGCTATGGTAAAATCCGAAAACACAGCGAAGCGCTTGATTTTGCAGTAGATTCAAAACGCAATAGATTTTCTACTACATAATTTGGGTTTAGCGCCACTTTTGAGGCACATCTTCAAGATGGTCAACATCGGTAAGCGGCTTCAATAGTTTTATGCTAAAGCCAGCATTTGAAATATCCTTTACAGTTTCTTCCAGTACAGTTTCGGCACTCCAGGTTTTATTTTCAAAAATTGGACTAAAAAGCGTGTTCATCCCTAAAAGGTAATAACCACCATCGTTGGAAGGTCCTATTACAAAATCATTCGAGTTTAATTCCTTGAATGCATTTTCAATTAACTCTGAACTTATATCCGGGCAATCACTACCAATTATAATGGCCTTATCACAGCCTTCGCTGAACACAGTGGAGAAAGCATCTTTCATTTTTTCACCAAGACCTCCATCCAGCTGCAATCTCTTTTGAAAATCATCGGTACTCCATTCATCCTCAGCATTAATGTAATCGGCATAAAAGACGTAGCGCTCAGCATCAGTTTGTGTGCACACCTTTCTTGTGTGCTCAAGCAGTTTTATATAAATCTCCAAGGCGTATTCCTTTGAAGAATCTTTAGCCAAACGCGTTTTGCCTTTGCCCAGTTCAGGGTTACGAATAAAAGTGATAAGGGCTTGTTTCATGTAAAATCAGGGTCTGCCATTTTTCAGAATACTTGTGTCTTATCAGTAGCATCACGCTCTGGCACAGACTGGTCTTCATATACCCATCCGCGCTGTTTTGTAAATGGTAATATCAGAAGTCTCCAAAATTTATTGTCCGCTTTAGACCTATAAGCTGGCACACCAATGGTGATTTTTTCCTGTGGTATATTTAATCTCCTCGTGCTATGTATTCTATCCCAAACATTCAGCACTGTAGAATAATTGCTGTCGGTTTCATTTTTTACTACTGAGTGATGTATACCGTGCATCCTCGGTGTTACGATTAGTTTTACCATTAGGCCCTCCATCTTTTTAGGCAATCTAATATTGCTGTGATGAAAAAGAGTGGCTGCTTCAAATACAAGCTCGTATACCAATACCATCATTGGGCTTACGCCAAATAGTGAAATAACAATCAACCTATAAGGTATGGAAAACAATTGCTCACCAAAGTGGAAGCGAATAGCCGTAGAAATATCCATTTCCATGTCTGCATGGTGTACATTGTGAAAACGCCATAAAAATGGAACCAGGTGATTGATACGATGCCAATGATACATGGCATAATCCAATGCTAATAAACCAACAGGCCACGCTACCCATACTGGAAATTCAAACCAATTGAGAAGCCCAAAACCTTCCGCTTGGCATAGTGTTGCCATAAATAGAGTAGCTGGCAGCAAAAGTAGCCGGGCCGTAGGCAACCCTGTCACAGCTACCAGGCTATTGTTTATCCACCTAAACCATCGGCTCGTTTTCCATGGACGGAGTACAATTACAAACTCCAGAATGACCAGCAGGATAAATAGCCCCAGCAGAATGGGAAAGGCTACATTATCCATAAATGGGATTTCGATAAACTCAGAAAATTGTTTCACACAATTGAATTATATTGACAAAACTAAACATTTGACCACTGCACTTACGTAAATACAATTATCGCAGTTTAGTTTTTAAAACTATCATGAGTATTCCAGTTCAGTTTTACATCCTTGGAATTCTTTTTCTTCTACATTTACCCGCTATGGCGCAAAAAAAAGTAGAAAGCAAAGCCTATGGAATCATGTTGGACGGGCTTCTAAGTGATACCGTTCCTGCAGTTTCTGTAGAGCAACTTGCCAAAATGGATGATGTGGTCACTTTAGACTCCCGGTCAAAAGAAGAGTATGAGGTTAGCCACATGAAAAATGCCATTTGGGTGGGTTATGAAGATTTTACGTTGGATAGAGTACCCGAAAATCTTAAGAACAAGAAATTAGTAGTGTATTGCTCTGTGGGCGCCCGAAGCCAAAAGGTAACTACTAAACTTCTTGAGGCTGGTTACAATAATGTTTCAAACTTGTACGGAGGTATATTTGAATGGATAAATCAGAATCATCCTGTGTATAATGATGAGGGCCAAACCAAAAAAATCCACCCTTATAATTTTGTGTGGGGGCTTTGGTTGAGTGAAGGCGAAAAGAGTTACGATTGATGTTTTTTCATCTTCTACATCATATGCCCTTTTATTATTTTCAAAAAAATTCAGATTAAATCAATCCGATTAAAAACCGTTCTCGTAAATCCCCAGTAGAATTGTTTAAATTAACGAACTCACAAGGGATCACTTTAGCTTGAGCAACCAATTTTCAAATACTGCCGTTCTTATTTTCTCTCGATCAGCGAAAGCTGAAAGCTTGGAGAAAAATCTTTTTTCGTCTCAGCGCAAGAGGTTCAACAGAACCATCTTTCAATCCCTTTTAGACCATAGCCTCCATACGGCAAAGGATTCACAACTCCCTATTTTCTGGATTGATGAGAACAAGCAGCGTGGGTACAATTTTGGTGAGCGATTTGCCAATGCCTTTGAATACGTTTTTAGTCAGGGTTATGATAATGTAATCTCCATTGGTAACGATACACCGGAGCTTACCTCAGATGACTTATTGCAAGCGGCAAATATTCTGGACCAACAAAAATCTGTTTTAGGCCCCACGGCTGATGGCGGTGATTATTTGATTGGTTTAAACAAAAGTGCTTTTTGCAAAGAAACTTTTCAAAACATTCCTTGGCAAACCTCAGCAGTGCATAAGAGTCTTGCCAATTACTTCAAAGCATTTGACTGTTCTACAGCACTACTTCACACTTTGGTAGACGTAGATCATGAATCTGTAATTTGGGAATCGTCCACTGATCATAGCAAACTTCAATCCTTGAAGATTCTTCTGCTAAAACTGCTTGGTCAAACGATTTTCACCCTGTTTTATCGCATACCGCACACCAGCTCTCCCTCTTTGCTTCAAAAGGGACTTCGAGCCCCACCAAGTTTTTCTTAGAAAACTTATCTCCCCTTTTGTAATCCTTATTAACACAGGGAAATTTGGTTTATAACCAATGCCTGAAAACTTTTATTGTGAATAGAATATTCTACGCATTTGCATTGCTCGTAGGCTTGGTATCTTGCAATTCTACACCTCCAGAATCTGACATCAACCTTTCTGAAGCACCTTGGGACACCATTACCCAAAAGGCTAGCGGTACCACCGTGAATTTTATGATGTGGCAAGGCAATCCTTCATTAAATGATTACATCAACAATTATGTAATTCCAAGGGTAAAAGAGCTCCATAATATTGACTTGGAAATTACTGGTGGCCAAGGTCCTGAAGTAGTACAACTGGTAATGGGTGAAAAACAAGCTGGGGTAGAAAAAGGCCAGGTGGACATTGTTTGGATTAATGGTGAAACCTTCTTTCAGCTCAGAAAAATTGATGGCTTATGGGGGCCTTTTGTAAAAAAACTTCCCAGTTCTAAATACATAAATTTTGACAACCCCTTTATCAGCATTGATTTCCAACAACCAGTAAATTACATGGAAGCGCCTTGGGGCATGGGGCAATATGCACTAGTCTACGACTCTGCTCAAGTGTCCAATCCGCCAAGAAATCTAAATCAGCTTGAAGCCTACCTAAAAGAAAACCCTGGGACTTTTACTATATCCAACGACTTTTCCGGAATGACCTTATTGAAAAGCTTTTTGGCAGAAATAGGAGGCTCGCCTACCAGTCTGGATGGTGAGTTTGATGAAGAAAAATACAATAGGCTTTCTGAGCAATTGTGGGATTACATCAATAGAAACAAAAAATATTTCTGGAAAGGAGGTAGCACTTTTCCCAAAGAACACACCAAAGTAGACCAGATGTTTGCCACGGGCGAGTTACACTTGGTTTATGGATTTAGCGAAGGCGGAATAGAAGATAAAATACGTGATGGGCTTTTTCCAAAAACAACCCGTGCCTACGCCTGGGACAATGGCACCATTCTCAATTCTAACTACCTCGGAATTCCTTACAACAGCAGCAATAAGGCTGGGGCTATGACGGTAATTAATTTCTTGCTGTCGCCTGAGGCTCAATATTACAAGCAAACCCGAAATGGTCGTGAAGCCCGCACCGTGCTCGACCTTAATCTCTTGCCCGAAGAATGGAGAGCGAAATTTGAAAATGCTCCTAAACCTCAATACTCTCCAAACCTTGAAAAGCTGGCCAAAAAAGCAATTAAAGAACCTGCTCCGGAGTATATGATTCGCCTGTATGATGACTTTAGAACTGAAGTAATTGAAAAATAAATACTCAAATATTGGCCTGCTCTTTTTCGTACTGATTGGTGTAGTGCCATTTGCCGCGGCATTTATATATTCGGTGCTCTACAGCTTTGGCGTGGTAGGTGTTGTGAATGATGGTTTCACCACCCGCTTTTGGGAATCTGCCATTACTTCGGGAGAATTTTTTAAATCATTTGGATACAGTGCTGCCATAGCTGCGGTTTCCGTTACCATTTCCGTGGGGCTGGCATTATGGTTAGCCCTAAAGTTCACCAAGGAGTTGAATAGAAAACTCTTATCATTTGTTATTTACCTGCCCTTAGCTATTCCTGGTGTGGTGGCAGCTTTCTTCACGTTTCAGCTTTTTAGCAAAGCAGGTTTTTTCTCCCGGCTTAGCTACAAACTGGGCTGGTTGGTTGAAGCTCGACAGTTCCCCGATTTGGTAAACGACCAGTATGCCATTGGTATCATCCTCACATTTATCACAGGGGTTATGCCCTTTTTTGTGCTACTGTTTTTGAATGTGTACAAAAATGAAAGAGTGGCCGACCTATCGCGCCTGGCGTACTCTTTGGGCGCCTCTCCTAGGCAAATTACCTGGAGGGTAAGCCTACCTGTAATGCTTCGAAAAACCTGGACGCTGGTTGTATTGTACTTCATATTTCTACTCGGAGCGTATGAAGTTCCCCTGATACTCGGGCAAGAGTCTCCACAAATGCTTTCGGTACTTGTTATTCGAGAAATCAAGCAATATGACCTCACCAAAATATCTGAAGGCTATGTGGTAGCTGTGATTTACACAATCATTGTGTCGCTGGCCGCTATTCTGCTCTTTTCCAAAAAAAGTAAAACCACTGAAGCCATAGTAGATAACTGATGCATAATATCACGCAAAGGCGCAAAGCACGCCAAGAGTTTATAGAAACAGAAGGTGCTACCGAAGCCCTGAACCTGATGGAAGGATCAGCCTTGGCCTTTGGAGGGGATGATTCGAAATCAAGCCTTAGTAAGACCGGGAAGCTCCGAAGAATTGAGGAGATCACCCGATCGCACTTAGGCTTGATAAAGAGAAGCCCCTCCAAAGGGCGAAGCCTTGACCTTTTTGGTTCTTTTTGGGTCAAGCCAAAAACGAACAGAAATAAAAATATTGCCCAACTATGAAACTCTGGAAACCCGCAATATTATCCCTTCTCGTAATCCTGATACTCTTCCCTTTTGTGTATCTGGTGCTACTTTCCATGGCTTCCAATTGGCGTTTCCCTGAAGTGCTGCCTGCCTATTTTGGACTGAAAAACTGGAGTCGCATTTTTGGTTCGGAAACGGGACTACTTGGAAGTTTTATAATCTCGGTGGTCATTTCACTTTCGGTAGCTACAGTTTCTACTTTATCTGGATTTTTCATCAGCCGAACGGTATCCTATCATCCAAGAAAAAATACTTTAACACTCCTCACCTATTTTCCATACATAATGGCCCCTGTGGTATTTGGCGCCTGTCTTAGTTTTTTCTTTTTAAAGCTTGGCTTATTTGGGAAACCAACTGGAGTAATCGTTGCTCAGTTTATGATTGCTTTTCCCTACGCCCTGATTTTTTTCAGCAGCTTTTGGAATGAGCGCACCAAGAGCCTCGAAAATCTGGTGGCTACCCTTGGTGGAAACCGAGTACAGACCTTTTTCAAAGTGCTATTCCCCATTGCAAAAGGCATGTTGTTAATCTGCTTTTTTCAAACCTTTTTAATCTCATGGTTCGAATACGGACTCACTTCCATAATAGGGGTTGGAAAGGTGCAAACGCTTACCATCAAAGTATTTCTATTTATAAAGGAAGCCAATTTTTACTACGGGGCACTAAGCTGCTGCCTATTGATTTTCCCTCCGGTAGTATTGCTTTATCTCAATAAGAAATATGTGTTCAACAAAATCGTGTAGATAATGGATAGCGCAGAAACACATATCACAAAATTGCTTCAACGCAGAGGCGCAGAGAGCGCAGAGCTACGCGTAGAATTAAATCTCGACCTACAGAGCTTTATCACTGGCTCTATCCTCCGCTGGCAGCCCGCACTAAACTTGTCGAAGTGGAGGTGCCCGATGGGCGGAAGTGGACTGGTAAAAGACATACAACTCAAACAAATCTAAATGTTTTTAGAAGTACAAAATATCCTCAAAAGCTTTCATGCAGAGCAAGTGGTAAAAGACTTGAACTTCTCGCTGGACGCTCATAAAACCCTGAGCATCCTCGGAAAATCAGGTTGCGGCAAAACCACAATGCTCAAGATAATCGCAGGCCTTGAAAAACCTGACGCAGGGAACATCACTCTGAACGGAGAAAATATTGATGAAAAATCTCCTGAAAAGAGAAGCGTGGTATATCTCTATCAAGAGGATTTATTGTTTCCGCATTTAAATGTTTTTGAAAATATCGCATTTGGCTTACGCCTAAAAAAGCTACCAAAAGACGAGATTAAAACCAAGGTGGAAGAAATGATTGACAGCCTAGAGCTTAATGGTCAGGCTAATAAAATGCCTCATCAACTTTCGGGGGGGCAACGTCAGCGCGTGTCTTTTGGGAGAGCCATTATCACCAACCCTTCTTTGCTTTTACTCGATGAACCCTTTGGTAGTCTGGATGCCGGAACACGCCAAAGGATGCAAGTACTTTTCAAAAAGCTCGCTTCGCAGTTTAGCATCACCTCACTTTTTATTACCCATGATTTGAAAGAGGCCATTTTGATGGGGGATAAAATTGCCTTTATGCGCAGCGGATGCCTGAAAGTATACAAAGACAAAAATGAATTTATAAATGACCCAGACACTGGGGTACAACAAGAAATTGGATTCTGGGAAGGGCTTATTGCCAGCCCATTGAAGAAGGTTTCAGGATAAAGAAATGGAACGCAAAGACGCAAAGTAGCTAAGAGTTTTGCGCCTTGGCGACTTTGCGTGAAAAGAAAAAATTAAAAGAACTAACATGAATAAACAAGTTTGGATAGACACTGACCTTTCGGTAGGAATGGAACGCGAAAACCGCCCGGGCTACTGCGATGTAGATGACGGCTACGCTATTCTTCAGTTAATGAAAGCTGAAAATATAGACATCGTTGGGATGAGCAGCGTATTTGGAAACACGCCTCTCAAAAACGCCCACCCGCTTTGCGAAATGATGAATACCGAATTTGCCAAGGGAAAAATTCCTACTTATCGAGGAGGTGCCGAAAAGATTGACCTCGCCAACGTACAAAGTAACCCAGCCGTGGACGCTTTGGCAGAAGCCCTCAAAAACCAAAAGCTAATCATAATGGCCATTGGACCCGCCACCAACGTGGGTTTGCTACTACTTAAATATCCAGAACTGAAAGACCAGATTGAAGAAGTGGTTTTGGTGGCTGGCCGCAGAACTGCGCAATCCAACTTTGCCATTGGCAACAAAGGCCGCAATGCTGGCGATGCCAATTTCGATAAAGACGTAGCTTCTTTTGAGGTGATGTTTCAACATGGCGTGGCGGTTACGCTGGCTCCATTTGAAATAAGCAACAAGGTTTGGCTTACACAAAAAGACCTAGATATGCTGGCCAAAAGTGATGATGCCGGAAACCAATGGATTGCCAAAGAATCGCAACACTGGCTACAGCAGTGGCTCGACCAAGGTGCGGAAGGTTTTAACCCCTTTGATGTGTTGGCCAGTCATTACATCATTTCGCCAGAGGATATTATAAGCGAAGAACTGAATGCCCGCATGGAAATTCACCCAAATGATACGGTGGACGACCCTGACCATTTTAAGCACTATTTGCTTTGTGATAAATCATCTGGCTACCCCGTAAAATACTGCTATGATGTGGTGGAAGGATATCATGAAAAGTTGATGAGAAGTTTAATGCTAAAAAGTTAAAGGTGGCACGCAAAGTCGCAAAGAACGCCAAGTTTTTTTTGCGCTCTCCAAGACTTTCCGCCTTAGCGACTTTGCGTGAAAACACTAAAGAATACTTTCCGCCTTTGCGTGATAAATAGAATTATGACAAAACTAACTAGAGATAAAAACTACCTCGAAACCTACCTAAAATCCCAAGGTTGGCTAGAGGAAAACGAAACCATAAAATCTACCGAAGTACCAGGCGAGGGAAACATGAATTTCACCTTGAGGTTAGATACCGGTGAACGCACTTTTATTGTGAAGCAAAGCCGCGATTTTGTGGAGAAGTATCCGCAAGTGGCGGCTCCAGCCGAACGGGCTTTGCGCGAGGCAGAGTTTTACGAGCTCACTAGTGAGAAACCTGGACTCAAAGCCATGATGCCAAACATTCTTGGTCTGGACAAAGAAAATAATGTGATGGTGATGGACGACTTAGGCGCGGGTTCGGATTACACACATGTGTATAAAAAAGGCCAAACCATTCCTGAAGATGAGCTAATTGAAATAATGGATTTTGCTGCTGATCTGCACAATGGCTTCTCTGCAAAGACAGCTTCCAAAGTGATTCACAATCTTAAAATGCGAGAGTTGAATCATGAGCACATGTTTGTATATCCTTATTTGGATGACAACGGATTGAACCTGGATGACATCCTACCCGGACTTGCTGAAATTGGAAAGATGTACAAAGCCGATGATGAGCTAAAGGCAGAGTTAGAAAAAATGGGAAAGCTCTATCTGGCAGATGGAGACAAGCTTTTGCATGGTGATTACTTTTTAGGAAGTTGGCTCAAAACCAAAGATGGCGTGCGCATCATCGACCCCGAGTTCTGCTTTTTTGGCCCTGCCGAATTTGAAATCGGAGTAACTATAGCACACCTCAAAATGGCAGACCAATCTGAAGAACTTATAACAAAGGCATTGGATCACTATTCCGCGAAAGCGAAACTAGATGAAGAACTGCGGAAGAAATTTACGGCCACTGAAATCCTAAGAAGGATTTTGGGGCTGGCTCAGCTTCCGCTGGAGATTGGGCTGGAGAAGAGAAAAAGTCTACTGGAAGAATCGAGAAACATTTTAACAGGAAACTGATAAGAACCACTGAACCGACTTGCGAGGATTAATCTATCGTTATCCAGGAAACCACCTGGTCTGCGATAAAAGCGGATTTTATGACACAAAACTTTAATAAATACCAACAGATTTACTGGGCTTTCACACAGCTCTGCAATGATCATTGTGATCACTGCTACAACAGCAGCGGGCCACATGGCGAACGTATGTCTGAAGAGGAATGTCTCGCGGTGGTAGATAACCTACCTGATCAGTTGGAAAGATTAATTCTAAGTGGAGGTGAACCGCTGGCGGAACGAAAAGTCCTTTTTTCGATACTTGACAAACTCAAGGAAAAGTATGAAAACCGACTGTTTATAACCATCCAATTCAACGGTGATCTCTTAACCCCTAAAATTCTGAAGCAACTACTGGATAAAGGTGTGGATCGTTTTTCTATTGCCAGCATTGACCGTTATCACAAAAAACAGGGAGAACGAAAAGAAATTCTAGCTGAACTTTTTGAAAGCCACGGCACCCGGTTTACGGAAGGTCAACCAGCAGTAACCAAAGCAGAGTTAGCCAAAACCAATCGGAACGATCCCACATTTGGTTTTTTTGGCGCCACTGAAGACATGTGGCTGGGTGGAAACTGGGCTCGTGGCCGTGCCATGGATAACAACATCTGGAAAAAAGATGGCTCGCATAATTTCTGTGCCATCCACTCAGGAGCAATCGGATTTTTAGAGCCTGAGGAGGAGCAAGTACAGGAAATGTCCATTCAGCTTTGGAAAATTAACCCCTGCTGCCCAGGTACGGTAGAGCCACTGGGCGATGCCCGTGTGGAAAAAGTTGCCGAGGTGTTGCAGCGTGCCACAAAATCAGAAGTCATTCAAAAACTAAACAAAGGTGATGCATGGGGAATGGGCGAAAGCATTGGTATTTCAGAAGGTTATGCTAAACAGCGCTCCAATCACCTTCAAAGCATCTGTTTGTGGTGTGATGATTTTTTTAAAAATCACTATGACATCAAAGAACTCAAGGAAAGAAAACGGCAAAAAATAGATGAGGCCGGATTTATACCTGAAAAGATGCAAAGCCGAATCAGCATAAGAAACTCTAACACTAATCCTAATTAACACTATATGAAGAAGTTTTACTTTTTACTGGTCTTCCAGCTTGCCATGGCATCCGCTTGGGCACAATCTCAAAGCTATTCCGCCAAGGTAGTAGATGCCAAAAAAGAGCCCGTGCCCGGGGCTTCCGTAAATATTAAAGGCACTGAAATTTATGCCGCCACCAATGCTGAAGGAGTGTTTACCCTGGAAACAGAAATGACGAATTTCATCCTTCAGGTTTCTGCCTTGGCCTTTAAACCAAAAGAAATTATAGTAACTAATGGCAGTATTCCTGCATCAATTTCTTTGGAAGAAAATACAGAGCAGCTTGATGATGTAGTGGTGACAGCACTCGGCATAGAGCGTGACAGGCAATCCATCGGGGCATCGGTAACCGAAGTTAGTGCGAAGGAGCTAACCGATGTTCCAATGACCAATGTGGTAAATAGCTTGGCCGGCCAAGTAGCAGGTGTTCAAATTACCAATGGTTCTTCCGGCCCTGGGTCGTCTTCCAGAATTATAATTCGAGGAGAAAACTCGCTGAGTGGTTCTAACCAACCACTTTTTGTAGTGGATGGTGTTCCTATCAGCAACGAATTGGTAGCTAGCAATCTCACAAATGACGGGGCTCTTCAGGAGGTAGATTTTGGTAATGGAGCTGCCGAAATAAACCCGGATGACATTGCGTCAATGTCTATCCTCAAAGGACCAGGCTCTGCCGCTCTATACGGCTCACGGGCTGCCAATGGTGTTGTTGTAATCACAACCAAAAGAGGAGAAAAAAAGCGTGGGTTTGGTGTAAGCACCAGCAGCCTTCTAACCTTTGAAACCTTACTCACCATGCCTGATTATCAAAATGTATACGGTGGAGGTTCTAACGGACAATATTCATTTGAAAATGGTGTAGGAGGCGGAGTGAATGATGGAGGCATCAGTAGCTACGGTCCAAAATTGGATCAAGGTCAGCTTATAAAACAGTTTGACAGCCCCTCTGTGGACATTAATGGAAACCCGGTGCGTGGTGGAGATGTAATTGCGCGAACTTATCCGGATGGCTCTTACACAGATATTACACCAACAGCGTGGACTTCGCGCCCTGATAATGTGAGAAACTTCTTTGAAACAGGTATTACTTCTCAACACAATATTGCCATCAGCTCATCAAATGACAGGAGTGCTATTCGTTTTTCGTACAGCAATCTGCGCAATGAGGGTGCTATTCCCAATACTGATTTAAAAAGAGATGGTTTGGCACTGAGTGTGGATCAGGAATTGAGTGACCGTTTAAGCGCAAGCTTGTTTGTGGATTACATAAACTCAAGAAGTGAAAACCGCCCCAATCTCGGATATGGATATGAAAACGTGATGTATGGCTTCAACTGGACTGGTCGTCAAACGAATATCGAATCCTTGCAAGATTACTGGCAAGCTGGTCAGGAAGGTATTCAGCATTATGACTTTAACTATTTGTGGCTGACCAACCCTTATCTCACCCTTTTTGAAAACACCAATTCCTTTAATAAGGATCGGGTTCTGGGTAATGCTAACGTTACTTATGATTTCAGCGAAAAGCTGAACTTAAGGGTACGCACAGGTATGGACAACTATAACGATGACCGCGAATTTAGAAGAGCTTACAGCACAAACAGAAATCCTTATGGTAGTTACCGTGAAGACAATGTGAGCTTCCGCGAAATAACTACTGATGTATTGTTGAGCTATAATGACAGAATCAATTCGGCTTTCAGATATGGCTTGTCTGCCGGTGCCAATCGAATGGACCAAAAAACGGAGTACACCTACACCACAGCAGCCCAACTTGCGGTTCCTGGTGTATACTCGTTGGCCAATTCCAGAGTACCTCTTTCTGGGAACAGCCAGGTTTTTGACAAGCGCATAAACAGCGTTTACGCTATTGCCAATTTAGCCTACCGCACTTCTCTATATTTAGATTTGAATGTAAGAAACGATTGGAGTAGCACATTGCCAGAAGACAATAACTCTTTTGCATACTACTCGGCTTCATTGAGCTATGTACTTTCTAATATGATAAGTATGCCCGAAGGCACTTATGCCAAACTACGGGTGAGTGCGGCCAGTGTTGGTAATGATACAGAGCCTTATCAATTGGCCAACACCTTTCAGTTTAATCAAAACTATGGTTCTGACTTTCGGGTAACGAATGAGTCAGTATTGAAAAATGCTAACCTTAAGCCTGAGCGACTAAATGCTTATGAAGTAGGTGCTGAAGTTTGGGTATTGGATAATCGCGTGCAAATGGATGTAGCTGCTTATCAAAACACTAGTGTCAACCAAATTATTGGCCGTCCTGTGTCTTCAGCTTCTGGTTATACCAATGTGATTGAAAATGGCGGTGA
This sequence comes from Owenweeksia hongkongensis DSM 17368, assembly GCF_000236705.1. NCBI lineage: Bacteria > Pseudomonadati > Bacteroidota > Flavobacteriia > Flavobacteriales > Owenweeksiaceae > Owenweeksia > Owenweeksia hongkongensis. The sequence continues at coordinate 3,271,054 of NC_016599.1, read as the reverse complement.
AGTAAGAACCAGAGGTTTGGAAGCCATGGTTCGTGGTAAAATTATTAATGGAAGAGACTTTCAATGGTTAGGCACTGTTAACTTTTCCACTTTTAGAAGTGTGGTAACAAAACTCCCTGAAGGTGTAGACCAGTTTGTAACTGGAACAGCTAGCGTATTTGCCGGAAACGGTGGTGCCAATACTGTATTTTACATCGCCTCCGAAGGCGGTCAGGTTGGTGATATGTACGGAACCGGATTTATAGAAGTTGATGGAGAGACCTTATACAACGAAAATGGACTTCCTGTACAAGACCCCACGCTGCGCCTACTTGGAAACTACAACCCTGACTTCACCATGGGGTTCGGCACCGAGTTTCGATACAAATTTGTTTCACTTTCTGTATTGTTTGACTGGCGCAAAGGAGGAACTATTGTATCCCGAACCAAAGCTTTGGGAAGCACATCTGGAGTTTTGCAAGAAACTCTTGAAGGAAGGGAAACCGGAGTTGTAGGAGATGGTGTAATGAATGTGGGTACGGATGACAATCCGATTTATGTAACAAATACCACCGCAGCACCAGCTAGCCAATTTTACAATAGCTTTTATGACCGAGGTAATGAAGAAAGTGCTCTTTACGATGCATCGTATGTAAAGCTTCGCCAGGTGAGCCTGTACTTCAATATGCCATCCAAGTTTGTAAAGAGGATTGGTTTTGAAAAAATACAAGTTGGTTTGATTGGTAGCAACCTATTCCTGTGGACTGAGAACCCTCACTTTGACCCTGAGCTAAATGCCTTTCAGGAGCAAAACATCACCTACGGTGTGGAAGATATGAGTTACCCATCTACCAGAAGTTTTGGTATTAGTTTGAAGACACAATTCTAATTCAACGCACTATCGATTTTAAAGAATAGAACATGAAAAAAACAATATACACCCTCAGCCTAATAAGCCTTATCACCTGGGGCTGCACCAAGGACTTTGACAAAATAAATAAGAACCCAAACGGCCCTGAGAATATCAGTCCTCAATTCCTGCTTTCTAATATAATTTGGGAAGTAGCAGACCGAAATACTTATGACCAGGGATTTATACTGGCCAGCTACTTGGTTCAGCAATCAGCTAGTGTAGAATTTGAAAGGATTGACCGCTACGAAATGGGCTCTAATAGTGAATATTGGGATGCACTTTATCGCCTGTTGGCTGATATTCAATCCATGAAAAAAGTGGAAGGAACAAATGAGGCTTATGCTGCCGTAGGCGATATTATGAGTTGCTTTATTTACTCACAGCTTACTGACATGTGGAACAATGTTCCATATACGGAAGCATTGCAAGCCAAAGAGGCCAACTTCACCCCAAAGTATGACTTGCAGGAAGAAATATACACTAACCCCAACACCGGGCTTTTGGCTGTGCTTAAAAATGCGACCGATGTACTAAATAACACCAACTTCTCCATTTCAGGAGATATTATGTTTAGTAATGACTTAGGCCAATGGATTCGCTTTGGTAATTCGCTTCGAGTGCGATATCTGATGCGTATGAGTAATCACTTTGGGCAATACCCTGATTTGCAAAATGAACTGCAAAACATTGTAGATGGCGGAATGATAATGCTGGGAAATCCAGACAATGCAGTGGTGCCTTACCTGGCCTCTGCCCCTAACCAATTTCCATTATTCAATGCTTCACAGGGTGGATACCAGGAGCACCGCATGACCCAAACAGCTGATTCTATTCTCACCATGTGGGATGACCCTCGTGTAGAAGTGCTTTACAAGCCCACTCAAAAAAGTGTGACCGATGGAAACCCAGAATACAAAGGTTTGCTGAACGGCCAAAGCCGGGAAACCATTGCTTCCGAAGGGATTGATTTGAATGACATCTCCTTGTACGGGGCTATTTTTAGAGATCAGCCCGATGGTGTAGATGCTCAAATCATGCAATACGCTGAGCTGCAATTTGCTTTAGCAGAAGCAGCCGAAAAAGGTTTCATCTCTGGAAGTGCCCAGGTTTATTATCAAGCAGGTGTTGAGGCCAGTTTTGACTATTATGATGTGGAAGTACCTGCAGACTATTTTTCCAGAGCTTCTGTAATGCTAGATGGTACCAACAACCTCAATCGTATTTTAACCCAAAAGTGGTTAGCCCTTTTTCACTGCGGCCATGAAGCTTGGTTTAGCGTTCGCAGAACAGGTATTCCAAATCTAAAACCCGGCCCTGACAACCTGAATGGAGGAAAGTATCCTGTGAGATATTTTTACCCGGAAAGTGAGCAGGCAACCAATAGCGAAAACTACCAGAATGCCATTCAAGAAATAGGTGGCGACAACATCAACAGCAAAGGTTGGTGGGAACAATAATTCCTAAAATCTTATTGAACTTTTAATTGAAGGGGCTGCCTGAAAAGACAGTCTCTTCTAATTTAACTCAACCAGCAACAAGTCTGATCATTCTTGGGCAGCTATTCTTACCTCTTTTTTTTCAAAAAAAATCCTACTCCCAGAACAACTTAATCATTTGCAAAAGAGAGGTTTATTGACCTACGGAACTCCTTATTAAGTGATTAAAATCTGATTGATTTCTGTAATTATTTCAAAAAATACATCGTTAACTATATTTACAGTGTCATTAGAAAAAGACATGTATAATAACCTCACATATTAACAATGAATTTTTTACGACACTTATGTTTATCCTTAATTATCATTCTTTCTGCGTGCGACAAAAAGAATAACCATTCCATTGCCGAACATGAAAGCTATCGCTTCTACCTATGGCAGCTTTTGAATGCCAATTACTGGGACTTTGACTTTATAGGCACACATCATGACAACTACTTCTACCCTGGCTTTAGAGGCGTACTATTTGATCGCGATCATGAAGGGATCTCAGGAATACAGACTGTAGGTGTATTGAATCATATGGATTTTGTTTTAGACCATATCCCAAAACCTGATGTTGTTTTGCTCGGAATTGGAGGAAATGATTTAGCATCTGGAAGCAGAGGAGTTGAAGAAACGGTTGACAATATCAAAGAAATCATAAATCGGTTTCAAGCAGTGAATCCCAATGTTGTGATTTTGGTTGAGCAAATAGCACCAATTAAGGAAAGTGAAGAAAGCATAGCATTAGTAGATAAATTAATAGAATTCAATAACCTCATTGCTCAACTTCCTATTAGCGAATCTACCAGTCGGTCCAAAGTTATTTCGGTGGACATGTTTAGCAATTGGAGCAATCAAAATTTTGCTGATGACGTCCATTACAATACCCGAGGGGCGCAAGAAGTTGCTTTTAGATATTATATCGAGATAGTGAAGCATCTTAACTTTGAGAATCACTATCGCATCCTACCCATAGGAGACTCTAGAGTAGAAGGGTACAAATCAACAAGCGAACATGTAGGTTTCCGTCAGGATTAATTATATCAACTTCTAAATCACTCGTCTTACTTTTCTGGTTGACATAAGCTCTTATTTGGAGTCAACTTTTTCTAGGACGAGACAAGCACAAAAAAAGCCCTTCGAGAAATCGAAGGGCTTTTTACTTGGTACAGGCGGAGAGACTCGAACTCTCACACCTCGCGGCACTAGATCCTAAGTCTAGCGTGTCTACCAATTCCACCACGCCTGCGTACCTTTTCTCTCGACTTAAAAGAGAAGATTACAAAAATCGCTTTCCGTAATCGGGGCGCAAATATAATCCAATTTCCCACACTTCAACAAACGTTTTGAAAAAAATATTTTCCTGTAATATCCTTCAATTTTAGAAGCCCTTATTTTTCATCAGCCAATAGTATATTTCTACTTTTGCAGCCTTATAAATATCACACATGATATCAGTAGATTTAAATGAATTGGATGGTAAAACGGCTCACGCTCACCTGCTAGGTGCAGTTGGCCCACGCCCTATTGCACTGGCAAGCACCATTGATAATGGTGGCAACCCAAACTTAAGCCCATTCAGCTATTTCAATGTATTTAGCTCTAATCCCCCCACGCTGATTTTTTCTCCAGCTCGTAGGGTAAGAGATAATACCACCAAGCACACTTTACACAATGCCGAGGCAACTCGTGAAGTAGTGATCAATGTGGTGAATTATGACATCGTGCAACAAACCTCCTTGGCTTCCACCGAATATGGTGATGGAGTAAATGAATTCACCAAAGCTGGCCTTACTCCCATCGAGTCAGATGTGGTAAAACCATTTAGGGTAAAGGAATCACCAGCACAATTTGAGTGTAAGGTGAAAGATATTGTGGCTCTAGGCGATGGTGGAGGTGCTGGAAACCTCATCATTTGTGAGGTAGTACGCATGCACATCAACGAAAATATTCTTGATGAAAATGGAATCATCAGCATGCAAAAAATTGATCTGGTAGCTAGAATGGGTGGCAACTACTACTGCCGCGCTAGTGGTGAAGCGCTATTTGAAGTAGAAAAACCATTAGCAAAATTAGGTATTGGTGTAGATCAAATTCCAAAACGAATAAGACAAAGTACCTACCTTGACGGCAATGATTTAGGAAAGCTTGGTAATGTGGAAAGCTTACCAAATGATGCTGAGTTGGCGGAATTTGCTGAAAACTGGAAAATAAAAGAGATTTTTGAAAAATCTGCAAACGGACTAGAAATGCACGAGAATCTTCATCAATACGCTAAAGAGCTATTGGATGAAAATAAAGTATCTAAAGCCTGGAAGGCTCTGTTATGTGACAAATTGAATCGTATATAAATAAGAAGAATGGAAGTAAGCGGAAGTATTAAGAAGATAGGCGATACCCAACAGGTAACAGCCTCATTTAGCAAAAGAGAATTGGTAGTAACTACCGAAGAGCAATATCCACAGCACCTGATGATAGAGTTTGTGCAAGACAAAACATCTCTATTGGACAGCTACAGCCCTGGTGACAAAGTTACCGTAGGTATCAACCTTAGAGGTCGTGAGTGGACATCTCCACAGAATGAGGTAAAGTATTTTAACTCTATCCAAGGATGGAGAATAGAAAAAGTAGGAGCACAAGGTGGTGATCCTTCTTCAAATGGCGCAGCACCTGCTGCACCTCCTATGGCACCAATGGATGAGGAAGATGATGATCTTCCTTTCTAAGGATCGTCTCAACAATTTTAAAGCCCTGTTTATCGGGGCTTTTTTATGCTCCGTATTTTTTCATAAACTTTAAAACTCATTGCCAATATTCCCTTAAATTCGGCTCACCATTCCCTTATCATGAAAAAATCAACTCTTATACTCTTCGCTTTTTTCTTCTCTCCCTTTGTCTTGCTTTCGCAAAATATAATTCCCCTAATGCCGGAAATGCTAATTAACCTATCAGCTCAAGGTGACGCGACATTATTAATAAATGAGCCCAACACAGCCGGTGACCCCAAAAAGAATGGAAAAACAGGAACTCCAGAGGGTAATTTCTTTGCGAGCTATAATAAGATGTATTATCCGATTCAAGTGGTTATAGATTTAGGGGCGCTACATTCCATTTCTGAAATTTTTGTTTTTAACACTCATGATATAGACAGCTTGTTCTTTTTTACCGGAAGCCCAAAAAACTGGACGAAAAACGGGACTATCTATCTGGACGGTTATAATATTTGGGAAAGCACTTCTATTGGGAAAAACTCACGCTACTTGATGATTGAGTTTCCTAGTTCCAAGGCCAATATATCCGAAATAGTACTTTACGGAAAAGCTTTAGAAGCTACTCCTATAATTCCTAAAAGAACCTACCACAAGCCTCCGCTTTTTGAAAGTTTTCTTGGTATAAACGCCAACCACAATCATCCATTGGCAAAATTGAGCTGTGTAGGAACCGTACGTGAATACCACAACTGGCAGTGGGATGAAGGAAATGATGACCCTAGCTATGAGGGGTACACTAACAATCAATTTGGATGGAACCCCAGCTGGGTTAAAGAGGTATCACCCTGGAACTTTGATCAAACCTACTCTCAGTTTCAGCTTGTAAAGTTAGATGTTTCACCCTGCCTACAACAATCCGCCCCATACATGTTGGAGAATGATGGAAACACTGCATGGAAGCCCATTTCGAAAGGTGATGACCCTGAGATACCGTCATCTTATAAAGAACATGCACGCTATATGTTTCAATTTTCTGCAAGATATGGCTCTACCAGAGTACCCCATCAACAGCTAATGCTTCAGTCCGAAAACCCTAAAATCTCTGGAATGAACCTCATAAATTACGTAGAAAACTGGAATGAACCAGATAACTGGTGGAGTGGACGTGAAGCTTATTTTACACCTTTTGAACTGGCGGCAATGTGCAGCGCAGATTACGATGGGCACCTAGGGAGCCTAGGCTTAGGATACGGTGCCAAAACTGCAGACCCAAACATCAAATTCGTAATGGGTGGTCTTGCAAATATGTCTCTAGAATACATAAAAGCCATGAAACTGTGGAGTGACCATTTTCGCAATGGGAGTTTTCCTGCTGATGTATTAAACTTTCATCACTACAGCAACACAAGCGGGGGACAAGATACAAACCTAAAACAAGCTATAAGTCCGGAAGATGATAGCTTAAAATACAAATTGGCTGAAATCATTGAATACCGCGACCGTTACCTTCCAGGTAAAGAAATTTGGCTTTCTGAGTTTGGTTATGACACCAATCCAAATTCGCCTCAAGGGGTAAAAGCAATAGGTAAAAATGATGTGTTTGAAGTACAGGCACAATGGCTTGTAAGAAGTTATTTGGAAATTGCGGCCGCAGGAGTGGATCGTGCCCACCTCTTCTTTTTTGCTGACCTCAATTCCAAAAACCCAAATAAATTTAACAGCTCAGGAATCGTAAACGAAAAGTGGTTTAAGTTTCAACCCAAAATTTCATGGTACTACATTTATTGTATAAAAAACGCTTTGACGGGGTACCGCTTTGCCAGCGAAATTACCTCCAACCACCCAGATGTAAATATTTACAAATTTGAGAGTGATTATGATGGAACCTGCCTTTATGCTGCTTGGTGTAAAACCTCAACTGACAAAAAGGTATCCAATTATATTCTCGATATTCAAGATAAACAAGGAGCAAAGGTTCTGGAACTCTCTGCAACAGAAAGAAAAGCAACCGAAACGGACGCTAAATATGATACTAAAGGAAATATTCTTTTAAACCTAAGCGAACGTCCAATTCTAATTAGAACCTCCTGCCGCAATTCAAAATAACTATTCATTAATTTCTTGCCAGTTTTTAAAGCATCCTCTGTCTATGGGCAGCTCAAGCTTCTCATTTGGTTTTTGTTTTGTTGTTTTTATTATATCACATCTTGCAGCATATCAATTTTTTACAATTTAAGATGTCTTAAATATTATAAAATGATACTTTCGCAACCAAACACAAACCAAAAACCAAATGAGAAGTTCTACCCTAACCCTTTGGGCATGTATTCTACTGTCTGGAGCACTGTTTTCGCAAAGCAAAATTGTATTAACTCCAGATATGCTCCTCAACCTTTCAACAAAGGGAGATGCTGGCCTACTAATAGATGAACAACAACTTGCAGGTGACCCTAGATCAGGTAGCAAGTCTATTCCATCTACAGCATTTGATGGTGGCTACAATAGTATCTACTTTCCGATAAGGATTATAATCGACCTGAAAGCAGTTCATCAATTAACCGAACTCTATGTTTTTGACTCATATAATGTAGATTCACTTAAAGTATTTGTTGGTGATCCTTCAAGCTGGCAACTAGATAGTGTATTATGGCTAAATGAATGGAATCGTTGGAAAAGCGTATCTCTAAATACTAATACTCGCTACCTGATGTTGGAGTTCCCAAGTATCAAAACTATTATTAACGAGGTCGTTCTATACGGTTATCCTATTGCCAGTAAAGCACCATTACCACCTCGAACTCCCCATACCCCTCCTCTCATGGAAGACTTTCTTGGTGCAAACGGTTTACACAACGAACCTATTGAGAAATTAAAGTGCGTGGGCTCCATTAGAGAATATCATAACTGGCAATGGGACGAAGGAAATAACAATCCTTACCCTGGCTATCCAAACAATCAGTTTGCATGGTCCCCTAGCTGGGTTTCCGGGGCAAATTGGGGCTGGGATTTTGACCAAACTTACACCAATTTCTTTAACGCTGGCTTAGACCTCTCACCTTGCCTCCTGCAAACAGCTCCTTATATGCTTGACAGCAATCTACTGATAGACCAAAAGCCAATTTCTCCAAATGATGACGCTGAGGATCCTACATCTTATGAAGAACATGCTCAATACCTTTACCAATTTACCGCGCGATACGGCTCCGTTGCCGTTCCTGCTTCCAAACTTAAACTTCGTCCAGGTCAGCCCGTACATTCGGGACTCAATCTTATCAAGTACATAGAAAATAGAAACGAACCGGATAAGTGGTGGCGTGGACGCGAAGGTTATTTTACCCCATATGAACTGGCGGCAATGTGTAGTGCCGATTATGACGGGCACGATGGAAGTATGGGCGATGGCTATGGTGCCAAAAATGCTGACCCAAATATTCAATTTGTAATGGGGGGTCTTACTATACTTGGGTTAGAGTATATCAGAGCCATGAAGCTGTGGAGCGACACCCACCGTACCACCGGATTCCCCGCTGATGTTCTTAACTTCCATCACTACAGCAATAGTAGCGGAGGTCAGGATCAGCCAATGAAGGGTGGAATTAGTCCAGAAGATGATAGCTTAAAATACAAGTTAAATGAAATTGTGGAGTACCGCGACCGCTATCTTCCTGGTAAAGAAATTTGGCTATCTGAATTTGGCTACGATACCAACCCCAATTCTCCACAAGGCGCTCGTGCTATAGGTCAAAATGATGTATATGAAGTGCAAGCTCAATGGTTAATCCGTAGTTATTTAGAAATGGCCGCTGCCGGAATTGATCGAGCTCATGTATATTTCTTTGCAGACTTAAATGCCCTAAACCCAAATAAATTCAACAGTTCAGGTCTTGTAAATGAAAAATGGAATGGCTACCAACCTAAAACTTCCTGGTACTATATATATGCTATGAAAAAAGCCCTCAAAGGTTATCGCTTTGGTCAAGAAATAGCATCTGGAGACCCAAGTGTAAACGTCTATAGATTTGACAATGATAGCACCTCTACAAGCGTTTATGCAGCGTGGTGTAATACCTCAACCGACAAAAGAGTCAACAACTTTAACATCAATGTAGGTAATGCTCTGGGAGCTACCCTCATGCAGTTTGCTAAAACCGATACCATTTGCACCGAAGCAGGACTGCAAATTGGTACTAATGCCAATGTAACCGTTAATTTAAGCGAGCGCCCTATTTTTATCAGAGCAGTAAATAGTAACTCCACGGACTGTATTGAAATTGAAGCAAAGAGTTCTATCCACCTCCAGTTAGATAAACAAGGTCAGGCCACCATTACACCTGCAGATATTAATAATGGAAGCAAATCCAACTGTGGACCTCTCTTATTTTCCCTTTCAAAAAGCAGTTTCGATTGTAGTGATGTTACCAGTGGTCACTATACTGAAATAATATCGGACAGCACCTGGAAACAGAGTACAGTAACTGACGGCATAACCAGTAGGACTTACCCTTGGAGTGGAGTAAAAGGCAACCTACCGGCTGCTAGCACATTTACTTCCCAAGTGTCTTTAGGTCAGCCAAAAAGCTATAAAAGTATTGACAATGTGCCTGGCAGTGAAGTAATAAAGTGTGCAAAAAATGTAACATTTTATCGCAAAACATTTCACTTAGCAGACACCGCAGATGTTGATTTTTTTGTGGAAATGACTGTAGATGATGATGTGGAAATTTACCTGAATGGTAATCTGGTAGCTCGTGAAGAAAGTCGCTTGCTCTCCAACGCTAGTTTTCCATCCCACATGTTTAATACCAAAGGACAAAACACTCACAATAATAATGTGCATGAATCTTTTGATCACGTTTCAAATAATGCAAGTTCATATTTAACTCAAGGTATTAATGAACTAATACTGGCGATTAGAAATGGAACAGGCACAGACAATGGAGGATTCAGTTTTAGGATGGGAGTTGGAAACCCTTATGCTCGCGTCCATCGAGTAACGCTCACGGCTACTGACAATATTACTTTAGCCTCGGACACATCATCTACCTTAGTGTATGTTGCAGACAACCTGGCTCCTTCCATTGACCTCGTGCCAAATCCCGAAATTTATTTTGACAACTTAGGAATAGCTGACATAACCTTAGCTGATCTGCGGTTTGCCATTACTGACAATTGCCACCTGAACTCTATTGAGTACGAACCTTCCTCCATTACCTTCTCTCAAGTTAAGGATTCGGCAATAGTAGAAATTGTATCCGACAAAACTTGGACTAAGAGTTCTTTCACAAACTTTAAAAATGCATTTACATATCCATGGTCTGGAGTCTTTGAACTTCCTGACAGCACAACTTACACTATCAATGCCAGTGTGGGCCAACCCTTTTCATACCAAGGAATTTATCCGATAAGTGGCACTGAAGTAATTTCTACGGATGAATACATTACATTTTTTAAGAAGAAATTTCTATTAAACATTGATTCTATAAACGAGTGCTGGATTGATCTCACTGTAGATGACGATGCCGAAATTTACATTAATGGTCAGCTCCTGGCCCGTGAAGGTAGTTTTCAGATTAATAATTCTAGTGCTCCAGCACATCGTATTTACTATGGTAATAGCTTCCCCACGAACGGTTATCATGGAGGAGATGCTTTTGACTTTGTCAGCAACAGCAATCTGGCTTCAATACTCAATGCAAATGGGAACAATGAAATTATACTTGCCATCAGAAATGGAGGAAACAACAATGTAGGTGGGTTCTCCTTTAAGCTTTCAATTCCATTGACTGAAAAAAAACATGTACCAGTTACCATAACAGCTTCAGACAAATATGGAAACACTAATACCGCTTATACAAGCGTAGAGCTTAAGGACACCATTCCACCAACTATTGTAACCACAAATCCTGTGCTTACGCCAAATGCTTCCGGTATTATAAACTTAGATATTTCACAGTTTAACAATGGTTCTTTTGACAATACAGCAATCGAGAGTTTCTCTATTTTCCCAAGTACCATTACTTGCGGTAGTCTGCGCAACACATCTCTGTATGCTACAGATTATTTTGGAAATACAAGTAGCACAACCCTTAATCTCCTAGTGGACACAGTGCTCTGCCCAAACCTGATAGCCGGTGGGAAAAAGTCTGGATCTTCTAGAACAAATAGCTCTGATGAAGGAACGGATAACCCTTTAGCATCACCTTGGAGCTTCAGAGCTTACCCACTGCCAGCAAATGAAATAGTAAATATTGATGTAAATAAAACTGTTCCTGCAGAATCTATAACATTTGAAGTATGGGATTTAAGTGGGCGCTTAATACTTTCAAAAAGCAATACAACACCTGCTTACAAATACTCCACACAACTTGATTTGACCGAGTTAGCTGCTGGTGAATACTTCCTTACCATAAAACATCAGAATGAATCTCAAACCACCAAACTTCTAATAAACTAAGTCCTCTATGGAGATTTGATAAGGATATAGTACTTTTCGGCAAAAGCAATTATGACCACTTTCGCTGAAAAATTTGAACGTGCGTTTCGAGCGATTTTACCATCGCCCTTTACCATAGCTATACTCCTCACTTTATTTACCTTTTTATTAGCGTTGGCCTTTGGAAACTTTCCAGAGGCCCACGCTCGTTTCCCCACCATGCTGCAATATTGGTATGATGGAATATGGTCGGCACCACTGATGGTATTTGCCGTGCAAATGATGTTAATTCTGGTTTTGGGTCATGCCTTAGCTTTAGCTCCGCCAGTAAATAGGACCATTGAATTAATACTTTCAAAAGCAAACACAGCAGCCAGCGTCACTTTCCTGGTGACCTTTACCACCATACTTGTTGCACTTTTCAACTGGGGTCTAGGTTTAATTTTTGGAGCCATCATTGCCAGAAAAACTGCAGAAAAATTTTACCGCGAAGGGAAACCTCTCAACTATCCACTTTTAGGTGCTGCAGGATATATTGGGCTCATGGTATTCCATGGAGGAATCTCGGGTAGTGCTCCTCTTAAAGCGGTAGAAGATGGCCATCTAAAAACCCTCATGTCCGGGATTTCTTCTCCTGAGGTTTTAGCCAAATTACCTTCTTCCATTCCCTTTGACCTTACCGTATTCTCCACCATGAATATTGTTTGTTCCATTGCGCTTCTAGCTATCATCCCTTTTGTTCTTTCACGAGTTGCCTACAAAACTTCCAAACTAGTGCAGCTGCCTTTTCAACTGGATGAACCACAAAAAAAACAAGCTAATGTGACGGGTGCCGAAAAATTGGATAACAGCCGCTGGCTTTCTCTTCTGCTGGCGGTTATTATTTTAGCATTCAGTATTTACCTCGCCTTCACTTCTCAAAGTGGACTTTCATTTCTTACCCCAAATTACCTCAACTTCCTGATGCTTGGTTTGGGCATATTGCTTCATGGCAATTTTGCAAATTATATAAAAGCCATTGAGTCAGCCATTGGTGGTGCGGCCGGCATTCTTATCCAGTTTCCTTTCTACTTTGGAATAATGGGATTGATGAAATCAACCGGCCTTATTGAGCAAATAAGTGGTTTTTTCATTTCAATTTCTAATGAAACCACTTTCCCGATTTTCACATTCTTTAGTGCTGGATTGGTAAATATATTTGTACCCAGCGGTGGCGGGCAGTGGGCTATTCAGGGGCCTATAATTGTAGAAGCCGCAAGTCAACTCAATATTCCGATTGCTAAAAGTGTTATGGCCCTTGCTTATGGCGACCAGCTCACCAATATGTTGCAGCCCTTTTGGGCACTACCCCTACTTGCAGTTACAGGTTTAAAAGCGAGAGAAATTCTTCCTTACACACTTTTGATGCTATTAATGGGACTGGTGATTTTTATTACTGTCCTTCTGATTTTTTAAATACTTTTAGTCTCCTTAATTTTTAACCTCATTTCTACTCAATGGATGACCTTTCAAGCTGGTGGTTTGCGCTAGACACTTTAGATAAAATTTACTGGGGCTTAGCCATCCCTTCCTCACTTATGTTTCTTTTTCAATTGATTACCACATTCATTGGTGGTGCGTTTGATACAGATTACACCGACCCCGATCTGGAAATAGAAAATGATGGAGGTGTGGGCTTTCAGTTTTTCACCTTCAAAAACATGGTGGCCTTTTTCGTGCTATTTTCCTGGACAGGTATAGCAAGCCTCGATTCTGGCTACAGTATGCTCACTACCATTATTATTTCAGTGGTTTCTGGTTTAGCAATGATGACCATTATGGCCTTCATGTTTTATCAAATTTCTAAACTGCATCAATCCGGTACTTTAAAAATTGCAAGAGCCGTTGGCAAAATTGGCGAGGCCTACTTAAGAATACCAGGTGGCCGCGGTGGTTTCGGAAAAATACAATTAACCATCCAAGGGTCGGTTCACGAATTTGATGCATTGACCGATCAGGAAACCGATATTCCCACAGGAACGATAATCCAAATCACTGAAGTGATTGACCAAAATAAAATGCTCGTAATAACTAACTCACCTAAAAAGCAAAATCCATGAGTCCAATTTTCTTGATTGCTATCGCTGCTGCGATACTCTTTATTTTCATCCTTATTTTTTCGCTGGTAAAGCGATACAAACGATGCCCATCTGACCGCATACTTGTGGTGTATGGAAAAGTTGGCTCCAACGTAGAGGGCAACCTTTCGGCAAAATGTATTCATGGTGGTGCCGCCTTCGTTTGGCCCATTATTCAGGATTATGCCTTTTTGGACCTTACCCCTACAAGCATTGAGGTAAATCTTACCAACGCCCTTAGCCGCCAGAATATCCGTGTGGATGTACCTTCTCGTTTTACCGTGGGTATTTCTACCGAGCCGGGTGTAATGAATAATGCTGCTGAGCGTCTTTTAGGATTGACCCAAGCACAGGTTCATGATTTGGCAAAAGACATCATTTTCGGTCAGCTGCGTTTGGTGGTAGCTACCATGGACATTGAAGAAATCAACAATAACCGTGATAAATTTTTGGCCAATGTAGCTTCAAACGTAGAAGCGGAATTGAAGAAAATCGGTCTTAAACTGATTAACGTAAACGTAACCGACATCAAGGATGAGAGCGGTTATATTGAAGCTTTGGGTAAGGAAGCTGCTGCAAAAGCAGTGAATGATGCCCGAAAAAGTGTGGCTGAAAAAACCCGTGATGGATCTATCGGTGAAGCTAATGCTCATCAGGAAGAGCGTGTAAAAGTGGCTCAGGCAAATGCCAGTGCAAATATTGGTGAAGCTAGTGCAAACCAGAATGAACGTATTCAGGTTTCTGCTGCCAATGCCCAAGCCCTTATCGGGGAAGCAGATGCTCAAAAAACAGAGCGTATTCAAACCTCCGAAGCCAATGCTCGAGCTGTAGAAGGTGAAAACACGGCAAAAATTACCATAGCCAACTCTGATGCAGCACGTAGAGAAGCTGAGGCTGAAGCTAATAGAGTAGCTATTGCAGCTGAAAAAGTAAAACAAGCACAAGCTCTTGAAGAGGCTTATCGCTCGGAAGAGAAAGCCGAAGAAGCCCGTGCGGAAAGAGATAAAGCCACGCAGTATGCTAACGTGGTAATTCCTACCAGCATCGACAAGCAAAAAGTAGAGATTGACGCTGAAGCGGAAGCAGAACGTATCCGTAGATTGGCCCGTGGTCAGGCGGATGCGATTTATGCCAAACTAGAAGCTGAGGCACGCGGTAACTACGAATTACTGAGCAAGCAGGCAGAAGGTTTCAAAGAGTTAGTTAGCGCAGCTGGCAGCGACCCTCGTGATGCCTTTATGCTATTGATGGCCGAAAAACTTCCGGATATTATCAAAACTCAGGTGGAAGCCATCAAGAATATTAAGATTGACAAGGTTACCGTTTGGGACTCTTTGGGTAAAAATGGTGAAGGCACCAACACCTCCAATTTCCTTTCGGGAATGTATAAGTCCGTTCCTCCATTGGAAGACTTGTTTAACCAAGCCGGACTGCAATTACCCGATTACCTAAAAGGTAAAACTGTAGACCAGGAGGCCAAAGAAGCTACAAACGACAAACCAGAAAACAACTCTAACGAACCCGAAGGAACAGAAGAGAAGTAATGTATGCCCGTATACCAACTAGGTAAAGAATTATGGTTTCCTCCAGAAGAGGAATATGACGAACATGGCGTAGTCGCCATAGAAGGCGATCTGAGTACAGATCGCCTTCTTTTGGCTTATAGCTCTGGTATTTTCCCTTGGTATAATGAGGACGAACCCATCATGTGGTGGTGTCCCGAAAAGCGCATGGTGCTCAAACCTTCTGAGGTAAAAGTTTCTAAAAGCTCTCGCAACCTCCTTAACCGAAACCTTTTTAAGGTAACTTTTGACACCGCCTTTGAAGAAGTAATTGAAGCCTGCCAAAACACTCCCCGAAAAGATCAGGAGGGCACTTGGCTAAACGATGAAATGAAAGCCGCCTACATTGAACTTCACCGCCTTGGGCATTGCCACAGTGTAGAGTGTTGGCAAGATGACCAACTCGTTGGCGGACTTTACGGCACTGCCGTGGGCAAAATATTTTGTGGAGACAGCATGTTTAGCCGAGTGAGCAATGCCAGCAAAATTGGCTTTATCACGCTTGCGCGAAAATTGGAAGAATTGGATTTTATTCTAATTGATTGCCAGGTGTACAATGATTATTTAGCATCACTTGGCGCTTATGAAATTCCGAGAAAGGAGTTTTTGGAGATTGTGAGGGGGAATCGCAAATAATGCTATTTATAATAAAATTAAT
The DNA here is from genome assembly GCF_000236705.1 of Owenweeksia hongkongensis DSM 17368. Classification (NCBI taxonomy): domain Bacteria; kingdom Pseudomonadati; phylum Bacteroidota; class Flavobacteriia; order Flavobacteriales; family Owenweeksiaceae; genus Owenweeksia; species Owenweeksia hongkongensis. The sequence goes on along the minus strand of NC_016599.1, from coordinate 3,255,200 downwards.
ATTCATGCTGTCAACTAACTCACATCTAACCAACAAGTTAAATAATTAGTATATTGGTCTAACTAAAGACTAACCTCATGCTACATTCATTTTTAACTTGGTGCTTTATACTATCACTGCTGACTCCAACTACTATTATTTCACAACCCAAACGAACATGGTTACAAACTGTAAGTAACTCCGGTAGTAGCACAATACATACAATAGATACAGATACATCAGGAAATATTTATGTTTCAGGAATTTTCTCCGGCACATGTGACTTTGACCCTGGCCCAAGTACTCATTTTGAAACTATCGCCAATAAGGGTTTTTTCATATATAAGTTGGATTCAAATCACATTCTACAATGGGTAACCGTCACAGAAGGTTTAGGTCGAGCTAGGTTTGGACAAATGTCGGTATCCGATAATGGAGAAGTAGCGCTTACTGGAGGGTTTTTCGGAACTAATAACGACTTTGATCCAAAAGGAAATGGTCTTTATCTTCATTGTAGCGGTGGCTTAAGTGCATTTATAGCGAAATGGGATAACTCGGGCTCCTTTCGGTGGGCTTATGCATTTGATGCAGGTGGTGATCAATATGGTACTGCTGTAGACTTTGATGCATTCGGAAACTTAATTGTTACTGGTAGGTATGTTTTCACTATTGATTTTGATCCAGGACCCGACTCGGTAATTCTTCATGCCAGCCCATTTGGATCTTGTTTTGTCCTAAAATTCACTATTCAAGGAAACCTTACTTGGGCAAAGGAAATACGCGGTAGCGGTGCAGAAGCTAGTTCTGCTTTAATGGTTGCTAGCAATGGTGACATTTTAATAGGTGGCGAATATTCGGAAAGTGCTGATTTTGACCCTAATTCTACCACCTATTTCCTTACCACAGGTTCGGTACAAAATCTAAAGGGATTTGTAGTGAGGTGGACCGCTGACGGAAACTTTATTTGGGTAAAACCAAGTGGAGGTCTAGTTTATAGCCTTGATGAGGATCTTAATAACAATATTGTGGCTTCAGGGACTTTTTGGGGCACATCAGACTTCTCTCCAACCCCAACAAAGCATGAGCTAACTTCTCTAGGGGGTGTAGGGAATGGTTTTACTCACAAACTAAGGCCCAACGGTGATATGGTCTGGGTTAGAAACACATGCCCTGCAACTGGGTTCGGAACAACATCAAAAATTATTACTGATGATGCATCAAATATCTACACAACAGGCTCCTATGCGGGAACAGCTTATTTTGGACCAGCCAACTCAAGACAAATTATACCTACCAGAGGCCAAGATGATACCTATATTTCAAAATTAGACTCAAATGGTGTTTTCAAGTGGGTCAAAACGATTGGATATAGCGGCAGTGCATACGGTGGGGCTATATTAAACACTAACCCTGGAGAGGTTTATTTTAGTGTGAACTTCGACTCATCTATTGATGTAGACATTACTACATCAGATAGCATCATTACCTCAGCTGGAGGTAAAGACTTTGTAATACTGAGGTTAGAAGAAAATTTATCGTCAATTGGGCAGATAGAGTCCAACCAAATTGGTCAAGAGGTTAGTATTTTCCCAAATCCAACCAATGGTAGTTTAACTTTAAGTATTCAGCACAAATCTGAGTTATTAATTATTAATATATATAATTATTTAGGAAAAAAGTTAAGTGAGCAAAGCTTCTTCAACAAGCGCCAGTTTGACTTGAACATTCTAGGGGCGCCTGGACTTTATTATATTGAAATAATCAGCGACAACTCAAGAGTTGTTGTACCCGTCACTAAAAAGTAACTCCGCTGTCGCATGAATCCTTTCGTGTGACATATACTAAATATAAACTATGTCGTGCCGCGGGCACCCTGGCCATTAACATAATATTTTGATCTACCATAATGTCGCTTCTCTGGAGCTTCATCAAAATCAGTTCTATCTGCTGCATCCATTTCATCCGCGCGCCTTTTTCACACCATGGCACTTTTGAAAATGCAGACATCAAAGATGCCTAGCATATGGAGTAAGCGAGATGAATGTTGAATGACTTTCCCCTAAATTACCGCCTTAATGAATTTGAACTCTCATTACTTATATATCCTAATAGCCGATAATTAAGATGTGACTGTAATAACAACCAAAAAAGCTCCTTAGGTAAAAACCCAAGGAGCCTCCTCATTCCAATTATCCAAATTACTCAATTGTAAATCTGGTCATTTGCTCACCAGTTGATGAGTTTGCTTTTAAAGTGTAAACTCCTTTAACCAAAGCAGAAATATTCACAGCTTGGGTAGAACTTCCTTCGCCCATAACTTCCAGTACTTTTGAGCCATTTAGATTATACACTTCAATATGTTTTACATCATCGCCTGATTCAAAACTTACGTTTATTACATCCTTTGCTGGATTTGGAAATATGCTAATTTGAGCCATTTCAGTCTCGTTTATCCCAACTGTTCCCGATTCTATAAAGCTCATTGCATTAATATAATAATAACCCGTTGGGTTATCTGTAGCGTTTGGCACGGCAGTAACGGTAATCTCTAAGGATCCATCCGACTTAGGCACAACACCATTTACCCAAACCATAACTGGAGTAGTAACTCCTATTACCAAACTTGCACTATCCTGTACTGCGCCATTTACGATGTATTTTGTTTCACGATTTGAGATGGGATAACGCGAACCATAGAAGCCAAAACTATATACTTTGCCAGGGTTCAAGCCATTAAGAGTTAATCCCCCGGTAGGCTGCTGCATCCCAAAAGCCAATTGAGTATTTCCATAAAAGTAATCGTTTGAAACCTCTTTCGGATAGTTTGGATCATTAGAATTTCCACCCGCTCCGTCCATGCTAAAGGAATCTGTAACCGCAATAGAAATACCTGTTAAGTTTCCTTTACAGTCATTCAGATCTGCAATTGCACCTACCTCGTAATCCGTAAGATTATTCCACGGTGCCGGAGCGGTTTGCATGGTCTCGCCAAAATCAATATTTACAGTATCAATTTGGGCTGTCGCAGCCCCCATAAAGCTCACTAATGTGAGTGCCAAAAAAGAATATTTTTTTATCATCATGAATTTATTTGGAGGCTGAAATTATCTTTAAAAAAAGCCTTAACCGCTTACCATTTATTATTCGTAGACACACACCCTATCAAACGGTATATATTTCTTTGAAAAGACTACTTAGGAAAATAGTTTAAGAGCCAAAACCCTGCTCTGGCAAAAATCCTATCTGGTGATATTAACAATCTCTTTTAAATGTCGTGCCGCTGGCACTTTGGCCATTAACATAATACTTTGATCTACCAAAACATCGCTTCTCTGGAGCTTCATCAAAATCTGTAATATCCGCAGCATCCGTTTCATCCGCGTTCCATTTTCTTCACCGCAGAGCCGCCAAGTGCGCAGAGTAAGTGCCAAGAGCAACCCGAAAAAATTAACCCAATCTGTGACTTTAAGACTTTTCTTCCAATTTCCTTTGCTCCTTAGGGACCTGCTCCGAAGGATTACGGAGCTTTGCGTGAAAAACCGTTTTCCCAAATTCCCCATCTTAGCACCTCAATTTCTCACGCATGAAAACCGCCACCGTAGCTGTATTAAAAAAAGAACTGGCTCATTATTCCCAACCCGAATTGATGGAGCTATGCCTTAGATTGGCGCGATTTAAAAAGGAAAACAAGGAGCTCCTTACCTACCTCATCTTTGAAGCTGGTAATGAGGAAGCCTACATCGGAAGTGTAAAAGCACAAATGGATGAGGCCTTTGCTGACATTAATTCCACCAGCATGTACTATGTCAAAAAGAGTGTGCGCAAGATTCTCTCCGGGGTAAAGAAAAACATTCGCTACTCACAAAAAAAGGAAACTGAAGTGGAGCTTCTTCTGTACTTCTGCCGCAAACTGCGAACTATGAAGCCAAGCTTTACCAAAAGCCCAATTCTAAGAAATACCTTTCAAACCCAGCTGAGAATGATTCGCAAAGCAATGGAGAAACTTCATGAAGATTTGCAATACGATTATGGTGTGGAGTTGGAAAGGTTGGAATCTTAAGGCCTGTAAAAATAGACAGCCCCTATCCTTTTATTCAGCAATTTGAAGTTTACACATTGATTTCTCAAAGAGATCGTTTCTTTGTACTACAATTAGAATAAGCATGATGAAAGTTGAAATTTGGAGCGATGTGATGTGCCCATTTTGCTACATAGGCAAAAGACGATTTGAAAAGGCACTTAGCAATTTTAAACATAAAGACGATATAGAAGTAGTTTGGAAAAGCTTTCAGCTGGATCCCACTACAGTGACTAACCCGGCCCTTTCGGTAACGGAAGAACTGGCTCGCAAAAAAGGTTGGACTCTAGAGCAAACTCGCGAAATGAGCGCTCATGTTACCAAAATGGCCGAGGGTGAAGGTTTGCATTATGACTTTGACAAAGCCGTTGTGGCAAACAGTTTTAATGCACATCGACTTTTGCAGTTTGCCAAAACACAAGGTAAAGGTGATGCTTTGAAAGAAGCCCTTTTATACGCCTATTTCACCGATGGCAAAAACACGGATGATACAGCAACTCTTCTCGAGCTGGGTTTAAAAGCCGGTTTGGAAAAAGAAGAAGTAGAAAAAGTACTTTCTGATGAAAGCCTATTTGCAGATGCCGTAAATAAAGATGTGGCCGAAGCACAGCAATTGAGAATTTCTGGAGTTCCATTTTTTGTGCTTGATAAAAAATATGGAATAAGTGGCGCCCAAGAACTCATGGTATTTGAGCAAAATCTTGCCAAAGCTCACGAAGAGTGGAAAGCTACACAGACTACAACCACAATCGAAACTATTGAAGGCGAAGTATGCCGCCCAGATGGAACCTGTGATTAAATCAATGATTCCTACTCATATTAAAATGCCTCTTGAAAATATCAAGGGGCATTTTTTTTACCTTGACAAAAACCTACTGACAAACTGCTGTCACCAGACACCTATACTTTTGGTGTAAACTTTAAAAAAACACAGCAGTACAATGGAAACACAAGCAATGGAACAAGTAAGTCAAGTAATTAGCCCCGAACAATTTTTAGCCCACTGGCAAGGACACCGCAGCCTTACCCGAAGAGTAATTGAAGCTTTTCCCGAAAAGGATTTCTTTGAATTTTCGATTGGTGGGATGCGCACGTTTGCACAGCTCACTATGGAACTTTTGGCAATAGGCGCCCCTGGAATCAGAGAAATTGCTACTGGCAATTCTGAAAAGCTGGATGAGCATTTTGACCATAAAAACAGTAAAGCCAACATCCTTAAAAAATGGGATGAGGATACTGAGGAAATAAACAAATACTGGGCTCAGGTGCCTGTGGAAAGATTTCAGCAACACCTTAAGTTATTTGGCCAATATGAAGGGACTGGAACTTCGCAAATATTCTATTTTATAGATAATGAAATTCACCATCGTGGTCAGGGGTATGTTTATCTGCGCGCCTTGGGAATTGAGCCTCCATTCTTTTGGGAGCGTTAGTATCTCCTCTCCCGAAACTGCTTTATAACAGTTTTGACATCTCCTCAACGAGGGTTTAGAATTAACAAAATTGTAAAATGAACAAACGCGTTTTAGTTTTTAAAACTTCGGTAAACGAAAACCGGGAAGTAGAAAAACTTCGCCCGGTGCTAAACGGAATTATAAGCCAAAACGAAAAGTGGAATTTTGACCTGGAGGATTGTGACAACATCCTCCGGGTTGAATCTCCCGAACTAAAGGCGGAGCACATTCGCGAAATTTTATCGCTCAATGGTTTTGATTGCCGGGAATTGCCCGATTAGATTCTTGCCAGAGTTCGCTCCAATATTTCCTTTACCCTATCCTTTAATGTTTCAGGTTCTAAAATGGTGGCAAACTCACCAAACATGAGATACCAACGAGCAAAGCCATTATTCACATTATTTGTCATAAAGGTCAATTCTACTTTATCACCTACCTCTTTTTCAGAAACAAACCCATAAAAATCACGCTCATACTTCATGAATCGACTCATGTTTTTCTCCACCAAAACCCTAACCTTTTCCCTGTTATCTGTATTTGGCTCATTTCTGTAATCGTCAATGCTACCATGGATTTTGGTAAAAATGTCATCTGTACTTTTTATACCCTTTATCCTATCGGTTCTAAACTGGCGGTAGTCCTTTCGTAAATGGCAATACGCCATTAAGTACCAAAAGTTATGTTCGTGAAATAGCCCAACTGGTTCAATACTTCTTTGGGTAAGTTCATCTTTATGAAAAGATTGATAGCTCAACCAAACCTGGCGTTTCTCTGCAATGCTCTCAAAAATTATCTCAAGTGCATTAGGTATTTCTTTGTTGAATAATTCCTCTCCACCATTTACCTGCACTTGCGATTCCAGCGCATCTACCCAATCCTTTTCGCTGCCGCGTAAAACAGACTTCACTTTATACATGGCCGATTCATGATAGGCTCCCAAAGATTTATCCATAAACCTCTGCATCAATTTTTCTGCTGCTACAAAGCTTCCGGCTTCTTCTCTAGTAAACATCACTGGTGGCAAGCGATAGCCGTCCATTATAGAATAACCCACGCCTGCTTCGCTTACAATGGGCACACCTGAAGCTTCCAATGTGCGGATGTCGCGATAAATGGTGCGAAGGCTCACCTCAAAGCGATCTGCTAAATCCTGAGCTTTTACAATTCGTTTGGATTGCAGCTGAATCAGGATGGCCACTATTCTATCAAATCGCTTGGGAGTTTCGGTGCTCATGAAGTTTTAAACTTGGTTCAAAAGTACATTTTCAGACAGAGGAAAACATAAATTTCATCTAACGCAACATTGTTGCATTAAATGAAAAGAGCTTTACATTTGCTGCAAACAAAAAACATGAAAGAGCTCACTCAATTTGACGCCATCATAATTGGAGGAAGTTATTCTGGCCTGTCCGCGGCCATGTCCCTAGGTAGAGCTTTACGCAAAGTATTGATCATGGATAATGGTAAACCCTGTAATCGAACTGCTCCACACTCGCACAATTTTATTACTCAGGATGGAAAACCACCAAGGCAAATTGCCAATGATGCCAGAGCTCAAGTTGAGAAATACAGCAGCATTCAGTTTTACAATGGACTTGCCACCAAGGCTGAACAAACCACAAATGGATTTACAGTTGAAACTGAATCTGGAAAAAGCTTCCACACCAAAAAAATCCTTTTTGCTACAGGACTAAAAGACATCATGCCCAACATTAAGGGTTTTGCGGAATGTTGGGGGATTTCAATAATTCACTGCCCCTACTGCCATGGTTATGAAGTGAGAAATGAACCCACCGGCATTATTGGAAATGGAGAGGCTGCCTTTCATTACGCATGGCTCATTTCCAACTGGACAAAAGATCTTACTATTTTCACAAATGGAAAATCCTCTTTTACCGAGGAGCAAAATCAAAAACTAAAAGCCAATAATCTAAAAGTTATTGAAACAGAAATAGGTGAAATAATTCACTCTAAAGGACAGGTCACATATGTAGAGTTAAAAGATGACAAATCTGTAAAACTGAACGCCATCTATCATGGTCCTTCATTTGAACAGCATTGCAAACTACCGCAAGAAATGGGTTGTGAAATAACAGAATCCGGTCATATTCAAGTCACTCAATTTCAGCAGACCAGTGTAGAAGGAATTTTTGCGGCAGGCGACAATTCTACTATGATGAGATCTCTTGCCAATGCTGTAGCTGCCGGAACCACCGCAGGATCTTTTATTAATAACGAATTGACCCAGGCTGAATTTTAGAATTATGCCTGAAATATTTTAAGACCTTTGGCGTTGCACGCAAATCCATTATTTGCTAAAAATCCATCTATGACCAATAACGACATACTTAAGCGCATCCGATACACATTTGACTATAGCGATGCAGAAATGATAGACCTATTTGCCATGGGTGGCGCAGAGGTAACCAGAGCGCAGGTTAGCGATTGGTTGAAAAAGGAATTAGATGATGATTACAGAGATTTGGATGACCGCAGCTTAGCCACTTTCTTAAATGGATTAATCGTTGAAAGACGCGGCCCACGTGCAGACGGCATGCAAATGACTCCTGAAGACAGACTGAACAATAACATCATTCTGAAAAAAATAAAGATTGCTTTAGACTTGAAAACGGATGACATTCTGGCCCTTTTCAAATCTATTGACAAAAAGATGGGGCCGCATGAGCTAAGCGCTTTTCTTAGAAATCACAAGCAGAGCCAGTATCGACCTTTCCAGGATCAGTACTTGCGATATTTTCTTACTGCTTTGCAGCAAAAATATCGCGGCAAAAATGATCGTTCACAGGATTGAAATTATTCAGGCGAAAGCCTAAATTTATTTCATGGAAGCTTCAAAAAAATTTAAAACTGTAGAGGAATACTTCAACACCTTTCCAAAGGAAACAGTGGAAGTACTGGAATCACTTCGTACCACGATCAAAAAAGCAGCCCCTCAGGCTGAAGAATTGATTAGCTATAATATGCCAGCCTTTAAGCAAAAGGGTATGCTCGTTTATTATGCAGCCTGGAAAACCCACATCGGCCTTTATCCTGCCTCGGTTAATCTTAAAATTTTTGATAATGACCTGGAAGGCTACGAACGTACCAAAGGCACCATAAAATTCCCCTTTGACAAACCTCTTCCCTTAGATTTAATTACGAAAATTGTAAAATACAGAGTGGAAGAAAATGAAGAGAAATCCAGGCTAAAAAAGAAAAAGTAAAGTCTACTACTGCTTCGCAAATTCTACCTTTCAGTTCTATTTTATAATTTCAGCCGATGCTCAAAATTTGGATCCTCTTACTTTTTTTCTCTCCCTTTTTATTGCTTTCGCAAACTACCCATCAGGAGTGGTTTCAAATTGAAGACAGTGAAATCAATATTTTGGGAACATCCAATGTTACTGACTACCAATGCGTTCTTCATGATTTGGAAAATAATAGTGACTTACAAATTAAGAGCACCACAAAAGACCTTCTTATAACACTTGAAAATGCGGTAATCAAATTAAAGTCCAACGGATTTAACTGCAACAGCAGTCCAATGACTAAGGATTTTTTGAAAACCATTCAGGCTGAAGAATACCCACTTATTTATATTGAATTTTTAAGTTTTCAGCTAAATCATTCGGTAACTGAAAAAAGACCTCAAAAAAATGTGATTGCCAGGATTGCAGTGACCTTGGCTGGGGTGAGAAAAGTGTATTCTTTAAAACTGGATTCACTAGAGTTTAAGATGGATAGCATTACCACAAAGGGAAAGAAAGAAATAAAGATGAGTGATTTTGATATAGAAGCACCATCGGCTCTTTTTGGCTTGGTGAAAGCAGACGATTTAGTAACGATAGATTTCAGAATTGTCTTTAACCTAAAATAGGCGACCAATGGCCGCCTATTTTTAATGAATTTAGTGTAGATATTAGAATCCTATAACTGCTTCAAAAACGGCTCCATCAAAGCTTCCACCATTAAAGTGTGCTTCGCTTCCTGTCCAGCCCTCATCAGAATACATTTGGTTCACGTACTCCAATTTCACCATCACATTTTTGGTAAAAAACCATCCCAGGCCAACATTAAATCTATTGATTGAAATATCCGGGCTATTCTCTGTATAATTTCCAGAAACGCTATTAAAACGTCCTCCTGCATAAAACTGATCCCAAGATCCAAAACGATATAGCAACTCACCACCAAGCTGAGTAAAGCTACCACCCTCCATCATTGGTGTTACATCCGGATCCGCCTGATCACCCATTGCCATTTCATAAATCCCGAAAAACTCTAGACCTTTCCATTTTACAAATGGATTGATTTGAAAGGCATTAAACTTGGCAAAACCAGGGTTAAATCTTCCACTTCTAAAATTATCAGCGGCTCCTTCTTTTACCATCACCCAGTAATATCTGGCTCCTGATCTATCTCCTGAGTATAAATACTGTCCATTGTCATATCCAGTAGAAGCTAAAAATGACCCTGTCAATCTCAATCGCAAATCATTATTTATTTGATCATCGTATCCCAGCTTACCATAAAATGAAAGCTTATTTTCTTTGGTCCCGATATTTACACTCTGGTTGAGGTTACCATTAGAAATACCTGCTACCGCCAAGAAAGGACCTGGTTGTAAAGTAAGTTCACCGAAGGCTTCTGTAGTAAAAGCATCCATTATATAATTACCTACAAAAGGATTGTAAATGGCGCGGGCGTTATCGCTTCGTCTAAAATGTGCATCACCATAGTTGATCTCATCCAAACCTATTTTTAGAGTTGCGATGTCCATAAATCCGGACAAGAATCCGTCACTTATAAAATCTAGCTTGTCAATTTGAATATGTCCCCCTTTTATCCATGCCTCGTTGTGGTGGCGAGATGAAAGATAGGTTCTCAAATGCATACGCACACCATCAGCCAGTTGCACGTCCAAATTAAGGTTAGCCGTAGGCAGGTTAAAATTGGTTCCCAAATTCGCTAAAGCTGAATCTGAAGTATGATTTATCCCCTGAAGTTGCAATGCAAAATCACCGCCAACTCTCACCTTCAGTCCATCAAAAGGAACAGTATCATTTTTTGGTTCTTCAAATACATTAAGTCCATCATACCCTGGCTGCCTGAAGTTTTGAAGCTCGGGCTGAATGGTGAATTTTTCCTGTGCAAATAATTGCGAAACTCCCATCAGCACACACATGGCTGTAAATTTGAAAATGGTAATCTTCATAATATTGATTGGTTATAGTTATTTAAAATATAAATGAAACTTGATCTCGACTTCGTCTCCTGTTTTGATAGTCCCCATCACAGCTGTAGGAGGATCCACACCAAATGCGGTCATTTTAAAAGCAATATCTCCAGTCAGCTCTACCTGGCCCTCTTTTACTCTGCTTTCCACCTGTGTGGTAATGCTTTTGGTAACTCCAGCCACAGATAAATCACCAGTTAACTTTACTGTACTTCCCTCTATTTTATAGGTTTTTAAGGCGTATTTTATTTCAGGATATTTCTCCTCTTTTAAGGCTACATAGGTGTTTTTGTCCATCCCTGATTTTCCACTTTTTATGGATTTTACCGGAATGGTAAGATGTAAACTTCTAAGCTTTACGAGTTTTCCGTCTTCCACATCAGCTCGCAGTGCTCCATTTATTGTTTCTACGGTTTCAGTCCAGTCGTGCAAAGAGGATGTTCCATTGATATACACACTCGACAAGTTATTGTCTACCGTATATTCTTGTGCGCTTAGCGCAAATGTGAACAGCAAAATGGATGACAATAAGCTAAACATTTTCAATCCTTTCATTTCTACTTACGTTTGTTATACACCTCAAAAGTACCCCAGCTATCATTCTCATTTTATGACATATATCATCTTTTCGTAAGATTTATCCTATTTAATTTTCTCTTTACATTTCAAGAGTATTCTTAATGTGTTAAAACATCTCGATACGCATTCTATACGTAGCTATATGCAGAGGCATAAAACAAGTATTCACCCCTTCAGTTAATGTAATTAAACAATATCACCATGCGTCATTTCCTATTCCTGTTGCTTATTACTCTTTCATTATCTGGTATAGCTCAAGATTTCAGCACCACCCAATTCAATCAGTCTAAAAACAAAATCACCAAAAATGGAATGTGGGTGCTTGGTGGATGGGGTACTGCCAATATTGTAGGTTCTGGCATTGGAGCTTTTACCACCACTGGCGAAACGCAGGCTTTTCACCAAATGAATGTGGGCTGGGGAATAATAAACACTGGTCTTGCAGCTCTCTCCTTAGCGGGAAATAAAAATGCCAAAACCGATCTCTCCCAAGTAGAAACCGTAAAACAGCTGGAAGCCACCAAGCGCATCTTTTTAGTGAATGCCGCACTTGACGTAGCTTATATGGCTACGGGCACTTACATGATTGAAAAATCTAAAAGTGTGGATGACATCAAGCGCTCGGATCTACTCAGTGGATTTGGAAAATCATTTATCCTACAAGGGGCCGGACTTATGATTTTTGACGCCATTATGTATGCCGCTCATACCCGGAATGGAAACCGCAAGCTTTACAATAATATTAGTGGGCTAAGTATTGGGCCGAGTGGGTTTTATGTGGCGGTTAGTTTTTGAGGGTAAGAGGGTGAGGTATTTAATAAACGTAGGGCAGCTTCGTCCGTGGTTTTGTAAAGAAACGGAAGGTTTCTCGGTCCACCGTAAAGCCGCTATCGGAAAGAGATAAAGCAAACTTGCGTTTACTTTTTGCTGGCAAATGTTCTTCATTAATTTCTTGGTTCAACTTGGATAGTGTCGAAGTATCGTCCATTAAAAGCTAAAGTATATTTAGAGCCTCTCCTCTCGTCAAAAACGAAATCGCTTACACCTTCATGTCTACTGTCAAGCAACTTTATAATACCGGGCGTTTGGGGATTGAATGCTTCTATTAATTCAAACTTGGCTCTTCCTTTTCTTCTGTACATTTTATACCAAACGTTACCAGCCCCCGAACCATAAGCGAATAAAATTACCTCGGTATTGTTATTTCCGAGTTGGTAGTAATTATATCCACAACTACATTCCAACGCTTTCGGCTGATCTATTTCAAGTGCACTATCTACTCTTAGCATTAATTTACTCGCATTATAGCGAATAGTGTCGTCAGGACAAACTATTCCATGCAAGCATGGGGTATAGCAGTTCGTAACAATGCAATGTGTAGAATCAAATAATGACCTAGGAAACGTGTCTAAAACGATCAAAGTTGATGTATCCGAATTTTCAGAGACTACACCTCGTGTCATTACAAGAAATTAAAATGATATCACTAAATAATATAATTGTAAGAATGTGATTCATTTTAATCAACACCAATGGTTTTATTTTTCAAATTTCATTGTCTGAATTATCTCCATCAACGTGTTGAAGTTTCTAGTACTTGTCTCGGATGCATAAAATGTCAATCCACCTGTCATTTCCTTTTGTTGAGGAAGATGAAGCGCGGTCAACTTTCCTTTCCTTGAAATCTCAATTATCAAATCATTTATAGTGTCAGTGACCGTGGTAAAGTCTTGATTGTCCGAGTAAACTGGTGCCATGTAACCATATTCGTAGTCAATCATTCCTTTTCCAGTCCATAGTCCACCTACGTAACCTGGACAAGTCTGCGAATGAACTAGATTTCTCCAGTTGTCAGGAGTTTCTAAAGTCGCCCATCTGGTTTCAATTAGGTGTCGCTCTGTGTCAATCGTTTTGTTGTATTTGGTTTCAAGAGTTGCAGAATAGTTGATGTCTATGGTCAACTGGACAAGTATATGAACCGCAAAAATGAATAGTCCAAAAAGAATTATTGAAATCAATATTTTCCTGGTTCTACGGTTCATTTTTAAATGTTCGTTAAATACATCCTTTACAAAAGTTATAGGTTAGGGTTTACACTGGATTAGTGTTTAATCCTACTGATTGTTCTTTCATATCATTTCCACCCAATCAAATTTTCTATTTCCTTTTGTTTCCGTTCAAGAAGGTCTAATGTCGCTTTATGTAGTTCAGGATTTCTTTTAAAAATTTCACCACTGAATAAGTCAATGCTTTCGATGAATGAACTTCCGTCATAATCGTCTTCTTCCGAAATATCATATTCCATACGCTCTAAAACTATAGGCATAAGATATTCCGAGCCTATGTCTTGAATCAGAAGTGTTTTGATTTGGTGGATTTGAAGGTCTTTCAGCTTAATCTTTCTATATCTGTGACATCTCTCCACCAACCCTGCTATATATTGATTCAGGTCTGGCCAAAAATCATTTTCAAGTTCTTGTATTGACTTTTCTTGTGGTTTCACTTTCTAATTGAACACAACGGCTTGAATAAAGCTAGTGCGGCTTTACGAGATTTTGAAAGTATCCGAAATTCCTTTTTCAGACGTCTTGGTCAACTGGAGACGTTATGGCCGCATTAGCTTTATTTTTTATTGTAGCACGTTATTTTTCGTCAATTCTTTTGGAAAGTTTCTCAGTAGATCTTTCAAGATTGTTCAGGTTGTCCATGGTCGAAGAGTGTTGTTCAACTACTTCAGTTAATCTATGGTACGTTCCTTCAGTTATATTTCGTAAATCCTTTATAGCAATCGTTAAGTTTTCTATTGATTCTTTAAATTCTGTTTCCATTGTATTCAATTTATTTATTATTTCTGTAGCAAAAGAAAGTCTATCATTTTGCCTTCAAGGAAGAAGTCTCCTCCACCGTCAAGTACAATTCTATATTGATGCTCATCGAAGAACTCAGCATTTAGAATGAAGTCAAGTTGTCTGATTGACGTGGGCATTGTAACTATCGCTATTTTATTGTCATAAGGCTTTATATTTGAGTCGATAATTTTTTTGGCTTGACCTCTTTCAATTTCTAACCTGAAATAAAAGAATGGATAATCCAAGGCTTCTCCAAATATGAAATACGTACTATCTTTTCTATAGACATCAATAATTCTTGAATCATCAATCATAAGAGGTTGAGGAGAATCTGTAAACAATTCTTGATACTGAAGACTGAAGTCATAATTAACCGTATCCCAATGTTGAAGTGCATTATGCTTTGTTGCAAAATCGTCTATTGCACTTTCTTTCTTGTCGTTTTGTTTTTCGTGCTCATGTTTTGACGAAGTTTCATCTTTGCATGAAATCGTCAGTAAGATCAGGAATAGGTATAAAAATGCTCTGAACATGGTCTGGTTTTTAATGTGCTACAACGTCTGTGTATAATTCAAGTTCTTTATATTCATCATTAAAGCAAAGCTCCGAATTACCTTAATAGCAAGGCTCGTCAAGTGAAAAAGCCCAAGTTTTAATTATATCATTTGCAAATTCACTACTGGAATTGTTCGCTTATCTCAACCCCTTCTTCTTCACTCCAAACCGGTACTGCACACCCGTCATCAAAAAACGTTGCGAATCAGCCACTCCGTATTCTCCTCTTAGCATCCAGTTTTTATTGAGCTGCAGGTTGAACCCAAACTGAAAGGTGATAGTTTGGATCAGTTCCTTTTGGATGAAATAGTCAATTTCAGTGGAGAATACTCCACTTTCGTTTACCTCTTCTTCTATTGTTTCAAGGGCTTGGTTTTGAGCTTGTAGTTTTATTCTCTCTGCGGCCGTGGTAGACGGATCATTTATAATAGCTTCATTATCCGCTATTTTTCCATTTACCTTTTCATTAAAAGTTTGATCCAACTCCGGAAAAACTTCATCCATACTGATACTTCCGTTGTTACCTTTTGAGCCAGTAAAATTTCTATACATTATCCCTATGTATGGAGCTATAAAAAAGTCTTTATTCTTTTTGCTTAAAAGAAAACGATAACCACCACGTGATGACATGGTTAAATACCCTACTTGATCTTCCAGCAACTCTGTCTTTGTTGCTGAGTAATTCAAATCTATACTCGAAAAGTAGCCATCCCAACCAAATATCAAGGTGGTACCCAGCCCATACGCCACGGCATTGAAATCTACATTAGAAGAAAATTGCGGTAGCTGTAGAATCACATCGCCCACGGCATCTTTCCATGTTGGTTGCAGCGTAACATTTGTACCGCCCGTTACCGATGAAAACATGCCATATACATTCATAAAAGGCAAAACCCAGGCATCCGCTCTAAAATTAGCTCCATTAGTGGTAGCGCTTACTTCTTGAAAATTCAAGGTTTCCAGATTTACGATTTTGGAAAAATCCCTACCTCCAATACTCAGGTCAAAATCTGTAATTTCTAATTCGATGAAGGCATTTACATAGTTCACATTAAGCCCAAAAGGAAGCTGAAGCTGATCAGCCATTCCTCTATCCTGCACTTGCTGCCCCCATATTGGCAATACATAAGGGTAAACAATAGAATCGGAAGTTTGAGCAAACAGGCCAGAGGAAAAAAGCAGAGTAGAAAGGAATAGCAAGTATCGCTGTTTCATACAAGAGATTGTTTAGTTGGCATATCTGCTGAAGCAGATAACATAGCCGAAAGTAAAAACATCAGGAGTGAAAAGCAAGGGGAAGTTTTGACCATGATATAGGTCAAAAAGTGGAGATCTATCTAGAAAAACCTAAACCTTCCTCACGTCCAGAGCATCCCTCAGCGAGTTGCCGAGCATCATAAATGAAAGCACAAGCAACATAATGGCTATACCAGGAGCTATGGCCAAGTAAGCTTTATCTACAATAAGGTAAGCGTAATGGTCTTTTATCATTCCACCCCAGCTGGGCATAGGAGGCTGGGCGCCAATCCCTAAAAAGCTAAGGCCGCTTTCAATAAGAATTGCTGCAGCAAAATTGGCTGCTGAGATTACAATAACAGGAGCTAGTACATTAGGCAAAATATGCTTGAAGATAATCCTGAAATCGCTAAAACCAAGTACATGGGCCGCTTGTATATATTCCTTCTCCTTTACGCTAAGTATTTGTCCACGAACCACACGGGCTACTTCTACCCACATGGTAAAACCTACGGCTATAAATACCTGCCAAAAGCCTTTACCCAAAGCCAGTGTAATGGCAATCACCAAAAGAAGTGTGGGAATAGACCAAACTACGTTGATAATCCACATAATTAGTTTGTCCACAAAACCGCCATAATAGCCAGCAATGGCTCCCATGGGAATTCCAATAATCAGGGAAATAAAAACGGACACAAACCCTACGGAAAAAGAAATTCTTGCGCCAAGCAAAAGTCTGCTCAGCAAATCTCGGCCATATTTATCTGTGCCTAAGTGAAACTTTTTTTGAACCAAATAGTCCCCGGCATAGAGCTGATCACGATCAATGCTTTTTTCTATACCATCACCACTACCTGTGTACTCAGTATACTTCAATATATTTTCGCCTTCCTCCGTTTTGGCCACCGCGACTTCTCTATAGGGCAAGTCTTTACCATTTAGTAGCTGTTCCCACCAGGTTGATTCCGTAGTAACTTCTTTTTGCAAGCGAAGGACTTCTACCGTAAAGCCCGGTTTTTTTCCGGCTATTGCCAAATTCATCTGATTGGCATTTGGCGTATGATCAGGTATAAGTAAGTATGCAAAAACCGCCACAAAAAAAGCAAGGAGAATGATAAACATTCCCCCTGCTCCTAATGGGTCTTTCAGTACTTTTTTAAAAACTGTGGTTTGCGCCACGTAATTGTTATTTTAAATCTTTTGCCACTTCAAATGCTTCGTGCAAGTAAAGGTCTTTTTTCAAACCTTTAAACCAACGATCGCGCTCCTTCTGCTTCTCCTCTGTAGCATCCCACATCGGTATGTCTACAGTATTTGAAGCTACCATAATGCTATCATCCGTTTTGCGCATGTTGTCATATTTCTTTGACTCCTCACGAAACTCATCTTGCTCTTTGTGATACGCTTCATAATTTAGGCTAAGCACGGTATTCTCACGCTCATCTTTCAACCATTGAGCATACTCATCGATAAGCGCAAATTTAGGACTATCCTTTACACGCTTATTGCTATTCTTTATTGCTTTTGCGTACGCACCTGTTCCTTCCTTCCATTCGGTATATTTTGCCGGTGCAATTTCATCATAAGGCAAAGCAAACTCCTCCTCCTTTTCACCAAACTCAATGTAGTTGTAGTTGTCAGGCAAAATAATTTCTGGAACCACCCCCTTGAGCTGTGGTGTACCTCCATTTACTCTGTAATATTTTTGGATGGTCAACTTCAAAGCTCCAAGTGGCTTTACATCATTGTAGGTAAAGTTTACGGCACGATCCATATCTAAAATATTCTGAACAGTTCCTTTACCAAAGGTAGATTTACTACCGATGATAATTCCACGGTTGTAATCCTGAATAGCTGCTGCAAAAATCTCAGAAGCTGAGGCGCTAAACTGATTCACCATTACTACTAATGGGCCATCATATGTAGTACCCTTGTTTTTATCACTAAGCACTTTTGGAGCAGTACCGGGAGCCTTTACCTGCACTACTGGACCTTGATCTATAAACAAACCTACGATGTCAATTACACCCTGTAGTGTACCTCCACCATTGTTTCTTAGATCAAGAACAACACCTTTCACATTATCTTTCTTTAGCTTTTCAAGCTCGGCCTTTACATCTTCCGCGCAGTTATGGTTAGAGTCTCCATAAAAGTCAACATAGAATTTTGGTAAACGGATATATCCAATTTTGTCTTCACCTTCGCCCAAAACCGCTGATTTAGCAAACGTTGCCTCCAGCTCTACCACATCGCGAACGATAGGCACTACCATTTTTGAGCCATCCAACTTCTGAACAGTAAGAATAACCTCGGTTCCCTTTGGTCCGCGAATATATTTTACAGCCTTACGAACACTCATTCCCACAAGATCTACGGCCTCGTCTTCCTTATCACCCTCTTGCGCTACCTTAAGAATTTTGTCACCTTCTTCTAGATCACCTTGTTTCCAGCAAGCGCTACCCGTTATGATTTTTGAAATGGTGATATAATCACCCTTTTGCTGCAACTGAGCACCGATACCTTCAAGCTGCCCTGTCATGCTAATTTCAAAATCCTCCTTTCGCTCTGGCGCGAAGTATTGAGTGTGTGGGTCATAAATATTGGTAATAGAGTTCATATAAACACCTACCCAATCAATTCGCTCTAAATCTTCAAGATTGTTAAACCAGTCTTCATGCAGTTCCAGCTCTTTTTCTCTGGCTTTTTCTTCAAGCTCAGCAAAAGTTTTTTGGTCCACGGTAGTGTCGTTATCAGCCAACGCCTTTTCCTGATCATGCATGTCCTCTTCAATTCTACCTAAAGCACGTTGCTTTAAATAAAGTCTCCAGCGCTCTTTAAGCTCGGCTTCATCCTTAGCATATTCCAGTTTTTCATCATCTGTTTCAAAACTTTCTTCTACCGTAAAATCAAAAGGCTCTGCTAGAATTTCTTCAAAATAACCTTTAGCATTATTAAAACGTGTATCGTATACTCCAAAGGCTTCATCAAAAAAGTTGAGCTCTGAATTTTTAAATTCATCATCCAGCTTAGTACGGTATTTTTCTAAACCCTCTACATCAGAAGCTAAAAGGAAACGCTTGTTGTAATCCAAGCTTTCTATAAAGTGATCAAACACTTTTGACGAAAAGTCATCATTAATTACCTGAGGGGCAAAATGAGAAGTATTCAGCACATTGTACACAAGGTTTACAATCACCTTGTCTTTTTTTGATTCTTCACCATGAGGTAAACTAAACGCCAGCCCTACAGCCAACACAGCCCCCAGCAGGAGGTATTTAAATTTATTTATCATTCTTATGATTTTCATATAATCGCAATCTTCCTAATACGTACGGCAATATTTAAGCCACAGCTTGGTGCCACTTTATTTTATACAACAAAAGCATCAATTGGTTTTTAGGATGGGAGGAAAGCACTAATTCTTGAGTTGTTTGTCTTCAAATGTTAAAGGTCGTAATTCCACGCTTAAAGAAAAGGCAAAATTTTGCATTTTATGATTTTTTTAAGAGTTACCAGGTGTATTCTTCAACTTCCAGTATCCTTCACGGTAAATATAGCTCACCACCAATAACTTGTTACTTTTGCCTACATCTTGAAGAATACATAAAAGCACATGGAACAAACATTTAATCTAAATCATTGGGCAAATGAGTGGCTTTTAGCCAAAGGGCTGGAAGCATCTACAGTAGCTTACATCACTCTTGGTCTGGATATTTTATTGGTTTTGCTGGTAAGTTTTATTGTGGATTTTATCGCCCGCAAGCTTATCTTAAATTACGTTACCCGCTATGTAAACAAATCTAAAAATACCTATGATGATGTGTTTTTAGACAAAAAGGTTTTTCATGGTTTAGCGCATATTCTTCCTGCTGTTATTATTCTAAAAAGCCTTCCATTGGTTTTTGATGGTGTGGATTTCTCAATTACATTTTTGGAAAAAATCATCATCATATACCTTATTGTCTTAATCACTGGAGTGGCCTCCAAATTCCTAAGATCTCTTGAACATATTGGCCTTCACTCTAAAAGATTTGAAGGCAAACCAGTGAGCAGCTACGTGCAGGTGGGAAGAATCGTTCTTTACATTGCCGCTGCAGTTGTTATTATTTCAATGGTAGTTGGCAAATCCCCAATTACTATACTTACTGCATTTGGTGCCGCCACCGCAGTAATTCTTTTGATTTTCAGAGATACTATTTTAGGTCTTGTGGCCAGTATTCAGATTTCATCAAATGACATGGTTCGCCTTGGCGACTGGGTAAGTATGGATAAATATGGTGCCGATGGTGATGTGATAGAAATCAACCTTACTACGGTAAAAGTGCGCAACTGGGACAAAACGATTACCACCGTTCCCACCTATGCCTTTATTTCCGATTCATTCAAAAACTGGCGAGGAATGCAATCTATGGGTGTGAGGCGAATTAAGCGTTCCATCTACATCGACATTAGTTCGGTAAAATTTGTGACTGATGAAATGCGCGACCGATACAAAACCTTTGCCCGTGTAAGCCAATTTGTGGTGGAGCGTCAAGCGGAAATTGACGCGTATAATGAAGAAACTGGTGTAGATACTTCTGAACTCATCAATGGCCGTCACATGACCAACATTGGGGTTTTTAGGAAATATGCTCTAAACTACATTATGGCCCATCCTAAAATTGACCAAAACGAAACTGTAATGGTTCGTCAATTACAGCCTACTGAAAAAGGACTTCCTCTGGAAATTTATTGTTTTAGCAATGATATTGCCTGGGTAAATTATGAAAACATTCAATCCGATTTGTTTGACCATCTTTTGGCCGCAGCCGAAAGGTTTGAGCTAAAAATATTCCAAAATCCAAGCGGCTCAGATTTTAGACAACTGGCTTCTACTTCTGAATAGTCCGCCCCTTCCACGTAGTTTTAAAAAACATGGCCATTCCCGTAATGCAAATGTAAAATGGGTATATAATGCTTGATGGAATAAATATACCTAGCAAGTTGGTTTGCTTGGTCAAGTTTGCATATTTCCTTAACAAAACATAATCGGCTATAGCTTTTGTAAATAGAACGGTTGCAAAAATTACCAGATAAGTGATTTGCCAAAAACCAAGTACAATCAACGCACACTGCAATACCGAAATCCCACCAATGAGGCCAGCTACAACAATGGCCAGCTTAGAAGGATAGGCAACTGTTTTGCTTCCCCAGCGAGCACGCTGATTTACAAACTCGCCAAAATTCGCTGGTGCATCGGTATAAGTTTGGGCCTTTTCGTTTAGTACAAATTTTACTTTTTGTGGATTTTCTTTCCCCAAAGATTGAATCATAAAAACATCATCACCACTGCTCAGGTTTTCACCGCTTTTTTGGAGATTCGCTACAACCGATTTGCGATAAGCCATATTTGCCGCGCTACCCATTATCGGTTTTTTACCCAAAGTAAAAGCTGCTCCACTGGCTTGTAAACTCATAAATTCCAAAGCCGCAAACTTTGACCAAAAGCCACTTTGCGGACGCATCGCCACTGGCCCCAACACCATTTCAGAATTCTCTTTTAACCCGTTCAAAAGATTTTGTAGCCAATATTCTCCCATTTCACAATCGGCATCAGTTTGTACCAAAACCTCTCCGCTGGCATATTTAATACCTTCAGCCAATGCGGCTTTTTTTCCTTCCACCCCTTTCGGGGAATGTATTAGTCGCAAATTATCCACCTCTTTTTTTTGGATAAAAACCTCCAACCACTCCGCACCATTATCACTTGAATGGTCATTAATAAAAATCACTTCCCATTTTCCACTATAAATCTGGGCCGAAAGACAATTTAACAGAGCTGGCAATTTTCTCTCCTCATCCCGAAAAGGAATTAGAACAGAAATAGAGTGCTCCATATTATTTGTTATACCAGATGATTTGAGTTTTGGATACATCCAAATTATCATCGCCAAATAGGCTAAAAGAAAAAGGGTGGATAAAACAGTTACTAAAAACAAATGCGTCAGATTAGGCCACTAAATTATTACATTAATTTAGAGCCCTATGCAGAAGGAAAAGGTAATTATGGGTGTCGACCCGGGAACCAACATAATGGGCTACGGAATCATTGAGGTAAAGGGCAAAAGCAATATCGAAGCGCTTGCTCTTGGTGTGGTAATGCTTACCAAAATGAGCGATCATTCGGCTAAACTCAAGCGAATATTTGAACGAACCTTGGCGCTTATAGATCAATATCACCCCGATGAAATGGCGGTGGAAGCTCCCTTTTTTGGCAAAAACGTCCAATCTATGCTAAAACTTGGACGTGCCCAAGGTGTGGTAATGGCAGCTGCATTGTACCGTGATATTCCCATAATTGAATACGCTCCTCGAAAAGTGAAGAAGGCCATAACGGGAAATGGTGCAGCCTCAAAAGAGCAGGTAGCAGCAATCATTGAAAGTACTCTTAAAACCAAGATAGAAAGCAAGTATATGGATGCAACCGATGGTTTGGCGGTGGCACTTTGCCACCATTATCAAAATGGCAACAATTTAAGCTCTGGAAACGGAACTGGAGGAAAAAACTGGGATGCTTTTATAAAAGCTAACCCTGATAGGGTTGCTAAAAAATAAAGCCGCTACAAGCGGCTTTTAATTTTTTCTAATGTTGAAGAAAATTCTTCTTCGCTGAACTTAAGCTTCGGTCGGCTAAAGTCAATATCACTAACATTATTGATAGGTACCAAATGTATGTGTGCGTGAGCTACCTCTAAACCAATCACAGCCACCCCCACTCTTTTGCAAGGAATTGCTTTGCCAACGGCATGAGATACCTTTTTTGCAAAGCTCCAAAGTCCACGATACTCTTCATCCTCCATATCAAAAATATAGTCGGTCGGATTTTTAGGAATCACCAAGGTATGCCCCTCATTTAATGGGTTGATATCTAAAAAAGCCAAATACTTATCATTCTCAGCTACTTTATAGCTGGGAATTTCGCCACTCACTATTTTTGAAAATATGGTGCTCATAACCTAGTTTATTGTGATTTCCAGAATCTCAAAAGTCATAACCCCTGAAGGAACTTTGATTTCAGCTTTGTCTCCAACTTTCTTACCAACTAAACCTTGACCAATTGGTGAGTTTACAGAAATCTTTCCTGCCTTCAAATCAGCCTCAGACTCAGAAACCAATGTATAGTTCATTTCCATCTTATTGGCAGTGTTTCTAATCTTAACCGTAGAAAGCACCATTACTTTAGATGTGTCAACCTTAGAACTATCCAATAGTCTCGCGTTGGCCACAGTGTCTTCAAGTTTACTAATCTTCATTTCAAGTAGACCCTGAGCCTCTTTGGCCGCATCATACTCTGCATTTTCCGACAAGTCTCCCTTATCTCTAGCTTCAGCTATCTGCTTAGAAATATTAGGACGATCTATACTCTTCATTCGCTCCAACTCATCCTTGAGTTTTTGCAATCCTTCTTTGGAATAATAATTAACTGCCATTGTAATATGAGTTTAATAAAACACAAAAAAGACCAACAGAATTGGTCTTTTTTGTATCTAATGCTAAAGTAATAAATTTAATCTATAGCCTGTCGCTATTACAAGCTAAAGCCAATACCAATAGAGTGTGTACCACTAAAGGTTTTAGTTGCACGGTACGAGTAATCAATCAAAAGCTTGCTCTCGCCCAAAGCTACATTAAGGCCAAGGCCTGCAGCCAAACCTGTATATGCAGTAGTTTCCAAGCCTGAATCATCACCTCCAATTAGCTGGGTATAACCAGCGTGTACGATTACCATTTCTTTAATGCTGTACTCAGCACCAACATTCACTAAATCCTTTTCAAAAGAATTAGATTGAAATGCCGCAGCCAAAGTAAGACGCTGGTCAGTAAAGTTAAAGTCATAACTAGCACCAAGTCCAAGCAAAGCCGGTAATTCAAAAGAGGCACTCTTTTCCTCGTAGTTTTGGCTATAGCCTCCAGTAGGAACCGCTAAGTTTACCGTTTGACCGTCACCTTTGTAGGTTGCTGAAGGTCCCACATTTTTAAGTGTCACACCAAACTTAAGCTCCTTTTCATCACCTGTTACATATTGCACTCCAGCGTCAAAGCATACAGCACTAGCATTAAGATCTTGAGCAGATTGAGAGAATATTTTGATATTAACTCCCCCCAGAATACTCTCAGTAAACCTTTGCGCATAGCTTACGCCAAATATCGCAGTAGATGGGCTAAAATAACCGATTCCGCCATCAGGGTTTGCTTCGGTTGTTCTTTCAATATCGCCATAGTCCATGATAGTAACATTAGCTCCCATTACTCCATTTGCACCAACTTTTTGGTTGAAACCGAAAGAGTTAATCGAAATTTCGGAACCTACTAACCACTGTGAGTTAGAAAATGCAATCTCTGTAGACTCAGTATTCGCTATACCAGCGATGTTTACATATGTTGCATCGAGACCTTTCACTCCTGCTACATTAACACCTCCCCAGCCCGCACTACGAGCCCAAGGGTTAATCATAAGTTCTGAAGCCCCTGCTTGACCAGCACGCTGTGGGTTACCTGCTATTGCACTACCTCCCATCAACGCCAAAGCCAACACTGCGCTATATTTTATTCTTTTTTTCATTCTTAGCATTTAAAAGTTTTTAGAATGCATTTAAATCAACCGGACGAAGACTACCCATCCATTTAACCACTTTCTCACCTATTCCAGGAGCATTAATATGAATAAGATAAATCCCACTTGCAATTGGAACATCGTAGTCATTAGTAAGATCCCATTCTACAAATGTTGAAGTCGGGTCATCTTTATAAATGGTTCTAATCTTAGTACCATTAGTCATAAAGATGTTGATCTCACACTCCTTTGGAAGGTTTGTAATCTTAACGACATTGTCCAATTGAGAATCTTCATACTCTGAACTTCCGTAATACGGATTTGGCACTACTCTCACTGTCTCTAGCGCGTCCTCCGCTATACTATTCACACCAACATTTACAGCTCTTCCTTCTGAACTAAAACCATATTGAGGATATCCATTATTGGTCAACGGCTGTGCAAAACCATTATCCGTACGTTGATAAGGCTTGGCCACTCTAAGTGAAACCGTAACCTCGGTAGGAATATTAGCATAACTACTAAACTCATAAATATCACTTGTAAGCAGAGGAATACTCGCCCATGCTATTGTATTATAGAAATTTAGCTTGCTAATAGTATTACTTAGATTTCCAATAACATCATACAATGGATGATTCTTAATCTCATCACCTTGATAAGTAAGGTCGATGTCATTCTGCACGATGGTGGTAGAATCAGTGAAAATGTAGATTGCATGCATACCCCCCATTGCCGGGCTACCTAGCGTTTGATAGATATTGGCAGTAGGGTTCCATAACATGTCTCTACCGTTTTCACCTTGCAACCAGCTATTCTCACCGAAAGCCATGTTTAACCTGCGTCCTGTTTCCACATTTACCGCATACCCAGGGAAATAACTCCACCCTGTAGCATCTTCTGCATTAGGATCTCGTGGCACCAAGGTGCCATCATTATTTTTGTCTAAAGTTCTTCCCAATCTTAGATTAAACTTACTAGCTCCACCCTCATTAGGATTTCCTCCAGTAGTTCCATTCTCTCCAAGTTCAATTACTGGTACTCTTGTCCATAATGCAGGATCACTTGTGACTACCACATCAACGTTTGGCAATTGATCCAAATCTAATCCTTGGGATGTATTAAATCGGATACCAAAACCTGCCGTTCCATTTGTAGCACTATATGTTACACCACTGGTAAGGTAAAATGGTGCCCAAGTTCCTCCAAGTAAGCTCTCAAAAACAGCATTTTTATCGCCAGGTCTGTCAGTATAGCTAGCTCCTGGTTGACTACCGTCTTCTGCATCACCTGCAAGAATCCAGTTGGTAGGCGCATAAGTATCATCATCAGGAACACCTGTCAACCAGTTCTTCTTGGCATCAGCAAATTGTTGCTCTGCCCCAACGTATCCGTTATTGCGAACTCCTAAGGAATCATTCCCTGGTCTTTGAGCATTTCTAAAAGTGATTGAAATACCGAAGTCATCAATAATTTGCTCGCCCAAAAACGCAATACTATATTCTGATTCGGCTATAAGTTCATTTGGATCAGTAGCCGAGGTGATTTTCCATGTAGCATTTCCCACGTCCTTTTTTTGCTCAAATGTCAGTACAAAATCACCTGCCTGAACCTTTAAAGGATCAACTACGTTCACATCAAAGGGTCCAAAACCTGGCTCATAATCTATTTCCTCGATTTTGTAATTTTCAGCAATACTTCTTCTTACATCTCTGCTAATAGAAAGGAACTTCGCACTATTTCCTGCACCACTAAATCTAGTAATCGGCAATTCATCTCCGTATTGGGAGTTTGTTTGAGTTCCTCCATTCCTGTTAGCAACCTTACTAGGAATAGCCAAGTATGCCTTTTGACCATTTCCGATTTTTCTACCTGCTAGGAATGGTGTTTTCTGAGAAGGAACAGAAAGGTTTAATGGATCAGTAATAGCGAACTGATTCTGAGCATAAGCGATTACATAGAAATAATACTCTCGGTTATTTACCAACTCTCTATCCCCTGTCGCAAATGCATCCTCTTTCAATCTATAAGTCAATTCAATACCGCTATTATTTGCTAATATGGTTTTATCAACTGGAACCAATGCTCCATTTTGCAACAGCTCGTTCTGCTCATAGTTGATCAACTGACCGATATTATTATCTATATCAGACTGAAAAATCAGCCTTGCTTGATCTCCATCGTAAAGGTCATCCACTCCAACGTCAGGACCATTTACCTGGAAAATTTGAAATCCTTCAAATTTATAGCTAAAGTATCCTGCTCTAAAAGCACTATCAGCCTGAATAGGGGTCCAGTCAGGATCTCCGGCAATAGCAGGATCTACTTGAGAATAACCAATTGTTTTGTCCGTGTAAGCATTTTTTAGCTTAAAGATTAGCTCCCTGTCCAACTCTACGATTTCCACATCTGGAGAAGTAGGCCCGTCAAGTACATTAAAACAGTTGTCAAAAAGCTGCTGAGCTTTGTCATCCGCGATGATAACATCATTAACAGAGGCAAAGATATCACCACCACTAAAGTTACGTGCCCATACTACACCAGTAGTGATAAAGTTTAATGCACCTGGTTCAAGTGAAAACGGACCAGCACAGTGCAAACCTCTTTTATCCTCAGAATTATTAGGATCTTCCCACCAATCCACAGGGGCACTTGGCTCATATGCACCTGTTGTATCAAATGATAAACCCGGATATGCAAATCTAGTAGCTGTACCTAGGTTACTAGGAACAAATCCATCACCATTACCTGGTCTTCCTTTTCCTTGAGGAGTTTCTATAATAAGGTTATTACCATTTTTCCATTTACTATTTAAGTAGTTGTAAAAGTCAAGCGCCACATCAGGGTTTCCTTGGTTACCAGGAACATTGTCATAATACATAAATCCTGACATTATAATACGCTCATTGATACCAGCAGCGCGATCTTCATCCTGACACAAACCAAGACTATCACGAATACCATCAATACAACCATCACGATCATTATCTAAACCATCAAAGTAATCGGCAAAGGGTCCCTGAAAGAAATCAAAACCAACAGCAGGAGGATTCTTACCATATCCGTTAGGACCTTCATCATCAAGATCGGCATTGTAGCAATACCCTAAACCACGAGAAATATCAGATCCAATGATATCATCTCTTGGATTTCCCAAATCCGGGTCAAACCAGGTTCCAAAATATGTTTCTGTAAGTCTAAAAGTAGACTTGTTCAAGATTCTATAATTATTGAAAGTCATATTGTTTACTTCATCATTTGAAGTAAAGGCAAAGGCTTGTGCACGTATTTCAAAACCTAAAGCACCCGCCTGAGTTTCAGTATGCACGTTTCCTTTATCATTATAAACCCACCAAATAGTTTGATCCCCATAAAGCAAATCCACCTCCTTGGCTTGACAATCCTGAGTACCATTTACATCATACCCCGGGTAATCCCAATCTGCATCATATATTCCTGGTGTACCATCACCTCCACTATCTGGTTCAAAATACGGTGCAAGCTTATACGCAAACTCATTCTCAATACCATTTCCTGGCCAGTCCTCTATACTCGTAGGAACAACATATCCCGGGAACCTTTCATCAATCACTTCATTACAAGAAGGTAAAAGCTTACATTCAATCCATGCAGCATGAATATCCACTTCCTCTCTATATACTATCCAGTGACGATTATAGCGCTCGCATGTTTCTGAACTTACCGAACCAGCCGCATCCAAAGGTCCAGGCCAGTAATCCACACCTGTTTGACGGTAGGTCATAGCCGCAAGCTTCAACTGCTTTGCTTCATCATAACCTCCAAGCCAAAGTGCACCAGAAAACATTGAATGAGTACCGCCATCCTTAGGCACTTCATATTTAGCATCATCCAAATCCCACCACATATCACCGCTACCCAAAATACGGGTTCGAACGTTGTTAATATTAAGGTCAGCGCTAGACGTTGCCGCTGCACAACCTTCAGCCAAAACCTTCATTGACGATTTCTTGGCTCTCTTTTGTCCTACATTTTCTTTGGCTTGAAGACTTCCCATTCCGAGAAGTGCAACCATAAGTAAATGAGTAAGATGCTTCATATTCATAATTTTCATATAAGGCTGTTTTTAAAAATTGTACGCAATTCCGAGACGAATTCTACGAGGTAGTGAATAGTTGAAACCATTCACGATATTTCTATTGTATAAGTCTACAAACGCTGTTGAACTAGTTTGCTGAGCAAGTTGCGACTGAGCTTCAGTACTTGCCAAGTACCCATCATCGTCAGGGCTGCCAGTGTAGTCATACACATCAATCACATTCTTAGTATTAAGTAGGTTCAAGATTTGCAAATATACTTCCAGCGATGTCTTTTTGGATTCCCCTAAATCAAACACTCTGTTGATACGAGCATCCACTGTATACTGCCATGGAAGTCTACGTCCATTAATACCTCCTTCAACCAATGCTACACTGGAAGGGTTAACGGTAGTAACAATATAAGGTTGATCACGCTTAGTATAAGGAGCACCACTTTGCGCATTAAGCGTAAGGTTTACACCAAAGCTTTCAAATACTTTAGTATTCCACCATACCGGACCATTATAAGCCGATCCTTTTCCATAACGATAATCTACTCTAAGTAAAAGTTGGTGACGGTTATCGTAACTTAAAGGAAGTATGTAACGAAGATTTGGTTGGCCAGCACGAGCTAGGTTTAGACCACTAGTTGCGCTAGAACCTGTACCATCCGCAAACTGCAAAGTATAGTTTGCATCCAGCTTTACATTTTTTGTTCTCCGCATTTCATACTCTAAAGAAAATCCTTTTACAGTACCAAAGTCACGGTTACCATAAGCAATGTACTCGATTGGATAGGCTTGGGTATAGTTCACTGTTTGGATAAGATCTCTCAACTCACGATAAAACGCGGAAATTTTAATCGCGGTTTTATCGCTAAGTGCCTGCTTAAATCCTAATTCGTATTCAGTAGTTTTCTGCGGTGCCAAGTTTGGGTTATTCAAGGCGCCTGTTCCAGCACTAGAGTTGATAAGACCTAAGTAATCAAATGGATCAAGTCTTGAAATGCTACTAGTTGGCCTCTGTGCTAACAGGTCATAATGAGCAATAAAAATAGCTTCATCAGTAATCGGGAAGTTAAATGCAATACGAGGCATAACCACGGTTTGTGGTGCATAATCCTCAAAAGATTCCTTTGGAATATACTTACCTCCTTGATTAGTTTCGTCAACGGTACGTTCTGTGGGAGTTGACACAGTAAACGGTTTAATCTGTCCACCAGCTGCAATGGCTAGCTCGTTTGGATTGGCCAACGGCTCACCAGTTGCACTAAACCAGTTATCACCATCACGATAACCAACAATTGTTGCACTTTGATACTCATAACTACTTACGTAAACTCTATAATCACTGCCAATTGAAGCCGGCACTGACTCACTTGCAAGGGCCGTATTTGGAATATCTTCAACAGTATAGAACGGGTACAAAATGTATGGATCCTTTAAAACCTCCTGATTCAAGTCAAAACGGTCTACACGTACACCTATGTTAAAGGTAAGATCGTTAAACGTAAACTGATCTTGAATATAACCCGCCATATAAATTGGCTGAAAAGACCCTACTGGTCTCGCAAACCTACCATCATCACTTTTTGCCAAAAAGAAGTCAGAGATATCTACTTTATCTGTTACGATCTCTCCTGTGTAATCATAACCGTAGTAATGAAGGTAACGGGTTCCGTTGGGGTTAATCATTTCATCTGGCGAAAACATATCGATAGAAAATACGCTTGGATCTAAGTTATCAATATTGATAACTTCAGTGCTGTAAGGATCCATTCCCAAGGCTCTTCTAATATTTTCTGCAAAAGCACTTGCATCCTGTGATGAATAAGCACGGTCATAATTAATGGTATCCTGATAGAATCCAAATGCATCCTCCACCAAATGTGGGTTTGAGAAATCCAACTCAGCGTTTGGTGCATTCTGAAACAAACGAGCTTGAGACCACAGTCCTGTAGCATCTAAGGCATATGCACGCACATTACGTTGCTCATATTCGGCTCCTACAATTATTGAGTGATCCTTAATATCAAAGCTGGTAGAAGCAGTAACTCTAAATTGAGACTCACGACTTTTATAGTAATTCGCTCCAGTAACACCATTTGCATTAACCGACTGTACTGCCCCCAGGTTACCCCAAAGGTTGTTATAAACACTTAATGGGTTTTGTCCATTGATAGCCGGAGCCTGGCTAGATACCAAAGTAGAAAAGTCACTCACATCAATACCAGGGTTTGAAGCCGCCAAATCATAATATGTAGACATATAATTTGACAAAACAGGATTTGAAGTTCCAGGGGTGAATTTAACCGCTGTATCCTGATCATTAATATATCTGTATCCAGCAACGCCAGTTATAGTATCCACCCCGTACTGATAGATAGGTGTTCTTTGAATATCAAAATTACCAACATGACCATACTCAAAGAAATTTTCACCTAACTCTTCGTTATGAATAAGGTTATTTGCCTGTGAGTAATCAACCTGAATAGTATAGAAAGCATTCTTTATATTACTAGTAGACTCAGGGTCATTTGCAAACTGCTGTTGAAATCTTAAGTAAGTACTCCAGTCTGAGTTCCTTTGATCAAGATTATTTTCATAGTTAAAAATGTGATTATTGAAGGTATTTCTTTTATCATCACTAAATACCCAACGTCCACCAACGGTAAGAGTAGTATTCTTTGTAGGCTTTAACTGAATGTTTCCGTTCAATCTAAATTCTGAGTTGAATCCATTTTTACGGGTATAAACATTAGAAAGCGAACGATCATCAATCAACTCAGCTCTATTAATATACCCAGAACCAGAAGAGTCAATGGTAATAGGTCTTTCTTGCAAAGATTTCAAAGTATCTTCGTTTACCTCTGTATAAGGAACAATACTCGGGCGGGTATCATCCATATATTGATATTCTGCTGATAAAAGAAAACCAACTCTTGGGTTGCCATTCTCATCCTTCCACACAGGAATAGGACCTCCTAATGTAAATGCTGCGAGGTTATAATTTTGTGGATCAATAGGACCATCGCCAAAAGCCTTCCAATTAAAAGGAGAAGAAGTTAAGATTTCAGCAGTACCAAAATACTGACTACTTGGCCCCTTGGTAGTAGTACTAATTACACCACCCACAGCATCACCATACTGAGCTGGCAAACCACCAGTAATTACTTCAGTCTGTGCAATTGCTGCCTGAGGAATATTCGCGCTACCACGAACCTTTACTCCATCAATAAAATATACAGTACCCTCATCACGAGCACCACGTATGTTAGTTCCACCATTAGCGTTTACCGTAACACCCGCAGCCTGTGCAGCTACTGAGGTAATATCACGAACCGCCATATTTACGATATCTTCTGAAGTGGTGATTTTACTGCTTTTTGTAGGATCGATAATAGGTGCCTCATAAACAATAGTCACCTCCTGAAGAGCCTCTGACTCCACCTGCATCTTAAAGTTCTGTACAGTAGCAGTGTTTGGAGTAATAATAAAATCCGTTGTAGTGATTGTGGCATATCCAGTAAAAGATACCTCTACTATATAGGTACCAGCGTTTACCGGGTTGATATTGTATTTACCATCCAGATCGGAGGCTCCACCGGCTACAACCGCACCACCTTGATCTTTAATTACAACATTTGCAAATGGTACTGTTTCACCATTTTGTGCATCAGTTATGGTTCCTCGCAACGAACCAGGTCTCGTTTGTGCGTAAATCGTTGTTGTAGCAAGTAATAAAATTAACGCAAGTAGCTTCTTTACCATAAACATCTAGGTTATTAATTTCCTTCAAAAATTTTGAAGGCCGTAAATATAATACAAATACATTCCATCACACAAAGGGCTAAGCCCCGTTGTATCAAGCCCATCCAATCTTTAGGTTTCAACTGAACGTCTCAGTTTTAACTTTTCTTTAAGATTTCCTTAAAATGGGCGGCATAGATACCAAAAACACTTCATATTTGTTTATTGTATTCAATGTTTTTAATTATCCATTTATGAAGTTTAATCATATATCTATATGGACGCTACTTTTCCTAGGGGTTGCCTGTGGTTGCAAAAAAAATAAAACAATCTATTTTCCCAATGTAGGATTTGAGCAGTATGTATACCTCAACAATCCAAGTAGCTTCCCACTTACAAGCCCAGGCGGGCACCTATTAATGGAGGGAGGTTATCGCGGATTAATTATTTACAGAAGAACTCTGAATGGAAACTCTGCTGATTTCGGAGTGTATGACCGCGCCTGCCCTGAGCATTTTGACGAAGATTGTTCCGTGCTAGAAATTAGTGATGACGGACTTTTTGCTGAGTGTCCATGTCATGGAGAACAATATCTACTTTTAGATGGCAGTCCATCTGGCAATGCCGAACTTCCGCTGCACCCCTACCCTGCAATTCTAAATGGAGATGTGCTTTACATCTCCAATTAATAGAAATCACCACTCATTAATTATATATACCTCAGTAACACAAAAAACCCCTTGAAGAATATTTCCTCAAGGGGTTTTAAAATTATACGACACCGAGCTTAATCCGCTAGCACAATAACTTTATTGTCACTAACCTCCACAACTCCACCTTTTATTGGCAAGCGCAAAATGCGATCATTGCTTTTATCAGGTTCAATTTGTCCACTCAACTCGTCAAACTTCTTATATGAATCGGCCAAGTCAATCTTCACCATCCCCTCATCAAGGGTGCTAATGATTGGCGCATGGTTATCCAAAATCTGAAACAAACCATCCTTTCCAGGAAGCTGAACCGCGTCTGCTATTCCTTTAAAAATCTTTTGTTCAGGTGTTATTATTTCTAATTGCATATTTTTTCAGTTTGCAGTTTTTCAATTTACAGCCTATAAATACTTTTTACAAACTGACAATTGCCAACTGATTTTACGCTTCAGCCAACATTTTATCTCCGGCCTCGATCACATCCTCAATTCCACCTTTCAGGTTAAAAGCAGCTTCAGGATACTTATCAAGTTTACCATCCATAATCATGTTAAAGCCTTTGATAGTATCTTCAATACCTACAAATACTCCTGGGATACCGGTAAACTGCTCAGCTACATGGAAAGGCTGAGATAGGAAACGCTGTACTCTACGAGCACGGTGTACCGCTAGTTTATCTTCTTCAGAAAGTTCGTCCATACCAAGGATGGCGATGATATCCTGAAGTTCTTTATATCTCTGTAGAATTTCTTTTACATCCTGAGCACACTTGTAGTGTTCTTCACCAACGATTTCTGGAGTAAGGATACGAGAAGTAGAATCCAACGGATCTACCGCTGGGTAAATACCAAGCTCAGAAATCTTACGGTTAAGTACTGTAGTTGCATCAAGGTGAGCAAATGTAGTAGCAGGAGCTGGATCCGTTAAGTCATCCGCAGGTACGTATACCGCTTGTACAGAAGTAATCGATCCATTTTTAGTAGAAGTAATACGCTCTTGCATCGCTCCCATCTCTGTTGCCAAAGTTGGTTGGTAACCTACCGCTGAAGGCATACGTCCAAGAAGTGCAGACACCTCAGAACCCGCTTGTGTAAAACGGAAAATGTTGTCAACGAAGAAAAGGATATCCTTACCAGCACCATCGCCTTCACCATCACGGTAGTACTCAGCAAGAGTAAGACCTGAAAGAGCAACACGAGCACGCGCACCTGGAGGTTCGTTCATCTGACCGAATACGAAAGAAGCCTTTGACTCTTTCATTCCTTCTACATCTACTTTAGAAAGATCCCATCCTCCATTTTCCATGGAATGCATGAAGTCATCTCCATATTTAATAATGCCTGATTCAAGCATCTCACGAAGAAGGTCATTACCCTCACGTGTACGCTCACCTACACCAGCAAATACAGAAAGACCACCGTGACCTTTTGCAATATTGTTAATCAACTCCTGAATAAGTACCGTTTTACCTACACCAGCACCACCAAATAGACCAATCTTACCACCTTTTGCATAAGGCTCAATAAGATCAATTACTTTGATACCTGTAAATAAAACTTCAGAAGCTGTAGATAAATCTTCAAACTTTGGAGCCTCACGGTGAATTGGCAAACCACCTTCATTTGAAAGTGCACCAATACCATCGATGGTCTCACCTATAACATTAAATAGTCTTCCTTTAATACCTTCACCAATTGGCATTCTGATGGGGCTACCTGTAGCCACTACCTCCTGACCTCTGGTAAGACCATCGGTTGAATCCATGGAAATAGCACGTACAGTGTCTTCACCGATATGCTGTTGAGTTTCTAGAACCACACGGGTTCCATCAGGACGAACAACTTCCAAAGAGTCATATATCTTAGGGAGCTCCTGGTTGGTACTATCGAAATACACGTCCACTACTGGACCTATAATCTGGGCAATTTTACCTACTACTTGCGACATGCTATATAGTTTAAATACTAGCCGTTGGGCTTTCTTAAAATTTGGCCGCAAAAATAGTTGTTTTTATCCAAATGTGTAAACCTAAAAGACTTTTTTAATTTTTCTACTTTTGAACACCCTATCAACAATTAGCAAAAGCCATAATAGGATTGATTTTTAACTCATTAAACCCACTTAACCTTTGAAGGTATATTTCTCCCTCGAGGATTTTCAGAAACTGGATTTTGCAGCCGTTACCACAGGCACATTTGACGGTGTTCACATAGGTCACAACAAGATTCTTGAGCAACTCAATCAAGCAGCAGCCACCATTGGTGGTGAATCCGTGCTCCTTACTTTTAGCCCACATCCAAGAATTGTACTTCAGCCGGATGTTGACCTAAAGCTTCTAAGCACTCAAAAAGAAAAGATTGAATTATTAAAAAACACAGGTCTCGACCACCTTATTATTCACCCTTTCACAAAAGAGTTTAGCCGCACATCTTCTCTGGATTTCGTACGAAACATTCTTGTAAATAATATTGGTGCAAAAAAATTGGTAATTGGATACGACCATCATTTTGGCCGAAATCGCGAAGGTAGCTTTGAGCATTTAAAAGAATTTGGTCCAACTTATGGCTTTGAGGTAGAAGAAATTTCAGCCAAAGACATTGAGGACGTAACTGTAAGCAGCACCAAAATAAGACGTGCACTGAACGAGGGAGATCTTGAAACCGCCAATGAATATTTAGGATACGACTATCCCATTACCGGCCAGGTAGTAGAAGGCGAAAAAATAGGTAACACCATTGGCTTCCCTACCGCAAACCTTGTAGCTGAAGAAACATACAAACTCATACCAATGGATGGTGTATACGCTGTAGAAGTCCAATTTCCTTCTGCCCTTGAGCAGAAATTTCAAGGTATGTGTAACATCGGAATGCGTCCTACTTTTAGCGGAAAGTTTAAAACCATTGAAGTTCATATTTTCAACTTCAACCGTAATATATATGGTGAGCAAATGCAAATTGTTTTCAAAAGACGCCTTCGAGGAGAAACTAAGTTTGACAGCATAGAAGCACTAAAAACCCAACTCAATAATGATATGGAGCATGCCCGCAAGGTTCTTTCTTCTCACTAGTGCCCTACTCTTTGTGGCTTCCAGTGGCTTTTGCCAAAAGTTCAAGAATTTGGAAACCGCTTTAAAATCTCCTGAAAAGGTGACTACTTTAGAGCTTCGAAAAGACAAACTAACAAGCATTCCAAGCGAAATTCTTGCATTTAAAAACTTAGAAATACTAGATCTCAGCAACAATCAAATAAGCGAGGTTAAAGTTGACTTATCAGTCCTCACAAAACTGCACACCATCATTTTAAGTAAAAATAAATTGGCAAGGTTTCCAATGGAGTTTAGCTCAATTCCAAATCTTAAGATATTAGGCTTGGATAGAAATCCTATTGACAGCATTCCAGACGCCATTATTCAATTCAGAGCTTTGGAACAACTAGACCTTTGGGATTGTGATATAGAATATGTGAGTTTAGAAATATTGAATATGCCCAACCTTAGCTATCTCGACTTACGAAATACCTACTTTAAAAGTGAGGAACTAAAATGGATAAGTGAAGGCTCAAAAACTATTGAACTAAAAAGCACTTACGGCTGCAACTGTGATTAACGGTAACCGAAGCGCTTAAGCTGATCCTCACTCTGGCGCCAATTTTTGCGCACTTTTACAAATAGCTCAAGAAATACCTTTTTCTTAAAGAAAGCTTCCATACGAATTCGAGCATCGGTACCGGTACGCTTTATCATCTTCCCTTGATGACCTATCACAATAGACTTCTGCGTATCACGCTCCACATAAATAATAGAGCGAATTCTGATAATTTTTTCTTCTTCTTTAAACTCTTCAACCTCAACTTGAACAGCATAAGGAATCTCCTTGCTGTAAATTTTCAGCATCTGCTCACGAATCATTTCAGAAACGAAAAAACGCTCATCCTTATCGCTAAGTTCTTCCTTTGAAAAATAAGCGGGCCCCTCTGGAAGTAATTCTAAAATTCTATCCAGTAACACTTCTGTATTAAAATCATTTAAAGCCGAGATAGGGTAAATTTCAGCATTGGGCAGTTGCTCACCCCAATGCGCTACCACCTTTTCTAGAGTTTGCTGGTCGGTAAGGTCGATTTTATTAATAATAAGAAGTACTGGAACTTTAGTGTTTTGCAACTTTTGTAAAAAGCGCTCGTCCTTTATTGGCTTTTCGGTAGGCTCAGTTAGAAAGAGAAAAATATCAGCATCCTCAAAAGTAGACTGCACAAAGTCCATCATGTGTTCTTGCAAAGCATAACCAGGCTGAATAATTCCTGGGGTGTCCGAAAAAACTATTTGATAGTTTTCATCATTGAGTAAACCTAAAATACGATGACGGGTGGTTTGCGCTTTAGGTGTCATTATTGATAAATCCTCTCCTAAGAAAGAATTCATAAGCGTAGACTTTCCCACATTAGGGTTGCCAATAATGTTTACATATCCGGATTTGTGCATGGAAAAAGAAATTTACCTCTAAAATAGAAAAAGGCCGAGGATAATTCCTCAGCCTTTTCACTTTGTAGCGGGGGCCAGACTCGAACTGACGACCTTTGGGTTATGAGCCCAACGAGCTACCAACTGCTCCACCCCGCGTTCATTGGGGCGGCAAATATAAGATGACTTTTTAAATCACCAAACATATTACCGTATAATATTTTCAAAAATAAAAACGTTTGAATTAAGAAGCTCACAACCAACCCCTTCACCATCTTCTTCGTTTATATAAATAACGAATACTAAAAAAATTATGAAAACGAAAGCCTTTACACGCTCCTTTGCTGAACTAATGATCTACTTAATCTTATGGCTGGTAATAATTGGCAGCTTCCTAAATATCAGTTTCTGAAGTCTTACCTTCAACATACGTCTCGATTATAAACTGAATGTTGTTGTATATTAAAGGTTTAGTGATAAATCCCTTCACAACGGAATACTCATTTGCCTGTTGCTGATCTTCCTTACTTAGCGAATTACTCATCGCAAACACATTAGTAGGCTTGTGACTATACACTTTTGTATAGCGCTCCAAAAACTCAAAACCATTCATTATTGGCATGTAAATATCCAAAAGAATTACATCCGGAAAATCCTCCTTCAGATCCACAAGTTTGGCCAAATGCTCTATCGCATCTGAACCATCAGGAAACATAGAAATATCTGCATCCCCGTAATTGCGAGTGATTATATTCTTAAGTACAAAGCTATTTACCTGATCGTTATCCACGATCATAATGGATAGTGACATTATATTTCAGACGTTTTTGATGGAGCTATTCCAAATTTTTCCTTGTAGGCTTTGCCAAAGTAACTCATACTTTTAAAACCTAAAGCATAAGACACTTCGAAAATACTAAGATCACCTTTGGTAAGCATATGCTTTGCTTTGGTCAATCTAAAGTCATTGAGGTATTTTATTGGAGTCATCCCCGTAAGGCGCTTCACTTCGCGCTCAAGCTTGGATGGAGTCATATTCATAAGCTCAGCAATTTCAGGGATACTGAAGTTTCTGAACTTAAAGTGATTTACCAACAATGCTTCCATATGTGAAAGCATAGGATCCTTTACCCCAAATTCATGGTGAATTGGTGAGGCCTTATCGTAAATACGCTTCAGATCATCTCTGGTCTTAAGCAAGTTGTTTATTCTTGACAGAAGAACATCAAACTTAAATGGCTTTACGATATAATCATCAGCACCAAAATTATACCCCTCAATACGCTTTTCATCTTCACTTAGAGCAGTAAGCAGTACAATAGGAATATGGCTGGTTGACTTATTTCCTTTCAGCTCATCCACCAATTCATATCCATTGGTTTCAGGCATCATGATATCACTTAAAATTAAGTCTGGTCTATTAAGGCGAGCTTTATCCACTCCTTCACGACCATCCGCAGCTTCTGAAATATCAAAATGATCTTCTAACAAAGTGGCAATTGTAGTACGTAGCTTGTCGTTATCTTCTACAATGAGTACTTTTTTCTTCATATGTCTAAAGTGTAAGGTAATTCAATAAAAAAAGTGCTCCCCTCTCCTGGCGAGCTCTCAAAACTGATCTTCCCTTTGTGTAAATCTACAAATTCCTTAACAATGGAAAGACCAACTCCTGTGCCTTGTATATTGCTAACATTCGTTGCTCTATAAAAGGATGTAAATATTGAGGCTTGGTCTTCCCTGGGGATGCCAATGCCCTGGTCTTCTATTCTAATTTTCGCAAAATTATCCTCAAAGGCAATACTCACCTTTACGGGAGTGTTATCCTTTGAAAACTTACAGGCATTCACCATCAAGTTGCTAAAAATATATCTTACCAATGAGTAATCGCCCCGCACAGTACACTCCTCTCCTTTTGCAATAGAAAGCGTTGTGTTTATTTTAGGAAAAGCCTTGGTGCAATCGTTTTTCACAACGTCTTCCATTATAGCCATGAGACTGAGGTCTTCAAGCTTTAATGTGGTTTTACCCATTGTGAGCTTCTTTAGCTGGAGCATATCGGCTATCATGCTATTAAGCCGGTCAATCTCCTCTTCCATGCTTTCCAACCCCATATCAATCACCTTTGGGCTTTTCTTAATCTTCAGCATTTCTATGTTTGCTTGAATCACGGCCAAAGGTGTTTTAAACTCATGACTAGCTACTGAGTAAAGATTTGATTTGAATCGAGAAAGCTGTTGCTCAGTGCTCAAAGCATTCATCAAATCATCAGTTAGATGCACACTTTCTGTAATATCTCGTGTACTGCTTAAAAGACTATACTTTTTGTTCCCTTCTTCAATTCTACTAAAAGTAGACTCCAACCATCGCAAACGATTGCTATTCCCATGACGTACTTGATAGCGAATACGTGAACCGGGATGGTCAAAAAAGCGGGTTAAAGTGGAGAAATCCATCTCACTAACGAATTCTGGCGCGAGAAAATCTGTGAGCCTACGGCCTATGATATCATCCGATGAAAAGCCCAGGATAGACTTGCTAGAAGGTGTAGCAAACCTTATCGTGTTTTCAAGATCATGTATGCACACCAAGTCCGTGGTGTGCTCGGCTATTAATTGGTAAACCCTATCCGTTGCGACCATTATTCAGTTTAGAGAGGTGCCAAAATAGGTAAAAAAATAAAAGGCATTACTCAAATGAGTAATGCCTTCGAAATAAAATCTAATC
This sequence comes from Owenweeksia hongkongensis DSM 17368, assembly GCF_000236705.1. Taxonomy (NCBI): domain Bacteria; kingdom Pseudomonadati; phylum Bacteroidota; class Flavobacteriia; order Flavobacteriales; family Owenweeksiaceae; genus Owenweeksia; species Owenweeksia hongkongensis. The sequence goes on along the minus strand of NC_016599.1, from coordinate 3,214,944 downwards.
TGTAAGATTATTAGTACCTGTAGTACTCTGGCTTGTATGGCCCTTCAACCGCAACACCAATATAATCAGCTTGCTCCTGACTCAATTTCTCTAGTTCCACACCGATTTTTGCTAAGTGTAATTCAGCAACTTTTTCGTCTAAGTGCTTGGGCAACATATACACTTCATTGTTGTATTTATCACTGTTTTTCCAAAGCTCAATTTGCGCCAAAGTTTGGTTTGTAAATGAATTGCTCATTACAAAACTTGGGTGTCCTGTAGCACATCCTAGGTTTACCAATCTACCTTCAGCAAGAAGGATAATATCATTACCATTCACAGTGTACTTATCCACCTGTGGCTTAATATTAACGTGAGTATTTCCGTGATTGGTTTTCAACCAAGAAACATCAATTTCATTATCAAAGTGACCGATGTTACAAACAATAGTCTTGTCTTTCATCGCTTCAAAATGACGACCCGCTACGATATCTTTATTACCGGTAGTAGTAATCACGATATCCGCTTTTCCGATTACAGTCTCCAGACGCTTCACTTCAAATCCGTCCATCGCAGCTTGCAATGCACAGATTGGGTCAATTTCAGTAACAGTAACGATAGAACCAGCTCCACGGAAAGAAGCTGCCGTACCCTTACCTACATCACCGTATCCGCAAACAATCACACGCTTACCAGCAAGCATAATGTCGGTTGCTCTTCTAATGGCATCAACTGCGCTTTCTTTACAACCGTATTTGTTATCAAACTTAGACTTGGTTACAGAATCGTTTACGTTGATAGCTGGCATTGGAAGAGTGCCTTTCTTCATTCTTTCGTAAAGACGGTGCACACCAGTAGTAGTTTCTTCTGAAAGTCCTTTGATTGCATCCACTAGTTCTGGATAACGATCCAACACCATATTGGTAAGATCACCACCATCGTCCAAAATCATGTTCAATGGTTGACGCTCTTCCCCAAACCAAAGAGTTTGCTCGATACACCAGTCAAACTCCTCATCATTCATACCTTTCCATGCATACACCGGAATTCCTGCAGCAGCGATTGCAGCAGCAGCATGATCTTGCGTAGAGAAAATGTTACAAGAAGACCAGGTAACTTCTGCTCCAAGAGCTGTTAAGGTTTCAATAAGAACAGCGGTTTGAATAGTCATGTGAAGACATCCGGCAATACGAGCTCCTTTAAGTGGCTGCTCAGCACCAAACTCTTCTCGCAAAGACATTAGTCCTGGCATTTCAGCTTCCGCTAATTCAATTTCTTTACGTCCCCACTCGGCTAATGATATATCTTTAACTTTGTAAGGAATGTATTTTTCTGCAGTTTCGCTCATTATCTTTTTCTTTGAGTATTTTTTAAGAAATGCAAAGATACCTGCAAATCTTGCATTTACAAAATCCAATTAGTATCCTCAATGCCATTATATCAACGCTTTAATATCTCGCAATCAACGAGTATCATCATTTGGGAAATTAAAGAAACTGAAGAACAGCTTATGGATGGTATACAAATGCACCCATCCGATGCCGACCGATTCCAAAGATTTACCAATCCTAAAAAGCGAAATGAGTTTTTGGCTTTACGCCAATGCCTGATAGAGTATTTTGAGCACAACCCAGCCGTACACTACAATGAAGATGGAAAACCCTTCCTAAAAAATGGATACCATATTTCCTTTTCACATACTGATGGATTTGCAGGAATGATAATTTGTGATAAAAATCCAGTAGGAATTGACCTTGAACTTTTTAGAGACCGTATAAAAAGAATAGCTCACAAGTTTTTGCGTAAAGAAGAAAAGAAATCCATTCAAAATAAAACTGAGGTAGAGCATTTAACCCTTTACTGGGGAGCCAAAGAAGTGATGGTAAAGATTACGGGAAACCGTAGGTTGAACTTTATTAGCGAGTTATCCGTTAAACCTTTTCCATACCAACCTAATTGCGAAACTTCAGGCACTATAAAAACCGATGACTATCACAAAAACATAAGGCTTTTCTTTAAAAGCATTGAAAGCCTACACATTACATATGGGTGGGAAATCATAGCTTAGTTACATTAACAAAGTTGAGTGCCATTTTTTGTAATTACTTTATTACGTTTGCGGGCTGAAATATGGCTACGAAAACAATCCATAATATCACCGAAGGTTACCGACAAGGTAAGAAGAGGCTAGCTGTGCTGGTAGACCCCGACACGCCTGACTCTAATGCCTTGCAAACCATCATCAAAAAGGCGAATGAAGCGGAAGCAGACTTCATCTTTTTGGGTGGAAGTTTGTTAGTAAAAGATGCATTAGACGAATGCATTGACGCCATAAAAAGCATGACTAACATTCCTGTCATCCTTTTTCCGGGAAGTATCATGCAGATTTCTGGCAAGGCTGATGCCATGCTTTTCATCTCCCTAATTTCGGGCAGAAACCCAGAACTTTTAATCGGCAGCCATGTAATTGCTGCACCATATATTAGGCAAGCAAAGCTTGAAACTCTTGCTACTGGCTACATTTTGGTAGACAGCGGCAGACAAACCACAGCTAGTTATATGAGCGGTAGCGCTCCTGTACCACACAACAAACCTGAGATTGCCGCATGTACCGCTATGGCAGGAGAAATGCTTGGCCAAAAACTCATCTACATGGACGGGGGCTCTGGAGCCGACAACCCCATCAGCGCAAAAATGATTGGAGCTGTTCGTAAGTCTGTGGATTTACCAATTATTATTGGAGGGGGTATTCGCGATGCAGAAACTGCTGTGAAAATTTGTAAAGCAGGCGCTGACATCGTTGTAGTTGGAAATGCGTCAGAAGAAAATCCGGATTTAATAAAGACGATTGCTGAAGCCGTTCACAACGTTTCAAAACCTTAGCACACATCTTAAACATTGATGTGAACACCTTTAGTTTTCCTGAAAAATTTGTCCCCGCAGTTTTGAATACCGACATTTCCGCAATGGAAATTAAGGACTTTATAAAATGACCAACAAAGGATTAAAGTGGCTGGAAGGAGTTGCTGTAGTTGCCGGACTTTCCTATACATTACTAATCACCTATGGCTATGTATGGTGCTGGATTGCAGCCATTATCAGCTCGCTGCTTTTCCTATACATCTGTTTTATTAAGCGAATTTATGCAGAGTCGCTACTTCAAGCCTTTTATATTTTCACTTCTATCTACGGGTGGATGCATTGGAATGATTCTGGAGGTGGAATATCCGGAAGCCTGAGTTGGTCCATCCACGGAATGATAATTTTATCAGGAACCGCTTTAGTTATAATCACTGGTGCTCTTTTAAAAAAAATGACAGATGCAGCTACTCCCTACATCGACTCCTTCACTACCGTTTTTAGCATTTTTGCCACCTTATTAATGATTAATCTAATCCCCGACAATTGGTGGTATTGGATAGTGATAGATGCTGTTTCGGTATACCTATACTACAAACGCAAGTTATATTTTGCCACAGCACTATTTGTACTTTACACCTTACTTGCCGTAAATGGATTACTAGAATGGACAGCTTAAAAAAGATAGTAATCTCAGGGCCAGAGTCAACCGGAAAATCATGGCTCACCAAAAAACTAGGGGAGCATTTTCAAGTGCCCTTTGCAGATGAATATGCTCGTCATTATTTAGAAAAAAATGGCTCAGCGTATGATTTTGACACTCTTGAAAAAATTATAATAGGCCATAAATCGCATCAGCAAAAAGCAATTCAACGAGCTGAAAACCTGGTGTTTTTAGATACCGATTTACTTAATTTCAAAATTTGGGAAGAGCTTGTCTTTGGCAAAACGCATGACTTTATCGAGAAAGAAATTGAAAAGGAAAACGACCACATTTACCTTCTCACCTACCCAGACATTCCTTGGGAGAGTGACCCTCTCCGAGAAAATCCTGATAATCGCTTAGAGCTTTTTGAACTGAGTCTTGATTTGATAAAAAAATTAAATCGTCCGTATCAAGTTGTAAAAGGAGATTTTGATGATAGGTTTGAAAATGCTCTTTCAGCCCTCGAAGCATTTCACTAATATTTCTCAACTTTAATTCAGCTCTGTATTGCCGCTTCATTTTTCATAAGTACTTTCGCGGCTTACATCTCATAGGGGTGTCCCGATTAATTTTGGGGCTGAGATTATACCCAATGAACCTGGGCAGGTAATGCTGCCAAGGGATAATTGACATCAAATTTTTATTTAACCAAGCGAGTAAATAGCCCCTTTTATTCGTGATAGAATTACATTTTATCATGAAGAAGCTAATTGCTTTTGCTGCATTGTCAGCACTGTTTCTGCAAACGCAGGCACAAACCATTTCCGGAAGGGTAACTTCCAAAACTGATGGCGAACCATTACCGGGTGCCACTATCGTTGTTCAATCTACCAAAGCAGGGGTACAAAGTGGTACCAATGGTGAGTTTGAAATTCAGCTCGAAAAGGGCAAAACCTATCAACTTACCGCCTCTTTCGTGGGATTTGAACCCCTGACCAAAGAAGTGATAGCCAATGAAAATGCCATTGTAAACTTTGCTTTAGCCGAAGCTTCTGAGCTTTTGGAGCCGGTAAACATTTCTGCCGTAAGAGCAGGAAAAAATGTACCTATTGCGAAGAGCAACCTCAGTAAAACGCAGATTGAAGAACGAAACGAAGGCCGAGATATGCCTTTCGTTCTCAAGGATTTGCCGAGTACGGTGGTGAGTTCGGATGCAGGAACTGGCATTGGCTACACGGGTATTCGAATTCGCGGCAGCGACATTAGCCGCATTAACGTTACCGTAAATGGGATCGCCCTGAATGACCCTGAATCGCATGGAGTCTTTTGGGTAAACACACCAGATCTAGCTTCTTCTGCGCAATCTATACAAGTGCAGCGTGGTGTAGGAACATCCACCAACGGAGCCGGTGCTTTTGGCGCCAGCGTAAACATAAAAACCAGCGAACTTAGCTTGAAGCCTTACGCTAGTGCGGATGTAACTGGAGGTTCATTCAACACATTAAAAACCAACGTGCGTGCAGGAAGCGGATTGCTAAATGATCATTGGAGCATTGATGCTCGTTTCTCAAAAATAAATTCAGACGGTTTTATTGATCGAGCTACTGCAGATCTTAAGTCTTACTATTTATCGGCTAGTTATTACTCTAAAAAAACCAGTGTACAGCTTATCCACTTTGGTGGTGGTGAGGAAACTTATCAGGCTTGGTGGGGAGTTCCTGAAGCCAAACTGAATGGCGATAGCGCTGCTTTGTACACACACATTATAAACAATGGGTATGACAGCCAGGATTCGGCCAACTTGGTAAATTCTAACCCCCGCACTTACAATTATTACACGTATGATAATGAAACGGACAACTACAAACAGGATCACTATCAACTTCATGTTTCTCACGCTTTTAGCGAAAAGCTTACCGCAAATGCTGCGCTGCATTATACCTGGGGGCGTGGCTATTATGAGCAATATCGCAAAGATGATGATTTAGCGCATTATGGTTTGGATGATGTGATTCTTGGTGGCGACACCGTTACCAGCACCGATCTTATCCGCAGACGCTGGTTGAACAATAATTTGATTGGAACCACCTATTCGCTTCAAGCGGATTTGAATCAACTCCAGTTGACTTTTGGCGGAGCGTATAACAAGTACATTGGCGACCACTATGGTGAAATCATTTGGGCGCAATACGCCAGCAATGGCGACATCCGTGACAGATATTATGACAATAGAACCACCAAAACAGATTTCAACAATTACCTAAAGGCCAGCTATACTGTTGGGAAGTTTACCGCTTACGGAGATTTACAGTTGAGATCGGTAAGCTATGTAGCCAATGGAATTGATGAAGATGGAACTACCATAGATGTTGACAGAAGCTTCACATTTTTCAATCCAAAAGCCGGGGTAAACTACGCTTTGAATGACCAAAGCCGAGTGTATGCATCTGTTGCTGTGGCGCATCGCGAGCCAGTTCGTACCGACTTCTTAGATGCACCTGTAGATCTTCAACCAAAAGCTGAAGAGCTGATTGACTATGAAGCTGGCTACGAATTACAAACCGAGCGTGCCTTCTTCAATGCTAATCTTTTCTTTATGGATTACACCAATCAGTTGGTGCTAACAGGTCAACTTAATGATGTAGGCTCTCCCATTCGCACCAATGCTCCTGAGAGCTATCGCGCAGGTATTGAGCTAGTGGGAAGTTATATTGTAAACAAGTATTTGCAGCTTGGAGCGAATTTCACCTTCAGTCAAAACAAGATTTTAAATTTCACAGACTACGTGGTGGATTATGACAATGGCGGGTACCAAGAAGAAAACTTTAAGAGTACCGACATTTCATATTCTCCAAATGTAATAGGTGGAATCAACATCACCGTGAAGCCAATAGCAGGAGCCACCATCGATTGGAACACGAAATATGTAGGTCAGCAATTTATGGACAACACCTCAAGTGAATCCAAAAGCCTGGATGCCTTTAACGTCACCGATCTACGTTTAGGTTATAATCTTCCGGTAAAATGGGTAGACCGTCTGAATGTACACCTTTTGATTGCCAACTTGTTTGATCAGGAATATGAGCCAAATGGCTATACCTACAGCTACATTTATGGTGAAAAGATTACTGAAAACTTCTATTTCCCTATGGCGGGCATCAACTTTATGGCGGGCTTGAGTGTAGATTTTTAGCGAAATAAAACTCTATTGACATTTGATCCCGCTGAGATCTTAAAAAAAGAAACGGTTGTCTGAATAATTCAGGCAGCCGTTTTTATCATAACACCTAAGTGCCAATTGATAGAGTCGAAGATATCATCTGGTAATTTCCAATTTATGTTGACAAATTGGATGACTGGTTATAAAATCTATTCCCTTTCGATAGCTATCCTTTTTCCTGCTTTGACCTTTCTGACTTTCTAGATAATCCCTTTTAGAAACTACGTAGTACTCATAACTCAATGAGAGGTCAAAGAGGCCTTCTACCTTAAGCTTTTTTGATTCTTCTTTCCCAGGTTCAAGCAAAGTGAAATTAACAATATGAGAAGCATCTTTCGGGTCTCTACTTATGTTAATCACCGAATCATTGACTAGAAAAACTTCTAGACTTTTATCTTTAAACAAGTTCCCATCATTGAGAACTCTCACAAACACCAAGCTATCCCGAAAGGGATTATGAAAAGTTAGTACATATTCTTTGCTCAAATCCGTTCGACTCACAAGTCTGCTTGAAAGAATTTCCTTTAGACAGACCTGAGCAACACCAACCGTGGAAATTAACATGAGGACAAACAGTAATACAAATCTAAATTTCACACTTAATGTTTAAGAGTTTCTGTCCCCGCTCAACCAAGCACAAGTACCGAGAAGTCTCAATACTAAATACTCCCTACTAAATACTAACTTCTCAACTTCTCATTCCCATGATGTCGATCATGATCACGCTCGGTTTTTATGTTCATCTTTTTATCAAAAGCCGCCTGAAGATCTACACCGGTTTGGTTGGCCAGGCAGACAGTAACAAATAGTACATCGGCCAATTCCTCACCAAGGTCTTTATTTTTGTCGCTTTCCTTTTCACTTTGCTCGCCATACCTACGGGCAATAATGCGGGCTACCTCACCTACTTCTTCAGTTAGCTGGGCCATATTGGTAAGTTCGTTGAAGTAACGAACACCATGATTCTTAATCCAGTCGTCAACTATTTTTTGAACTTCTGTAATTCCCTTGCTCATCTTATTCTTTATTTTGAGTGTCTATACAAATGGTCACCGGCCCGTCATTTACCAGGCTTACTTTCATGTCTGCACCAAACTCACCCGTTTGTACCCTTGCCGGAAAATGCTCTTTACAGCGCTCTACAAAATATTCATATAAAGGGATTGCCTTATCTGGTTTGGCTGCTTTTATATAGCTCGGGCGATTACCTTTTTTGGTGGAAGCATGTAAAGTAAACTGGCTAATAATTAATAGCTGTCCATTCACATCAATGGCTGAGTGGTTCATCTTCCCTTCATCATCAGAAAACACGCGCAGGTTGGCAATTTTGTTAGCTAACCAAATAGCATCATTGTTTGTGTCAGCATCTTCTATTCCCACCAAAATGACAAAACCTTGGCCAATGCTTCTGTCTTCTTTTCCATTAATATTTACGGAAGCTTCTGTTACCCGCTGGAGAACAATTCGCATGTTTATTTTTTCCTTTTGGTAATGAGCGCATCTCTGCGCTTCTGATCTATTTGCCTATCGGTTAACCCACTTTGATTGTTATAAAGCATTTTCTCAAAGCCACCATACATTGGATTTGGAAGTATTACAAAGTATTTTAAAGCATGTTCCACCATCTCTTCATTATCCGCCATATCTTCTTGAAAACTATCCTGTTCTTCAACAAAATCCGAAAGCTGATCACCTACATAAAGTATTACCTCAAACTTATCCTTTACAGTATTTCTTCTTTCGGTTTTATCCGGATCCTCCACTTTTAGTAAAACATGACTTTCGTCTGCTGCGGGTAAGTTGTAAGTCATCAAATTTTCTATGGTAGGCTCTAGATGCTCAATACTTCTATTAGAGATGTAAAAAACCTCAATACCTAAGCGTTCAGCTTCCATCAAAAATTCACGAGCCCCAGGGATTAATGCCGCTTGTCTTTCTTTAACCCAAAGATCCCAGCTTTCATCTGAATACTTTTCACCATCACGGATAAGTCGAGCTTCATAAGGGCTATTATCAAGCACTGTTTCGTCTATATCCAGAATAACGGCTAGTAGGTTATCCCCACTTGCCTGACGTAAGTTTTCCTTGAGCTTTCTGGCTGCATTTCTGTACTGTTGCTCCTGCATAATTTTCACCTCATGGGAGTGTTGCATCCACAGGACACTCATCATCTGCTGATCCATAAGGTTTACCTGAGACTCTACAGCTGGAGCCACCACTTGCTTGCTATTGCCACAAGCGCTCATTACCCCTATTATTACAAGGACTTGCAAAAAGTATCTAATTCGCATAAATGTCTTTTCTATAGTTTTCGTCTTCATCAGTTCCATTCACAAAATTCACATAACTATCATAGCGTGTGTAGGCCAGTTCGCCCTCCTCAAGTGCTGCTTTTATAGCACAACCAGGCTCCTCTATGTGAATACAATTATTGAATTTGCACTGACCCTTGATTCTAAAGATTTCCGGAAAATAATCGCCTATCTCCTCCTTCTCCATATCCACTAATCCAAAACCTCTGATTCCTGGAGTGTCAATAATATTCCCTCCAAAGCTAAGCTCAAACATTTCTGCAAAAGTAGTGGTGTGTTGCCCCTGATGGTGGCTTAAAGAAATCGCTTTTGTTTTTAAATCTAAACCGGGCTCTACGGTGTTTACCAAAGTAGATTTCCCTACTCCTGAGTGTCCGCTTAGCAGGCTCGTTTTATTTTGCAATAATTCTTTTAATTCTTCCAACCCCAGTTCTCCCGGCACCGAAGAATGTAGTACTGTGTATCCAGCATCCTCATAAGCTAAGGTGTAAAACTCCAATTCATCAAGATCGGCATCACTATACAAATCTACCTTATTAAAAACCACCACAGCAGGAATACTGTATGCCTCGGCCGTCACCAAAAATCGATCAATAAAGCGAGGGTAAGTTTTAGGGAAATCAAGGGTCACTATAAGCACCGCCTGATCCAGATTGGCTGCAATGATTTGGGTTTGTTTGGCCAGGTTTACACTCTTGCGAATGATGTAGTTCTTGCGCGGAAGTATATCCGAAATAACAGCAGTTTCTTCACCTTCCTCCATCTTAAACTCCACCACATCACCCACGGCTACCGGATTGGTGCTTTTAATTCCACGCAAGCGGAGCTTACCCACTATCCTACATTGGATTATTTCTCCAGTATCAGTTTTCACCTGATACCAACTTCCTGTTGATTTTGTTACTGTTCCTTGCATTGCGGCAAAGGTAGATTTATAAGACAAATCGAATAGTAGAATTGGGCATCAAAAGCCTAGCTTATTTAAATAATAAAACCGTATGCTTTAAAGGTAATCCCTTTCAGCCACCACACAGAATAATCCATTATCAAATTGGCCCAAGTGCTTAATTCCCATCTCTGCAAAACCATTCCTTACACCGCGAATACCCATATTACCTGACCTTCCTACGTCTTAGTCAATTGTTTTATAAATATCCGTGGCCACTTGTAGCTTTCAAGTTCAGCTGCAAGATTTACTTGGTTCAATTTGCCGTAAAACATTCCATAAGCACCCTGACCTTTTGTATCGGAATAAAATCCTGTTACTATTTAGCCATCCAATCAACTATAGAGTGAATAATTTCTTTAGAAATAACTAAAATTTGAACCTAGAAAGCCTAACACCGTCTACTGCATATTTTACTCGTACCGCAAACAGCCCCTGGCTAGCAGAACTATAAGCACTTGCTGTCTTCACATAAAAATATTTACCATCCGAATTCTGTATTGATTCTAAAGTCATGTTTCCATCCGCATCAATTTTTGCTCCGATAAGCCCAAACTTTCGCCCAAAATTGGAATACTGGTTTCCCATTCCTTCATTTATAGATTGTGCATTTCGTACGTCATCATTATACAAAAGAAACACCTCATTATTTTCCATGTGAAAAACATAGGACACTGTTCCCATATTATTATCGGTTTGCTTCTTTGGAATACTTTTCACCCATAAAAGTTGCCCTTTGGGGTTAAAGCTAAAGACTACAATCTCCCCAACAAATCTATTCCGATAAGCGCCTGGCAAGCTGTTTACATAATCTCTTTCAGCAACCACTGCAATATTTCCATTTTCAAATTTTGTAAAATCTTTGCATCTAAAAGAAGCAAAGCCCTCTTTCATTCTTCCACCCATTGCGGCATGCAAAATATCGAAGCTCTGATCCAAGTCATTAGAGTTCGCACTTTTGCCACTTTGCAATCGTTCTATCGTTGGTTTAAAAGTATTTTTACTCAACTGTGAATAATACAAACCATATGGATACCCATCTTCATCATCTGCGTAAAATCCAGTTAGAACGAATCCCTCCGTTAAATCGGGTTTTACAGAAAGCCCATGAAAAGTTTTATTTAGGTGTGATAAGTCATACACCATCATGTTCTTTTCCTTATCGATTCTTAAAACCCCGTACTTGGTAGAAGTTTTAATTTCATATTCCTTAAAACGGCCATCATCTCTATAACCAACTACCAATACATCTCCATCATTGCTCAACTCGGTTTGAGTAATAGTGAAATTACCATCTTTGAAAGGATTCCCATATGACTGCTCCCATTGCAGATTAAGTTGATCATCAAAAACAAAGGCCTTTGGAGCCACATTTTTACCCGGAGGGGTCACTATAGAAAACCGCGACTTGTCCTCTGAGACCAAGAATTTTACTTTATAGTTTTCCGTGATATTATCCACACTCGCCACTTCACGATTTGGCCTAGCCTCTCCCGCTCGGCTAACAAACTTCTCCAGAAAATATATCTTCCTTCTCACAGGGTTATACGCCTCATATATTAAGTGAAAACCCTCCTTTGACACCACTGCTGTTTTAAATTCAGTTTTTTGCCCTTCATATTTAAATTTACCAACCTCCCACTCATCTTGTATCTCCAAGGTTTCTGAATCAAACTTCCGCAAGAAATAATTCTTCCCTTTTACCATTATAGCGTATACACTTCCCTCCTTTTCTTCTACAAATTGGTGGAATGTACCCTTGACTTTATCCGAAATAATTTCTGTAGCCACCCGTTCCTGGGCCATCACGAAAACATTACCAGCTAGAAATAAAGTACCAAGTAGCAGTTGTTTTAAAGTTATCATAGTTGATCTTTTGGGGTTCTATCGGCTAAAGTAATTTTTACATCTGATAAAGTGGTTTAGATTAATAAATCCAAAAAACAATTCATATTTCTCTCAGGATGCAACCTAAATTTCAAATAAGTTCCCGTGTTTATATGGTCAATTTCTTATTTAAATACATTTGCTAAGAGGAGGAAACAAAAGTCCTATTCGAGAATGGCAACACACAACGTACCCTGGGTAGAGTCCCTTTATTTTGAAGAAATCCTTAAAACCAAACAACTCTCTGTGGAGGAAGTGGAAATGGCGCGGTTCTATAACAAGAATGGGTACCTGATTTTAAGAAATTGCATAGAGCATAAACTCATTGATGAAACACGCAAAGAACTTCAGGAGGATGAGGATTTGTTTAGCTATAAAAACCCTAGAGCTGTGCAGCTTTGGAAAAAAAAGGAAGGGGTAAAGAAAATTGCGACTCACCCTAAAGTTTTAAAAACATTAGAAATGCTTTACGGAAGGGAGGTAATTCCCTTTCAAACCTTAAATTTCAAATACGGAAGTCGCCAAAAGCCTCATTCCGATAGCATCCATTTTCACTCGCTCCCTGAAAGATTCATGTGTGGTGTTTGGGTAGCTCTGGAGGACATCAGTCCTCAAAGTGGCCCTGTAACATATTACCCCGGATCACATAAATTACCGGCATTTGACTATCAAGACATCTCCCCCGAATTCAGACCTGCATCAAGCTTACCTGGGTCATTTTACTATGATCAATACGAGCCATTTATTCAAAAGGCGATGGATATCCATGGGTTTTCACCAGAAAAATTAATCATCAAAAAGGGGGATTTATTAATCTGGTCAGCAAATATTGTCCATGGTGGAACGGTCATCGAAAACCCTGACCTTACTAGGTGGTCACAAGTAAATCATTACTACTTTAAAGATTGTTTGTATTATACCCCCCAAAACTCTAACCGAGTAAGCGGTGAGTATTTTTTGAGGGAAATAACTAACATTAAAACGAACAGATCAACCTGGGGCAACTACAATGGCCAAATAGTAAGACGCAAAAAAGGCGGCTACTATAAGTTTCTTATTTCTCCAGAAGCATCCTATGATTTTAAAGATGTAAAAGCGCTTTTTGCCAAGGCTATTCATAAGATTTTTAAGTAACCGCTATGCTAAACCATTGGTTCCATAGGCAAAGAGTGCAATACGCTTTTTACAAAACTAAAGATAACGTCAACCCCAGATTAGCCAAAAACTTGGCAAAAATTAAAAAGTTTGACGAAGAGCCCGCACTATTCGCTGGCTACATTAAAAGTGGAAATACGTGGCTACGCTTTTTGATTTTTAATTACTTCAACATCAAAGCGTGCAATGCTACCGAAACCCTTACGTATCAAGAGTTAAATAAAATTCAACATGAATCACTAGGTGATCCCATCGAGCCCTCGGGACCTCAACCAGGTTTTCCTTACTTAGCGAGAACACACCGTCATTATAGCTCAGTATTTGATCGATTTACTAAAGGGATTCATATTTACCGGAATCCACTAGACACTTTGGTTTCGGCCTATCATTTTAACAAGAACCAACCTGAATCAAAACAAAACTCCTTCGTTAATGTAAATCACTTTGTAAAAAACAACCTTATATACTGGGAACTTCACACAAGGAGTTACCTCAACCAAGGCCACCTTTTACACGTTAGATATGAAGATTCGCAGAAAGACCCTATAGGTGAACTTAAAAAGGTAATAGAATACCTCGGGTATACCTTTGAGCCTAAAATTGCTGTTAAGAGTATCGAGCTTTCCAGTTTTAAGAGCATAAAAGAAATGGGGCGCGAAAAAAATCAGAAATATGGAAATGGAGGCCCTCAGTATGGTGCAGAGTTTACACGTAAGGGAATAATTGGAAGTTTCCACCAAGAACTTGAGCGCAGCACTATTCGATTTGGATTTAAAACAATGAATGCTTTTGGCTACAAATCGTTGCTTAAGTAAATGGGCATTTCATTTGATAGGCTTCAGTAATAAAAATTTTAGCTTAGCGCCAGATTTGAAATTATGTCGATAGAAGTACAAAATATCACCAAAAAATACGGAGAGCAACGTGCTCTTAACGATGTTAGTTTTTCTCTAAAGAGTGGGGAGATTGTAGGTTTCCTGGGACCCAATGGTGCCGGAAAATCTACCATGATGAAAATACTTACGTGCTACATTCCACAAACAGAAGGCATAGCCAAAGTATGTGGCCTGGACGTAACCGAAGATAGTATTGAAATCAGAAAAAAAGTAGGCTACCTACCCGAGCACAACCCTCTTTACCTGGATATGTACGTGAAGGAATATTTAGCATTTATGGCCGGAATTCACAAAACTTCTAAAACAGCTATTCCAGACATAATTGAAAAAGTAGGTCTTACAAAAGAGAGCCACAAAAAGCTTGGCCAGCTTTCTAAAGGTTACCGCCAGCGCGCTGGTCTTGCAGCAGCACTTCTTCACGATCCAGAAGTTTTGATTTTGGATGAACCAACTACCGGCCTAGATCCAAATCAACTTGCTGAAATCCGTGGGTTAATTAAAGAAGTAGGAGCTTCTAAAACCGTGATGCTTTCTACACACATTATGCAGGAGGTAGAAATACTTTGTGATAGGGTGATCATTATCAACAACGGAGAGATTGTGGCCGACCGTCCAACTTCTGATTTGAAGAATGTACAAGGTGCCAAAACATTCCTTGTGGAGTTTGACAAAGAGTTTAGCAAGTCGGAATTAAAGAAAATTGCTGGCGTAAAAGATGTAAAACACATCAGCGATAATAAATGGGAGTTCTTTGCCCTCCCAGGTCAGGATATTAGAACTGATGTTTTCAACTTTGCGGTAAGCAAAAAAGCCGCTGTCCTAGGAATACAACAGCAAGAACAAAAGTTAGAACAGGTATTTCAGGAACTTACAGAAAAAAAGGGCTAAAAGCCCTTTCTTAAAATTCTATAAAATTATTTCTGCCTGAAGTAAACCTGAATCGGAACTCCAGTAAAATCGAATTGCTCACGCAGTTTATTTTCTATAAATCGTTTGTAAGGCTCTTTCACATACTGTGGTAAGTTGGCGAAAAATGCAAATGATGGAGTCCGGGTAGGTAGTTGTGTAACAAACTTAATCTTCACATACTTTCCTTTACTCGCAGGCGGTGGATTACCTTCAATAATAGGCAGCATAGTATCGTTTAGCTTGCTGGTAGCAATGCGCTGTTCTCTGCGACTGTAAACGTTCATTGCTTCCTCTACCGCTTGAAAAATACGCTGTTTGTTGAGCACTGAAACGAAGATGATAGGAATATCAGTAAATGGCTCCAATCGCTGAAGAATTTTGTTTTTATATTCCTTAGCTGTATTGGTTTCCTTTTCTACCAAATCCCACTTATTCACCAAGATTACTATACCTTTTTTGTTTTTTTCAGCTAAGCTAAAAATAGACAGATCCTGTGACTCTAAACCTCTGGTGGCATCAAGTAAAAGCACACACACATCAGAGTTTTCGATAGTTCGAACAGAACGCATCACTGAGTAAAACTCGAGGTTTTCGTGTACTTTGGTTTTTTTGCGAAGACCTGCTGTATCTACCAGCAAAAAGTCTTTTCCAAATAGATTGTAACGTGTGTGAATAGAATCACGTGTGGTGCCCGCTATTTCGGTAACAATATTTCTTTCTTCACCCGTAAGGGCGTTTATAAACGAAGACTTTCCTGCATTTGGGCGACCTACAATCGCGATTTTAGGAATGTCCAAATCTTCAACTTCCACATCCTCCGGCACCTGCTTTACCACCTCATCAAGAAGCTCTCCGGTACCGCTACCGTTCATAGCCGAAATATTGAAAATCTCACCAAGTCCTAAGCTGTAAAACTCCGCACTTTGCGTCTGACGCATAGAGTTATCCACCTTATTAGCAACCAAAATCACAGGCTTTTTGGATTTACGCAGTAGCATAGCCACTTCCTGATCCATACCTGTAACACCCTGCTCGGTATCCACCAAAAACAAAATGATATTAGCTTCTTCAATAGCAATTTCTACCTGCTTGCGGATTTCTCCCTCAAACACATCATCAGACCCTCTAACATACCCACCGGTATCGATCACAGAAAAGTCACGACCAACCCAATCAAACTTTCCGTAAATCCTATCACGGGTAACCCCTGCTACAGAATCTACAATTGCAGTGCGGGTTTTAGTAAGTCTGTTAAACAGTGTTGACTTTCCAACATTCGGTCTTCCAACAATAGCTACAATATTTGCCACCTCATTTATTTTAGCCTGCAAAAATAGGCATTGTATGGCAGAGCCACCACATCTATATTTTTACAGATTGACCTTTATTAATAGCCACAAAAAAAGCCGCAAACACAAGGCTTGCGGCTCCTTAATTTATTCTTTCGACAGACTATTTACTTTCTCCCACCCATTACTTCAGGGTAGTTGTTGGAGAAATTAATCAAATCGACTACTGATTTACCTCCAATTTTATTGAGCAATCGCAATTTATACGTGCTCACCGTTTTATCACTTATCTCAAGCTCTTCAGCAATATCTTTATTAGAATGACCACTGCTCAAAAGTTTCAAAACTTCAATTTCACGCTGGCTAAGCTTGATAGGTTTATTCTTCTTTTTATTACTCATCAAGTCCTCACTAAAGATTTGCTCTCCAGCGTAGACCTTATTTATGGCATTAATAAGTTTTTTAGGCTCTTCATCTTTTATAAGATACCCACTAGCTCCCATCTGAAGAGCTGTTTTACCATAAATATCTTCAGGGTGCATGGTGAGAACTATAATTTTAAGATCTGGTGCTATTTCTTTGATCTTGCGAATAGCTGTAATCCCATTCATTTTTGGCATATCCAAATCCAAAAGAAGTACATCCGCTTCATTGTCTCTTATTATTTCTAATAGCTCTTCACCATTAGAAGCTTCAGCAACAAGTTTTAGGTTATCCTCATAACCTATAAACAGCTGTAAACCTTTTCGAACAACTGCATGATCATCTGCGAGTAAAAGTCTTATCATACTATGCGTTTCTGTGATTTATTTTAGTGTTGTTATCAAAGCTACAATTAATGTAAGACAATAACTACACTAGCGTTAATTTTTATAATCCGGTGGAATAATACATACCGGAATAGGCAGCATTTTGTGTTGATTTGCCCGGTGTAAATTAGAATAAATTTGGAAAACCTCAAGCTTCCGCCCTTCAAAATCACCCACCACTTTTCCTTCAGTATACTTTTCCATTGCCCATTCCAATTCCGGGTAGGATGCCCCAATCTGATCTTCATCGGTTCTGTCATCTCCCCAAAGACCATCTGTTGGCGGGGCTTGCAAAATATCACTACGCACACCAAGATGTCTGGCTAACTTATAAACCTCGGTCTTAGTAAGATCTGCTATAGGACTTAAATCCACACCACCATCTCCATATTTGGTATAAAAACCTACACCAAAATCTTCAACCTTATTCCCTGTACCTGCTACGAGATAACTATATAAACCGGCAAAATAATACAAGGTAGTCATGCGCAACCTGGCGCGTGAGTTTACCAAAGAAAGATTGCGCTGCTCGGAATCATTAACCACAGGCATGGCCTTTATAAAATTATCAAAAACTCCCGTAAGGTTTACACTTTGAAAAGATACATTGAAATATTTTTCTTCCAAATCCTTTATGTGACTAATTGCACGATTTACCTGTTCCGGACTTTGATGAATTGGCATTTCTACACATAAAACAGGAAACCCAGTACGAGCGACCAATGCTGAAGTAATTGCCGAGTCAATTCCTCCAGAAACCCCAACTACAAAACCTTTTGTTCCAGACTTTTGAATATAGTCTTTCAACCAGCCCACGATATGAGCTTCAACCTTTTGAACGTCCATTAAAACCTTGTAATCAATATTTTAGAATAAAATCCCCACTTTCAAGTTTATATAATCGAAGCGGTAGCCATATTTTTTTTCGGTGCCCAATGTTCCACCACTTGTTTTAACATTATCGGCCAAACTTCTATTATAATACAAACCTGCCACCAAGCTCGTATTTCCACCCAAATTATATTCACCACCTAAACCTATTGAAAACATAACATCAATAGGGTTAATGTAATTTTTTTCAAGTGCATCACCTTGAACTTCAAACCCTGGAGATGAGTCCTCAAACTCTGTAAGCTGATCTACAGGAAAACCAAGCCTACCACCAAACTCCGCAAAATAACGCATGTACCCAAACTCCTTGGTTCGCATTTTTAGGTATAAAGGAATTTGGACCATCCCTGCTTGATAAGTTCCTGTTCTATTTATAAATACACTCGGATTTTCTGAAACTTCAACTGGAAGGGTTAACTCTCCACCTCTAAAAATGTAATCTACACCGGTAGAAAAGGAGTAGTTTGGAGCAAAATTGTACTCCACCATTAAGCCAAAAGCAAACTTCACTTTTGATGATGATTCTGCATCGGGATCATTGCTCTGAATGTAACTAATATTGGGAGAAGCGTGAAGTCCAAACCGAAGAGGAGTTGTAGCAGCCACTGGAGTTGTTTCTTGAGCTTTCAGTCCAAAGCTGGTTATTACTAATAAAATAATGACTTTTGCGTTCAGGTTTTTCATAATGAATGATTTTAATCTAAAGTATAAACTCTCGTCCTAACAAAGCAATGAACAAATTGATCAAGCCTCTATTCATATTTATCAGCCTTTTCGTTTTTGCTTCATGCAATGAAGAAACCGAAATAGATTTGTCGCAAATATCTAAAGAAGCGCGGTTTATTCGCTTCGACTCAGCTTTTTTTAATAGTGACACTTCAAATATTCCTACGGAGATAGAAAGACTATCCGCACTTTACCCAGAGTTTTACGCTGCCGGTAAGAATCCGGTTTTCTGGAAAAGTCAGCGCAATGACGAGCAACAGCTTGAACTGTACGCTGGAACAAAAAAGGTTTTCAAAGACTTTTCATCGCTGAATGAAAACCTCAACTTTTCGATGAAGCACTTTTATTATTATTTCCCTCAAGTGCCCGAAGTGAAGTTTTACAGCTATATTTCTAATCTTGACCTTGAATACCCAGTCTTATACACACCTGAACAAAATATTTGCTTTGCAGGAATCGACCTTTATCTTGGCCCTGACAAACCTTACTATCAACATCTACCTGCTTACCAAGCCTATTTTCGCCAACCGGCTTTTCTAGTTCGAGACTGCATTGATGCCGTAAGCAAACCACACATTGCTCGCAAACTAGATGCCGCAACTCTACTTGATGATATGATTTATTACGGCAAGCAATTGTACTTTTTAGAAAAGATGCTTCCGCAAAAAGATGAAACTATAATTGTGCAATACACACCAGAGCATCTTGATTTTTGCAAAAAGAACGAACGCACCATCTGGGCCTATTTTGTAGAAAACAAGCACCTTTTTGACACTAGTCAGGATTTGAAAAGACGCTTTGTTGAGCTAGCTCCTTTTTCTAAATTCAGAATGAAATTTGACGCTGAAACCCCTGGTATGATAGGCCGCTGGGTTGGCTGGCAAATTGTAAGAGCCTACATGGCCGAAAATCCAAGTGCAACTTTGCCACAATTAGGGCAGGAAACAGATTCAAGAAAAATATTGAAACTTAGTGGATATAGACCTTAGGCGGCAGAAATTCGAAAAGACAAGCTCTAAATTCAAAACAAACTCAAAGATTCTAAACTGGAAAATTCAAAAAATACGCTAAAAACAAATTAGCAATTCGCACCGTATTTTCTAGCCATTGGTCTTTTTTAAACTTTTGAATTTCTACTTTTTTGATTTGTTTAGAGTTTAGCATTTCGGATTCAGAGTTTCTATTTTGAGGTTTAAATTTCCATTAAGTAAACTTAGCTTTGCAGCCGCGAAATAAATCGACAATCAAAAGTTGCAAATCGGCAATCCACAATTGTAAATCAAAAATCACAGCATGGCACATCATACTTCTGACATCAAATTTCAAATTGGCTTAGACGAAAACAAAGTTCCTGAAGTAATGGATTGGAGCGCCAGCGATGGTGGAATAAACCATGCTGCCGCAAAAGCAATGCTCCTAAGTGTGTGGGACAAGCGCAATCAAGAAACCTTGCGCATCGATCTTTGGACAAAAGACATGATGGCCGATGAAATGAAGCAAATGATTCATCAAACCCTGGTTGGACTTTCTGACTCATTGGAAAGAGCCACGGGCGAAAAAGAAGCCGCAGACTACATGCGTAAATTCGCTCATGACCTTGGCGTGAAAATGGATCTTTTTAAAAAGTAAGCCCTGAAAATATTGACACTCCTGCAGTCAGTCCGGGAGGAGTCGGGGACTACTCAGAAACCATCTGATTATTCAACTGCTCAATGTAGTTCAACACTTGATCGCAACCTTCGCCAGTCTCAGCTGAAGTAGCAAAAAACACAGGCATCTCCGCCCAAGTTTGCAGCATCTTTTTGCTGTAAACTTTGATGTTGGTATTCAACTTACCAGAACCTAACTTATCCGTTTTGGTGAAAACCATGCTGAAGGGAATTTCCAATTCACCAAGCCACTCCATAAATTCAAGGTCAATCTTTTGTGGCTCATGACGAGAGTCAATCAGCACAAATAGGTTTACCAAATTTGGGCGCTCAATGATGTAATCTTCAATCAGCTTCTGGAATTTTTCCTTTGAGGTTTTACTCACCTTAGCATATCCATACCCAGGTAAATCGGTAAGATACCATGCCTCATTTATCAAAAAGTGATTGATGAGCTGGGTTTTCCCCGGTCGGCCGGAAGTCTTAGCCAAGCCCTTGCGTTGCACCATTTTATTTATCAAAGTACTCTTACCCACATTACTCCTTCCTATAAAGGCGTATTCAGGTTTATTGGGCTCCGGACATTTAGTAATATCATTATTACTACAAACAAAATCTGCGCTGTGTATATGCATGGCGCGAAGATAAGGGAAGGATTTGGGATTTACGATTGGTGATTTGATGATTTAAAAAATCAAGATCGGGGTGACTCAATCGTCAATCCCAAATCCACAATCAAAAATCCCTCCTCCACTTTCCCCCACCTTTTTCACAATTGTTCGAAAACCCTATTCACAAAGAGATAGCTAGGCAAAAGCAATATTCTAAAGACTATCCAGTTTTAACAGAAGTGGGAAAACTTATCAACAAAGTGGTAAATTGTGGATGAAAGTGGAGTAATAATTCTATTTTTGAGACTCAAAGCACACAAAACTTAAGATGCTGAACCTGATAGGAGTACATGAATGTAAAATGGATGCTAAGGGCAGGGTAATGATACCTTCTGCGCTAAAGAAGCAACTATTGCCGGTACTTGAGCGTGGTTTTGTAATCAAGAGAAGTGTTTTTCAAAAATGCCTGGAGCTCTACCCCATGGACGAATGGGAGAAAACGATGAGCAAGGTGAATAAGCTCAATCGATTCGTTAAGAAGAATAATGACTTCATCCGCATGTTTACTGCCGGAGTGAAGCTGCTGGAAATGGACGCCAACGGAAGACTCAACATCCCAAAAGACCTAATGAATTTTGGCAACCTCTCTTCGGAGCTGGTGCTTTCGTCTTCGGTGGGAATGATAGAAGTGTGGAACAAGGATGCCTACGAAGGTTCGATAAACGACCCTGATGTAGATTTTGGAGCATTGGCAGAAGAAGTAATGGGCAGCCTCAATGAGTCAGAAGATGGATTATCATAAACCAGTCCTTTTACAGGAATGTATAGATCTGCTGCAGATAAAACCTGACGGCATTTATGTAGACGTAACCTTTGGTGGTGGCGGTCATAGCCGCGAAATACTAAAGCACCTAACCACTGGTCACCTTTATGGATTTGACCAGGATCCTGATGCGAAAGCTAATGTACCTGACAGTGAGAATTTCACTTTGATAGCGGCCAACTTTCGCCATCTAAAGAAGAGCTTGAGACTGCATGGTGTAAAACATATTGATGGTCTTCTCGGTGATTTTGGCGTGTCATCACACCAAATTGACGAGCCAGACCGCGGTTTCAGCACTCGATTTGACGGGCCGCTTGACATGCGCATGAATCCCGACAAGGCTTTGAGCGCACATCAAATTATCAACGAAAGCGAGGATACTGAGCTATTTAGAATATTTAAGGATTACGGTGAAATAAATCGCCCATGGCCTTTGGTGAATGCGATAACCAATCACCGACCAATTAACACAACTGCCGAGCTAAAGAAAGTTTTGGAGCGTTTTGCGCCACCACAAAAGCACGGGCAGTTTTGGGCCAAAATATTTCAAGCTATTCGTATTGAGGTAAACGAAGAAATAGCTGTAATCCATGAATTGCTGGAGCAAGCAACCGAAATGCTAAACCCTGGAGGGAGATTGGTGTGCATGAGCTACCACTCCCTGGAAGATCGTCCGGTGAAGAATTTCTTCCGCTATGGAAATATTGAGGGTGAGCCCAACAAAGATTTTTATGGGAATCTAATCAGACCATT
The DNA here is from genome assembly GCF_000236705.1 of Owenweeksia hongkongensis DSM 17368. Taxonomy (NCBI): domain Bacteria; kingdom Pseudomonadati; phylum Bacteroidota; class Flavobacteriia; order Flavobacteriales; family Owenweeksiaceae; genus Owenweeksia; species Owenweeksia hongkongensis. The sequence continues at coordinate 3,192,584 of NC_016599.1, read as the reverse complement.
GGAACCCATTACGCGAAAGCCTGTAATAGCCAATGACGAAGAAATAAATGAAAACCCAAGAGCAAGAAGTGCAAAGCTTCGTGCCGCAGAAAAGATAGAAGAAGAAAATGAGTGAGGCTGCAACATCTAAAAGGAAGATAGTAAATCCGCTGAAGGGCGTGTTTACTGGCCGCTTTTTGGTAAGCCCTCAGCTCGCCAAAAACTGGCCTTTCATTATTTACCTAAGCCTGCTTGCGCTAATAATGATTGCCAGCAGCCACAGTGCCGAAAGCAAAGTACATCACATAAGCCGCTTGCGCACGCAGATGAAAGAGCTAAACTCAGAATACATCGACACCCGCTCACGATTAATGATTGAGAGCATGGAATATAAAGTAATAAGCAAAGGACAAGAGTTGGGACTGGAAAAATCAAACACTCCACCACTCATTATTAAAGTACCAGAAAACGACTAAGTGGAAGATCGCAAATCCATATTGAACCGCATGTACATAGCCGCCATCCCGTTTTTCCTGATGGCTGTTTTTGTATTGATCAAACTCTTCATCATTCAGTATGCTGAAGGACCGGATTTGCGTGCGCGCTCTCAAAAAGAAGTGATTCGCGAAATAAATATTCAGGCTGATCGTGGAAACATCTTTAGTAGTGATGGCAAATTGCTCGCTACCTCCATGCCCGTTTATGATCTTTTTATGGATCCTTACACGGTGGCCGAGGAAGATTTTACCGCCAATATTTCCGCATTAAGCCTAGAGCTTGGAAAAAAATTTCCCGTTCGCTCCGCCCGCCAGTGGGAAACTTACTTGCGGATGAAGCGTGATGCAAAAAGCCGCTACGTGAGATTAGGCGAAGACATTTCATTTTCTGACCTACAAAAGATTCGCGAGTTCCCAATTTTCAACTTAGGGCGCTACAAAGGAGGACTTATTTACGAGCAAAAGAATTACCGCAAAATGCCTTTGGGCAAAATTGCTGAGCGCACCATTGGCTACGATCATTTGCGAGGTCGTACTGGAATTGAAGGTGCTTTCAGTAGCTTTTTAAGCGGAACAGATGGCGTTCGCCTAAAGCAAAAAGTAAGCAAAGGAAACTGGAAACCCGTAACCGACAGTTATGAAATAGAGCCTGAGGACGGCCTTGATGTTGTTACCACAATCGACACCAAAATTCAGGATATCGTTCATCACGAATTGCTAAAAGCTTTAGAGAGATTTGAAGCTGACCATGGCTGCGCTGTGGTGATGGACGTAAAAACCGGAGCTATTCGTGGCATCGCGAACTTGGGCCGCACGGAAGAAGGAACCTATTTTGAAAAAAGAAACTATGCCGTATGGGAAAGCACCGAGCCTGGGTCTACTTTCAAATTAGCCTCAGTGATGATTGCCCTAGAAGACGGAATTGCAGATACTAACACTTTGGTAGACACCGAAAATGGTCTTTATGAAATTTACGGAAAGAAGATAAAAGACAGTAATTACCGCAACGGAAAAGGTGGCTACGGCCGGGTTACGTTGAAGCGTGCATTTGAGGTTTCCTCAAACGTGGGCATCGTAAAACTTATTTATGACAATTATAAAGATGAACCATCACGATTTGTAGACCGTCTTTACACCCTTGGATTACACGACCCGCTTGGTCTCGCCATAAAAGGAGAAGGAACTCCCCTTATCCCTAAACCGGGCGACAAAAACTGGAGCGGGATCACTCTTCCGTGGATGGCCTTTGGATACCAAGTGAGCTTCACGCCTCTTCAGGTACTTACACTTTATAATGCTGTGGCCAATGATGGAACCATGATTAAACCTCGCTTTATCGAAAGTATTTCTAAGCATGGCAAGGTGATTCAAAACAATGAAGTGCAGGTAATCAACCCATCTATTTGTTCAAAGGAAACTTTGGCAAAGGTGAGATCGATGCTGGATGGTGTGGTAGAAAATGGAACCGCAACCAACCTTCAAAGTCCTTTGGTAAAAATTGCAGGTAAAACCGGAACCTGCCAACTTAACTATTGGAAGCGCGACACCAGAGATTACCAGGCATCTTTTGCTGGTTACTTCCCGGCAGACAACCCACAATATACCTGCATCGTGGTGGTAAACAAACCCAATAACCACATGGGCTATTACGGGTCTACCGTTGCAGGACCTGTCTTTAAAGCTATCGCGGAAAACATTTATCTAGACACTCCTCGCGACCTTGATCAACCAGTACAAGGCTTTGCCGAATTACTAGGTACAGATGCCAGCAACGATATTACGGTAACACAAAAAAAGGTGCCAAACCTAAAGGGCAAAAGCGGAGCTGATGCATTGAGCATTTTGGAAAACCATGGTTACAAAGTAAAAATTAAGGGTAACGGAAAAGTGATTTGGCAATACCCACCCGCTGGCTCCGATGTTGGAAACAGCGCCCTCATAGAACTGAAATTAGGATAAGAAAACGGCCGATTGATGAAACTACTTAAAGACATACTCTACACCGCCCCAATTTTGGATGCCATTGGCAGCACCAATGTGGCTGTAGAAAATATAGCTTTCGACTCTCGCAAAGTCGTGAAAGAGTCTTTGTTTGTGGCCGTTCCTGGGACGGTGGTTGATGGGCATGATTACATTGCCCAAGCTATTTCACAAGGCGCTCGTTCCATCGTTTGCGAAAAGCTCCCTGAAGAATTGAATGACGGCACCACTTACATTCAGGTGAAAGATGCTCATGCTACGCTGGGAATTTTAGCTTCCAACTTTTATGGCAATCCTTCTTCAAAATTAAAGTTGGTAGGCATTACCGGAACCAACGGAAAAACTACTGTGGCAACTTTATGTCACCGTCTCTTTATGGCTTTAGGCCAAAAGGCCGGACTGCTAAGTACCGTGAATGTGATGATTGGCCGCGAAATTCATCCGGCAACACACACTACTCCCGACCCGGTAAGCCTGAATAGCTATTTGAAAAAAATGGTTGACGCAGGTTGCAAATACTGCTTTATGGAGGCAAGCAGCCACGGCATTGAGCAACGTAGAATCGCTGGATTGAAATTTATTGGAGCGGCTTTTACCAATATTTCGCACGACCATTTAGATTATCACAAAACCTTTGACGACTACATATTAGCCAAAAAGGCACTTTTTGATGCGCTTTCTCCTGAGGCATTTGCCTTGATGAATCAAGATGACAAACATGGCCGCACCATGCTTTTGCATAGCAAAGCAAAAAAGTACGGCTTTGCGCTAAAAACCGATACCGATTTTAAAGCACGCATTATTGAGCACCAACTTGACGGAATGCTTTTGCAGCTTGACGGGCAAGAAGTTTGGACCAAACTCATTGGCACTTTCAATGCCTTGAATATTGCAGCTGTTTACGGAATAGCCGTTTTGTTGGGTGAAGACAAACTTCAGGTAATAACCGCCATCAGCGCATTGCAATCAGTAGAAGGTAGATTTCAGCATTTTCAAAGTGAAGGTGGTGTAACGGCAATTGTGGATTATGCACACACACCGGACGCATTGAAAAATGTATTGGAAACCATTGGCAAAATAAGAACTGGTGCCGAAACCGTGATTACCGTGGTAGGATGCGGTGGAAATCGCGACAAAACCAAGCGCCCTGAAATGGCAAATATTGCCACTCAGCTGAGCGACCAGGTGATTTTTACTTCTGACAATCCACGAAATGAAGACCCGGAAGTAATCATTCAGGAAATGGAGGCTGGCGTAGAAATGCAGCTGAAAAGAAAATACCTGAGCATAAGCAATCGTAAAGAAGCCATTCGTACCGCAGCCAGATTGGCCAACAAAAATGACATCATTCTGATTGCCGGAAAAGGGCATGAAAAATATCAAGAAATAAAAGGTGAAAAACTGCCATTTGACGACATGGCCGTGGTTCGTGAATCATTAACCCAAAACCAAAACTGATGCTCTATTACCTTTTTACATACTTAGACAAAGCTTACAATTTGCCAGGTGCTGGAGTGTTTCAGTTTATCACCTTCCGCGCAGCCATGGCGCTTATTTTCTCTTTGATAATCTGCCTTGTTTTCGGAAAACGCATCATAAAATTTCTTCAAAAACAACAAGTAGGCGAAACCATTCGCGACTTGGGTTTGGAAGGTCAGGCTGAAAAAGCAGGAACACCTACCATGGGTGGATTGATGATTCTTTCAGGGATTCTTATCCCGGTTTTGCTTTTCGCAAAGCTTGAAAACATTTACATCATCCTACTTATCATCACTACCATTTGGATGGGAGCTATTGGCTTTTTGGATGATTATATCAAAGTATTTAAAAAGGATAAGAAAGGACTTCAAGGCAAGTTTAAAGTAGCCGGACAAGTTGGACTAGGAATCATTGTGGGCAGCCTTCTCTATTTTAATCAAAATGTAACAATTAAGGAAAGAGTAGAAACCGCGAAGGTGGTGCAAAGCGCTGACGGAACTGCCACCACCCAAACACTACCAGTTTACGCTGAAGCTGAAAAATCTTTAAAAACCACTATTCCCTTTTTCAAGAATAATGAGTTTGACTACTCAAAACTTATCAGCTGGGTAGTGGATGATTACCAAAGATGGTCTTGGCTAATCTTTATCCCCATTGTAATCTTCATCATCACAGCAGTGTCCAATGGCGCCAACCTGACTGACGGAATTGATGGACTTGCCACAGGAACTTCCGCAATTATTGGAGTAACCTTAGGTGTTTTTGCATACGTTTCCGGTAGTATCATTTTTGCCGACTACCTCAACATTATGTACATCCCAAACACGGGAGAGCTTGTGGTATTTATCGCAGCATTTGTAGGAGCCTGCATTGGTTTCCTTTGGTACAACACCTATCCTGCACAAGTATTTATGGGTGATACAGGTAGCCTTGCCATCGGTGGAATTATTGCCGTATTCGCAATTGCTATTCGCAAAGAACTTTTGATTCCTATCGTTTGTGGAATCTTCTTGGTAGAGAATTTATCAGTGGTAATGCAGGTGAGTTACTTTAAATACACCAAGAAAAAGTTTGGCGAAGGGCGCAGGATTTTCTTGATGTCACCACTTCACCACCACTATCAAAAACAAGGTTACAACGAAAGTAAAATCGTAACCCGTTTCTGGATTATCGGAATCTTTTTGGCCGTATTAACCTTCGTAACACTTAAGCTTCGCTAATGAGTATTGCTACCAAAATATCAATACTTGGTGCCGGAGAAAGCGGAATTGGCGCAGCCATTTTAGCCCAAAAGCAGGGCTTTAATGTTTGGGTGAGTGACGGTGGAAAAATCAAGCAGAAGTACAAGGACACTTTAAATGACCTTGATCTTCCGTATGAAGAAGGCTCTCATAACATGAATGAGATACTTTCTTCACAGCTGGTTGTAAAGAGTCCCGGTATTCCCGAAAAGGCGGCCGTGATGAAAGCCATTCGTGAAGCGGGCATTGAAGTGATTTCTGAAATAGAATTTGGGTATCGCTACTGCAAAGGAAAAATTATTGCAATCACTGGTAGCAACGGAAAAACCACCACCACCCTACTCACTTATGACATTCTGAAAAAAGCAGGTGTAAGCGTGGCCCTTGGCGGGAATGTGGGAAACAGCTTCGCAGCAAGTGTAGCCGAAAGCGACCATGATTATTATGTGTTGGAGATTTCGAGCTTTCAGCTGGATGACATCAACAGCTTCAAACCGCACATCGCTATCCTTTGCAATATCACGCCTGACCATCTGGACAGATATGATTACAAAATGGAAAACTACGCTGCCAGCAAGTTTGCTATCACCAAGTATCAGGACGAAACCGACTTTTTTATTTACAACAAAGACGATGCGGAGACTTTGAAATACATGCCGCAGCACACTATAAAATCAAAACCGCTAGCCATAACCCTGCAGAACGAAAACACTGAAGGAGCCTGGCTTGACGAAACAAATACAATACACATAACAATAAATAACCAAGAACAAATGAACATCAACGAATTAGCCCTACAAGGCAAGCACAATACCTACAACAGCATGGCTTCAGGACTTGCAAGCAAGCTTTTGGGTATTCGCAAAGAAGCCATCAGAGAAAGTCTGGCTGGCTTTGAAAGCATCGAGCACCGATTGGAGCCTGTACTTCAGGTTTACGGAATGCAGTTTATCAATGATAGCAAGGCTACCAACGTAAATTCTACCTGGTATGCGCTGGACAACATGCACGAACCAACCATTTGGATTGCCGGTGGAGTGGACAAAGGAAACGACTACAGCCAGCTTTTTGGTTTGGTAGAAAAAAAAGTGAAAGCCATCATCTGTCTTGGTGTAGACAATTCCAAGTTGCATCAAGAGTTTGAAGGCAAAGTAGACCTCATTATTGACGCTGCTGACATGGACGAAGCAGTGCGCATGGCCTACAAAATGGGCGAGAAAGGAGATAACATTTTGCTAAGCCCTGCTTGTGCAAGTTTTGACCTTTTTGAAAATTACGAAGACCGTGGCCGTCAGTTTAAAGCTGCTGTGCGCAATCTGTAAAAAAGGTTTTTCAATTAATTAGAAGCAAACAATGAGTACTATTCTGCAACGCATACAAGGAGATCGCACCCTATGGGCCATCGCGATTATACTGGCGCTTTTTAGCCTGATGCCCGTGTATAGCGCCAGCAGTAATATTGCTTTTTTGTACGGCAGCGGAAACACGCTGGGCATGCTGGGCAAGCACTCCATACACCTCGTTCTTGGTTTGATTTTGATGTATGCCGCCCACAATATCAGCTACAAACATTATGGGCCTTTGTCCATTATTTTGCTTCCAATTGCCGTGGTATTACTTATTTACACATTACTGCAAGGGCACAGTGTTGCCAACGCTTCACGTTGGATTCAGATTCCATTTTTGGGCTGGACCTTTCAAACCTCTGCCTTTGCCAGTATTGTATTAATGATTTACATAGCTCGTTATTTGAGCAAAGTAGATCCTGAAAAGCTCAAGAGTTTCAAGAAAACCTTAGTTCCATTATTGGGCCCTATATTTCTGGTTTGTGGATTTATCCTTCCCGCCAACTTTAGTACAGCTGCTTTGATATTTACCATTTGTATGGTAGTACTTTTTATTGGCGGATACCCGCTAAAAAATCTACTAATTATAATAGGTAGCGGTGTTGCCGGGCTGCTTCTGTTCATTTTGCTAACACTCGCTTTTCCAAACATGAGCAATCGTGTGGAAACATGGAAAGCTCGTGTTGCCAATTTTAGCGAAGGCAATGCAGAAGAAAATTACCAGGTAACCAAAGCCAAAATGGCCATTGCTGAAGGCATGGTAGTAGGTAAAGGCCCTGGGAAAAGTATTCAGAAAAACTTTCTTCCTCAGTCCAATTCGGATTTTATCTACGCAGTGATTGTAGAAGAATTCGGCATGATTGGAGGAGTAATCATCCTCATGTTTTATGTAATGTTTTTGGTTCGGGTACTCATTATTAGCCAAAAGGCCGAAAGCAAATTTGGGATGCTACTCGCAGCAGGAACAGGATTTGCCATTTTGGTGCAAGCTTTTGTAAACCTTGGTGTGGCAGTAAACCTACTTCCGGTAACGGGACAAACATTGCCATTGATAAGTGCCGGTGGTTCCAGTATATGGATGACCTGTCTGGCCATTGGAATAATATTAAGCGTAAGCCGCGGACAGATTACCGAAGAGACTTTGGAAGCTGAACAAAAAGAAACACCCGAAAACATTCCTGCTCATGCCTAAGTACAAATTCATGATAAGCGGAGGTGGCACCGGAGGACACATCTTCCCGGCTATTGCTATTGCCGACACCCTGAAAGAAATGCACCCGAACTCGGAGTTTCTATTTGTGGGCGCTAGTGACCGTATGGAAATGGAACGCGTACCGCAGGCCGGTTACAAAATTGAAGGGCTCTGGATTAGCGGGATTCAGCGCAAGCTTACTGCTTCCAACCTCATGTTCCCTTTTAAGCTCTTTAGCAGCATTACCAAATGCAAAAGACTCATTAGAAAATTCAAGCCCGATGCTGTGATAGGCACTGGAGGCTTTGCCAGCGGACCACTTTTATATGTGGCCGCCAATAAAAAAATTACCACGCTTATTCAGGAGCAAAACAGCCTACCGGGAATTACCAACAAAATATTGGCCCCCAAGGTGAATTCCATTTGTGTGGCTTATGATAAAATGGAGCGTTTTTTCCCCAAGGATAAAATTCTGCTCACAGGAAATCCGATACGAGGAACTGTAAAAAATATTAATAGCGACCGAAACGCTGCCATCTCAAAATTCAACCTCAACCCCACTCGACCCACACTGCTGGTATTGGGCGGAAGTTTAGGCGCAAGACGAATTAATGAGTTGATAGGAAATAACCTTGATGCGCTATTAGCTAAGGGCATCAACATTTTGTGGCAAACAGGAAAGTTATATTCTGAAAAGCTGCAAGAGCAATTTGGAGCTAGGCAAAATGACCAGCTGCAAATAATGCCTTTTATAAAAAACATGGAAGACGCCTACACCGCTGATATTATTATTAGTCGTGCTGGTGCAGGAACTATTTCTGAGTTGGCGGTAGCTCAAAAAGCTACCATGCTGATTCCTTCGCCAAATGTGGCCGAAGACCATCAAACCAAAAATGCCAATGCCCTTGCTGAAAAAGGCGCGGCTTTACTTTTCCGCGAAAGCGGTACCAATGATGAATTCCTTAATGAAGTAGATAAACTCATAGCTCAAAAAAGCCAGCTGGAGACAAACATAAAGCAGTTTGCTTTGCCCGATGCGGCCAAGCATATTGCTGAAGAAGTATTAAAATTAGTGGAGAAGAATGCTCGATAAAAAGAACATCTATATGATAGGTATTGGCGGCATTGGCATGAGTGCCTTGGCCCGCTACTTTGTGAGCATTGGTAAAAATGTGGCTGGCTACGACCGCACCCAAACTCCGCTTTGCGAAGCTTTGGAAAACGAAGGCATCGCCATCCACTATGAGGATAACCTCAACAAAATAGATAAGACTTTTAAAGATCCCGAAACCACAACTGTAGTTTACACTCCCGCCATTCCTGATGACATGGGTGAGTTGAATTACTTTAGAGATAATGGTTTTGAACTTATAAAACGAGCACTGGCTTTAGGTCAAATAAGTGCCGCAACCACCTGCCTGGCTGTAGCCGGAACCCACGGAAAAACAACAACCTCTGCACTGCTTGCTCATCTTTTTAAACAAGGCGGCCAAAACATTGCAGCTTTCCTTGGCGGAATTGCTTCCAATTACCAAAGCAACTTTCTGGCCCCAAGCGATAGCGACATTTTAGTAGCTGAAGCGGATGAATACGACCGCAGCTTTTTACAGCTAAAACCAGCCGGAGCTATCATCACTTCCGTAGATTCTGATCATTTAGACATTTATGGCAACCCGGAAGAACTGAAAGCCACCTTTGCAAAGTTCAGAGATTGTGTAACCGAAACGGCTATTGTTCATAAAGATACAGGCCTTAGCGGAATCACCTATGGAATAGAAACTGATGCGGATTACTGTGGCAAAAATGTAAGGGTGGAAAATCACAATTACGTTTTTGACATTCAACTTCCTGATGGGACAATTATAGAAGAAATTCACAGTGGCCTGCCCGGCAGACACAATGTGGAAAATGCAATTGGCGCAGCAGCTTTAGCTTTAAACTTTGGCCTTTCGGCAGAAGATGTAAAAGCAGGCATAGCAAGTTTTAAAGGTGTTCGCAGAAGATTCGAATATCACATTAAACGTGATGAACTGGTTTATATCGATGACTATGCTCATCATCCCGCAGAGATAAATGCTTTGGTAAGTTCTGTAAGAGAACTGTATCCAAACAAACGAATAAGTGGCATTTTTCAACCTCATCTATTCACCAGAACACGTGATTTTGAAGAAGGCTTTATTGAGGCGCTTTCAAAATTGGACGAATTGGTTTTGATGGACATTTATCCGGCCCGCGAAAAACCAATTCCAGGAATCAACAGTTCGGCTTTGTTTTCAAAAATCAATATTGATAACAAACACCATTTATCCACACCGGAGATATTGACACATTTTGCCAATAATAAACCTGAAATAATCTTAACGATTGGTGCTGGTGATATTGACAAACTTATTAATCCATTAAAAATGAAACTTTCACAATGAGCAAAGCCTGGAACATAGCGGCCTGGTCATTGGGTTTTGTTTTACTCATGGTGATGCTGGCCTTTAGTGCAAATCGTAGAGAGGATATGCACATCGCAGATGTTGACGTACACGTGAATACCGATAAGTATCAATACTTTATCAGCAAAGAGGATGTGCAAAAAATCGTGTATGCTGAATACCCGAATATTGATAGTCTTTTATACAGAGAAATTAACATTAATGTGTTAGAAGAAAGACTTGATAATCACCCTTCTATACGTAAAGCGGAAGTATATTCGGCACTAGATGGTAAGTTGCGGATAGATGTAACCCAAAAGCAGCCCATGTTTCGTGTACATGGTTCAGCCGGAGATTATTACATAGCCGAAGCCGGAGATAGCATGGCGCTCTCTCCAAACTTTTCTGCTAAAGTTCCGCTGGTAACGGGCGCTATATCTGCCGAAAATGAGAAACAGCTCTTTGACTTTTTTGTGAAATTTCAGCAAGATGAGTTTTATAAAAACTTTTTTGAGGGGGTGCAAGTAGAAGAAAATGGAGAGTGGATTTTATACCCAAAGCCAGGTCGCCATCATGTGCTACTAGGCACGCCTGATGATGTGGAGAGCAAGCTGAATAAACTTCGCGCGTTTTATAAAAGCGTAGTTGACAAAAAAAATATAGACCAGATAAAAACATTGAACCTAGCCTATGATGGTCAGGTGATTTGTACCAAATATTAACATGATGAATCCTGATAAAATAGCCGTAGGGCTGGACATAGGAACCACCAAGATAGTTGCCATGATTGGTCGTAAGAACGACTATGGCAAGTTGGAAATACTGGGGATGGGCAAGGCCAAATCGCTTGGTGTGCATCGTGGTGTGGTAACGAATATTACCCAAACGATAGAATCGATAAAGCAGGCATTACAAGAAGCAGAGAACTCTTCCGGCCTTGCAATACAAAGTGTGGTGGTAGGCATTGCCGGCCAGCATATTCGCAGTTTGCAGCACAGCGATTATATCATTCGCCAAAATGCTGATGATGTAATTGAGGACAAGGATATTGACAACCTTGTGCAGAATGTGCACAATCTGGTAATGCTTCCTGGTGAAGAAATTATCCATGTGCTTCCGCAGGAATATAAAGTGGACGGACAAGCTGAAATTCGTCACCCGAAAGGAATGTACGGAAGCCGTTTAGAAGCCAATTTTCACATTGTAGTTGGGCAGATTAGCTCAATTAAAAATATTGGTCGCTGTGTAAAAAGTAGCAACCTTACTGTGAGTGCCATTACTCTTGAGCCATTAGCTTCTGCTGAAGCCGTGCTTTCGCAAGAAGAAAAAGAAGCAGGTGTAGTGCTTGTAGATATTGGTGGAGGCACTACTGATGTAGCGATTTTCAAAGACGGAATCATTCGCCATACGGCCGTTATTCCTTTTGGCGGAAACGTAATAACTGAGGATATAAAAGAAGGCTGCTCGATTATAGAAAAGCAAGCTGAGCTTTTGAAGATAAAATTTGGTTCGGCATGGCCGGGCGAAAACAAGGAGAATGAAATTGTGAGCATTCCTGGCCTTAGAGGTCGCGAGCCAAAAGAAATTTCATTGAAAAACCTAAGCCGCATAATCCACGCCCGTGTGGTGGAGATTATTGAGCAGGTTTACCTTGAGATAAAGAACTACGGTTATGATGAGAACAAGAAAAAACTCATTGCAGGAATAGTTTTAACAGGTGGAGGCGCACAGCTTAAACACATTAAGCAGCTTACAGAATTTGTAACTGGAATGGACACCCGTATAGGTTTCCCTAATGAGCATTTGGCCAGCGAGTCAGATGATGAGTACAGCTCTCCATCATACGCCACCGCAGTAGGTTTGGTATTAAAAGGCGTGGTGGAAAACAGCAATCTGGAGATTACGGTAATTGACCCAAGTAAACCGGAAAACCAACAATTTGCTCCCGACCCTGAGCCGGAAACTTCTGCGCAAGCAGAAATGGAAGAACCGGAGGAAACCTCGGAACCCGAAGAAACTGAAAACAATGATAGCCCCAATGCAGCTGACAAGCCTAAAAAAGGCTGGTTTGACAACTGGGCAGATAAGTTTCGCAATTTTTTGAATGACGATCTATAAATGATAAATAGAAGGATATGAGCGATCAGAACGGAAACGACACAATAGCCTTTGACCTACCGAAAAACCAATCATCGGTGATAAAAGTGATTGGTGTAGGTGGTGGTGGTAGCAATGCCGTAAATCACATGCACGGTATGGGCATACGCGGAGTAGATTTTGTGATATGCAACACTGATTCGCAGGCGCTAAGCAACAGCCCTGTACCCAATAAGGTACAACTTGGAGTAACCCTTACCGAAGGACTTGGCGCTGGTGCCAACCCTGAAGTAGGACAGCAGGCTGCTTTAGAAAGCATTGAAGAAGTAAAAAATCTTTTGGAAACCAACACCAAGATGGTTTTCATTACCGCTGGCATGGGCGGTGGTACCGGTACGGGTGCTGCTCCTGTAATTGCAAAAGCGGCAAAAGATGCAGGAATCCTTACCGTGGGAATCTGCACCATTCCATTTTTGTTTGAAGGAAACAACCGTAAGCTACAAGCTGAAAAAGGTGTTGAAGCCCTTCGTAGCAGCGTGGATTCACTTATTGTGATAAACAACAACAAGCTTAGAGAAGTATATGGAAACCTTGGTTTCAAGGCTGGTTTCTCTAAAGCAGATGAAGTATTGGCAACAGCTGCCCGTGGTATTGCCGAGGTAATTACGCATCACTACACTACCAACATTGACTTGCGCGATGCTCGCACAGTATTGGCGGATAGTGGAACGGCTATAATGGGTTCTGCTTCTGCTTCTGGTGAAAACCGTGCTTCTGAAGCTATTCGTAGCGCATTGGATTCGCCATTGCTAAATGACAATCACATAAAAGGTGCTAAAAACGTATTGCTTCTTATCGTTTCCGGTAAAGAAGAAATCACCATTGATGAGATCGGAGAAATCAACGACTTTATCCAGATGGAAGCTGGAAACAGCGCAAACATCATTATGGGTATTGGTGATGATGAAGCTCTTGGTGAAGAAATAAGTGTAACTATTGTAGCCACTGGTTTTTCTACCGACCAGCAGGAGCAGGTAATCGGCCATCGGCCCACCAAAGTAGTACACACTTTAGAAGACGAGCAGCCCATCAGTGCTTCTGTTTTTTCTAAGCCATTGGCTCAGGAAAGAGAAGAAGACAATGATGAAGATTTTATAAATAAAGAATTAGCTAAGCATACTGCAAAACAGCAAAAGCCGCAATTTCAGCAGCCCAACCTTTTTGAAATGGATGCTGTCGCTGAGGAGGAAGAAATCATTGAAGAGCCTCAATTTGAAGCTCCTGTTGCCCCGGAAGAAGCTCCCCTCCCTCCTTCTATGAAAGAGGAAGAAGAGGTAGTTGCCAAAGCACCTCAACAAGAAGTTTCGCAACCTGTGGCTCCTGAACCTATTGAAGAGCCTGTAGCTGAAGAGGAAGAAGAACCTGTTTTCCATATTGGTTCTATTGAGATTGAGGAGGAGGAAGACGATGATGTAGTTCACTTTACATTAAATGAAGATGAGGAGGAAGAGGAAACTGCTCCAGCTCCACAAGCTGAAGTAAAAGAAACACCTGCTCCTCAAGCTCCGATTGCTGAAACTCCAAAAGAAGAAGAGCCGAAACCTATGGAAACACCTACTCCGCAAAGAGAGGTGAAACCTATCCGCTATTCTCTTGAAGACTATATGAATCTTGAGCAGCAGCTAAAAAGTGCTAAGCCAGGACAAACTCCTGCTTCGGCTCCAAAGCCCGCTGCCAAAGTGGAGGAGGAAAAGGAAGACGACAGTCTTAGGTTTGAAATAAAACAGGTAAACAAGCCTGAGCAGCCCGCACCTAAGGCTAGAGTAGAAGAAAAACGCGTGGCTCCACAGCGTCCTCATGTGGCTCCTACCGAGTACACTATAGAGGAAAGTATGCGCATGAAAGCCGAAGAGCGTAGAACTAAAATGAAGGCTTTTAATTATCGTTTCAAAAACAATCCTTTTGGGAATGATGATGCGGATAATGAGCCTGCCTATAAACGCCAAGGTGTAAAAATTGAAGAAACTCGATATAGCACCGAAAGTAACGTTAGCCGCTTTAGCATCGATGATAGCGATAACGGCCCTGATATTAAAACCAATAACAGCTTTCTACATGACAATGTAGATTAATAGAAACGCTTCCGCGTATCTTGCTTTGAAAATCCCTGGCCTTTTGGTTGGGGATTTTTGTTTTTAACAAATCACAATTCCTTTTTTTATCTTCCTACATTAATACTTTGTAAATGCCCGTATTCAAAAAGGAGGAAACCGAAGACATACAAATGCTCGGGTTCCTTTATTCCAGCGACTCAAGACCTGACAGATTACATTAAAAAATCTCTACCTATTTTAAAGAGTCTATTTCTCTGCAAAAAGTAAATTTGCATCAAATTGTAATTATGAGCTTATCAAATAATATTGCTGAAGAAATGAAGGCCGCAATGCGCGCCAAAGACAAAGTGCGCCTAGAAACCTTGCGCGCCATAAAATCTGCCATTCTATTGGCCAATAGCGAAGCTGGAGCTGGTGAATTAAGCGCTGATGACGAAATGAAAATTTTGTTGAAACTTGCCAAGCAACGCAAGGATTCATTGGCCATATATGAAGAGCAAGGTCGTGAAGACTTAGCGGCTGATGAGCGTGCTCAATTAGCAGTTATTTCAGACTTCCTACCAAAACAAATGACAGAAGATGAATTGGAAGCTTACCTAAAAGAGCTTTTTGTAAAACTTAATGTACAAGGCCCACAGGACATGGGTAAAGTAATGGGCATGGCATCTAAAGAATTGTCTGGTAAAGCTGACGGAAAAGCTATTAGTGCCAAAGTAAAGCAAATGCTGAGTTAGGAAAAGACCTCAGACGATTGACGATTGACGATTGACGATTGACGATTGACGATTGACGGAAATTTAAAAAATACAAATCCGTAATTCATAAGGGAAAACCTGATGGGTTACGGATTTTTTATTTTCCTCCCCTTCTGTGGACTGTGGACTAACCTAAATCAACCGATTCCTAATCGCCATTTGCACGGCCTCCACCTTATTGTGTACGTGGAGTTTTTGGTAAATATTTTCGATATGCTTCCGCACCGTGCCCGGGCTTATAAATAAATTTTCTGCAATTTGATTGTAGTTGAGACCTGTTGCTAGTTGCTCCAGTATTTCAGTTTCCCTTTTGGTGAGCTTGAAATCTACTTCGGCTACTGCTTCCTCTTTTGCGCCATAGCGAATAAGGTTTAAGGCCTTTCTTGCCACACTACTACTCATCGGTGCGCCACCATCCATCACTTCGTTGATGGCGTCCATAAGTTTATCCGGACGTTCATCCTTCAACAAATAACCATTGGCTCCGGCCATAATTGCTTCTAAGATGTAGTTTTCTTCATCAAACACGGTGCTCATTATCACCTTGATTTGCGGATACTTTTGCTTTACTATTCGGGTTGTTTCTATTCCATCAAGTATAGGCATTTGTATGTCCATAAGTATAAGATCAACATGTGCATCTACTTCCAAATGTTGTAGTAATGCCTTGCCATGCGACTCCCAACCACGCACGCTTAGCTGATCTTCAAACAGGTTAAGCTTATCGATTAGCGTTCGAGCCAGGCGACTATTATCTTCCGCAATTAAAATTCTTATAGCCATACAGGTAAGATTGAAATATAAAACTATGAGGATTCCTTTACTTGGCCTATACGTAATTTGACCTATTCAACGGGATCACCACTTTTACTTTAGTACCCTTTCCAGGAATAGAATCGAGTTCCAAGTTACCGTTAAACTCCTCTACACGCTCCTTCATATTTATCAGACCGTATCCTTTTTCGCTAAGGTCATTTATCAGAAATCCGCGTCCATCGTCCTCCACCTTTACGCTAAGGCTACCATTTTGCTTTTCAAAATCGATATTCAAAATAGAAAAGTCAGCATACTTCACGGCATTATTTACAGCCTCCTGTACCACCCTAAAAAGATTTATCGCCATCACAGGGCTCAGATCTGCCTCTTCATCAGCACGCAGCTCCACTCCCACTTTTTGATTATCCAACTTAAGGCGAGATACAAACTCGCGTGTTTTTGCCACTAAAGTTTCCAGATCAATTACCGTTTGGTTCATAGCCCAAATAGTTTCGCGAAGTTGAATCATGGTATTTCTACCATTATCACCAATCTCATACAGCGCTTCCTTTTTGCTTTCGTCACTTTCGCTAAAAGCAATATTATCTACAGCGCTTGATATAATGGTGAGTTGTGAACCGATATGATCATGCAGATCCCGTGATATGCGGACCCTTTCTTCTTGTATACGATTGGCTACCTCAGCTTTGGCAAGCTCCTCTTTTAGTCTCGCCTCCTGCGCCATTTGCTGCTGCTTTAGTTTTTGTTGACGATATATATACACAGCTGAAATTCCTAAAATAGCCAGTGCAGCCAGCAGAATTGCCGCCCACACGGTACGCTGACGAACTTTCAATTCCTGTTCAGCCAACACAACTTTATTCTCAACAAGTGCTCTTTCCTTCTTTTCCGTCTCGTACCTAGTCTGGATTTCATCAAAAGCCTTTTCCTTTTCCAAGCTTGTCATTTCTTGCTCCAACTCAAAGTATTTGTTCAAATTGGTCACAGCGCTTTTGTAATCACCTACCAAAGTATCAATCCGCGCATGACGCTGATAAATCTTCTTTTCTAAACCTCGAGCATTTGCCTCTCTGGCAAGTGCCAAAGCTGTATCCAACTGAGCATAAGCCTTATTAAACTCCTTCCAATTCATATAAAAATAGGCTAGCGAAAAATGATCAGAAGCCTCTAGGTTTTTTTCGCCAAGCTGCCTTCTTATATTTATTCCTTTTCGGAGGAAGTATACCGCTGAATCATTTTTATTCTGATTATGAGCAATGATTCCAAGGTTATTATAATTGATAGCTAAACCACGCTGATCATTCAAGCTGTCCTTAATCTTTATAGATGCATGCAGATATTTTTTTGCCGTATCGAGCTGATGCCTCCCCATATGATTATTGGCAAGATTTACATAGGATACACTTACCCCATACCAATCCTTTATTTCTTTTCTTATCGCCAAAGCACGGTGTTGAAATTTGTCAGCCTCTGTATATTCCTTCTTTTCGGTATATAGAAGGCCTATGTTGCTCACCGCACTAGAAATTCCTTTCTTTTTATGATGCTTTTCAAAAATCTCCAGTGCTTGGGTATAGTAATCAATAGCTTTATCAAGTTCTCCCGTGTTCCAAAAGATGAGCCCCATGTTGTTGTAAATCTGCGCCTTCATTACTTCAATACCACACTTATCTGATAGAATTATAATTTCTTCATACTTAGCCAAGGCGCTGTCATACTTTGCTGTAACATCATACACTATCCCTATGATATTCATGGTTTCGGCTATAAGTAAGCATTCATCTATCTCTATGGATATTTTTAGTGCCTCCTTAGCCAAGTCATTGGCCTGAGCTGGATCTGAATATAGCACCGCAAAAGACTCTTTTATCAGCTCTCTAACTCTAAGCGAATCCGTATTTTGACTAAATGTATTTGGCGAAAGCAAAAGCAGAAATGCTAGCAACCCCATTATTCTCCCCATAACCTGTGTGATTGAATGGCAATGAAAATACGTGATGTTTTTTAAACCTAAAAGACCTCCAGTTAAGAGGTCTTTTTTCATCGTCAAAAATCTTTTACTAGTGGTGTGAGATGCCCGTTAGTTACAAGTTCCCTTGATAAAATGAATTACACCATTAGACCCAGCCACGCAATCATTGCTATAGGTTACTCCATCGCATCCGCAAACGGGATCATATAGTGCATAGCAATTAATATTGGGGTTTATCGCAGATTGATCTATACAAGCGGCATTGTCATCAGATTTCTTTTTACAACCTAAGAAAACTAAAATGGGCAGGACTATAAGCAGCTTTTTCATTCTTACACTTTATTAATAGATGATCAAAAAAGAAAAATAGTTGCTATTCGCCAATCACAATTTTATCTCCCAAAAAATGAGGTTCGGTTTTTAGGAGGTATAAATCCAACATCATTTTGAAACGTGCCAGCACTTCCCGCAGTTGTGTTTTTAAACCAGCCGATATTTCTACATCAGCCGCATTAAAGCCTACCGCATCAATTCCACAATGGTTAGCAATATAAACTGCCCTTTCATTGTGAAATCGCTGTGAGATAACTATAAATTTAGATTGACCAAAAACAGCTTTGGCACGAACCATTGAGTCAAGGGTACGGAAACCAGCATAATCTAAAACAATCTTGTCTTGAGGAACACTACGCTTAATGAGGGCGGCCTGCATAGCCACTGGCTCGTTATAGTTACGTTGCCTATTATCACCACTTACCAACAAGTATTCTACTTTACCTGATTTATAAAGCTCAGCAGCAGCATTCATCCTATTTTCGAAATATTGATTTTTCCCACCATTCACCAAATTACTACTAGTACCCAAAAGCACCGCAACTTTGGTATTGGGGAGCTTTTCCAAATCATCAAAAACTAATGGAGAAGAATAGCGCTCTACGGCAAAATAGGAACCAATCAAAGCCACCCCTCCTAATAGGAACAGCATCAGAAATACGAGTAGCCACTTTTTCATTTTCATAATCACGCTGTATAACGTGGCTCTATCAATAACCGTTCAAGAAATTAGTCTTCTGGTAAATAATCTAAGATTAGCTCACTCTTGGTCTCAAAAAATTCATCTAGGTAACCATTGTGTCTATCAACAAAGCGCTCTAACTCTTTTTGAGCTTTTTTATAGTCTTTGTCTTCTAGGTATTTATTTTCAAGCTGGTCAGCCAATGGACGCAGGTTTTCAGTTACCTCAATATTCATTTCTTCCAAAAAGTACTCTGTGAATTTGTACAATTCCTTTTCCCCATCAAAGTCAGCATACTCATCTATCTCTGCCTTCGAAACTCTGATGTCTTTTTGCATCTCTGTAAGTATGATATCCAAAGTGTCAGTACGGCCTTCATTTATAGCAAACAAGAAATCTTTAGAATGTTGCTCTACCCTAAAAAAAGATAAAGTCATATCTCGGGTATACAAAGTAACCTCGTCAAGCAAACGGTACTCTTCTTCTATTTCTTCATCACGATCAATGGTGAAAAAATGCATTTTGGCAAAATGATCTTCAGCCTTTTCCATTTTATAGCTTGCATCTAGCATTCCACCTTCGGCTTTGGTCACAGCATCATAGTATTTTTTAAGGTCTTCATAAGAATCGTAGCGATGCTCGGTTAGCTCTTCGGCTATTCCAAAATCCTTTTCGTAGGCATCTATATAAATGGTAAGTGCATCTACAAACTCACGCTGCAAAATGTCATAACCTTCATAGTTACCCATACGGCTAAGTTCTGTTTTACTATCCTTCAGCTGGTCCACCATCATCTCACGGTATTTGGCTACTCTACGCTCATCATCTCCCCTCAAGCTAGCCTTTAGGTACATCAAGTTTTTCTTGTTGATTTTACGCTTCTGTGTTTGAAATTCGCGGAAATACTGCTCTGGCTTCTTATAGCGCTGGGCTTGGCTTGCAAAGCCAAAAGACAATAATATAAGCAGGGATAACACTCTAGTCATGTGGATCAGTTTTATTATCTGTGATGAATTACAAATATAACAGCTTAGTAAAACCTTCCTTACATATTGGAAAATTGTTTTCCTCAGTAGAATATTCCAGTTCCGTAAAAAACAAGTTGATCCTTAAGACAAATTTTAGATTGTCTTAAAATGCCGGCCGAACCCAGCGGGTTCGCATCTCAATAGAAATATGTGAACCTGAAAATATTCGACCTCAGCTGGGGTCGCATTTCTCAAACTTTTCCAAAGTTTTGAACTTTGGAAAAGTTACTACAACGGCATAAGACAAAAAAACCCCGCTCTGATCCCGATAGCTATCGGGACAAAGCGGGGTGAGTATATATTGGGGGATGTTTGAATTACATCATTCCGCCCATTCCTCCAGGCATTCCACCGCCAGGCATTCCGCCTCCGGCTCCATCTTCACTTGGAATCTCGGTAATGGTTGCCTCAGTAGTAAGCAACATACCTGCTACAGAAGAAGCATTCTCTAAAGCTACACGGGTAACTTTAGTTGGATCGATGATACCAGCCTCAAGCATAGCTTCGTACACACCAGTTTTGGCATTAAAACCAAAGTCATCCTTACCTTCTTTCACCTTGTTTACCACTACAGATCCTTCAAGACCAGCATTGATAACAATTTGACGTAATGGCTCTTCGATAGCACGAGCGATAATGTTCATACCGGTAGTCTCGTCTTCATTCTCACCAACCATGTCAGTAAGCTCAGCAGCAGCACGAACTAGTGCTACACCACCTCCAGGTACAATACCTTCTTCGATGGCAGCACGGGTTGCTGCAAGTGCATCATCCACACGGTCTTTCTTCTCTTTCATTTCTACTTCAGAGGCAGCACCAACATAAAGTACAGCTACACCGCCAGCCAATTTGGCCAAGCGTTCCTGAAGCTTCTCACGATCATAGTCAGAAGTAGTAGACTCAATCTGAGCTTTGATTTGGTTCACACGACCTTTGATATCATCAGCAGCACCGCTACCGTTTACCACAGTTGTGTTGTCCTTATCAATGGTTACTTTTTCTGCAGTACCCAACATATCTACAGTTGCGTTCTCCAATTTAAAACCTCTTTCTTCAGAGATTACAGTACCACCGGTAAGGATTGCGATGTCTTCCAACATTGCTTTTCTACGATCACCAAAACCTGGAGCTTTTACAGCTGCCACTTTCAAGCTTCCGCGAATTTTGTTTACTACCAAAGTAGCTAGCGCTTCGCCATCAAGATCTTCAGAAATGATCAATAATGGTTTTCCGCTTTGCGCTACCGGCTCCAATACAGGAAGCAATTCCTTCATGTTACTGATCTTCTTATCATAAATAAGAATGTATGGGCTCTCCAGGTCAGCAATCATTTTTTCGCTATCGGTAACGAAGTAAGGAGAAAGATATCCGCGATCAAACTGCATACCTTCCACCACGTCTACGTGAGTTTCGGTACCCTTAGCTTCTTCTACGGTAATTACACCTTCTTTGCTCACTTTGCTCATTGCTTCAGCAATAAGTTTTCCGATAGTGTTATCGTTGTTTGCAGAGATAGAAGCTACCTGCTCAATCTTATCATAGCTATCGCCCACTTCCTTAGACTGAGATTGAAGGTTAGCCACAACTTTAGCTACAGCTTTGTCCATTCCTCTTTTGATGTCCATCGGAGATGCACCAGCAGCTACGTTTTTCATCCCTTGAGTGTAAATAGCTTGCGCCAAAACGGTAGCAGTAGTAGTACCATCACCAGCTACATCTGCAGTTTTGCTAGCTACTTCTTTCACCATTTGTGCACCAAGGTTTTCTACCTTGTCTTCTAGCTCAATTTCTTTTGCTACAGATACACCATCCTTAGTTACGGTAGGCGCTCCAAAAGATTTTTCGATAACCACATTACGACCTTTTGGCCCTAGGGTTACTTTCACGGCATTTGCCAATTGATCCACACCTCTTTTCAGTGCGTCTCTTGCTTCCAGATTGAATTTTATTTCTTTAGCCATTGCTAAAACAATTTTTAAATGTTAAAAATTTTAATTGATTGAATTGGATTAACCGATTACAGCAAAAATGTCAGCCTCTCTCATAATAAGATAGTCCACGCCATTGTGCTTAATTTCGGTACCACCGTACTTTCCATATAGTACAGTATCGCCTACTTTCACAGTCATTGGCTCATCTACCTTACCATTACCTACTGCCACTACTTTTCCTTGCTGTGGTTTTTCCTGTGCAGTATCAGGAATAATAATTCCAGATGCAGTTTTGGTTTCAGCAGCACTAGGCTCTACAAGAACTCTATCTGCTAAAGGGCGAAGATTAATTTCAGCCATTTGTGTTATTTATTTTGGATTAAACTTATTGTTATAATGTACTGCGCGATACAGTCAGAAAGTGTGCCAATGGCAATGCCTGACAGCTTTGAATAAAAAAATGCCACCGCTGCTGACAGGGTGGCATTTACTCTACATCGTGGGCCTTAATTAGGTTAGGGGAAATTAATTAAGTTTCATAATAGAATACCCGTTTGTGGATATAGAGGTAGGTTGGTTAAGGTTAACTTCTTTTACATTCATTGTTATTTTATCCTTTCCATCTTTACCATCAGGCCAGGAGGTGAGCTCCATAAAAAAGCCATTCGGCATATCCATATTTAATTGCTTTTGCTTTTTATTCATAGCTGCAAAGGCTTGATATACATTTTCAAAATCCAGATCATTGGTTATCCATACCTCAGCATAGCCGCCATCTTCTGTCGTCATCACATACTCTTGGCAGGTATATCCTAATATACTTTTGGTTTTACCTGTTTTTTTCATTTCACCACCATCGCTTTCCGCGGAAGTGGCCATTTCCATCACTTTGCTTAAATCATACTGCGAGCCCATTTTCATACTCGGATGATCCATAAGGGTAGTCATAGTCATGGCATCATAATCAAAAATGCTTTTGGTGTTCATCCCGGCTTCTGCCATTTCCATTTCTACTCCAAAGTAGTTTCCAGTCTTCGGAAATAGAAAAGTATAATCCATACTATTCTTAAGTTCATCCTTTTTATAAACACCCATGTCCATCTTCACTTGATGCTGAAAATCAAATTCAGAAGTTTGACCTACAACTGATGAGTGAAAACCCAAAATGCTGGTGGATATAACAATACTTAGGATTAAAGACTTCATAAAAGTGTTGGCTTATAAATTTCCAGAACAAAAGTATCGGGATAAAAAGTCTTTACAACCAAGAATACCCCATTTGCCGAAAGGCTGTGTAAATGGAGCTTTAAACTGAGTAACTGCCAAAAAGAAAGCCCGATCAATTTCTTGATCGGGCTTCTAAATATATTGGTAAACTATTTCTAGTTTTCGTCTTCCTGCACAGGCTCTGGCAAATCGCCAGCTGGAGCTGGAGTGCTAACTGGTGCCTGTGGCATTGAGTTTAGCTCTTCCGTAATTTCTGATTCAGGACCGGTAATACCTTCACCTGATCTTGGGCTGATCATAACATTCATAAAAAGGACAAGACCTACAAGGATGATAGATAGTACCCAGGTACCACGATCAAGAAAATCAGTAGTCTTTTTAACACCGCCAAAAAGCTGTGTTCCGCCTCCACCAAAAGATGAGCTAAGGCCGCCTCCTTTAGGGTTTTGAATCAAAATAATGATGATTAATAAAATACATGCAATTATGATGAGTGATGTAAGCAATGCAGTCATTTTCCTTTCTTATTTACTGTTACTCAGTTTTTTTATCTCTGAAATTTGGTCGGCAAAGAAACTACTTTTTTCGGGATATTTCAACTTCATAATTTCATATGCCTTAATTGCCTTGTCATAATGCCTCTGCTTAATGTACACCCGAGCCAAAGTTTCGGTCACCATTGAGCCATCATCATTGTCATCCATCAGGCGATTCATATTTATTTTTTCCTTCGGAGGCTCCGCTTTCACCTGAAATCTTGCCTTTTGCTTCAACTCCGGAAGCTTCTCCACAAACTTGTCCAGCAGGTTTATTTTTTCATCAAGCGATGGCTTTTCCTCTGCCTGCTCAGTTTTTTCCGGTTCTGTTTTTTTAATAGGATCGCTAAGATGCTTCAGCCACCCTCCAAATGAATGAGCACTTTTTACAAAGCCATCCTCTTTTTCCTCGGGAGCTTCACTTTTGATTTCTGGCTCAAATGAAACTTCTATCTCATCTTCTGCCTCTTCCGGAGTTTCCTCCAAAATTTCTTCTTGCTCAATCTCTTCATTAAAAAAGTCATCCTCCCCTATTTCAAAAACAGGTTCGGGCTTTTCTTCCTCAATAGTAAAAACTGGAACCTCTAACTCCTCCACTTCCTGAGTTTCTTCCACCGACTCAGGAGTTTCTTCAATTATCGGATCTTCAACAACATCTTCCTGTACCTCCGCCTCTTTTTCTTGAGCGGGCTCAACTATAGCATTTGGTTCTTCAACTATTGATCTTTCTTCAATTTCAGGCTCGGGGGCCTTTTCTTCCACCACAGGATTTGCTGGCTCATGAATAGGCTCTCCACTTTTCCTTCCGGCAAATTCTTCTCTCAATCTGCGGTTTTCCTCCAAAATAGCTTTCACCCTTTCCGCAGGACTAAGTTTGGATAAATCCGGCTTTGGAGACACAGCTTTAGGCTCGGGCTTTTCTTCCAGCCTGGCAACAGGTGTTTCCACTTTTGGCGGAACCTCAGATTTGGGCTCTGGAACAACTGGCTTAGGAGGATGTACCAGTTTTTGCTCTACCGGATCTTTAGGAAAAATTGCTTCATCCTTCTCCGGCTTTCGCTCTTCAATATTAAATTCCTTCTGAAGTTTTTCATCCAGCGAAAGCTCTAAATTACCTTCCACAGCTTCATCAGCTTCTCTTTCAAAGAGATCAAATAACACGGAGCGATCATCCGTAAGGATAGACGTTTTACCCAGCTGACGATTAAAAAGATACTCGCTGGATTGACTCAAACGAATAGCATAAAGCAACTGCACCGGTTGGCTATAAGGATATTCCGCGGCAAGCTTCTTTAGCTCTTCCACACTTTTTCCCTCCACCTTTTCAGGATTCTTGAGCAGATTTATGAATTCATTAGCGTCCAAAATTACCAGCTACCTATTGATTGGTTCAAAATGTTTTCAGCCAGCTCCGTTGTGATTTGTTCTATCAAAGTTGCTGAGGCTTGCGAAAGATCGACATTTGCATCAAAATCAGCAAAACGTGAAAAATTTTGCTCAAAGCTTTTCTTCTCTTCAAGCTTATTGGTGTAAATCACATTCACCGTAATGGTGAGTCTGTTGGCAGCAGTTCCGCCACCAATATTATCAGATCCTGACTGTGCATTAATTGGTTTTACATCATACCCCGTGATAGTTCCTTCAAAATGAAGATCACCACCTCGTTCTACTAACTCCAAAGAAGTTTGGCGAACAAAAATATCGCGTAAAGCTTCTGTAAAAGTTTGACTCAAAGTAGGCTCAACGATTGGTGCATAGTTTGGAAAAAAGTCAACCGAAATAGTTTTTGCGTTTCCTACGTCACCACCAGTAAAAGAATATCCACCAGAGCCACAAGCAGTCAATATTGCAAAAATGCTAAGCGCTATAAATTTTCTCATTGTAGGTCGTACTGTTTTATTTTACGATAAAGCGTTCGCTCAGAAATACCCAACTCATCGGCTGCATCTTTTCTTTTTCCACCACTTCTATCCAGGGCCTTCTTTATTAGCTCCAGCTCTTTTTCTTGTAAGGATAAGTTTTCCTCTTCCACAGTTTCATGGTCGGTATCAAAAGTACTGTCATGCAGTTCCGTGTCACCATCCTTATAAATAGGTAGGTACTTTTTCTCCTCTGCCGGACGTGGAGGGCTTACCGGCACTTCATCTTCTTCTCCGTAAATTTTACTAATCAGCTGCGAATTGTCTTCTTCAAAATTGCCATGAGTACCGTGCTTCATCAGTTCCATGGTCAATTTTTTAAGGTCGTTAAGGTCTCCTTTCATATCAAAAAGCACCTTGTATAAAATCTCCCTTTCGCTCGAAAAATCTCCACTTTTACTACCGCTGCCACTTGAGTCTTCCTTATTATATAAGGCTGGCAACTCTGACTTTCCTATAGCTGGTAAATAATTCAACAAGTTTTCACTGTCTACTTCACGGTTCTGCTCCACTACCGAAAGCTGCTCAGCCAAGTTTCTAAGTTGACGAATATTTCCCGGCCAACGGAAATTTTGCAACATTTCTACCGCATCGGGCGTAAGCCTAATAGCAGGAAGGTGATACTTATCGGAAAAATCCGCTACAAATTTTCTGAAGATTAAATGAATATCTTCCTTGCGTTCGCGCAAAGCTGGCAGACGAATTTCTACCGTATTCAATCTATAATATAGATCCTCACGAAACTTTCCTTTTTTGATAGCTTCTAAAAGGTCAACATTGGTAGCTGCTACAATACGAACGTCTGTCTTTTGTGATTTAGATGAACCTACTTTTATAAACTCACCAGTTTCCAAAACACGAAGCAAACGTACTTGCGTTCCCAAAGGCAATTCACCTACCTCATCCAAAAATATGGTTCCGCCATCTGCCTCTTCAAAATATCCTTTTCTTGCTCCGGTCGCCCCGGTAAAAGACCCTTTTTCGTGACCAAAAAGTTCACTATCAATCGTTCCTTCGGGTATGGCACCGCAGTTTACAGCAATGTATGAGTTGTGCTTTCTGTGCGATTGGCTATGTATAATACGGGGAATAGATTCTTTACCCACACCACTTTCACCAGATACCAAAACCGAAATATCGGTAGAGGCTACCTGAACGGCTTTGCTCAATGCTCTATCCAGCAATGGCGAAGAACCGATTATACCAAAACGTTGCTTTATTTCCTGAAGGCTACTCATTTTATGGTATGCTTTATTTCTATTCGTTTATCCTGATGAATCTTTGTACCCGTGCTCTTGTTTGTCACAAAAGGCTTGAATGCCATTATAGTAACATATGATGCGTTTGGCAGAGCTTTTGGCAATTTCAACATATTGGTACGTCCGCTACCTATCCCTTCCCAAATCATGGTATTACTTGCGTCAAATACTTTTACTTCGAAACCTGACTGAAGGTTTTCAATACAAGCATCGCGCGAAGTATCGGCTATGCAAATATCCATTCTACCTTCTGTGCGAATCGCTTCATAGGTAATTTCAAAAGCGAGATTATTATCCATCCATTTATCACCAACCTTAGTTTGGCTGTAGCCAGAAATGGCGGTAGCAATAAGAATGAGCAGAGCAAAAGTTTGTTTCATCATTAGTTTATGCGTTTTCCCATTAGGGTTGCCGTGGTACAATCTTCAATTTTTACTTTCACAAAATCTCCAAGTTTTTCATCCCCTTTCGGGAAAACCGCCACCGTATTAAAATCCGTGCGACCATACCAATCGGAATCCGATTTTTTGGAAGATCCCTCAATCAAAACCTCTACCACTTTTCCAAGGTGCTTTTTGTTGTTTGCCAAAGAAAGTGCTTGCTGCTTTACTATAATATCATTCAGCCTGCGCTTTTTCACTTCCAATGGAATATCATCTTCCATTTTGCGCTCAGCGTAGGTATTTGGTCTTTCTGAATAATAGAACATGTAGCCAAAATCATAACCTACATAATCCATTAAGCTCAAGGTTTCCTGATGATCTTCTTCCGTTTCTGTAGGGAAACCGGTGATCAAATCATGTGAAATACCACAGCCTGGGATTATTTTCTTGATACGATCTACCAAGCCCATGTATTCCTCACGGTTGTGCCCGCGATTCATCAATTTCAAAATTCGGCTACTACCCGACTGCACCGGAAGGTGAATATAATTGCAGATGTTATCATATTCCGCTATAGCGTAAAGCACATCATCACTCATATCCTGCGGGTTGGAAGTGCTGAATCTAATTCGCATTCCTGGCACCGCTTCGGCTACCATTCTTAGCAACATGGCAAAGTCTACTGCTGAGGCCTTTGCCGCATCACTGGCTTTTTCAAAATCTTTTTTCAAACCGCCACCATACCACAGGAAGCTGTCCACATTTTGCCCAAGCAAAGTAATTTCCTTGTAACCGTTTTCGGCCAAGTCAATACATTCTTCCAAAATAGTTTGAGGATTGCGGCTTCGTTCGCGACCACGCGTAAATGGCACCACGCAGAATGTGCACATATTATCGCAACCACGGGTAATGGATACAAATGCCGAAACTCCGTTTTGCCCCAAGCGAACAGGACTTACATCTGCATAAGTTTCTTCCTTGCTCAATAATACATTTACCGCTTTGCGACCTTCATCCAGTTCTTTCACCAAGTTTGGCAAATCGCGATAAGCATCAGGGCCCACCACCATGTCTACCAACTTTTCTTCGTCAAGCAATTTGTCTTTTAGGCGCTCAGCCATGCAACCCAACACTCCGATTTTCATCCCCGGATTGTTGCGCTTCATTTTATTAAAATTGGTCAAACGCTTGCGAACGGTTTGCTCCGCTTTATCGCGAATAGAGCAGGTATTTAATAAAACAAGGTCAGCTTCATCCACATTTTTTGTGGTTCCGTAACCTTCTTTTTGAAGAATTGACGCCACAATTTCACTGTCCGAAAAGTTCATCTGGCAACCGTAACTTTCGATGTACATTTTCTTGCCAATTCCCTCGCGCTCTATCACCAAAGCTTCACCTTGGCGATTTTCTTCCATCATTTCTTTTGTCTCACTATTGTGCATACAGCATACTTTATAAGGTTGGCGAAATTACAAATCCTAAACGGGTTGCGCCAGTTTGGCAGTTGTTTTATAAAGCATTATTATCAATATAATACCTCGACAAAAAAACATTTGATTTACTTTGTCGGTTGAAAATCGCTTTAAGACGCTGACGTATGCCGAAAAACCTAGTTATAGTTGAGTCACCTGCAAAGGCCAAAACCATTGAAAAATACCTTGGTAAAGATTACCAGGTAGAGAGTAGTTATGGCCACATTCGTGACCTTGTGAAGAAAGATATGGGGATTGATGTTGAAAATAACTTCGCCCCGAGCTACGCTATTTCCAGCGACAAAAAGGAAGTAGTAAAAAAACTAAAAGCCCTTGCCAAGAAAGCCGACACGGTATGGCTTGCATCGGATGAGGACCGCGAAGGGGAAGCTATTGCTTGGCACCTGGCGGAAGCTTTGGGACTAAATACGCTTACAACCAATCGTATCGTTTTTCACGAAATCACCAAAGGAGCAATTGAGCGTGCTATTCAAAACCCACGTACAATTGACCAAAATTTGGTAGATGCTCAGCAGGCAAGACGTATTCTGGACCGCTTGGTAGGGTATGAATTATCACCTGTGCTTTGGAAAAAAGTGCGCGCAGGACTTTCTGCGGGACGTGTGCAATCCGTTGCCGTAAGATTGATAGTTGAACGTGAGCGCGAAATTCAAAACTTTGAAAGCACCTCTTACTTTAGAGTAGCAGCCATATTTTCTAATAAAGAAGGAAAATCATTTAAAGCAGAACTCAATAAGCGATTTGACACCGAAAAAGAAGCAAAAGACTTTTTAGAAAAATGTAAGTCTTATAAATTCTCTATCGGTGATATTGATACCAAGCCAGCAAAAAAATCTCCGGCAGCACCTTTTACCACTTCCACCCTTCAGCAAGAAGCGGCCCGTAAGCTCTATTTTAATGTAGGGCAAACGATGAGCGTGGCGCAAAGACTCTACGAATCGGGACAGATAACCTATATGCGTACCGACTCGGTAAACTTGAGCGATGAAGCAATGAGCCTGGCGGAGAACGAAATCAAAAAAAGCTACGGCAAAGAATACGCAAAGCGCAGAAAATATTCGAATAAAAGTAAAGGTGCTCAAGAAGCTCACGAAGCTATCCGCCCAACGGATATGAGCAAACATAGTGGCGGTGCAGATGACCAGCAGCGCAAACTTTACGACCTTATTTGGAAGCGTACACTGGCTTCACAAATGAGTGATGCTCAATTGGAGCGAACCGTATTAAAAATAGAAACCCCAGAAGAAAAGCTGGAATTTGTAGCTCGTGGTGAGGTTATAAAGTTTGAAGGTTTCCTTAAAGTATATCTTGAAGGCACCGATGATGAAGATGTGGAAGAGCAAGAAGGAATGCTTCCTGCCATGAGTAAAGGTGAAAGTTTAGATAATGATAATATTATCGCCACTCAAAGATTCACCCAGCACCCTCCACGCTTTACTGAAGCAAGTTTGGTAAAGAAATTAGAAGAACTAGGTATTGGCCGTCCATCTACATATGCCCCTACTATTAGTACTATCCAAAAGAGAGAGTACATTCAGAAATCGGACTTGGAAGGCACGAAAAGAAACTACACTCAACTTATTCTTAAGGATTCTAAAATTGCCGAAAAAACACTTAGTGAAACCACGGGTGCCGATAAAAATAAGTTGATGCCTACAGATATCGGATCTGTGGTAAATGACTTTTTGGTGGAGCATTTCAAAAAAGTATTGGACTACAACTTTACTGCTAAGGTGGAGGCTCAGTTTGACGAAATTGCATCTGGTAATGAAAAGTGGGCGCAGATGATTGATGAATTTTATTCAGATTTCCATCCGCACTTAAAAGATGTTGAAGAAAACTCAGAGCGTGCTTCTGGCGAAAGACTGCTTGGTCAAGATCCTGAAAGTGGTAAAAATGTTTATGCCCGTATCGGCCGTTTTGGACCAATGGTTCAAATTGGTGAAGCTGATAATGAGGAAAAGCCAAAATTCGCCAGCCTTCAAAAAACTCAGTCTATTGACACTATCACCTTTGACGAAGCAATGGATTTGTTCCAACTTCCTCGCACGTTGGGTGAATATAAAGGAGAAGAAATTCAGGCGAATGTGGGGCGTTTTGGTCCTTACGTAAAGTTTGGGGATAAATTTATTTCGCTTGACAAAGGGGAAAACCCAATGGATACAACTTTGGACAGAGCTATTGAATTAATTGTGGCCAAAGAAAAAGCGGATGCTCCAATTGCAGAATATGAAAATCTTCCTGTACAAAAAGGCGTAGGTCGTTTTGGCCCTTTCATTAAATGGAACGGCATCTTTATTAATGTAAACAAGAAGTATGATTTTGATAATCTTACTCAAGCCAACATTGAAGAGCTGATTGAAGACAAAAAGAAAAAGGAACGCGAAAAGGTAATCCACAACTGGGAAGATGCAGGCATACGCCTAGAAAAAGCACGCTGGGGACGTTTTAACCTTATCAAGGGAAAAGTTAAAGTTGAGCTACCAAAAACGACTGATGCAGCCGCGTTTACTTTAGAAGAAGCAGAAAGCATTATTGAAAAGAATGCTCCAAAAAAGAAAGCCAAGCCAAAAGCTAAAACCAAAGCAGCACCTAAGAAAAGTAGAGCCAAGAAATGAATTTAGAGGACTTCCTCGCTCCCGTAAGGGATAGCATTGCCAATCCACAACATAAAGATTGGCACCCACAGAGTTTAGCTTCCAATCTTCAGGTACACCTCGAAGTACAGGGTATACCAGAACTTGATGGCGTAAAAATGGCTATCATCGGGGTTATAGAAGATCGTGGCTCGCTGAATAATCAAGGCTGTAAATCTGCACCCGATGAAGTACGCAGATATTTATACAGTCTCTATTGCGGCAAATGGAATGTTCCAATAGTGGATTTGGGAAATCTTTACCCTGGGGAAACCATCACCGATACGTACGAAGGTCTTCGCGAGGTTTGCTATCTATTATTAAAGGAAGGCATTACACCTATAATAATAGGAGGCAGCCAAGACATTACTTATGGAAACTATCGCGCATATGACCGCTTAGAGCAAACAGTAAACTTGGTGAGTATTGATTCGCGATTTGACTTAGGCGAGCAGGAGCAAGATTTAAATGAGGAAAACTTCCTAAGTCACGTTATTTTAAAGAAGCCTTACATACTTTTTAATTATAGTAACATCGGTTATCAAACCTATTTTGCCAATCAGGAAGAAATAGACCTGATGGAAAAAATGTATTTTGATGTCAATCGATTAGGTTATTTTAAGAATAACATAACTGAAACTGAGCCTATACTCCGAGATGCTGATATTGTAACTTTCGATCTCTCTGCCGTGAGACAACCGGATGCACCTGGAAACCTAAATGCATCACCAAACGGTTTTTCAGGAGAAGAAGCTTGTGCAATAAGCAGGTATTCAGGAATAAGTGATAAAGTAAGTTCCTTTGGAATTTACGGTTGTAATCCATCTAAAGACCATAATGGGCAGACTTCACATTTGGTAGCTCAAATGATCTGGTACTTTATTGAAGGTTACAATTCCAGAAAGGGAGATTATCCCTTTGCTAGCAAAAATGAATACCAGCGTTTTACCGTACTCATGGACGAAGGAGAACACGAGTTGGTATTTTACAAAAGCCCTTTAAGCGACCGCTGGTGGATCGAAGTACCAATGCCAGCGATAGGAAATACTATGCACGAACGGCATAAATTAATTCCGTGTAGCCATTCTGATTACATTAGGGCCTGCGAAAATGAGACACCTTTAAGGTGGTGGCATGCAATGAAAAAAGCACTTTAGCCCCGTATTATTTTCGAAAAGAAGTAAGAAATTTCGGCAAATTTAACCTTGAACTAACATTTTTTTGTTCAAAATTTTATCTTTGGTGGTTCCAAGACTGAGAAAAAACTGAGAAAAGGAGCAAATCTCTATGAAGAAAATTTACATAATGTTGCTTACGGGCATCTCTTATCTAGCTGTAGGTCAGCAAGATTTGCAGTTCACCCAATTCATGTTCAACAAAATATACTACAATCCTGCAGTAGCTGGAAGTGGTGGTGCCATTTGCGTAAATGCGCTCCATAGAAGCCAATGGGTAGGTTTTGAAGGTGCTCCTACCAGTCAAAACTTAAATATTAACGCTCCAATTAAAAAACTTCATGGCGGTTTGGCTCTTAAAGTTTCTAATGACCAGATTGGTTACTTCCAAAATTTTAATATTGGCCTTGGTTACGCCTATCAAATGGAATTAGCAAATGGAACTTTAGGTTTTGGACTAAACCTTGAACTATTTACATCAAGCGTTAATAATGCGGAATGGGTTGCTCCTGATGGCACCACTGGTTTCGATCCCAGTATTACCGCTCCAATTACTCAAGGCATTACTTTTGACGGCTCTTTGGGTATTTATTACGAAAATGACACATGGTGGGCGGGCATTTCCTCGGCTCGTTTAGCTCAGAGTTCAACCGAACTTGACAATAATGTCAACCCAGCACTCAACCCTACCCTTTCTACGATTACAGATTTCTATAATCGTAGACATTATTATATTATGGGAGGTTATAACTGGGCCATTCCTAATTCTAACATTGACCTTCGTCCGAGTCTTT
Organism: Owenweeksia hongkongensis DSM 17368; assembly: GCF_000236705.1. NCBI lineage: Bacteria > Pseudomonadati > Bacteroidota > Flavobacteriia > Flavobacteriales > Owenweeksiaceae > Owenweeksia > Owenweeksia hongkongensis. The sequence goes on along the minus strand of NC_016599.1, from coordinate 3,159,336 downwards.
TACTCAAGTCAGACTTCGGTGCCTCATCCGTAGTTGACGTTAACGTGATGGGGGTGTACAATAATAAATTCTGGGGAGGCGTTACTTATAGACTCACGGAAGCTGTAGCGGTGAACGTGGGTTATCAGTTTACAGAGTCACTTAAAGCAGGTTATTCTTATGATATAGGAATTAATGGCATTTCTCAGCAAGGTGGTGGGAGCCATGAAATCTTTTTAAGCTATTGCTTTAAGATAGAGATTCCACCGAGACAAAAGGGAAGTTACAAGAATCCAAGATTTTTGTAATATAGCAGCCTTGATTGAAACTATTTGAAAATCAACACGAAATTAACACCGTATAACATGAAGAAACTCATAATCATGATGTTGGGTGCCAGTTTTATACTAGCGTCATGCAGCAGCAACGATAGAGGAGAATTAGTAGGCGTGCAAAATAGACCTACTTGGTATCCTTCAGAACCTTATGGAATGGTATACATTCCACAAGGATCATACAATATGGGTAATGCAGACCAAGACGTGCCTTACAGCCTTGTTTCGCCTACCAAAACGGTATCGGTAGCCTCCTTTTGGATGGATCAAACTGAAATCACTAATAATGAATATCGTCAATTTGTGAATTGGGTTAGAGATTCGATTCTGCGATTTAGACTAGGCGAGGATGGATTGGTTGAGGGGTATGAACTTATTGATGCAGCTGAGATGGAGGATCCAACCTTCTTCGAAGAATATGTTTCTCTAAACTATCCAGATTCTATGCAAAGACGCCTTGATTGGGGGCCTTACCTAGAATGGAGAACCGAGCGCTATCCTGATGCAGAATACACGGAAATAATCCGTAGTATGTACTTACCACCAGAAGAAATGTTTTTGGGAAGAAGTATGATTGATGCCCGTCAGTTGAACTATGTATATTTTACGTTGAATCGTCAAAAAGCGGCTCAGCGTGGTAATCGCGTAATGTATGACTACAAGGATGAGGATCAAGATGGAGAGTACTTCTCCTACCGAGATTACATCAAAGACACAAAGGAAATCTCTGACCGTAGTTCATTCTTTGAAAAAGGTGTGGTAAACGTTTATCCAGACACTTTAGTTTGGGTTCATGACTTTACATACAGCTACAACGATCCAATGCACGACAGATACTTTTGGCACCCAGCTTATGACGACTATCCGGTGGCGGGTGTAAACTGGCAGCAGGCTACAGCATTTTGTATTTGGCGTACTAAATATCGAAACGACTATTTAGGTAGTTCAGGTGAAATGATTGAACATGAATTCCGTCTACCTACCGAAGGTGAATGGGAGTACGCTGCTAGAGGTGGTCAAGATAATATGACTTACCCTTGGGGTGGGCCTTATGCGCTTAATAGTTCTGGTTGCTACTTAGGTAACTTTAAGCCTAAGCGTGGAAATCTTGTGGCTGACGGTGGTTTTTACCCTGTTACTACAACCGCCTATGCTCCAAATGGCTTGAACCTTTATAATATGGCTGGGAATGTTTCTGAGTGGACAAGTACCGCATTTGACGCAGCCTCATATTACTATATCAGTGATATCAGCCCTAACTTTGAATACAACGCAAGGGATACTGATGAAGAAACACTTAAAAGAAAAGTAATTCGTGGTGGTAGCTGGAAAGATGTAGCCTACTTCATGCAAGTAAGCAGCCGTGATTACGAATACCAAGACACAGGCAAGTCCTATATCGGCTTTAGAACAGTTCAAAGCTTTATGGGACGTGACCTAAAAGATTTTTAATTTTTCTACAAACTCAAATTTTAATTTTTAATTTTTCAACCTATGGCTTTAATAGATGTAAATAGTAAAAGATTCAAGAACTTCATGGCCAAATTGTATGGCTGGGGAGCAGCAGTAGTTATTCTTGGAGCGATGTTTAAGATTCTTCACTTTCCTGGTGCAGATATCATGCTTATTGTTGGTCTTACTACTGAGGCTGTAATCTTTTTCTTTTCAGCTTTCGAAAAGCCACATGAGGAGCTTGACTGGACATTGGTATACCCTGAACTTGCTGGAATGGAAGATCCTGATACAGAATACAATCGCACCACCGGTCTTACAGCAACTCAAGAGTTAGACAATATGCTTGCTGATGCTAAAATTGATGGAGCCCTTATTGACAGTTTAGGGGAAGGTCTTAGAAATTTTGGTGATGCTGCAAATAAACTTAACAGTACTGTTGAAGCAGCAGCAGCTACCAAAGAATATGGTGAGCAATTAAGTTTAGCCTCTAAAAACATGGAGTCTTTGAACGCCCTTTATGCAGTTCAACTAGAAAGCTCTGCAAACCACATGGAAGCACAAAATGCTCTTATCGGTAACCTTACTAGTACTATTAACGACTCAGAAAAATTAAGCTCTGAAGTAACTTCTTTGGTGAGCAATATTGGTAAGCTTAATAACGTTTATGGCGGAATGCTTTCTGCAATGAATATTAACAAAAATTAAGCCTGTTTCAGGACTTTTTTGACAATCGAATAAGATTAACAACTTAAAGAAAATAGACCTCTAACATGGCAGGTGGAAAACAAACCCCAAGGCAGAAGATGATTAACATGATGTACCTCGTGTTAACTGCTCTTCTTGCCCTAAACATTTCGAAGGATATCCTGGATGCACTTACTAAGCTTAATATTAGCTTGGATCAAACCGTGCAAACTGTAGATAAGAAGAATGCAGATATTTATAGTGCTTTTGCAGCAGCCGCTTCTGAAAACCCAGAAAAAGCTGGTGAGTGGAACACAAAAGCTCAGGAAGTGAAGAAGCAGTCTGATGATCTTTACAACTATATAGCGCAGCTAAAAACTGATCTTATAGAAGTGAGTGGTGGTGTAGATAAAGAAACAGGCCTTCCTAAAAGTTTGGATGCCCGTGAGAAACCAATTAACTACCTTCTAAATCAAAAGCATGCTTCTGAATTAAAAAGTAAAATTGATGCATATAGAGATAATGTATCTCAATATGTTGCTGATAAACCTCAGCTTCAATCAAACATTGCTACAAGTTTTGACACTGGAGATCAAGAAGTAGGTAAAGACAAAGTAAAAACCTCTTGGGAAAGCGCAAACTTTGAGCACTTCCCATTGGCTGCTATTTTACCATTCCTTACAGATTATCAAGCTAAGGTTCGTAATACTGAATCAGATGTAATTAGTGAGCTGCAGCGTAACATTGGTAAAAGCGACTTGAAGTTTACTGGTGTACGTGCTATCGTTATGCCAAAATCTAATTATGTAACTCAAGGTGACGAGTATGAGGCTGAAGTTTTCTTGGCGGCATATGATGACACCCAGGAGCCTGAAATCACCATTAACGGACAAGCTCTTTCTTCTGAGCAAATCGAAAATGGGAAGGGAAAGGTTACATTTAAAGCTTCCTCTGTTGGAGAACAAAAGTGGGCTGGAGTTATCAAGATTAGTCAAATGGGTAAAGATCCTATTGAGTACCCTATTGAAGCAAGCTACACAGTAGCTCCTCCTTCAGTTGTAATTTCTCCAACTAAGATGAATGTGCTATATAGAGGTGTTGACAACCCTCTTGACATTGGCGTTCCTGGTGTAGACCCATCAAAGTTAACGGTAACCGGTCCTGGTATCAAAAAACTTGGTAACGGAACTTATATGGCAGATGTAACTAATGTCTCTGGTAGAGAAATGTCCATAAGCGTTTCTGTTCAAGAAATAGACGAAAACGGCAAAACAGTAAGCCGTAATATGGGTAGCAAAGAATTCCGTGTAAAAGGTTTGCCACCAGCACAAGGAAGTGTTTTTGGGAAATCAGAAGGTATTATGTCCAAGAGTTTGATCAGTAAAGCCGTTGTTAAGGCTACTTATCAAGATTTTCCTTTTGACTTAGATCTAACGGTTACAGCTTTTGAAATTGCTGTTCCTGGTTTTCCACCAGAGCAAGTACGTGGCGATAAGCTACCAGAAGGTGTAAAAACCCGTATTTCTAAGCTTAGACCCGGTTCTACCATTTCTATAAGAAATATTAAGGCTGTTGTAGCTGGTAAAGGAACCCGTGTACCTCAAATTGGCAACATTTCTATAGACGTTAATTAATAATATAGAATACGATGAAAAGGATAATAATAAGTTTAATGATGATTGGAGCTATGGCTGTGAGTTTTTCTTCACAGGCTCAAGTTCTTACGCCTCAGGATGATGGTATCATTCCCGACCCACCCAAGCACTACCACCACAATCAAGTGTTTCCTTACCCTTATTTAAGGGAATCGGATATGCTGTGGAGTACTCGCCATTGGGAAAGAATTGATCTTCGCGAGAAAATCAATCATCACCTTTATTATCCTATTCAGGCCATTCCCGATAGAAAGAGTCTTTACGATGTTTTAGTTGATGGAATTCTAAACGAAGGAACAATTGTGGAGGTTTTTGCGGACGATCGTTTTGAAATACCGCTTACGCCTGAGCAAGTTCAAAAGTATGCTTCGAAGGTTGACACTCTTTGGGATCCCGAAGACCCGAGTATGTATTTAGCAGTAGATACTATTAAAATTACTGCCAAAGATGTACTAGCCTACCAGATTAAATCTGACTGGTTCTTTGATAAGCAACGTGGGGAAATGAAGAATCGAATTATCGGAATTTCGCCTGTGGTAAGAAACCCTTCTACACAAGATGTTTATACTCTATTTTGGGTTTGGTTTCCAGATGCACGTTATGCATTGTCCACACACACCGCTTTCAATAACCAAAACAATGCGGCACGTTTAACATATGACCAAATTTTCCACATACGTTACTTTAACTCTGTGATTTATAAGGAAGATAATGTTTATGACCGCCAGATTAAAGACTACAAGAGAAATTCACCTCTTGATCAGTTATTGGAGGCTCAGCAGATAAAAGAAGAGCTTCGCAATTTCGAACATGATCTTTGGGAGTATTGATTTCTCCTAATCAATAAATTTAAAGCCCTTTTACGTAAATGTAAAAGGGCTTTTTTAATGATATGAAAGATATAATTATTGTTGGTAGAGGTTTGGCTGGGGCCACCTTGTCATTTCAACTTCTTGCAAAAGGCATTAAACACCATATTGTTGATCAGCCTTCCCTATCCTCATCCTCAAAGGTTGCCGCAGGTTTAGTCAACCCAATAGTCTTGAAAAGATTAAAAATGGTTCAGGGAGCCGATGAATTTATGACTCATATCCCTGATTTTTATCAAACTAAAGAAGTCTTAACTGGATTTAAGTTCTACCATGAAAGCACTATCCATCATATATTTGCTAATGCAGGCGAGATAAACCTATGGGAGGAAAAAAAGGATAATGTTTTCCATTCGCAGTTCTTAAAAGGTTTAGCAAAAAACACTAATCCGAACCTACTGGCACCGCATGGACTGGGAGTTATTGAGGGCATTGGATGGCTTGATACACAAAGCTTCTTGAACGCTCACAAGGCTTTTTGTAATAATAATAGTATTCTTATTACTGAGACACCATTTCCGAAAAATGATCTTTCTACTCTAGCAGAATCTGGACAAGTCATAATACTATGTAATGGTCATTTATTAAAAGATTGGGAAGTACTGCCTGAAAACACCTTTACTCCCACCCGTGGAGAAGTGATGACCATCGAAACGGATGGATTGTCTGAAAACAATATCTTACATAGCTCTATTTTTGCCATCCCGCTTGGTAAAAAACAATTTAAAATAGGGGCCACCTACCATTGGGACAAGTTAAACGACATGCCTACTGGTGATGGAATAGAGCGCTTGAAAACTGATTTAGAAAAAATATATTCTGGGAAATATGAAGTTATTAATCACCAAGCTGGAGTACGTCCCAACACGAAAGACCGCAAACCTATCATTGGAAAGCTGAAAGATAATGTAATGGTATTCAACGGCATGGGGTCAAGAGCAGCACTTATGGCTCCACAGCTATCTAATACCTTTCTGGATTACTTGACAACTGGAAATCCATTACCAGCAGCATACAATATTGATCGCTTTCTGTAAAATAAGAAGGGCTTACAAATGTAAGCCCCTCAAATAGCAAGATGAGTTGCCACTAAAACCTCACAAGAGGTTTTCCTTTAAATACCTCCCCTGATCTAACCCTAACCATATAAATTCCTTTAGGCAAAAACCCTAAATCCAAACCCATAGCACCAGCTTCCCGATGTACCAAAGCGCGCCTCAAAAGTATTTTACCGTTTAAATCTGTTACCACAACTTCATTATCATCAGAAGTTCCTTCTAACAAGCTAATATGCACATGCCCTGTGGTAGGATTTGGATACAAGTCAAAATCCAATTCAAGTTTCACTTCTTCCCTAATCACCCTATTGTTCGCATTTCCAGCTTTCCGTATTACGGAAGCGCCAGCCTTATCCAAATCCAATCTTAGGGAAAAACCTCCCTTATCATTAGCTCTATTCTGCAAAGCAACAGTGATGTAATTATCACCTTTACGAAGAATTTGATCAAAATTAACATTTTCTACCTGCATAAACATATCTCCCCCAGCATTACCGTTTACAGGCACTCCGCCACTTGGAAACCATGCATCATGAGCAGGAAGGGAACGGTTCATGAGATTATGTTGAAAATGTCCGGATAGTAGGCTATCATTTATAAAAATCATAATATTCTCATCAAACGTACTTCTTAAACGGACATTGATATCCGCTGAATCTACTAGAGTAAACCTTCTTCTATAATAGGTCACATTCTCTGTAGCCTCAATTGCAAACGATCCATTTATTTCCTGGGTGCTGTACCAACTATAAGGCTGCCCAAGTTTGACATCTTGTGTAAACGTATTAGAAGAAGGCAAGCTACTAACGCCTGGCCAGCTCCAACTTGATCCTCCAATAGTAGTAACTGTGCTCTGCTGCCATTCTGCATCTGACACAATGAAACCCGTAAACACTGGCATATAGGGTTCGCCTGTTTTAATGTCCATACGAAAGCTAAAGCCGCCTTTATCTGTAATTTGAGGCGCATTGCGTAAAGCAATAATAAGCTCATTGCTACCAATATGCACCAATGAATCCATCCGATAATTATTTACAACATCGAATTCTTGTTCGCCTAAAGCGCCATTCTCTTGATCTCCATTCTGATGTACTATTAAATGATGTTGTACACCAGTCAAGTTGGCTACTTCCCTATCGCTCTCACGTGCTACCACTTTGCCATTTATATAAATTTCTATACCATCATCCATATAACTTCTAAACCTTGCACTGACACCTGTGTCTACCGTCAAATTAAATGTTGTTCTGAAAAAAGTAATGCCATTACCAGTTTTGAAAACTTTAGCACCATCAACACTGTCAATACTATGATAATGGTGAGGTTGACCTAGTTCTGCAGGCATAGTAAAGGTTGCCAAAGCAGGTAAATCACTTACTCCTCGCCAAGGGTAGGATCCCGCCTCGGCAATATTAGTTACTGTGCTTTTCATCCAACCGCTTTTTCCCGTCACCACTGTTACACTATCACCGACTACTTTACCATCACACTCTGAGTCAGTACGTACAGATAAGGTTATTTCAATGATGCTGTCACAGCCATTGAATGCTGTCAGCGTATCGTAGTAAACTCCTGCTGTAGTTTGGTAAGCTCCTCCCACAAATAATCCTTCACCAGGGCAAATGCTGTCCTTTACATTTGTCATAACATTGGGCTTAACCACAAGCACCACAGTATGAATACTATCGCAGCCTAAGAGACTCTGTAAAGTATCTACATATACTCCTGCCATTCCTTGATACTCTCCGAAAATGAGGAGGCTATCACCTGAGCAAATAGAAACATTACTTTGCGTTTCATAGGTAGGGTTCACAAGTAATCCACAACTCAATAAACTGTCACAACCATTACTATTTAATAAAGTATCATAATAAGTACCAGCCATATATTGATATGTATTGAACACAAGAATACTATCGCCTTCGCAAATCATTTTGTCTGGTAATGCCATTACACTTCCTCCATCGTAAATAGTGATGGTGAGCACAATAGAATCACACCCATCCACTTTGGGGTAACTTACAATTGTAGTTCCTGCCGAAGTACTATCGCAGGTTATGGCATTCACAATTATTGAATCATTTACACAAGGTACCCCAGCGTATACCACCGTTGTGATAACCACACTATCACACCCTTCTACATTGGTATACAGAGTATCAAAAATTCCCGCTAAACTGCTATCTAAAGTAGTAGTGAAACGTTGAACGGTATCCGAAAGATTAATTGCTAACATTATACCAATAATACTATCGCAACCGTGGGTAGTTTTGAGGGTATCATAGTAAACACCTGCCATATCTTGATATAATCCAAAAATCAAAACACTATCACCATCGCAAATACTCATTGGAGTCAAAAAGTTTGAATACGTTGGGTTTAGTATTAACTCACGGCTCAACGTGCTATCGCAACCATTCTTATTAATCAAACTGTCATAGTATGTACCTGCCAAGGTTTGATACATTCCAAAAATCAGCGTACTATCGCCATTGCAAATCGATTTATCTGCAAGTTGGGTTACACTACCCGGATCCAATATGGTAGTAGTTGTGATTATGGAATCACAACCATCTTGATTTGTCAATGTAACTACTACCACTCCTTGTAAGCTACTATCACAGGTAACTAAATTTATAAAAGTAGAATCTACCGTAGTGCAAGGACCACAAGCAACATCATCAGCGCCTGGTGAGCCCATTAGCATATTTCCATTTATTACATTGCCGGTAGAACTAGTTGATTCTATCCAATTGCTACCAATAGTGTTATCAGCAGTCCAATCACATAAAACTACGGATGGGCCATCTCCATCAGCTCCAATAGGCCAGGTTCCTGTTGGTGAATACGGAACTGAATCTATTGTGTTACCTAATGCATCTTTTAAAAGTATAAGCTCCCCTCCATTAGATAAGACTCCAGACCCAGACCACTGATGCCCATTTGCGGCAAACTGACTGTAAAGCGCTAAGCTATCCTTACACACTACAACATATCCTCCAGAAGGAACTGAAACATTACCAAAAGTGTAGTTTACAGCATCACTGAGGCTGTACCCTGTCATATCAACGGTAATCAGACCGGGGTTATAAATTTCTATATACTCATGAATATCCGCACCGCTTTCTGGTGGATTATACATTATTTCAGTAATTACCAAAGTGTCTAAGCTCGTTGGCAAATATGTTACCGTAGTAATAACTGTACTATCGCAACCATTGCTGTTGGTATAGGTGGTATCAAAAATTCCAGCCTGTAATGGGTGTCCGGTTGTAGTACTTTGATAAACAGTATCCAATAGATTAACTGTAAGGGTGACTCTAACTATACTATCGCAAGTATTACTCCCTATAAGTGTATCATTATACACGCCCGCCATTCCATAATAGCTACCACCAATAAGGAGACTATCCCCCTCGCAAATTTCTAAGGCACTACTACCTGTAGATATTGGTAGCGCCAAAAGTGAAATCGTATGAATACTATCACAACCATTAATATTAGAAGAAGTGTCACTATACACTCCTGAAATCATTTCCCAATTGCCAAAAATTAGAACGCTATCTCCAAAGCAAGTTATTTCTGTGCCAGAAGAGTTGATAATTGAATCCACAACCAATTCTTGACTTAAAATAGAATCACAACCATGCTGGGTTTGAAGGGTGTCATAAAAAATCCCTCCTGACATTTGCCATTCTGCAAAAATGAATATGCTATCTCCTGAACATATCGATATGGAAGCTAATAAGGTTGTAGAACCAGCATCATACATGGTTATAATGGTATGAACAGAATCGCACTTGCTGGCATTAGAAAATAATGTTGATGTGCTCCCTACAAGGGTTGAGTCGCAGCTAAGAATGGTGACGAATGTGGAATCTGGGGTGGGGCACGAACCACATGCTACATCCCCCGTACCTGGCGAACCTTTTAAAGCATTTCCGTTTACGGATGTACCTGTAAGAGAGGTAGACTCTGTCCAGTTAGAACCAATATTATTATCGCTCCCCACATCACACAACACTATTGAAGGACCATCTCCTTTTGCATTTGTTGGCCATGGCGATGAATCGTCATAATCTACAGAATCCAGCGTATTTCCCCTTGCATCCTTCAGCACTATATCCTCACCACCATTGTGGAGTACTCCATTCCATTCATAACCTGAAACACCATAGTTATTGTAAAGTGAAAGGCTATCACCACACACTACCACATAACTTTCGGCTGGTAATATTACATTACCAAATGTATAATTGACTCCTTCACTAAAGTAAAAACCAGTCATATCCACACTTTTAGATATGGGGTTATATATTTCTATAAATTCCGAGGAATCCTGTCCTGTTTCAGGAGCATCATACATAATCTCAGAAATCACCAAAGTATCAATTGGGATACTAACAGATGGTGTGATAGGTGCAGTAAAAAGAGCGCTGACTGTAAGACTACATCCGGTTTGACTCGAAAAAGAAGCAGTAACATCTAAAGGAAGACCATCAGCTACGAGTCCAGAAAAAATAACAGCCACTGAATCCAGGTTGGTTACTTCAAATAATTCTCCATTTACCAACAATGAATCGTTGCAGGTGGCTCCTGCATATTTTACTATAATACCCACGGAATAGGTTGTGTCACCAATTTCTAATGTTGGAGCAGAGTCGACCGATATTGAACTTATATTACAAAGGTTATCATAAACCTCCTGCATAGCTACATCAGCCTGAATGAGACCCGCACCCGTGAGATAGTCAAAACCGCTGGTGCTCATATCTATTGCTGAATTCTTGAAGATATCTCTAACCTCGGTAGGATTCAGGTTTTCGTTGGCTTCAATCATTAAAGCCCCAACAGCTGCCGCATGTGGAGCTGCGGCTGAAGTACCAAAGAAAAAATGACCATTTCCAAAAAAGGTATTACTAACTCCATCAATAGCTGTAAATTCTGGTTTAAAACGGTCAATTGGCGTAATTGAATTTCCATTTAAGTCGTATCGAATTTGAGTTCCCCCCGAAGAAGTGAAGGGCTCAGGCAGCGGAGGGTTAGTTCCATAAGCTGGACTACTGAACCAAGGTGCTGCTCCAACAGCCATTGCCCCAGCCGCATTGGAATGCCCTAAACATGTAGATAGCCCACTTGCGATCGTTGGCGCATATTCATACATAAGTCCATTTCCTCCCCAAATAACCCATTTAAGTGACGATGGCCACGGGCCAGAATAGTTCTTAATGGCAATATTAAATGTAACTGTCCCCGATCCATTAGCCTTACCTGAAATAAACTCGGTTGGATCCAAATTGAGATTATTATCCGTTGCAGATAATAATACCGAACTTCCTGCAGCATCATAAAGGTAAAGATCAATATCTGTTTGTGCTCCTTTTGGGGATAATGAACCCCATGGGTCATCCCATTGTAAAACTATTCGAATATCGGAACCTGCATTTACAGTAATAGACTGCATTGTATCCACGCCTGGACCCGGATCAAAATCATGCCAGCGACTTCCTGCCCTATTCCTGAATGGTGCTTCGTATGAAGATTGTGCATTATTACCAGCCGATGAAAAATAAGCCACTCCTTTGGAATTAACATAATCACAAGCCTGAGCTATTACCCCATCCATATAAAATGGCTCTTCGTAATAAAACACATCATCTACTATGACATCACAGCTGTGTAAGTCATATAAATCTTCGATATAGCTGGCGAAACCGGCTTGTCCGGTAAATGCCGTTGCGAAGAATAATTCACCTCCTGGTGCCAAGTCATGCACAATTTCGCACATGGCTCTACCCTCATCACTACCCGCAGTCAAATCTGCCACTACGGTAACAGGAGTTGTATATCCATTGGGATTTCCCACACCAGGCAAATCACCAGTACTCACTCCAGAAGTAGCGCCAGAGTTTGCGTTATACGTATCTGACAGTACACCAATTTTTACTCCACTTCCATCCAAGCAAAACTTTGAGCGAGTCATTTTTGCCGCTAGAGCGGAATCACCTTCAGAGTTGGCCGAACCAATATTTGTAATTGGCCGATAAACAGGCTTTGCATACCGTAACTCCTCAAGCTCTTCCAACTGAGGTATGTTCTTAATATTTACCCAGGCATTTACTATTCGTTTATAAACCTGAATATCTTTAGCAGCCAAACTTTTAAGTTGCTTAGCTAGCACCTCACCATCTTTAACCGCAGTAGCTTCAATACGAATCATACTGCCTTGAGTCATTAAAAGATCTAGGTTTAGCTGTAATGCTTTCTCTTCTTCTTCTGGAGCTATACTATTTGTATAAAGCTTTAGTAAAATGGAACTAACCTTTTCGGTTTGCTTAGTGTTATTTTTGGGGAAATTCGATTTCGCTGAATTGCTGCCTTGGGCAAGTAAGACGGAACTATTGCAAAACAAAAGCATAAGTACCCAAAAGGGTTTAATAGAAATCATAGGTTAAGGTTTTGGTTTGGTTTATCGAAAATGAAAGGTTAAACCACTCATTTCCAACAAGACAATTCAATTTAGCTAAACACTTTCCTCAACCACAATCATACCGCTACTCTTAAAATACTGATTATCAAAGCATGTCTTTCAAACCAAGAATACGGTTTAATACCAAAGTGGGAGAGCGTTTCCCAGTAAAATTAAAGTCCCCCATATACTATGAGGGACTTCATTACAAAGATTTTACTGATTTAAACAGTTTAAGTCTTTATTTTAAAACTTCATCACCCTTTTGCCAAGGTACATTTCACCTCCTGAACGGATTCGGATAATGTACATACCGTCAGCATAGTCTTTCAAATCAATATCCATCAAGCCTGTTTCAGGATTGATAAGGGTACGCTGATAAAGCAGTTTTCCGTTTAGGTCAAACACCAATACCTGATTGTCATCAGACGGTGATTTAACAAGCTCAACATACACCTTGCCCGTGGTTGGGTTAGGATATAGATTGAAAGCCAAAGCCTCTTTATCTACTCGGTTTCTATGTTCATTCGCTTCATCCACTTTCCGGATTACTGGTGCTCCAGATTGATCCAAGTCCAATCTTAGCGAAAAGCCTCCTGGTTCATTCGCCCTGTTCTGCAAGGCTACGGTAATGTAGTTGTCACCTTTTCTTAAGATCTGGTTCCAGTCTACATTTTCTACCTGCATAAACATATCTCCACCAGCATTACCATTTATGGGAATGCCACCATTTGGATAATCTACATCGTGGGCCGGCATAGCTCGATTTTGTAGCCCATGCTGGTAGTGGCCAGCTATCAGGCTATCATTGATAAACACCATCAGGTTTTCATCAAAAGTGCTCCTTAATCGTGCACTTATATTGGCAGAGTCTGTAATGTTAAACCTTCTGCGGTAGTAAGTCACATTTTCGGTGGCCTTGATGGCAAATGAACCCGGTACTTCTTCCGTGCTGTACCAGTGATAAGGCTGGCCCAGTTCCACCTCTTCGGTAAAGGTATTGGCTGCCGGAAGGTTGTTCACTCCTGGCCAGTTCCAGCTAGATCCGCCTGGAGTTGTCACAGTACTCTTCATCCATTCGGCATCAGACACAATGTATTGTGATAAAAGCTGTACTGATGGTACGCCCGTTTTCAAATCCATACGGAAACTAAAACCTCCTTTGTCCGAAGTTTGAGGCGCATTCCTTAGAGCTATCACCAGTTCGTTTTGTCCTACATGCACCATACTATCCATGCGGTAATTGTTTACCACATCAAAGGCCTGATCGCCATTATCTCCATTGCTCTGGTTGCCATCAGCCATTAGCATTAGGTGGTGCTGGGCTCCTCTAAAGTTGTCGGCATCACGGTCATCTTCTCTTGCCAGCATCTGCCCGTTGACATAAATCTCCATGCCATCGTCCATAAAACTGCGGATCTGAGCCATCACACCAGTATTTACCGTAAGGGTAAAGGTGGTGCGGAAGAAGGTTACACCATTGCCTGATTTGAACACATGGGCCCCTTCCACGCTGTCAATTGAGTGCCATGGGTAGGGCTGGCCTATCTCTGCCGGTAATATATATGTGCCTACTGTTGGCAAACTGCTTACACCTGTCCAGGGGTAACTTCCTGCTTCTGCTGTATTGGTTACGGTACTCTTCATCCAACCGGGCTCCGTTACTATCACCAGGCTGTCGCCTGATGTTGGTACCACGCCACACACGGGATCCGTGCGGATTGTTAAAGTGGTAACTAAAATACTATCACAACCGCTGCTGGCCATCAATGTATCATAATACACCCCGGCTGTGGTTTGATAGCCTCCGCCCACAAAGCGACCATCGCCCGGACAGATGCTGTCCGTCACGCTTACTGTTACGTTTGGTTTTACCATCAGCTCACAGCTCAGAATGCTGTCACAGCCGTTCTGGTTTTGAAGGCTGTCGTAATACGTGCCGGCCATGTTTTGATAAAGTCCAAAAATCATCAGGCTATCGCCATCACAAATCATTTTTGCCGGTAAGGTCGTCATGCTGCCCGGGTCATAAGTAGTAATGGTGGTTACCACGCTATCGCAGCCGTCTTGCTTCGGATAGGTGGTGATGACTGTACCCGCCATCGTGCTATCACAGGTTACTGCATTTACCGTAAGGCTATCATTGGTACATGGCAGTGGGCTATAAATTATGGTGGTGATAACCAGGCTATCACAACCCTCCACATTGGTATATAGCGTGTCAAACACTCCTGCCATGGTAGAATCGGTGGTGGTAGAAGACTGATAAACGGTATCACTTCTTAGCAAAATAAGCTCACAACTAATAAGGCTGTCACAGCCGTTCTGATTAGCCAAACTATCGTAATACACCGCGGCCATCTTCTCATAGTTTCCAAAAATCATTATACTATCGCCCTCGCAAATCATTTTTGCCGGCAAGGCCATCATGCTGCCCGAGTCATATGTGGTAATGGTGGTTACGATGCTGTCGCAGCCATCACTACCAACAAAAGTTTGAGAATTTATTCCAGTCATAGTGCTATCGCAGGTAACGGCAGAAATAGTAATGGAATCAATTGATGGACAGTTACCCGGTACATAAGTTACCACGGTAATAACAGTACTATCACATCCACTCATTGCTGTAAGCTGCGCTATAAAGGTTCCGGCCTGTGCTGGATCATTGGTGGTGGCAGTAAGATGGGTGGTATCTACAGGGTTTACAATCAACGCCTGACTGCGAATAGAATCGCAACCTCCCACGTTGGTCAATGAGTCAATATACAATCCACTCGCAGTGCGATAGGCACCTAAAATCATAGCGCTATCACCTTCACAAATATTTAAAGTGGGCAATGTGATATTATGGATAGGCTTGTACCTCAACGTAACTACCTGCACCGTATCACAGCCACCCGCACCGGAAATTGTATCTCTATATGTTGCTGCTACATGTCTATACTTGCCAAATATCAATACACTATCTCCTTGACAAACCGCAACAGAAGGCAGCTGCATCAAAGTACCAGGCGCCACGCCTATAGTTCCCATAGCTTGTGCTAAAGTACCATTGACATCCTGTACCGTTACTGAGTAAGAACCCGGTCCATCAGTAAGTACCGCCCCAGGTTGACCTGTACTCCAAGTATAACTATAAGGTGCTACTCCTCCACTAGCTGCTGCTGTCAGCGTACCGTTGGCATTAGCATAACAAGCGTCAGTAGCACTTATATTTATAGCAACCCCCCCTATTGGAATAGTCGCCATATTATCGGTGTACAAAAATTCAAGGGTATTAGTATTAGTAATCTCTGCAACAATAGTGGTATTCACATCCTGTACCCACCATGGCAGTTGCACAGCAGCACTATCATGTTTTGCCACATTTACAGGAACAGCTCCAATATATATAGTATCCCCAATATCATCTATATATGAGAATGCTACATCTGCCATAGCATCCACATCACCTCCATTTCCGATTTCTGCAGTTAGTATAATGGTGTCTAGCAAGGCTGGAGCGGCATTACTAGCTATCAAGCTTTGGAAATACAAATTGGCAGCATCGCCCACCACAATGGCACGGGTCGCTTCATTATTCAGCTCATCTGTTTCGAGTACTTCATTATCAGAATCTATAATAACACGGATAATATGTGCACCGGGAATATTGGTTCCCCAAACCATTGGGAAATTGAAGGATGCATTATCTCCAGTAACCAATCCACTCACTGGTTTTATAGAATCAATAGGCACATTATTTACCAAGAGTTTTAGCTCCATTTGGTCATTAATGTTTTGATGCCCAATATTTTCATAGGTAACTATAATACCCACAGTATCATTTACATCAGGGTTGAGCATACTTGGATTTATAAATTGCGAGAGAATACGCATATCAGGTGCACTACCCACTGTCACAGTTTTTACCAATACATTGTTCCCTTCATTGCATTCGTTGTAAACATTATTTGGATCTACCGTCATGGTAAAGGTGTACGTTCCTACCTGATTGAAAACAAAATTGGAAGGCAATGTAGCCGCCACAGGACAAACACATGTTTTGTGCACATTATTGATAGTTGCATTACCTAAGTTTTGTGTACCTACTATTCCCGGTCCACTTACTTCAAATTGCACATCAACCGAGGATGCCTCATATAGGTGTTCAACCTGCACACCCACGGACAAGAAAGCCGTTTGGTTTATCAAATAAGATTTATCCCAAAAGTTGCCATAACATTTCGGCACTGGCTGAAATTCCCAACACAGGTCATCAGAAGCACTATTATTTGACTCACTAAATTCTGCAATTGCATTAAGCGGATCAATGGTAGCGGTGAGGGTAGCCGTAGCCGGTGCCACAGATGCGGTATTTACTGTAACCGTTGCCGTCTGTCCTGGAGCAAGGTTTCCGGGGAAAGTAGTGTTGAATACGTTTCCGGGAGTAACCGTAAAGCGAATAGGGATGGGCCCGGTCGCAGTAGCGTTACCTCCGTTTCGGATGTAAATTTCATAATCTACCGAACCAGGAAATTGCGGATCTAAAGGACTTACCCGAAGTGGCCTACAACCGACCACTGCCAAATCTGGCATACAAGCATTTATCTGCTTACCGTAAGTTCCGGTATTATTAAGCTCACTTACCTCGGTTACAATACCTCCCGTGACCACATTAGTATCACAAGAAACAACGAAACTATAGGAGCCTACACTTGGGTAGTTATAGGGAATGCTAAAGCCTACATTTTGCTGTGCCGGAATATTGGTAATAGTATGATAAAAAGTTCCTTCCGGTAGCCCATTTCTCGAAACATCTACCTTGCAAACAAACTGCCCGGTAGCCACTCCTCCTGCATTTCTAACAGTAAATGCCGGGCTAACTGCATTACATAAGTAGCTGCTATTTCCAGGCCCTGACACTGGTATAATATCTGGTAGATTGGGCAACACCCTAATGGTAGCACAGGCAGTATTATTTTCTGTGCACTCAGCTATAGAAAATGTTCCATCGGCTGTAGCACAAATGCTATAGGTACCAGGCACATTAAACGTAATGGCTGGAAAATTATAAATAGAACTTGCACTTGGTGCTAATGCTGGCACGGGCTCATTGATCAAAGCTGGTGCTCCTCCTGTTTGATTTAACGTAAGTACGCTGGCTGGTGCTAATGCTGTACCAATATTACTTACCGTAAAGCTTCCTGTAACACTTTGACCGGCAATAATTGTATGAGCCGAAGTTGACACTGTAGTTCTCAGGTCGGGTAAGCTGCACCCACAGTTTTTTACCTGAAATGACGTGCTCAAGTTCCCTGTAAGGGTAAAATCAGTAACCGTTCCCAGCACCGAATACCCGCCTATTGCTATGGGAGCAGGTACACTTTTAGAGAAATTACCAAGTGAGTTGGTAACTGCCGTATAAGTGGCTCCTCCTACTGTAAAGTCTACCTGAGCACCCGCCACGCTGCTATCTGTAAGCGGCACGGCCGTACCGGTATAGTATGCAAACCCTGAAATGGTAACCGAAGAACCTGGATTGGAACAAAGTACAGATGGACTGGTGTTCGCTATTACATTGATGGCTCCCGGTATATTAAAGTTTCCATTGGTAAAGGGTCGTAATGCAGTATTGTCCAACTCATTGGTTTCAGAAATTACATTAGTATAATCTACCCATACCTGTATAGGGCACCAGGCATCTACTGCAGGTGTAGTGATATTCCAGCTTACAGTGGTGCTGCTGCGAGCCGGTAAATTACTTATGGTAATGTCTGGATAGGCAATCGTGGTATCAAATTGATTTACCAAATGCACTACAAAGTTTTGTGCATCATAATCTGAGGCATTGTGGACAGTAGCAGATATGGTAAGAGGTGATGACACTGCTGGATTTGGATCAGAGAATGAAATATCATTGGCAAATATTTCAACATCCGGCAAAGCGAGCACCTGAGGCGCAGATACCTGAGGACCCAATACTGTGGTATTACCACCCTCTACCACTACTACCCGCGTTTCCCAATTAACGCCAATTGGCAGACCACTAATACTTGCTGAGTATATCTTACCATCAGAGGGATTTGTATCGTTGGCATCTACCTCGGTCATTATTATGGTACGGTCATTTGTATTATTAAAAATACCATTGCCCTCAAAATCCAGTATCACACGGGGGAAACCAAAAGGAGGTAAGATACCATTGGTATCCGTAAACTCGACTTCAAAATTAAACTGAGAATACGCATCTCCTTGAGTAGGACTGATTATTGAATTTATAAATCCGGAGTTGCCGCTGTATGTAAGTGACCTTGCAGGAGATAGGAAATTGAGCACGATGGCGTGAACACTATCACAACCATTGGTTGCGGTAAATGTATCATAGTAGGTGCCGCTGGTAGTTTGATAAGCACCGCCAACCAAAAGGCTATCGCCTGCAATAAGATTGGTGGTAGATTGGGTAGAATCTACCGGAGTAATTGACACTATGGTAGCGAGAACACTATCACAGCCCAAGCTCGTTTGCAGGGTATCATAATAAGTTCCGGCCATAGTTTGTGCCGCCCCTCCCACAAGTATAGATTGTCCTTCGCAAATTGAGGCATTTATGGATACATTGAAAACTGGGTTTACAACCAACTCACAAACCTCAACACTATCACAACCATACCGGTTAGTAAGGTTACGAACATAAGTACCTCCAACTGATCTATACGTTCCAAAAATTTGTGAGCTGTCACCCTGACAAATAGTTTTTATAGGAAGGATTAGCGTATCAGAAGGATTGACAATCACTGTTTTTGCAAATATGCTATCACACCCGCCCACTGTACTAAGTGAATCATAATAAGTACCTGGCATGGTTACAGACATTCCGAATAAATCTATTGTATCACCTTGACAAATGGTAGTATCAGATAAATTGGTGATATAACTCGGGCTATAGGTAAGCACAGTGTAAACGACACTGTCGCACCCTCCTTGATTTACATAAACATTCATCACGGTATCGGCCATAGTAGAATCACAGGTAAAGCCTGATATGAAAACAGAGTCGATACTGTTGCTCACAAACACGGTTACCGAATCCAAAGCTTGGCAACCGTTAACATCTGTTACCGTTACTGTATATACAGTGGTATCATTTGGCGCTACGGTAATAGAAGGCCCCGTGAGTCCAGTGCTCCAGAAGAAATTGACACCTCCACTTGCAGTAAGTTGTACAGGTGTACCACCACATATGGTGGTATCACTTGTTATAGTAATAATAGGTGGCGCAAAATGATCAATACTAGTGCTGTTTGTATCATTTGCACTATTTACATCTCCCGTAAGGCTACTCCAGGCGGTGATGCTATATGTTCCAATACTGCTAAAATCATAATACTGAGTAAAAATGTAGTTAGCATTGGCTCCACTAGCTATGCTTGCACCAAAAGTTTCGATAGTTGTGTCACCATCCACCACAAGGGTCACATCAAAACCTGTTTGTGGATCAGTACCATTATTGGCAATGGTAATAGTTACTTGAACAGAGTCTGAAAGCCCACAACCAGAACTTACCCCCCCAATAGCGGTAACTGCAATATCTCCCGAAAGGAAGGAAATCTCGTCCGCCCCTATATCAGGGTTCACAGGGTCGCGAAGCTCACCATCAATATCCACTGTAACCTGCGCCACAGGTATGGCAGCACTATCAAGTGCTGATTGATTTACATGAAGATCTACACTGGAAACAAAAAGCGGATCAGCTACAATCGAGTTGGCGTCAAGCCCTGTTTGCCCCTGCCATGAAGCAAGTGTAGCAATAGTACCAATATTCGAAAAGGTATAATTAAAGAGGTTGGCTCCGGAGCTATAAAAGTCATTATGATCCATCGCATCAAAAGCGGCTGGCGACATATTAGACTCTAAGGCATAACCACCATTGGTAGCAGCCATAATATTGTTTTTCACATCAATCGTACTGCTACTGAAAAGCTGCACAGCTTCACCAACATTAGAAGCATGATTAAAGGAATTGTAAAAAATATCCGTGTAGCTACCGCTAAAATAACGCATCCCTACAAAGTTGGAATTGCTCGCACTGCTGTCACCCACAGTCACAAAGTTATTTGCTATAAGCCCACGCGCTGAAACTCCACCATCTAAGTAGTCAAAGTAGAATCCATATGAACCTACAGGAGCATGGGCACGGTTACCGGATATTTCAAAATCACTATGGAACTCCCCGCAATACAGCGAACGGTAGCCAGTGTTTGAGTTGTTAGTTTTGAAATGATTATTGGTAATCTGAGGTGCTAACCAATAATACATGTAGGCACCATAGCTGCGCTGATTGATAAAATGATTTCCTTGTACCACAAGGCCACTGCCATTGTTTCCATTGATGTTAATACCATAACTACCGTTCACAAAGAGACAGTTCACAATTTTCAGGTCGGTACACGATGAACCACCCGTGGCATAAACTCCATAGATTCCGGCATTTGAAACTGGCAAACTAAAGCGACAATTTTCAAAGCTTAAATCACCCGTGTTTCCTACCAAGTGAGCGATATAAGCATAATTGGTATTAAGCCCACTTAGGGTCATATTTCTGAAATGCATATAATCGGCATCATTTATCAAAATAGTATGACGGTCAGCACTGTTGGCATTAAACTCAAGGCTCACCAAACTGGAATCTCCATTTTCAGATTGAAAAACTATGCTATCAGCACTGGTAGCTCCCATTACCGGATCGAGTGTAAGCTGCTCATTATACACACCATCTCTTACGTTAAAAGTAACCCCTGTCACAATGCCGCCATCATTCATGGCTTGTATGGCTGTGGTAAAATCCGTAAAATCCGGTGAGACACCTCCAATGGTATAAATACCAGCCAGGCCGGGGTACAAGCTAAGTTTCTTTACAGTATCATTTACCGGCAAATCATCCGGTTGGCCATTTGGCATAGAAGTATAAACCACTACATCATGTGAGGTGAGTGGTGTAAAATTATAAATACCCACTGCAACAGAATCTTCACCCTGCCCTGTGGCCAATGCTCCAGCCCAGTTAAAAGCAGTCTGAACCATTCCATTTACAGTCCAGTTTATCTGAACGCTTGTAAGTGAATCCGAACCATTGTTTAGAAGGTCTACATAAATGGTTTGGTTGCCTGGGGCAAATACTTTGCTAGGTCTGAGGTAAGCTGTAAGGGATGCATCATTAGTATTGATACTAATTTCATCTGCACCGATATCAGGTGTTGCCGGATCGCGGAGATCGCCATCCAAATCGGTGCTTATATAGGTTAGTGGTATTCCCGTTCCATCAAGAGCACCACTTTCTACGTGGTAATCTGTGGTGTCACTAAATTGGGCATCAATGGAAACCGAGTTGGAATCTTGACCTGTACCACTTATCCAGCTCGTAAGATCAGCATAAGGTGTATTTTGATACTCCCCTAAAGTAGCTCCTGGGGTAAATAGATTATTAAAATTATAAACCGTGTTAGAAACATTGTTGCTCAGCCATTCAGTAGCCATACCATCTGCATGTTGCTGAAAAATATTATTAAGAACATTTGAGTTGTTATTAACGTAACCGTAAAAAGCTCGTGACGAAGCTGCTGTGGTAAATGAACTCACTGAATTATAAACCAAGTTCACATAACTCGATATATAAAGATAAATACCAATGGCACCAGTATTTGCGCCTTCCATTTGGATGTAGTTATTGGAAATAGTAGCCGGTGTGCCTTGTGCTGCAGATATATTGAAAAGTGCCAATCCATAATGTGTGATGTGACGCATTTGGTTATTGCTTATATTTATCACTCCACCAACTTGGTCTATAACCATACCATCGTAGGAAGTATGGCCTCTGCGGTTGATAATAGTATTACCCCTTATTTCGAGGTTGTCCAGATATCTGACATTAATGGCTTGGTAATATTGATCATCAAATACACAATTTTTAATCACTAGATTGCTATCTGCACCAGAGGCACTTGGAGTATTCATATAGATTCCATACCTACCATTTTTAAATGTCGTATTTATAATACGGATGTTATAATTGGGGTAATTATAAGGACTATAGATAAGATAGTCACCGACAGAAGGGCTTGGTGAATACAGCGAATCTTTAATTTCACAATTAATAATGTTCAGGTTACTCACACCAGCCCATCTTATTACATTCGGCCCAGACCAATAATAGGTATGAGCTATAGTTATGTTTTTAAAACTTATCCCTGTTATCCCATTAAGTCCTAAGGTTGGCTCACTAGTATTGCCCGTTTGTAATACCACGGAAGCACTATTTCCGCTTTCTGATTGAAATACCACGGAATCCATACTATTTGTTTTAGCAAAGCGTATAATTTTTATGTATTCATCATAAACTCCATCGCGTATATCGAATACCACATTATTGGATATTCCTCTCGCTTGAAGAGCTGCTACAGCTGATGTAAAATCACTAAAGTCAGGCGTTGTTCCACCGATGGTGTAAGTCCCGGATAACGCTGCAAAAATGTTTGTACTTTGAATGGTATCATTAGCCGCCAATATATCTGCATTACCATTTGGAAGACTCGTCCAAGCTTTCAGAGTATAATTTGTGTCTGCCATAAAATTGAAGTTACCTATACTTATTGAGTCTTCGGATTGACTGCTGGATAAAGTGCCCGTCCATGCAAAAGTGGATTGGGCTACCCCGTTTACTTCCCAATGTATATCCACGCTTGTAAGTGTGTCACCTCCATTATTTAAAAGGCTCACATATACATTTTGCAGACCTGAAGAAAATGGCAAACGTGGAGCATCAAATTCCAGCAAGGCGGCATCGCTGCCAGCCAGTACAAATTCGTCCGCACCAATATCCGGAGTAGAGGGGTCGCGAACATCACCATCAATATCGGTAGTTATATAGCTAAGCGGAGTGGCCGCGGCATTAAGGCCGGACGCACTGGTATGCAAATCATCCATGGTCGCAAATTGCGGGTCAAGAGAAACGGAGTTGGAATCATGTCCGCTGGTGTTTTGCCAAGTAGCAAAATCCGAAATATCAATAGTTCCATATCTAGCCAGAAAAGTGCCAGTGGCATAAAGGTTATTGTAATCTATGGTTTGCTGGGCACTGGCAGAATTTTTATCATAAGCATAGCCACCACCCGTGTTTAGGCAAATATTATTCAATACATCAATGGTTGCATTGTTATTATGATCCTGAAAAGCCACGGAATTATTCTGGCTATTGCTACACCACAAGCTGTTATGTACAAACTTTGTATAAGTGCATGCATAACTATAAACAGCTCGGCCACTTGAAACATTCCCTCCACTTGTGATGAAATTGTTAGCAACAATAAAGGGGTTTGAAATTACTCCATCTAGAAAGCCAAACTCAGCACCATACCTAAGGCCATGTCCAAGAATCTGGTTGCCCGAGAATTCGCCCTCATGAAGATCATACAGGTAAGCTCCATAAGAGTTTGTAGTAACCGATGAACGGGGTATAATTGTATTATTCATCACCCAAACGCTATCTGCCAGGTAAACATAAATCCCCGTTCCATAAAAGTCATTGATATGGCAGTCTTCTATCCTAATATTATTCTCTCGGATGGATAATCCGTAAAAATAGGCTCCATAATAGGTGCCGGAGAGACTAGAATTGGTCACATAAATATGATGCTGTGGTGGATATCCACCGACACTTTTTCGAACATAGAGGGCTGCGCTGGCCGCACTGGTAGTTGTACCCCCCATTATTGCACATTCATTAAAGCTTATATAAGATGATCCGTAGTCAATCTGGACAGCAGAACCATATGAGTTTGTGGATGTATTCTGGATAGTTAATTTTTCAAAACTCACCCCCACAGCCCCGTGCAGGGCTACCACATAATTGGTGCTTGAGTTCAAATAACCTTCAGTAATCGTTACTGCAGAGCTATCCTGCGCTTCTGATTGAAAAGTAACATGATCTGCAGGGTTTAGCTTAGGGTAATTCTCAATGACAATACGCTCGGTGTAGGTACCACTTCGCACATCAAAGACGGTAGAATCATAAGTTCCACCAAGGTTTAATATTTCCAGGGCAGTGGTAAAATCTGCAAAATCAGGAGACGTACCACCGATGGTATAAGTTCCGCCCAAAGCCGGGGCAAATGGGCCTACCATGGCAGAATCATTTATTGCATTACCATCGGCACTACCATTAGGTACGCTACTATAGGCTTCCACGGAATAAATAGTTCCTGTAGCAAAATTGAAATTACCCAGCAGTACACTAACGGTATCTCCACTTGCAATGGAACCTGAAAAATTTACAGAAGACTGTAACACTCCATTCACTTGCCAATTAATAGTAGCACTAGTGAGGGTATTGTTTCCGAAATTTTTAAGCACAGCTGTTACTGGTAGAGTACTTGGTGCAAAAGGTGTAGCTGGGGGAATAATTGCCAGTACTCCTGCATCATCATTGTGGGGTGTAAATTCATCACAACCTATATCTGGATTAGAGCCATCTCTGGCTTCGCCCTCAATATCGGTGGCGATTCCAATATAAGGAGCAGCGTTATTATTCAAAGAAATTTGAGTGGCCTGAAAAGAAGAGTCATTGATAAAATAAGGAGGCTCGTTAAAGGAATTTGCATCAAGTGATGATGCGGCCTGCAAGCCTGCTAAATCTGAAACTGTAGTGCCTTGCCAGTAGGCTAAAATGGAGCTACCCGTGTACCAGTTATTATTATCTGAATCAACAACATCGTTGGAACTATTTACATAAAGTGCATAGCCTCCATCTGCACGAACATTATTATTGTACAGACGATTATCATTATAGCTGCTCACCTGTATCCCGTAGTGGTTGGTACTGGGGGTAGTTACGTTCACCGTATTAAAAACCACATCTACATATCGGCATCCTAAAAGATAAATTCCTCGGGTAGTACCGGTGTTTCTGCCAATACTCACAAAGTTGTTGGCTACTAAATACTGACCACCGCTGGTAGCATCGCTGTATTGAACACTAATACCGTAACCGTTAATGCCGCCACGCACTATATTCCTTTGAATAGAAACACTGCTATCCGCATCATAAACCAATATTCCCTGAATTCCGCTTGTATTGGTAATATCAGTAATTACTTGATTGTCATCTACCGTTACAAAATCGGCATAATACATTTCCACACCCCCATATCGCTGGTGCAAAAAGGTATTTCCCGTAATGATATAATGATCTGAATACTGGGAAGCACAGTAAATACCACGGTGTCCCTGATAAATTCTATTGTTGCTAAAGTTTAACCAATCGCTATTTGCATTACTCTCCACCTCAATATTGCGGTGAATATGAGGTGTTGAAGCTGCCGCATTCCTAATAATATTATTTTCAAAAGAAAGATGATTTGACTCATCACCAATCAAAACCACACGGTCATAATAATTGTCGGTAGACTCTATTGTTAGATTTTTGAAGGTTACCCAACTTCCCCCATTTATATAAAGAGTATAGTTTGCAGCACTATTTGCACCATGCGAAAGAACCACAGTTGAGCTATCGTCACTTGCACTCCGAAATGTTACGGTAGCATTCGCGTTCACCCCAGGTATTTCGTTGATTTCCAATTGCTCAAAATAGCCACCTGAGGCTACATTAAAAGTAACGTCTCCGCATATACCGTACATTTCCAAATCAGCCACAGCGTTTGTAAAACTTAAATAATCAGCTCCACCGCCACCAATAGTGTAAGTACCTGAAAGAGCACCTGACATTTCTACGCCAAGGCTATCGTTATCACCATTGCCATCTATATTTCCATTAGGCGATGTAGTCCATGCCTGGATAGTATAATTCACACCTTGAACAAAAAAGTAGTTGCCGAGAGCTACATCTGCGCTTCCACCTTGAGCACTTAGCAAACCTGCAAAATTTACCGGTGTCTGTACCACTCCATTTACTGACCAGTTTATCATTGTACTTGTAAGGGCATTTGTACCATGATTAATAATCGTAGCTCTCACAGGTTGGGAACCACTACAAACCTGACCGTTTGGAGATATATCCGATATTCCAGCATCATTCAAAGTGGGTGATGTAAACTCAAACTGCACCTGAGGTTTGGCTGTAGTACTGTTTGAGTTGCTGGTACCACAA
Source organism: Owenweeksia hongkongensis DSM 17368 (assembly GCF_000236705.1). Taxonomy (NCBI): domain Bacteria; kingdom Pseudomonadati; phylum Bacteroidota; class Flavobacteriia; order Flavobacteriales; family Owenweeksiaceae; genus Owenweeksia; species Owenweeksia hongkongensis. The sequence continues at coordinate 3,132,692 of NC_016599.1, read as the reverse complement.
AGATCAAAAACGGATGACGTTCCATACGATACTCTATAATTAGAGTCATTGTAAGTTCTTACGGTACCCGTGGATATGCTAGGGTTCACTCCGTAATCAAAACATACATCCACAATAATATTATCCACTCCATTCCAGTACCATGAAGTGTCTAGCCTCAGCATGTCAAAACCTCCGGCTGCAGGTGCATAGGAAGCATTATAATATACTTGACGAACAGGATCTGTAAGATACGGCCAGGCAGCGCGAGCCGTGGTGTGGCCCAGACTTACTTTATAATCTGGTATGGCTTGGCTGGTAGAAGAGGCTATGTAAAACCCTAGCCTTTCAATATTGCCAGCTGTAATCCCCACAGCATTTAGCTCGCCTTTACTATATACAATTTGGTAATGCTGGCTTCGGTACCTATTATTTACCGGTGATGGACCATTAACACCAGTCGCTGATGTTCCAGAGCCCATTTGTACAGTTTGCCCAAAAATAAGAACAGGCATTATTGCTAGGAAGACAAGAATTGTCCTCCTCAGGTGTGAGGAATTGTAATACATAATAAGGTGATTTGAAAAAATGACAGAAGTGCAGAAATACACAATAGCCTTAAAGGGCTTTGAACGGTAATAGTCTTGATGCATGGTTAAGGTTTTGGTTAAAAATCAAGTCTACTAAGCCTTGATAATCAATTAAAACTAACTAAATAGGCACAAAAAAACAACTACAAAAACATCTTAGACAACCGAAAAGAGTAATTGACCTATTTGATTGATTAGTTGGTTTTGTCCCTTTCTTCCTTCAAAAAAAATCCCGACTTCCTATTTTGGTAGCCGGGATTTGCAATCGCTAAAACTGATTTATTTAGAACTTCATCACTCGCTTGCTTTGGTAGTTTGTATCCCCAGATTTTACTCTGATAATATACATTCCATTAGCAAGTTCGCTTAAGTCAATATCCATGATGCCTGTTTGTGGGTTTACCAAGGAGCGATTCATGATCACCTTACCATTCAAATCAAGCACGGTAACTGTGTTGTCTCCAGTGGGGCTTTCAATTAGATCAATAATTACTCTACCTGTGGTTGGGTTAGGATAAATATTAAAGTTCACTTGAAGGTCGTTTGCTTTTTTATCTTCATTCCCATTTCTTTCAGAGGTGGTTTTACGGATTACAGGGCTTCCTGCTTTGTCTAAATCTAATCGTAAGGAGAAGCCACCTTTGTCAGTAATACCTTTATTGCGAAGAGCTACAGTAACGTAATTATCTCCTTTACGAAGTATGTTGTCAAAGTCAACACTTTCTACTTGGTCAAACAAGTCTCCTCCGGCATTTCCGTTGGTTATGGTACCTCCTGCTTGAAAGTCTACATCATGGGCTGCAAGAGTGCGGTCACTGTAGTTTGTAGAATAGTCTGCCGCGATCAATACCCCATTTACATAAATCATCACACTTTCATCAAATGTAGAACGTAGTCGCACATTTACATCGGCAGAATCCATAATGGTAAATCTTCTGGTATAGTAGGTTACATCAGTACCAGACTTTATCGCAAATGAGCCAGGTACTTCTTCGATACTATAATATCCATATGGTTGACCAAGCATTACATTTTTAGTGAATGTATTTGCAGCTGGAAGACCACTAACGCCAGACCAGTTAAAGCTAGTTCCCCCTGGAGTGGTTACTGTGCTTTCCATCCACTCTATATCAGAAACCAAGTATCCGGTAAGTTCTGGCATATAAGCTTCACCGGTTTTTAGCTCCATGCGGAAACTGAAACCACCTTTGTCAGAAGTTTGTGGTGCATTTCTAAGAGCAATTATAAGCTCATTTTCTCCAGCTACTACTACTGAATCCAAGCGGTAATTATTCACGATATCAAATTCCATATCACCATTGTGACCATTGTCCTGATCACCATTTTGAAGAAGAACTAAGTTATGAGGAAGACCTAAAAAGTTTGCTGTGGTTCGGTTAGCTTCACGTGCTATCATGTGTCCGTTTATGTAAATTTCCATTCCATCATCCATACGTGAGATGATTTGTGCAGCTACACCTGTGTCAACATTCAGATTAAAAGTAGTTCTGAAAAATCTAATTCCATTGTCTCCACGCAATACCCGAGCACCATCAACACTGTCAATAGAGTGATAGTGGTACGGCTGACCTACAACTGCAGGAAGGGTGTAAGTAGATACGTCAGGAAGAGTGGTAACCCCTCGCCAAGGGTAACTATATGCATCTACAGTGTTAACCTCTGTGCTCATCATCCAGCTTGCGTCTGATACGATAAGTAGGCTGTCGGGAGTGTTTGAGTGGCAAATAGAATCCGCTTGGTAGTATAAGGTGGTAACCAAAAGGCTGTCACACCCACTAGCTGCTGTTGCAGTATCGGTATAAACTCCAGGAACCGTTTGCCACGCACCACCTACATAAAGGCTATCGCCAAGGCAAATGCTATCTGTAAACAAGGTGGGTGAGGCAGTGTCATTAACTGTAACAGTAAATGAACAGGTGTCAGAATTACCATCATCATCAACTGCAACAAATTTGTTAACTGTAACGCCTACCGGAAAGAAACCACCGCTGGCAATACCTTCAATTTGCTGGATACCAATGTTTCTTTCCAGAATGTAAGGCATAGTTGTAGTTGCAGTTCTATCATTCCACACGCCATAAAATTTTAATTCAACATAGTCTTCATTTCCAGCATTATCTGGGTTGCCAGCATCCCAATTAGAATATCCAGAAACTTCTCCATTTTGCCAAACAAAAGTCCCTTCCACCTCGCTATCATCATATCCAATCCATGCCTCAAAAAGGGATCTATTTGCGATTCCCTGAGCCAAAAAGGTGTTTTCTGCCGCATTGTTTACTGTCACTACATAGCCACCATTTGCCAAAGCATCAGCATAAGCGTTTTGTGGAGTAAAGGCAATATTTGAAACATAATAAATCTTGCCATTATGAGTTCCTAGGGTAGAAAAGCCAGGAATGGAATCAGGTGCAACGCCACAATTATCAGTGGCTGAAATAGCGTAAGCAACTGTTGCTCCACAAACTCCAGCGTCATTACTAACAGTAACATCACCAGGGCATGAAATTACCGGGCTAATGGTATCCTCAATTGTAACTATGGCATTACAAGAACTAAAATTTCCTGCTGCATCAAATACCGTAAGACTTACAGTATCTGTCTCAACGTCAGCACAGGTAAAAGTTGTTTTATCAACATACAGTGAGTCAACACCACAATTATCTGTACTTCCGCCATCAACATCGGCAGCCACAATTGTGACGGTACCAGCTGCATTTAGATATACTGTTATATTTTGACAAACAGGATTTGGAGCAACTCCATCTGGGCCAACCGTAACACTGGCACATGCGCCAAGTGTTACACAGCCACCTTCACCCCTTACATAATAAATAGTAGAGCTATTTGGAGAAACTATAATTGAATTACCTGTGCCAACAGAAGTACCTCCACAGCTACCGGTGTACCAATGCCAGTTTGTAGCATCATTTAAGTTGCCTGAAGTAATACTAAGCGTTTGTGGATTACAAACTCCACTGGTACTGATTGTAGGAATATCAGGTTCATTGCAACTTGAAAACCCTGTTATGCAGAAGTTATCAAATCCTAATTCTTCTGAGCCATCGCTTTTGTGCAACAGCCTAACCTGTAATGTGCCGCCTGAAGCAGTAAACCCATAAGTAAATGGCGCTAAAGTGTTGGTAAGAGCTGTACCAGCCGGATCGGCAATACCATTTAGATCAGCATCTTCCGTCAACTTTTTGGTGGTTCCATCGCCATAAAAAGCTCCAATTTTTGTCCAGGCCCCTGCGTCCATTTTATATTCAACCACTACATAGTCACTTGCTTCCCAACTCAGCGGAGCAATATCACTTACGGCTAGGTTTACCGACACAGTAAAACTGTCTTGAGATGTTACATTAAAAGGGGTAAGTAACATTTCTCCAATACCAGCTGGGTTTGGGTTTGAAGCTTCATCAACATCTTCACCTACCCAAATATAGCTACCGGTAGCACCTAAAATGGCTTGGCCATGACTTGGATGAGCTCCCCCACTGGCATCATGACGCTCCCAAAAATTATTGCTGGCATCATTAAACTGGTATGCAGCGTACCTAACACCATGTCCGTCAGTTTCAAAACTTTCGCAGTAAGGTAGGCTTTGGGCAGCCTGCAGTGAGGCATCTATACTTATGTCCCTGGTCTGGAAGTTACTTCCAGCACCATCCGAAACCTGAAACTGTATAGTGCGGTTTTGTAAAGAAGGATCAGAGCCATCGGTATTTTGATAGGATACTGAGCGAAGCAAGGTTTGGTACTGAGCCGGGGTAGCCGAACCTGTAAGGGTTAAGGTGTTTCCAACGTATGCCCCTACCACACCAAATTGTGGCGTAAAGCTCAGCACATCTTCTGAGGCATCAAACCCCTGAAAGACAACAATGGTTGCGCCTGTGATATTATCACTTTCAGCATCTGAAACAGTAATTGAATTCGTTACCTGTTGTACACCACTGCCTTCAACATAATTTAGTATGCCAGCCTCTATATTGGCCAATACCGGAGGAGCGTTACCCGAAACATTGCCATCAACACAGATTCTATCAAAGGCTATTTCCTCTGTCCCATCGCTTTTATGTTGAACCCTCACCTGTAAATTTGTTCCACTGGTGTTGAAGTTATAGGTAAATCGCTGTAAAGTATTAGTAAGTATAATACCTGCGGGATCGGCTATTCCATCCAGATTGGCATCTGCTACTAAATTATTTGAAGCATCACCATAAAAAGCGCCAATGGTAGTCCACGCACCAGCATCCATTTTATATTGTACCTTTAAATAATCATTAGTTTCCCAACTAGATGGCGACACATCGCTTACCGCCACGTCAATATCTACAGAAAATGTCGTGCCTGCCCCCGCATTAAAAGATTGTAACAGCAATTCACCCAGTCCGGAAGGGTTAGGGTTTGAAGAAGCAACATCCTCGCCAACCCATATCCAATTTCCATCAGCTCCGATTATCGCTTGACCATGGCTGGGATGAGCCCCTCCACTTGCATCATGTCGTTGCCAAAAATCGTTACCACTTGCGTACTCATAGGCGTAATATCGTGTTCCATGCCCATCGGTTTCAAAGCTTTCACAAGCGGGCAAAGAAATGGGTCCGTTAAGGGTTTGGGTAAAGTTGATATTTCTACTTTGAAAATTACTATTTCCTCCATCGCTCACTTGAAAACGAATAGTACGTGTTGCGATGCTTGGATTTATTGTATTTGTATTTTGATATTTTACGCTGCGCAGTACTGTTTGGTATTGAGCCAGTGTGGCAATTCCAGACAAAGAAAGTGTGCTTCCAGTTTGAGAACCTGTAACTCCGAATTGGGATGTAAAAGACAATACATCTTCTCCCGAAGCAAAACCTGCCGAAATTTCCACTGTTGCTGAGGTAATGTTGTCATTTTCAGTATCGGATATAGATAATGTATTTGTTACTTGTGCAGCAGGGTCTCCTTCCGTGTAATTTAGCGATGCCCCTTCTATGTTTGCAAGAACCGGAGGGAAGTTCACGGCAAGTGTTCCTTCCAATTTAACCAAATCAAACGCAATCTCTTCAGTTCCTCCATCAACATCAACTACAACCTTGACCACAATATTTGACCCCGTTCCTGGAATGCTGTATGAATACAAGCTCATTGTGCCTGAACTAGGAACATCCGCCCCTGTGGGTGGAGCTGCCGTAGGGTTTCTGTCGGTATCAACTTTTAGAGGCCCTGAATTAGTTCCGTTTATTGGATTTCCTTGTAGAACAATAGCATTTGTAAAAGAACCTCCGTCAATAGAATATTGAACAAGAATAACATCATCAATTTCATAACCCGCTCTTGGTGTTCCGAATTTAAATGAAAGCTGAAGATTAGAAAGTCCAGATATACTGTGGTTTACAAAAGTAACGCTACCAGGACCGCCTCCCGCAGTGCCATTATCAACGTCCTCTCCAGCAAAATACCAGGTTCCATCTACCCCTGTGATGGGGCCTGCAAAACAGGAAGGAGTTGAAGAAACTCTATCAAAGAAATCATTACAAACTCCACCACGGTTCGAATTATAGCGGGAGACTTCTCCGTTGGTCTCAAAGCTTTCGGAAAAAACCGTTGTTTGTGCGAAAGCTTGAATGACACAAACCAATAGGACTGCTAATAAGCTTAATATTTTTGTTTTCATTTTGTTAGGTTATAAAAGCTGCACGACTTTCATCGTGCAGCTTGGTTTAATTTGGTTAATTATTAACTCCTTGAAATTAAGGAGGTACTTACAATCAACTTCGAGATGGAAAAACCCCTTGAAGGGCAATAATGAAATTTACACATCCAAATGGCTGCATATTTGTGTGCGCTTGTCCTCCTCCTGCATTGGACATCACTCCTGACCCCATATTTGTACTTGGCGCTGTTTCGATATATAAATCGTTTGCTGCAGTACCAAATCCATTTCCTGTAGTTGGATCAGAATCATCTCCTCCCACGTTTGACCCATGAATTGCATGGTTATGGGCAGGCATTTGTGCCTCCGAAAGAGTTACATTTTCCGCTCCGCCTTTTTCACCTACGCGTTTTAAACTTAATCCAGGACCTGAACCTGAACCTGCATGCACAGGCACACGGCCTCTTAAATCAGGTAAGGCAAAGGTAGTTCTACCATCCCCACCATAGGTGGTTCCAAGTATTGAAAATAAGGCTGTGTATTGTGAAATAGGTAATAGTTGGCCATCGCAAAATGCCCAACCGCGAGGAGCAAAGTTTCCTCCAAACATGATGATTTGTGCTAAAAATGGATCCATAGTAAGTTTAATTTAGAAATTGGTTAAAGTTTAAATCTATAAGGCAAGAACCTAGTATACTTCGCAACTAAGCAATACGGCAATTAAAAAATATTTAGATTCTTGAAAACGAAAGTTTGTCTACAAACAGGCAAAACATGTAGTGCTGAGACAATAATTTTTACGACTAGAGAAGCTATTCGTAAAGCAGGAGCGGTAAACTCATCAGAATTTGGGGTTAAGGTTTAGGTTTTTGTTAATTTAATTCAAAGGGTTTTGTTCTTTTAATTAGTAATATTCTAACAACAAAATACTTTAGAGAGTAGGTGCACTTTACAAGAGTACTGGAATCAAACATACATGACAGCTAAATGTGATTAACCATAACCATACCGACAAACTAAAGCACTGGTAATCAACAGATCATGATCTCAACATGTATACTAAAATTTCCAATCTGGGAGATGTTTCCAAAAAAGCTCTCTGCTGTAAATGAAGAGAGCTCTTCTAAAACATACGCCTGAAATACAATCACTTAACCATGTTCAAAAAAAGACTGATTTTTCCATTTTCGGGATTTAAATTTCAATAAAAAAAGAGGCTGTCTGAAAACTACTTTTCGGACAGCCTCCCATCACAAAGATTTTACTGATTTAAACAGTTTAAGTCTTTATTTTAAAACTTCATCACCCTTTTGCCAAGGTACATTTCACCTCCTGAACGGATTCGGATAATGTACATACCGTCAGCATAGTCTTTCAAATCAATATCCATCAAGCCTGTTTCAGGATTGATAAGGGTACGCTGATAAAGCAGTTTTCCGTTTAGGTCAAACACCAATACCTGATTGTCATCAGACGGTGATTTAACAAGCTCAACATACACCTTGCCCGTGGTTGGGTTAGGATATAGATTGAAAGCCAAAGCCTCTTTATCTACTCGGTTTCTATGTTCATTCGCTTCATCCACTTTCCGGATTACTGGTGCTCCAGATTGATCCAAGTCCAATCTTAGCGAAAAGCCTCCTGGTTCATTCGCCCTGTTCTGCAAGGCTACGGTAATGTAGTTGTCACCTTTTCTTAAGATCTGGTTCCAGTCTACATTTTCTACCTGCATAAACATATCTCCACCAGCATTACCATTTATGGGAATGCCACCATTTGGATAATCTACATCGTGGGCCGGCATAGCTCGATTTTGTAGCCCATGCTGGTAGTGGCCAGCTATCAGGCTATCATTGATAAACACCATCAGGTTTTCATCAAAAGTGCTCCTTAATCGTGCACTTATATTGGCAGAGTCTGTAATGTTAAACCTTCTGCGGTAGTAAGTCACATTTTCGGTGGCCTTGATGGCAAATGAACCCGGTACTTCTTCCGTGCTGTACCAGTGATAAGGCTGGCCCAGTTCCACCTCTTCGGTAAAGGTATTGGCTGCCGGAAGGTTGTTCACTCCTGGCCAGTTCCAGCTAGATCCGCCTGGAGTTGTCACAGTACTCTTCATCCATTCGGCATCAGACACAATGTATTGTGATAAAAGCTGTACTGATGGTACGCCCGTTTTCAAATCCATACGGAAACTAAAACCTCCTTTGTCCGAAGTTTGAGGCGCATTCCTTAGAGCTATCACCAGTTCGTTTTGTCCTACATGCACCATACTATCCATGCGGTAATTGTTTACCACATCAAAGGCCTGATCGCCATTATCTCCATTGCTCTGGTTGCCATCAGCCATTAGCATTAGGTGGTGCTGGGCTCCTCTAAAGTTGTCGGCATCACGGTCATCTTCTCTTGCCAGCATCTGCCCGTTGACATAAATCTCCATGCCATCGTCCATAAAACTGCGGATCTGAGCCATCACACCAGTATTTACCGTAAGGGTAAAGGTGGTGCGGAAGAAGGTTACGCCATTGCCTGATTTGAACACATGGGCCCCTTCCACGCTGTCAATTGAGTGCCATGGGTAGGGCTGGCCTATCTCTGCCGGTAATATATAAGTGCCTACTGTTGGCAAACTGCTTACACCTGTCCAGGGGTAACTTCCTGCTTCTGCTGTATTGGTTACGGTACTCTTCATCCAACCGGGCTCCGTTACTATCACCAGGCTGTCGCCTGATACATTATCACAAACGGAGCTACTATCAACAGTCAATATTGTACTCACCACGCTATCACAACCATCAATTGTAGGTAGCAAATCCAAATAGGTACCGGCCTCGGTTTGATAAGCACCTCCCAAAAGGATGCTGTCACCTTCGCAAATGCTTTCATTTTGGGTACTTCCCGGGGCAGTGCTAAATTCGTATATCGAACTCTCCACAGTGTCTCTACCGTCACTTACTGCCACATACCATTGGTAGGTTGTATCCAACGGAAGGTTTTTCCATGTGTAACTAGCTATTCCATTTCCTGCTAATGAATCCGTGTGCATCAAAGTAAAGGGAGTAACATCTCCAGGAATGTTAAGATCGGTTAGCGTAAACTGACTATTCGCATCCGTCTCATACTTGTTCAACCATGGGGAATAGGTTTTTACATGCATACTTTTAGTTGAAGGATCGATTTCCATTAATCTCAACCAACCATCTCCACCATTGCTTCGGCTTTGATAATCGGCCAAAATGGTATACACTGTATTTCCGTTGTAGGTATCCGCACGCAAACCTTCACCTGCTATGTGCCCACTAAGCATCAAAAATAAATTTGGATTATCTTTTAGAGCATTATAAGTAGCCGCTCCTTGTGAACCAAAGTTACCGGCTGTGTTGATAAGATAATGAGCAACAATAATTCCCTGACGGTTGCTATTAGCTTTCAAAAGACTATCGGCCCAAGCCAAAACTGATATATTTGGATTTGCATCATACTCCAAGCTAATTACTATAAAGTCCATTCCTGAAGCAGAAAACAGCTGATAATTATTATCCGCATTGCTACCGTAATTTCCACCCCAATAATATCTTCCCGCAAAACGGCTTACACCAAAATACTGATTGTAAAAATCGGTGGAACCAGTAGCGCTACCAAAAGGAGATTGATCATGATTACCAACACACATGGTGTATGACATCCCATCATGGTGATGCGTGGTGATAGGATCTTCCATAATACTCATAGAAGTATCCGCTCTTTTCCACTCTATATCATTCCCACCATTCTGTCCATTTTGAACACAATCACCAAGCTGCATGGTGTGTACAATATTTAGTGCCTCTTGGTTAGCAACCACCCAGCTCGTTTGATCTTTAAAAATAGCATTACTTCCTCCTCTACTTTGCTCAGTATAAAACTGTGTATCAGGAAGACCAATTAAGGTAAATGGGTCAATATTTTTCTTTTTAGGACGACCATAAAACTGTACAACCAATTCATCCTTAGAATTGAGATCGTCAACATCCACACTTAGTACAATTGAATCTACTACACACTCTACAGCAGTAGCAGAATCTGCGATGGTAATTTCCGGAACTATATTGAAGTTGGTATCTACATTAAATGGCGCTCCGGCTTGTAGCCAATTGTGACCAAAACCGATAAGCTGCCCGTCAAGTCCATTTCCGGAACTATCGGCTACCACATTTCCTTCAATATCGTTTAATGCCCAACGTGCAACCAAACCTGTTTGTGGACCATACAGTTCTGTATTAGCTGTAGCTAGAATTTGTGCTTGACTACGAGCATAGTTCCAAATTCTCACCTCATCCATGCTTCCATTAAAACGACCATTAGCCGTTCCAGTGGAATTTAATGCAGTACCTAAGCCCGCATGTTGAATACTTAAATTTTGAACAGGTTGATTTATTGTGGTAGTGCCATCTAATTGACCATTAAGGTAAAGACTCCAGGTGGCTCCATCATAAGTTGCCGCTACATGATACCATTGGTTATCCTGCAAAGCCGTTTGTCCAACTACTGGGTGGTTCAATCCTGGTGAAGACCCTCCTGCTCCTTCTTCAAAATCTGCGCAAAGCACATTGGTACCCGATTGTATACCGAAGAAATAATTGAGATCTCTATTACTTCCATCAACCTCGCCAACCCCTTTAGTGATTAACGGAGCAGCTGAAACACCTCCAGAACCTGAAGAAGTAGTAACTCCACTACCTTCTTTTTTCACCCATCCCTCAAGGGTAAACTGAGCTAAGCCCAACGCTGAAGTGTCTCCAAAGGTCACGTAAGAATCAGTACCTTCTAGCTGTAATGCTTTGCTTGTATCGGGAGGGGTAAAGTCAAGATCAAAAGGAGCAGAAGCATTTGACAAACTGTAACCAGCTCCTACAATGGTACCGTCCACACCATTGCCCGAGCTATCTATCACTGTAGTACCATTAGCATTATTCATCCCCCATCGGGCTACTAAATTTGGTTGAGCACCAACGATTTCTTCGTTTATATCTGCTCTTATTTCCTGCTCCGTACGGGCGTAATCCCACACGCGAACTTCATCCATAAGTCCGGCAAATCGGCCGGCAGAAGAGCCTGTGGAGTTAAGCGCTGTAGCCAAAGAGGCATGACCTATACTATTATTTTGCACTGGCTCATTCACCACCAAAGAATCTTCTAAGACTCCATTTAGATAAAGTTTCCATGTACCGCCATCATAAGTAGCAGCGGCATGGTACCATTGATTATCCAAAATTGCGGTATGACCTACCACTGGGTGATTTAAACCCGGATACCCACCTGTTGTACTTTCCTCAAAATCTGCACACAAATACTTGGTTCCTGATTGAATTCCAAAAAAGTAGTTTAAGTCTTTCGTATTTCCATCTGACTCCGCACGTCCCTTAGAAAGCAAAGGGTAAGCTGTTACGCCTCCAGTACCAGAATAAGCTGTAGAACCTGTTCCTGTTTTTTGAAACCAACACTCTAGCGTAAAGGCTGAAAGACCTAGGGTAGTATTGTTTCCAAAAGTTACGTACGAACCAGAATTTGCAAAATCTAAAGACTGAACCAAAGTGGCATTGTAAGGAGCAACTTCGGTACTCCAGCTATAGCCCGAACCCAAAATAGTTCCTGTCACCACATTCCCTGATGCATCAAAAACAGAAGTTCCAGTTGCATCATCTAAACTCCAAAGTGCCACTAGCCCAGCTTTAGGGCCAGTAATCACACTATCGGCAGCATCCCAAATTTGAGACTCTGAGCGAACATAACTCCAAATTCTAACCTCATCCATCAGCCCCTCAAAGTGGCCAGCAGCAGAGCCAGCAGAATTAAGTGCTGCTCCCAAAGCTGCATGCTGTATACTTAAGTGTTGAAGTGGTTCATTTATAGTAATTGAACCTTGCAGATTACCATTCAGGTAAAGTTTCCAAACGCTGCCATCATAGGTAGCAGCCGCATGAAACCATTGGTTTGGTGTAACTGCGGTATTTCCTATAATAGGATGATTTAATCCAGGGCTGTTTCCTGCAGTACCCTCCTCAAAATCGGCACACAAAAAATTGGTTCCTGATTGAATCCCAAAAAAATAGTTTAAATCTCTGGTATTTCCGTCTGACTCACCCCTACCTTTAGTGATAAGTGGAATAGCAATAACACCTCCTGATCCTGACGAAGCAGTGGTGCCGTGACCTGACCATTTAAACCAACCCTCCAGGGTAATTTGGGCAAGTCCTAAATTTGAGTTTGTGCCAAAAGACACATAGGCATTATTACTCCCAAAATCGAGAGAGCCGTTTTGAGCAAAGCACAAGGTGCTAGCCAAAACAAGTGCCATTAAAAATGTAAAAATCCTCATTGTGTTGTGGTTTTGTAGTTAAAATCTGAGGGATCTAAACTACTTTAATCAAACACCGAGGAAATCTACTTTATATTAAAAATACATTATCAAAACACCCTTCTTTATTGAAAATCAAAACACTGCCACCCTTGTTTTTTAATACACTCAAAGGAGCTAATACAAAATAGATTTCAGCATTGGGTTTAGCATTTGTAAAAAAACACTGTTCCAGAAAAACTTAACATACCTCCTGAAGCCTCTAAAAATTGCCCTATTTATTCACTCCCCTCTTCTCTGGCTCGTATTTAATAAAAAGATTCATCCAGATAATTCTGGACAAGCGCAAAACCAGTGGTGAACCCACGATTAAAACTGCTATCAATACTAAAATGATTTGAGCAACGGATGCTTCAAAAAACATTTGCATTAATACATAGGTAGCCACACCAAGAGCTACAGTAAGTCCGTAGCTCACATACATGGCACCATAAAAGAAACCTGGCTCAAATTCATACCTCAGCTCACAGTTACTGCATTGCTCGTGCATATCAAACATCTTCGGTAGATTGTACGAGCTTTTGCTCTTAAATACATCACCTTGATGGCAGCGTGGACACTTGTATTTAAAAATACTATAGAGTTTAGAACCTTTTGGGAGTATATTCATGATTAGCCTTTTTACCTTTGCAAACTTATGCTAGGAATCAATAACATCAGCCTTCAATATAATGATAGGCACTTATTTAGAAACATTTCATTCTTAATCAATCCTGCGGAGAAGATTGGCCTCGTTGGTAGCAACGGTGCAGGCAAATCTACCCTTCTCAAGGTGATATTTGGGGAAATCTCTACAGATGCCGGAAACATTAGCCGTCCCAAGGATTTTAAACTTGGATATCTTCCACAAGAGTTACCTCTTTATGATGGACGTACCGTATGGGAAGAGGCCGAATCCGCATTTAGCGAAATTAAAAATATTGAGACACGTCTTGACGAAATCAATCATCTACTGGCTACTCGCGAAGATTATGAAAGCCAAAGTTACCTGGATCTTATTGAGGAGCTAAATCATCTTACCGAGCGCTTCAGCCTGGTAGGCGGTTATACCTATCATGCTGATTTGGAAAAAATCCTAACAGGACTTGGTTTTACAACTGAAGATTTTGAGCGGCAAACTACCGAGTTTAGCGGAGGGTGGCGTATGCGTATTGAGTTGGCAAAGTTGCTTTTGGCAAATAATGATGTGATGCTGCTGGATGAGCCTACCAACCACCTTGATATAAATTCCATTGTTTGGCTCGAAAGCTTTCTTCAAAGCTATGAAGGGGCTATTTTGATGGTGTCACACGACCGTACTTTTTTGGATAATATCACTAACAGAACAGTTGAAATTGTTCAAGGCACGGTATACGACTACCCGGTTCCTTACACCAAGTTTACCGAGCTACGTGAAGAACGTATTCAGCTGCAGCTGCAAGAGCAAAAAAATCAGGAAAAGGAAATAAAGCAGACGGAGCAACTTATTGAAAAGTTCCGATATAAAGCGTCCAAAGCTGCCTTTGCTCAGAATCTGATAAAGAAGCTAGATAAGATGGACCGCATCGACATTGATGTTGATGATTCCAGAAAAATCAGTTTCAAATTTGCTCCAGCTCCTCGTTCGGGAAAAGTGGTTTTAGAAGCTGAAAATCTTACCAAAAAATATGACGACAAGGTTATTTTTAAGGATGCCAACCTTGCGGTAAACAGACTGGAAAAAGTAGCCTTTGTGGGACAAAATGGCCAGGGAAAATCTACTTTAGTAAAGGTAGTAACCGAAAAACTTCAGCATGAAGGCAAGTTGGAAATTGGGCACAATGTAGAGATTGGCTACTACGCTCAGGAACAAGCCAAAACTTTGGATGGCAACAAAACCCTCCTTCAAACCATAGAAGACGCAGCTCCTGAAGATTTGCGCAAACGCGCTCGTGACTTCTTAGGGAAATTCCTTTTTACAGGTGAAGATGTGGAGAAGAAAGTAAAAGTACTTTCAGGTGGAGAAAAAGGCCGATTGGCACTTTGTAAACTTTTGCTTCGTCCATATAATCTTTTGGTGATGGATGAGCCTACCAACCATCTCGACATGAAGAGTAAAGAGATGCTAAAAAATGCACTTCTAGACTATGATGGAACTTTAGTTCTGGTGTCTCACGACCGTTATTTTCTTCAGGATTTGGTGGACAAAATCTATGAGTTCAGAAATGGTGAGGTGAAAGAATTTTTGGGTACCATCAATGAATATCTGGAAGCCCGCAAGTTTGACGATTTTCGCCAGGTAGAAAAGCAGGCAGAAGTGAAAGCTGCGGCTGCCGCCAAAAGTGAGCCTAAAGCAAATAACTACGAGGAACGCAAGCAGCTTGACAAGGACATTCGAAAAGCTGAAAATCAAGTAAGAAAACTAGAGCAGGAAGTAGAAAAGCTGGAGGCGGAAATTGCGGAAATTGATAAGCAACTTTTAGATCCGGGACAGTTTCAAAAGCTAAGCAAAGAGCCAGACTTTTACGAAAAGTATGAAGCCAAAAAAGTAAATCTTGAAAAGGCAATGGCGGATTGGGAAAAATGGGCGGCAAAACTGGATAAAGCTCTTGCAGGCAAAGCAGAGCTAGAAGCTTAATCTATTATTGCTTTACCAATTGCTTGGTAATAAAATGATTACCAATCTGCAGTTTTAAGAAATAAATACCGGTGGGTAAGTTTGAAATATCAACTTGCCCATTTGGTTTTACTACACCTTTTTTCACCAATACACCCGCAGCATTTATAAGCTCAATGTCCATGGGGTTTTCACTCCCACTCACCGTAAATGTGTTACTTACTGGGTTGGGATAAACCTCCAGATTTTCAAACTCCAACTCTTCTATTCCGATATTACACCCCGTCTTTAGCGTTAAGAAAAATGACATAGCATCCTGCAACGAAGGTACAACGCAAACCCCATGAGAATAGGCACCTTTATCAATTGCAATAACCGAGGTTGCACCTTTGGCATTCATGCTATCTTCTGCTATCAATGAATTGTGATAATCTACCTGTTCATCTTCTGTGCAGTAATACATTTCTACAGGAAAGTCAGGTTTCCAATCATAATTATCATTAGCCAACAAGGCTTGCCAAATTGAATGTGTTTTACCTATTGAGTCATTTTTAAAATTAGCCAAAACCGAATCCTGCAAAAAACCTGAAAGTGTGTCTGGAAGCAAGTTATTCACCAGACTCATGTTATATGTTCCATCAAAATAAGGTGGAATAAGGGTATCATAAGGACTCTTTAAAATTTCGTCATACGAATTGTAGATATTGCCGTACACTCTTTCCATAGCAAACAAAACATAGCACACATACCCTGGGTTGCTATAGGGCTGATCACTCAGCAAAACTGCAGCTTGTGTACCACTCAAATTATAAGGTCCGGAAGCCGGAGCCGCACCAATAACATCAAACTCTGAAAACAGATTATTATCCTGAATATATTTGGCTGTTGCCATTGCTGCATGTCCACCTTGTGAATATCCAGCTAAAAACACCTCTCCGTTGTCTCCTTTGCCCAAAGTATCCAAAAGTTCGCGGGCAGCCCTAATAGCATCTATGGTAGCCGTAGCTTCTGACTCAGCGTGAACATAAGGGTGCAAACCTGGATTGTCACCCAGGCCTAGGTAGTCTGGAGCAACACATACCGCCCCAACTGATGCCGCCACCTTGGCGATTGTAGCTTCCTGGTTATTCCTAGAGGGTACATCTTCTTTTTCTAACACCGTACCGTGAGCATATGTTACTATTGAAAATGTATCACAAGAACTTTGCTTTGGTATTACTACAGCACCGCTAGCCACCGTAGGACTTCCATCTACATCTACAGTGTTGTATGTGATTTTAAATGTTTCCACATTATAAATAGCCTGAGGCATGAGCGGCTTGAAAGTGGATGCCTGATCAATACCCAAAGATTGGTAAGAAAGCAAGTGGGTTTGAGCATTAGATTGGCTCAAACTAAATAGACAGAATGCAGCTAAGAGTAACTTTGATTTCATAATATAGGGTTGTAAGCATAAAAGTACTAAAACTTTACGCCTTGAGAGAAATTAAAAAAAGTAGCCCCGGCAGGAATCCCTTTGACTTATCGCTCAGGATAAACTTTGATTCATTTTGCTGTTGCAAAAACTGCATTCGCAGCACTACCATGCCTACTTTGTAGCCCCGGCAGGAATCGAACCTGCATCCTAGGTACCGGAAACCCATATACTATCCATTGTACTACGGAGCCGAAAATCGTTAATTAGTTGATTTGTAAAAATGTAAACCAGACTCTATTTCGAACTAATTAACCTATCACTAAAATGTAGCCCCGGGCAGGATCGAACTGCCATCTAAAGTTTAGGAAACTTCTATTCTATCCATTGAACTACGGGGCCAAAGATGCGGCAAAAATAACCACATCAGAAAAAATACAAACCCTATCTTACGATGGAGCCATTTTCTATATTTTGAGATGGACTCGCAAACACCAGTTTCCCATCAGCATCTTCGGCCATCAGTATCATCCCTTTGCTTTCTACGCCACGTATTTTTCGCGGTGCGAGGTTTGCCAATACAGAAACCTGTTTTCCGATAATATCCTCAGGCTTAAAGTGCTCCGCAATTCCTGAAACTATAGTCCGTTGTTCTACACCAATGTCTACACGCAGTTGCAATAGCTTGTCCGCCTTTTTCACTTTTTCTGCTTCCAAAATGGTTCCAGTGCGGATGTCTATTTTCATGAAATCATCAAAGCTTATTTCTTCCTTTAAAGCTGGTGCCTGAGGTTTTGGCTTATTGCTTTCTTTGGTTGCTTCCAGTTTTCCGAGTTGGGCTTCCACTGCTTCGTCTTCTATTTTTTCAAAAAGCAACTCACCACGAAGTACGGTTTCGCCTGTTGGCAAAAACTCCTGAATAGCGCAATCCTCCCAAGTCATCAAATCCAACTGAAGCCACTCACGCAACTTAGATGAACTGAAAGGCATGAAAGGCTCTCCTAATTGAGCCAACTGAGCACACACCTGAACAGCTACATACATAATTGTCTCAGTACGCTCGGCATCGGTTTTTACCTTTTTCCAAGGCTCCTCATCCGCCAAATACTTATTCCCGGTTCTTGCTAAAGAAATGTAAGAAGCCAAGGCTTCTCTAAACTTATATTTATCCAAAGAGCTGCCAATTTTAGCCGGAGCTTCCTGCACCGCTTTTAGCACTTCTTTGTCTACTTCCGTTAAATTGTGAGCTGTTGGAACTTTACCATCGTAATACTTCTGCATAAGCACAAGCACACGGTTTACAAAGTTTCCAAAAATGCCTACCAACTCGCTATTATTGCGTGTCTGGAAATCTTTCCAGGTAAAATCATTATCCTTAGTTTCTGGTGCTGCTGCACAAAGTGCATAGCGCAAAGCATCCTGCTTACCTTCAAAATCTCTTAAATATTCGTGCAACCAAACTGCCCAGTTGCGGCTGGTAGAAATCTTCTGTCCTTCAAGGTTCAAAAACTCGTTTGCCGGAACTTGATCTGCTAAAATGAAGTCGCCATGCTCCATAAGCATAGCAGGGAAGATGATAGCGTGAAAAACAATATTATCCTTACCAATAAAATGAACTAGGGAAGTATCCTCATCTTTCCAATACTTTTCCCAATCATCGCCCATCAACTCTTTGGTAGCCGAGATATAACCAATCGGAGCATCAAACCATACGTAAAGAACTTTTCCCTCTGCATCTTTTAATGGAACTTTTATACCCCAGTCCAAATCGCGGGTCATAGATCGAGCTTGCAGGCCTGCCCCGTCTTCCAGCCAGCTCATACATTGGCCATATACATTAGGCTTCCAGTCTTTATGCTGTTGAATGTAATTCTTGATTTTTCCGCTAAGGTGATCTAGAGGCAAAAACCAGTGCTTGGTCTTTTTCAAAATCGGTTTAGCTCCACTCAACTTTGAGCGTGGATCTTTAAGCTCCGTTGGGTTTAATGAAGTCCCACAACTTTCACACTGATCGCCATAAGCGCTTTCAAAACCGCAGTTGGGGCAAGTTCCCTCAATGTATCGGTCAGCCAAAAACTGGTCGGCCTCAGGATCATAATATTGCTCAGTTTCTTTTTCTTCAAAACATCCTTTTTCATATAGTTTTAAGAAGAAATCAGAAGCCGTATCGTGGTGGATTTTCTTTGAAGTACGAGAGTAAATATCGAAGCTAATCCCAAATTCCGCGAAAGCGGACTGCATTATACCGTTGTACTTATCTACAATTTCTTGTGGAGTAACGCCCTCAGCCTTGGCCTTCATAATAATGGCCACACCATGCTCATCGCTTCCACAAATAAATTTCACATCCTTGCCTCTTTGACGCAAATAGCGCACATAAATATCGGCCGGAAGATAGCAGCCCGCCAAGTGACCAATGTGAACCGGTCCATTTGCATAAGGCAATGCTGCTGTAACTGTATATCTTTTGGGATCTGACATTCGTCTCGATTTCATTTTTTTTCGAATTGGCAAAAGTATGGAACACTTAGACAAGAGCAACATCTTGTCTGTTCATTAATAAACTACACACTATCAAACCAAAAAGGTCCTTGAGGACCTTTAATTTATTCGAGTAAGGAAATTGTTAAACATCTTCTTCCGAGACTCTAATACTGAAAACACCTTCTGTTAACGGTTTTGTAATGGTTTGATCCAAATCACCAACCATACATTTAAAGGTTCCAGTTACTTTAAAACATTTATACCCCGAGTGACTACCGTCTTCTTCAACATTTTGAATATAGAGGTAGCTATCCTTTTGCGAAGCGTTGGTATTAAGTGAAGACCATATCTTTCCATTCTCGCCCCAACTAAAATAAGCGTAGTAATCCTCATCTTGATCAAATGAAATAGTATCTCCTATTAGTGATGGAATGTTACCTTCTGTAAAGTGATGGTTTTCTTTAAGTATAAAAATACTTACCTCATCAAAAAAGCCTCCATTAATATTTGAGTAACAAAGGCCATTTCCTACTTGGCACCAATTTTTAGCCCCAGTCTGATTCAGTTTCCACTCCGCATCGATCTTTGATTTTATGTAATATTTCTTTGTGATCGTAACATCATCCTGTGTAGGATCATCATCCTTATCATCTTTTCCACACCCAGACATCATAGCCATTATTAGTGCTAAGCCCAGCATTTTCAAGTTTTTCCAACTTTTCATTCTGTTATTTTTTAATTGATTCTAAAATTGAAAGACCAAAATAACACAAAAAACAAAGCTTTGTAAGACTCCTTCCCCTCCTCTAATTAGAATTAAATCTATCATTCTCTAAAAACCTACTTGCAATATTGAAAGTATTACTACTATATTTGCATTCATTATTAACAAGAAAAAAACAAGTGCTACCAAATATCAGCATCCAAGTAAATGTGAACACTCACTTAAAAGACCCTAACTCAAGCGAGTTGGGTCAAAACATAGTTGATACCAGCATACAGATGATGGATGAATTGGGTTATGAGCACTTCAATTTTAAAAAGCTCAGTAAGCAAATTGGCTCTTCCGAAGCTTCGATATACCGATATTTTGAGAGTAAAAACAAGCTCCTTTTATACCTCACCGGATGGTACTGGGGATGGATGGAATACAAGCTATCATTAAAGCTCGCAAATATTGAAAATCCAGAAGAGCGCCTAACGCGAGCGATCAATTTACTCACCGAGGTGGCCGCTGAAGATTCCACTTTTGCACATGTGAGCGAAGTAAAACTTCAGCGAATAGTAATTGCTGAATCGCCCAAAGCCTACCTCAATAAAAATGTGGACAATGAAAACAAGCTTGGGGTTTTTTCAGATTATAAGAGACTAGTTTCTGTAGTAAGTGACATTATTCTTGAAATAGATCCGAACTATCGTTGCCCTCACATGTTGGTCTCTACTATTTTGGAAGGATCTCACCTCCAAAGGCATTTTAGCGAGCACCTACCCAGGCTTACTGACGTTGATAAAAAAGAAGACTTAATCACTCCATTTTATTTAGAATTAGCCAAAAAGGCACTCAACTTAAAGTGAAAGGAAATAGAAATCATATCACCCCATTTTTGAGGTTCAAAGTTGGCATCATGCTTTCAGCTTTGATATTTCTTACTGTAATGGCCAATCGTCCATTGCCAGATATTCCTTGGTTTGCTTTATCAGAAATAAATGAGATTAACGAAATAAATGAGCAACATCACGCTAAGTGGCTAAATCTCAATTTAGACCTATCCAATGATGTTTCTCAAATAAATTCTGGAAAGCCACTTTCCAGTGTTTTTACGGATGAATCTCTTCTTCCACTTTCGTGGGTAGAAATGGTGCAAACTCCCCCTCCCGAGCTATCTTAAGGCTCCACAATTCCTCTTGATTTTCCCAGCTTTTCAGTTGGGTAGCATCGTTTCTTATTTCAATTTTAAAATATTGCATTTATGAAGGCATACGATCCAGCCTTTACACCTTTGCAGCGCTTTTGGCGTTTGCTAAAGCCAGATCAAAAAGAGATTGTAAACGTCTACGTTCTGGCGATCTTTAGTGGTCTTATAAACCTTTCCCTTCCACTCGGAATACAGGCTATCATTAACCTCATTCAAGGTGGCAGAATGAGCACCTCATTAGTGGTGCTCATCGCGTTTGTAATTTCAGGAGTGGCCCTTACGGGGATACTTCAAGTGTTTCAGTTGCGTATTACAGAAAATCTGCAGCAAAAGATTTTTACCCGTGCAGCTTTTGAGTTTTCTTTTCGCTTACCGCGAATAAAAGCAGAGGCCCTGTACCGCCATTATGCGCCTGAGTTGATGAATCGTTTTTTCGATACCGTTTCCATTCAAAAAGGGCTTTCCAAAATTCTGATTGACTTCTCCACGGCTTTATTACAGGGAGTTTTTGGACTCATCCTTTTATCGTTTTACCATCCCTTTTTTATTGCCTTTAGCATAGGCCTTGCCCTATTGGCTTATTTGATTTTTGCTGCAACTTTTAGGCTTGGTATGAAAACTAGCCTTGAAGAGTCAGCTCAAAAATACCAAGTAGCTCATTGGCTCGAAGAAGTCGCGCGCAACATCTCCATTTTCAAAATGACCCGCGATAGTGACCTTGTGCTAAACCGCACCAATGATCTTACTGAAAAATACTTGAGAAATCGCGAAGGGCATTTTAAGATCCTGCTTCGTCAATTTTCTTTCATGGTGTTTTTCAAGGTGCTAGTCGCCACCGGGCTACTCATCATTGGTAGCCTTTTGGTAATGGATCAGCAGATGAATATTGGTCAATTCGTGGCTGCAGAAATCATCATCCTGTTGGTGATGACGTCTATCGAGAAGCTTATCATGGCCATGGAAACTATTTATGATGTACTTACTTCATTAGAAAAAGTGGGGCAGGTTACAGATTTAGAGCTTGAAAAACTTTCGGGCCCCAGCGACTTGAAAGCTGACTTGGGTGAACCAATGGCTATAGATGTTTCTGAATGCTCATTTAAGTACCCGAACAACCGCCAAACTACTCTAAAGAATATTTCGCTCAGTATAAAAGCTGGTGAAAAAATAATGCTCACCGGCCATGGTGACACAGGAAAATCTACCCTTTTAAAGCTGATTGCCGGATTGTTTGACCCTACTGATGGCTCCATCGCATACAATGGTTTGCCCACAGGAAACCTAAATATGAAGCTCCTTCGGGCAAGGATTGGGAGCTACTTTCATGAGGATGACATTTTTGAGGGCACCCTTATGGAAAACATAGCAATGGGCCGCGAAGATGTGAGTTTTGAAGATGTACAATGGGCAAGTAAAAACGTGGGGCTTACCGAGTTTATTCGCCAACTACCCGAAGGCTATAATACACTTATGGATCCTGAAGGGCGAAAACTCCCCAAGAGTATTGCACAAAAACTAATGATGGCCCGCAGCATTGCACACCGCCCAAAGTTGCTATTGCTCAAAAATCCATTCCGCTATTTAAGCTTTAAAGAAAGCCATGATCTAAACGACTTTCTTACCGACCCAAAGCATGGGTGGACTCTGATTATTGCGTCTTCTGACCAGCAATATGCCAAAGTTTTTGATCGAATAATTTACCTAAAAGATGGACACCTTGAAGCCTTTGGCACCTATGCGGAATTGAAAAATCTACTAACCGAAAACCCTGAGGACAATGCTTAACATTTCACCCAAAAGTGTAACAAAAATGGTGAGCAGAAGAAACCTTAGCTCACTCAGATACGTGGAAAGTAAAAAGTCTGGTAAAGTGTTTATCAAAATTCTTATCGGCCTTTCAATTTTGCTTTTTCTCACCCTGCTCCTACCTTGGACTCAAAATATACAAGCACCAGGAACGGTAACTACAGTAAGGCCTGATCAACGTCCGCAAACTATACATTCCATCATAGCCGGACGTATTGAAAAGTGGTACGTGCAAGAAGGTGATTTTGTAGAAAAAGGTGATACGATCCTTTTTATTTCTGAAGTAAAGGACGCATATTTTGATCCCGAATTATTACCTCGAACTGAAAAGCAACTTGGATCTAAGCAAGAAGGCGTAAAAGCTTACAATGAAAAAGTAAAAGCTCTAACGGCTCAAATTGCAGCTTTAAAAGAAACCAGCAAGTTGAAGCTTGAGCAAACAGAAAATAAGCTTCGCCAAGCTGAACTCAAAATTGCGACCGACAGTATCGATTTGGAAGCTGCGCGTATCAATGCAAACATTGCCGAAGAACAATTGAAGCGTATGGAGCAACTTCAACAGGAAGGTTTAAAATCACTTACCGACCTGGAGTCGAGAAAACTAAAGGCTCAAAAGGCGAAAGCTGAGTTGATTTCTGCTGAGAATAAATTGTTGACCACCCGCAATGAATTGCTTAATGCTCAAGTAGAAATTGTGTCCTTGGAAACCCAATACCGAAATGCCATTGCCAAAGCGGAGAGTGACAAATACACGGCAATGAGCAATATGTACGATGCCGAAATTACAGTTAACAAAATGGAGAATCAGCTCAAAAACTACTCCGTTCGAGCTGGGTATTATTACATCACAGCGCCTCAGAGTGGTTATGTTACGCAGGCTATCCAATCCGGTATTGGCGAAACCATAAAAGAAGGCAGCGAAATTGTGAGCATCATGCCATCAGAGTATGATTTGGCTGTAGCCATGTACGTTGACCCTATAGATTTACCCTTGATTGAAAAAGGTCAAAAAGTAAGATTGCAATTTGATGGATGGCCCGCCATTGTATTTTCAGGGTGGCCCAACACCAGCTACGGCACCTTTGGCGGAAAGGTATTTGCCATTGATAACTTCATCAGTCCCAATGGTAAATTTCGCTTACTGGTAGCCCCAGACCCAGAAGCTGAACCCTGGCCTGAAGCCCTTCGTGTAGGTGGAGGAGTACGAAATATGCTCCTATTAAAAGATGTGATGATTTGGTACGAACTGTGGCGTAGGTTCAATGGTTTCCCTCCGGATTATTACAAAGCTGCTTCACCACAAAAACCTGCTGAAAAATGAAAGTAATAAGGTTAATATTACTGGTTTTTGTGTTTTTGCAAATCAACCTTGCAACAGCTCAGCAGCCCGACACCGTACTCACTTTTGAGGAATATACAGACCGGGTTAGTGAGCACCATCCATTAGCATTGCAGGCTCAGCTCCGTTCTAGTTTTGGTGAAGCCACCTTGCTACAGTCCCGAGCAGGTTTTGAACCAAAAGCTGGAGCAGATGTGAATCAGAAATATTTTTCGGGAGACAAGTATTATAGTTTGATAGATGCTGGACTAAAAGTTCCAACTTGGTTTGGCGTGGAGCTAAAAGGAGGTTATGAACTAAATGAGGGCAAGTACTTGAATCCGGAGCATTACGTGCCCGATGCTGGGCTTTGGTATGCTGGAATCTCGGTGCCGCTTGGTCAGGGTTTGTTTATTGACGAACGAAGAGCGGCTTTGCGCAAAGCTCAAATTTATGCTCAGAGTACTCAGGCAGAACAAAAAGCCATGCTGAATGATTTGCTTTACGAAGCTGGTAAAACCTATTGGGCATGGTTTGAAAGCTTTAATAAACTATTGGTGTACAAAGAGGCTTACACCACCGCACAGCTCCGATTTGAAGCTATACAAAGAAGTGCACAGCTAGGTGACAGGCCTTACATTGATACACTTGAAGCAAGTATTCAGGTACAAAATCGCCAAGTGTCTTTATGGGATGCAGAGCTTGAATATCAAAATGCAACGGCCCAGCTGGGTGTATTTCTTTGGCAGGATGGTAATATTCCATTGGAACTAGAAGACAATACCACTCCTCCATCTTCGCAAACAATAAGCTCTACTACTGTACGGCCTGAGTTAGTGGGCCAAATGGACAGCCTAATTGATTCTCACCCACAGTTTTTAATATATAATTATAAAGTGCAAGAGCTTCAGGTAGAAAGGCGATGGAAACAAGAGCAGCTTAAACCCACTGTTGACTTAAATTATAACGCCATAGCCGAACCAATAAATGGGGATGTAATGGAAAATTATAGCATCAACAACTACAAATGGGGGCTGTCTTTTAGCATGCCTATTTTGCTAAGAAAAGAACGCGCAGGACTGCAATTGGCGAAACTGAAGATTACCGAAACAGAGTTGCAAAGGAGTACCAAAAAAGCTGAGCTGCAAAACAAAGCCATCAATACCATTAACTCATGGAACACTACCGCCAACCAAGTGAATCAATATCGAAAAACAACACAGAATTATAATCAACTTTTGCAAGGCGAAAACAGGCTCTTCAATATTGGTGAGAGCTCGCTTTTTATGATAAACTCACGAGAGATGGCTTATATCAATGCACAAATTAAGCTGGTGGAGTTAACTGCTAAAAATCAAAAAGCGGAACTGGCCACACAGCATGCATTAGGGGTTTTGAGTCCTTAAGGATTTTATTATCAAAAAGCTCTTTTCTTTGCAGCTCAAAACATTTGTTTCAAGAAGCTTTTAGAGCACAAGTCAATAAATTCAAATTATAATGAAACTATATTCTCAAATATCTGGCGAAGGCACTCCTCTCATCATCATGCATGGCGTATTTGGCATGGGCGATAATTGGCAGACTTTAGGCCGAAAATGGTCAAAAGAGTATGAGGTTCATTTACTGGACATGCGCAACCATGGACGCAGTCCTCATAGTGATGTGTTTTCTTATGAAGCCATGAGTGATGACTTGTTGGAATATTTGGAAGAGCACAATATTGAAAAAGCAAACATTATTGGCCACAGTATGGGTGGTAAAGTGGCTATGCATTTTACTACGCTAAACCCAGGCAAAGTGCTCAAGCTGGTAGTTGCGGATATTGGCCCAAAATCATACAAACCACATCATCAACAAATACTTGAGGCGCTTACTAGTCTTGACTTGCCAAACATCAGCTCACGAGGTGAAGCCGAAGAGCAATTTGGAATACACGACCCCGGCACCAAACAGTTTTTACTAAAAAGCCTTTACTGGAAAGAAAAGGGAGAGCTTGCCTGGAGATTTAATGTACCTGTAATCGCTCGCGAAATTGAAAAGGTAGGTGAGGCTCTTCCGCCAAATGCTATTTATAATGGCGATGTTCTTTTTGTACGAGGAGGAAAATCATGGTACATAAAGGATGAAGAATGGGATGACATTCTGGGCCATTTTCCCGATGCAAAATTAGAAACTATAGAAGGAGCCGGCCACTGGCTACATGCCGAAAAGCCTAAGGAATTTTACGCTACAGTTTCTGAGTTTTTAGAAAACTAAAACCCGTTTACACGAAGCGTCTTTTCTTCCAACTTTATATCTGCACCAAAAAACATTTTTGCGGTACGCGCAAATGCGTCCGTTTTTTCAGAAACATAAAAGTGGTAATTCGCCTCGGTCTCCTGTGACAAGAGTCCTGCTTTCTGCAACTGAAGTTTTAAATGATGAGCCACCAACTCAGGCGAATCAACCACCTCAGCACGCCCCCCAAAAAAACTTTCTATTTCCTTTTGCAAAAGAGGAAAGTGCGTGCACCCTAAGATTACGGTGGTTACATCTGAGAACTTTTTGACTCCTAAATAGGCCTCAATTGCCCCTGCACTAACTTTTGTGTTTACAAAACCCTCTTCAACTATAGTTACTAATAAAGGAGTGGCAGCGGCCGCTACATGAAGTTTTGGGTTTAATCTTCTAAGTTTCTTTCGATAGATATCTGACTTGGTAGTAGCGCGGGTGGCAATAATCCCAACCTTGTTATTGATTTTACTCCCGACATGAGCCACCACAGGGTCTACCACATTTATTATTGGAATATCAGGATGGTTTTCTACCAAGTAATTATACGCCAAGGCCGAAGCCGTATTACAAGCAATTACTATGGCCTTACAATTTTGACTAATCAAAAACCGGGTTATCTCTTCCGAGTAATTACGAATAGTCTCATCCGATTTATCACCATAAGGTGAGTGCTTGGTATCTCCAAAATACACGAATGATTCATTAGGCAAAAACTTACGAATAGCAGCAGCTACGGTAAGCCCGCCAACGCCCGAGTCAAATATTCCAATAGGTCTGTTCAAGGTAGTAGAAAGTAAAAATCCCGATAAGGATTGATTTCCTTATCGGGATGCTAATATATCTTTTTAAAGAATTATGGCTTACTCAGTAATGCCCAATTCCTTCTTTACTTTGTCCATAATGTCTTCGCCACCTTCAGCAAAAATCACAACAGCCTTGCTTTCAGAAGAGTCAAGGATGTAGGTAAATTTATTTGCTTTAGCTACATTTTGAACAGCAGTAGTTGCTCTTTCAATAATCGGAGTAAGCAATTCTACTTGCTTGTTTTGAAGATCTTCCTGAGCAGCCATGCTGTACTCTTGAATACGACCTTGAAGTTCCTGAATCTCCTTGGTACGAGTTTCGCGGCTTAGGTTGGTCATCATCTTATCATCTTCACGATACTTGGCAATCTTAGCTTGAAGCTCAGTTTCCATATCCTTCAAATCTTTCTCTAACTGGCGACCGTAAGCCTCCAATTGAGTTTGAGCCGCCTTAGTTTCTGGCATCATTTGCAATAGCTCATCAGCATTAATGTGTCCAATCTTTTGCTGAGCTGCTGCTCCAAAACTCACTAACATTCCAAAGGCCAGAGCCAATACGGTAAGTTGCTTTTTCATCTTTGTTGTAGGTATTTTTCTTTTTTAATTATATCCCATTTTCTCGAGCACCTCGTCACTAATGTCGGATTTTCCGTTGTTGTACAAAGTTATCAAGGCACTACTTTTATCAAAAACCACATCCAGCTTTCTCCTGCGCGCCACATCTTGCACCGCACTATAAATCTGGTCTTGTATTGGTCTTATTAACTCTTGTCGCTTTTTAAACACATCCCCTTCCGGACCAAAGTATTTACGCTGCAACTCTTTTGCTTCTTTTTCCTTATCAGCAATCTCCTTCAGTTTTTCCTTTTGCATTTCTTCGGTAAGAAGAACTTTCTCTGCATTGTAAGCCTGTTTCAAAGCATCAAGCTCTGAATACAAAGCTTCAACCTCTCCTTGCCAATTTGTAGAAAGCTGATTGAGCTGCTGCTGAGCCTGTCCGTATTCTGGTATTTTATTAAGGATCATTTCGCTATCAACAATACCGAAACGCTGAGCAGAAACCTGCAATCCAAAAACCAGTCCAACTATCAGAAACAGAGTCTTATTCATAAGGCGGGCGAAATTAGTTATTTTAAAATTGCTGACCAATAATGAAGTGAGTGTTCCAGCCACTTGGCTCGAAGCCTTGATTTGGAATATTATCAAATCCATATCCGAAATCAACACCAAGCAAACCAAACATTGGCATAAATATTCTCAATCCAAAACCAGCCGATCGTTTTAGTTTAAACGGTTCGTAGTTATCAAATCTTGCATAGTCATTTCCTCCCTCAATAAATCCGAGTGTAAAAATCTGCGCATTCGGGTTTTCAGTAATCAAATATCTCAGTTCCAAAGTAAACTTGGTATATACTGAACCTGCTTCAGTAGGCTGCACATCTGTTGGAACAACGGAGAAGTTTGGATAACCTCTCAGACCAACAACTTCACGTCCATCCAAACTAAAGTTTTGAAGACCATCACCTCCCACATAAAATCGCTCAAAAGGTGGTAAACCAACATCCTGATTATAAAAACTCAAGTAACCAAATTCACCAGCCATCTTGATTACGGTTTTGTTAAATATCTCTGTAAACCAGCTGCTGTTCACCTTAATTTTATAATACTCCAAAAACTTAAATTTCTCCTGATCCGATATGTTATCGTAATCTTTATCATTCCATAAAGAATATGGAAGTGTAAATTCTCCGGTAATATTAAACAATGAACCTTTTCTTGGGTAAATCGGGTAATCCGTACTGTTTCTTCCCAAGGTCACTCTATAGTTTATGTTGTTAATAAACCCATCCGAAAAACTCAAGCCTAGCAATTGACCTCCATAATTATTAAGGTTATAGCGCTGTAAATCTATTCCCTGATAAAGTGTGAAATAATCATCCGGCCACTTAAGTCGTTTACCCAATCCTACTGTAAATCCAGTTACCCTCAAATCACCATAGTCATCACTTTGCTTAGACTGATAATTACTTTGGATATTGTAATACATAGAAACGGTAAGCGATGTAGGTTTTTTACCCCCTAACCAAGGCTCAGTAAATGAAGCTGAATATGCCTGGTAGTAGGTACCGTTTGTGGTAGCTCGCAAGTTGATGGTTTGTCCATCCCCAGAAGGTAATGGCTGCCATGCCTTTTTATTAAAAAGATTTGCTGCCGAGAAATTGTTGAAGCTTAAGCCCAAAGTACCAACTATACTTCCTCCACCCCAGCCTCCTTCGAGCTGCAATTGGCTAGTTGATCGCTCTACTACAGAGTATTCAATGTCCACTGTACCTGTGGCAGCATCTGGTTGTGGGTTTACATTTAGCTCTGTTGGCTCAAAAAATCCAAGCTGTTGCAATTCTCGCATACTACGCTGAATATCTGACCTACGGAAAAGCTCACCTGGCTTGGTTCTTAGCTCTCGCATGATAACCTTGTCATTGGTTCTATCATTTCCTACCACAGTCACGCTTCTCACAGTAGCTTGTCTTCCTTCACGGATTCTCATTTCTATATCAATAGAATCGTTTTCTACCATTACCTCCACAGGGTTTAGGTCAAAAAACAGATATCCATTATCCAGATATAAGGAGCTTACATCACCACCTGTAGGATCGGCAAAAAGTCGCTCTTGTAAGTAGGTAGCATCATACACATCACCTTTGCTTATTTTCAAAACCTCAGCAAGAGTTTCTGTGCTGTACTTTGTATTTCCCAGCCAAGTAATGTTTCTAAAATAATATTTCTGTCCTTCCTCAATTTCAATATCTATTGCGATTCGCTTTTCATTGATTTGATAAATGGAGTCACTTACTATCCTCGCATCTCGGTAACCTTCACTATTGTACTTTTCGACAATCAGCTTAAGGTCGGTCTCATAATCTTCCTTTTTAAGCTTTGAGCTTTTAAAGATGTTCCAAATGCGCTTACGCTTGGTTTCATCCATAGCTTTACGCACCTGCTTGTCTGTCAACTTTTCGTTACCCGTAATGTTGATGTCCTGGATTTTCACCTTCTCCCCTTTATCAATAGATATTTCTATGATAACAGAGTTTCCGCGAGTAGTATCAGGTTTCTTGGTAACAGTAGCTGTAGCATTTAAGTACCCTTTTTCTACAAAATACTCTCTAGCTGTATTTTGAGTGCTTATGATAAGGTTTTCCGTCACAATAGCACCAGCACTAAGGTCCAGCTCTTCACGAAGCGAGTTTTGCTTTGATTTTTTAATACCTCTAATTCCATATTTACTAAGCTTTGGAAGCTCGGTAAGTCTTATCTCAAGAAATATTAAAGACCCCTTAATTTCAGTAACGTAAATACCTACATCATCAAAAAGCTTTTGACGCCAAAGGTTTTTGATAGCCTTGGTGGTTTCTTCCCCCGGAAGGGTGATTTTATCTCCAACCTGAAGTCCACTAATTAGTGTAATAATCTGATTGTCCAAATTCTCAGAACCAGTAATGGTAATACCACCAATCTCGTATTCCTTTGGACTAGATATGGAAAGTTCATTGAGTTTTTTGTCGGTACTAATTTGGGCATATATCGGCTCAAATAGACTTAAGGTCAAAAACAGACCTAGTAGGATTCTACGCATTCAACTCAGGAGTTTATTTGTTCACTGATTTTACCAAATCGTCTTTCGCGGTTTTGGTAGTTCAATAGGGCACCGTAAAAATCTTCTTCACCGAAGTCGGGCCAAAGTTTGTCACTAAAAAAGAGCTCAGAATAAGCAATTTGCCAAAGCAAAAAATTGCTAATTCTATTCTCCCCACTGGTGCGAATAAGCAAGTCCGGGTCGGGCATATCAGCCGTATAAAGATTGGCATCAATCATCTCCGCATCAATTTCATCCACACCAATTTCACCATCCTTTACCCGTTGGGCAATATTTTTGGTGGCTGTCAATATTTCTTCCTTTGAACCATAGCTCAAAGCCAAAGTAAGGGTCATGTGCTTGTGGCCGGCTGTTTTATCCATCACCTCTTTAAGCTCTCTCTGACACTTATCCGGTAATGTTTGTAAGTTGCCAATTGCCTTTAGTCTGATGTTATTCTTTTCCAAAGTCTTTAGTTCCTTTTTAAGACTTGACACCAAAAGACTCATCAAGGTGTTTACTTCTTTTTTCGGGCGGTTCCAATTTTCGCTTGAAAAAGCATAAACAGTAAGGTATGGGATACCCAAACCAGCACAGGTAGTAGTGGCATTGCGCAGAGCAGAAACTCCATTCTCATGACCTATGGCCCTCAGAAAACCTTTCTTCTTGGCCCAGCGGCCATTGCCGTCCATAATTATTGCCACATGCTGCGGCAACTTATCTTTTATCAATTGGTCCTTTAAGCTCATCTACCTAATAAAGTTTGTGCATTTTTCATACAATTCGCCAAACTTAAACTGTATTGTGATTCCTGTAAAAATATACCAGTCATCAGTATCAGGATTCCCTCTGTAATTATTTTCCGTATTATTCTGACTTAGGCTTCTATCACTAAGTGCAGCAGCCACTTCTCCATGAGCTAATTCTATTGCATCCGGGTCAGCATACTTACCACTCACATCATCCAAATAATCCGTATTGGTACTTCTAAATGTGGCTTCAAAACCTATGCTGGTAAAATCGCCAATGGCCCATTTATACCCCATCCCAAAAATGAAAAAACTAGAAGCCTCAGCATAAAATCCTTTATTAGTGGCACGTGAATTTTGTCCTTCGGTACCCAACTCGCGCAACTCATACATTTCGCCCTGATACTCCGTAATTGGATTAAATGAAAACATTCCAAAACCTCCCATCACGTACGGTGTATGATTGCGCTTAGTACCAGGCTCAAATTCTAAAAAGTTAAATTCCAGGGCTGCATAACCTTCCCAAATCTCTGACTCAAAACTTAGGTTTCGGTTTAAACGATCAGCAAAATCACTCAAGCTATCAGCATTACGGATACGTCCATAAGTACCCTGTACACGGATGGCCCAGTGTCTATTAAAATTATATCTGTAAAATATACCTGCTGAAAAATCCTTTGGAAGATGAAAGCCATAATCGCCTACATCGCCAATAAAATTAGTACCACCACCAAAAACACCAACTTCAGAGTATTGGGCTTTTAATGATAGACTGAAAAAAACAGCTAATATTTTGAGAATGAAACCTTTACTATTCATTTATTAAAAATGAGGGCAAATATAATCAATTAGATAGAGGGTAAGGGTGTGTAAATCAATTCCTTTTGTCGAGCCCCCACAAGAGCTTGTTGCGCAGTGTTGTTGGAAAATCCTGTATCTCGGTTTTCACCAATTTGATTTTAAAACGTCCCAACTTCATGGTAAGCTCAGAGCCTGATGGCACACTATAAATTCTAGAGTCTAAACTTACTAAGCACAACTTTTCTCGCCCCTCCACCTTCATCTTTATTTCCATATTGTTGGGAATAACGAAGGGACGCACGTTTAGATTGTGCGGGGCGATTGGAGTTATCACAAAACTTTCTGATCCGGGCATAATAATAGGCCCTCCACAACTCAATGAATAGCCTGTACTTCCCGTTGGGGTAGCTACTATTAGCCCATCAGCCCAATAGCTATTTAGGTAATCTCCATTTATCCATGTATGGATAGTAACCATGGCGGTGGTATCCTTACGGGAAACGGTCACTTCATTCAAAGCAAAGTTCAAGTCCAGATCCAAAGCATTCGAACTCACCTCCAGTAAATTTCTCTCATCCAAAGAGTATTCGCCTTCTTGTAGTGCTGTAATAGCTTTGGAAATTTCCTCTCGACTTACATTACTTAAAAAACCCAGACGCCCCGTGTTTATCCCTAAAATGGGGATTCCTGAATCACGGATGAATGTTACGGCATCTAGAATAGTACCATCACCTCCGGCTGTAATTAAAAAGTCAGGATTGTAATCGAGAATATCTTGATGAGAGTTAAATTCATCAAACTGAATATCAATATCGCAATGCTCCTGAATGAACTGATTCAACTTTCGGAACACACAAATTTCAGCACCGATATTCAGAAGCTCCTGATAAAGATTTTCTATAAACGGCTTAGTTTCCGCATTGATCACTTTTCCAAAAACAGCAACCTTCATTTATCAAATATTTAGGTACTTCATAAATGACTGATAGCGATCTTCCAGAGAATCATCAAAAAGGCTTTGATGGAAAACTTCGACTACATTATAATTATATCGCTGAAACGATTTTACGATTCTATCCAAATCTGTCTGATTGATTTTTAACGCCACCAAAAGCTTTTCCTGCTCAGTGTCTTCCGAAAGGTGAAACCCAATAACCTTAGCATCTTCTGACTCTACAATTTGAGCTATTTGCGTAAGCTGATAATCGCGAACAGGAATGCTTAAAACAAGTACTCCACCAGGCTCTTTAAATGTCAACTCACGGCCCACATCCTGCAAAAGCTCTGAAGTAGCAATATATCCTCGATAGTTATTTTTGGCGTCTACCACCGGCAGCAAACTGAGATTGCCTTCACCTATTATCCTTATGGCTTCAAACATATCAGCATCCGAACTTATACGGTAAGCCTTTAGCAAGCGAAGGTGCTTAGCCAAGGTATCGTCTTCATTTGAAACTTCGAGAAGATCATCTTCACAAATCACTCCCAAATACAAACGCTCATCATCCACCACAGGAAGGTGCGAAAACTTAAGCTCCTCCATGGCATCTAATATATCTACCACTTTCTCACTCTGATTCAGTGGTTTCAAGTCGTTCAATAAATGTTTTTCTACCTTCATATACATAGGCAAAACTAAGGTTTTATATTTGCTCGGTATGACAAAACTGAGCGTAAATATCAATAAAATCGCCACCCTGCGGAATGCACGTGGAGGCGATGTGCCAAACCTGGTACAGGTTGCCACCGATTGTGAATCCTTTGGAGCACAAGGCATCACCATTCACCCCCGACCTGACGAAAGACACATACGTTATAATGACGTATATGACCTTAAAAAAATTGTAACCACCGAGTACAACATTGAGGGTTACCCATCCGAAGACTTCATCAAGTTAGTACTTGATAATAAACCTACACAGGTAACTTTAGTTCCCGATGGGCCCGATGTACTTACCTCCAATGCAGGCTGGGACACAATCGCTCATGCAGAAATGCTGAAAGACGTAATCGCTACTTTTAAAGAAAATGACATTCGTGTATCCTTATTTATTGAGTGCAACGAAGATTATATTCAAGGCGCTGCAGATTTGGGCGCTGATAGAATAGAACTTTATACTGAAGACTACGCCAATGGCTATAGCCGAGACCCTGAAAACGCTGTAGCACCCTATACCTATGCGGCAGAAATCGCCAACAGTTTAGGTCTTGGTGTTAATGCTGGTCATGATTTGAGTTTAGAAAATCTGGAGTACTTCGCAGCAAATGTGCCCGGACTGTTAGAAGTATCTATAGGTCATGCTTTGATTTCTGACGCGCTATATTTTGGTTTGGAAAACACCATCCAGCAGTATCGTAGAAAATTAGAAAACGCTAGCCGTTGATCACACCTCCTGCATTAAAATCAGGCGATACCATTGCCATAATATCTACCGCTCGCAAAATTTCGAGAGAAGAATTGGAGCCCGCTGTAGCGGAAATAACCAAACGCGGATTCAAGGTTCTTTTTGGCAAAAATTTGTTTGAAGAAGAAAATCAATTTAGCGGAAGCGATACCCAAAGAGCCGAAGACTTACAGGACTGCATGGACAATCCTAAAGTGAAAGCTATACTATGCGCTCGCGGTGGTTATGGCACAGTGCGCATTATTGACAAAGTAGATTTTAGTCGATTTGCAAATTCTCCAAAGTGGATTTGTGGATACAGTGATGTAACTGTTTTACACAATAAGCTTTGTAATCTTGGTGTCGAATCTTTGCACAGCACCATGCCGGTAAACTTTACCACCAACACGCCCGAAGCTCTGGATGGTTTGTTTGACGCTCTTATGGGGAAATCTCTTGCATATAATTTCGAATCACATCCTTATAATAAGAAAGGTGTAGCTGAAGGAAAACTTAATGGTGGAAACCTATCCATGCTTTACAGCCAAACCGGATCAAACACAGCTTTGCAAACTGAGGGGGCTATTTTATTTATAGAAGACCTAGATGAGTATCTATATCATATTGATAGGATGATGTACAACCTGAAGCGAAACGGGTATTTTGAAAATTTAGCTGGAGTGATTGTTGGCGGCATGAGCGACATGAATGACAACACTATTCCTTTTGGAAAAACAGCTGATGAGATAATCCGAGATCACTTTGCTGAATATGATTTTCCAGTTTGCTTTGGTTTTCCGGCTGGTCATGTAGCAGATAACCGCTCTTTGATAATGGGCAGAGAAGTAAAGCTTAATGTTTCAGAAAATTCAAGTTTGTACTTTTAGCCTATGGCTGATCACAACGAACTTGGAGCACGAGGTGAAGATGAAGCGGTAAACTTTTTAATAAAAAAGGGCTACCGGATAAAGGAGCGTAATTGGCGTTTTGTGAAAGCTGAAATAGACATAATTGCCGAAAATGATGAGTGGATTGTGATGGTAGAGGTAAAAACCAGAAGCAATGATGCCTTTGGAAGCCCGGAAGAATTCGTGAGCAAAGCGAAACAAAAACACCTGATACGTGCCGCCAATCGCTATTTGGAGCTTTTTCCCACCAACAAAGACACACGCTTCGACATCATTTCAATTGTCATTGAACCCAAGTTTTTACTCGAACATATTCCTGAAGCATTCTACCCTTGACCTTGCGTGCTAATTCTCTGTACTTTTGCGAAAATTTTATTGATCGATGAACAGAGGAAAGAAAGGGCCAGGACGTAAAACAAATTCACGCCCGGACAGTGCAAAAAAGCCACGCTTTAGCAAGCCACGTAAAAATACAAAGCCACAAGCACCAGCTGCTCCCAAGCCAGCAGGCGAAGGTTCCGATCTTATTCGCCTCAATAAATATCTAGCTACTGCTGGTGTTGCTTCCAGACGTGAAGCTGACAACCTAATAAAAGCTGGAACCGTAGAAGTAAACGGCAAAGTAGTGACCGAAATGGGCTACAAAGTGAAGCCTGGTGACGAAGTAAGCTTTAATGGCGAAATGCTTCGTGAAGAGAAGAAAGTATACCTAGTGCTCAATAAACCAAAAGGTTTTATCACCACTATGGATGACCCTCACGCGCGTAAAACCGTAATGGAGCTTATCGCAAACGCGGGCCCAGAGAGACTTTACCCAGTAGGAAGACTTGACCGAAAAACTACCGGAGTGCTTTTGTTTACCAATGATGGTGACATGGCGGCCACTTTAATGCACCCTTCAAGTGGTGCTCGAAAAATCTATCAAGTAACTCTGGATAACAAACTTACTAATGCAGACTTCTCTAAAATTCAGTCTGGATTAACACTAGAAGATGGCCCAATTCAGGTTGATGAGATTTCATTCATCGAAGGAAAAGGGCACCATAACGTAGGGGTAACTCTTCATAGTGGACGTAATAGAATTGTAAGAAGAATATTTGAACACCTTGGATATGAGGTGGTAAAGCTTGATAGAGTGTACTTTGCAGGATTAACAAAGAAGACTTTGAATAGAGGACAGTGGAGAAAACTAAGTCCAAAAGAAGTGAACTTTTTAAGGATGAAATAGTTAGTAGATTTTATCTTAAATTTATTGTACTATTTTTGTTAAGAAGAATTACAATTAGTTTTTA
The DNA here is from genome assembly GCF_000236705.1 of Owenweeksia hongkongensis DSM 17368. Classification (NCBI taxonomy): domain Bacteria; kingdom Pseudomonadati; phylum Bacteroidota; class Flavobacteriia; order Flavobacteriales; family Owenweeksiaceae; genus Owenweeksia; species Owenweeksia hongkongensis. Next base: position 3,095,706 of record NC_016599.1, on the reverse strand, counting down.
AAATCACACACAAATGGCAAAAGGAAAAGTAACCCCTGGTGTTTTAGTCAGCACCATTAGAGAAAATCAGAATAACAATAAAACCCTAAAGGCGTTGTTTGCAAGTCAATTTTTAGGAAAACTATCCGAAGAAGAATTGGATGGATTGACTAAGGGAATTGAGAAAGAAATGAAGAAGCGTTCTAAAAAGGTGATTGCTGAAAAAATTGAGTTTCTTAAAAAACATGGTTACTCAGTTAACAAAGGTTAATCGAGTTGCCAGTTCATTTTTACAAGCCTCCACACACATGGAGGCTTTTTTAATTCATCTAAAATAAACTTACTTCCAACTCTCAACGTTCACTATTTAAACAAGCATTTACTTTACTCATGAAGAAAAAGATTTTTCGTCTTCTTATTTGGGCCCTGGGCCTTTTTCTTCTTTTAATTATTGCCTTCGCTGCTGTGCTTTATGCTAATCGCGATAGAATTCAATCTGTCGTGCTAACAGAGGCCAATAAGCTTTTGGATGTGCCTGTTGATGTAGAAGACATTGACGTCTCGCTTCGCAAATTCCCTTATGCTTCGCTTAAATTCACAAATGTATACTGCAGGGGAGCTCAGGCCAGCGAGCAAGACACCTTACTTTATGCCAAAGAAATGTACTTTGAGTTTGATCTCTGGAATGCTATTTCTGATGATTTAAGCATACGCCAAATTTCACTTAGTGATGGTACTCTACATATTTTACGACCGGCAAATGGAAAGCCTAATTATGAAATTTGGAAAAAAGACACCTCCAGCAGTTCGTCTTCTGTCTTTACACTTGAGCAAGTAAATTTCAAAAACTTTAAAGCTCTGCAAACTGAAGGATCTGCAAACCTAGTAACGCGCGGTCATATTTCTTCGCTAACACTAAAAGGAACTTTCACACCAAAAAATTTTAGCATTACCAATGAAGGTGAGCTTAAAATTCACTCTCTATCTTACAATGATAGCACCTACATAAGTCAGTTAAATGCACGCCCTTATTTCACCTTATCGGGAAATCTAGATAGCTCCGAACAAAGCCTCAGCATTACCAATGGAGTTCTAAAACTTGACAACCAAAACATAAGCTTTAGCACGTCCATAGTTGAAGAAAAAACTACCATAAAAGCTTCTTTAAGCAATGGGAACTTAAAAGAATTACAAGCTTTAACAAAACAACAATCATGGTATTCACACCCTACTATCACAATCACAGGGCGAGGTAGTGTAGATTTTACCGGAATTTTTGAAACTAACCAAAAACCACATCTAAATGTGGCCTTTAGCACCAAAGATGCCCTCTTAACAGGAATTCAAAAAAGCAGCATTTCGAAAGTTAATTCTCGTGGGGTTTACACCCTGAAAAACAATAGAGATCATCTACATATTTCTGAATTTTCAGCAGAAGGTAAAACCGGAAAAATATCAGGAACACTAGACATAAATGATCTTACTCAACCAGGAATTATTCTCAACTTAAAAAGCGACCTGGACATTAGCGAATGGTTGATTTTTGTTCCTATTGACACTATTACGGAAGCTTCAGGAAAGGCCATTGTTGATCTCCATTTTGAAAACAAATTCAAATCATTGACCAACATAAAACCAGAAGAACTGAAACGGGCAAAAGCCAGCGGAAAATTGGGTCTGGAAAATATTTCTTTCGCTTTTAAAGGTGCGGACAAAAAAATTGAAAACCTAAATGGAAACCTTGCATTTGCGGGCAATGACCTTCGGGTAAATAGCTTCTCGTTCAAAACGGGGCAGTCTGATATATTTCTGGAAGGAACATTTGCCAACGTGTTAAACTTCATTTACTTCAAAGATCAACGATTACGCATAGACACCCGTGTTCGCTCCAAAGAGCTAAATATGGAAGACTTCCTTTTGGGAACAAGCAAATCAAAAAATGCAGACGATGACTATGATGTGAGCTTTGTAAAAAACCTAGACCTTGATTTAGACCTTAAAGTGGATAAATTTCATTTTGAAAACTTTGATGCGACAGGAATACAGGGACAACTTCAAGTAAAAGGTGGTGTGATAAGAGGAAAAGACATTTTACTCAATGCCAATGACGGATCATATAATGGGCAGTTTACCATCGACACGCGAAACCTGCAGATGTACATATTGGCAGCTAGCTTAAATGGAAAAAGCATAGATATTCACAAGTTATTTGAAAGCTTCAAAAACTTTGGACAAACCGTGATTGCCTCTGATAACTTATATGGCACAGCTAACTTAAGTGTACAGTATCTTTCAAAAATGGCTCCCTCCCTAGAGATTGATATCTCTACTATCGAGATGACCTCAAATCTTGAAATTCAGAATGGAAACCTCAAGAACTTTGACCCTCTACTTGCACTATCAGACTTCGCCTCAATTGATGAATTACGTGATGTTCATTTTGCCAAACTTGAAAACAATATAAGTATTCGCAATTCTCAAATCATCATTCCAAAAATGAACATTAGCAGCAACGTATTGGATATGGGAATAGAGGGTAGCCATGGTTTTGACAATACTATTAACTATTCTATTAGATTAAAACTATCTGATGTACTTTTTAATAGCAGGAAGAAAAAAAGGAAGCAATCCGAATTTGACAGCCACCTAACCGTAGTAGAAGGCGATGACGATCCTAATATTTACATCAAAATGACGGGGTCCGTGGATGACCCTTCCATCACACTTGACCGCAAAAACATTAGCAAGTCCATCAATCAGGATTTAAAAAATCAGAAACAGGAGTTGAAGCAAATTTTTCAGAAAGAAGAAAAAGAGACTAAAGAAGATGACTCGGGCATTCAGTTTGATCTGTTTGGAGAGGAAGATGATGAGGGTGGAAAATAGAAAATTCGCTCTACCGCGTATTGCATTAAATTTGACTTACTCATCGCAAAGTAGGTCACAAGCACCCTTTAATAAGTACCTCCCTGTCCTTAAAGCAGTGGTACAGTTTTTATAGAGTATTTGTCTATATTTGTTACCATACTATGAAACGCCTAGGATACATACTCGCCTTTATAACTACGCTCACACTTAGCTTTAATCAAGCTTCTGCGCAAAAAGGAATTTCAACTCCCAATCTAAATTCTGCGGGGAGTACAATGTTTTGTAATGTATTTATCCCCAATGCTTTTACTCCCAATGGAGATAATATTAATGACCTATTTGAAGTAAAGCATGGCGAAAATTGCCAAGTGCTCGAATTCAATATGAAAATATTTGATCGCTGGGGGCGCCTTATTTATGAGACTAACTCAATGGAAAAAGGCACTGCTTGGGATGGCACCGCTGACGGTAAAGAAGTACTACAGGGAGTGTACATGTGGGCCGCTTATGCTAAAGTAAAAACCCTTCAAGGATCTCAAGAAATTGAAGAGTTTAAGAATCAAGGTACCGTTGTAGTTATCCGTTAATCGAAACCATTTTCTCGGATTTCCATTTTAAGATTATATTCGTTGCCATAATCTTAGACACCTGTAATTGAAGACATTATTCCTCACTTTCACATTTACCTTTTTCTGTCTTATCGTCAAAGCTCAGCCCGCAGGCCACTACATGCCTTTTAGTTTGGGCTATGGTTTTGAAACAGTAAAAGATGTATCTCTTTCTCCAGTTAGTTACTCCGGAAATTTAGGCCGAATTGGCATCGGTTATTATTACCAAAATGAAAAGTGGATCAGTATGCTTGACATTGCAGGTCTTGCGGGTCAACAATACCCTGATGTAAACCCTGAAAGTGGGTATAGAAATACACTCACAATTCTGGGTCGTGCCACATATCATCTGTCAAGGCGCATTTACACCAAAAATGATTGGACGATTTTTGCTGGTATTCTTTCCCACAACACTTGGGACTATCGCGAACACAGTCGCTACGGAAATAGTAGTGTGAACTACACAGGCTTATTTTCCTTTGGACCTATCATCTCAGTGCAAAAGCCATTTGAGTTTTTCAGCAAAAACTTTACATTTAACTATCAACTAGGTTTACCTTTTGGCACATATTACCTCCGGCCTGGTTATGTAAAACCTTTTCTTAATGAACAGATTAGCAACAAGGGATTTGCCTTTTGGGGAGATTACTATACAATCGACTCCAGGGCAGACCTAATATGGACTTTGAAAGGCGGGAATCAACTGCGCCTTAGCTATAACTGGGATTACTCTCAACTAGACCTACTAAACAAGGTGCAGATTGCCACACATCAATTATCCATCTCAACCGTATTTAAGTTTTGAAAAAGTATATACTTCTATTGTTGCTTCCACTTTTCGCTTCATGCGAAAAAATGATGATGGATGACAACCCCGCGGATAACCCTCAAGAAAATTTTGACATTTTGTGGAATACCATAAATGAGAAATACAGCTTTTTGGGATTGAAAAACATCAATTGGGACAGTATCCGAAACCACTACGAACCAATGGTAACTGACGATATAAGCAACACTGATTTATTTACCATAATGGACAGTATGCTTTACGACCTGGAAGACGGTCACGTGAATTTAGTATCACCATTTAACCTAAGCAGAAACTGGAATTGGTACTTGGGATTTCCTGACAATTTTGATTACGAAGTATTGGAGCGCAACTACCTCAAAGATGACTATCGTATTGCAGGTGGTTTGAAATACACCATTATCGACTCTATAGGGTATATTTATTATGAAAGCTTTTCCTCTGGGTTTAGTGTAGAAAATTTGAATGCTGCAATCAACTATATGAAAGGGACCAAAGGGCTAATTTTTGATGTGCGTAATAACGGAGGAGGTGTACTAAATAATGCCTTTATTTTGGCACAAAGTCTAATTGACTCTGAAAAGCAAGTGCTTATCACCTCTGAGAAAATGGGCCCTGGCCGTGATGATTTTGGCAATTCTTTAAGCTACACATTAAGACCAGCCACCTCCTACGCTCACTATGATGGCGAGGTAGCCGTACTCATCAACAGGCGATGCTATTCTGCCACCAATACCTTTGCGGCTATATTGTATCCATTTGATAATATCACTTTAATAGGAGATCAAACCGGTGGTGGCGGTGGAATTCCTGTAGATAGCGAATTGCCTAATGGATGGACCTACCGCTTCTCGGCAACTCGCTCACTTATCCCTATTGACGCTAATTCCTATTATGACATAGAAATGGGTATCCCCCCTGATGTAGTAGCACACAATACTGAAGCGCGAATGGCCGAAGGCAAGGACGATATTTTAGAAACGGCACTAAGGGTATTAGAGTAACCTATTTAAGCCAACCACTATACATTACATAGTTATTGGCTATACGGTCAATCTCACCAGAAATTAGCTCAGGGGTAATGTCCTTTACTTTTTTGGCAGGCACTCCTGCATAAATGCTTCCCGATTCAATGTGTGTGCCTTCCAACACCACGGCCCCAGCAGCGACTATTGAATTGCTTTCTACAACACAAGCATCCATCACTATCGCGCCCATTCCTATCAGTACATTATCATGAATGGTGCAACCATGTGCAATAGCATTGTGCCCGATGGAAACATTATTACCAATATTAAGAGGATGCTTTTGGTAGGTACAATGCAAGGTCGCATTATCCTGAACGTTCACTTTGTTTCCCATTTTCACATAATGCACGTCACCACGAACCACCGCTCCATACCAAATACTGCACTCATCACCCATTTGAATATCACCAAGTAGGGTTGCATTTTCTGCTATAAAACAGTCCTTACCCATTGTTGGTCTCTTGCCGTTTACTTCTTTTACTATCGCCATTATTGATTATTCTTATGAATTGTCAAACAAAAGTAATTAGAATGCTCGATGCAACTATTGCCTTGTATCTTTGCAAAAATTATTTGCCATGGAAGAAATGAAAAAGGTGCCAGTAAGCATTTACGGAGAAATGACTCCAAACCCTGCTGTATTGAAGTTTGTAGCCAACAAGAGGCTTATTGAGCAAGATATGGTAGAGTTCAAAAATATTGAGGAAGCACAACCTTCACCTCTAGCTGTAAAACTTTTCCACTTCCCTTTTGTGAAAGAGGTATTCATTTCTGGCAATTATGTGGCCATTACAAAATATGACATCGTAGAGTGGGAAGATGTAACCATGGAGGTTCGTGAAATGCTGAGAGAATTTTTAGCCAACGGCAATGAAGTGCTTAGCGCAAGTTATTCGGCTCAAGCTGAAGACAGCACTGAAGCTGGAACTTCAGAAAGCTCAAGCAGCGTAGCCCATCCAGACGAAAAAGACCCTGCTGAATGGGAGGAAATTGAAAAGAAAATCGCCTCTCTTCTTGATGAGTACGTTAAACCAGCTGTAGCTTCAGATGGTGGTAACATTAAATTCTTAAAGTATGAGGATGGCGCAGTGAAAGTTCTGCTTCAGGGAGCATGCTCCGGATGCCCTTCTTCAACTATGACATTGAAACAAGGCATCCAGAACTTACTACAAGAAATGCTTCCGGGACAGATTCGTACCGTGGAAGCTGTAAATGGCTAAGCCATTTTTGGCTCTTGAGCCATAGCTGCAAGGTGGCGCATATGCGCTCCTAATGCATCTGATAATCTTCTATATTCTTTATACGGCAAGTCAAACTCGGCTGCCGTTTTCTTCACTATTTCAGAAATAGCTGGGTAGTGAATATGACAAATAGTGGGGAACAAATGGTGCTCCACTTGATAGTTCAATCCACCTACGTACCAATTGATAAGTTTATTACCTCTAGCGAAATCTGCTGTTGTTCTCAACTGGTGCTCCATCCATTCATCTTCGGCCATTCCATTCTCTGGCATAGGCATGTTTTCTACACCTTCTACCATGTGGGCTAGCTGAAATACAAAGCTCAAAATGATACCTGAAGTAACGTGCATAATTACAAATCCCAGAATAATCCAGTACCATGCAACCGGCACCAATATAAGTGGAAGCGCCATAAATAATGTGAAGTAAAGAATCTTCGTGAAGATCAAAATTACCCACTCCTTCTTTATGCTTTCAGCAGAATGACCACCTACACCACGCTTGTAGTATTTTATAAGTTGCTTAAAATCTTTTGCCGTAACCCAATTTAACGTAAGTATACCATACACTAAAGGAGTATACCAAACCTGAAACTTGTGCATCTTTTTCCATTCCTGAGAAGGATGCATTCTAATAAGACCTGAGCTTTCCATATCCTCATCCATTCCTTCTATATTGGTAAATGTGTGGTGAAGTATATTATGTTGCACTCTCCAGTTTGCTGCGTTTCCGCTAATCAAATAGATAGTTGCGCCCAACCAACGATTTACATGTCTGTTAGAAGCATAAGCTCCATGGATAGCATCGTGCATTACGCCCATTCCGATACCTGACATACCGAAGCCCATAATAAAAAAGAGCCCCAAAACACCCCAAACACCAGGGTTTAAGGTTAACATTAATATGTAAGGAACAAAATACAAAGACAACATTCCAATGGTCTTAATAACCATTTTTCCATTCGCTTTGCTTGAGATTTCATTCTCCTCAAAATATTCCTTCACACGCTTAGAAAGGATGGTTCTAAACGATTCTTTATTCGGTCGAGGAAATCTAACTGTAGCAATTGTACTGCTCATTCTAAAAAATTTAATAATATTTATCCCTGTATGATTTCGATTCCGTTCACAATCAAAAACTATTTTTGCGAAAATAGTGCTATTTATGCTACCAAGAACTAACCCTACACAAACTAACGTTTGGCAACAGCTTAAGGACCACCAATCTGAGTTATCTACTCAGCACATGCGCGATTGGTTCCTTAATGATTCTATCCGTTTCAAGGAATTTTCTTTGGAAGCTGAAGGCATTCTATTTGACTTCTCTAAGAATATTATCACCAAAAAAACGCTAAAACTCCTAAAAGAACTCTTTGATGAGTGCGGTTTGCCCGAAGCTATCAAAGCACAATTTGAAGGAAAAAAAATCAATGAAACGGAAGGTCGTGCCGTTTTGCACACAGCATTACGCAATTTTGATGCCCAACCCATAATAGTTGACAGAGTAGACGTTATGCCTGAGGTACAGGCCCTTCGTGATAAGATGAAATCCTTTTCAAAAAGGATAATTAGTGGTGAGTGGAAAGGTTATTCCGATAAAAAAATCTCGGATATTGTAAATATTGGAATCGGTGGATCAAGTCTTGGACCATCCATGGTATATGACGCGCTCAGCCCATATCAAATTAATCATATTGCTTGCCACTTCGTCTCTAATGTGGATGCAGCTCATTTGTTCGAGAAGATTAAAAATCTAAATCCCGAGACCACACTTTTTATAATTGCCTCCAAAACCTTTACCACCCAAGAAACCATGACTAATGCCAATAGCGCAAAGGTTTGGTTTTTGCAAAATGGAGGGAAACAATCCGATGTATCAAAACACTTTGTGGCTGTAAGCACTAACCAAACCGCTGTTGAAGACTTTGGTATTGACATAGAAAACATGTTTGGCTTTTGGGATTGGGTTGGAGGAAGGTACTCACTTTGGTCTCCTATCGGTCTTTCACTTTGCTGTGGTTTAGGATATGAAAATTTTGAAGCCTTACTTAAAGGAGCTTTTGAAATGGACAAACATTTCACAACAGCAAGTTTTCATGAAAATGCTCCTGTACTAATGGCGGCCATTGGCATTTGGTACACTAACTTTTGGAATAGTGAATCAGAGGCAATAATTCCCTACAATCAAAATATGCATCGATTTGCTGCATATTTCCAACAAGGGAATATGGAAAGTAATGGCAAAAGTGTAGATAGAAATGGGAAGAAAATCGACTATCAAACAGGACCTATTATTTGGGGGCAACCTGGAACAAATGGTCAGCATGCTTTCTTTCAACTAATCCATCAAGGAACCCGACTCATTCCATGCGACTTTATAGGTTTTGCCCAGTCAAATTATGACAAACCAGATCATCACCAAAAGTTGATGTCCAACTTTTTTGCGCAAACCGAAGCCTTAATGAAAGGGAAAACCAAAGGTGAACTGGAAAGTGAAAATGTAGCCGAGAACCTTATTCCGTTTAAAGTATTTGATGGCAATAAACCAACAACTTCAATAGTTGCCCCTAAACTTACACCAGAAAGTTTAGGCAAACTCATAGCTTGCTATGAGCACAAGATTTTTACTCAAGGTGTCATTTGGAATATTTTCTCTTTTGACCAGTGGGGTGTAGAGCTTGGCAAATCTTTAGCAAAATCCATTTTACCAAAACTAAAAGATGAAAGTCCTCTTACAATTCATGATTCTTCAACCGCTGGACTAATAAATTACTTCAGAAACAATCAATAAAAGCCTCAAATTGGTGAGGATATTTTCCTCAAAGTGCTCCAGCTAAGAAACAGTTTTTAGAGCCAAAACATGGTTTAGCTTTTCATAGATAAAATTTAAAAGACTGCTTATCAATTAATTACCCTCATTTTGAATCACGGAGATACCTACCCCATTTGGCAGGCATGATTTTCCTTTATCTTCAACCTGTTTAATAAAAATTCAAAACCATGAGAAAGTTAATGATTGCAGCCGCTGCTTTTCCTCTTCTTATCGCTTGCAACCAAGGGGTAAAAGAAGAAAACACGCGTCTTAAAACCGAGAATGAACAGTTATCGATGGAGAATCAACAGCAAGATTCTTTAATCAATGATTTCGTAAGCTCCTTTTCGCAAATTCAGGAAAACCTAGCCAGAATTCGTGAGAAAGAAGAGAGTATAAAAGAAGCTCAAGAAGGCGGTATGGAAAACTCTCAAAGTATGAGGGACGAAGTACTTGAAGACGTTGAAGTAATTAATGAACTTCTATCTCAAAACAAAAAGACCATTGCAGACCTTAATGATAAGCTACAGAGATATAGCTATGAAGTAGGTAAGTTCAAGAAGATGGTTGCTAATCTCAACAAAGAAATTGAGACCAAAGACAACCAAGTTTTAGAGTTGAAAGAAAACTTGGCGGCTCAAAACTTTGAGATGAACAAGCTAAATTCCAAGCTTGACACTTTGTCTGCAACGTCTAAGAAACAACAACAAAGAATTGAAGAACAGACCGAGGACCTAAATTCAGCTTACTATGCTGTAGGGACTTATAAGGATCTTCAAGAAAATGATGTAGTTGACCGCAAAGGGGGAATTATCGGAATTGGAAGCACCAAAACCATTGCAGAAGATTTTAACCGTGATTACTTCACCAAAATTGACATTCGTAAAACAACCATAATCCCTTTAGATGCAGAAGACAAAGATGTGAAGTTGGTGAGTAACCACCCATCTGACTCATATAAGTGGAATAAAGCTGAGGATAAGGTAAGTAGCCTTGAGATTACTAAGCCAGAAACTTTCTGGAAAGCCTCTAAGTATCTCGTGGTTTTGGTTGATTAGTTTTAGCTGACCAAAACTTGAACCCTCGAATACTAATTCGGGGGTTTTTTCATGTTTAAAATTTGAAACAACACAATTAACTGTTAATCCAATACTTAAGATTTTATAGCGACTTTTATGGACTAAAACCGAAATGTTAAAGTTGTCAAATTCTAAGTTTAACAGTAGGATATTAATTACGTCTTAATACTTTTGCGTTACGAAAACTTAAGACAAAGATTATGATTGTAAGTAACAAAGCCTATTTCTTAATGTGGCGTATTTTGTTGTTATTCCTAATATTAATTCTCGTTTCAGATATAATTTTTTCCCAGATTAATGGTTCAATTAGCGACTATTTCGTTAATCATACGCCAGGAATAATTGCTGCAGTTGGTATCCTATTATTAGCAAGTATTCGAATCAATTATTTTAGTTATGAAGATGAGTATGAAATCATACATATTCACTCCAAATCATTGATCTTTGGCTCTTTCAAAGCACCTGCGCAAACTCGCTATGAATTTCCAAAACGTATTATTTACGATTACGAATTCACCAAGGGCTTACTTTCTAAAAAACTTACTATATCACTAGCTACGCAGCACGGTGTTCAGCGTATTCGCAAGTTCAACTTAACCTTTGTGCCTATGCAAAAGTTGAACTACGTAGTAAACTCTTTGGAAAATATCCGCCAACAAAATGTAGAGATTGAAAAAGAGCAAAAGCTTGAGTTGAGTTAATCTGTACATTTGCGTCAAAATTTACTTTTGATGTATACAGGATTTAAACACCTCCATTCTTTTTTACCTTATTTATTAATGGCTGCACTGGTTATTACCATAATAATCTTTGCCATAAAAATGTCTAAAGGCAGCGCTTACACGGCTGCTGACAAACGCCTTTCGCTTATTACGCTCATTCTTGCGCATCTGCAATTCGTTTTTGGCTTAGTACTTTACTTTATTAGCCCTGTGAGCAAAGCTGCACTTACAGCAGAAACTACCATGAGTGATGCTACAAATAGATTGTATGCTGTCGAACATCCGCTGACTATGCTTGTTGCTATTGTATTAATCACAATTGGGTATTCAAAAGCTAAGCGTAAAGAAATGTCTTCCGCAAAATTTAAGACCGTGGCAATTTTCTTTGCTATCGCCTTAATTTTAGCTTTAGTTAGAATCCCATGGAACGTTTGGCCCGCATAGATTTCTATGATAGAATCAAAAAAGAAAAACCTTAGCACCGAACCCGAAAAGGCTGTCCTTATTGGGGTGATCACTCAGTTTCAGCCTGAGGAAAAACTCGGTGAATATATGGATGAGCTGGAGTTTTTGGCAGATACGGCCGGAGCTATTTGTGTAAAACGCTTTTGGCAGAAGCTGGATAAACCAAATCCAAAAACTCTGTTGGGCTCTGGAAAGATTGAAGAAATAGCCTCATTCGTAAAGTCTGAGAATATCGACATCGCCATTTTTGATGATGAGCTTTCCCCTTCTCAGTTGAAAAACATTGAGAAGATATTTGAATGTAAAGTATTAGATAGAACCAACCTGATTCTTGATATTTTTGCATCACGCGCTGTTACTTCTTACGCACGTACCCAAGTTGAGTTAGCCCAATATCAATATTTACTGCCTCGTCTTACTAATATGTGGACACACCTTAGTAAGCAAAAAGGGGGTATTGGTATGAAAGGTCCTGGTGAACGTGAAATTGAAACTGACCGAAGAATAATTCGTGATAAAATCTCTTTGCTAAAAGACAAGCTAAAGAAGATTGATAAACAAATGGCTATTCAGCGTGGAAACCGGGGCTCGCTTATACGTGTAGCTTTGGTAGGATATACCAACGTTGGCAAATCCACTTTGATGAATCTTTTGAGCAAATCAGAGGTATTTGCTGAGAATAAGCTCTTCGCAACCTTAGATACCACAGTTAGAAAAGTAGTTTTAGAAAACCTCCCCTTCTTACTTACGGATACCGTAGGATTTATTAGAAAACTTCCTACTCAATTGGTGGAATCTTTTAAATCTACTCTTGACGAGGTTCGTGAGTCAGATGTGTTGATTCATGTGGTTGATATTTCCCACCCAAACTTTGAAGAGCACATTGAAACCGTAAATAATACCATCAAGGATATTGACCCCAACATTGCTGACAAAACTGTAATGATGGTATTCAATAAAATTGACCAATACTCATACGAGGTAAAAGATGAAGATGACCTGAGCCCTGCCACCAAAGCCAATTATACTTTGGATGACTGGAAGCGCACATGGTTTGGAAAGTCTGATAAAAATGTTGTTTTCATTTCCGCCACTGAGCGTGAAAACATTGAAGACCTTAAACACAGAATCTATGAAGTGGTAGCCGAATTGCACGCTATTCGCTTTCCATTCAACAACTTTCTGTATTAAGAATCTTCAAATCATTTCCTCTTTTTAAGAATTTAGTTTTACTAAAAATATACAATCATGCCCAAGAAAATCAAAAGGCAAGATGCACTCGACTACCATAGTGAAGGCCGCCCAGGAAAGATCGAGGTGATTCCTACTAAACCAAGTAATAGCCAGCGAGACCTTTCCATAGCTTACTCCCCTGGCGTTGCAGATCCCTGCTTAGCCATTAGCAACAATAAGGACGATGTGTTTAAATACACTGCTAAAGGAAACTTGGTTGCAGTAATTTCTAATGGTACCGCTGTTTTAGGTCTGGGAGATATTGGCCCGGAAGCCAGTAAACCCGTAATGGAAGGCAAGGGCGTTCTTTTCAAAATATTTGCAGACATCGATGTTTTCGATCTTGAGCTTAATGCAAAAGACCCTGAACTTTTTATACAAACGGTAAAAGCTTTGGAGCCAACTTTTGGTGGAATAAACCTTGAAGACATCAGTGCACCAGAATGCTTTGAAATCGAGCAAAGGCTGAAGGAACAATTGGACATTCCCATAATGCATGACGACCAGCATGGAACGGCTATTATTACCGCTGCGGCACTTCTCAACTCACTTGAGCTTGTAGATAAAAACATCGAAGATGTTCGCGTAGTTTTTAATGGAGCCGGAGCCAGTGCCATCAGTTGCGCAAAGCTTTATATTTCTTGTGGTGTAAAGCCCGAAAACCTTATAATGTGCGACAGCAAAGGAGTTATTAGCAAATCGCGCACAAATCTTACGGAAGAGAAAAAACAATTTATAGCAGACACCAATTTCGAAACCTTAGAAGACGCCATTAAGGATGCTGATGTATTTGTAGGGCTTTCTAAAGGTGGTGTAGTGAGCCAAAAGATGGTAAAGTCCATGGCTAAAAACCCAGTGGTTTTTGCTTTAGCAAACCCTGATCCAGAAATAAGCTACAAAGAAGCAACATCCGCACGCAAGGATATCATAATGGCTACCGGCCGATCTGACAATCCTAATCAGGTGAATAACGTGCTTGGCTTCCCTTTTATCTTTAGAGGAGCTCTTGACGTTCGTGCCAAGAAAATAAATGAGGAAATGAAATTGGCTGCTGTTCATGCTATTGCTGAGTTAGCAAAAGAGCCTGTTCCCGAAATAGTAAACATGGCCTACAATCAGGATAACATGCAGTTTGGGAAAGATTATATCATTCCAAAACCATTTGACCCTCGTCTTATATACAAAGTATCTCCAGCTGTAGCCAAAGCCGCAATGGACAGTGGCGTTGCTCGAATTCATATTGAAGATTGGGATAGTTATAAAGAAGAACTCATCAGCAGACTGAGTCGTGATGACAAATTTATTCGCTTAGCACAAGAAAAAGCACGCAGCAAACCACAGCGCGTAGTGCTTGCTGAAGGTGATAACCTGAAAGTGCTAAAAGCTGCTCAAATTGCGGTGGAAGAAAATCTGGCGAAACCAATACTTCTAGGGAAGAGAGAGATTATAGAAAGATTGATAAAAGAGCACAATCTAGGCATCGAAGACCTTCCTATACTTGACACATTTGATAGTCCAGACCTCTCAGAAAAATATGCTCAGTTACTATTTGAAAAGCGCAAGCGAAAAGGAGTTACACTTTTTGATGCTCGTAAACAGGTTAGAGATAGAAATTATTTTGGTGCAGCAATGCTTGAAGCTGGGGAAGCTGATGCCTTTGTTTCGGGTTTAACCCGAAAATATACCGAGGTATTGAAGCCTCTATTTGAACTTATAGGAACAGATGCTGATACAAAAAAAGTATCGGGTATGTACATCATGCTTTCCAAAAAGGGACCGATGTTTTTTGCTGATACCACCATTAATGAAAACCCAACGGCCGAAGAAATTGTGGACATAACACTAGAAGCAGCCACCATCTTAAAAAGGATAAATGTAAAACCTAAAATTGCTCTACTGTCTTACAGTAATTTTGGGTCTTCAAACCAGCCAGAGGCCGTGAAAATGCAAAAGGCCACTGCGATTTTGAGAAGAGATCATCCAGACCTAATTGTGGATGGGGAAATGCAAGCCAACTTTGCTTTGAACAATGAACTTCTCAACGAAACTTTTCCATTCAGTGATTTGGTAAAATTCAAGCCAAACACTTTTATTTTCCCAAATCTTGCTGCAGGAAATATTGCTTACAAAATGCTTCAATCACAGGGTGCCGCTGAAGCTTTAGGCCCCGTTTTGATCGGAATACGAAAGCCAGCACACATTTTACAAATGGGAAGTAGCGTGCGCGAAATTGTGAATATGATTACCTTAGCTTCGGTAGATGCACAAACGCGAAAAACAAAATCTTCTAAGTAAAAATGAAAGTATTATTCCCAACCGATTTCTCCGAAAATGCTGAATTGGCAGCCGAGTTTGCCATTGATATTGCAAAACGCACCAAGGGTAGCATTGTAGCTTTTCATGCCTATGACGTGCCTTATTCTGAACGTAGCATGACCACTTCATTGCTTCATGAAATGAAAGACATTGCACACAAGCACATGCAAGAATTTGAGGCTAAAGTTTTATCCTCTTCCGGTGTAGATTTTCAAACGCAGGTTAGCTTGGGCAACCCTATCCGACTGAGTAAAGAGCTGTGTGAAAAACATAATATTGACATTGTAGTGCTTGGAACCAAAGGCGCGAGCGGCATCGAAGAGCTTTTGATTGGTAGTAATGCGGCTTCTGTTATTCAAAACATTGACACTCCTGTTTTAGTAATTCCTCCAAACTCTCAGGTAAAGGAAATTAAAAACATTGTGCTAGCCACCGACATGGATCTTCGCAAAAAAGAACGTCCATTATTGAGGTTAAAAGCCTTCGCAAATATTTACGGAGCTAAAATTAACATCCTGCATTTTCAGGATGACCGTGGCGTAAAAGAAGGCAGCCGTGACTTTTTGGAAACCCATCTTAGCGATGTACCTCACAGCTATGCTGTATTGGCTCAAAAAGATAATCTGGACAAGGATATTTTGGAATATTGCCAGAGTAAAAATGCAGACATGGTAACAGCAATCACCAAGCGTTATGGTTTCTTTGAAGGACTATTCCGCAGCAGCCTTACCTCAAAGCTTGCCTACCATACTAATATTCCTATGTTGGCTCTACACGAACCAAAATAGAATCAAATATATTTTTGACTTAAGGAGAGACTCACAATTGTTGGTCTCTCCTTTTTTTATCCCTTATCTTAGAGTTTCGCAAATTCACAACCATGAACTATCGTTGGACGAACGCACCCAAAGCTTCCGCTAAAACCACTCAAAACCTACAACAACAATTAGGTATAAATCCCACCTTATGTGGATTATTAGCACAACGCGATATTCATGATTTTGACGCTGCCAAGGTTTTTTTTCGCCCCAACTTAAGTTCTCTTCATGATCCTTTTCTAATGAAGGATATGGACAAAGCCGTGGAGCGTATCGAAAAAGCAATTAAGAATGAGGAGCGTATTTTAATTTATGGAGATTACGATGTAGATGGCACCACAGCTGTTTCTTTAGTTCATTCCTTTCTAAAAAATCACTACCCGCATTTAGACACTTACATCCCCGATCGATATAAAGAAGGCTATGGCGTTTCTACTGCTGGAATTGATTATGCAGCAGACAATGACATCAGCCTGATTATCGCCTTGGATTGTGGGATAAAAGCCATTGACAAAGTAGAATATGCCTCCTCCAAAGGGATTGATTTCATAATTGGTGATCATCATCTTCCGGGAGATAAAATACCTGAGGCCGTTGCTGTTCTCGATCCCAAACGAGAGGACTGCAATTATCCTTTTGATGAATTGAGCGGCTGTGGTGTGGGCTTCAAATTAGTACAGGCCCTTTGTAAAAAATGGGAACTTCCCGATTCCGAATGGACGTGCCTGCTTGACCTTTTAGCGATAAGCATAGGTGCCGACATTGTTCCCATAAATGGTGAAAATCGTGTATTAGCTTTTTATGGCCTTAAGTTGATAAATGAGCAGCCCCGACCAGGGATTGCTCTTCTAAAAGACCTTGCAGGCAAAAAAGACATTACCATGACCATCACAGATGTGGTGTTTTTGCTGGGGCCAAGAATAAATGCTGCAGGCAGAATTTCTCATGGTCACCTTGCCGTAGAGCTTCTTACTGGAGAAGATCCAGCTGTGATCGAAGAGCTCTCTAAAACTATAAATGATCATAATAATGAACGTAAAGAATTAGATGGTTCAATCACTCAGTCTGCCCTAAAAATGATACAAGACCTTGATGAAACCGATCGATATAGCACCGTAGTTTTTGAAAAGGATTGGCACAAAGGAGTTATCGGAATTGTGGCTTCTCGCCTTATCGAAAACTACTATCGACCCACCGTGGTATTTACTGAAAGTAAAGGCGTGCTTGCTGGCTCTGCCCGCTCGGTAAAAGGTTTTGATGTATACAATGCCTTGGATAGTTGTAGCGACATTTTAGAGCAATTTGGAGGACACATGTATGCTGCAGGAATGACTTTGCCTGTAGACAAGTTTCAAGAGTTTAAGGATAAGTTTGAGGAAGTGGTAAAATCTACCATAAAGCCGGAGCAACGTACACCAGAAATTGAAATTGACGCCACTGTCACTTTCCCAGAATTAACCGACAAGTTTTATAATGTGCTAAAGCAATTTGCACCCTTTGGCCCTGCCAATATGCAGCCAACTTTTAGAACCGACAATCTTTCGGATACTGGCTTTAGCAAACCAGTTGGTGGCGATGGCACTCATTTAAGAGTTGTACTCAAAGACCCTTCTTCAGGAATAAGTTTTACAGGAATAGGGTTTGGAATGGCCGACAAGCTGCCTCTACTCCAATCAGGAAAACCAATATCCATAGCTTACCACATCGAAGAAAATCATTTCAACGGAAAGGTTACATTACAAATACGATTGAAAGATATTAAGTTAACAGAAGAGCTTTAGAAACTACCCACCAACTGAAGCCAAATGAATCTCGGGATCCGTCTCGGCACCTTCTACAGGTAATTTGTCCAAACGTGCTTTTAATACCGTCATTTGGGCCTCGTAATCGGCTTTGTACTTTTCCTTGATTGGATCTGCTTCTGGCAACTTTTGACTGTACGGATCTACTTGCTTTCCGTTTTTCCAAAAACGGTAACACACGTGAGGACCAGTGGCTAAACCAGTACTACCAACGTAACCAATTATATCTCCTTGCTTTACAATTCTACCCTTCTTGGTGCCTTTGGCAAACTTACTCATGTGCAGGTACTGCGTAGTATAAGTAGAGTTATGACGAACTTTTACGTAGTTACCGTTACCACGTGTATAAGCCGCAGCAATCACCTCACCATCGGCTGTAGCCATAATTGGGGTCCCGGTTGGTGCAGCATAATCCGTCCCTAAGTGAGCTTTCCATCGCTTCTGCACAGGATGAAAACGCTTAGGATTATAGCGACTGGAAATACGATAAAAATCAAGAGGTGCTTTCAAAAAGGCTTTTCTCAAAGTCTTTCCATTTTCATCAAAATAATCAGAGTAATTTTCATCAGGACGATCAAAATGAAAAGCATAAAACGATGTACCTCCGTGATTAAAATCAGCCGCGATAATTCGCCCTACACCAACATTCACAGTGTCGTCAATATATTTCTCTTCATAAATCACTTTGAAATAATCCCCTTTTTGAATTCTAAAAAAGTCAATACTCCAGGCATATACATCGGCCAATTTCATTGCAATTCCTACTGAAGCTCCTTTCTCTACGAGAGTTTGATAAAGCGATGAATTAATTTCGCCAGATACTTCATGCACCTTTGTGGTCACATCTTTTTTACCAGAATACACATTTACCGAATCCTGCAAATCGAATACATAATACTCCACAGCTGAAGACTGATACACCATGTATTTGGCAACACGACTGCTGTCATTGCTTTCGCAAAAAAGTGAGTAAGGCTTTCCACTTCGCAACCATCTTACATCAAAAACATCTTTAAAATCTGTAGCAATTTTATTGATAACACTGTACCCCACTCCATTGGCCAAAAGAATGTTACCAAAACTCTCACCATTTTTCACTACACCTTCTAGCACTTCAAATGAATCAACTGGAAGACCAAAACGATAAACCATCGGGGTTAATTCCTTTACGTCAGTGGTGTCCACAGCCACATCTTGTGGACGAGCAGCAAGATCTTTACTTAAATAAAACTTAGTGAAATATATACCCGCGACAATTACGGCTACAAGCACGGCAAACAGCGTGATTTTCTTCTTCATCAATGTGCTAAAAAATTAATTCAAATGTGTGACAGTGAGCAAATGTATGAATTCTTACTTTCTTATTAACAGAGGGTTAGATCCTTAAAAGCTTCGATACTATTTATTTGCCTTAGGACCGTATTCGGAAAGCACGTCCGTTACCCATTTTTTACCCCACTCTTCCTTCTCTTTACCAGTCCAAAGCTCAGGGTAAAAAATTCGTTTTTGAAAACGTGGTGGCAAATACTTTTGCCAGTTGGTTCCCCCGGTGCTACTTACATCATGCGGACGCTGGGCCAGATAAGCCACAGAGGTTCGGTAATGTTGTAAAGGCCAATTTACATTTACATTAAGGTCAAGGGCTTTTAGTTGCTCCTCTATTCCTTCATGGTTTTTTCCCTCTTCTTTAAATCGCTTATAAAGCTGCCAGAGATTTACTCCTTTAGCATTGTTTGCTAAACGAATAAGCTCCTCCGTATACTTCCTTTCAAACTGTCTCAGGGTAAGAGTTTTTTCGCCAGTCTTATCAATTGTCGCGCCCCATTTCCAGTAAATTTTATCGTACATCTCCTCAATGCCAGCATCGTTCACCCGCATTTCCTCCCGCAAATCCTTATTTACCAGATTAATCATATCAGTAGCACATATTTCAATCTTGCGATATTGTGCTGATTGAAATCCACTTGCTGGAATGAGTGACATTCTAAACTTCAAGAAGTCCTCACGATCCATCCCTTTCTCCATCACTCCAAAAGAATGGGTGAGTGCGCTAAAGTATCTATTGATGCGCTTTAGCCTGGCTTCAAAAAAATCAACTGTCAAATCTTCCTTTTCAGAAAGCTGCCTCATTTCATGAAGAGAAAGCTTAAAATATAGCTCGGTGATTTGATGATACATGATGAAAATCTCCTCATCCGGAAACTGCGTTTTAGGAGTTTGAAGACTAAGAAGTGTATCGAGGTGAATATAGTCCCAATATGTGTTGTAATCAGCGTACAGCAAGCCATCCAGGTAGGCTACTAATTCCTGCCCGCTGGCATGATACTTTTTCGCAAGTAAATCTATGCGCTGATTGATTTCTTCATTAATATCCATAACGTGTGCTTTTAAGGGGCGGCAAATTAAAGAATCTTATTTTTTGAACTGCAATGGATTTCGGATATTCCTAAAGTCCATCAAATCCATCTTTATACTACCCACAGCAAGCTTTGCCTCAAGCCGGATTGGAATCTTGTTAGCATCATTGGTTACCCATAGAGTGAGACCTTCTTCTTCTCTAAACACACGCCCTTCTTGCACTACAGGAATTAATTTCTTACAATCAATATAACCCCATTCGGTTTTCATCCTTTCGGTTCCTAGATACTTAAGTTGAAAAGGAAAAATCTCATGATCCATAAAGATCTCTATGGGCAACATATCTCCTGGCTTCATATTTTCAGTTTCAGCACAGCGAGCATAATAAAAAGCACTTAAAATATCCTGCACATTTTCAGGTACATTATAGTCCTTCGGCTTTTTCTCTAGAATATCTTTTGCGGTATTGGCATCATGATCGAATAATACATGACGCTTAATTTTATATCCTCCTTCATCCACATCTCTCACAAACTCCCATGGTACTATGGCCTTTGCATCAATATAGGTTTCATATATGTCTCTGGTTTTAAAAAACCATTCCGCCATTCCAGTAGTTCTACCCTTACCTACCATATGGTAAACCTGTCGCCCGTTTTTACTAGTGATATCTTTTACGCTAAGTTCAGCGATACCTGCATCAATGATACCGTAATGGATTCTATATTTTAGATATTCCCCTTTATTAAAAGCATTATTGGAAATCTCGCGTAAAGCAGGCTGCTCGCTAGCTAAGGTAGCATCACCGCCATCTGCAACATTAAAGGGTAAAAAGAAAAAAGGAATTAAAAGAGTTAGCAACTTCATGTAGTTTCATTTTACATGAAAAATACAAAATGAGTGCCAAGTAAGTAGAATGAAAGTTTTAGCTAGAAGATTGCCGCCCTTACAGCATTATAAACATCGTCCACAGCGCTGTTATAGCCCGGGATAAAGTCAATATTAAAATAACGCTTAACCTCCAAAACTGTGAGAAGCAGAATACAAAACCAAGTAACCACACCTGTTGTTTTAAACACAATATTTACCGTCTCCCAAAAAATAAGCTTTCTATCCTGCTCTTCGTTTACGGATACTTCCGTCTTTGAAGAAACTTTATGTGAAACTGATGAATTCAATTGTGTTTGTTTTGCTGTTCAAAGATAGTATTATTAACACTCATTCAGACTGTGCCACAACGAAATAACTAACATCTTATCGAAAAAACCACCAGTCCAAAACCGAAAAAAAATACTAGAAAAACTTTGAAACACCGCTAAACACTGCACTATGTAAATCCTCGATGGAGGTATTTACTCCAGGAATTACATCAATATTATAGTATTGCTTAATCTCAAGTAAAGTCATTGCGAATATTACTATCCAAGTAGTGATTCCCAAAAACTTAATCACAATCTTCACACTCTCCTTAATATTAAACCGAAGGGTAGCTTTTGATTCTGATGAACTTAAGTTGAGCGGTTTTTTCATGAATGCTGTTCAGAGCAATTTAGCACGCTCAAAAATCCAACTTAAATCATGAAAAAACAAACTTTAAAACACTGTGAGACAACGCGATAAACAAATATCAAAACCTATTGCCGCTCAGTAATTTAGATTTAAAATGTTTAAATAAAGTTATAAATCTACATTACGATATTTACAATTTTACCTGGCACAACAATCACCTTTTTAGGTGATTTACCATCTAAATATGTTGCTGTTTTTTCTAAACCCATAATGTGTTTTTCTACAGCATCCTTGGCCATCTCCAAAGAAAGCTCTTCTTTGAACCTCATTTTACCATTAAAGGCAACTGGGTATTCAAAGCTATTCTCCGTAAGGTAGTCTTCGTTATGAATTGGGAATGGTACTACAGAAATACCACCCTCATGCCCCAAGCCAGTCCAGAGTTCTTCGGCTAAATGCGGAGCAAAAGGAGAAATAAGCACAGCTAGTGGTTCTAATATTTCGAGCTTATTGCACTTAAGTGCACCAAGCTCGTTTACACAAATCATAAAAGCACTTACTGAAGTATTAAAGCTGAATGCCTCAATATCTTCATTTACCTTTTTAATCAAAACGTGAAGCGCTTTTAACTCTTTATCATCAGCTTTTTCATCGCTAATGTTCCAGTCTGCTTCATTTTTATAAAGGCGGGTAAGCTTTTTTAAGAAACCATGAACCCCAGTGATACCAGCAGTATTCCATGGCTTAGATTGCTCCAATGGCCCAAGGAACATTTCATACATACGCAAGGTATCTGCACCGTATTGCTCAATGATATCATCAGGATTTACCACATTGTATTTTGATTTGGACATTTTCTCTACCTCGCGCCCTACCAGGAATTTTCCGTTTTCCGAAACAAATTCAGCTCCAGCCAAATCATCTCTCCAAAGTTTGAAAGCATCAACATCCATCTCATCAGAAGCATTTACCGTATTCACATCTACGTGAACTGGAACAGTTTTATAATCCTTTCTAAGACCTCTGGAAACAAACTTATTTTGACCCTCTACACGGTAAGCGAAGGCAGAAGTTCCTAAAATCATTCCTTGATTGATCAACTTTTTGAAAGGCTCATTTTGAGAAATGATTCCCTGATCTTTCAAAAACTTATGCCAAAAACGCGTGTACAAAAGGTGACCTGTGGCATGCTCGCTACCACCAATGTATAAATCTACATTTTGCCAATAGTCATCGGCTTTTTCGCTTACCGGGGCATCTGTGTTAAAGGGATCCATGTAGCGCAAATCGTACCAACTACTACCTGCCCAACCTGGCATCGTAGTTTGTTCTAGTGGATATCCTTCCCCATTGGCCACTACTCCTTTTTCAGGGTCGTAATTCCAGTTTTGGCCGCGAGCCAAAGGCGGCTCACCATCTTCGGTTGGTAAATACGCATCCACCTGAGGAAGCTCCAGCGGCAAATGTTCTTGCTTTACAGAATGCGGCACACCATCTTTATAATACACAGGAATCGGCTCTCCCCAGTAACGTTGACGACCAAAAATCGCATCACGCAAACGGAAGTTTACTTTACCTTTTCCTAAACCTTCTTCTTCAATTTTGGCAATAGCTTTTGCCACCGCTTCTTTTACGTCAAGGCCATTCAGGAAATCAGAGTTTATCACTTTTCCTTCTTTGGCATCGTAAGATTCTTTAGAAACATCTCCACCTTCCACTACTGGTAAAATAGGTAGATCAAAATATTTTGCAAAAGCATAATCACGACTATCATGAGCCGGAACGGACATCACTGCACCTGTTCCGTAAGAAGCCAAAACATAGTCACCAATCCAGATCGGCAATTCTTTCCCGCTAAAGGGATGCACAGCGTAAGCACCGGTAAATTGACCGCTTACGGTTTTCACATCAGCAAGTCTATCTCGCTCACTTTTCTTAGCTGCCTGTACTTTATATTTATCCACTGAGCTTCTGTAAGCTTCAGTAGTAATTTCATCAACCAATGGGTTTTCGGGCGCCAGCACCATAAAGCTTACGCCAAAAATGGTGTCAGGTCGGGTGGTGAAAACCTCAATTTTCTCTTCTCTATCTTTTAATGCAAAATGTACACTCGCTCCTTCGGATCTTCCAATCCAATTACGCTGTGATTCTTTCAACGATTCTGACCAATCGATTTCATTCAGACCGTCCAACAAACGTTGAGCGTAAGCCGTAATTCGCAAGCTCCATTGCATCATTTTCTTTTGGACCACGGGATGTCCTCCGCGTTCACTAAGGCCATCCTTCACTTCATCATTGGCCAACACAGTTCCCAAAGCTGGGCACCAGTTTACCGTAGATTCAGCCCTGTAAGCCAATCTATACTTTTGAAGTATTTCTTCTTTTTGAATATCACTTAGCGCATTCCAAGCTTCAGCTGTAAAGCCTTCTTCATTTGAAGTAACAGCATTTATACCTTCACTACCCTTGCTTTCAAATTGCTGAACCAAGGTTTCTATGGATTTTGCAGAATCTGCAGCAGCATCATACCAACTATTAAAAAGCTGGAGGAAAATCCACTGTGTCCACTTGTAAAAGTTAGGGTCAGAAGTACGCACCTCACGCGACCAATCAAATGAAAATCCGATTTGATCTAACTGTTGGCGATAGCGCTTAATATTTTCTTCGGTGGTAATCGCAGGGTGCTGCCCTGTTTGGATAGCGTATTGCTCAGCTGGCAGTCCAAAAGAATCGTAGCCCATGGGGTGCAATACATTAAAACCTTTGTGACGCTTGTAGCGAGATACAATATCAGAAGCAATGTAACCTAGTGGGTGACCTACGTGCAAACCCGCCCCAGATGGGTAAGGGAACATATCCAACACATAGTACTTAGGTTTTTCAGAGCTTTCTTCCGCTTTAAACGAACTGTTCTTTGCCCAGTATTCCTGCCACTTCTTCTCTATTTCCTGAAAATTGTAATCCATAACGCTGCTAAAATCTATTGAGGCGCGAATTTAGCAAGACCGCAAGTAAAGTCAGACTTTCTGGTGTACTTATTTGTGAGCTTTAGCTAAAAGCTAAACCACGAGGGTTGAGGATTGTAAATACTTTACCAAAAGTCCCTTGAGATCTGCGGGTTTTACTGGTTTTGATAAATAATCATCCATGCCTGCCTGCAATGCTCTCATTCGGTCTTCGCTAAACGCATTGGCAGTAACGGCCACAACAGGCACAGGCTTATTAATATATTTGTTGGATTGTTTTATACAACGCATAGCTTCCAAACCATCCATCTTTGGCATTTGTAAATCCATCAAAACAATGTCAAAATCCTCCTCCATAAATTTAGATACTGCTTCCTCTCCATTATCCGCAAGCACCACCTCTATTCCCATTTGGGTTATCATGAGAGTTAGCACTTTTTGATTCACAATATTATCTTCTGCTAGCAATATTTTGGGTGTTTGCACCTCGTTCCTCAATGCTTCAGTTTTAGTGAGGCTCGGTGCATATATTTTCTTTTCAGCGCCAAGCTCAAATCTTAGCGTAAAAAAGAAAACTGATCCCTTCCCCTCCTCACTTGTAGCTCTAAGTTCACCGCCCATCAACTTTACAAGGTCACTTGAAATCGCCAACCCAAGCCCAGTGCCACCGTACTTTCGTGTAATGGAACTATCAGACTGTTCAAACGCTTCAAATATGCGAGCAAGCTGATCCTGCTCAATTCCAATCCCCGTATCCCTTACTTCAAATTTTAAAACTTGATGCTTTCCATCATTACTCTCCTCACTTATCTTTATTTCAATTCCACCATAATCGGTGAACTTGATACCATTATTCACCAGATTAATTAAAACCTGCTGCAAGCGCAAAGGATCTCCAACCAATTTGTGACTAGTATCGCCTTTCAACTCCACATTTATGCTTAAGCCTTTTTCTCCACATTTGTGTTCAAATATTTTTTTAAGCTTTTTAATATCCCCATCCAGATCAAACTCCACCTTCTCAACCTTCATCTGTCCTGCATTGATTTTTGATTGATCAAGAATCATATTAACAAGCTCCATTAGATGGTTGGCGGAGTAATCCATTATTTCAATCTGCTCCAGCTGTTCATCAGTAAGGTTTGTAGATTTTAAAACATGAAGCATCCCAGTTATTCCATTGAGGGGCGTACGTATTTCATGACTCATATTTGTCAAAAAGAGGGTTTTCTGCTTTGACATTTCCTCCGCACGCACCTTATCAACCTTCAAACTTTTTAAGGTAAAACTCAGCTCCTTCATCATGCCGTCTAAATTCTTATTTAGATACCCTACTTCGAGACTTCTAGCATCGTCAATAGCCGGTGGGACCGTTTTAAACATTGATTTTTTGAAAGCAAAAACCCTTGAATTAAGAACTCTAATATCCTCAGTAAGCATTGAAGAAAAATAAATACTCAACACAAGAGCAAGTACAACAGCAACCAATGATACCTGCCAAAGCATGCGCTTGAAGTCAGCTGACATGGCTTTTATCTGAGATTCCACCATTTCCTTTAACATCTTTTGGGCTCGAGTTATGGAATCAATTTGAACCCTTACATCATTATAAGCTCCAGTATTTTGGTGTGCGCCCAAAGCTGTTTCCACCCCCACAAAATGATTAAACATTCTTTGATAGGATTGCAGGTCATTCTTAGCTTTACTGCTTATGGGAACATTATTTTTCAACTTATTTATTAAAAAATTAAAAGCCTCCACATACTCCATTTTGCCTCTCAACAAATAATCCTTTTCATGTCTTCTTAGCTGAAGTATCTGCTCCTTAGCTAAAGAAGTAGAGTCTTCGAGAGCATGCGCCACTAAACGCATATCACCTTCAGCTCCATAATCCACGTATCCTCTTTTTAAGTACAAACCCTTGAGCGTCATTAACGACTTCTTAAGGTTTTGATTCATCACAATTAACGTACACAGATTATTTTCACCGGAAAGATCATTGTCCTCAAATGCATAAATCATTTGACGCAAGGAATCAGTTTGCAAATCCTGCTGTGCTATGTAGTCATCAATCCCCTTCGAAAATCCCGTAAGATGAAAGTCATCTTCACGATATCCAGAAAGTAGAAAACTTTGAAAACCTACATTGCTAGCAATAAATGCTTGTTCAAGTGTATCAAAGCTTTTTGATAAAGAAGCTAAAGAGTTTTGCCTGGCATCGATATGAATGTATGCAACCACCCAAACAAGCAAAATAAGCTTAAGCGTTACAAAACTCATAAGCACGCGTACGCGAAACGAGCGGAGGAACCGCTTCAGTTTTTTCATAGAGTAAAGAGTTTCACGAGAGTATTCTTCGCGAAACTACCGATCTTACATTAAGCCAAGGTAAACCCTGAGTTAACACACCTCCTTCTGCACCCCTATGCCGAATGTTGATTTTTGAAAGTTACACTTACACCAAGTGCCAATCTATAATTGGTAGGTAAGCTAAAAAATGGAGTAAGCTCTGAAACGTGAAAATCATTACTGTAATTAGAGATGCACGCTTGATAAAACTCAGGACTATCCGTTTGGATATACATAACGCCATGAGGAATATCTTTTTCGTAATTGCTGGCATTAAAAATCCCTAGAATATATCCTTCTTCTATTAGATATGAATACCTCGCAAACTGCGTGTGAATGATGGAATAACGACTAGAAAGTGCCTCTTCATTTTTTAGCTCAAGGCGAAGCCACTTCAGATTCAATGTGTTCATGACAATTTAGATTTTTAGGGGTTAGCACATCAAAAGTGAAAAATAATAAGACACGATAAAAGCGAAATTAGACAAGTATAAGATTTCTATCGACTAATGGGAGATTTGACTGAGCAGACTGTAAAACGATAGAAAACAAAAAAGCCTGAAGCTTTTGCTTCAGGCTTTGTGGAAGTTGCCCCACGAGGACTCGAACCTCGACTGACGGTACCAAAAACCGCTGTCCTGCCAATTAGACGATAGGGCATCCGTTGAATTGGGCGGCAAAAATAAGCAGCCTTTTGAAACTACCAAACATTTGCCTTTAATTTTTTAACTCTTTTTTATTGACCCCATAAATTTACAAAAAAGGTAAAAAAGCACCTTCACATATAATTAAGTGTGTTTAACAGTATTTTGAGATTTGCCGTACCCTTATTTTTATAAATTCGCCACTCCACATAAAATTCTGACAATGCAGGAGAATTATTCTAAACTCAACAACCTCATCGGTTGGATCGTATTTGCAATCGCAGCATTCACTTACGTTTCTACCCTAGAGCCCACCGCCAGTTTCTGGGACTGTGGCGAATATATTTCAACCGCTGTAAAGCTCCAAGTAGGACACCCTCCAGGCGCTCCTTTCTTTCAGCTTATGGGTAACTTTTTTGCGCAATTTGCCTTTGGCGATGTGACACAACAAGCCTATATGGTGAATATGGTTTCTGGACTTAGTAGTGCTTTTACCATTCTTTTCCTGTTTTGGACCATTACTGCATTAGGCAAAAAATTCTCCAAACATCATGGTGAGCTTACCCAAGCACGCATGATTTCTATATTTGGCGCAGGTGCTGTTGGTGCACTTGCCTACACTTTTAGCGACAGTTTTTGGTTTTCAGCTGCAGAAGGTGAAGTGTATGCCATGTCTTCCCTATTTACGGCCATTGCTTTTTGGGCCATTCTAAAATGGGAAAATGAAGTGGAGAAAAGCCCGAAGGCTGGACGTTGGTTGATTTTTATCGCCTACATGACTGGACTTTCTATTGGTGTTCACATTCTTGTATTCCTTACCATTCCAGCTATCGTGATGATTTATTTCTTTAAAAATAAAGAAGTAGAAAACATGCGTCAGTTTATACTTTACAATGCCATCGCAGTAGTGGTGCTAGGTGTAGTGTTTGCCGTTATCATTCCGCTTATTCTAAACAGTTTTGGTAAACTGGAAATCTTTTTTGTAAACTCAATCGGCCTTCCATTTAATACAGGAACCATCTTTATGCTACTGATACTTACAGCAGCATTTGGCTTTGGATTGATTTCTACCCGCAAAAAAGAGCTCCCTTTGTGGAATACCCTTATTCTTTCAATACTTTTTATCATCATCGGGTATTCAACCTTTGTTACTCTGGCTATACGCTCTAATGCAAACACGCCAATTGACGAAAACAACCCGGAAGATGCACTTTCACTTTTGGCCTATTATAACCGTGATCAATACGGAGATTGGCCAGTAATGTATGGTCAGTACTTTAACGCTCCTTTGGATCAAAGAACCCCTTTTACTGATGGTACACCCATTTACGAAAAAGACGAAGAAGCGGGTAAATATGTTGTTTCTGACGACAGAAAAGGAAGTGTAAGAAACTTTGCAAAAAGTCACACTGGATTTTTCCCACGTATGTGGAGTGATGATCCCGGGCACATCAAAAACTACATGCAAATTGCAGGTATAAAGAATAAAGAGAAGAAGCCCACCTTTGGTCAAAATCTAAAATTCTTCTTTGACTATCAAATCGGCCACATGTGGTGGCGCTATTTTATGTGGAACTTTGCCGGGCGCCAAAATGATGACCAGCACCATTATGAGGTAACTCAAGGGAACTGGCTAAGCGGTATCGATTTTATAGATGCCATTCGCTTAGGACCCCAGAGCAATCTCCCATATCACGATAGAAATAGCCCTGCACGAAATACTTACTATTTCCTTCCATTTATTTTAGGAATTATTGGTCTCTATTTCCACTTTAAGCGAGATTGGAAAGATGCCTGGGTGGTTACGCTCTTTTTCCTGATGACGGGTATTGCGATTGTGATATACACCAACCACAAACCCTTTGAACCTCGTGAACGTGATTATGCATTTGTTGGATCATTCTATGCATTTGCTATATGGATTGGTCTTGGCGTTCAAGCTATTTATGAAATCTTGGCCAAGAAGTTTAAAGGCAATGGAAGTGCAATTGCTACCTCAGCGCTCTGCTTACTTTTAGTGCCAGCCATAATGGCCAAAGAAAACTGGGATGACCACGACCGCTCTAATAGATATACCGCGAGAGATATTGCAAAAGCGTATCTAGACTCTTGTGCGCCAAATGCTATACTATTTACAAATGGTGATAATGACACCTTCCCGCTTTGGTATATCCAGGAAATAGAAGGCTATCGTACTGATGTGCGTATTGTAAACCTTAGTCTTTTGAACACAGACTGGTATATCGACCAAATGAAACGTGCTGCTTATGAAGCCGCTCCGGTTCCATTTAGCTTTGAACACGATCAATACAAGCAAGGAACTCGCGATGTAGTTTACTTCCGCGAAGATCCTCGCGTAAAAGGAAGATGGCGCGTTGAAGACTTAATCAAGTGGATTAAGAGTGATGATCCTAGTACACGATTCAAATACGGTGAAAACCAGCTTCAATACTACCCTACCAAGCAGGTACGTGTAGACATTGACAAAAGTGAAGTATTGGCCAATAATGTGGTTTCTGAAAAAGATACCAGCCGTATTTTGGATTATATCGATTGGGATCTAAATGCTCAGTTGCTTTCTAAAAGAGACATAATGGTGGTAGACCTTATTGCAAATAACGACTGGTCTCGCCCTATATACTTTAGTGTAACTGTAGGAAACAGTAGCAAATCCTTCTTTTGGCTAGAAGATTACTTCCAACTTGAAGGATTGGCTTACCGTTTTGTTCCTGTAAAAAATGAAACGCCTAAAGGTTCTACTGACTTTGGAAAGCCCAATACTGACATCATGTATAATAACCTGATGAACAACTTTGAGTATGGAAATATGGAAGTTCCTGGGGTATATTTGGACGAAACCAACCGCAGACTTTCTTATAACCTTAGAAATACATTTGGACGATTAGCAAATCAACTTGTGGACGAAGGTGAAAAAGAGAAAGCTATTGAGGTGCTTGATAGAGGTATGGAAATTATGCCTGAAGAGAAGTTTGAATTAAACTACTTTATCTTTAGTATGATTGAAGGATACTACAAAGCTGGTGCAACTGAAAAGGCACGTGCAATTGTTGATCTTTTTGCCGACAGGCTAGATGAAGAGCTTGCCTACTATCAGCAGTTTAAAGGTGACGACCGCGCTAAAGTACAGCAGGAAACTCGCTCTGCAGCTAGTTACTACCAAATGTTGATTCGTATGGTTCAGCAATATGAATATCAAGGCAAAAACATGCAGCAGATGCAGGATACTGAATTTTTTAAACGCTATCAGGCTGCGTTGAGACCGCTAGGGATGGCATAGTTAAGAACATCTATTTTATATGAGAGCCTCGCATTTTGCGGGGCTTTTTTATTTTTCTTTGTATCAAACTAAAACCTCATTAAAAATGAAATTCAATAAAGCAATCCTAGCACTCTTCACTGTTTCTACCCTACTATTTTCTTGTAAAAAATCGGAGTACAAGGAGTATGAAGGAAACTGGTCAGGGACCTATACTGGAGACGACACAGGAAGTTGGACTATAAATATTGATGATGAAGGCAAGGCAGAAGGAACCGCTGTTTCAGATTCTGTTCCGTTCTTCACATTTTCAGGAGAGGGAGAAATCAGTAAATCTGGTGCTGTGGATGCCACAGTAGAACTATTCGGAAATCGGATTCGATTTGTTGGACAAGCTAGTGGAAACTCCATGTCTGGGACCTGGAATCATATCGGTGAAGATTTTGAAGGAACCTGGAAGGGAAAGAAAAACTAAATCAAATTCAATTTGCTAAAACTCCGCCCAGTACGGAGTTTTTTTTGTTTTCACCTAATTTTACACGATGCGAAACTACCTGATCAAATCCCCTTGGTGGCTAAGGGCTATTTATCCAAACCTAACCTGGGAAATACCAGCAATGGACAAGGTAGTATACCTAACTTTTGATGATGGCCCGACTCCAGAAATCACTAATTGGGTAATAGAGCAATTGGCAAAGCACCAGGCCTTGGGCACATTTTTCCTTATCGGAAAAAATGTAGCCGACAACCCGAGTGTATATCAGCAGCTAAAAGACGCTGGACATAGCATTGGCAACCACACCTCCAATCACCTCAATGGCTGGAAGCACACTACCAAGGATTACTTGGAAAATGTAAAAGCTTGCCAGGATCTACTTGCTGACACTAAACTTTTTCGTCCGCCTTATGGCAGAATAAAAAAGTCACAAGCCAAAGCCTTAAAACAGGATTATAACATTATAATGTGGGACATTTTGAGTGGTGACTTTGATACTTCCATCGATGGTGAGCGATGTTATCAAAATGTGGTTAAACACATACAACCTGGGTCTATTATCGTTTTTCACGACAGTGTAAAGGCTTGGCCACGCTTACAAATAGCCCTTCCCAAAACCTTGGAATACCTAAAAGAAAAAGGCTTCCGGATGGAAGCCCTTTAATTATGCATTCTTAATTTGATTGACGATCTGAGCAGCAGGAAGCACCCCGCTTTGTCGCCACTTCATTTGGCCATCTTTATAAATCATCAAAGTGGGTACACCTTGTACATTTAGGCTTCCAGCCAATTGTGGGTTTTTATCCACATCTATCTTTATCACTTTTACAGAATCCCCAAGCTGCTGCTTTACATCTTTGAGAATAGGCGCCAAGGTTTTGCAAGGGCCGCACCATTCTGCAAAAAAGTCAATCAGCACTGGCTTATCTGAATTGATAATTTCTTTAAATCCAGCCATTACTTTTTACTTTCTACCTCAGCAGACCAGCTAGACCAGCCACCTGTCATGTTGTGAGTATTAGTGAAGCCAGCTTCCTCCATTTTCTTTACTGCCTTTCCGCTCCTGTTTCCAGAATGACAGTACACCAAGTATTCCTGATCTTTAGGAAGCTCTGCAATTTTTTGATCGAAGTCATCACCAAAGAAGTTAATCAAAGTGGCCCCTTCCAGATGTCCTTTTTCGTACTCTTCGGGTGTGCGCACGTCAATGATTACAACTTTATCGTCCTTTATCATTTCCCGAGCCTCAGCCACGGTCACATCCTTATCACCAGTACTCTGAGCTCCACATGATGCCATAAAAACCAGCATTGGAAACATTAGATACACTAACTTTTTCATGTTGTATATTTTTAACGTGATTTTATTTTTGGTGAGCCTGAACATCAGCATATCCACCACCGTTGGTAACATTCTCTACACCGTTTTGTTGCAAAAACTGCATTACGCTGGCACTACGACCACCCGAGCGGCAGAATACCACTATGTTTCCTTCCATGCTTTTAAACTTCTCCAGCTCATCCGCTACATCTCCCATTGGGATATTCTCAGCACCATCCACACTTACTTCATCCACTTCATAAGGCTCGCGCACATCTATAAGGTGAGTAGCCGGATCGTTTATTAGTTCACTTAATGATTTCATTCTTCTATTATTTTTTTGAGAATTCAAAAGTAAGATTTTCGGCAAATGGTTTTGGTAACCAAAGTCACAGACAACGCCACACAAAAAGCGGCAGCTTTCTTTCGAAAACTGCCGCTCATTTTATCAAATCCTAGAAAGGACTACCAGAAAGTGACTTCCTTCATTCCTTCATAATTTTCTGTACCACTACCTCACCATCTACCTCACATTGTATGAAGTAAATGCCTTTGGGCAAACCCGAAATATCAATACGATTTTCCGGCTCTATCACTTTCATTACAGAAATCCCGGTGGTATTATACACTTCAACAGATTCAATTTTAGTGCCCTCAGTTCCTTCCATTATTACAAAACCACGGGTGGGGTTCGGGTAAACTTTTATACTTGTCTTGTGGGCTTTTTGCTCGTATATGGAAACAACAGGGTTACAAGCTATGGGTGTGATGGATGATGGAGTGAGTTTTTGGGTGATTGTATCTGATGCAAGAGCTCCTTCTGGACCGGCTCCCCATGAATAAATTTCTCCTACAGAATTAATAGCATATCCTACTGCCGACCCTACCCCAACATCAACAACGCTGCCGAGGTTCTTTACTTTTGTGGGTATGTTTCTATCAGCTTTTGTGCTATCCCCAAGCTGGCCGTGAAAATTTTTACCCCAAGCCCAAAGACTTCCTTTTTCCTTCAGAGCTAATGTAAAATCAACATCTGATCTTATCATTGATACGCTATCCAAACCCACAACTAATTGAGGGGAGGAAGTTACACCGGATCCCATAAGGCTTCCTGTCCCCAATTGGCCATGATAATTAGCTCCCCATGACCATAAAGTTCCATCATTTTTAATCGCATACGAAACACTCCACCCAGCTTCAATAGCAACAATACTATTGAGACCCTGAACCTGTACAGGAATAATACTGGTATTTGTTGTCCCATCTCCAAGTTGTCCGTAGCTATTAAAACCCCAACTCCACACGCTACCATCTGCCTCTAATACTAAACAATGATTGAAACCAGCCGAAATCGCAATAACGTCACTGAGATTTGAAATTTGACGTAGATAATTAACCGAATATGGAGGTGACTGTGTACCTACTTGACCGTTTGTATTTTCACCTCCAGCCCATACCGTGCTATCTTCTCGTAAATACAAAGAAAAGCGCCAGCCTGCACTTATGGATAAGATTTTATCAGCTCCGGCAACTCTGTGAGGCATAATTCGGTTCACATATGAACTGTCACATAATTGACCATACGAGTTATCACCCCAAGCCCAAACATTGCCGCCTGTATCAAGTGCCAACGTATGTTCAGCACCTGCTGCCACGTCCGTAATTAGTGACAGACCAGCTACTTGTGTAAAAGTAAATTCCGATGACGAGCTACCTATACCAAGTTGCCCTTTATCATTATACCCTGCTGTATAGGCATATCCATCTTTACACTTAACAATACCGTGTCCTCCTCCTCCATCAATTCTTTGTGCCTTGCATACCGAAATACCACAAAACATTGTAACTATGACAATAAACTTCTTCATGACTTTCTTTATTGAATCGTTAACATTTCAGAATCCACCACTATGCCATCACACACCAACAGTATGGCATACACTCCGGGTGCGTATGAACTCACGTTTATCGAAGTCTGATTTTGGGAGGTACTGATAATATAATTATTGCTCCCCCCGCCAACTACAGGTTGTACAATCAGGTAGGCTGAGTTGGCTTCATCAGCATCATAATCAATGGTAAGGTTGGTAGAGGCAGGATTTGGGTTGAGTGCCGTAATAGCATAAGGGTTTACTTGCACCACCATTTCATCATAATCTTTATACAGGTCAGCCTCGGCTATTACTTCCAACTTGTACTGTTCGGTAACGGTGGGTGATAGCGTAGGGGTTTTGCCCGAATAAATTAAACTATCGCTGCTGTCATACCAATTGTAGGTGGCATTTTCATTAATATCTACTGCTTGTGCCTGTGTACTTTGCCCTTGGTAAATGTATTGATCGGGCCCAGCATCCGCTTCAAACTCTTCGCGTGGTTCACGGTTTATGTTAAAGTTCATCGACCCCTTTATTTCATTGTCAATCAGCTCCGTGATATGATAGCGATAGCTGTAGGTTTCGGTTACTTCTTCGGTCAAAAAGTTGAAGCCAAAAAAGAACCAATGCCGTTCATTTTCATCAAATATCAGATTTCGTATTCGGGCATGAGGCGAGGTAATCAGCAATTCTTTTTCGCCTACCACATCTATCCCTTCTCTGTCGCTTGACGAAGTATTCAAAAATATTTGCCAAAGCTCCTCACTCAAAAAAAGCTTGATTTCGGCTTCTTCTACCAAAGTGCCTCCTGTAATTCCATAGGGCACATCAAACCGTAATTCTACGGGCAGCGCTGGCGTATTGGCAAAAGTGCCCGACAAAATTTTTATTCCATAAGGATATTCTTTCCCCTCGAAATAGGGATGCTCTCTGCCCGGAAAAATATCCATCACCTTAAGATTTCGGGCGGCAATGTTATTGTTACTCCGTATCTCAACAGAGAGGTCGGGATTGGGGACAATGGGGTCGGCAGATGAAGCAATACGGGCCATAAGGCATATTCCCCAATGGTTTACATTTTGAGGAACAATGGTCCAGGGAAATTCAAAAATGCTATCCTCACCCGCAGCCAGTGGCGGTATCCGCACGCTCCCGATAATATTTCCTACGGTAGTGTCCGTTCCATCCCAGTTTTGAGGCCACGAATTGCCTGAAGATGATTTAGTCCAATACAAATTGAGGGTGTCTGAACCATTGGAGGCTACACAACTTTTGTTGCGCACCCTTACATACACGTAAGCCGGGCTGGCAGAAGAGTATTCTATTTCTTCCATTTGAAGACTATCTCTACCATCGGCTTGGTTTCGCACCCAGATGTCTGACCAATCATCAAAGCGTGAAGTGTCAGGGTAACTCTGTGGGAATCCAAAATCACTGTAATGGTCTTTGATGTACAAATCCAAGGTGTTTTTCTTCATGGCCTCGGCTGTGTTTACGGCTCGTTTAGCGTTTACACGGCCGTAGCCCGCCATATTTGAATGCCCTGTTTTTGTTTGAACAGTATTGTAATTGTAGGGATTAATGGGATTGTTTTTATGTACCTGATCGGCTCTTCTTTTAAGCACATTACCCACTTCTTCATTGTCGAGGCAGGGGTTTATGGAGAGCATAAGGCCTGCAATACCTGCGGCAAAGGGGGATGCTGTAGAAGTAGCCCTATTAATTTCATATTCATCATTAACCTTTAGCATAGGTACTGAAATACCAGGGGCTCCTAAATCAAGGTCAGGACCGGTACCACAATTTTCCGTTCTGTCTTGAGTGTTAGTGGAAGCAACTGATATTACCAATGGGTTGTTTGCAGGGTAATCTACAGGATTCGCTGTGCCTGTGTGATTGCCTGAACCAGCTACCAGTACACAGTTTGAGTCATTGTAAGCAAATTCAATAGCTTCATTTATAGAAACAAAATTTGTACTAACCCTCAAAGACATGTTCAAAATATGCGCTCCATTTTCTACTGCATACACAATGGCATCGTCCAACGCGTTGGCATTGGCATTAATATTTGCCACTCCTGGCTCTCCCATCTTGACATTCATTACTTTTACACCATCGATGCTACCCCACCCACCTGATACTCCTGCAATACCAATATAATTATTGCTCCTTGCACCCAATATTCCTGCCACTCCCGTCCCGTGTGCATTAGTGGTGGTGTCATCAGCTACATTATTATTGTTGTGAAAAAAAATTCCAACCTCTCCAGTCATCAATAAACCCGTTTCCGTCATTATCAATACTATCTCCGCTGTTGGGGTCGTTTGGATCTAACCAGTCATCTTCAGCAGTGTTTAACCAAAACGTCCCTGACGTACCCGTGGCTTGAGCAAAATCTTCATGCCACCAATCAACACCCGTATCTATAAATGCTGCAACAATTGAAGGGTCTCCTTTGGTTTTATTCCAGGCATCATCCAATTCTGTTTGAGGTATACCCCAATTATACCATGTCTGTGTGGGTGCATGAAAAGCGAGGCTATCATTGGGCACTATTTGAAATTGTATTGGCCCGCATACTTCGACTAGTTTAACAAACTCTGAGGCTTGCAGGTTAGTTACTTGCTCAATTAAGTCAGTACTGGAATTCAATTCATAATCATACCACCCGGTCATAGCCTTTCTTTCAAAAGAAAGGTTAAATGAAGACTCAACTGATTCAATCTGGGTTTGAGTAACTCCCGCCTGATATTTCAATGTGATTTTGGAAGAGCTAATCGGAATTAATTCCTGACCGATATTGTCAAGTAAATAATAGCTTCCCGATACTTTGTAATAAGTTGTTCCATTGAATACTGCTGTTTCATGCTCTGATTGGGCATTTGTAGGTGAGCAGAAAAACATGACAAGGTTAAGAGTGAAAAATAGCTTTAAAGCTAACAGGTTCCTGTAGAACAGGGGGGGGTAACAATTTTTCATGGTTTATGCAAGTTTTAAGTCAAAGGGTTTTCGAATGTAAGGAATTTCTAAAACACAACTCCTCCCCCTTCAACTTCGCATCTGGAACACCCGCAACTTGAGTTTAATCCAAGTACGTTCAACAAAATAAAGCGGCAGCTCTCCCTTAGGAAAGCTGCCGCTCCATTTTATACAATTCTAAAAAGGATTACCAGATGGTAACCTTCACAGAATCTGGACGCACCATGGCGTCACCATCTTCACATCCCCAAGCTGCTTTAAACTCGGGCATGTTGCTCATCGGGCCATTTACACGGTAGGCAGCAGGCGAGTGGGGATCAGTCACCACTTGGTTGCCCAAGTATTCATCCGTTTGATTAGAAGACCAAACTTGCCCCCAGCCCATAAAAATGCGTTGCTGCCAAGTGTATCCATCAATTGGAGCTGGCTCATCTTTGCCATCTACATGCGACATTTTGTAAGCGTAATACGCCAAAGTCAAGCCACCAAGGTCGGCAATATTTTCACCTAAAGTAAGGCGACCATTTACAAACACTTCTTTCAAAGGTTGGTATTCTCCATACTGACTCACCATTCTGTCGGTGCGCTTTTCAAAACGCTGCATATCCAGTTTATTCCACCAGTTAGCCAAGTTTCCAAAAGCATTGTATTTGCGACCTCTATCATCAAACCCGTGAGTAAACTCATGCCCAATCACACCACCAATAGCTCCGTAGTTTATGGCATCATCACCATTAGGGTCAAAAAATGGAGGTTGTAAAATTCCTGCTGGAAATACAATTTCATTGTAAGAAGGACTGTAGTAAGCATTTACGATATGAGCCGGCATAAACCACTCATCTTTATCTACTGGCTTTCCTAGTTTTTCAAGGTTTTCCTTAATGCCATACGCAGATAAGTTCACTCCATTTTGGAATAAATTATCCGCAGTAATATCTAAATCACCATAATCTTTCCACTTGTTTGGATAGCCAATTTTATAGTTAAAGGCTTCCAGTTTTGTCAAAGCCTTTTCTTTAGTAGAATCGCTCATCCATTCCAATCCCTCAATGCGCACACGGTAAGCCGAACGTAAATCCTCCACCATTTTTTCCAAAGCAGCCTTTGAAGATTCAGGGAAATAACGATCTACAAAAAGGTGACCCAATTGCTCACCAAGTCCACTATTTATGGTGTTCAAAGACCTTCTCCACCTAGGCTTCATTTCTTTGCTTCCGCTCAAGGTTTTATTGTAAAAGTTAAAATCTGATTGCACAAAAGCATGTGGCAAAAACTCTGATGCCCCGTGCACCAAATGCCATTTGGCGTAAGCCTTAATTGTTTCAATCGATGTATTATTTAGCACACCACCAATGGCTTTCATATAATCTGGCTGAGCAACAATTGCCGAGTCAAATTTCACATTAAGGCCATTAAAATAAGCATCCAGTTTTAAAGCCGGGGCCAAAGCCACAATCTGCTCCCGTGACATTTTGTTGTATACATTTTCAGGCACACGTCTGTCCACACGGCTCATTTGAATTTGGGCAATTGCCTTTTCCAGGTCATACACTTTAGCCGCTTTCTCTTCTGAATTTTGAACACCACTTAATGCTAGCATTTCAGCAATATGCTTGCGATATTCCTGCTGAATAAATTGAGAAGCTGAATCTTCTTTCAAGTAATAATCACGGTCAGGCAGGCCTAATCCACTTTGTGAAACCTGAAAAATATAGGCACTTGAGTTTTTATCATCCACTGTTACACCTGATGACCACGGACCTCTGATTCCTCTAAGTTTCAAATCAGCCATTGATAGATAATAATCTTCATTGGTGTTGAAACCATCAATCAGGTTAAAAAACGGGCGAAGCGGCTCAATACCTTTTGCTTCCACCGCAGCTGAATCCATGGCTGATGTATAAAAATCACCTACCAATTGATCATACTCTCCTTTTTTAAGATCTCCGGCAGCGCTTACGCTATCCAACAAACCTCTCACCTTAGCGTTATTTTCTTCTACCAAAATGTTGAAATTTCCCCAACGAGATTCAGTACCAGGGATTGGATTATTCTTCATCCAGCCACCGGCTACATATTGGTAAAAATCATCACACGGGTCTACCGTGGTGTCCAAATCTGCAAGGTTAAAACCTAACTTTTTTGGAGTTTCTTCTACAACTTCTGGCTGTTGACAAGCCACGACTACGACTGACATTGCAGCCACTAGTACTCTTTTATTCATAATAAATTGATCTAAATTCTGACTAAAAAATTATTGATTGATCCAAAGCTTACGTCTTTCGATTTGCTCTGGGGTTGGATTAGGATTGGCCTGTAAAATGTTTTGCTCGATGTAAGTACCAAGCTGTGCCTTAGCCTTCAGCTTTTTCTCCTTATACTCACCATCCTCCTGTGGGCGAGCCACCAATATTTCTACTTTATCACCTACTTGGGTATTTTCATAAAAATCTCCCATCACATCACTAATGGTAGCCAAATCTACTGGCTGTCCGTTAAACTCCATAATCTCATCACCGGGCATCCAACCCATTTCTTTTCCAAACTCGTCCATCTCTTGAGTTTCCTCAATCTTCAATCTACCTGTTTCAAAGTTGAAACCTAACTCTACATTCCCCAATGTAAGCTGCTCAATTTCCAGCTCTTCCCAGTAGCTAAAACCGACTGTTTCAAATAGTTCAGCGTAAGGCAATGGTTCAGCTCCCTCAAAATGGCGAGCAAAAAACTCGCGCATTTCCGGGTATGTGTGTTCTGTAATAATTTCAAAAAGATTTTCATCTACAAAGAAAGTATCTGGGCCATACATGTCACCAAGCTCCTTTAGCAAATCCACCAATCGGTATTCTCCATTAGAAAGCTCCATTAACTTTAGGTCTACACACATTCCCGCCAAAGCTCCCTTTTGGTAAAAATTCATGTATTCGTCCTTAAAGAAATCTAGAGTAAACTTACTGGCAATCGTCAATGGGATATCAGTATTAAAGCCATCCGCCTGATCCAGTTTATCCTTAAGTACTTCTGTGAATTCAGTAAGGTCGTATATTCCTGAACGAGCTTGCACCAAGTGGCTGTTGTATTCTGTAACTCCTTCGTAAAGCCAGATATGCTCCGACATTTCCGGATCAATAAAATTAAAGTCATTGATCATTTCCGAGTGAATATTCAAAGGTGTGATGATGTGAAAAAACTCATGGGCAGTGATATCTCTTACACCTGAATAAAATCTCTCGCCATCAAACTCCGGCATATAAAGTACCGTACTCGTGTGGTGCTCCAAGGCGCCATAGCTGCTGCCTGCCTCTTCTAGAGGTACACAATAAATTAGTACGGCATATTTTTCTACCGGAAGGGTTCCTCCCAAATAATCAGCTGTAGCGTCCAGTACCTCGGAGATGTGCTTCATACATTCATCAGCACTCACCACATTATTTGGGCTGTAAAGCGAAACCAAAACCTCAGCCCCTCCCACCATACGAGTTGCTGTATCTGGCACGCAGTACATTATAGGATTATCGTGAAGAGTGAAGTAGTTTTCAATTTCGAAAACATCCTGACTTTCTCCCAGATCACCAACTAGCGAAGTACTTCCATAAAAGCCTTCAATCTTATTTACGGTAAGTTCAAAAGGCATGTCATCCATTCCTTTTAGGTAACCTACAAATCCAAAGTTATTTAGTAGAAAAACACTGTCTTCTACGCTGGTGCCTGCTGGTTCAAAAATACCCGTTGATTCTTCATAATCATAAGTATCCTCAATGGTGTAAGTGATTTTATAAAGCTTGCTGGCATTTAAAATCATCCATCGGTTATCATCCAATCTGCGTGCTTTTAGCTCCTCCCCTTTTGAGTTTAGTGCTTTAAAATTTTGCACAAAGCGACCGTAGTTATGTACGTCATAGGTACCGGGTACAATTCTCGGCATCTGAAACTCTATACTGTCGGCACTAAGCAAGGGCGGCACAATTTCTACAGGCAACTCATCATTGGTAACGGCTTTTAAATCCATATATACCTGATAATTCTCCTCATTTTGAAAAGGAGCAAAATCTTGCGCTAAGGCACTGCCCGCCACAAAAACAGTAAAAAGGACTGTTTGAAAAAACTTCATCTATTAATTCATTTTATAATTATTCATATTTGAGAATATCCACCGGATTGCCACGCGCCACCTTTACAGAATGGTAGGTTACAATAAGATAGGCCAGCAGCACCGCAAGTGCCACAGAAATCGCGAAGATAAAAGGATCTAATTGAGCGGAGTATGCAAATCCGTCTAACCAAACTGTAATAAGCCCATAAGCCAGTGGTACCGCCAAAAGCACGGATAAAATAATTAATGTCAACATCTCTCTAAAGATCAAATTCACCATTTGATACACATCGGCACCCAGCACTTTTCGGATGCCAATTTCACGTGTACGCAAATTGGTAGTGAAAGAAGCCAAACCCGTTAATCCAAGGAAACTGATGAAAATTGCCAAGTACGTGAGGTATAAAATCAATCGACTTTGGCGGTGTTCATTTTCATACAATTTCATTAGGTCTTTATTCAAAAAGGAAAACTGAAAAGGATTATTCGGATCAGCCCGGCTCCATATTTTCTCAATCTTATTCACTGCGGACACCAAATCTTCGCTGTCCACGCGTACGTGCATCACACCGTAATTATCCTCCTGAAGTAAGATTACCGTGGGCTCAATGGCATCATGCAAGGAGTGTGAATTAAAATTCTCTACCACCCCAATTACTTCCATTTCGTAGAGCTCCACCCCATCTTCATCATATCCCCACTTTAGCAACTTCCCTTTGGCATCCTTCCAATTCATGTAAGTCAGCAACTCCTCATTTACCAGCACTTTTTGCCGGCTTGCGCCAAAATCACTTTTATTAAAATCACGACCATCCAATACTTCAATTTCCATGGTGGGCATATAATTAAGACCCACCCGCATCATATCCACCACACCTTTTGCAAACTCCCCATCCTCATCCTCTATACTCATGAGAGTTCTTTCCAAATCACTACCAGGAACACGGGTGGCATGAGAAGTAGCAATCACTTCCTTCAATTTACCAAGCTGCTTTCGCAAAAGCGGAATTTGCGCCTCGAGGGTACTGTCCCTATCCCTTATCGGAATAAGGATGATGTCTTCCTTATTAAAACCTAAATCCTTGGTACGCACATACTCCATCTGACGGTACATCAGCAGAGCTGTAATCACCACGGCTACGGAAATACAAAATTGGAATCCCACCAAACTTTTTCGCATCCAAATACTATGTGGAGCAGACTTATAACCTCCTCGAATGGCCGCCATAGCAGGAACCTTGCTCATGTTAATGGCTGGATACAAACCGCTCAGCAATCCAACTGCCACCGCCAAAACCAGCGGCAACCACCACAGTGCAGGAAATCTTTCAAAGTCAAGCGCCAAATCCTTGTTAAGGATAGTATTGAATGGTGTAAGCTCAAAAACCACCTCCACCATAACAAAAGCAAGGAAGAGTGCTAGCAAACTCAAAAGCACAGATTCAAAAAATATCAGGCTACGGATTTCAGCCGAGCTACTACCCAGTATTTTTCGCATTCCGGCTTCCTTCACCCGCTCCAAACCACGCGCTGTGGCCATGTTTATATAGTTTATACAGGCAAGTATCAATATCAAAATTCCGATTCCACCAAAGGCATATAGGTAAGATACATCACCGCGAGCTCGGTCATATTGCAGGTTTCTGCCAAAGTGGATATTATCGAGTCGAGTAAGTGTGATGTCATAAAAACCTCCAAAATTCTCTCCCACTTCCTTCATGTACTTATCGTAAAAATCCACGAAGTCTTCTTCCAAATGAATGGCTTCAGTTGATCCGTCCACTTCCACGAAAGTGTAAGCCTCCACATTCCAAAGAGTCTGGATTTGTGTTTCTCTCTCTATGGGGTCATAAAATGCGCTGAGCACGGCATCAAATTTATGATGAGTGTTTGCAGGCCAATTTTCCATCAAACCCGTGATGGTATAATCGTGATTATTGGTGCTGATCACTTTTCCGATAGGATTTTCATTGCCAAAATACCTTTCTGCAAATGATTGTGTCACAACTATAGTGTAAGGATCAGCAAGGCAGTGGCCATGCTCTCCTGCTAAAAATGGAACTTTGAAAACCTCAAAGAAATGGCTGTCGGCCACCGCTATATTTTCTTCATAAAAGCGCTTATCCTCATATTGAAAAAGCACATTCACCTCTATGTGATGGAGTCGGGTATAATTATTTACATAATCAAATTCTTCTGCCAAAAGTGGCCCCAAACTCAGGCTGGTCCCTGCAAATTGCTCACGCTTATTGTTTAGGTCAAACTCAGACTCAATGCGGTAAATGTCACGGTAATCATCCACATTTTTATCATAACTCAGCTCACTTTGTAAGTACAAATAAATGATAATACTGACCGCCAGACCGATGGCCAAACCGAGAATATTGAGCCCTGCATAAAGCTTGTTTTTCCACAAGGCCCGTAGTGCAAATTTTAATCTAAGGCTACGCATGCAACAATGCCTTTTCTGCTACAATTTGTCCGTCCA
This sequence comes from Owenweeksia hongkongensis DSM 17368, assembly GCF_000236705.1. Taxonomy (NCBI): domain Bacteria; kingdom Pseudomonadati; phylum Bacteroidota; class Flavobacteriia; order Flavobacteriales; family Owenweeksiaceae; genus Owenweeksia; species Owenweeksia hongkongensis. The sequence continues at coordinate 3,051,578 of NC_016599.1, read as the reverse complement.
TTAATTTCACAATGCGATTGCTGTATGACGCATCATTCATACTGTGCGTCACCATCACCAAGGTAGTTCCTGCCTCGTTGAGGCTACTCAGCGTTTCCATTATTTCGTTGCCCTGTGCTGAGTCTAGATTTCCTGTGGGCTCATCAGCCAAAATAATTCGCGGCTTAGAAACAATCGCGCGGCCAATAGCCACTTTTTGTTGCTGCCCTCCGGATAGTTGATGTGGGAAGTGATCCATACGGTGGCCTAAAGCAATTTGGTGTAAAACCTGCTTTACACGCTCCCTGCGTTCAGCTGCTTTTACGCCAAGGTAAACAAGCGGTAATTCTATATTTTCAAAAACGGTGAGATCGTCAAGGAGGTTGAAATTTTGAAAGATGAAGCCAATATTAGACTTACGAAGCTTCACCCTACTTTTCTCATTTAGCTTTTTTACATCAGTACTATCAAAAACGTAAAGCCCTTGATCAAAGCCATCCAAGAGGCCCATGATATTTAGCAAGGTTGTTTTTCCACACCCGCTGGGGCCCATTATAGAAACAAACTCGCCCTCAGCAACTTCGAGACTGACATTACTCAAGGCATGAGTTTCTACCGAGTTACTTTTATAAATCTTGGAAATGTGATGCAGGTTTATCATTTGCTATTTAGTGCTTCGAGTTTCAAATTCGGGCTTTAAGATAAGGCATAAGAAAACCCTCGGCAATTTAACGTTTAACACAAAATTCACCTACAGGGAGAAAATGGTTTTGCCGAGGGTAGTTCTCCATTTAATCTCTCAAACGTCTTCCACATAGGACATCTGACAAACTAAATGACAGGACACTAAAGAGCTATTTATTTTACCATACGAATGAATCTCGGCTATAAGTAGTTAAATGATGTGCATTTAACTGTAAAACTGAAAACCTTTTCAGACTTTCCGAAATAATCGATAACAAGCAATTATTAATAGCCATTTTTATGTGTCTTATTGTTTTTTTATTTAATCTCAAACTTGCCTAAGGAATTAGCTTTATGGTTTTTAGTCAGCAATAATTAAAAAAATTTTCCTTCTACTTCATTATTCAAAGTCCCCTTTTCTGAAGTTTCCTTTTAAAGTTTCCAGGATATGGGGTTTATTCATTTTATAGATATAATAATCGTAAATGAGCCATATGCTTACAACAACACCAACCAAATATTTAACATCCGAATGCCCCACAGTATAATATTTATATAAAGTTAGCGGAAGACAAATGATTCCCACAACAAGTAAAAAGGTTTGCTTTCTGTTTTCTTTCATTTTCTCAAAACATTAAATTCAATTATAGATGGTTGAAGTACTGATTTTAATACAGCATTTATTCATTAACCTAATTTTATGACTTCACACCATTCGTATAGATGGAACTACAAAAAAAACCCCGTTCCATTGATTTTCTAAATAGGCAAACATTTATTTTAAAAAAATCCCGAAAAAAGTGTTGGAGGATAACCGATTAACCCTAAAATTCTGCTACTTGAACTTGAAATTAAACAACCAATTTTTTTCCAACGCTAAAAGAACTCCGCTGATTCACAGCTTATTCGGGATTTTTTGGATTCTTCATTAAATCACCACATATCTCACTTCTACATGATGTGTGGCATTTTGTAGATTTTCATCCACATACATTTTATGACCTTTGAGCTTGTTAGCAACATATTCTGATACAACACAGCTTACACCATCTACGCTATGGACTATAACTTCGCCTTCCGCATTGCACTGAAAGTGAATATCTACAGTTTCATCCTCAAGGTTAAAATCTGCTAGCTGTAAGCTAGAAATGCGCAAACACAATTCAGACTTCATCTTTGCTTCTGTTCTTAAAGCCTTGTCGGGAGTTTCCCCCTCGGCTTTGGCTACTCCGGTGAGGCCAACCAGAAGTAGCGCCAAGGCCATCATTTTTATGTTTTTCATGTTATTCATTTTTATGTTTCAGTTTTCGTGATTAGTTAATGGCACATGCTATGCCTCAAACTTTTTACACTGGTTTTCAGTGGTTTAATTTTTAGTGCTAAAAAAACAATGTTCATTATCGAACACCCGCTTGTGCGGTACCGAACACCTTTTGTTACTTTAACCTCATGGAAAAGAGTTACTGCATACTTATAGTTGACGATGATGAGGATATACTCACCAGCGCCCGACTCCTATTGAAGCAGCATTACAGTAATGTGCATACCGCTTCTGATCCGCGAGAAATCAATAGCTTTTTAACCAAGTATCAACCGGACCTCATCCTTTTGGACATGAATTTTCAACGAGGTGTGAATGATGGCCGTGAAGGAATTTATTGGCTAAAACACATAAAAGAGGTAAGCCCCGAGACGCAGGTAATTTTGATGACGGCCTATGGAGAAGTGGAAATTGCCGTTCAGGCTATAAAGAGCGGTGCTTATGATTTTGTACTAAAACCTTGGACCAATGAAAAGCTACTAAGCACCATCGGGACTGCTTTGAAATTTAGCCGTGAGCGCAAAAAAGTAGAGCAGCTGGAACAAACCAAAACCACCCTAGAAGACAGCATTGCCATAAAAAATGAGGATTTCATATCGAAATCTCCAGCCATGCAAAACCTGATGCGAACGCTGGAAAAGGTAGCCGCCACCGATGCTAATATTTTATTGCTTGGCGAAAATGGAACGGGGAAAAGCGTATTGGCTTTAGCTGCTCATAGAATGTCTGGCCGCAATAAAAACTCCTTTATAACCGTAGACCTTGGTGCAATAAGCCACAGTCTTTTTGAAAGCGAACTTTTTGGGCACAAAAAAGGCGCCTTTACCGATGCTAAGGATGATAAGGCCGGGCGATTTGAAACCGCCAATGAAGGCACACTTTTTCTCGATGAAATTGGAAACCTGGATATGGCCCTGCAATCCAAACTTCTTACTGTTTTACAAAATAGAAAAGCCACCCGCTTGGGCGAAAACCGCGAACGCGAAATTGATGTTCGCCTTATAAGCGCCACCAATATGCCTATTCACCAAATGGTGAACGACCATCAGTTTAGGCAAGATTTATTGTACCGAATAAACACGGTTGAAATTCAAATTCCACCGCTAAGGGAAAGGCAGGAAGACATTCCCATTTTAGCTGTTCGCTTTTTAGAAAAATTTTGCCGCAAGTATCACAAAAGTAATTTGCGATTCAGCCCTGCATCGATGGACGAATTGTATCAGTACCATTGGCCCGGAAATATCAGAGAATTGGAACACACAGTAGAACGCTCGGTTATTTTGGCTGAAGGACCATACATTGAGCAATTAGGTTTGCACCTAAATAACAATACAGACACACAACCGAATGGATTAAATTTGGAAGAAATGGAGAAACATTATGTGCTAAAAGCCTTGGATAAAAATCGTGGAAACATTTCAAAAGCGGCCAAAGATTTGGGGTTGACCCGGGCGGCATTATACCGAAGAATGGAAAAGCATGGCCTCTAAAAGATTTGCCCTTCTCATATCACTGCGCATATTGCTAATAGCTGCGAATGTGCTGCTTTCAGCGTGGTTTCTGTTTGACCATCACTTGCTGTTTACACAAATTTTGCTAGCGCTTCTGTTGATAGCTCAGATAACGGAACTCATCTATTTTGCTTCCAAAGTAAACCGTGAGTTGAAGCGCTTTTTTGATGCTCTCAACTACAATGATTTTTCTGTGAGCTTTAATAACAAAAGCTTGGGCGGCTCATTTCGTGAGCTGGACGAAAGCTTCGTGAATATTATTGAAAAGGTAAAAACCAGCAAGGCTCAGCGTGAGAGTCAATCGGAACTTTTGAAATTGGCGCTGGACCACCTTCGCCTTGGGATTATAATTGTGGATCATCATGGAGGTATTATGCTCATCAATCAGGCAGCACAGAGTATGCTGAGCATTCCGCATTTTCATAGCTGGGAAATGCTGCAAAAGAAAAAACCCGCTTTTAGTCAAGCTTTGGGCGATTTCAAATTTGAAGGGCGAAAACTAATAGAATTGGACAGCGGGCAAGGCATTCGTGAATACTATCTCGACCTCGATCATATTTCGCTAATGGGCACTAATTACCGCCTTATTTCTTTCAATGATTTGAAAAATGAAATAGAGCAAAAAGAGATTGATGCCTGGCATAAGCTCATTAGAATTTTGGCTCATGAGGTAATGAATTCGGTAACCCCAGTTACATCGCTATCAGAAACCATAAAAGATTTGCTCACCGATGAATCCGGGAAACCTCTTACCAGAGATCAAATTTCTACCGAAACTATTGACGACATTATTCTCGCCCTCAATACCATCATCCGTAGAAGCCGGGGCATGCTCAACTTTGTGGATGAATACCGAAAACTCACCAAGCTGCCCGCCCCCAATTTTGAAGTGTTTTCAATTGAAGAACTTTTTGACACGGTAATGCATCTGATGCAAGGGCAAGCCAACAAAAAGAAAGTGAGTTTGAAAAAGGATTTGCTGCACAACAGATTGGCCTTACGAGCCGATAAAAAAATGGTGGAGCAAGTGCTCATTAACCTTATCGGAAATGCGCTTTACGCCATGGAAGCTGGCAAAGGAGATGAAATAATACTAAGCGCCAAAATGGAAAGCACAGCAATAGTAATTACTGTAAAAGACAATGGCCCGGGCATTAAAGAAGATATTCTTCACTCCATATTTATCCCCTTCTTCTCTACCAGAAAAAATGGTAGCGGCATTGGACTTACCCTTTCTAAAAACATAATGCAGCTACACAAGGGTCGCATCCACGTTCAATCCAAAGAAAACGAAGGAGCGGTGTTTGAGCTAAGCTTCGGGATATGACCGATTTTTGATTTGGGATTTTAGATTTACGAATTTTCAACAGGATGTCATCCTGAGTGACCGACTAAAGGGAGGTTGTATCGAAGGGTGATGGTTTGTAGTTTGTGAATTTCCCTTTTTTTGAATTTGTTTCGAGTTTAAAACTTCGGATTTAGAGTTTAAAGTTTCGGATTTTGCCCTTCGGCTCCTTTCAGGACTAATCACTCTTCACAACCTTCCCCATTCCCTGCCTGCCATTTTTATACAAGGTGTGAATCATATAAGTACCGGCAGAAACGTCCATAGAAATAGTGAGCGACTGAGGGTTAACAATTTCCTTTACAAGAACGCCATCAACGGAATAAATGGATATAGCTTTCAACTCCCTTAATTCTACTCCTGATAATTTTATTTCACGCATAAATGGATTGGGAGAAACTTCTATTTGATTTGTATGTACACTAATCTCAGGATTACTCAAATACCGTCCAGTTACTCTAACGCTATCCATCACTACATCGGGCATAGGCCTATCACTCGAATTCACGGACACATTCGCAATAGAATCAACAATATTCCATCCATCACGAACTATTGCAAAAATGGGATGGGCGCTCGTTAAAGGTGCCTTGTCATAATCCAGATAAGCATTGTTTTTTAGGTTTATAAAGAACTGACTCCCTCCCGAATTCGGCCCAGAATTAGCCATCGAAATGGTGCGGATGGTATTACTAAGCACTCCCGTACTATCAAATTCATCTGGAATTGTATAACCAGGACCACCCGATCCAGTCCCAGTAGGATCTCCTCCCTGAATCACAAAGTTTTTTATTACCCTATGAAAAATCACTCCATCATAGTATTTTGAATTTACCAAGGTCAAAAAGTTGCCTGCGGTAATTGGCATCAGGGAGTCATACATTTCTACATCAAAATTCCCTAAGGTGGTATAAAAAGTTACTTTGGTTTGAGCTATAATAGCGGTATGAAGACCAATGATGAATGCAATTGAAACTAAAAGTTTTCTCATAATGACGGATGGAATTGGAATTCCTAAATATATACAAATCTCATGTTGAGTTTTAATCGACAGCTTGGAATTCCGATTGGACATTATGGATATCCATTTCAGACCTGGAACTTGAGATTTTAGAGTTTTTATTTCACCTCAAAACCTTAACGTACCTTTGCCGCCATGGAACAGAAGCGCGACATACGAGCCCTTACCCGAGATCAGTTGAAAGAATATTTTGAGAGCATTGGCGAACCTGCCTTTAGAGCTACTCAGGTATTTGAATGGCTATGGAAAAAAGGTGCAAAATCCTTTGAGGATATGACAAACCTCAGCCTTACCCTTCGCGAGAAAATGCAGCAGGAGTTTGTAATAAACCATATACGTGTGGATGAAATGCAGCGCAGCAATGATGGCACTATCAAAAATGCCGTGCGCTTGTATGATGGCAAAGTGGTGGAGTCTGTGCTTATTCCTACCGACAAAAGAATTACGGCTTGTGTTTCTTCACAGGTTGGCTGTAGTTTGGATTGTCACTTTTGTGCTACCGGCCAGCTAAAGCGTATGCGCAACCTCAACGCTGATGAAATTTACGATCAAGTGGTGGCCGTGATGAATGAAGCTGAAAACTTCTTTGATCGTCCGCTTACCAATATTGTGTTTATGGGCATGGGCGAGCCGCTCATGAACTATAAAAATGTGCTGGATGCCATTGAGAAAATCACTTCCCCGGAAGGGCTAAACATGGCCCCACGCAGAATTACAGTAAGCACGGTAGGTCTGGCCAAAATGATAAAAAAGCTGGCCGATGATGAAGTAAAATTCAATCTGGCACTTTCTCTGCACTCGGCAAGAGATGTGGTACGTGATACCATAATGCCTATTAACCTCAAAAACCCGGTGGCTGATTTGGCGGAAGCCCTAAAGTACTGGTACCAAAAAACCAAGAAAAGGGTAACTTACGAATATGTGGTATGGAAAGGTGTGAATGACCAGCCAGAGGACATTGCTGCTTTGGTAAAATTCTGTAACCACATTCCCTGCAAAGTAAACCTGATAGAGTACAATCCTACCGATGACGAACGTTTTGTAAAGGCCTCTGAAGAAGTTTACAACCAGTATGTAAATGAACTAGAGAAAGCCGGAATAGTGGCCAAAATAAGACGCAGCCGCGGTAAAGATATTGATGCAGCTTGTGGCCAATTGGCGAATAAGAATGAACTAACTACCGTTTCAGAATAAAATCTGTGGACTGCGGTCTCCCGACTATGCTCTTCGAAAATCTAATACTACCTTTGGCCGCCATTAATGAGTGATTTAAACCAAATAAAACTTCCTATAAAGGAGGAGATGGATGCTTTTGAACCCAAGTTTAGAAGCTACATGGCCAGCAACGTTGCCCTGCTGGACCGTATCACTTATTATATCATAAAGCGAAAGGGTAAGCAATTGCGCCCCATGCTCGTTTTCCTTACGGCAAAAATGCTGGGCGAAACCAATGAGAGCACCTATCGTGGAGCTGCGCTTATCGAACTAATGCACACCGCAACTTTGGTTCATGATGATGTGGTGGATGACTCCGACCAACGCAGAGGTTTCTTTTCGCTCAATGCTCTTTGGAAAAATAAGGTTGCTGTTTTGGTTGGCGATTATCTGCTTTCTAAAGTCCTTCTACTTTCTGTAGAACACGAAGAATACCAGCTTTTAAAAATTGTAAGCACGGCTGTTCGCGAAATGAGCGAAGGTGAACTATTGCAAATAGAAAAAGCCAGAAGGCTTGATATTACCGAGGACATTTACTTTGAAATTATTCGTCAAAAAACGGCATCCCTCATAGCTTCCTGCTGTGGAACTGGTGCTGCTTCTGTTACTAAAGATCAAGAGACTATTGACAAAATGATAGCTTTTGGTGAAGCCCTTGGAATTGCTTTTCAAATAAAGGACGACCTTTTTGACTACGAAACCGAAGCTAAAACTGGTAAGCCAACAGGTATTGATATTAAGGAGCAAAAAATGACTTTGCCCTTGATTTATGCTCTGCAGAACTCTTCAAAAAAGGATAAGCGCTTTATGATAAATGTGGTAAAGCGCCATAATAGAGATCGCAAAAAAGTGGAGCAGGTGATGCAAATGGTAAAAACCACTGGAGGTATGGATTACGCTACTTCCAGGATGAATGAGTATCATAAAAAAGCATTAGACATTCTATCTGAATTTCCTGAAGGCATAGCCAAAGATTCTCTACAAAAGCTTACCTACTACGTAATTTCACGAACTAAGTAGAATTTTCAAAAATTCATGCACAAATTAGGACTCTTGCCGTTAGAGCCCTATAATTGAATATTATTTTAAACCATAAATTTTTATCAAACCACATGGAAGATTTTCAAACCTACTGGGAGCAAGTTTCAGGATTAGTAATTGAGTACGGAGCAAGTCTATTGTTGGCCATTCTGGTCTTAATAATTGGCCTTTGGCTCATCAAAAAAATTGTAAAAACGGTATCGCGCACAATGGAGAAGCGCAATGTGGATGCATCGCTTCGTCCCTTTTTAGCCTCCATAATAAAAGCATTGCTCACCATTATGCTAGTAATTACTGTTGCAAGTATGGTTGGTGTAGAAATGACTTCCTTCGTTGCAGTACTTGGTGCCGCTGGTTTGGCAGTAGGTTTGGCACTGCAAGGTAGCTTGGCGAATTTTGCTGGAGGAGTTCTTATTCTTTTGTTAAAGCCATTTAAAGTAGGTGACTTTATTGAAGCTAATGGTTTCTCAGGAACTGTTCGAGAAATTCAAATTTTCTACACCTACATTACGACCACTCAAAATCAGGAAGTAGTAATACCTAACGGAGACTTGTCCAACAATGCCGTGAAAAACTATTCTTTCCATGACACACGTAGAATTGACATGACTTTTGGTATTGGCTATGAAGACGACATCGATCAAGCGAAGAAAATTTTGCGAGAAATTGTAGAGAGCGACTCTCGCATATTGCAGGATAAAGGTGTTGACATTTTCTTAGAAGAATTGGCCGATAGCAGCGTAAACTTCCACGTAAGAGCTTGGGCCAAGAGTTCTGACTTCTGGGATATTTACAACAATATGAATGAAAAAGTGAAAAAAGCATTTGATGCGGCTGGAGTTAGTATTCCATTCCCACAACGCGATGTGCACCTTTTTCAAGAAAATAAAGCATAAGCAAAGTTTCTTTTAGAAACCATTTTAGCTTCTAGCATTAAGAGGTCAGGCCCAAAAAGCTTGACCTTTTTTGTTTCCTTATGGCAAAGTCTTAGTCTTCAAAACTAAACTTCGAGGCCTCAATTTCATTCCGTAATTTTGCCCGTTCTACTTTAATTCATGATCAGCAACGAATCCATTGATAAAATTTTTGAAACCGCCCGTATTGAGGAGGTTATTGCTGATTTTGTCACCCTCAAAAAAGCAGGAAGTAGTTACAAAGGGCTCAGTCCTTTTGTCAATGAAAAGACACCTTCTTTTATCGTTTCTCCTGCCAAGCAGATTTACAAAGACTTTAGTAGTGGCAAGGGTGGTAATGTGGTAAGCTTCCTCATGGAGCATGAGCACTACTCCTACCCCGAGGCCCTAAAATGGCTTGCTGCCCGCTATAATATTGAGGTAGAAGAAACTGGTCAAACCGATGAGCAGAAACAAAAACGCTCAGAAAAGGAAAGCCTTTATCTGGTAAATGAATTTGCCAACCGCTATTTTCAAGATCAACTATGGAAGAGTGAAGAAGGTAAAAATATTGGACTAAGTTATTTTAAGGAACGTGGTTTTACTGAAGAAACCATCAAGAAGTTTCAGTTGGGTTATAGCCCAAATGAATATGAAGCCTTTACTAAAGCCGCCCAAAAGGAGCAGTATAGTCTTGAGTTTTTAGTAAAATCCGGGGTAACCAAAGAGAGCAATGGACGCACCACAGACCGCTTTCGCGGAAGGGTAATGTTTCCGATTCTGAGCCATACTGGTCGGGTACTAGGTTTTGGCGGACGTACCTTAATGAAGGACGCCAAAATTGCCAAGTACCTCAACAGTCCGGAAAGTGAAATTTACCACAAGAGTAAAACCCTCTACGGTATTTTTCAAGCTAAGAATGAACTTAGCAAGCAAGACAACTGTCTGCTTGTAGAAGGCTACACAGATGTTATTAGCTTAAATCAAGCTGGAGTAAAAAATGTAGTAGCCTCTTCGGGCACATCTCTTACCAAAGACCAAATTGTACTTATAAAGCGCTATACCAAGAATGTGACAATTCTATATGATGGCGATAGCGCAGGTATCAAAGCTTCCTTGCGAGGAATAGACATGATACTTGAGGAAGGTCTAAACGTTCAGGTGCTTTTATTCCCTGATGGTGAAGACCCTGATTCCTTTGCAAAAAAAGTTTCTTCTACAGAGCTTACAGATTATATAAAAGAGGAAAAACAAGATTTCCTTCGATTTAAAGCTGCTCTTCTGCTCAAAGAAGCGGGCAGTAATCCGCTAGAGAAATCTAAAGCCGCCCGTGATATTGTAGAAAGTATTGCTGTAATCCCTGATGCGCTACAGCGAAATGCTTATATACAGGAATGTGCTCACGTGCTCCAAATGCAGGAGCGCATACTTTTTACAGAGCTTGCTCAGGTAATGAAGAATGTGGCTGTACGCCAAGAGAAGGAACAACAACGCGAAGAGAAAGCGAATGCCCGACTTCAAGTTGTAGAAAATGAGAGTGCACCACCATCTGCCATTGATATCACTACAACTGCTCATTATGAGCAAGAGCGTTCGCTTTGTTGGCTTCTGCTAAATTACGGCCAGCATTTATGCACATTCCACGAAAGTGAAGACGAAGATGAAGAAGATGAAGAAGCTGAGCTTGATCAAGAAACAGTAGCTGAATACATAGTGAGTGAACTTGCCGTAGATGAGATTGTATTTAACAATTCAGCTTTTAATGAAATTTTAGAAAGCTTCACCAAGGCTTTTGATGATCATGGACAAATTCTTAATTCGGATTACTTTGTAAGAAAAGAGGGGTCAGAAATTGTAAATGTGGTTGTGGATCTGGTAACCGAAAAGCATGAGCTGCACGACTGGCAGCGTCAAAAAGTTTTTGTACCCGAAAAAAATGCCTTTGTAAAAAACTACACTATTCAGGCAGTTTTGCGCTATAAGGAAAAGCGTATAAGTGACCTAATTCGTCAAATTCAGACGGACTTAAAAAATGCGGATAATGTAGCTGAAGAATTGGTGCGTAAAATTGAAACTTTTAATAAGCTGAATCAACTAAGGGCACAAATCGACAAAGAATTGAATCGAGTAGTATAAGACAGTATATGAAGCTATCAATAGAAAATCTATTTCAGTTACTTTTTCCTCTGTTGGTTTGTTCACTATACCTACCCCCGGTGTTTTACACTTTATTCACCTCATGCCTTGTCATATTAGCTGGTTTTGCTTTAAGCAAAGGTTATAATCTAAATTACAAGCAGCCTCTACCCTGGTTGTTTGCTGGTTTTTTTGTAGTTCATTTAAACGGATTGTTCATTAACACGGACCTTACTGCTGTATTGAATGGTGTTCAAAATAAGCTCAGCTTCATTTTATTACCATTCATCCTAACGGTTTTCCAGCCCCTACTTACCAGAAGTTTTTTTAGGAAACTAATAGCGGCCTTTTTCTATAGTTCCGTCTTGATTTGCGTGGTGTTCCTGATTCTTTCTACCATCAATCTATTTGAAAACTACAATCAACTAGCAGAGCATAACCGAATTGAGGAGTTACGTGCATTTAATCATTATTACGCTTCTTTTCTTACTCACGGGTATATGCATCGCAGTTATTTTGGACTTCTTATTGGAGCTGCCTTATTCTCTAGTCCTTTTGTGGCACCCATTCATTCGGCCAAGCGTTTCTTCTTTTATTTAGCTATTGTGCTGCTTTTAGGGGTTCTCTTTCTATTACAATCCCGCATGATACTAATCGCATTTGTATTTTGTGCCTTTCTTTACTTAGTCTTAAAAATCATACAATCAAGATCTATTACTTGGGCCATCTATTTAGGTTTGGGAATCCTTTCTTTAGGTGTATTAGCTTTCTTTTTTAAGGATTCACCGTATAACAGATTTAATAAAGTTGCGGTGGAAGATTACGAGCTATCAGGTGACTCGAATGACTTTACAGGAAGCACCATTCGCTTTGCTATTTGGGAAAATAGCTTAGAACTAATCAAAGAACACCCTGTAGTTGGGGTAGGTTATGGAGATCTAAGAAAAAAGAGGCTAGAAGTATATCGTGAAAATGGTTTTAAAATTGGCCATAGCCAAAAGTTTAACAGTCATAATCAACTGCTGGAAACTCAGCTAGTAGCCGGAATTCCGGGAACGTTTTTTCTTTTGGCTATGTTTGGAGTAGTCGTTTGGATCGCCATTAAAAGAAAAGACACACACCTGTTTATCCTTACTACTTTTATATTTCTCAGTATGCTCACCGAGGCCATGTTTGAGCGACAATTGGCTATTACCTTTTGGTGCACTTATATTTTGGCCTTAGCCATGGGCGAAAAAGTAGCTTTCAAAAAAGAAGAGCCTGCATTTAGCAAGCTCTCTTAACGTTATTTAGTAACTCTGAATTATTGTTTAGCAGAAGCCGTGAGCACGCCTTGGTAGGTTTGCTTGTCTTGAAGTACTTCCAGCGCTTTGGCTATTTCTTTATCAGAATGAAGTGCGTTGGCAATTCTTCCACTATCATAATAATACCTTGAAGCAATTTCCTCTTCCAGCAATCGCTTTATTTGAGCTTTATTTGCTTCCAAGTCATTGTTATGTCTCGACTCATATCTCTTTCTCAACCCTTCAATTTCCGATTGTAAATCGGCAAAATAAGCCTCATCCTTTGCTGCAGTCTCCAGCTTCTCAAGAGCCTTTTCTGTTTCGGTATCGTAGTGAAAATCCTTGTCTTCCACCCATTTTACAAATGATGCATATTCGGCATCACTAAGCTCAAATTCCTTTGCGGGAGCAATGCTTTCATGCGAACGGGCATACTCAGTAACCCAGTCAAACAGCAGCATTTCTTTATAGAGTGAAATAATAATTGGGCTCAAATCTTCCGGCTCCATTTCTATATCAGGATCAATTCCTCCACCATCAAACACAGGGCGACCATTAGCCGTGGTAAACTGCGTACGCAGTGAATCCGGAATTTTAACTACACTACCTTCTTCATCACGCTCAGCGTAATTAATAGCTTGAATACATCTTCCACTTGGGGTGTAATATTTGGCTATAGTTACCTTTAATTGTGCACCATAACTTAATTGGCGAGTTTGCTGCACCAGGCCTTTACCATAACTACGTTGACCAATAATTACGGCTCTATCATAATCCTGAAGAGTTCCAGATACAATCTCAGAGGCGGAGGCACTTCCTCTATTAATCAATACGGCTACTGGAATCTCCAAATCCTCGGGGCTGTTAAGTGTTTTATAGGTTTTCTCCCACTCTTCCATTTTCCCTTTGGTATCTACTACCTCTTTTCCTTTTTCAATGAAAATGTTGGTGATGTTTACCGCCTCATTCAGCAACCCTCCTGGGTTACCCCTTAAGTCTAAAACCAAACCTTGTAATTCGTTTTCCTTTTTTAACTCCTTCAATGCAGCCTTCACTTCTTTACTTGCCTTATCGGTAAAGCTTGTAAGCACAATGTAGCCCACATTCTCATCGAGCATTCCATAGTATGGTACGCTCTTCACATGTACATCCTCACGTTCAAAGGTCTTAGTAATTATTTTCCCCGCACGTTCTACTTTTAGGGTAACTTCTGTTCCAGCAGCACCTTTCAAAGCAGTGCTTACATCACTTGTTGATTTTCCTGTTATTGGTTTTCCATCAACCTCCAAAATTCTATCACCTGCTTTAAAGCCAGCCTTATCTGCCGCAAAACCTTCATAAGGTGTGGTAAGTACAATTTCATCTCCTCGCTTTCTTATGGAAGCTCCAATACCACCATAGTTACCTGTGGTTTGGATTTTAAAATCTTCCACTCGTTCTTCAGGAATGTACGTAGTGTAAGGGTCTAGAGATTCTAGCATTGACTCCATAGCCTCAGTCATAAGTTCGCCCGGCTGCGTTTCGTCTACGTAGTAAAGGCTAACTTCCTTAAATACATTGGTGAAAATATCGAGCTGCTTGCTTATCTCGAAGTAGTCCGGTTTAAAGGCTACTGAAAATATCAATAGGACACCCGCTAAAGATGCCAGGCTTAGTTTTGTGATCTTCTTCATGTGCTTTCGTAAATTATAGATTGAAGCTCTGAGTAGCAAAATAGGGAAAAACGAAGGTAAGATAAAAACGAGGTTTCCTTCAAATGATTGCCCTCAAATAGCTTTTTTAGCCTCCTGTAGTTTTACCAGGAGTTTCTTCATGCTTTTCTCCACCTCAGAATAAGGTGCAATTTCGCCCTTAAGGTAAATAATCATAACTGCCAACTCTGGGCCATCCTCCTCTAGCAAAGCAGCTTTTTGTAATCTGAAAGCCTCGCGCAGTCTCCTTTTTACTTGATTTCGGTCTACCGCTTTCTTTATTCTTTTTTTAGCAACCGACACCCCCATTAATGTGTTCTTCTCAGCTTCAGCTAAAGGAAGATACACAGCCACCAACGGATAAGCCTTTACAGACTTTCCTGCACTAAATAGCTCCGCAATCAATTTGCGACTTTTTAGTTTTTCAGCTTTACCGAGTGTTTGCTTCATCCTACAAATAAACGAAATGAAGCCCTTGAGAGGGCTTCATTTAATATTGGAAATAGTATGTCAAAGTAAATCTACTTCTTATTTACGCTCTTAATATGTGCCTCCAAAGCCATAGTCATACTAGGTGCTTTAGGAGTAGGTACTTTTATATCCAGCCTCAAACCAGCATCTTTCACAGCCTTATGTGTGCTGGATCCAAAAGCCGCAATCTTAGTATCATTTTGCTTAAAGTCAGGGAAGTTTTCCATCAAAGACTTTATTCCACTTGGGCTAAAGAAAACAAGTATATCATAATATACATCTGCCAAATGAGATAAATCACTTGCAACAGTGTTGTACATAATTGCACGAGTGTAATCAATCTTAGCTTCCTTCAAAAGTTTAGGAATCTCAGCCTTTAAAGTATCGGAAGATGGCAAAAGGAACTTTTCATCCTTGTGCTTTTTCATAAGAGGCACAAGATCTTTAAAGGTATTATTACCAAAATAAATTTTACGCTTACGATACACTACATATTTCTGAAGGTAATATGCAATCGCCTCAGAGGTACAGAAGTACTTCATCTCATTTGGCACTGTGAAACGCATTTCTTCACAAATTCTAAAATAATGATCTACAGCGTTACGACTGGTAAGAATTACCGCTCCATAGCTCTGTACATTAATTTTCTGCTTTCTCACCTCCGCTGAGTCTACACCCTCCACATGAATAAAAGGAATGAAGTCAACCTTCACTTTATTCTTTTCTGCTAAATCAAAGTATGGTGAATTCTCCGTCTGAGGCTCAGGCTGAGAAACTAAAATGGTTTTTACCTTCAAAATAATGCCGTTTTGGGTTAGTTATCGAAATCACAATCTCTTATCTGTAAAGGCTTTGAAGCCAACTCACAAGAAAGATCAAGGGAGTGATTTCCAGCGCGCAAAGGTAGAAAATTTTATAGTACAAGAAAGCATCTATACGCCAAATCCTAATTGTGAAAAACTGAACCGAGAAATAATAACCTCCACATAACACTATGAGGAGCAGATAATAGAGCACCTGATAAGCTTCACCTCCATACACCATGGCAATGCATACTGGGAACAGTACCACCCCCAGCCAAGCTCTATATGCAAAAGACACATTTTGAGCGCTGGCTATAAAGTCAGTTTTATTGAACACCCACCCTACTAAAAGCCCCATGAAATTCTTAAAAACAAAGAACAACAGCAGAATCATTATTAACCGAAGGTACATTCGCCACTCTCCCAGTACTGGAAGTTCATGGTGGTATGGATGCAGAATCAAAAACACGGCAAGGCCTAAAATAGCGAAGGAACTTAAGCCCAGGCTTACATCAAAAAGTCCACGACCTACTACAGGGCGAAAACTACCTTCTAGCTCGGATCTATTGGCATGAAAAGGAAGTATACAAAAGGCCTTGAAACGAATAGGATTATACAACCTGGCCGCCAACAATAGGCTAAAAACACCTAATGACAGCCACAGTAACCAATCCGTATGATGTAAAGGAAGAACCTGTTCCATTGGCCGCAAATTTAACCGACTTTTAATTGCAAAGCATCATCCGTCTTACACAATCTAAATACGATGATGAAACAAGGCCTGTTTGTTTACATTTGTGAAAAATTTTTCAGATTCATGGCAAGTGATTTATTTCAATCTCCGGATTATTACAACCTAGACGAGCTTCTAAGTGAGGAACACATATTAGTAAGAAACGCCACTCGTGATTGGGTAAAGAAGAGTGTTTCGCCAATTATTGAGGACTATGCACAACGTGCTGAATTTCCAAAGCAACTCCTTAACGGCTTAGCAGAGGTTGGTGCTTTTGGACCTTACATACCTGAAGAATATGGAGGTGCTGGCCTTGATCAAATCTCCTATGGATTGATGATGCAAGAAATAGAACGTGGAGACTCAGGAGTTCGATCTACTTGCTCGGTACAATCATCGTTGGTGATGTATCCTATTTATACTTACGGAAATGAGGAACAGCGAAAAAAATACCTTCCAAAATTAGCTTCCGGAAAATTTCTTGGAAGCTTTGGACTTACAGAACCTAACTTTGGATCCAACCCTGGAGGAATGATTACCAACTTTAAAGATATGGGCGACCACTATCTTTTGAATGGTGCTAAAATGTGGATTTCCAATGCACCGTTTTGCGATGTTGCTGTAGTTTGGGCTAAGGATGAAACAGGCCGTATTCATGGGTTAATCGTAGAGCGCGGAATGGAAGGTTTTACAACCCCCGAAACTCACAACAAATGGAGCCTTAGAGCAAGCGCTACCGGTGAACTTGTTTTTGACAATGTGAAAGTCCCAAAGGAAAACCTATTACCTAATAAATCTGGGCTTGGCGCACCATTAGGTTGCCTGGATAGCGCTCGCTATGGCATTGCCTGGGGAGCACTTGGTGCAGCTATGGATTGCTATGATACCGCACTGAGATATTCAAAAGAACGCATCCAGTTCGGTAAACCAATTGGTGGATTTCAGCTACAGCAAAAGAAGCTTGCTGAAATGATTACTGAAATCACCAAAGCTCAACTTATGGTTTGGAGACTTGGTGTTCTTAAAAACGAGAAGAAAGCAACCTCGGCTCAAATTTCTATGGCAAAACGAAATAGTGTAGAGATTGCACTAAACATTTGCCGCGAAGCACGCCAAATGCTTGGTGGAATGGGCATCACTGGAGAGTACTCTATTATGCGCCATATGATGAACCTAGAGTCTGTGGTGACTTACGAAGGAACACATGACATTCACCTACTAATTACTGGTATGGATGTAACTGGACTCAATGCATTCAAATAATGTTAGAACAAGAATTAAGAGATTGT
Source organism: Owenweeksia hongkongensis DSM 17368 (assembly GCF_000236705.1). NCBI lineage: Bacteria > Pseudomonadati > Bacteroidota > Flavobacteriia > Flavobacteriales > Owenweeksiaceae > Owenweeksia > Owenweeksia hongkongensis. Next base: position 3,034,162 of record NC_016599.1, on the reverse strand, counting down.
ATTAAAGAAATTCCCGACTTCCCAAAGCCGGGAATTTCTTTTAAGGACATAACCCCGATTTTGTCAAACCCCGCATTATGCCACAAGTGTGTAGAAGCCATGGCTGAATGGGCAAAAAGGCTGAATCCGGATATAATTGCAGGTGTGGAGTCAAGAGGTTTTATGTTTGGCTTTGCTTTGGCACAAAAGTTAAACATACCCTTTGTACCCATTAGAAAACCAGGAAAGCTTCCTAGAGAAGTGTTTTCCTGCAGTTACGATCTGGAATATGGGTCAGCAACTTTGGAGCTTCACAAAGAAGACATCAAGCCTGATGCAAGAGTAATTGTACACGATGACTTACTTGCCACAGGTGGCACTGTAAGTGCGGCTATCAAATTAATTGAAAGCGCTGGAGCTGAAGTAATAGCTGCCCAGTTTTTGGTTGAGCTATCTTTTCTTAATGGCGACACATCCTTTGCTCAGAAATTAGAAAAGCACAGCCTAGTTTCGTACTAAGTAAACGAAGCATGCAAAAAGCAAAAGCCGGCTCGAATTGCTTCGAGCCGGCTTTTTTATATTCCCTAACACTCCGGTTTTAGTAAACCTTTGTGCTATTTCTGTATCCAGAAAGATCAGCATACCAATCTGCACTTTGACTTCCTCCTGACTGTGCCCAAGTAGCAAAGTAACTATATGCTGTTACAATATCCTCTTTCTCCACGGGGTAGTCAAAATCACCAGCAACGTTTATCGCCCAAGGATGGTTTTTCTCAGTCTTGTAAAATTTACCATTAGATACTTGCGTATCATCCGCTCCCACACCAAAAAAGCTGTTGTCCACCAAGTCAGTTGGCTGGTGGCCAGCTAAGTGAACCTCTTTGCCCCTTTCTCCATTAATAAAAATAAATGGATTGAAAGGAGCCATACCTAATTGACCCTGAGAAATAGCTGTATTAAAAGCTATTTGAATATTCAGGGTATCCGGGGTTTTAATAGCCTCCGTTTTTACTGTGTTAACAAAACTAGTTCCACCTACATCCTTAATTGTTTTAAAAGCATTGTCAAAAACTATTATGGTAGCCTTAGTTTGCCCTTGCTCAGTTCCATTAGAAGATTCGTTGACAAATCCTTGAGTCAAAAGATTACCACTTACAGATGCTACAGCCGATGACGCACAACCTAATTGAACACCAAAGCCATTAGTAAAACCTGCTCCTATTGCCTTAGTAACAAACCTACCTTCAACTCTTACAACCTCATTATTAGCGTTGGTTACCATAGTGTAATTATAACCTACCACTAAGTCATTAAAATCATAATCACCAGCGTGTGGCCATAAATCTTCAAAAGCTATAGTTGCAAAATTATTAGCAGATGGGTAATATATGGCTCCACTAGCAGCAGGGTCATTTGGATAAAGATCAACATCATTACCAACACCATCATTATCATCATCTGCTATTTGTGGGCTTCCATTGCCTACAGGATTACAAGCATTCGTAGCAATGTATACGTTACATGCCAAAGTTGCTGGAGCATTTATTGCTCCTGTATTTGTTTCTACACCATCTAAGTCACAATACTCCAAACTTCCGTTTAGCGATCCACCGCCATTAATAGTTGTTTTACCACTCACCTTCATCAACGAAGTAGCTGCACCCGTTCCAGTAATTGAGTTGTTTATCGTTGCTTCCGCACCTTCTAACATACCACCGTCTTTTAGTGTCACTACTCCGCCTCCATTTACGGTCAATTTACCGTCTACACCGATATATCCTTCAATTGTAATTGGAGCATTGAAATCCATCTTACCACCTACCATCATTTTACATGTATTCAGTGTAGTTGAGCCTCCGTTAAGAGCCACATTCCCTTCTATATCTAAAGTTCCGTAGTTGTTCAGTGTTGAACTAACATTCATGTTTTGTCCAACGGTCACTGTACCATAATTATCTAAATCAGCATTACTGTTCAGGTTAAGGCCTTTTTCAATTTCAAGTGTTCCATAGTTAGTAACTACACCTGAAGGAGAAAAGCTATTCTCTATTGACAAGTCAGCATTATAAACTGTAAGCGTACCATTTGAATTTACCGAAAGGTTTTTAATAGTAACATCCGCACCATCCGTGATTTCCAAGAAAGAGCCATTATTTAGACTTATCTGGTTGATATCAGCTGTACCACATATACGCACAGTTACACCACCCTTGTTAATGTTGATATTTCCAGTTGTATTTCCTGTAAAACAATAAACCAACCCAGGATCATTACTGTTTACACTTACATTGCTAGAATGATTATTGAAAGTTTGATCACATCCTGAAGTACAGTTAGTACTAACGGGGGCAGTTTTCCTGAGGCTTTTTTGAGCAGAAAAGTCATAATTAAAGCTATTTCCTTGTGCTTCAATCACCGTCATCACAGAGCTTCCATCAGGAAAGTTCAACACAGCGTATACCGTTTTTACCGTATTAGCCAGAACCACAGAACCTGTAAGCGTTCCATTTGCCTCCAAAAATTTCGACTCTAAAAGACCACCTCCACCATAAGGTGAAAAATCATAGATATCTAATCTTAGTTTTTCTTTTCCCCATTGGCTAATATTAGAAAAACTATAATCCACTCCTCGCGAATTTTGATAATCAAAATTTGCAGGAACAACCATTTCATCAGTATGGGCTACATTATTATTTACCGAAACAGTTTCCGGATCGTCTTTTTTACAAGAAGAAAATGCAACTGCTAGAGTTAGAGTTGCAAGTGAGAGCTTCATTAATTTCATAATTATCGTGAGTAATTAAAGTTTCATGAGCGAAAGTACATCAGCTATCGACACCGAATTAAAGAATTCGACCAATTGCAATATTTCATCGCTGTAGGTTTACTGTAGTACTATTTGCACAACATTAAAACCTGCTGCAAGTTACTGGTTTTTCAACCCAGAACCTAAATAAATCCTTTGATAGCGGGCAACACAGAAGGAATTACCAATAAATTTACTAAAATAGAAACAGCATAACTTACACAAAATCAAACCTTAAGGATTAACGACAAACTAATTAACATTAAGCCAATAAAAATCAAGTCATTAGAAACTTCGTTGACAGAATTGACTTTCAGTGATTTTAATGCTTAACTGTTTTTAATTAGTGTGGCATAAAATGAAACACTCTTCTCATAGCCCTTTACTGAAACTCGCTCATTTACACCGTGAATACGATTCAAATCTTCTTTCTCTAAAGGAATAGGACTAAAACGAAACACCTTATCAGTAATATTATAATAGTAACGACCATCGGTCGCTCCAAGCACCAAATAAGGACTTACTATCGCATTGGGGTTTACTGCAATTATTGCATTAGCCAAAAACTCGAATTCTAAACTTGAATGATCTGATATCGGTGATGCAGCAACCGCAAAATCATCATATACAGTTACTTTAACAATTGTATCATTGATTAAGTCCTTAGCACGACTCAATATATCTTGCGGATTATCACCAGGGAGTAAGCGATAGTTTACTACAGCCCGAGCTCGTGTTGGCACCACATTATCCTTTAACCCACTATTAAACATTGTAACTACCTGTGTGGTGTGCACCAATGCCGCACCAGAAGCGGACTTGTTATAAGTGTTGTAAATTACAGGCTTAAACAGCCATGTATTTGCAAAGGCCATTTTTTGCACAAAAGGCAAATTAGGACCTATGTGATCAATAAAACCTTGAATTGGCTCGGAAAATCTATCTGGAAGAGGGTTTTCCTTTAAAATATGGACAGCTCTATTCACGGCTTCCAGTGCATTCATTGGCTCTGGCATAGAACTGTGACCGCCAGCCATATCTGCACTAACCTCCAAACTAACGTAACCTTTTTCACTTGTACCTATTAATGCTACAGTACCCTCAATTCCCGGTACAATTCCATTAGCTAGCGTCCCTCCTTCATCTATTACCATCCAAGCTCGAGTACCGCGCTTCTCCAAAATTACCGCCATTGCTTTTGCCCCTTCATTTCCTCCTATTTCCTCATCATGTCCGAATGCAAGTATTATAGTTCTATCAGGTTTAAAACCTTGATTTATTAGATTTTCGATGGACTCCATAATTGCAATAAGACTACCCTTGTCGTCAATGGTTCCTCTTCCGTAAATATTTCCTTCTAATATTTCTCCTGAAAAGGGAGCCACATCCCAATCATTTCTAGAAGCATAATCCACGGGTACGACATCCATGTGTGCCGCCAAAATCAGTGGTTTTTTTGAAAGATCAGCACCTTCCCACGTATATAGTAATGAGTGCTCATTGACAAGCTCCCTCGTCAACTGTCGATGAAGTTTCGGAAAGGATTTTTGCAAAAAACTGTGAAAAGCCAAAAACACACTATCATCCCGCATTTCGCGCTTGTGTGAAATGGTCTCATAACTAATAGCTTGAGACAATAAACTCCCATCTGATTTTACACTGACAGGAGATAATGTATTTGAAAACTGAGGAGCTGTGAAACTGAAAGTTCTAAGCAGAACGATAGTCACCAAAATGACTACCCCCAGCACGATAATTAGAATAGTTTTTTTCATTCAACTAATATAATTCAAAGCACTGTTGAATTTTCAATCCATACTCGAATAATATCAGCTAGTGATATGAAATATAAGGTGGCTATAAACCTCCCCAGATAAAAAGAAAAAACTTAGTCGAAATTAGATACTATAATGCGAAGTATAATGCACCACCAACTATTGTTGTAATTAGAACTACTACTCCTACTATTTCTACCTTTAGGTTTCCTTGATTTTTAGCTATACTCATGACAATTATAATTTTGTATTTGGTTAAATGTAAAAAAATTTACTTAACTATCTGGTAATACGTTTCTTACGAGTATTTACTGACGTATTTCCACTACAAAATTAAAGCTATCAAAAGCCTACCGAGTTAACTACATATGAACGTTATCTTATGTTACCAATCGTAAGTAACAATAAGGGCTGTAGCTAATATTCCTACTATTATAAGAATAACCAACGCCCTTTGCAGATAATCTTTTGTTGTAGGCTTTGGCTTAGAGATTTTTTGAATCCGTTTGGCTCTTTGCCTCACTATTCTTCTTCTTTCTCTTGGCATATGTGCGAATTAATTTAGGTGTGATGTTACTTTAATGATTAAGGTAACAAAAATATAAACAAGCTCTAGCTGTGAATGTAGGAACTTATCAGGATACCGGGTTTAAAACTACACTAAAGATGGTAATTCCATTTGGATCTCTACCATAATGAAGTTTATCTATCGCCTCTGGGATATCTTTGGCTCTAAAGTAAGAGGTGTGCAATTCGTTAACTCCTTTTACCGACCATTGTATTGTATAACTATTCTTTTTGTCTCGATAATCCCGGACGTACTCCAGCATACTCTTCAGCGTATCAATCTTACTATAGCCCTCTACAGAGTGAAACAAAAAGGATTGATTGTGCCTTGGGTTTACGGTGATTACATCCAACCGCGTTCCGTGGTTTGATGATTGATAATCAAAAATGATAGAAGTACTTCCCAAACTTAGGTACTTCTCAATTTCCTTTTGAATCTTTGATATTTCAAGATTTTGCTTGTCGCCACTCATATATACGCTTCTATTCTTTTATAATAGTATGAATAAAGAACACTCTGATATCTCCCATATCAAGAGCCAAATAATTTTTATCCAAGTACAAAATATCCCAGCTGTCTTCTACTTTATTAGCCTTGGGATTTATTAATAAAATGGTTTCACCACCATCTATTCGGTAAGGAATGGTCAGATCGGTGCCAAATCCTTCAGGGTTCTTTGCGTCAATTAATTTTAACTGAAGCAAATTGTTACTTTGAAAATAATAGTAATCTGGCACCGCTTCATTCAAATCATCCATAGAAAGCATACTTCCCTCTTCCATATAAGCGAGAGCCTCCCACGGGGAATGTGAAATGTTTGTTTCTAAATCTTTGATAAAAACACCATCAGCAACCGTAAGTGCTCTAAACATATGCTCACGAGCCTTAGTTGCAGCGTCAGACTGGCCGTGTAATAATATACCTGCAAAGGAAAAAAAAGCTAATAGAGTAGTCTTCATTACTAACGAATGTAAGTCTTTTAGTGAAAAGAAAAAGTGAGTTCACCGATTTGAAACACCCTAAAATGAAACAGGCCACCCCGTCTCCACGTGATGGCCCTCGTCATGAAACTCTCTACTCTATATTTGTCGGGAAGCAATAATGCTGCCAGTATAGTTTTAAAAATGATAGCGTAAAGCCGTCTTCATGTTTCATCTCTTTCATTGCGCTCTGGCAAAGGCTTTCCTCTGTGCAAAATATACCTCCTACCCTGAAAGCAATGCGAATATATGTCAAACTCCTCTTACAACCCTCCTTTTTAACGCCCGATTTTTCCACTTTAACATTTGCAGTAAACACGCAAAAAACTAGATGTGCTCGCAATGAGGAAACTGCATTCTTCCATTTTTTATAATATTTTAAAAAAAGAAAGCCGCTACATAATTATGTAACGGCTTTCTGCAATCATCTTACTATAAATTTTATGATCCGCAAGCCTCGCAATCATCAGGATTGTCGATAGAACAAGCAATCACTTCTTCATCCGAAAAGTTGTTTACACGCTCAGCCATTTCAGCCACACGCTTTTCACCAAGGCTATTTGCCTTTTGTACACTTTCTTTTTCCTGAATCTTCTCAGTTTGCTTGCTATCGGTTACCGGAGTTACCTCAGCTTTACTTTGCTTTTGCACGGTAAACTTAATAGCATCACTTGCCGCTTTAGTACGGAGGTAATACATACCCGTTTTCAAACCTTTTTCCCATGCATAAAAGTGCATTGAGGTAAGTTTACCAATATTTGCATTTTCCATAAACAGGTTAAGAGATTGAGACTGATCAATAAACCAACCTCTATCCGCACTCATGTCGATGATATCTTTCATACTCATCTCCCATACGGTTTTGTAAATCTCCTTCAGGTTATCAGGAATGATATCAATATTCTGAATAGAACCGTTTGCACGTATAATGTCATTCTTCAGATCTTCACTCCAAAGACCAAGATCTACCAAGTCAATAAGCAAGTGCTTATTTACCACGATGAATTCACCTGAAAGTACTCTACGGGTATAAATGTTACTTGTGTAAGGCTCAAAACATTCGTTGTTACCCAAAATCTGAGAAGTAGAAGCCGTAGGCATTGGCGCCAAAAGAAGTGAGTTACGCACTCCTTTTTCCATCACCTCCTTACGAAGTGCTTTCCAATCCCAGTTTCCACTAAGGTCATCTTCGCTGATGCCCCACATGTTAAACTGGAACTCACCTTTACTAATTGGTGAACCTTCAAAAGTTTCGTAAGCACCATCCTGAATTGCTTCGTCTTTTGAAGCACAAAGCGCAGCGTAATAAATGGTTTCGAAAATATCCTTGTTAAGCTGTTTTGCTTCATCAGATGTAAATGACAAACGCAACTTAATAAATGTATCTGCCAAACCCTGAACTCCAAGCCCAACCGGACGGTGACGCATATTACTATTTCGAGCTTCAGCTACAGGGTAGTAGTTACGGTCAATAATGCGGTTCAAGTTTTTGGTCACCTTATAGGTAACATCATAAAGCTTTTGGTGATCAAACTTACCTTCTTCGATGTACATCGGAAGTGCGATAGAGGCCAGGTTACAAACCGCCACCTCATCGGGAGCAGTATACTCCATGATTTCGGTACACAAGTTTGAAGAACGGATAGTTCCCAAGTTTTTCTGGTTACTCTTTTCGTTTGCAGCATCCTTATAAAGCATATAAGGAGTACCAGTTTCAATTTGTGACTCAGTGATTTTACCCCAAAGGTCACGAGCTTTTACCGTTTTTCTTCCTTTTCCTTCTTGCTCATATTTGGTGTAAAGTTCTTCAAACTTCTCACCGTACACATCACAAAGTCCCGGGCACTCATTAGGATCCATCAAAGTCCAGTCACCACCTTCCTTCACGCGCTTCATAAACAAATCTGGTGTCCAAAGAGCGTAGAATAAATCACGAGCGCGCATTTCTTCCTTACCGTGATTCTTTTTCAAATCAAGAAAATCGAAGATATCAGCATGCCAAGGCTCTAGATAAATAGCGAAAGAACCTTTACGCTTACCACCACCTTGATCTACATATCGAGCGGTATCATTAAACACGCGAAGCATTGGTACAATACCGTTGCTAGTACCGTTGGTACCGCGAATGTAGGAACCGGTAGCGCGCACATTATGAATAGAAAGACCGATACCTCCGGCCGATTGAGAAATTTTAGAACACTGCTTAAGCGTATCATAAATTCCATCAATACTATCATCCTTCATGGTAAGAAGGAAACAAGAAGACATTTGAGGCTTAGGAGTACCGGCATTAAACAAGGTTGGAGTAGCATGAGTAAAGTACTTTTTAGACATCAAGTCATAAGTCTCCACAGCTGCTTCCAAATCTTCTTTGTGAATACCAATAGCTACACGCATAAGCATGTGCTGCGGACGCTCAGCAATCTGTCCATTTACACGTAAAAGATAGGAGCGCTCCAAAGTTTTGAAACCAAAATAATCATATCCAAAATCACGATCGTAAATCAATGTAGAATCTAGGTGAGCGGCATTTTTCTCAATAATTTCATACACATCATCAGCGATAAGTGGAGAATGCAATCCCGTTTTTGGGTTCACATATTCCTTCAAATCTTTCATGGTTTCACTGAAAGACTTGGTTGTATTTTTATGCAAGTTAGATACGGCAATACGCGCAGCAAGCTGAGCATAATCAGGATGACGGGTAGTCATACTAGCAGAAACTTCTGCCGCAAGGCTATCCAACTCAGAGGTAGTTACTCCTTCATAAATCCCCTCAATCACCTTCATGGCTACCGTAGTAGGATCTACAAGTTCGCTCAATCCATAGCATAGCTTTTGGATTCTCGCGGTAATCTTGTCAAATTTTATTGATTCTTTTCTGCCGTCTCTTTTTAGTACATACATGCCTTGTAGTAGGTTAATCGTTAATAAAGTAGAAATTATATGATGGCTCAGCCTCAACTAGCCACCTTGATTATTTGGTTCTTATTTTTAAAAATCTGCGTCAAACGAAATTTGCTGTGAGTCTTGCCCTTGCACCACACCACTTTTTTGGTATTCAGCCACACGCTTTTCAAAGAAGTTTGTTTTTCCTTGAAGGCTAATCATATCCATAAAATCAAATGGATTGCTCACATTGTATTCCTTCTCGCACTCTAGCTCTACCAAAAGTCGGTCGGTTACAAACTCCAAATATTCGGTCATCAGCTTAGAGTTCATTCCGATAAGGTTTACCGGAAGAGACTCGGTGATAAACTCACGCTCAATATCCAAAGCTTCCATCAGTATTTGTCTAATACGCTCTTTTGGCACTTTATTTATCAAGTGCTTATTATGCAAATGCACAGCAAAATCACAGTGCAGGCCTTCATCACGAGAGATAAGCTCATTGCTAAAAGTAAGTCCTGGCATAAGGCCACGCTTCTTCAACCAAAAGATAGAGCAGAATGATCCGCTAAAGAAAATGCCCTCAACCGCAGCAAAGGCGATAAGTCTTTCAGCAAATGAGTCAGACTCAATCCACTTAATAGCCCAGTCCGCTTTCTTCTTAATAGCCGGGAAGTTTTCCAAAGCTGTGAAAAGTCTGTTACGATCTTCCTTGTCTTTAATATAGGTATCGATAAGCAGGGAATAAGTTTCGCTGTGGATGTTTTCCATCATAATCTGGAAACCATAGAAAAACTTAGCCTCAGTATATTGAACTTCGTTTACAAAGTTTTCGGCAAGGTTTTCATTTACGATACCATCGCTGGCCGCAAAAAATGCCAAAACGTGCTTTATAAAATAACGCTCATCGTCATTTAGCTTGTTTTCCCAATCCGTTAAATCCTGGTGCAAGTCAATTTCTTCAGCCGTCCAAAAACTTGCCTCTTGTTTCTTATACCACTCCCATATATCATGGTGCTCGATAGGAAATAGGACATAGCGGTTTTTGTTCTCTTGTAAAATTGGTTCCTGTTGACTCATTCTAGGTTCTGCTTTATATCGTTTGCTTAACTCTTTTCATTTACTGATAGTTAGCCTCAGCTTTTCTATCTTAACTTATTGATAATCAATAAATTTATTTACGAATTGATAGAGGTCACTCTTCCAATCTATCAGCTTGCTCCACAAAGCTCAAGTATGTGCAGGCTGGAAACAAGAGGTAGTTCTTAACAATTATTCGCTTTTATTAACACCGTGAAAAAGTTAGAATGCTGGAAGTTCACTGTTTACCTAAGCTGGAAAATTTCCAAATAGAAATTACGTGGATTACTCACATTTAATCCACACGAATTGTTGATAAAGTTGAATAGGGAGTACACGGTAATCGAATTTCAATCCTGATTGACATCACTGCAAGGCACAAGAAAATAACTAGCCTCCAAAAAAGAAGACCAGCCAAAACCTATGGACTATGGACTATGGACTATGGACAATGGAAAACTAAATCTTCCCGGGCCAGTGCTCGGCAACTTCCTCAAGCTCTTTATACCAATCTTCACCATACTTACGCACAAGCGCATCTTTAGTAAACTTATACACTGGCACTTTTAGCTGAGCGCCCAAATCGCAAGCAGGACTGCAGATTTCCCACTTATGGTAATTTACCGCATCATAGGCGGGATAGTTTGTAATACGAATTGGATACAGATGGCATGAAACAGGTTTGCGCCAATCTACTTTACCTTCTTCCCAGGCCTTTTCAATTCCGCACTTGGTCGTGCCTTTTTCATCAAAAATAACATAGGCACACTCAGCCCCACTTACAAGCGGAGTCACCCATTCGCCATCCTCAGGATCTTCAATAGAAGTTCCCTGCGCTTCAATAGCCGCTACACCTTCTTTACGGAGATAAGGTTTTACATCTTCATATATTTCTTCCAGCTTTAGAACCTCACTATCTTCTAGCGGAGCACCAGCATCACCTTCTACGCAGCAGGCTCCTTTACATTTAGAAAGGTCGCACACAAAGGCTTTTTCAAGAATATCTTCAGAAATAAGAGTTTTATCAATGGCTATCATGCCGCAAAGGTAGTGAGTACTTTTATAGTTAAGCACTCAATTGAATTTGGATTCATCCAAAATTACCTCGCGCGATACAGAATATCCTTTCCTTCACCTAAGCCAAGATTAAGACCTATATACACCCGCAACTGCTTAGGCCCACCCACAGATGTATCATTAAAATCATTACCAGCCGACACGTACACCGAGCGGTTTTCAGAAAATCGATAATTGGCCAGAGCATTAATTTTATAGGTATTCTCAAAATTATCATTCAACCCCATCCTATATAAAGCCTCCAATGATATGCTCAACTTTTTGACATCTAACACCGCTCTTACACCCGCGTCAATTGCTCCCATATTATCAATCAACACGGTTTGATTTTCTAAAGCATAAATCACCTGGTCATAATAATAGTATCGAGCAGCACTCAAAAACGTCCATTGGTGCTTTTCATTTCCTTTTAGGCTATAGCCAAAATTTGTCCATACACCAGCACGGTACAACTTTGAAGAATCCAACTTATTATCTACAAAATCATAAGCACCACCAGCACCCAAGTCCCACTTCCAGCCATAGCGCACATACAGTTTTTGCATTGCCGCATTCAGCTCTTGTGTCAATAGAGGGTCTTCCGGCAAGGGAGTGTCATCAAGCTCTTTTTGCCTTTCTGCAATAGCATCCTGAGTTTCCTTTATCAAAGCCTTCACCACCTCATATCGTATTCTCACCTCAGCCTCCATCGCACTATCTGGTGGATATTGATTGCTAATTTCCTTTTTCTCTGTTAAGTACTCCTCCTTCTTTAAATATAGATTTTGCAATACTGCATCACCGGAATTACGCTCGTCCAATGCCTTATTATAAGCGTTTGCTGATTTTTTCAAAAGAGCGTCATAAGCCTTTCGCGAGTCGGGGTTTATTTTTCCTTCCAACAAGTTGGTTCGTAAACCCAGAGCGTAGCGCCAATTATCTTCAATGCCACCAGCTCCACCTACCGTACCTAAAGAAACCTGTAAATGCCTCCAAAGCCGCATTTTATTTTCGGTGCTAAACTCCACTTCAAAATCCAACTCTTTACCATTGGTCCACCAAAAAGGAGTGAATGCTATTCCAAAATTGGTAGGAAAAGTGGAAAAATTATCTGAAGCATTTTGAATAGCGATTACAAACTCTGCAGCAGTGGCGGGCTTTTCAATTTCACTCGGACTAGTTCCCATCACCTGAAAAGCAGGAGTTGTAGGTGTCCCCATCGCATCCAAATTCACTTCACGCAAAGTGTCTATTTGTGCCTTGGCGGCAAAGGGGAAGGTCAATGCAGAAATTCCAACTATCAAGATTAACTTTTTCATGTCGGATTATATTACTTGCACATCCAGTGAAAAACTAAACTCAGCACCTACCCCCTGAGTACCTTCCTCCCAGGTTTTAGCCACTTTGTCTGATTGACCACTCACCAATATGGTATGCTGAATATCCAAATCAGGGCGACCATCACTTTTGTCAATCACATCTTTTACCATAGAGTATACCCTAAACTCCTTGCCCATAAAGTCCGCTACGCTGCCCAGCTTTAGGTTTACCACATTACCCTGAAAAGAGGTGATTTGATTAGCGACTTTCCCCCTACTAAGCCACGAAACTACTGTGTACGAACTTTGCCCATAAGCACAGTTTACTGTTAAATATATAAAACCCTCCCTGCCTGGCTCCAGGGTTTTCGCTTCAGATTGATGCTTCATAATAATTTAGATTTAAGGTTTAATTATCTTAAAGATAGCAAGTCTCTTCTCAAAGCAATTATATCGATGAGCAGTTTGCACAAAAAGCTACATCTACATTGCCATCTTATATTAAGAATATACTTTTGCCGAAAATTTCAAAACGCCCCAAAGCCATGAATTTCAGCATCAAAGAAATCATATCTGCCACCATGATCTTGTTTGCAGTAATTGATATCATCGGTAGTATTCCTCTTGTTATTTCCTTGAGAAAAAAAGTGGGACACATTCAAAGTGAAAAAGCCACCATTGTAGCTGCAGGCATTATGATTGCCTTTTTGTTTTTGGGTGAAACCCTGCTAAAATATCTTGGTGTGGATGTAAACTCATTTGCCGTGGCAGGTGCCTTGGTACTACTTATTTTGGCAATGGAAATGATTCTGGGTGTTGACATTATCAAAAATGAAGAGGCTAAATCGGCTTCTATTGTTCCCATTGCATTTCCGCTAATTGCAGGAGCCGGCACCATGACCACGCTGGTTTCGCTGCGTGCTGAATACGAAATGGCCAATATAATTGTAGCAATTTTGATTAACTGCCTTTTGGTATTTACTGTATTAAAAAGTGCTGCCTGGCTAGAACGTAAGCTTGGCTCATCGGGACTAGACATTCTTCGTAAGGTGTTTGGAATAATCCTTTTGGCTATTGCCGTAAAGCTATTTTCAGAAAATGTGCAGCAACTTTTTAAATAAGAAAAGCCCCGCTCTATAATAAAGTGGAGCTTCTTTTATGGACAATTAATATTAACAAGGAAGCTTATCCAGCTCATCACGGGCTTTGTCTATGTCTTTTTGAAAGTCATCTTTATCTCCTGCTGGCACACATGACTTGATATCTTCGGCTTCGTCCAAGTAATCATTATAGGCCTTTTTATAATCGAGGCATTTCGCTTGACTTGAATCTTGACTATATTCTGATGCTGCCTGAGAAAGTGCAGTAATTTCGTCAGCAATGCGAACTGACCAGGTAAAGCCGCAAGCCCCGCCCAAACCGAGAGGGCCGTCATCATCTTTGCTGCAGCCAGAAAATACAAGTAAGGATATCCCGAATACCGGAAGGGTGATTTTGGAAAAATTCATAGTTAAGGTTTTGATTTTTATAACGGTAGCACAAAGGTGTACAAACACTTTTTCACGCACATACCACATTACCTCAACCTTATCATTTTTCAATTAGTTGGCATAAATGACTTAGTAATTTGCATCAAGGCTTTTTATAAAAATAAACCGTTCCGGCATCCTCAATCAAAGTACCATCTTTCTCCACATCCTTTAACCTGCACCCAATCATTATATCATCTTTGCAACACGCAACCGAAAAACCAAACTTATCCCAGCCCTTGGGGTTTTGTTCCTGATATTTTTTCACTTCCTTCCATTTTCCTTTGTTAAGTTTAAACGCGTAGGCCGCACCTGCAAAACGATCTTCGTCTTTACCACCTTGGCTACTTGCTTTACCAAAAGCCCCTACCACTATTAAATCTCCTTCAATTTCCACACACATACCAAAGTTATCATCAGCCTTCCTATCCGAAGCCATTAAAGTTTGTGAAAGCTTATATCCATCTTTTTCCTTTTTATAAACATAAACAGCTCCTGCTCCACCCTTTCTGGCGGAGTATTCTTCCCAGGTTTCGTAAGGCTTTGCACCTTTCTTAAACACCTCGCTAGAGACCCCATACTTCTCCATATCTGCCTTATTGTTTTGAATATACTTCATGGCAAATCGGCCCGTTTCATCATCAATCATCATCAATGAGTACAGCGAATCAATGCTTGAGTCAAATTCAACCCCATAAAAATCATAATCACCACCTGACGCCCCTACCACAATATAATCATCACTCGCAGCTACATCATGCCCGAAATCAGATTCAAAACCTTCTTGAGGCAACAATTCTTGCTTCAAATCAACCGATTCACCTTCCAAGTTATAAATAGAAATTCGCTTACCCTCTTCCCCTAAAACCATGGTATTTCCATAAATTTCAACGGAATAATCAAAAAGACCCGCATTACTTGCAGAAACAAACGCGCCTATTTTTATTGGGGCCAGCTCTTTTGAAAGTTTATAAACCAACACTGCTCCTACATACTTATTTGAATTCAAACCAATTTCAGGGTAATTGCAAACAACTGCAAGATAATCTCCTCCCAATGCGACCTTTTCTCCAAAACGAGCATCTCCTTCCAGCTTATCTGATTTTAGCTCATGCTTAAAAACATAGCCTTCATCTGAATACTCATAAATATATACAGCCCCCTCGCGAGCCCAATGCCCAACAGCAGCCACTTGATTTCTAGATGCAGCTCCAACCACCAAATAATCCTCTGATATCGCAATTGACCTTCCAAAAGAATCATCTTTCCTAGGTTCAGGACAGGTTATTCTTTCTTGATAAACCCATTCACCTTTTTCCTTCTTATGCAAATACACGCAACCCGCTTCTTCTTTTAGTTCACCTTGATACCATATATTCTTTTGCCAGGCAGCACTTACCCCAAAGTTTTCTGTCATCGCTACGTCAAAACCAAGCTGATCATTTGTAGAAACTGTATCGCCTTCAAAAGTTAATTGCTGAGCATTCAAACTGAAAAAAGAAACAACAAAGAATACGAGAGGCAAACTGAATCGATAAATCATAGAAATATTAGTTTAGTTGAAACCGAAAATTACAGAATTTCTTTACATGTTCAAATCCAACTAAATTCTGTTTTCCTATTCTCCCCTCTCAAAAGAATAAATACTTTTGCGCCCATGAATCAGGACGAACTATTTAAGAAGGTAATTTCTCACGCCAAGGAGTATGGGTTTATCTTCCCTTCCAGTGAGATATACGATGGTATGCAGGCTATTTATGACTACGGTCAAAATGGTGTGGAGCTAAAGAAAAACATTCGCGACTATTGGTGGAAATCTATGGTGCAAATGCATGAAAACATTGTGGGCCTTGATGCCTCCATATTTATGCACCCTACCACTTGGAAAGCCAGTGGGCACGTTGACGCGTTCAACGACCCAATGATAGATAATAAGGATAGTAAAAAGCGCTACCGTGCGGATGTGTTACTGGAAGACTATGCCGAAAAACTTCGCCAAAAAGCAGATAAGGAATGTGCCAAAGCAGCCAAAAGATTTGGTGAAAGCTTTGACGAAGCCATGTACCGTGAAACCAACCCTCGTGTAAAAGGATACCTTGACGAAGCCAATGAAACAATGGCTCGCATGGCCAAAGGTTTGGAAGATGGCAATCTTGAAGATGTAAAAGCACTGATAGAGGAAAAGGGAATTGCATGCCCAATTTCTGGTTCAAAAAACTGGACAGAGGTTCGTCAGTTCAACCTGATGTTTGGCACCCAAATGGGCTCTACTGCTGATGGTGCTACCACCGTTTATCTGCGTCCGGAAACAGCTCAGGGTATTTTTGTAAACTTCCTTAATGTGCAAAAAACCGGAAGAATGAAGATTCCATTTGGGATTGCCCAAACAGGAAAAGCCTTCCGTAATGAGATCGTTGCACGTCAGTTTATCTTCCGCATGAGGGAGTTTGAACAAATGGAAATGCAATTTTTCGTTCGCCCTGGTGAAGAAATGAAGTGGTACGAATACTGGAAAGAGCAACGTATGAAGTGGCACAGTTCACTTGGATTGGGTGAAGAAAATTACCGTTTTCACGATCACGATAAATTGGCCCATTATGCCAATGCTGCCGCAGATATTGAGTTTAACTTCCCATTTGGATTTAAAGAATTGGAAGGAATCCACAGCCGCACTGACTTTGACCTTAAGGCACACGAAGAACACAGCGGAAAGAAGCTTCAATATTTTGATCCGGAGATCAACAAGAATTACACGCCTTACGTAGTGGAAACTTCCATTGGTTTAGATCGTATGTTCCTGGCTATGCTTTCTGCGGCTTACACCGAAGAAAAACTGGAAGACGGAAGCGAGCGTACTGTTTTGAAAATTCCAATGGCTTTGGCCCCTATAAAAGTTGCGGTACTTCCTCTTTTGAAAAAAGACGGACTACCTGAAATCGCGCGCGCGATTATCAGCGAGCTTCAATTGGACTTCAATTGCCAATATGATGAGAAAGATGCTATCGGAAAACGCTACCGCAGACATGACGCCATCGGAACTCCACTTTGTGTTACCGTGGATCATCAAACAAAAGAAGACCAGACTGTTACCATAAGAAACAGAGACACCATGGAGCAAGAACGCATTTCGATCAGCGAACTCGGAAATAGGCTGCAAACAATTGTAAGTATCAAGACGTTATTAAAAAAATAGTGCTTTAGTAGGATGTTAAGAAAATAACTACATTCGCTCACTTATTTAAATAACCAAATATCTGTTACAAATGAAAAAAGTTAGCTTATTCGCAATGGCATTGACTTTCGTAGGTTTTATGTCAGCTTGCAACAATCAAGCCTCTACTGAAGAAAAAGTAGAAGACCAAGTAGAAGAAATGGGTGACAACATGGAAGATGCAGCTGACGAAGCTGGTGACGCTATGGAAGAAGGTGCTGACGCTGTAGAAGATGCGGCTGAAGAAACCGGTGAAGCCATCGAAGATGGTGCTGAAGATGTTGAAGAGTCTGTAGAAGACGCTCACGAAGGTCACGATCACAAATAAGTCATAGACTTATTGATATCATTGAAATCCCGAAGGCTTAGCTTTCGGGATTTTTTTATTCCACCATACTCTCCAGCTCTTTCAACTCTGGAGATTCACCATTTTCATTTAAGATTCTTAAAGCCTCTTTTATAAAAGGATCATACTGTCCATAGGCTTCCTGAAAAGCTGAATTTCCATAAAGATAGTAGCCCAAATAAGCCTTTACTCGTGCCCTCAGCAGAGTATTTATATTTTCATCATACTTCTTTAGCTCATCAGCATTATTGCTAAAAAAGTAGTGCATCACCGTATCGGTCACCTCAAAGGCCTGCATAAAATCTTTTCGATTTAAGCTTTCAAATTCAGCACGGTGATCATCTACGTAGGCAAAAGCCTTATTATCAATATTACCTAAAGCAGCCAAGTGATACAAAATAACACCAGCCCGACTGGTATCTAAATTTACTTTTACATCTGGCTCTATACCACCGCCACCAAACACAGGACGCCCATTGAGTGTTCTATAAATTTTATTTGCCGGCAAGGTGTCGTTTAGCGCTTGACTGTCCCCATCATGATAGCCCTTTCTTTGCAGATAGCTTTGATCATAATCTTCAAATGGCTTTTGAATACTGCGTCCACTTGGTGTATAATATCTCCGGGTGGTCAGTCTTATTTTTGAACCATCGTTCAAAGTCATTTCTTCTTGCACAAGGCCTTTTCCAAAAGACTTACGCCCAATTACCCAGCCTCTATCATTATCTTGAATGGCCCCTGCCACAATTTCGCTGGCCGAAGCAGATCCTTCATTGATAAGGAGAACCAATGGACCATCCTGAAACAAACCGCTGGAACCAGCTTTTACCACATTTTTATCGCCTTCCCTGTTTTTGGTAAAAACAATCATTTCATCATTCCCCAAAAGTTCATCTGAAACTTCGCGGGCAGCGGACAGCAACCCTCCAGGATTATCACGCAAATCAAAAATTATACGCTCAGCGCCAGCTTTTCTTAGCTGCTTCAATGCTTTATTAAACTCTTTACCAGTGGTTGCAGAAAAGCGAACGAGCTTTACGTAACCTGTGCTATCATCCACCATAAAAACCGTCTGTACACTATTGATAGGCACTTCTCCACGTTTTACCGTTACCACTTCTTTAGTGCCATCCAAAGGGTGATACATTGCCAGCGAAACACGTGTACCCGATTCACCTTTTAAGGTTTCGATCACATCCTTATTCCTTAGCTCCTCGCCAAACATTTGCCTATCGGCTGCCATCAATATTCTATCGCCAGCACGAATCCCTACCTTTTCACTAGGCCCCCCTTCTATAGCTCTGATTACGGTAAGGGTATCTTTAAAAATGCGAAACTCTATACCTATACCCTCAAAACTTCCTTTAATAGTTTCTTCCGTAGCCGCAACCTGATCTTGTGGAATATAAGCGCTATGCGGATCAAGCTTTCGCAAAAGATCAGAAATGGTAATATCCAAAATACTATCCGTATTCAGGTTATCCACATATTCAAAGTCAATGTAGTTCAGTATTTGACGTAGTTTATTTTCCCTTTGAGTAGATTCAGTAAGTGCCACGCTTTTCGCAGGAAAGTCAAAAAATACACCTATCACAATACCCGCAAGCATTGCGATACTCAGAAATATGGGAAATATAATTCTACTGTACTTCACTATCTATGTCGTCTAAATGTAATACCTCTACTCCGGCCTTTTCCAAAAATTTCAATCCACTATCATCTTTATAGCCTTCTACGTACACCACTCTTTTTATACCCGCCTGATGCACCAACTTACTACAATCCTTGCAAGGCGACATGGTGATATATAATGTTGCGCCATTACAACTGTGTGTTGAGCCCGCCACCTTTAATATGGCATTCGCTTCCGCGTGAAGTACATACCACTTGGTATAACCTTCCTCGTCTTCACAAAAATTCTCGAACCCACTTGGCGTTCCATTGTAACCATCAGAAATAATCATTCTATCCTTTACAATCAGCGCGCCAACTTTTCTTCTCTTGCAGTGACTAAGCTCTGCCCACTCGCGCGCCATACGTAAGTAAGCAATGTCGTATCGTAGTTGTTTTTCTTTCTTCATAATAAGGCTAGCAAAGATGCTGAAAAGACTCTTTAAATATAAACGAGGAAATTAGAATTTGGCTATGAGGGAAGTGGAAATAAAAAAAGCCTCAACATTTCTGCTGAGGCTTTACTCTTTGTACCCAGGGCCGGGCTCGAACCGGCACATCTTTCGATATTGGTGTTTGAGACCAACGCGTCTACCAATTCCGCCACCTGGGCAAATCATTTAAACTTACTGGTAGCTGTAAATTTGATCCCGTTTTCAAAACGGTTGGCAAAAGTAGGTTAAGTATTTTTGATTCTCAAAAAGAATTTGCTCTTTTTTTCAATCTCGGGTAAATATATTTTATTTGTTCACGAATAATTATTTACATTTGCAGCCCTTTTTGAGGGTCATATAAAATCAACAATACCAAAGGATTAAGCAAGTGGTACCGAGCGCAAAAATTTTTGCAGTAAGAAGTTCCCAGCGCATAGCTGAAAAGATGGCGAAAGCCTACGGTCAGCCTATGGGTGTAATGGAGGTTTCTGAATTCAGCGATGGAGAATTTCAACCATCATTTGAAGAAACGGTTCGTGGTGGTCGTGTATTCCTTATAGGAAGCACCAATCCTCCCACTGAAAACCTTATGGAGCTTTTGTTGATGATTGACGCAGCGAAGCGCGCATCAGCCAAGCATATTACGGCCATCATGCCTTATTTTGGTTGGGCTCGTCAGGACAGAAAAGACAAACCTCGTGTACCAGTAGGTGCTAAGATGATTGCTAAAATGCTGGAAACAGCTGGTGCAACTCGTGTTATGACGATGGATTTGCATGCAGATCAAATACAAGGTTTCTTTGAAATTCCTGTTGACCACGTGTTCGCCTCTTCTCTTTTTGTACCACACATCAAGAATTTAGGCTTAAGCGATTTGACCATTGCATCTCCAGACATGGGAGGTTCAAAAAGAGCTAACAACTACGCCAAGTGGCTGGAAAGCGAAGTAGTGATTTGCTACAAGCAGCGCAAAAAAGCCAACGTGATCGACAAGATGACGGTAATTGGTAATGTAGAAGGTAGAAACGTAGTATTGATTGATGACATGATTGATACTGCTGGCACGCTTACCAAAGCTGCCGATATGCTTATAGAGCAAGGTGCTTTGAGCGTAAGAGCTTATTGTACTCACGGTGTACTTAGTGGCAAAGCCATGGAGCGCATCACCAATTCGAAATTAGAAGAGTTGGTTATCACGGATACTATTCCTCATGATAATCTACCCGAGAAGATAAAAGTGATATCTATTGCCGAACTTTTTGCGAATATCATGCACAAAGTTCACCATCACGAATCAATAAGTTCCCATTTTTTAGAGTAATAAAAACAAGTAAAGATGAAAACCATAGCCATCGAAGGTACCTTGAGAACTGAGCTAGGCAGCAAAACCGCCAAGCTAATCAGAAGAGAAGGAAACGTACCATGCGTAATTTACGGAGGCGAAGAGAATATCCATTTCTATACTCCTGAGCCAAGCTTCAAGGAATTGCTATACACCCCGGAAGCGCATCTTGTAGAGATCAATCTTGACGGAAAGACTTACAGAACTGTAATCCGTGATGTACAATATCACCCAGTATCTGATGCTATCGAGCATGTAGATTTCTTCCAAACTTCAGCTGACAAAGCTATCACCATTCAAGTGCCTATCAACCTAGTTGGTAACTCTCGTGGTGTGCGTAATGGTGGTCGTTTGAAAGTAAACTTGCGTAAGCTTAAAGTAACAGCTACTGAAGAGCACCTTCCAGGACATATCGATATCGATATTACTGAAGTGAGAATTGGTCAGTCAGTACGCGTAAGCGATGTAAACACTGATGGTTACGAAATTTCTCACGAGCCACAAAGAACTATTCTTACTGTTCAAACTTCTCGTAACGCTGTTGATGATAGCGATGAGGAGGGAGATGGGGAAGAAGAGGCAACTGCTGAAGGTGGCGAAGCTACTGAAGCTGCTGCTGAAGCATAGTCTAAACACTATTTAGGGTGAAAAAGTATCTCATAGCCGGATTAGGAAATATCGGTGAAGATTACGCTGAAACCCGTCATAATATAGGTTTTAAAATATTGGACGCACTTGCCGGTGCGTCCAATATTAGTTTTAAGACCGATCGTTACGCTGATGTTGCCTATCTTAAGGTGAAGAATAAAGAGCTGGTTCTTATCAAACCTTCCACCTATATGAACCTTAGCGGCAAGGCCATCAATTATTGGCTACAGCACGAAAAAATTCCTTTACAGAACTTACTGGTAGTGGTTGATGAAATCGCCCTTCCCTTTGGCGCTATACGCCTAAAGGGAAAAGGAAGCGATGGAGGCCACAATGGTTTGAAAAGCATAAATCAAATTCTTGGAAGGCAGGATTATCCTCGTCTTCGTTTTGGTATTGGTAATGACTACCCAAAAGGAGGCCAGGTAAATTATGTACTTGGGGAGTGGGAAGCTCAGGAGATCACGGATCTAAAACCACGAATTGAGCTTTCCTGCGGAGCTATAGAAACCTTCGCCTTAGCAGGTTTAAATACCGCTATGAATGAGTACAACAAGAAGTAATCACTTCTTTACTGCTTTTCCAATAATAATTTCTTGACATAAAAAAACCCGTCAACTTTCGCTGACAGGTTTATAATATTTCAAACTCAACTTAGTCCTATTCCACGGTAACAGACTTCGCCAAGTTACGGGGCTGATCTACATTACACCCGCGCATTACCGCGATATGGTAAGACAATAATTGCAAAGGAATAGTAGTCAATAATGGAGAAAATACTTCCGCGGTTTCTTCAATTTCAATTACGTGATCGGCCATCCGGGCTATCTCAGAATCACCATTGCTAACCACAGCTATTACTTTACCGTTTCTAGCCTTTACCTCCTGAATATTACTTACAATTTTCTCGTATTGTCCGCTCTTTGGAGCAATGACCACCACTGGCATATTTTCATCAATAAGCGCAATAGGACCGTGCTTCATCTCTGCAGCTGGGTATCCTTCTGCATGTATGTAACTGATTTCTTTAAGCTTCAAAGCCCCTTCCAGTGCTACGGGGAAGTTGAATCCTCTACCTAAGTAAAGGAAGTTTTGAGCATCCTTATATAGTTCAGAAATATGTCTTGCCTGAGCATCGCTCTCTAGCATCTTTTCTATTTTCTCTGGAATGCTATCCAACTCAGTCAAAAGTTGGTGATAGTAGGATTGCTTGAGCACACCTCTATCATGAGCAATTCTCAATGCCATAAGCGCCAATACAGCTACCTGTGCAGTAAATGCCTTGGTAGAAGCAACACCTATTTCTGGACCTGCGTGGGTGTAAGCACCAGCATGGGTTTCTCTAGCAATAGAAGATCCTACGACATTACAAATACCAAAAATGGTAGCTCCTTTTTCCTTTGCCAACTTAATCGCGGCTAAAGTATCTGCAGTTTCTCCTGACTGACTAATAG
Source organism: Owenweeksia hongkongensis DSM 17368 (assembly GCF_000236705.1). Lineage (NCBI taxonomy): Bacteria > Pseudomonadati > Bacteroidota > Flavobacteriia > Flavobacteriales > Owenweeksiaceae > Owenweeksia > Owenweeksia hongkongensis. Next base: position 3,011,075 of record NC_016599.1, on the reverse strand, counting down.
CGATTACCACATCCTTTTCGGTAATAACCGGGTTACGGTATCTAAACTCAGAAGCGTACTCCACTTCCACAGGAATACGTGCTAAGTCTTCAAAAAGATATTCGGCTACCAAGCCAGCGTGCCATGAGGTACCACATCCTATAATAATGATACGCTCAGCATTTACAATCTTTTCGCGGTACTCAAATACACCGCCCATTTTTATAAGGCCTTGCTCTGGTAACAATCGTCCACGCAAAGTATCGCGAATAGACTTTGGCTGCTCATAAATTTCCTTAAGCATAAAATGATCATAGCCACCTTTTTCAATAGCTTCAATGTCCATTTTTAATTGGTGTACATAAGGATCAATAGCCTTATTGCTAGGAATAGAGCGAACTTCTACTTCTTTGCCAATTTCTACAACGGCCATTTCATCATCTTCTAAGTATACAGCTGTCTTAGTATACTCTAAAAATGGAGTGGCATCGCTAGCAATGAAAAATTCATTCTCACCAATACCCAAAACTAGCGGGCTACCTTTTTTGGCAACCACCACTTTCTTGGGATTATCAACTTCAAATACCGCAATAGCATACGCGCCCACCACTTGGTTAAGTGCGCTACGCACGGCTTTCGCCAAACTTATTCCTTCGGCATTTTTGATGTCCTCAATGAGGTTCACCAAAACTTCAGTATCGGTATCACTTTTAAAAGCCACACCTCTACCAGCCAATGCCTCCTTTATAGACGCATAGTTTTCTATAATTCCATTATGGATAAGAACAATCTTGCCAGAGTTTGACGCATGTGGGTGCGCATTTACATCATTAGGCACACCATGTGTAGCCCATCTGGTATGCCCTATTCCAATCCCACTCTCTTTTAATGTTCCGTTTATCTTTTCCTCAAGATCTGAAACCTTTCCTTTACACTTAATAAGACTTAGCCCATCTTCATTCATCACGGCAATACCTGCACTGTCGTACCCACGGTATTCCAACCTTCTAAGTCCATTTAAAACTACAGGCACTGCATTTCTATGCCCAATGTAACCTACTATACCACACATAATCTTACGGCTTGGTTAAATATATTTTTAAACTCATAGGCGTCTGCGAATTACTACCGCCCGCCAAAATAACTCTATTAGCTAAAGAGCTTTTCAAATATGGTGTAATGGCAAGCTTTGTAAGCTTTTCACCATTTGCTATTTCAAATACATATCTAGTAATATCAAATGTATACTTTCCTGCTCTCAGAGGCTCAGAAACTAAATTTCCTCCTCCAGTTAAGGTATTGCCAGCATCAAAATCCTTTATGGTTCCCTGCATTTCACCGCCTTCAAATGAACGGATCTCCAGCCTACTATTTGGAGTGAGTCCACTACCTGTTCCTGCAGCCTTATATACTTCCAATATGGCTTGATTTATCAAGTATCCTTTATTAGCAATACTATCCAATCCTGGAATTTCAAACACTGTATATACTCCGCCCATTGCCTGAGCATAGCTCACATTTTCGCCTATGATTGTATCCTGCATACTCAGGTTAAAGGCTGTAGGAGCACCTAAGTAATCTTGCTCGAAAATTGAAAGATTTATAGGTAAAGGGCTATTACTTTGCAAAAAGTTGAAGCCAACTCTTTGGGCTTCATTGGTGGTGTCTGCTCTATCCGAGAAGTATACATGAATACCAGAATTCGCAGTATTTAAATTCAAATAAACAATACTACCATCCGTATTTACCGTCCTTATATAAAGACCTTTAAAATACTCAATAAATGCTGCATCATTTTCAAAAGCACTTGATGGTGCCTCTATAATGTTTGTTTTAAAGAAACTGGTATCCAAAGGAATTTTCAAACCAGCCTTTACCACATCCCCATTCAACACCATTGGTGAACTTGGTTTTGGCTTATGATTCAGTAACTCGCCTAGCTTTGTTGCATAATTTGGTATATAATCAGAATAATAAGCGCTATCTACCGTCACACCCTCAGCATCAAGTAAAACTCCATTCGGAAAAACACCTCCACTGAGTTGATACACCTCATAATTCATTGGTTTGAATGTATCTCCATAAAAACCATTATATTCCATGTAGAGAAATACAGAATCAATCCGAGGTTGAGTACCAAAGTCAATATTGTTTTCTTCGAGTGCTACTTGAGCTATCACCGAAGCTTCAGCTCTGCCAAAACTTCCATCAGTCATAGACCCCAAAAGCCTATTACCAGCATACCCACCAAGCGCTGACTGACTTTCGCGAGCCAATGCCACCAAAATACTATCTTGATTATGAGTATAGCTTATAAGACTGTCAAAAACCAAGTCTGCCACACCGGGCACACCATCAATCACCTGATTAAAACCAAGCTCATCATTCGGTTTTTCGCAACCTATAAAAAGCAAAGAAGCCATTGCAAGAATGGCTGTCTTTCTAAAAAAATTATTCAATAATGTCATATACCTTCTTTATGCCACAGATTCTTCCACCACTATAGTTTCATATAGCTCCTGGATTTTATCGGCTTGATCATCCTCTCCAGAATAGTCAACCAAGGTATCAACGTTTTTTGCGATCATATCTTTTACTTCCTGCGAAACATTTTCGCTTCCTACTACAGCACCATCGCAATAATGCGCAGCAGCAGCATAAAGTTTGTTCAAATCAGCGTCTTCATATCTCGCTAAATCTTCACCATCTATACCATCAAACTCAAGGTTTTTCTTTAAAGAATCTCCCATCTTGTGTTCTTTATGATCGTATACGGATAGCACCAATTTACTTTCAGCAAATAATGGATCATCGTAATGAAACTTCTTAAGATACATAGGAAGGAAGCTTGCCATCCATCCGTGGCAGTGAATAATATCAGGCGACCAACCCAGTTTTTTCACCGTTTCTACTACGCCACGACAAAAGAAAATGGCACGTTGGTCATTATCCTCAAAGAAATTGTCATCCTCATCATAAAAGGTGGCCTTTCTTTTAAAATACTCTTCATTATCAATAAAGTAAACCTGCATACGTGCCTGAGGCACAGATGCCACCTTTATAATCAAAGGCTGGTCCATATCATTTACAATAATGTTGATCCCGCTTAAGCGAATCACTTCATGAAGCTGATGTCTCCTTTCATTAATCAACCCATATCTTGGCATAAAAACACGTACCTGATGCCCACGCTCATTCATCTTTTTAGGCAAAGCGAGCGAAGGTTTTGATATTTCGTTTTCGGGGAGATAAGGGTGAATTTCCTGACTTACATACAGAATTCTTTTACTATCCATCAGAGCTTGTTACTTTGGGTAAATAAGCTGCAAAAGTACTATTTTAATCGCAATTTTTCAACTTATATATATAGCTTTGTCCGCTTTAACAGCCATTAAATGCAGATTTTCACCAAGGTTTCCGATTTGCAAAATCACCTTTCCCAACTTAGGGGACAAGGATTGTCTATCGGTTTTGTACCTACAATGGGCGCCCTACATAGCGGACACCTTGCTTTGATCGATCACGCTTCACGCGAAAACGACATCAGCATAATTAGCATTTTTGTAAACCCTACACAGTTTAACAACAAAACGGATTTGGCAAAATATCCTCGGGAAGTGGACTCTGACATTGCCAAACTGGAGAAAACGGGCTGCGATATAATTTTTCTTCCGAGTGAAGAGGAGATGTACCCCGAGAAAACAGAATCTGTAAAAATTAACTTGAACGGGCTGGACACCGTAATGGAAGGCGCGCATCGCCCAGGGCATTTTGATGGTGTTGCAACTATTGTTGGTCGCTTTTTTGAAATAGTAAATCCCACGAAGGCCTACTTTGGGGAGAAGGATTTTCAGCAACTTCTCATTATTCGTCAACTTACCAAAGTAATGGGGTTTGATGTAGAAATTATCCCTCACCCAATTGAGCGCAGTCAAAAAGGACTGGCCCTTAGTAGTCGCAATCAACTTCTTTCTGCCGAAGACCAGGAAAAGTCTCTTATCATTTGGCAAAGCTTAAACTGGATGAAGGAAAACTACAAGGATCATTCTCCGCAAGAGCTAATAAATTTGGTTTCTCAACGTTTTGAGGGCAGTGAATTAGAACTTGAATATGCCCAAATAGTGAACGAAAACACTCTCCTTCCCTTAGATTCATGGTCAAACACCGACCCCGCTCGCGCCTTTATTGCCGCCTACATTTCAGGAGTGAGACTTATAGATAATTTGCAATTAATTTAAGTACTTTTGCGCCATGCAAATAGAGGTATTAAAATCTAAGATTCACCGGGTAAAAATTACCGGAGCTGACCTTAATTATATTGGCAGCATTACGGTGGATGAAGACTTAATGGAGGCAGCCAACATCATTGAAGGTGAGAAAGTTGCTATTGTAAACGTAAACAACGGGGAGCGTTTAGAAACTTACGTTATCACTGGTAAGCGTGGAAGTGGTGAAATTACCATGAACGGGCCAGCTGCTCGCAAAGTTCAGCCGGGAGATATCATCATCATCATTTCATACGCCCACATGGATTTTGAAGAAGCTAAAACTTTCAAACCATCGGTTATATTCCCTAATGAGGTAACTAACACCCTCAACTAAGCTTGAACGATAAGCTCAAACAAATAGCAAAGTATATTCTATTCATGGCTGTGGGAGCGGGTCTTTTCTACCTCGCTTTTCGCAATACCGAATTTGAAAAATTGGCAAACGATTTCCGTAAAGCTGATTATACCTACGTTATTCTTTCCATTATTATGGGTTACCTGGCTTTTATAAGCCGTGGAATGCGTTGGGTGCTTTTGTTGGAGCCGCTTGGCAAAAAGCCAAATACCTGGAATGCTATACATTCGGTAACGGTAGGTTATTTTGCAAATATGCTCGTACCGCGTGCAGGTGAATTAGCGCGCTGTACTGCTCTTTACCAAACCGATGACATCCCAGTAAACAGACTTTTTGGAACGGTGATTTTAGAAAGAGTCATTGACTTTTTAATGCTCCTCTTTTTGGTGCTTCTAACTTTAATTTTGGAGTTTGATTTACTGATGGAACTTATTGATACCGCTTTCTCTGCAACCCAAGGCACAGGAGACAGCAACACAGGTTTATATATTAAGATTGCCATTGGAGGAGTAATTATTATTGGTGGAATTACACTTTATCTACTTCGTGAAAAATTTATGCTACACCCGGTTTACCAAAAAGTGCGGGACTTTTGGGATGGTATAAAAGAAGGCTTAAAATCTATTTCACAGCTAAAATCCAAAACACCATTTATACTACACACCATTTTTATCTGGTTAATGTATTACCTAATGGTATACATATGTGTATTCTCTTTGGATGCCACCAAAGATCTAAGCCCTTCCAGCGGATTATTGGTAATGATTGCTGCAGGATTTGGAATGGTAGTACCCACCCCAGGTGGAATTGGCGCCTATCATTACCTGGTTATGCTAGGTCTTGGCGTATTAGGTGTAGCTTCTGATGATGGTGTGAGTTTTGCCACTTTGGTACACACGGGTCAGTTGGTAATGACGGTTATCACGGGAACCATTGCTGCCGGATTTTTGTGGAGAGCGAGAAGGAGAAAAAAGTTGGCTGCCTCAAATTAAACCATTCCTTCCTTTGCTTTCTAAGGCAAAACTAATCCCCAAGCCTCCACCATAGGTAAACACAGGATTTGTAACTGGCGCCTTATTTCTCCACAACATATTCCCTTCCATAAATAAAACTGCTGTCCATGGAGAATTCTTGTCTCCAATTCTAAATTGATAACTAGGTCTAAAAAAACAACCAGAGATTATTCTTTCTGAAAATTCTCTATCACTGTTATCTTCAAAGTCTAAGTCGGGGTTTTCTTCTATTTCTATCCTCATCCCGCTCTGTACAGACCCCAGCAATCTCCCCCCAATCTCCATCTTGAAACTCTGCGATTCATTTCTATTTCGAAACTCATAACCAATACCCAAGCTAAAGCCGACAACATTATCAAACTCTGTTCTCATTCCGGTTGTAAAAACAGGTATTTCCCGACCTTGAGATTCATATGTGTACATAAATGGTATTTCAGCCTCACAGCTAAATCTTTGATACGAAACACTCCCCGTCCACAACCAATTACTTTTTGTAAAGTGTTGTGCAAAAAACAGCTCCCCTGAAACCGAAGGATCTAATTCGTTTTCTAACCAGGAAATCGCACCATTTGGGAATAGAACTTCCTCATTAAAGCCATATACGCCAGCTCTTATTCCTACCTGAGGTTGACTTAAAAGAATAGTAATGGTTGATAAAAAGAAAAATAGAGTTAAGTAGTTTTTCATTTAGTTCTAGTTGAGTGATCGGTCTTGCAAGTTGTTAAAACATTTACTTTTTCCAAAGCAATATTTCACGGTTAACATTAAGCACTTCAACCTGATGCACTACTTCTTTTCATACCTTCGCGGCCGCAAAAAGTATAGGTATGATATCAGTTAATGCATTGGGTGTTGAGTTTAACGGAGAAGCTCTGTTTCAGGATGTTTCATTTGTAATCAATGAAAATGACAAGATTGCCCTGATGGGTAAAAATGGCGCAGGAAAATCTACAATGATGAAAATTATTGCAGGGGTTCAAAAAGCCAACAAAGGAAATGTGCATTGCCCAAAAGATGCCGTGATTGCCTACCTGCCTCAGCACCTTTTAACTGAAGATAACTGCACTGTAAAAGAAGAAGCCTCCAAAGCTTTTCAGGCGATATTTGAGATGCGTGACGAAATGGAGTACATCAACAAGGAGCTCGAAACACGCACCGATTACGAATCGAAGGAGTACATGAAGCTTATTGAAAGAGTTTCTGAACTAGGCGAAAAATACTACTCTATTGAAGACACCAACTTTGAAGCTGAAGTTGAAAAAGCTTTGATGGGCCTTGGTTTTAAGCGAGAAGATTTTAATCGCCAAACCAGTGAGTTTAGTGGTGGTTGGCGTATGCGAATCGAGCTAGCCAAAATCCTTTTGCAAAAGCCAGACTTGGTACTTTTGGATGAGCCGACTAACCATATTGATATTGAATCCGTAGTGTGGCTGGAAGACTTTTTGGTAAACAAAGCCAAAGGGGTAATGGTGATTTCGCACGATAAAACCTTTATTGATAACATCACCAACAGAACCATCGAGGTGACAATGGGCCGCATTTACGACTACAAAGCAAACTACTCGCACTACCTCACTTTACGTGAAGAAAGGCGTGCCCACCAAATAAAAGCCTACAACGAGCAGCAAAAATTTATTGCCGACAACATGGCTTTTATTGAGCGTTTTAAGGGAACGTATTCTAAAACCAATCAGGTGAACTCCCGCGAGCGCATGCTCGAAAAGCTGGACATCATTGAGATTGACGAAATAGACAACTCAGCCTTAAACCTTCGATTCCCACCTTGTCAGCGCTCCGGTGATTATCCTGTAATTGCAAAAGGATTGAGCAAATCTTATGGAGATCATGTAGTATTCAATGATGCCAACATGACCATTTCCAGAGGGGAAAAAGTAAGTTTTGTAGGTAGAAACGGAGAAGGAAAATCTACCATGATAAAAGCCATCATGGGCGAGATTGACTTTGAAGGACAATGCGACTTAGGCCACAATGCCAAAGTGGGTTACTTTGCGCAAAACCAAGCCGCACTTTTGGATCCGGATTTAACCGTTTTTCAAACTGTAGACCAAATTGCTCAAGGCGACATTCGCACCCAAATCAAGAATATTTTGGGAGGTTTTATGTTTTCCGGTGACGTGCTGGACAAAAAAGTTAGTTTCCTTTCAGGAGGAGAAAAAACTCGCCTGGCCATGGTAAAGTTGCTTTTGGAACCAGTGAATGTTCTTATACTGGATGAGCCCACCAATCACTTAGATTTAAAATCAAAAGATGTGTTGAAGCAAGCTTTGAAAGCATTTGACGGCACTTTGATTTTAGTTTCTCACGATAGAGACTTCCTGCTTGGTTTATCACAAAAAGTGTTTGAGTTTAAAAACAAACGCGTGATTGAGCACTTTGAAACTGTAGATGAGTTTTTGGAAAGAAACAAAGTAGAAAGCTTGAAACAGATGGAATTGGTGGGGTAAACCGGTTGTATTTTAGTGCCAGGCTTTTAGCAAATCCAAACGATTTTTAGAAGCTTAATACAATATATGGTTATTATCAGCCTTGTTCTCACTACCTTGCGGGAAATTCCGGCCGGCCACTCTGGTAGGCTTGATAAAATTTAAATTATACTAAAGTTTGGCTAAATCCCAAGAAACTTACAACAAGAAGGAGAAAGAAAAGAAGCGTTTGAAAAAACGTCAGGAAAAGGAAAAGAAACGCGAAGAGCGTAAAGCGGCTCCCAAAAGATCAGCAGAGGAAATGTTTTCCTATGTTGATGAACATGGTCAATTAACAGACACCCCGCCCGATCCCTCAAAGAAAATCGTAATTGAAGCCGAAGACATCGAAATTGGTGTTCCAAAAAGACCAGAAGGCGAAGAAGTAATTACTACACGTTTTGGTAGAGTTGATTTTTTCAACGACTCAAAAGGCTATGGTTTTATTAAAGAAAAAGACACCAACGAAAAATTCTTTGTACACATTAATGGTACTGTAGAAGAAATTAATGAAGGTGACAAAGTTTCTTTTGAGCTTGAAAAAGGCCCCAAAGGCATGAATGCAGTAGACGTAAAGAAAGCTAGTTTTTAAAACAGCTTTTATTTAAAGTTTTCAAAAGCTCCGATTCTATTAGGTTTCGGAGCTTTTTGATTTTTATGCACCAGCCTCGCGAAATAAGTATGATAAGCCGCAGTTATGCAACTATAAGAAGCTGTGAATAACCCAAAACCTTTCGTACTTTTGCCGCTCAGAAATTGTAGGGTTTTAACACGCTTAGAATGATCAAATTTTTCTCGTCCAAAGAAGCCAATAAGGTTTACGCAGTTGGACTTTCACAGGAAATCAATTCAACAGATTTACCAAAATTAACGTGGCTCTTCGGGGGCGCTGAATTACAGAACAGCGATACTTTGGAGGGCTTTTTTGTTGGCCCTCGCAAAGAGATGATTACCCCATGGGCAACCAATGCGGTAGAAATCACCCAAAATATGGGCATTGAAGGTATCTACAGAATTGAGGAATACTTCATGGTAGATTCCGAAAAAGCAGATCATGACCCTATGCTTCAGGTATTGTACAATGGTTTGAATCAAGATATTTACACCATTGAGCATACGCCTGAAAAAGTAGAACACATAGACGACATCGCGGCCTACAACCAGCAAGAAGGTTTGGCCCTTAGCGGTGAAGAAATAGAATATCTAGAAAGTGTGGCGAAAGACTTGGGCAGAAAATTAACCGACTCAGAAATCTTCGGTTTTTCGCAAGTAAACTCAGAGCACTGTCGTCACAAAATATTTAACGGCCAGTTTATTATTGATGGCGAAGAGATGCCTACTTCTCTTTTTAAATTGATCAAGAAAACTTCTGCTGACCATCCAGGAAAAATAGTTTCTGCCTACAAAGACAACGTTGCTTTTATCAAAGGAAGTCGCGTAGAGCAATTCGCGCCTAAGCGCCAGGATGAATCTGATTTCTTCGAGACCAAAGATTTTGATTCTGTAATCTCGCTTAAAGCAGAAACGCACAATTTTCCAACTACTGTTGAGCCTTTTAACGGTGCTGCAACCGGTTCTGGTGGAGAGATCAGAGATCGTATGGCGGGTGGAAAAGGTTCGATGCCTTTGGCTGGAACTGCCGTTTACATGACTGCTTATTCTCGTTTGGAAGAAGGACGTGAATGGGAAAATGGCATGGCCGAAAGAGATTGGTTGTACCAAACGCCAATGGACATTTTGATCAAAGCTTCTATCGGTGCTTCTGATTTTGGAAACAAATTTGGACAGCCGCTCATCAACGGTTCTGTTCTAACTTTTGAACACGAAGAAGGCGGCAAAAAATATGGTTACGACAAAGTAATCATGCAAGCCGGTGGAATCGGTTATGGAAAAGAAAAAGACGCATTAAAAGACACCCCTGAAGTTGGCGACAAAATCGTGGTGATGGGTGGTGATAACTACCGCATCGGTATGGGTGGTGGCGCTGTTTCTTCGGTTGCCACCGGAGAATTTAGCAGCGGAATTGAACTGAATGCCATTCAGCGTTCAAATCCAGAAATGCAAAAAAGAGCCTACAACGCAGTGCGCGCTATGGCCGAATTAGATATTAACCCGATTGTTTCCATTCACGATCATGGTGCTGGTGGACACTTAAACTGCTTGTCAGAATTGGTGGAGGAAACCGGTGGTGTGATTGATGTAAATAAATTACCTGTTGGCGACCCAACTCTTTCTGACAAAGAAATTATTGGCAACGAGAGCCAGGAGCGCATGGGCTTGGTGTTGAAAGAAAAAGACATCGACCTTTTAACGAGAATTGCAGACAGAGAGCGCGCTCCAATTTATGTGGTTGGTGAAACTACGGGCGATCACAAGTTTGTTTTTGAAAACAAAAAATCGGGTCAAAACCCAATGGATTGGGAACTTGGACACATGTTTGGTTCATCACCAAAAACCATTTTAGAAGATAAAAGAACACCAAGCAATTTTGCAGAAGTGGCCTACGATGCCAGCAAAATGCAAGAATATTTAAACGCTGTTCTTCAGCTTGAAGCTGTGGCTTGTAAAGACTGGCTGACCAACAAAGTTGACCGCTGCGTAACCGGTCGTGTGGCCAAACAGCAAACCGCTGGTCCGGTACAATTGCCATTGAACAACTTAGGTATTATGGCTTTGGATTACCGTGGAGTTAAAGGTATTGCAACTTCTGTGGGACATGCACCTGTTTCTGCGTTGATCGATCCTGTAGCGGGTTCGCAAGCTTCAATTGCCGAAGCATTGACCAACATTATCTGGGCACCAATCGCTGATGGTTTGGGCGGAATTTCGCTTTCAGCCAACTGGATGTGGCCAGCTAAGAACGAAGGGGAAAATGCTCGTTTGTACGATGCTGTAAAAGGTATTTCAGATTTTGCGTGCGAGCTAGGCATCAACATCCCCACAGGGAAAGATAGCCTGAGCATGACCCAAAAATACAAAGACGATGTAGTGTATTCTCCGGGAACGGTAATCATTACTGCCGTTGGCGAAGTGAGCGAAATCAACAAAACGGTGGAGCCTGTTTTGCAGCCCAATACCAACTCTAGTTTGATGTACATCGACTTGAGTGGCGATGATTTCAAATTAGGTGGATCGAGCTTTGCTCAGGTTGTGAATAAGATTGGAACTTCTGCGCCAAGCATAAAAGACGCCAAGCAATTTGCCGCCAACTTTGCTGCAGTTCAGCAATTGATTGAAGACCGAATGATTTTAGCTGGTCATGATATTTCTGCCGGAGGTATGATTACCGCTTTGTTGGAAATGACTTTTGCTGAGCCAAAAGTGGGTATCAACATCGACCTTTCGGGCATTGAAGCCGAAGACGATATTAAATTATTATTCTCTGAAAAAGCCGGAATCTTGATTCAGGTGGCGAATGAGAATGTGGACAAAGTAACTTCGGCTGTAGCCGGAGCAAAAGTGATTGGAAATGTAACCGATAAGCGCGAAGCGAAAGTGCTTACCGCAAACAACACTTACGTTTTAGATATCGACTCTTTGCGCGATACATGGTACAAAACTTCGTATTTGCTTGACGCGAAACAAACCGCAAAAGGCAAAGCGAAAGAGCGTTTTGACAATTATAAAAACCAAGCGCTGAGCTACGTTTTCCCAAAAGACTTTAAAGGCGCTTACGCAGAATTAGGATTGGATCCAAATCGCAAAAACGCTACGGGCGTTAAGGCGGCTATCATTCGTGAGAAAGGGGTAAACGGGGACCGTGAAATGGCCTACGCTATGCACTTGGCTGGATTTGACGTAAAAGACGTTCACATGACCGATTTGATTTCGGGTCGTGAAGATTTATCTGATGTGAACTTTATCGCCTTTGTTGGAGGATTCTCAAACAGTGATGTATTGGGTTCTGCCAAAGGTTGGGCAGGAGCATTCTTGTACAACGAAAAAGCAAAAGCGGCTTTGGATGCTTTCTACGCCAGAGAAAACACCGCAAGTTTAGGTATCTGCAACGGTTGCCAATTAATGGGCGAATTGGGACTTTTATACCCTGAGCACGATGTTCATCCAAAACTGTTGCACAACGAGTCAGGTAAATTCGAAAGTGGATTCATCAACGTAACCGTTCCTGAAAATGACTCCGTAATGTTGGGTTCTTTATCAGGTTGTACTTTGGGAATTTGGGCTGCACACGGAGAAGGAAAATTCAACTTACCTGAAGCGGAAGGCGAATACAACGTAATTGCAAAATACACCCACGAAGGTTACCCAGGGAACCCAAATGGCTCTGACTATAACGTAGCTGGTATTGCCAGTAAAGATGGTCGTCACCTGGCGATTATGCCACACTTTGAACGTTCTATCTTCCCGCACAACTGGGGATATTATCCAGCAGAGAAAAAACAAGAAGTACTTTCTCCTTGGATCTTGGCTTTCAGAAATGCGAAGGAGTGGGTGGAATCCAGAAACTAGATTTTAGACTTTAGATATTAGACAAAAAGGAATCCGAGAGGGTTCCTTTTTTTGTTGCCTTTCATGTAGAATACTACGGAAAGGCTTAGAATCAATAAGGTTACCTCTTGCATAACTTATCGGTAGGAAATTTTGGATTTGCTAACTCCTACTCCCTTATGTTGTGTCATATTAAGAAATAATTCGATATTTTTTACAGAACTAGGATTCCTGGGACCTATGATTACCTGCTTAATGATTTTAGTAAATGATTTATCTCCAAAAGACCAATCATAGTAAGGAACAGGAATTCCATTTTTTAAGATAAATCTGATTTGGTTCGCTCCCTTTCCATATTGATCGAACTTAGTAGCCAAAGTTGTGAAGCCTGATCCCTGATCCCAACTTTTTACTTCCATTACATATCTATATTCACCTTCCTCTTTAAAAGCAGGGGCTTTTAACAAACTAAAGTGATGTCCAATTTTAGTAAGCAATTCGTAGGTAAGATCCTTTTCATTATTAGGCTGCACAAAATCATCCCTTAAGGCCTTAATGTAGTCATCCAAGACTTTACTTTCGAAGTTGTACTCAACTTCACCCTTTACACAGTTATCAAAGACTTTATCCAACTCCTCCTTTTCAAAACCGATAGCGAAGCCTAAACCATTATTAGCATAACCCCGCCATTGACTCAATAAATCCATCTTAAAAGAAAAACATGAAATCAAAAATGCATTATCCTTAAACCAGGTACGCCTGCTTTTATGATATTCCTGAAAAAAGGCCTCCTTAGAAAAGTTAGTCTCAACTAACCTATCTGCCAACGACAACCCCCAATCCATCTCACCATAGTCATTGGTGTGATAAACGCTAGAAAAGCGAATAGCCTTACTCTCTATGATTGACATAAAAGTTTCTGGCGAACAATAGTGCCAAATCAGGTCATTTCCTTCCATATTCATCATTAATTCTTCCATGCAAGATATAACCTTGAGCGAGTTTTATCGCCCGACAGGTTTTATTCCGATTATCTGTACTATAAACAAAAAAGACCGCCATTTCTGGCAGCCCTTTACTTCAAAAACTTTTGGCTGGTTTATTTCTTCACCACAAAAGGAATAGAAAATACATCACCAATTTTCACAAAGTAGTTACCTGTCTGCAAAAAGTCCAGATTTAGTACTGTCTCATTTCCTTCTTGTAAATGGCCAGAATACACTTTTTGTCCAACTGCATTAATTACAGCAACACTCATATTTACTGACTGCTCTTTGTGCGTAATATGCAGTTTTTCCTGAACTGGATTGGGGTACATTTTTATATCATATAAATCCATAAGCTCTTCTATTCCCGTGACGTTACTAACAGTAAGCGTTGCTGGGTCTGATGTGCCTGTGCAGGCCCCGCTGGTTATTACACACTGGTATTTATAACCATTAAGAGCATTTGTAACTCCCGTAATTACGAGTGTATCATTAGTAGGATTCACGTATTGAGCATTCGGGTATACATTTGCAAATCCAGTTCCTTTATCCACCTGCCATTGAAATGTGGAGGAAGGATCTGCCACTTTTGTTGAAAAAGCACCAGTAGCACCCACTGCTATTGTCTGATCCACTGGCATCTGCAAAAATCCACATATTTCAATCACAGCTGCAGCTGAAGTATCAGAACAACCCGATGCATTTACCACACAGCGGTACTCTTCACCATTATTACTTATAGTCAAAGACGTAACTTCTAATGTATCAGTTGTGACACCAGAATATTGCCCTCCATTAGTAATATTCTGAAAATTAGATCCTGACTTTTTTTGCCATTGAAAAGTTAGACCAGCATTGGGTGCTGATACTCCAAATTTCACATTACCCCCAAGTATATCTTTTACATCCTTGGGCTGAACTGCAACTGTAGCCGAGCAACCATTGTATAAATCGGTGATTTCTGCCTGTGTCAAAGCTCTGTTCCACACTCCAAAATCATCCACTTTTCCTGAAAGGAAAGTACCACCTCCCGTAAGTTGGGTTCCAATATGCAAAGGCATGGTAGCTGTTTGCGTTCCCGTGTAAGTAAAATTTTGAGTAGCTACAGCAACGGCATTTTTATAAAGAGTCATCACCTTATTATCATAAACACACACCCAATGATCCCAAGTATTAAGGGCGTACGGAGATATTGCATTTAGCCATGGAGAACCTTGTTTATTTGCTCTCCACTGAATGTCGCCAGAACTTGTGCCAGCAACAAAGTGGCAAAATTTACCAGTGCCGCCACCTGCACCTTGCGTTAAACCATGCCCAAATATCCAGCCTCCAACTTGATTATAATATGACCAAAATGATATAGTAAAAGATGAGTCTTGCCCAAAGGCAAAAGAAGGATTTGTTAAAGCCATAAAGTCATCCGTTCCATCAAATAAATAAGCGTTATTTGAATTTGAGTTTCGATCAGTGGACAAAGTTGCCCCATTGTTTGTCAGGTTGTTTCCATTGCCTGAAAGATCATTAGTATTCCCTGAGAAAGACCACCATGCTCTCAAGTTTTGAGTTGGCACATAGCCAGGAACTTGGGCATTAAGGGATAGTTGCAAAAAAAAGCTTACAAGAAAAAAGTAGTATTTGATTTTCATAATGATTGGTTTAGATAGACTAATATACTTGATGCCCACTTAAAGGAAAACAGTAACCCAATAATTTTACTGAAATTCAGGTGTTTACCCTATCAATTTACCATGATAGCCCGATTTGCTTCCTACGCTTGTAAGTACACCTCCATTGATTAATTACTGAGTAGATACCTAGCTCTCTCCTATGACTTTTAGAGAATGTATTAAGCGGCATCTGAAAAAAGGCAAAGTGATTGATGATTGCAAAATTGAAAGCAACACCCAATTTTCAAAAGCTTTTAGATTGATATTTTTGGTAGGTTTGAGGCCGAGTAATAAAACTTTAGTATTCCAAGAGGAAATAACCAGCTACCCCGATTAACTCGACTTACGAATTGGTTTTTAGCAGCACTATCTTTTTACTGTACTTTTTGCCAATATTCTTGCTGGCTTATAACCTTGTTCCAGCAAAATTCAAAAACTACACACTTTTAATTGCGAGTATTTTCTTCTACAGTTGGGGAGCTCCAAAGTTTGTTTTTGTAATTCTCGCTTCCACTATCATCGACTTTTATATAGTATCCCGTCTTCATCGCAGCGAAGTAAAATTGCATAGAAAGCTCCTACTATCACTATCTATTTCAATCAACCTTGGGCTATTAATTTACTTTAAGTACGCCAACTTTTTTGTAGAAAATGTAAATCAACTGCTTCTATCATCTGGCATAGAATCCATCAGTTGGACCTCGGTAATCCTACCCATTGGGATATCCTTTTACACTTTCCAGACACTTACATATTCCATAGATGTATACCGAAAAGTGCACGCCCCACTTCAAAAAGTGACCGATTACTTAGTGTATATAATGTCCTTCCCACAAATGATTGCCGGCCCTATTGTTCGTTTTCATGATATTGCTGACCAGATTACAAGTAGGAAAGACCTCATCGATGACAAGCTCATCGGTTTTTATAGGTTCTGCATTGGTTTAGCCAAAAAAGTTTTAATAGCTAACGTAATGGCCGAGCAGGCAGATTTGATTTTTAATAGCAATCTAACAAACTTGAGCTTCGCCAATGCCTGGTTGGGAATCTTAGCCTACACCTTCCAGATATATTTTGATTTCTCCGGCTACTCCGATATGGCTATTGGACTAGGAAGAATGATGGGTTTTAGATTTCCAGAGAACTTTGACTCACCTTATGTATCCAAGAGTATTTCAGAATTTTGGCGAAGATGGCATATCACCCTAGGAAACTTTATGCGTGACTACTTATACATTCCCCTAGGTGGCAACCGCGTTTCATCCAAATATCGCCACTTTTTAAATCTTTGGATTGTATTTGTGCTTTCGGGCCTTTGGCATGGCGCTTCTTGGAATTTTGTTATTTGGGGAGCCTACCACGGTGTATTCCTTATTTTAGATAGGCTGTTCCTTCTAAATTTTTTAAACAAGGTTGGCAAATTCGCTTCAATTCTCTTCACCTTTTTTGTTGTTATGATTGGCTGGGTTATATTTCGATTAGAAACCTTAGAAGAAATTCAGCGCTACCTAAAAAGCCTTTTTTCCTTTGACTTTTCTTCTACCTTCAATCTGACACCAGGTTTTAGCTTCGTGGTGATTTTTGCCATTTTCTTTTCATTTTTAGCAGGTTTCAAAAAAGGAAAGCAACTGGTGCAAGCATTCTTTTTTACTAATAGATATGCATTGTGGCAGCACCTCCTACTTATTATAATCAGTTCCGCTTTGCTACTGCTTTCGTACAGCTCTATCTCCACTTCTGGTTTTAATCCGTTTATTTATTTCAGGTTTTAGATATGAATAAATCAGGGGTCCATATTATTATAAAACGAATTTTGTTTTCGCTACTCCTACTAGCGTTGTTTGTCCCAATGATTCAGCGTTTCACACACTTTTCATATGTAATTCCTCTGGATGGAGCATTTACTGCTCCGCCCACACCTGAAGCTACATGGTCTAATTGGTTTGAAGGTGACTATCAATCAGCACAAGAGGAATTTCTTAATTTTAATATTGGCTTCAAGCCTTTCTTTGTGAGGGTTTATAATCAAATTTCATTTTCACTTTACAACCAAGCTCACCTTGCAAATGCCGTGATAGGCAAAGACAACTATCTTTATGAAGTACAATACATCAACGCCTATAAGGGCGAAGATTTTATTGGAGTTGATAGCATCAAGCTTAAAGTGGAGAAACTGCAACGGGTGTCCGACACCTTATCCAAAAAGGGAGTTGACCTCATCGTAATGCTGGCTCCCGGAAAAGCTAGTTTTTACCCAGAGTTTGTTCCAGATAGGTTTGATATTAAAAACCGAACCACCACAAATTACGATGTATACATTGAAGAGCTTGCCAAAACTGACATTCATCTACTTGATTTTAAGAAATGGTTTGAGGAGCAAAAAGAAATATCTCCTTATCCACTATTCCCAAAAACCGGAACCCATTGGAGCAACTATGGAAATGTACTTGTGGCCGACTCAACTATTAAGTATATCAATTCCATTCAAGAAGAAAAATACATTCCCCCTCTGCAAATAACAGATATCGTTCGTACTCGTAAAATGAGACATCCTGCTGATGACATCGAAAAAGGAATGAATCTACTTATCAATATTCCAGATTTAGAAATGGGTTACCCTGAAGTGGAAATAACAACCGGGGATAATAACCCAAAAGTACTGACAATTGCAGATAGTTTTTATTGGGATATGTATAACTGGAAACTTTCAGAGCGGGCATTTGACAATGGGCAATTTTGGTTTTACAACGTCACCATTTACCCCGAGAGCTACCAAGAACTTTTATTGGTAAAAGATGTAAACACCATGAAGGAAGTAGAAAAAAATGATGTTGTCCTATTGTTGTCCACCGAAGCCAATCTTAGAATTTTTGCTTTTGGTTTTATTGATGAACTATATAAGCAATACTTTCCGGGGGAGTAAATTAGGATATCTCTAAGAGCTCCATTTCACAAGCTTAAAAAACCCCAAGGCACACACAAGTTTGCAAACTGTGATTATCTCCTCATTTTTCATGCAATTGCCTACTGGCAACAAAGTAAAAATCGCCTTCAAGCACTCCTCGTTTTGAACCAAATGTGTGCATATTATTCCCCGCTCTCAAAAATCATAGCCATTAATAATTGTAAATAATCTTTTACTCATTGAACTGAACGGTTGTCTAAAATGATTTAAAAAAAATCTATTTTGCATTATGTATGAAACCCCTTTACTTGTTTGTTGTTATAGCTACTAACTTTGTTTACAGCAATGTAAAAGCACAATGCAACTTTTTTGACGACTATACAACCAGCACGGGATGGACTCAAGTTGGTAGTGAGGTTGAAATTATAAATGGAAAAGTTCATTTTATAAATGGGGCAAAATGCAGGGAATTTCAGAAAAGACTTCATAGACCCCTAGGAAGGACAATTGATGAAAATGATTGCTGGGAAGTGAAATTCGAATTTAAGCCTAGTTCGGTTGGTTCCAAAAACAATCTGCCTTATTCTGGTCATGTAATTTTAGGCTTAACCGCAGGCACAAACAGCTTTAACTGTGATTGCCCAGATCCACCATGCACGGGACGCAAAAAAGGAAATCAAGATGGTTTTTTGCTAAACTATTCCGCACAAAACCCACCCAATGGTGATTTATTCTTTCATATTATTGCGCGCGATTCTATTAACTTGCACCCCTCACAGCGCATTATTGCCAATTCCTTAGGAGCTACATACTTTATTACGCTAGCAAAGGCGCAAAAGAATCAGGTGCAATTAAGTGTATATTCTGATAGTGGCTATACAAATCATTTACTTGGGTCGCCTGTTATGCTAACTTACCCTGGTAATATAGATGGCCTAACTCATGTACAGCACGGTAATACTATAAATGGAGAATTGCGAAGAGAATTAACAGGTACTTTAGACAATGTGTGTATAAAATGGCACGACCCCATGCCTTCAAGGGCAAGTCTTAGTTTACCAAAAGACACCCAGATTTGTGCCGGAGACAGCATTGTTTTGAACGCTGGAATGGGTTCACAGCTAAATTACCTATGGAGTACCGGGAGTATGGATTCAATTATTTCCATTAATAAAGCAGGGACATACTATGTTCGGATTTCCAATGGTTGCTTAGAAATTTCAGATACCATAGAAATTATTGGCAAGCCTGCATTAACAAATCAACTGGAGGATATTACTTTTTGCAACGATGAGGCTGCTTTTCTTTCGTATCGAGCTTCTGACGTGTCTCTTCTCTGGAGTACGGGAGAAACCTCTTCTACCATCTATCCAACTCAAAATGGGCTTTATTGGGTAGAGGTGACCAATGTATGTGACACTATTTATGAAGAAGCATTTGTAGATTTTAAAAACTGCACGTGTGATATCTCATTACCAAATGTTTTCACCCCCAATAATGATGGCACTAATGATTACTTTAAAGCGCTGGAAATAAGCACCGAATGTGTGATTAATCTTTCCATTTTTAATCGCTGGGGAATGCTCGTTTTTGAAACAACGAATAATGACTTTAGATGGGATGGAGGTAATGTTGCTGACGGGGTCTATTTCTGGGTTGTAGATTATACTAATTCTAAAGGTTCCTCTCATTCTAAAAAAAAGGGTACGGTTACCATTATCAGATAGTGCAGATAAGCGTACTTACCTCCCCCTTTTTCCGTAAAATTGCCACATGGCTAAAAAACCCAAAACAACTTACTATTGCCAGAATTGCGGCACCCAGCACAGCAAGTGGATGGGGCAATGTAACAGCTGTGGCGAATGGAATACAATTGTAGAGGAAGTACTGGAAACCACTGCCAGCAAAGCTGTGAGTTGGAAGAGCAGTCCACAGCGTGGAAGTAGTAGTATTGCACCAAGCAAAGTGAAATCTATTCGCGATATAGAAACCCAGCAAAGTGTGCGCACCACCACTAATGACAACGAGTTAGATCGCGTAATGGGTGGCGGCATGGTAGATGGCTCGGTAACATTAATTGGTGGCGAGCCGGGTATTGGCAAAAGTACATTGATGCTTCAGGTGGTTTTGGGCCTCAACCAAAAATGCCTTTATATAAGTGGCGAAGAAAGTGAGCAGCAAGTGCAACTTCGTGCCAAGCGCATTGGTATAAAAAATGACGACTGCTACATTCTTACCGCAACGTCTACACAAGAAATTTTTAGACAAATAGAACTCAATGAGCCGAAAGTGGTGATCGTAGACTCTATTCAAACGCTACACTCACAACTCATAGAATCTTCTCCCGGAAGTGTTTCGCAAATCCGACAATGCGCAGCTGAGCTGATTCAGTTTGCTAAAGAAACAGACACTCCCCTTTTCCTGATTGGCCATATTACCAAAGATGGAAACATTGCAGGGCCCAAAATATTGGAACACATGGTGGACACCGTTCTTCAGTTTGAAGGCGATAGACACCATGTATACAGATTGCTTCGCGCCAACAAAAACCGTTTTGGCTCTACTCATGAGCTGGGCATTTATGAAATGGTAGGTGAAGGGCTACGTGAAGTAAGCAACCCGAGTGAAATACTAATTTCCAAGCGTGATGCAGATCTTAGCGGAAATGCTGTGGCTGCTACTTTGGAAGGCATTCGCCCGATGCTTATTGAAATTCAGGCTTTGGTGAGCACAGCCGTGTATGGTACACCTCAGCGCAGCACCACCGGTTATGATACCCGCAGATTGAACATGCTCTTGGCCGTTCTCGAAAAACGTTGTGGTTTTCATTTAGGCAGCAAAGATGTTTTCCTAAACATCACAGGAGGAATCCGAGTGGATGACCCAGCCATTGATTTGGCCGTAGTGGCTGCCATACTTTCGTCAAATGAAGATATTGCCTTGCCTCCTAAAATTTGCTTTGCAGCTGAAGTTGGATTAAGCGGTGAAATTCGTCCTGTATCGCGAATTGAGCAACGCATCAGCGAAGCAGAAAAAATGGGTTTTGATCAGGTGTTTATCAGTTCCCACAACAAATTACAGGAAGGTAAATTTGGCATTAAAGTGGTTCGTTGCGGAAAGATTGAGGAAGTGTTTCAACACCTTTTTGGCTAATGAACTACGCTAAGCACATATTGCTCTTAGTGCTTTTTACACTATGCTTTTCGGCTTATAGCCAAAAGGTAAATATCTCGCCAAACCTTTATTTGGAGAAACTCACGGAACATGTTTATGTACACACTTCTCTAACTAAACTAGCGGAATGGGGAAAGTTTCCTTCCAATGGGCTGATTTATATAAATGGTTCTAAAGCATGGCTTCTAGACACCCCAATGGATGACTCTCTTACCATTAAGCTGATTGACCATCTGGAGCAGGAAATGCAGTTAAAGATTATTGGGTTTATACCAAACCACTTTCATGATGATTGTACAGCGGGTATGGACATTTTGAAAGAACACAACATTCCTTCGTATTGCTTTTACAAAACCAGTAAGCTCCATACTGAAGAACCATATTGCAATTTTGTGTTTCACAGCGACACCACTTTCCTTTTGGATGATTCACCAATACAAACCTTTTACCCAGGAGAAGCCCACAGTCCAGACAATATTGTATGTTATCTTCCTAATGAAAAAGTCCTTTTTGGTGGCTGTATGGTAAAATCGGCCGATTCAAAAACTTTGGGAAATCTTTCTGATGCCAATCTTGAAAATTGGCCACAGGCAATAAATAATGTAATCGACAAGTATCCTAACCTCAAGAGTGTAATTCCCGGACATGGAAAGATTGGTGAAACCAACTTACTTCAGCACACCCTAGACTTATTACGGAAGTAAGTATTTCTTCCACTTTTAGTTATCAATCACCCCCTAAAAGCCCACCAAAATCTTGTGGAATCTGACTTTTTTTCAAAAAAAATTAATCCACTGTAGTTCAGCGATGTCCCGCCATGGAGTGATGCTCACCCCTTTCCCAAAATGGGGTGAGCAAAAGAAATTTTGAACTTTATGACCACCCCTTGCGTATATATTGGCGTAGCTAGCACACATTATTAACTAAAAATTAAAATTTGAAACTTATGAAAATGCTAACCCAAAATTTCGGAAAACTACTATTAGCCGGAGGAGTGATCTTTATGGCAAGTTGTAGTAAAGATGATGACAATGATACCACCACGAAGCCCACGCAAAAGGATGCCACGGTAAAAGAGGTAATGGAGGAAGAAGAGCAGTATAGCATGATGAATGAGGCTATTGAAGAGTCTGATCAATCTTCGTTCTTTTCAAACAGTAGCGCAAATATCACCGTATTCGCTGCTAACAATGATGCATTCAATGATCTATTTGTGGAGATGAACGTAAGTAGCATGACGGAGTTGAAAGGCAAATTGGGAGATGAGGCTTTTGCCGAATTAATTATGTACCATGCTATCAACGGTAAATTTGATATTGATGCGATTCAAGATGGATACATCGAAACTTATGCCGATAATGACAACAACGGTAAGCTTTCTGTATTCATTGAGAATGATAACAACACCCGTTTAATTTTTAATGGTGGTGATGACAACGGTGCAAGCACCGCAAGTAGCACCACAATTTCTGCTACTAATGGTTCTGTAATTGAAATTAATGCGGTATTAAGCGCACAGACCAATTATGAAAACCTTGAAGATGCGGAGGAAGCAGAAGATAATGGTGAGACTTCACTTTTCTTAACGTTAATTGCTGATGCTGATGTAGATATCAAAAACAGATTGGAAAGTGAAACCAGTATGTCTACAGTGATTGTAGCTGATGAAAACGAACTTCAAAGTATGTTGAGTATCAATCTAGCTGCCATTTTAGATGTAGATGATCTTAACAATCTTTTGGATGCCAGTGCGCAGACTTCTTTGTTCACACAGTTTGGAGTAAGCACTGTTGCTGAACTTTTACTTGAGCTAAACATCTCCGATTTATTAAGTATTTCTGGAATGACGATGGCAAATATCTATGCCGAGATGGAAGCTGATGATAAAGCTGAACTAATGAGCACCTTTATTTTTAACGGTTATTTAAACCTAAAAGATGAGGCTACCAATAATGGAACAATTTCATCTGATGCAGGTGCTGATTTTGATGTAAGTACTTCTACCAGCGGTCAAATTGTATTGACCGATGATGATGGAAATAAGATTTTCTTAGAAGAAAATAGTGCTCATAGTGTAAACGGTTCAATCTATACGATTGCTAAAGTAGAAGAGATGTAATCCCCTTCACTATATATTTTTCTGGGAGGGTCGATTACCGCAAGGTAGTCGGCCCTCCCTTTTGTATTATTGTGTCGGTTTTCACCAAAACTCAAAAACAGGCGTAATATCCTAAAGAAACTTTTCCATATAGACATGGACCTAAGCAAGCGCATCTATGGGCTTGACATTCTGCGTGCCCTAGCCATTCTATTTGTCATCTATGGTCATGGCTTGCCTATGCTCAAGCATCAATTTAATATTCGTCCACTAAGTTTTTTGGTATTAGATGGCGTTTCCATCTTCTTTGTCCTCAGTGGCTTTTTGATAGGTGGAATTCTTATGAAGCGTATCAGATCCCATGGTGGCGGCTTCAACGAGCTTCGTCAATTTTGGATAAGACGATGGTTTCGTACGCTTCCGAATTACTTTTTGATTTTAATAGTTGTGACGGTTTTAGGCTGGTACTATTGGGATATTCAAATAAAGGACATGTTTCCTTACGTTCTTTTTCTACAAAACTTCGCCAGCCCTCATCCACACTTCTTTCAGGAAGTGTGGAGCCTAGCAGTAGAAGAATGGTTTTACATTCTTTTTCCCTTGGCCAGCTTTGCTATGTTCAAAAGTGAAACTTCACTAAAAAAATGGTTTCCATGGTTAATCTTCGCATTTATAGCACTGTCCATCGGGGTTCGATTTTACCGTTTTAATGTGGTGGAAATTGCCAGCCTAAAGGATTACGATCATTTTTTCCGAAAGCAGGTAATCACACGTTTTGACTCGCTAATGATGGGGGTTTTGGGAGCCTACCTTTCAACCTACTTTTCTAAGGGCTGGTTATCTAAACCCAAGTTAAAAATGTGGTTAGGCCTCATTCTTATCATTTTTAATCAGGTGTGCTTTCATTACGCTAAAGAAGTTTTCGAAGGCAATTACTTTTACCACACAGTACTTTCCTTTTTGGTATTTGCGACCGGAGTATTCCTGTGTTTACCTATTCTTACTTCTGTAAAAACAGGAAAAGGAAAATTAGCCAAGGGCATTACATTGGTCAGTCTTGTTTCGTACTCCATGTACTTGATTCATTTCACCCTCACGAAGGGCTTTATCATTCCTTTAACCCTCCGCGGAGAGCTTGCTGAGCATACTTTAGGTTTAGATGTTTTGAGAGTTGTCATGTACTTATTCGTTTCTCTTTTTGGTTCTATTCTGTTGTATAAATACTTTGAAATCCCTACAACCAAATTGCGGGATCGGTTTGGGAAGAAATAAATAACATAAACATACGACCCCGCTGGGGTCGTGTTGGTATAACATTCTTATTTCTATTGATATGTGACCTCTCTGAGGTCACGCACCCACATTAGGACAAGCCCATATTTCGCAGTGATCACGAATAAACACTTAGGTGAAATCCTTGCTCGACAGTATAGCCCCACAAACTCTGCTACGATTTTTTGATAATACTCAGGTGTGACAGCGAACGTAGCTAGTTCACTTATCAGTAAAAACAAACGTCATAGTTAGAATCGATTTAAGAGGAGTGGTGTGTTAATGTTTCAGAAAATTAAATAGGAATCAACCAACCTAGTGTAAAAAGGACATTACAGCTATGTGGTTACATCCTCAAACATTGAACCCTCTGGGTTCAAATGTCAATAGAAATAAAGTCGCCATGGGCGAGCGACCCCAGCGGGGTCGAATGTTAATTATCAAAAAATTCAAACAAATACTCATCCTTGAAATCCACCTGATAATTTTCTAAAAAACTTCTGTATTCATCTTCAAAGGATTTCTTAGTATGATGCTTTTCTTGATTTTCAATATAATTTACAACCTTCGAAATTTGAGAAGCACCTATGGAAAACGCCCCATAACCTGCTTGCCAAGCAAAGGGAAATTTGGATAAACCTTTTTCTTTAATGAAGCCGTTAGAAGACTTTTTTATTTCTCTAACCAATTCTGACAAGGGACAATCCGGAGATAGACTTAAAAGGATGTGGATATGATCTGGCATACCATTTATCGCGAAAAGCTTTTGCCCTTTGTGGTTTACAATACCTGAAATGTATTTATACAATTCTTCTTTAAACTCTTCACGAATTAAGGCTTCGCGATTTTTCACTGCAAAAATCACATGTGCATATAGTTGAGAATAGGTATTTGCCATTTCTTAGTTTTACTATGAAAATAGTCATTTTGACAAAATCAAAAATCCCGGTCGAATTGGCATATATATTCGACCCCGCTGGGGTCGACCTGATGTGTACTGATCAATCTTTCTATTGACATTTGACCTCCCTGAGGTCAACCAATCCTGAAAGTATACTGAATACATCTCGCATTTGCTGAACGTTCATCTATCATTAGCCCAATCAAACATCACTCTTTTTCATTTGACTCTTAGTGTTAAACAAACACGCTCAAAACAAAAAGCTCTAAACGAACCCAGCGGGTTCGGATGTCAATAGAAAATAGAATCACCTCATCATCACGACCCCATCGGGGTCGAATAAACCACTGAGTATTTCCGACAAAAAACAATAAAAAAACGACCCCGAAAGGTCGTCTTAAATCAACAAGTAGAGAAATGTAAACTCTTACTATTTACTCCTTTACTTCAGACAATACCTTTACGATAGCGTCCAAATCCGGAGTGATAATAATTTCTGTTCTGCGGTTTTTAGCTTTTCCTTCAACAGTGTCGTTATCTGACACAGGGATATATTCGCTTCTACCAGCAGCGGTAATCTTGGCCGGGTCCACACCCTCATTGGCGGTCAATATTTTTACAATAGAAGTAGCACGCATTACCGAAAGGTCCCAGTTGTCTTTCACAGCAGTCTTTCCGTTAAAAGCATCAGCATCTGTATGACCTTCTACCATTACATTAAGATCAGGGTTTTCAGCAAGTACCTTCGCTAATTCCTGCAAGGCCTCTTTTCCTTTTCCATCCACATTCCAGCTGGCGCTCGGGAATAGAAGGCTATTTTCCAAAGAAACATACACCTTACCATCGCGCTGCTCCACTGTAAGTCCTTTTCCTTCAAAGTTGAAAAGTGCTTCTTTCAAACGATTACGAATAGCATCCACTTGCTTGTTTTGCTCAGCAATCATTGACTCCAATTCGTATACACGGGCTTCGCGCTTCTGTAATTCCTGACTCAAATATTCCAGTTTTTGCTGCTCATTGGTCAATGAATCTTCCTTGGCCTGCAGCTCCTGCTGAAGCACATTTAGCTTTTCAATCAACTTCTTGTTTTCTGCCTGATTGCTTGCCAAAAGGGCATTATTGTTTTCTAACAAAAACTCATAATTCTTATTCAAATCTCTATAGCGCGTTTGCAATTCGTCATTGCTTTTCTTCAAAGCATCGTGCTCCTCCTGCAATTTTGCCATTGAATTCTTGGTAGCGTCAAGCTCATCCTGGGTGGTGCCCAAATTAGCTTTCATAGCATCATTCTCTTCTCTAAGAGAGAGGTTGGTGCCTTCCAAATCCTTATACTTTGCTTGTAGTTCTTTGTGGATTTTACTAGTCACGCAAGAGCTAAACAAAATACCGCTAAGGGCTAAAATGAAAATTCGTTTCATAGAAAATAAGATTATTCTACGAAAGTAGAAAGGCTACCCACACCATGCGATAGCCTTTACTTTAAGTTATGAATAATGCGTTATTGATAATTGCCTTAATCCAGCTCAAGCAAGACGGGGCAATGGTCAGAATGCTTGGCTTCGGGCAAAATAGCCGCACGCTTCAACCGGCCTTCCAAAGGAGTGCTTGCCATGTTGTAATCTATACGCCAGCCTTTGTTATTATTCCTGGCATTGGCTCGATAGCTCCACCACGAGTAATTATGCGGCTCTTGGTTAAAATATCTAAAGCTGTCAATAAATCCGCTGTCGATAAATCCGCTTACCCATTCTCTTTCTTCGGGTAAAAACCCAGATGAGTTTGCATTTTGAATAGGGTTGTGAATATCTATCGCCTTATGGCAAATATTGTAATCACCACACACAATCAGGTTTGGACGTTCTTTGAGAAGCTCAGAAATATGCTTCTGAAAATCTGCCAAAAACTGCATCTTCAGTCCTTGGCGCAGCATATTTGTTCCCGATGGAATGTACACACTCATAATTGAAAGGTTTCCATAATCTGCCCTAATGATACGCCCTTCAAGGTCGATGTATTCAATACCACAGCCTATTTCCACATGGTCGGGCTGCGTTTTAGTTAAAATAGCTACACCGCTATATCCCTTCTTTTGAGCACTGTGATAATAGCCATGATAGCCACTTTCTTTTATTAGCTCATGGTCTATTTGCTCAGGCTGCGCCTTGGTTTCTTGCAAGCAAAGCACATCCGGATTGGCAGCTTGCAACCATTCCATCAAACCTTTTTTTACTGCCGCTCGTATTCCGTTTACATTATATGAAATTACCTTCATCGTTTTTTCGTGCTTTGTCAATCCTATATTAGAATTATTACCGTTTACCTATTGCCCGCAAAAATGGAAATAAGTGGGTAATATTGAAAAATTAATTTGAGTTTGAATTTAGCCCTACGGATAAGCTTCCTTTTCTTGTTTGTTGCGCCCAGCATTTTTGGGCAGACAAACCCTATGGGCTGGACTTCTAAACGAACGAAAACTGTGGCTCCCGCTAAAGATTCACTCTTTTTGGATTCGCTTCCCGTTTTGCAAGAACATATCGATTTCACTACCCAAAGTGGTTTTCCGGCCAAGCCCCATTATACACTTTACCAGCAGCCGGTTTCTTATATCAAGTTCAACACACCACTTCGCGACACGCTAATTTTAAATTTTCAGGTATTGCCGCTTCCGCTAAATCAGCGTTTTCAGCATAAGGATACCAGTCTTATTTTGCCCGCTTTCGCGGGAGAAAAAGACCCTCTCTATAGGCCCGAAAGCACCAATAGCACTTTTACACCTTTTGCAGGACTTACGTCAAACGGAAGTATAAGTCGCGGCATTACGGTAGGAAACAATCAGGATGCCGTGCTAAACAGCAGCCTAAACTTACAGCTCAGCGGAGATTTGGGACAGGGCACCCAAATACGTGCAAGTATTACCGACAATAGTATTCCCGTGCAAGCGGATGGCTATACCCAGCAACTGCAAGAATTTGACAAAGTGTATATCGAACTGGAAAACCTAGACTTTGGACTCCTAAGAGCGGGTGATTATAATGTAACTTCTCAGAGTAACCAATTCCTACGTTTTGATAAAAAGATAAGCGGAGCAGGAATTTTTACTGACGTAAAAGCAGGAAAAAAAGGTAATGTCCCAATTCAGCTCCAGGGC
Organism: Owenweeksia hongkongensis DSM 17368; assembly: GCF_000236705.1. Classification (NCBI taxonomy): domain Bacteria; kingdom Pseudomonadati; phylum Bacteroidota; class Flavobacteriia; order Flavobacteriales; family Owenweeksiaceae; genus Owenweeksia; species Owenweeksia hongkongensis. The sequence goes on along the minus strand of NC_016599.1, from coordinate 2,982,380 downwards.
GGGGTGGCCCGTGGTAAGTTTGCTCGAAATCGTATTCAAGGGAGTGAAGGTAACCAAGGACCTTATAAACTTACCGGAAACTCTGGTGAACCGTACATTATTATTATTTCAGGTTCGGAGCGGGTGTACATTGATGGAGTATTAATGAAACGTGGTGAGCAGTATGATTATGTTATTGATTACAATGCAGGTGAAATTTCGTTCACGGCCCTTCGTCCCATCACCAAAGAAAGAAGGATAGTTGTGGAATTTCAATACACAGAGCAAAACTATTTGCGCACGGTAGTTTTTGGCGAAACGGGTTACGAAACGCAAAACTTCAAAACCACAGTTCAATATTATAATGAGCAGGATAGCAAAAATCAACCTCTACTTCAGGAAAATAGCAATGAGGAAAAAGAAATTTTAGCGCAAGCGGGTGACAATTTAAACAATGCCGTAGTGAGCACGGTAAACCCAGAGGCCTTTAGCGATGAGCTAGTACTTTATAAACTGGTTGATTCATTGGGAACCGATTCTGTCCTCGTGTATTCTGTGGACAGCACGCAGCAATTGTATAGTGCTTCCTTTGCTTACATCGGCCCTTTTCGGGGAAATTATGAGCAAGTACAAAGTAATGCTAATGGACGGGTATTTCAGTGGGTACCGCCTGTAAACGGGCAACCGCAAGGAAGCTACGAGCCGGTAAAACAATTGGTTGCGCCAAACCGCCTTCAGATTATTACTTTGAAAAGCGAAGGGAAAATTGGCAAAAATCATTGGCTGAGTGTAAACCTTGCGACAAGCAAAAATGACGTTAACCTATTTTCAGATGTAGATAAAAACAATGACAACGGCTCGGCTGGGGGTTTTCAGTACAAGTGGCTGAAGGAAAAAGAAAACTTTGACATCTACACAGGTATCAATTATGAATTCAATCAGGATAACTTCCGAACTATAGAACGCATTCGCAATGTAGAGTTTGCACGGGATTGGAACTTGGATAATAACTTTGATGGAGGTGTGCAGCTTGGAGGAATAAGTTTAGGAATCACCAACGATAGCAGTTTGGCCGAATATCGAGCTGATCTACTAAGTGCTGATGGCTACAATGGTTTGCGAAACACTTTAACCCTTCGATTGAGAAACTCTGAAAACATTGGCGCTATAAGTACAAGTTTGCTAAACACCAAAGACTCGGTAAGCACTACCTTATTTCTGCGTGAAAACGGTTTTTTCACACATTTCATCACGCCCAAGTTTTGGGCAGGGATCCGATCTGTAGGTGAATGGAACAAGAAACAAGCTCTTGGAATGGACACGCTTTCGCCTAGTAGCTACAATTTTTTGGAATATGAGCTTTACACTGGTTTTGGTGACAGCACCGCCAACTTTACCGAAATCAGTTTTCTTGAAAGGTTTGATGACACCGCTTTAATGGGACGCTTCGAAAACTTTTCCCGGGCCATCACTTATGGACTTCATTCACAATACCAAACCAATTTTAATAGCACCATTGGCGCCAACATCAACATTAGAAACCTTGAAATATATGAGCCCACTCCGATAGACCTGGAGCGTACCATTACTAGTAGGCTGAATTATGTTCAACGTCTTTGGAAAAACTCAATCGTAAGTTCTACTTTTTACGAAACAGGCTCAGGTACGGAGCCCCGCAGAAATTATAGTTACATAGAAGTGCCTGCAGGAACAGGAATTTATACCTGGACGGATTATAACGACAATGGCATAAAAGAGCTTGATGAATTTGAAATAGCACCATCACCCGATTTGGCGAAATATGTTCGTGTGTATTCGGTCACCAACACCTACATCCGCACCAATATTTTGAAACTTGGTGAAAACTTAAACATAAATACTCCTGGGGCCTGGAAAAATGCCGAGGATATTAGAAAAACTATATCACGTTTTTCACTTTTGTTCAACTATCAACTGGATAGAAAAACTTTGCTCACAGGAAATACAAATCGACTAAATCCATTTAAAGAAGTAGCCGATGACAGCTTGATTGTGGCCATGAACAACAACTTCAGGTCAACCGTATTTTTTAATCGCACGGCCACCAAGTTTGGAATGGATTATACCTATCGAAAAACAGACAATAGAAACTTATTAAGCTATGGTGTGGAGCAACGTGCGATAAATGAGAACACCGCAAATCTTCGCTATCAGCCAATTGAAGTTTTGCTTTTTAAGATACAAGGCTCCGTAATTGACAAGCAAAACATATCAGCCAACTTTGCAACCCGAAATTTTGGAATCAATCAGGTACTCAATAAATATGCGCTCTCTTACCAACCGGGCAGCTACTTTGTACTCACCGGCCGTTATGAATGGGATAATCAGCAAAGTAGCGGGGATGATGAAAACAATCTTTTTGAGCAAACCATCGGAGCAGACCTCTCTTTCAATTCTGCGGAAAAATTTACCGGTCTTCTAAGCCTTAATTATATTATCAATGATTTTGAAGGGAATGCCAATGGACCTGCCGGATATGAAATGCTCCAAAGCCTTCGCCCGGGAAGAAACGGAACCTGGACAGTCACTCTTCAGCGTACGTTAAAGAAAAACATTCTGATAAGCCTTAACTACAGCGGACGTGTAAGTGAAGGTACCAACCCAATTCATACAGGAAATGTAGAGATTAAGGCTTTTTTCTAAGGCTTCACAATCGTCTGCACATCGCTGGAAATAGGCTGAATCTTATCCACCTCCAATATTTTCTTCAAACTGTCCACTTCCTTTTGAAGCTCCTTTTTAGCCATCACTTCTTCGGCCAACCTACGAATAAGCACATCCTTATGTGTAGTTAATTCTTTTACCTCATTGAGACTAACTACCAAAAAATAGGCAGTCATGAGTAATCCAATCATGCATAACACAATTACATACAACAAACCTTTGTTTGCTTGTTTCGCCTTGTCAGTCATTTAGTATCTTTATTGAAGTTCAAAAATAAACCTTCATGCTAAAATATACCTGGCTCCATGATTTTATTGATATCATTTATCCAAACGCTTGCTTGGGTTGTGATGAGCCTTTGGTGAGCAATGAAGACATCGTTTGCATAAAGTGCCTGCACGAACTTCCCAAAACAGATTTCGCGGCAGACCTTGATAATCCTGTGCTTCGAATCTTTAGTGGTCGTTGCTTTTTAGAAAAAGCCACTTCTTACCTACGTTTTGTAAAAGATGGAATGGTACAATCTCTAATGCATCATTTTAAATACAAAGGAAGAACCGAAGTTGGCGAAAGAATGACACACCTTGCCATTTCTGACTTGCGTCAAACTTCCTTTTTTAGTGATATTGACATTATTCTGCCTGTTCCTTTGCATCCAGCAAAACTGCGAACAAGAGGCTACAACCAAAGTGAAGTGATAGCACAAACGATTGCTGACCATACTCATATAGATTATAAAACCGATATTCTACTAAGGAAGTATTACAACCAAACGCAGACTAAGAAATCGCGCTTTGCCAGGTGGCTCAATGTAAAAACTGTTTTTGCAGTTGACCACCCCAAAAGATTAGAAGGGAAACACATTTTACTGGTTGATGACGTAGTAACCACCGGCTCTACGGTAGAAGCATGTGTAACAAAACTGGAGCACATCCCCGGAGTAAAAATTTCACTATTTACTTTGGCTATAGCCCAATAAAAGAGGCTGTCATTTTTCGGCCTATTAATTGCATTTTTGCAGCAGCTAATAACCAACAGTATTATTCCTTTGAATAAGCTTCTTCGTTTTTTACCAGTTTTTATTCTGGCCTCAGCATTTGTGTATTTTTCCAGCACATCATGTGCAAGTATTTCTTCGCCTACAGGTGGCCCTAGAGATACCTTGGCCCCACAGTTGGATACATCCTTCCCACCCAACTTTAGCACCAACTTCAAAGCTTCGGAAGTCATTCTGGTATTTGATGAATACATTACCTTGAAAAGCGCCTCACAGCAAATTTCTATATCTCCGCCCCTCTCAGAAAAGCTTAAGATTACCAGCATGTCCCGTGAGGTAAATATTTCATGGAAAGATACTCTACTTGATAGCACCACTTATATTATTTCATTTGGAAACGCCATCACTGATTTTACCGAAGGTAATGCCAATGAAAAGATTAAGTATGTTTTTTCTACTGGCAACTTTATAGATAGCCTGGAAATAGATGGTTATGTTTACGATAAGGAAGGAAAGCCAACCCCAGATATTATGGTGGGACTTTATGACTTAAAAACCTTGGAGAAAGCAGACTCCATTCCATTTCTGAATTTACCCACATACTATGATTATACGGACGAGAATGGAAAATTTGAACTAAGTAACCTCAAATATTCAAAGTTTGTGGTAGTCGCATTTCAGGATGTACGTCAAAATTTTAAGCTAAACTCAGGTGCAGAGCTTATGGGCTTTTTGTCTGATACAATTACCACTTCCCTTTCTAATGAATCCATAAAACTCAACCTTTTCTTACCTGAGCCTGTGAAACGTTTTTATGGAGCCAAACACACTGGGTATGGCAAAATACAGTTTGCCTACAGCTATCCCATTCCAGAACTTACGGTGAAAGCTTTACCAAATAATGACTCTCTTAGTGGACTGCTTGTTCAAAACAAAACCAAGGACTCAGCTACCTATTGGTTTAATCCAGTCAATTATACTGATTCTATTACGTTGCAAATTTTCCAGGCAGGCACTATTACCGACACGGCCACATTATTATTTAAAGAATTTAAAGCCGAAAATTTCACGCCTAAGTTAACTTCGAATGAAATTAGAAATATAGACCCAGTAGTTGTATTAACTGAGGTTCCTGTGACCAAGGTAGACACCTCGCTAATTTTTATTTACAATGAAACTGATACAGCGGGCGTAAGCATTGAGGATTCTATTTATATGCTAAAGCAGATAAAGTTGATACCGCAAAAACGCTTTAAAGATTTTACGATAAAAATACCCCAGGGTGCAATTACCAACTACTTTGAAAAAGTAAATGATACCACTGAGGCCAGGCTAAAAACACTAGGCCGAGATGATTTGGGAAATCTTGACTTTGTGGTAAAAACCGACAGCACTCCTTACCCCCTCATCTTGCGCATATTTACTGAAAAAGATAAAAAGGTAATTCATGAGTCTAGTTTTAATGCAGGGACCACAGTAAAATTCAGAAACCAAAAACCGGGGCTCTACAAAGCCGAGTTGATTTTGGATAAAGATGGAAACGGAAAATGGTCTACTGGAAATTACCTGGAAGGGAAACAACCTGAAAAGGTTCTTTACTATAGCGAGGATATCGAAATACGCGCCAACTGGGATTTGGAATTAGAGTGGCGAATCGATAAAAAGCTATTTTGAAATCGTAAAACTATCGCGGTCATTTAAAAAGTTAAAACGCTTTCTGGATTCAAGCATTTTATTTCTATCTAGTGTAATTTTCACCACTTCTTCTTTAAATGGTGCTGGTGCCCCGATTTTCTCACCGAGCTCGTCATACACTGCAGAGTCACCGCTATGCATCACGTCATTACCGTCAGCACCCACTCGATTGAGCCCCGCTAGATAGCACATGTTTTCAATGGCTCGTGCTTTGAGTAAAGCTTTCCAGGCCTCACTTCTACGCTCTGGCCAGTTTGCTACAAATATCTGTAAGTCGGCTTCCTCGGTATTTCTGCACCAAATAGGAAAACGTAAATCATAGCACACAAGTGGCATTATCTTCCAACCTCTAAAATTCACCAGTAAGTGCTCATTTCCTGCCGAATAGACTTTCTCCTCACCGGCAAGGGTAAACAGGTGGCGCTTATCATATTTGTGCACGTTGCCAGAAGGCTCTACAAAATACAGTCGATTGAAGTAATTTGCATTCTCACGCACTATCACACTTCCGCAAATGGCCGCATCTTTTTCCTTAGCCACTTGCTGCATCCATTGCAATACTTCACCACCAGTTTCTTCATAAAGTGCCTCTGGTTTCATACTAAAACCTGTAGGAAACATTTCAGGTAGAATAATAAGGTCTGTGTTGGAAGTGTCATCAATAAGGCCTTGCAGCTTTTCAAGATTGGCCTCTTTATTTTCCCACACCAAATCTGCCTGAACAAGGCTAATGGATAATTGATTCATTACAAAATGACTAAACGCAGAAAAGGCCCCAATGGAGCCTTTTCAAGATTACTAACCAAATAACACCTAATAGAAACTTCGGAGTTTATATTTAGGAATAATTAGAAAATGTCGCTAACACCTAATTATTAATCAAATATACATTTTAGGGAAGGAGAAAGCAAGACGAGCCTATGTTAAATATTTACCAAAACAACCTAATATCCCATTTTTCAGGCATCTTATGGTAAAAGGTATTTCACAACTCCACATTTTATCTTACTTTTGAATTGAAGAGCTTATAAAGTTTTTTCATTTTTATGTTTTAGTTTTCGTAGAAACCGCTCCGGAGGCCCGGAGCGGTTTTTTTATGCTCAATACTTGCGAGTTAAGTTTTTTTAACTAATTTAGAAGGACTTAACGGGGTTCTTCATTTATAGGGAAATAGGGTTAGTAATCTACAAAGACAAACCTTTGTTAAGAAATAGAACGAGAGGCACCCGCCTCTCGTTTCTTTTTTGGTACCTATACCAAATGATAAAGCCGGAAACATATACATGCTCCCGGCTTTATTATTTTATAAAACTTGTGTTCTACTATTCGCTTACCATAGAAGCTGAAAGATATTCACGATTCATACGTGCTATATTTTCAAGAGAAATTCCTTTAGGACACTCTACTTCACAAGCTCCTGTATTAGTACAGTTACCAAATCCTTCCTCATCCATTTGGCTTACCATGTTCAATACGCGTTCATGAGCTTCCACTTTACCTTGAGGTAAAAGAGCCAACTGAGATACTTTAGCTGATGTAAATAACATCGCTGAAGCATTTTTACAGCTCGCTACACAAGCACCACAACCGATACAAGTTGCTGCGTCAAATGCCTTATCAGCATCGGGCTTAGGCACAGGGATAGCATTTGCATCAATCGTGTTACCAGAAGTATTTACAGAAACAAAACCTCCGGCATTCATAATTCTATCGAAAGAAGAACGGTCTACCACCAAATCCTTTACTACAGGGAATGCTGCTGCTCTCCATGGCTCTATAAAAATGGTATCCCCATCTTTAAATGAACGCATGTGAAGCTGGCAAGTGGTAATCTCACGATCAGGACCATGAGCCTGACCATTGATGTAAAGCGAGCACATTCCACAAATACCTTCGCGGCAATCGTGATCAAATGCTACTGGCTCTTTGCCATCGTTAATCAACTGTTCGTTCAATACGTCAAGCATTTCCAAAAAGGACATGTCTTCAGAAATATCCTTTACAGGATAAGTTTCCATTGTCCCTTTTGCCTTTGCGTTTTTTTGACGCCAAATTTTTAATGTTAAGTCCATAACTTTTAAGTTATTAGTAAACTAGCCAGTAGCCAACAGCTACTTTCCATCTTTGTTTCTATCATTTATCGAATTGATAAAGGCAGTTAGCATTTTGCTTTCTTCCGTTATTAATCCGTTTACTTTTTCGACTGTTTCCGCTTTAATGAAACCTTGCCTAAAAGCAATCTCCACTTGTGTTTCTAACTCAAACAACGAGCCTCTAGCTATTCGCAAAAAGTGCTTATAACTTTGGCTAGAATCTCTTCCCCAGCCCTCGGCTATATTTGAAGGTATTGACACCGATGACCTTCTAACCTGATCGGATAAAGCGTACATTTCCTCTCTAGGAAAATCCTTTGCTAGCCTATAGACTTCGTCTACAATTACCATTGCCTTCTGCCAAACCAACAAATCTTTATAACTATTTACGTTACTCATTCTATTGGCTTTTCTCTACTGGCTATTGGCTATTTATACGAACGCTGCTTCAGTTCTATATTCTCGTAATTCAATTCTTCCTTGTGCAACTTAGCTTCACCGGGGTCACCAGTGTATTCCCACGCTGCTACGTAAGTAAAGTTCTCATCATCACGCTTAGCCTCACCCTCTTCGGTTTGGCTTTCCTCACGGAAGTGACCACCACAACTTTCTTCTCTTTGCAATGCATCTTTTGCGAAAAGCTCAGCAAGCTCCAAAAAGTCAGCAACACGGCCAGCTTTTTCCAGCTCCTGATTAAACTCATTTAGTTCACCAGGAACGCGAACGTCCTTCCAAAATTCATCTCTAATCTGACGAATCTCAGCGATAGCTTCAGTAAGTCCTTTGGCATTACGCGCCATACCTACTTTGTCCCACATTACTTTTCCAAGACGTTTGTGGAAATGGTCAACCGAATGTGTTCCTTTATTATTAATGAAGAAGTTCAAACGATCTTTCACTTCTTTTTCTGCTTCTGCAAATTCCGGCAAATCTGTTGATATTTCACCCGTGCGGATATCATCAGCCAAATAATCACCAATGGTGTATGGCAATACAAAGTATCCATCAGCCAATCCCTGCATCAAAGCAGAAGCTCCAAGACGGTTTGCACCGTGATCAGAGAAGTTAGCCTCTCCTGCTGCGTAGCAACCAGGAATAGTAGTCATTAGGTTATAATCTACCCAAATACCACCCATAGTATAGTGTACCGCTGGGTAAATCATCATTGGGGTTTCGTATGGGTTTTGAGCTACAATCTTTTCATACATCTGGAAAAGGTTGCCATACTTGGCTTTTACAACCTCTTTACCCAAACGAGTTACAAGCTCCTTATCATTCACATCATGTCCGTGAACCGTGGCCTGCTCTTTACCATAACGTTGAATTGCCGCAGCAAAATCAAGATATACAGCTTCGCCAGTAGCATTCACTCCGAATCCCGCATCACATCTTTCTTTGGCAGCACGAGATGCTACATCACGAGGCACCAAGTTTCCAAATGCAGGGTATCTTCTTTCCAGGTAGTAATCTCTATCCTCTTCCGCTAATTGAGTTGGTTTCAATTTTCCAGCTCTGATAGCTTCAGCGTCTTCTTTCTTTTTTGGTACCCAAATACGTCCGTCATTACGAAGTGACTCACTCATCAGCGTAAGCTTAGATTGGTGATCACCTGAAACGGGAATACAAGTTGGGTGAATTTGCGTGTAGCAAGGGTTTGCAAAGTAGGCCCCTTTCTTGTGGATTTTCCATGAAGCGGTTACGTTACTTCCCATTGCATTGGTAGAAAGGAAAAATACGTTTCCATAACCACCAGACGCTATCACTACTGCGTGTGCAGAATGTCTTTCTATTTCTCCGGTTTCAAGGTTGCGGGCAATAATACCGCGAGCCTTTCCTCCTACCATTACAAGATCTAACATCTCGTGACGGTTGTACATTTTAATTTTACCCTTACCAATCTGGCGGCTCATGGCGCTATAAGCACCAAGAAGCAACTGCTGACCGGTTTGTCCTTTAGCATAAAAAGTACGGCTTACCTGTACACCCCCAAAAGAACGGTTGTCCAAAAGACCACCATACTCGCGGGCAAAAGGAACACCTTGAGCCACACATTGGTCGATGATATTGGCAGACACCTCAGCAAGACGGTACACATTCGCTTCACGCGAACGGTAGTCACCACCTTTTACAGTGTCATAAAATAGACGGTAAGTAGAATCACCATCATTTTGATAATTTTTTGCAGCATTGATACCCCCTTGGGCAGCAATAGAGTGTGCTCTACGTGGGCTATCCTGAAAGCAAAACGCTTTGACATTATATCCCATTTCTGCAAGCGAAGCAGCAGCAGAGCCACCTGCCAAACCTGTACCCACAACGATAATGTCAATGCTACGCTTGTTAGCTGGGTTTACAAGTCTAATATTGTTTTTATGATTGATCCATTTTTTGTCAATTGGACCTTCAGGAATTTTTGCGTCTAAACTCATAGTAATGATCTTAGTGGTTGCCGTTTAAGAAGTGAAAAACAGCGATGAAAATGAATCCAGCCGGAATAAGGATGGCATACCATTTTCCAAATGCTTTGATTGCCGGAGTGTATTTTGGGTGACGTGCTCCAATAGACTGAAAAGCCGACTGAAAACCGTGCAACAAGTGCAAAGCCAAAAACACAAATGATAGACAGTATACAATTACGCGAATAGGGTTTGCAAACATGTGCTGCACCTCTCCAAAGTAACGTGTAGGATCTTCAGGGTTTCCTTGAATATACTTGTAATTCATTTCAGGTAACCAGAAATCCCAAAGGTGGAATGCTAAGAAACCAAGAATGAAAAGTCCGCTCCAGATCATGTTGCGAGACATCCAGCTTGAGTTAGCCGAACCTTTATACATAGCGTATTTCTGCGGACGAGCACCTCTATTTCTTGCTTCCAAAATAAAACCCATAATAAAGTGAAATGCCACACCAAACATAAGTATTGGCTGCATCACAAATTGGATCAATGGATTGGTTCCCATAAAGTGAGAGGAAGAATTGAAAGCATCTTCACTAATCACAGAGGTGAAGTTGATAATGAAGTGCTGTAGCAAAAACACTATTAAGAAAAGTGCGGATAAAGCCATTGCAAACTTTCGTGCAATTGACGATGACAGAAGCCCTGAATTTGTACTCATTGGGTAAACTAATAGTTTTCTAGAGTCGCAAAAGTAAGATTCAGACTGAAACACTTCAACACAATTTGCTATTTAGACTGATTATACAATCATTTATCTTTTTAGAGAGCAAGTTCACCATTCACAAACTCCGCTCACTATCTTTGGTTGCCCAAAAAAATCTGAGTTCTTTTGTGGCCTTAATTTCTACAACACTTCATAATATATAGATATGCGATACAAGCAACTCCCCAAAGAAGTATACATTGAAAATCGTGCAAAATTCACCAAACATCTGAAGCCAAAATCACTGGCGGTGTTTAATAGCAACGACATTTATCCTACCGGATCTGACAGCTCTTTACCATTTCGTCAGCATGGCGATATTTTAGCGCTAAGCGGTGTGGATCAGGAAGAAAGTATTTTAGTGATTTTCCCGGATGCTTATAAAGAAGAGCATCGTGAAATGTTATTTCTAAAAGAAACCAATGACCACATTGCTGTATGGGAAGGTGCAAAACTTGACAAAAAGCAAGCATTTGAGCTGAGTGGAATTAAGAATGTGTTTTGGCTTCAGGATTTTGAACGCATCTTTAATGAAGTAATGAGCCATGCGGAAAATGTATACCTAAACTCAAACGAGCACTTACGTGCAAATTTGGATACAGAAACTCGCGAAGCCCGCTTTGTAAAATGGTGTCAGAATAAATATCCTGCTCACGAATATTCCAGGTGTGCGCCAATTATGCACCAGGTACGTGCTATAAAAACTCCTGGCGAAATTGCCGCTATGCAAACAGCAGCCGATATTTCTGTGAAAGGATACAAACGTGTAATGAAATTCATGGCTCACGGCAAGTGGGAGTATGAATTGGAAGCTGAGTTCATGCACGAATTTTTACGCAACCGCAGCCGTGGATTTGCTTACACCCCAATTATTGGTGGTGGTTACAATGCCTGCGTGCTGCATTATATTGAAAATAACGACCAACTAAGAGATGGCGAATTGGTACTTTTTGATGTAGGTGCTGAATATGCCAACTACTCTTCGGATGTTACGCGTTGCTATCCCGTAAACGGAAGATATACTGATCGCCAAAAAGAAGTGTACAGCGCTGTACTTCGCGTAAAAAAGGCATCTGAAAAACTATTGGTACCCGGCAATAATCTGAATGATTACCACAAGGAAGTTGGTGAAATAATGACCAAGGAGCTGGTAGACTTAAAGTTGATCAGCATGGAGGAAGTGAAAAATGCCGACCCTAGCTGGCCAGCTTACAAAAAGTATTTTATGCACGGCACTAGCCATTACATAGGCCTTGATACCCACGATGCCGGACTGTGGACTGCGGACATGGAGCCAAATATGGTTTTCACTTGTGAACCTGGAATCTATATTCCTGAAGAAAAATTAGGTATCCGCCTGGAAGATGATTTGGTAGTAACCGAAAACGGTTTGATCAATTTGACTAAAGAAATTCCAATTGAAATTGAAGAGATTGAGGATTTTATGAATTCATAAAACTCAACACATAATTGAAATTTAACCCTCAAGGTTCAGGAGAGCTTTGGGGGTTTTGTTTTCAACAACCGCCTGCTACAACCTGAAGTATTCTTTAGCTTTGCCGCCCGATTTTCATTTGCACCATGAGCAGCGTCCGAACGTTCACATTCAAAGAAGTTACCTTCCACTTTACCTCAAAGGGTAGCGGCCCCGCAATCCTTTTTCTTCATGGTTTTTTAGAAAATAAAGAAATGTGGAACGGCATTATTAATGGTCTTCCCACTGCTTTGCGCAAAATCACTGTTGATCTTCCCGGCCATGGAAAATCCGGAAACATTGGCTACATACACACCATGGAAGAAATGGCCGAAATGGTGAAAGCGCTGGTGGATAAGCTAAAACTGAAGAAAGTATTTTTAGTCGGTCATTCTATGGGCGGCTATGTAGCACTCGCTTTCGCTGAAAAACATCCTGAATTGGTGAAAGGCCTTGTTCTAATGAATAGTACCACCCGCGCTGATTCTGACCAAAAGAAGAAAGACCGAGACAGAGCCATTAAATTGGTAAAAGAAAACCATAAGTCTTTTATTAGAAATGCCATTCCCCATCTATTCAGGCCAAAGAATAGGCGTAATATGCTGGAACATGTAAATCATGTAAAAGCTGAAGCACTGAAAACTTCAAAGCAAGGAATAATTGCCGCGCTGGAAGGCATGAAAATACGTGATGATCGAGAGGTACTACTTCATTTTGCACCTTATCATTTTCTATTTATCGCTGCCAAAAACGATCCCGTTTTTCCTTTTGAGGTATTGGAGGATCAGCTCCAGGCCAATCGTGTAACACCCTGCATAACTGAAAATGGACATATGGCACATCTAGAGGATTTTGAGACAGTGCTGACGGCTATCAAAAAGTTTGTACGCGAGAATTAGATTGGACTTTTACATGACCCCGCTAGAGTTAAGCATTATGCCACTCCCAAATTTCTATTGATACCCGAACCCTCTAGGTTCAATTAATTGCCCTGAAATAGAAAGCTACATTTTGGGTTTTAATTGACTACAGAGGGGTCAAATGTCAATAGCAATAATTTTATCAAAAGAAAACGACCCCAGAGGGGTCGCATATTCATACTTAAAATTTTATCGAAAACTAGCTCTCCCTCTTCAACGCATTCCAACCCTGAGCGGTAAGCTCCATAAATTTACCATCGCGGGTCACTATATTTTTCCCGGCACTTTCTTCTGTGATATGACCAATGATTGAAAAGTTAGGATTGCCTTTGATCTTATCATGATCCTTCATATCAATGGTGAAAAGAAGTTCATAATCTTCTCCCCCATTTAGGGCAACCGTAGTGGTAGTCAAGTTAAACTCCTCGCAAAGTTTATATACACTTGGATCTATTGGAATTTTCTCTTCATAAATAGCAGCTCCCACTTTTGACTCTTTACAGATATGCAAAATCTCCGAACTCAAGCCATCCGAAACATCAATCATAGAAGTCGGCTTTACACCAAGTCCGTGAAGAATTTCTGGAACGTCTTTCCTGGCTTCAGGTTTAAGCTGGCGTTCCAGCACATATTCGTTTCCTTTAAGATCAGGCTGCATGTCTTTGTCTGATTGAAAAACAGATTTTTCTCGCTCCAACAACTGCAAGCCCATATATGCTCCACCAAGATCGCCTGAAACTACAATTAGATCATTTACCTTAGCTCCACTCCTATACACAATTTCATTTTCTTCAGCTTCACCTATTGCTGTAATGCTAATCATCAAACCCGAATAACTGGAGGTGGTATCACCACCTACGAGATCCACATCATATACATCGCAAGCCATACGCATACCGGCATAAAGCTCATCCAGAAACTCAATTCCGAAACGGTTGCTTACCGCAATACTTACCAAAATTTGCTTTGGCATTGCATTCATTGCATAAACGTCCGAAAGATTGACCATTACAGCCTTATATCCCAAATGACGCGGTGGAACGTATGTTAAATCGAAATGCACACCTTCTACCAAAAGATCGGTGGTTACTACAGTGTGCTTATCCAAATATTCCAATACTGCACAGTCATCGCCAATCCCTTTTATGGATGACGCATTGCGCAATGGAAATTCGCGAGTAAGGTGTTCTATTAATCCAAATTCACCCAGTTTGTCGAGTGATGTAAACTTTTCTTCTTGTTGCTCTGCCATGCGGCAAAACTACGAACCTTTTGTTTTATTGGATTATGGTTAGAGAACCTGTTTTTTGATCTGAATGTTCTTCACCATAAACACTCCATGAATAGCCTACCCTATAGGTATAAACACCTAGCGGAGCACGTTCACCATTTACGGTTCCGTCCCAACTATTGTCTATGCTGCTTGACTGAAACACCATTTGCCCCCAGCGATTGAATATTTGCATGGAAAAACTTTCTATATCGCAACTATGACCAATTTTAAACTCATCATTCACACCGTCTCCATCTGGTGTAAATGCATTAGGAACAAAAAATGGACAATCGCAATTTGAAATATTTACGCGGTAATTTTTCACAAACTCACCGCATTGATTATTTATATATAGCGGATAAGTGCCCTCTTTGCTTATGGTTCGAACACTATCCGTTTTACCGTCAAACCAAGTGTACTTATGTGGAAATCCTCGTAAATCAATATTCACACTTTCATCATCACAAATGGTGGTATCCCAACTTTTTAAATCTAAATAGTTATCAAAAGAAACATGAATGGTATCAGTAAAAGAACCGCAAAGATTGGTTTCCGTTACCCAATATGTTCCACTCTCAGTAATTTCCTGGTAGGCTGCTCCCGGGAAGTTAGATGGTCCTTTTCCTTTTTGCTGAAGTGGGTCAAGTATTAACATTTCTCCAGAACAAAGCACAGTATCCGGTCCAAGTTCAAACTTGATAGGCTCAACGGGGAAAACCTCAATTGTGTCGGTGTTGCTAAAACAAGAATTAGAAACTGTTAACCAATATTTTCCTGGTGAAAATACATTTGCGTTTTCAGTGGTATCCCCAGTGCTCCATTGGTAAGATTTCATTCCAACCGGCCCAGCCAATGTTGCCTGACCTCCAACCGAACACATGTAAATGTCAGATCCTAAAGTGAATTGAGGAATATCCTGTACCACAACATTTATAGTATCAAACCAGCTTCCGCAAGAATTGAAAACTTCAACCCAATAAGTGCCACCCGTTGATACCGATATACTTTTGAAAGTAGAACCCGTACTCCATCTTGTATTTACTTCACCTTTGTTGTGACCAAGCACAAGAGAATCACCAAGACAAAGCAATGTATCTGCTCCAAGGCTCACATCATGCATGGGTTGCTCTACAATCAGGTCAACGGTATCCGTCAATGTGCCACAATCATTTACAATCGTCACCCAATATTTACCACCAGTAGAAAGCGTAACCGTTTGTGAAGAATCACCAGTGCTCCAGGTATAGTCGCATCCTGGGTTTTGAGCATTCAGCGTAAGACTACTGCCAGCACAAAACTTCACCACATTTCCCAATGCTCCAGCCGGAGGTCCCGTGACCAAAACATGAATAGTATCACTTACAGTATTACAGGTATTGCTAAGAGTCACATAATAAGTTCCTGTCTGGCTTACTGTAATTGTTTTTCCTGTGGAATTATCGCTCCACACATAATTAGCTCCAGCGAAATCACCAGGAGAGAGCGTTAAATTACCTGCACAAAAAATGGTGTCATTTCCTAAATCAATAGTTGGCAAAGGCTGGTCATTGGTAACATAAGCCGAATCTTTGATAGTACCACAAATGCCCGTAATGTAAACAGAATACCATCCTTCGTTGCTTACCGTAATAGAGGAAGTAGTGGCATTATTACTCCACAAATAAGAAGTAGCATGAGGTTGCGAAGCATCTAAAACTGTAGATGCCCCAGCACAAATCGTAATATCATTCAGTACCGGAGTGACATGTTCATTTACCGTTACCGTAATAGTATCTGAAGTATATCCACATAAATTGTAAACCTTAACCCAATAAGTACCGCTATTGCTAATAGTTACAGATGGACTACGAGAACCACTGCTCCACACAATTGAATCTGCTGGTAATGCTGATAGGTTAAGATTTAAGGTAGCTGGACGACAAAATGAAGTATCATTCCCTAGATCAAACGCTATGGGATGAACATCTTCTACCATAACCGTATCATGAATGGTGTCGCAAACATTTGATACAGTAACCCAATATTTTCCGGGTGTTGATGCGTAGGTGGCAGAAGCATTGCTATTGTTACTCCATTGATAAGTTGCGCCTACAATATTTTTAGTCCGCAACCATACTCCTCCAGTTACACATTTGTAAACAGTGTTTGCCGTAATCCCTGTTGGGTAAGTATTGATAGTAACATTAATGGTGTCCGTAAATGTGCCACACTCATTGGTCACTGAAACCCAATATTGGCCGCTTTTGGTAACTCTTAATTGTGGAACATTACTATTATCTGACCACAAAATGGTATTGCCATGATGCCCTACATCGGTGTAAAGCCATAGTGAAGTACCACAGAAGGTAGTATCATTTCCAAGATCAATGTTAAGCGGAGACTGACCTTTCACATAAAAGCTTTTGGTGATAGTATCACAACCATTGTACACTTTTACCCACTGTGCGCCTGTTTGCAAACTTGCATTCACGCGGGTTTGTACATTGTTACTCCACTGGTATATTGTATTTGCTCCCCAGCTTCCCGCATCCGCGCTAGCCAAATTTCCATTACATACATATATTGTATCTAAAATATTTGGATTGGGTGTGGAAATCACTTTAACGTTTACAGTATCATACATATAACCACAACCAGTATTCACCCCTACCCAGTAATTTCCGGAAGTAGTTGCTGTCAAAGTTTGCCCGGTGGATGAGTTGCTCCATAAGTATGTAGCTCCCGGATTTTGTGCATCCAATGTTACACTTTGACCTGGGCATAAAATTACATCTGCTCCTAAATCTACCGTAGGCTGAGCATTTGGCACATAATGCACGGTATCTGTAAACACCCCGCATGGCAATACTATTTGTAGCCAATATGTACCAGGTTGAGCAAATGTTAAAGAAGAGCCTGTTGAAGCATCACTCCACAGATTGTTGCCACCTGAGAAAGGACTGGTAAGCGTGTAGGTATTTCCAGCACAAAATAAAACCGTGTCATTCAAAAATAAATCGCCACCTGCAAAAAAGCTTACTGAAATGGTATCAGTATATGTTCCACAGGAATTGGTAACTGATGCCCAATAAGTACCCGAAGCTGTAACAGTAAGAGAATCGCCAGAGGTATTATTACTCCATTGGATTGTACCGTTAACCGCATTTTGTGGCGCTAAAACTGCAGAACCTAATGAACAATTGATAATATCAGGACCTAAAGAAAAAGGTTGCAGAGTATCAATAGTAACGTCTATCGTATCCGTATAAGTTCCGCAGGCATTGGTTGCCTTAACCCAATATTGTCCAGCATTGCTTACGGTGATTTGATTAGAGCCACCACCATTACTCCATTGGTAAAATGTACTGGCCGAAAAAGGTACAGAAAGTGTGGTAGATGATTGAGCGCAAATTGCTCTATCAGAGCCCAAATTTATGTTTATCGGGGCATCAATAATTACATCTATAGTATCTGAACTCGTTCCACATTGATTTGTTACCATCACCCAATATGTTCCTGAAGTACTAACAGAAATACTGGATGAGCTAGCCCCGGTGCTCCATGTGTAAGTTGAGTTAGGATTTGCCGCGTTTAGAGTAATAGAGTTTCCTTGGCAAAAGCTAACCGAACCGCCCCAGTTAATGACTGGAACACAAGCTTCGGAGATAAAAGGCATCAACATGTTAAGAACGAGCAGATACAAAATTGCTTTGCATCTTAGTTTCATGACTCAGACTTGAAGTTTAAGGTTAATAAACAAGAGTAGTGAGTGAGCTTCAAGTCCAACAAATGTATTACAACTAGTACAGAAAACCGCCACAAATGAGTATAAAAAACACCTTGAAGATATTGTTAATCAAGTTGTTACAGATTTTAACCTAATCAAGTATTGCTGATTACAAGTGTGTTAGAAAAAACAGTATTGGAAATTTTATAGTAAAGTTTTTACAGAAAAATCTGCCTTTAATTATTTAATGATAAAAAGCACCTCTTTTATTTGGGCACGGTGAGTTTCATCATAAACTGACCAAGAATAATCGATAATATAGATATATACACCTATGGGTAATGGTTTGCCATCAATTACTCCATCCCATCGTAAGAGACTATCATCACTTTCGTAAATAACCTCCCCCCAACGATTAAATATTCTTATTTCGAAAGAAGTAAGCTGACAATCATACCCAATCAAAAATTCATCATTCACACCATCTCCATCTGGTGTAAATGTATTTGGAACATATAAAGGGCAATCGCAGTCCACAATGTTTACTTCAAAATCCTTTGGAAAGGTGCCGCATGTATTGGTCAATAAAGCGCTGTAAATCCCTTCTTCCGCAAAGCTTCTCACCAACTCACGACTTCCATCAAACCATTCCACCGTAAATCGAGTGCCGGTAAAGTCAAATACCGCTTCATCATCATCGCACACCGTAGTGTCGATTGGGTATGCATCTACTGGCAAATCGAACCATACTTGAATGGTATCACTAAATAAGCCACAGCTATTTTTTGCCCACACCCAATGCTCACCACTTCGGGTTACTTCTTTTACGCTTCCTCTAAAATTATTATTCCAATGCAGTTTATAGCCTACATTTCCTGGAGTAAGAAAAAGTGACTCACCAAAGCACAACACTGTATCTGGCCCCAGGTCTATATCTATCGGGTATTCTTCTTTAAGAAAAATGGAATCTGTATAAGAAAAGCATCCGTTATTCACCGTAAGCCAGTATGTTCCTGCTTTAGTCGCGGTGAAGTTTTGAGAACTAGCACCACTACTCCATTGATACGTCACCATATTAGGAGGCCCAAATAAATCCACTCTTCCATCAATCGCACATATCACGGTATCTGGCCCCAAGCTATAAACTGGAATATCCAGTACTTCTACATGAATGGTGTCCTCCCAACTTCCACAAGTGTTCGAAATAACCACCCAATAATCACCTGTTTGATTCACCTGAATTTGAGAACCTGTAGCTCCTGTAGACCACAGAGTGGTAATGCCAGAACCTGGGTAACCCGTTTTCAAAGTAAGAACCTCACCTCGACAAATGGAGGTATCATTTCCTAGCTCCAAACTGTCTAATGGTTTATCTGTTATCAATTGCACTGTATCGGTCAATTTTCCACAAAGATTCTCAATGGTCACCCAATATAGGCCAGTGCTATCGGTTGAAAGTTGCTGGGAAGTGCTTCCATCGTTCCACAAATAGGTACTACCAGGATTTTGCGCATTTAACGTAAGTGTGCTACCCGTACAAAAGCGAACTGTATCTCCCAGCACATATACTGGAGGTCCTGTAATTAACACATTAATTGTATCAGACCTGGAATCACAAGTATTGGATACGGTAACATAGTACTTTCCAGAACTTGAAGCTATGTGCTGTCTAGAGTTTGTGAAATCTTGCCATGTGTAGGTAGCTCCAGGAATATAGCCTGGGTCTAGCCAAATAAAACCTTTACAGAAAATAGTATCATTTCCTAAGTCAAATGGCGGTATTGGCTCATCAACCTGCACATGAATTGAGTCTCGTGTCCAGCCACAAGCGCTTTGAAGGTCTACATAATACCAACCAGTAGTATCTACAATTATAGAGGAAGAAGTAGCCCCTGTATTCCACCGATAGGCAGTAACCATTGGCTCATATGCATTTAGCACGGCTGTATCACCTATACAAAATGCTTTGTCTGCAACTCTTCCTCCAGGCCGAGACAGAATCTGCACGTTTATTGTGTCTTTGTATTCTCCACATGAATTATAAAGGGTCACCCAGTAAGTTCCAGAAGTACTAATAGGCAACACTCCATTTTTAGATCCTGTACTCCATCGTAAGGAGTCCGCTCCGAGGTTACCTACATTAAGAACCAATTGGTGAGGCTCACAAAAAACCGTATCATTTCCCAAATCAAAAACAATGTCCGACTGCTCCCTTATTAATACACTATCTCGTACTGTATCACATTTATTATAAGCATACAACTTATACCAGCCGGCTGTATCGGCCACGATAGATTGTGAGGTAGAACCAGTATTCCATTGGTAAACCGTAAGAGTATCTGGCATAGCCTCGAGCACTACTGGTGTACCATTGCATATAATCTTGTTTGGTGCGTCTATTTGTGGAGGGAATAAAATCTCCACCTTTATGGTGTCTGTATACACCCCACAAGCATTTGTAATTTCCACCCAATAGATATCGGATGCTGTTACTTGTGTTTGAGCCTCATCTGTACCATCACTCCAAAAAAAGCGGTTCCTTATGCCAGACAAACCCGTCTCCAATAAAAGAGGACCACAAAGTGCCGTATCATTTCCTAGATCAAAGGGTACATGCAACATTTCCTTTACATAAAAATTAACCCTGATGGTGTCACAATAATTACCAACATCTACCCAATGTGCACCGGGTGTAGAATATCTATGAAAGCGCCCGCTAGCACCATCATCCCAATAATAATAAGAACCATACCCCCATAACCCTGCATTCACATCAATATAGCCCCCGACACAAAAGAAGGCCGAATCACCAATAGTATCTAAAGGAAGATTAAGAACCTCAACATTTATCGTATCCCAAACCGGACCACAGCCATTATTAGAACTCACATAGTAAGTTCCAGTAGAATCCACAGTTATCTTTCGCGTCTGAGCTCCTGTATTCCACATATAAAAACTACCGGAGCTACCTGCGTCCAGCTCGATTTGTTCCCCATCACAAATCAAAGTATCGCTGCCTAAGTCTACAGAGGCCATTCCTAAATTCACAACATACACAGTATCATAGTAGGTACCGCAATTGTCTGTGTATCGTACCCAATACGTCCCAGGATTTGCAACTATGATATTTCTAGTGGTGGCATTAGTACTCCATAAATAAGTCCCTCCTGTAACATTCGCAACTAAATTAGCTGTCACATTATCACACTTACTAATGGTATCTCCCACGTTGAGTGCGCTACCACTCATAAAAGTTATTTTTGCAGTGTCGCTATATGTACCGCAGCTATTGGTCACTTTCACCCAGTATGTTCCACTGCTATTTACGGAAATACTTTTCCCTTTACTGCCATTGCTCCATAATACATTTCCATTGGTATTATTAGGTATAGATAATGTATGACTACCAGGCGCACAGTAATTCTTGTCAGGTCCTAAATTTATTACAGCAGGATTATGCAGAGTAATGTTAACCGTATCTGAATACGTACCACAAGAATTTGTGACTTTTACATAATACTTACCCGATTGGGTTATATTAATCTCGTTTGAGGTGGAGTTATCTTGCCACTTATACGTAGTAGCCGGTGAGTAGGGCACGGTCAATTTCGGATTGCTTGAAGCACACACTGCTCTATCTGCCCCCAAACTTATATTCAATGCCTGATCCACATATACATCGATAGTATCTGAGGTAGATCCGCATGAGTTAGTTACCGTAACCCAATAAGTACCCGAAGTATTAACCGATATACTGGAGGTGTTGGCATTTGTACTCCAGATATAGGTCGAATTTGGGTTATAAGCATTGAGCGTAATTGAGTTTCCTTGACAAAAACTAACACTTTTACTCCAGTTAATCACAGGAACACAAAAGTCTTCGGCTTGCAGATTCACCGCAGCCAAAACAAAACTTAAACAAAATGTGATTATTCTAAACATTTAGTTTTCTAAGTGTTTTATAGACAACCTGATAACACACTAAAGGATTAACTTACAAATATAAAAGCTTTCACTGCTTAGCCATGGTACAATTATTTAGCGCTAAGTGTAGATATTAAAACAATCTAATCATCGAGCAGGCTTATCAGTTTAAGGTTTTCCCTTCCACCTTTCTTTACTACCTTTGCATTAATTTTGACCAATTCTAAATAGGCATGATAAAAGTTTCTGAATCAGCACGTAAGAAGCTTGAGGACTTGATGAAGGAAGAAGGCCATACTCTGAGTGACAGCTACGTACGCGTAGGTGTAACTAGCGGTGGCTGCAGTGGCCTGTCTTACGACCTTAAGCTTGACCAAAATCTCAACGAAAGTGATAAGCTTTTTGAGGATCAAGGTGTGCGCATACTTATCGATAAAAAGAGCTTTTTGTACCTGATTGGCACCACCCTTGAATACCAAGGTGGACTAAACGGGAAAGGATTTAGCTTCAATAACCCAAATGCTTCACGCACCTGCGGATGTGGTGAAAGCTTTGCGGTATAAATAGAACAATGACAGCATGAGTGATGAAGATCAATTATTAGAAGAAGTAACCGGATCGGAATACAAGTACGGTTTTTACACCGATATTGAATCCGACAAAGCTCCTAATGGGCTTAATGAGGACATTATTCGTTTTATTTCTGCTAAGAAAAATGAACCGGAATGGATGCTCGACTGGAGACTAGACGCGTTCAGAAAATGGGAAAAAATGACTGAGCCCGATTGGGCAAACATTCACTATCCAAAGCCTGATTTTCAGGCGATATCTTACTATTCGGCTCCAAAGCAAAAGAAAACTTTGGACAGCCTTGATGAGGTAGATCCTGAGCTATTGAAGACTTTTGAAAAGTTGGGCATTTCGCTTGACGAGCAAAAAAGGCTTACAGGCGTAGCTATGGATGTAGTTGTAGACTCTGTTTCAGTAGCTACCACTTTCAAATCAACCTTGGCGGAAAAAGGAATTATTTTTTGCTCAATCTCTGATGCCATTCAGGAGCACCCAGAGTTGGTAAAAAAATACCTTGGAACCGTAGTTCCAAAGAGCGATAACTTTTACGCAGCATTAAACTCAGCGGTATTTACTGATGGTTCTTTCTGCTATATTCCTAAAGGTGTAAAATGCCCGATGGAGCTTAGCACCTACTTCCGTATAAACGAAGCTGGAACCGGTCAGTTTGAACGCACATTACTTATAGCTGATGAAGGCAGTTACGTAAGTTACTTAGAAGGTTGTACCGCTCCTACGCGTGATGAAAATCAACTTCACGCAGCTGTGGTAGAGCTTATCGCTTTGGATGATGCTGAGATTAAATATTCAACCGTTCAAAACTGGTACCCTGGTGATAAAAACGGGAAAGGTGGAGTTTTCAACTTTGTGACAAAAAGAGGAATTTGTGAGCGCAACGCTAAAATTTCCTGGACACAGGTAGAAACCGGAAGTGCCGTAACCTGGAAATATCCGAGCTGCATTTTGAAAGGTGAAAACTCTATCGGTGAATTTTACAGTGTGGCAGTAACCAACAATTATCAACAAGCGGATACAGGAACTAAGATGATTCACTTGGGGAAAAACACCAAGAGTACCATTATTAGCAAAGGTATTTGTGCAGGTAAGAGTAACGGTAGTTATCGCGGGTTGGTGAAGATTGGCCCAAGAGCCGAAAACGCAAGAAACTTCTCGCAGTGTGATTCGCTATTGATGGGAAGTAGTTGTGGTTCGCACACCTTCCCTTACATAGAAACTCAAAATAAAACAGCCAAAGTGGAACACGAGGCTACCACTTCAAAG
Organism: Owenweeksia hongkongensis DSM 17368; assembly: GCF_000236705.1. Taxonomy (NCBI): domain Bacteria; kingdom Pseudomonadati; phylum Bacteroidota; class Flavobacteriia; order Flavobacteriales; family Owenweeksiaceae; genus Owenweeksia; species Owenweeksia hongkongensis. The sequence goes on along the minus strand of NC_016599.1, from coordinate 2,958,603 downwards.
ATTGGTGAAGACCAGATTTTTTACTGTAATCAGCGAGGCATTGGCGAAGAAGAGGCGATAGCCCTTATCGTGAATGGTTACTGTAAAGATGTATTAAATCAATTGCCAATGGAGTTTGCTGTGGAAGCTCAAAAACTTTTGGCGATAAGCTTGGAAGGCTCGGTAGGATAAAATCCTCACGCTAAGGCGCCAAAAACGCCAAGTAGGGATAAAGTACCATTTCCATTTTTTATAAAATAAAATTTAAAAATTCTCCGCGAGCTTTGCGGCTTTGCGTGAAAAACATAATCGAAATGCTTAAGATTTCAAACCTCCATGCCGGAATAGATGGCACAGAAATATTAAAAGGAATTGACTTAGAAATAAAAGCTGGTGAAGTACACGCTATCATGGGACCTAATGGTTCTGGTAAAAGTACACTTTCGTCAGTTGTTGCTGGTCGTGAGGACTATGAGGTAACCCAAGGTCACATTGATTTTGAAGGTGAAGATCTAATGGATTTGGCACCTGAAGAAAGAGCGCACAAAGGTGTATTTCTTTCTTTTCAATATCCTATCGAAATTCCCGGAGTTACCGTTACCAATTTCTTGAAAACTTCAATCAACGAAACACGCAAGGCCCAGGGCTTAGAGCCAATGCCAGCGAACGTAATGTTGAAGAAAATGCGTGAGAAAATGAGCCTTTTGGAAATGGACAAAGGTTTCCTTAGCCGCTCATTGAACGAAGGTTTTTCTGGTGGTGAAAAGAAGCGTAATGAGATTTTCCAAATGGCAATGCTTGAGCCAAAATTGGCCATCCTTGATGAAACTGATTCAGGGTTGGATATTGACGCGCTTCGCATTGTGGCAAATGGTGTAAACAAGCTTAAGAACAAAAACAACGCTGTTCTTTTGATTACGCACTACCAAAGACTTTTGGACTATATCGTTCCTGATTTTGTACATGTACTTTACAAAGGAAAAATTGTAAAGTCTGGAGATAAAAATTTAGCTCTGGAGCTAGAAGAAAGAGGCTACGATTGGATTAAGGAAGAGCAGCCAGCATAATTTCAAACTCTCTTTTTTATAAAAAGTTGAGCCGTAGAAATAGAAGGCCATATACCTTCAAACAAAATTAGAATTAGCACAGTGGAAGCACTTAAAGATAAATTAGAATCGTCCTTCATAGTATTTGAAAACGAGCTGGACGATGATGCCAAAAAGCCTGTTCACAAAATCAGGCAAAATGCTTTTAAACGCTTTGAAGAAAGTGGATTTCCTACCAAAAAAGATGAGGAGTGGAAATACACTAACCTAAAGCCCATCTTAAAAAATGATTTCAGAATACTGAATAAATCAGAAAATGCGATTGATTTTAAGGATGTAAGGCGCTATTTTCTTAGTGATGTGGATAGCTACAAGCTTGTATTTATTGATGGGGTTTTTAGCTCATGGCTAAGTGAAACTACTCACGATAAGTTTGACATCTGCACCCTAAGCAGTATGCTGAACAGATATGAGGATGTTACTAAAAAATACTTCAACAAAGCTTTGCCTCAAGCCGAAACAATGGCTTCAATAAACACAGCTTTTGCCAAGGAAGGTGCTTTTATTCGCATTAAGAAAAACCAAACGGTAGACAAACCTGTACAGATAGTCTTCTTTACTACAGCTCATGATTATGACATCATGACCCAGCCAAGAAACCTGGTGGTGGTAGAGGAAAATGCAGAAGTAAAAATTGTGGAGCGTCATCAGTCGCTTAGCGAAAAGCCTGTGCTTACCAATACGGCTACAGAAATTTTTGCCGAAAAGAATTCCCGTCTGTTTTACTACAAAGTGCAAAACGACAATATGGAAGCTTCCATAATTGACAGCACCACTGTAAAGCAAGCTGAAGGAAGCAATGTAAGAGTAGGTACCTTCTCTTTTGGAAACCGCTTTATCAGAAACAACCTCAACTTCTTTTTAGAAGGCGAGCACATTGAATCGCACTTGGATGGCATTACTGTAATTAACGAAGGTCAGTTTGTGGATCAACATACTTTGGCTGATCATCAAAAACCTAATTGTGAAAGCCACGAGCTTTACAAAGGGATTTATGATGGCAATGCATCAGGTGTGTTTAATGGGAAAGTGATGGTGCACCCACATGCGCAAAAAACCAATGCTTTCCAGCAGAACAACAACATTTTGCTTACTGATAAAGCTTCGATAGACACAAAGCCGCAGCTAGAAATTTATGCAGATGACGTTCAGTGTTCTCATGGCTGCACCATTGGTCAGCTTAATGAAGATGCGATGTTTTATATGCAGGCACGAGGTATTCCTGAAAAAGAAGCCAAGGCACTTTTGCTTTATGCTTTCGCCAATGATGGACTTCGTAATGTGGCCATCCCGGAGCTTCGCAAAAAGCTAAACAAGCAGATCGCCACTAAGCTAAATGTAGATTTGGATTTTGAGCTTTAATAGCTAAATCCTACCAAAAAAGAAATAATGAAAACCGCAATAGCACCCATTGATATCGCCAAAATTCGTGCAGACTTTCCCATCCTTCATCAGGAGGTAAATGGGCGCCCGTTGGTGTATTTTGACAATGCCGCCAGCACCCAAAAGCCGCAGGTGGTGATTGATGCTATTTCGGAATATTACAGCACCATAAACAGTAATGTGCACCGTGGTGTGCATCACCTTAGCCAGCTGGCAACAGATGCTTTTGAACTTAGCCGCCAAAAAGTAAAAACTCACATCAATGCAGAACATCTGCATGAGGTGCTTTTTACAAAAGGCACTACAGACAGCATCAACCTTTTGACCAGCACCATGAGCCAGGGCTTTGTAAAAGCTGGTGAAGAAATAATCATTTCAGCGCTTGAGCACCATAGTAATATTGTGCCTTGGCAGATGCTTTGTGAAAAAACCGGAGCTATCCTCAGAGTAATTCCCATGAATGAAAATGGGGAACTCATTATGGAGGAATATAAAAAGCTGCTAAATGAAAAAACCCGTGTGGTAGCTTTTAATCATGTATCCAATGCCTTGGGAACTATCAATCCCGCTAAGGAAATGATTGCTCTGGCACATGACGTGGATGCTGTAGTAATGATTGATGGCGCACAGGCTGTCCCTCACATGGATGTTGATGTGCAGGATTTGGATGCTGATTTTTACGCATTCAGCGCGCACAAGCTTTATGGCCCTACGGGTATTGGTATCCTTTACGGAAAAGAAAAGTGGCTTGAAGAACTTCCTCCCTACCAAGGGGGTGGCGAAATGATAAAAGAGGTGACTTTTGAAAAAACCACTTATGCCGGTCTTCCTCATAAGTTTGAAGCTGGAACGCCAAACATAGAAGCTGGTGTAGTATTAGGAACGGCCATAGATTATGTTAATGAAATTGGTTTGGACAACATTGCTGCTTACGAAAATGAGTTGCTGCAATACGGTCAAGCCAAATTAGCAGAGTTTGAAAATATGCGCTTTATCGGTCAAGCCAAAAATAAAGCAAGCGTAATTTCTTTCCTTTTAGGAGATATTCATCCTTATGATGCAGGTGTGATTTTGGACAAAATGGGCATTGCCGTAAGGACGGGTCACCATTGCACACAGCCCATCATGAAGTTTTATAATATTCCGGGAACCGTACGCGCCTCCTTCTCTTTTTATAATACCAAGGAAGAAATCGACCTTATGGTAGAAGGATTGAGGAAGGTGGAACAAATGCTGGGGTAAATGTATTATGCATTCGAAGATTTGATAATTTGAAAATTTGCATTCGGAATGACAATAGGAGAAAAACAACAAGATATTATTGAAGAGTTTGACATGTTCGAAGACTGGATGGGGCGCTATGAGTACCTCATTGAGTTGGGCAAATCCCTTCCGCTGATTGATGAAAAATATAAGCTCGAAGAAAACCTCATCAAAGGTTGCCAAAGCCAGGTATGGCTTCATGCTGACAATGATGGGGATGTTGTAAAATACACCGCAGACAGCGATGCTATTCTTACCAAGGGCTTAATTGCATTGATGATTCGTGTGCTATCTGACGAAAAGCCTGAAGACATAGTAAATGCTGATATGAGCTTTGTAGATGAAATTGGCTTGAAAGAACACCTTTCGCCAACCAGAGCTAACGGTTTGGTAAGCATGATTAAACAAATGAAATTTTACGCTCTGGCACTTCAGGCAAAATAATACAACACTAAGGTGTTTGGTGCTCTGTACTAAATACTCAATACTTTAAGAAAATGACAGACGCAGAATTGCAAGCAATAGGTGAAAAGGTAGTAGATGTACTTCGTACCATTTATGACCCTGAAATTCCTGTTGATATATATGAGCTAGGCTTAATTTACGATGTACATGTAAGTGATGAATTGGACATCAAAATCCTCATGACACTTACTTCTCCAAACTGCCCCGTAGCAGAGAGTTTACCCGAGGAGGTAAAAGAAAAAGTACGCAGCGTAGATGAAGTAAACGAAGTAGAAGTAGAAATCACTTTTGACCCACCATGGACTAAGGACATGATGAGTGAGGAGGCTATGCTCGAACTTGGGTTTTTGTAACCTATTCCTCTGCGAGGCTTTGCGACCTCAGCGCCTTTGCGTTGAAGCAAGATTACTTTACCGCAGAGCCCCCTGAGACCGCAGAATTCCGCAAAGTAAAAACACCATCCACACAACACTCTACAGTTTAATTCTTTACGCAAAATGCAAAACGAGGATTTTATAGAAAACAAAATCGCGAATAGCGGACTTATCACGCTGAGCCTGGAGGATTACTATCCAAAAGGTGAGCGTAAGCATTTGGATATTGCCCCTTGGTTGTATGAAGGCATTATTCTTCGCGAAAAAGATTTCCGCGCAAGCGTAAAATCTCATGACTGGAGCCAATATCAAGATTGCTATGTTTGGGTGGGCTGTTCTGAAGATGCCATTATTCCACAATGGGCCTACATGCTGTTGTCATCATCCTTGGCGGCTTTCGCAAAAAAGGTAGTCTACGGCCACCGCGAACAGCTGGAAACCGTACTAATGGATGAAGCTATTCAGCAGGCTGACCTCAGCGAACTTGCTGACCAGCGGGTAATAATTAAAGGCTGTGGCGATTTGCCCATTCCTCCACACGCTTATGTGAGTTTAGTTTCCCGGCTTCAGCCTATTGCCAAGAGTATCATGTATGGCGAAGCTTGCTCTACCGTTCCCATTTACAAGAAGAAATAATGAACTATAACATTATTGGCATACAGCAAAAAATAGCTGATGCTCGTAAAAAGCTATTAGCTCATGATTTGTATCAAAACCTCAACACTATTGAGGATTTGCGCATTTTCATGGAATATCATGTGTATGCCGTTTGGGATTTTATGGTATTGCTAAAAGCCCTTCAGGTAAGGCTCACATCTACTTCAGAAGCCTGGACTCCCAGTAAGAGCCCCTTGGCCAGAAGACTTATAAACGAAATTGTGTTTTGTGAAGAAAGCGACATTGACATAAATGGTGAACCCGCCAGCCATTATGAAATGTACATCGCAGCCATGAAACAAGCTGGAGCCAACACTAAGCCTATAACCACTTTTGTGGAGTATTTACAAAACGGCTACACCTACAAGAGTATGATAAAGTACAACGTAGGTGAGGTGAATGATGCTATAAAAGACTTTTTACGCACAACTTTTGAAATAGTAAAAAACGACAAAGACCACGAAATAGCCGCGGCTTTTACCTTTGGCCGAGAGGATCTCATTCCAGATTTGTTTACACAAATAGTGAAGGATTTAAACGCTAAGATTCCCGGAAAGCTAGATGCCTTTATTTATTATTTAGATCGCCACATTGAGGTGGATGCTGACGAACATGGCCCCATGGCAAACAAGATGATTGCCGAACTTTGTGGAAATGATGAGAGTAAATGGAGAGAAGCTGAAAAAGCTTCGCAATTAGCATTGCAAGCTCGCTTAAAGCTATGGTATGCCATCAACGCAGCAATCCTGAAAGCTTCTTCAAAACAATTAGCCTAAGCTATTAAAAACAAAAAATCAGCTCCAAAATACTCAGAGCTGATTTCAATATTTTTGACAAACAGTATCTATTATTTCTTTGTCAATACTTTTTGTGCTTTTTCAATAGAGGTCATGGTATATTCTTCCAATTGAGTCACTTTATCTTTTTGCTCTTTTAGGTACTCAATTTTTTCCGCTTCTGAAACATCCATTTCATCAGGACTTTGGAAATTGTGCATCCAATCCATCATATCTTCATGCGCTTGATGCAAATCCTGATAAGCATTGTAATACGCAGCCGTGTCGGTAGTTTCCTTTGAGGCTTTGCGCAACTCTTTTCTAAGCTTAGACATGGTGGTCATTTCTGCCATTGTCTTGTCATGCACCTCCATTATTTCTTTTTTAAGACCCATTACCTGGTCCTCACCGCTCATTTCGGTACTGGTATTTTCTGAGCTAGTTTCGGTGCTATTTCCGCAAGCAGTCCCCAAGGTTATGGCAACCAATAAAATTGCAAACTTCTTCATGATCAATTTTTAAATTACCCTGCAAAACTACATTTATATCAGTCAAAATCCCCTCATCTTTAATTTTTTGCTTTGCCATTTCATACCGACATTTGCCTCATGAAAATGCGCAAATCAGACTGGCTAAAAATTGGAATAGTCCTCGTTGTCTTTATTATAGGACTTACCTTTAGCTACCAAATTCTAAAGCCAAAACCACGTCTACCTATTTACAACCCAAGCGAGCTGGACAGCCGGCTGGTGGATGAAAGCGTACAGCGCCAAGGGCGAGGACATCGGGTGTTGCCATTCAAATTAGTAAATCAATTTGGAGACACCATCACAGAAAAAAACCTGGAGGGAAAAATTTATATAGCAGATTTCTTTTTCACTACTTGTCCCGGTATTTGCAAAGACATGGCTATAGAGAAAAGACGCCTGCAAGAGGTATTCAAAGCTGACGATGTTGTTGTAATTGTTTCTCACTCGGTGACACCCGAAATGGACTCAGTGCCGGCAATGCATGAGTATGGTGAAATGCAGGGAGCGATAGAAGGTAAATGGCAACTCCTTACGGGAGATAAACCACAGATTTATAAGCTAGCTCGTCAGTCTTACTTTGCCGTAATGGATGAAGGCGGCAATGGAGATGAAGACGATTTTATCCATACCGAAAATTTTGTACTCGTGGATCCTCAAAAACGAATTCGTGGTTTTTATGATGGTACTTCTGCTGAAGCTGTAGATAAGCTTATTGCTGATATTGCAATTTTGAAGGCTAGCCTAAACGAATAAAGGCCATTTCAACTTACGTTGAAACAGCCCTTAAAATTAGAGTAGAGAGGATTTTGACTTGATACCCAACCTATTTCTTTGCTGGCATACCTTTCGCGTCATACTTCAAGGTCATTTCTTTACCACCTTGGTTAAGTACAACTTCGTAGGCCTTTGCTTCACCATCAGCTCCCAAATGCTTTACAGCACTTACAAACTTGGCTTCTGCGTAATTCGTCTTGATATTTTCTACTACACTCGCTGGTAGTTCTTTCATGGATACTTCTTGCTTCTTTGCATCCTGATCCATAACTTTTACTGATTCAGCCTTCACCTCATTAGTTTTTATTTCCTGGGTTTGAGCGGCTTCAGCTTGTTGTGCATACATTGAACTGGAAGCTCCAAAAAGAAGAGCACATGCTAGAATTCCTGACTTTAGATTTTTCATTTTTGTAAAATTTTGAATTTCAATTAGTTGATAAGCTTATTGAAAACTCTGAGCCAAAATCTAAATACAATAAACAGCACTGACAATCAGGTGCTTAAGAAACTATGAAATTCTAATTGTGGGGAAAAGCCTACACAAAGTGTGGCAAGCTGGATACAATTCTGAAAATTTAAATGAAGCCTAACTTTCTCTAGACCACTTGAAATAAAGATATACAGGTAGAACTTGATTGGCGATACTCAAGAATAAAGCTTTTATAAAAAGCGATTGCACTGCGCCTGCACCAGCTTGAAATAGGGAAACGTTCTCAAAGTAACTAAGCACACTTACAAACATAAATATGCTTACTATAAAATGTACAAATATTAAAACGGGGAAATATTTTAAGAATAGGGTTTGCATAAAAAAAGGGTTTTCGAAGGGTTTAAGATAAGAAAAATCTTTCAAAACACATTTTTACTTTCAAATGGACGGCACCAGTTCACCTTTTAAAACACAATTAAATATTGTAATGTAGCTTCACAGAACTAAGAAAAAACAGTCAACCTCACGGTAAAAACAAAACCCACCAAATTGGTGGGTTTAAAAACACTGTTAGGATTTAAAATTAATCCATGATAGTATATAATATACCCACATTAATACCTATCCAATTAAAATTTGGAGTGAAGGATGCATTCGATGTCTCTTCAGAAAACACCATGTTATAATTTACGTTTACATCCAAAAACCACTCTGGTGAAAGCTCAAACGCAGCTCCAACTCGTGGTGAAATTCCACCGTAAGTTTCCGATTCCGAACCAGAAATACTGGAAGAGGCTATAAATACTCCCCCACCAAGCTCACCATATAAATCAATCCAATCAGCCACATCCGTATGATACGCTGCGGTAAGCTGAATTGGAATAAGGCTCATATGTTCGCCATCCAAAAAGGCGTTGTCGTAAGGAAATGCACGATAACCGGCTTCTATACCAAGGTCGAATTTGTCATTGAAATAGTAATCCACACTTACATCACCACCAAATCCAAAGGTGGTTAAATCTCCAAAGTCACCCATTGGCAAAGCTGCTGCACCATTTACTCCTATATTTATTTTTTGCGCAAATACGGTAGAAGTTGCCAAAATTGACATGATTAACATTAAACTCGAAGTAACTTTTTTCATGATTCTCATAACTATTTAGTTGTTGCCTACTCGTGATGCTTTTCGGCTTCCGCAAATAGTATAAAACACAATCTTAAAAAATGTTCATGCTTCACTAAAGCTTTGGAGGAGAAAACCATGTAAAATAAAACTACCCACCCCATCCTCATCTTTTTCCTCTGATCATGCAAATTTTCAGAAGTGTGTTAATCAAGGGTATTCTATCGACCATTCAAAAGATGAAATAAATTAACTCCAAAAAAGAATATCATTAAAACCTTTAAGACTAGGCTTTCTTACTTAAAATCGTAACCACCTCTCTCCACCTCTCTGGAGACGCTACTACCCACCGATCTTGCATTATAACGTCTCCCTTCTTATCCACCACCAAAACAATAGGAACACCCTCGTTATCTTCATAACTATTCAGCACATTACCAAAATAGCTATTTAGCGCCCAGCGATCGTGCAATGAGAAGGTTCCTGTTTCGAGAAAATAGGATTTGATGTTTGACTCCTTCATGAAATCATTCAGCTCAAAGAAGCTTTTTGAAGTTCGGTCATCCGCACAAATAGCCATCAAACCCACACTTACGCCCGTACTATCTAAGTAAGACTGTAGTATTGGCAGTTTTTCTTTGATTGTATTTCTGCATGGGCCGCACCAAATTGTCCAGCCGTAAATTATGATGTAGTCTTTTTCGGTTATGTTTTCAGAAAGGTAAATTTCACTAGCAATTTCTCCTTCATAAGCTTTCATTTTGGGTTCATCTGGGCCACAGCTCTGTAATATAAGAGAAGTTGCCAAAAAAGCATAAACCAAGCTCAAATCTTTGAGAAGAGGTAGTTTCATCCAGCTAAAATACTATATAACGATAGTACAGTTTTCTTAAAATAATCCACGAATTTCAGTATTTCCTACCCCATCTTCAATTTCATCTTCTTCACCTGATCTTCCAAGCTTTCAGAAGTGAGTTTATCACGAGACATTCTATCTACCATAATGGGGAAAGAAAAAGGTGAAGGTTTGTCCATATTTTGAATCACAATTTCTTGTTTGTGGATACGCTCTAGGGCTTGTCGCAAACGGCCTTCTTCCAGTTGAAATTCCAAAGCTTCATCATAAGCTTGTTGTAGCAAAAGATTGTCCGGCTCATAATCTTGTAGGACATTAAAAATAAGCTGTGATGAACTTTGCAGGTGACGGTCTTTTACCGGTTGGCCGGGATAACCTGTAAAGATGAGGCCCGCAATACTGGCAATATCACGGAATCGTCTGCGAGCCATTTCCACAGCATTTACACTTTGCATTATGTCTTCTCGCAAATCAGTGAGGGTAAAAACATCCGAATCCAAAGCTTCCTCAATGGGAATGGAAGAATCCGCCAATAGCTCAAAACCATAATCATTCATGGCAATAGAAAAAGTAAGCGGCTTGAAAAGTGACAAACGATAAGCCAGCAAAGTGGCCATGCCTTCATGTACCAATCTCCCTTCAAAAGGGTAAAAGAAAAGATGATAGCCATCTTCACTTTTGTATTTCTCAATCAAAAATTCATCCCGCGAAGGAATATGAGACCGCTCACGCTGTAGTTCCCAAAGTGGTTCTATCAGCTTTAGCTCAGGGTCATTGTGCTGCTTGCTAACAGACTCTTCTATCTTTCTGCGCAACATGGCTCCCATCTTTGCTGAAAGGGGCATTCGTCCGCCTTTCCAGCTGGGCACCAAACCATTTTTGGTATTAGCTTTTCGCACTTCGGCAATCATGCCTCGCATTTTTACCAGCTCCAGGTTTTGCCCAGCAAACCAAAATACATCGCCCGGTTTTAGTCGCGAAAAGAAATATTCTTCGATAGAACCTAAATATCCACCACGCTGAAACTTCACCTTTATCATGGCATCGCTCACTATGGTGCCCATGCTCATTCGGTGGCGCTGTGCAGTTCTACGGGAAGTAACCTTAAACAGTCCATCTTGCATAATTTCTACTTTGTGAAACTCATCATATCCCGAAAGCGACTTACCACCAGTCGTGATGAAGTCTAAGCACCATTGCCATTCTTCAGGGCTTATGGATTCGTATGAAAATGTCTTCTTTACTTCTTCAAAAATTTCCTTTGGGTAAAACCCATCGGAAACAGCAAGCGTGACCAAATACTGCACGAGCACATCAAATGACCGAATGTACGGCTCACGCTCCTCCACAATATTATCTACAATCCCTTGGCGTAAAGCTGCTGCCTCCACCAATTCTAGAGTATGTGTGGGCACAAAATAAATTCGACTTGTTGCCCCTGGTTGGTGTCCGCTTCTTCCGGCTCGTTGCATAAATCTAGCTACACCTTTAGGGCTACCAATCTGCACTATACTTTCCACTGGGCGAAAGTCCACGCCCAAATCCAAACTGGAAGTGCACACCACTGCTTTGAGCAAACCCGTGTGAAGGGCATCCTCTACCCAAAAACGAATATCACGACTTATACTACCATGATGCATGGCCATGATTCCCGCCATTTTTGGCGCAACATCCAGTATCTTTTGATACCAAATTTCCGCCATGGAGCGCGTATTGGTAAAAATCAAAGTGCTCTCACTTTTATCAATCACCGGAAGAACTTTCTTCAGCATCTTTATCCCCAAGTGTCCGGCCCAAGGCAAAGTCTCCACCTCATCGGGTAAAATACTTACTACTTCTATTTTCTTCTGGATATCGGCTTTTATCACGGCTATCTCCCTTTCGGGGAAATGTGGTCCAAGCAATACTTCCAGGGCTTCTTCCATGTTTCCAATGGTTGCAGAAATACCCCAGGTTCTAAGTGTTGGATTTAGCCCTCGCAAGCGTGAAAGCCCCAACTCCATTTGTACGGCACGCTTGCTGCCCATCAGTTCGTGCCACTCGTCTACCACGACACATTTTAGGTTTTTAAAGGTCTTGTCATACCCTTTACTTGAAATCAGCAAATGCAAACTCTCTGGCGTGGTGATGAGTAGATTCGGCATTTTGGCCTTTTGCTTAGCCCGCTGGGCTGTGGTTGTATCTCCGGTACGTACATCCACTGTCCAATCCAAGTCCAAAGCTTCAATAGCACGCTCAGCCGACTGAAATATTTCTTTAGCTAAAGCGCGAATTGGCGTTATCCAAATACAGCGAACCCCTTCTCCCCCTCTCCTGGGAGGAGAGGGCCGGGGTGAGGTACTATCTCCGCTAAGCAAAACCGGAAGCATCAACGAATACGTTTTCCCACTCCCCGTTGGTGCATTTACCAAACCCGATTTACCATCAGCATAAGCTTGCCAAGCCTCTTCTTGAAAAGGAGCAACTTGCCAACCTTTGGACTGGAACCATTGATGGGCTTGGGGGAATATTTTTTTTGATTCTTTAATAGGGGTTGTTCTTAAACCTGCTAAATATACACACCCAAAACCTTAACATAGTTCAATAGTTTGGAAGCTACTTTTTATTATTAAATAGAAATATTCAATGGCGCAGTTGATGGATTTGCTCTACACAATTGGTCAGACTTTTTATCTTCGTGGCAAATCCTTTATCATGTCTGTACAAAAGCCTTTCAATCTCAATAAGTGGATAGAAGAAAACCGAGAGCACCTAAAGCCACCGGTAAGTAATAAAAGTCTATACCCCGAAGGAACGGATTACATAGTAATGATAGTTGGTGGGCCCAATGCCCGCAAGGACTATCACTACAATGAAACCGAAGAGCTTTTTTATCAGCTTGAAGGAAACATTACCGTAACCATACAGGAAGATGGCGAAGCCAAAGCTCTGCAACTAGGCCCTGGAGATATGTTTTTGCTACCACCAAAAGTACCTCACAATCCGGTTCGTGAGGCTGGTTCCATAGGTTTGGTAGTAGAGCGCGTTCGCGGTAAAGGCTTTACTGATGGACTGATGTGGTATTGCGACAATTGCAATCATAAATTACACGAAACCTATTTTCCACTTGATGATATCGAGAAAGATTTCTTTCCTCGTTTTAAGGAGTTTTACAACTCAGAAGAACTTCGAACCTGTGATAAATGCGGCACAGTTATGGAAGCTGACGAGCGCTTTAAAGGATAGATAGCGATCTATCTAGGGAAATATGTCATCGGGTATTTTCCTTTTTTCATAGATGAAACAAGATACATGGACAATACTCTAAGTCGCAGGACTCTTACAAAACAGGAAATTGCGGAGCTCAACAAACGTTACAGAAAATTAAGTCCGCAAGAGCGTATAAAGCAACTTTATGAAGATTTTGAAACTGGTGAAATTATGCTCACCAGCTCATTTGCTGCTACGTCTGCACTGCTTTTACGCGAATTTTCCTTGATTAACCCAAAACAGAAAATTTACTTTATAGATACAGGTTATCACTTTGAAGAAACCTTGATTTACAAAGAATACCTTACTCAACTTTATGGTCTGGATGTAGAATCAATCGGGGCGAGTAAAGATGAGCATGCTTTTACCACCAAAGATGAAACATGGCGCAAAAACCCTGAGTTTTGCTGCTCTATCAATAAAGTTTCACCTCTCGATACCATCAAACGAAAGTTTAGCGTGTGGGTAAGCGGACTTATGGAGTGGCAGAGTGACCACCGAGCTACGCTTGACATTTTTGAGGAACGTGGCGGTATCTTAAAGTTTTATCCTTTGCTTGACGTTTCTAAAAAAGCCCGCAAAGAATACATTACACATCACCATTTACCATTTCACCCTTTGGTAGGTCGGGGTTATAACTCTATTGGCTGCAAGCATTGCACCGTTCCCGGTGAAGATAGAAGTGGCCGCTGGAACAATAGTCCAAAAACTGAGTGCGGACTGCATTTATAAGATAGGGTTAATCACTATTTTCGGGAAATGGGTTTTATTAAAAATAGATTCACACCTAAAATAGCAATAGTTGGCGGAACCACCTTTGACGCCAATAAAGGCGCTGCCTATTTGCGTAAGCGAGGAGTACCTTGTGATGCCATCGGAATGAACAACGAGCCCGAAGAAACAGCGGCCATGTACAAGCACCCTAAGCAAATAGTTCAGCTTTTTCATGAGAAAGTTGGAAGCCTCCAATATGCTGACATTGTGATTTTCTGTAATTCGCTGTCCTTTATTCATGATTGGAAAAGTGTTTATCCGAGCCGCATCACAGAGCTTACCCACCATTATAATGAGCTGTTTCAGAAAGTGAATATTCCAAATACGGCCATCATAGTAGCCGATGAAAGCACAGCAAAAAACATAAGTGATTTAGCTGGCCGCCAAAACATCACAGCTTCTGAGTTAAACATCTTCCCGAGCCTTGATCTGATTAAGGAAATAGAAAAGAGCACCGAAGGAGAGCAATATCATTTGGTAAAAGCGGAAATTGAGAAATACATTTCCAAAGGCTACACTGAAATAATCTTGGCCTGCACACACCTTGACCATCCTGATTTTTTCAATATCGCAGAAGTAAAAATTCATCAGCCCGGGCTGGAGATGTTGGAGGAATTTATTGCCTCACAGCAAAATGCTTAGACGTAGCCAAATAGCCTAAGATTAGATTCTCCACCTTCTTTATTTATCTTTGCACTTATGTTGAAGATAGATATGCACACCCACATCCTACCTGAAAAACTTCCAAACTTTGCGGAGAAATTCGGGTATGGCGACTTCATTCACCTAATGCACAATGATGATGGCACGGCCAACATGATGCAGGGTGAAAAGTTTTTTAGACGTATTGAGGCCAACTGCTGGGACCCTCAAACGCGTATTGACGATTACAAGAAATTTGATACCCAAGTGCAGGTGGTTTGTACCATCCCGGTAATGTTTAGCTACTGGGCCAAAGCCCGTGATTGCGCTGTTCTGTCTCAATTTTTGAATGATGACATTGCCCAACTTTGCAATGATTATCCTCAAAACTACCTTGGCCTGGGAACCATCCCGATGCAAGATGCGGAAGAAGCTATTAAGGAGCTTGAACGTTGCAAAAAGATTGGTCTTCTTGGTGTTCAGATTGGTAGTAATATCAATGACAAAAACCTAAGCGAGCCTGAGTTCTTCCCAATATTTGAAGCCGCACAGGAACTGGACATGGCCATTATGGTGCACCCATGGAATATGATGGGAATGGAGAGTATGCGCAAATACTGGCTTCCTTGGCTGGTGGGCATGCCTGCTGAAACTTCTCGTGCTGCTTGTTCCTTAATTTTTGGTGGAGTACTGGAGCGTCTTCCAAAATTACGTGTGAATTTTTCACATGCGGGAGGGTCATTTTTACCAACCATTGGCCGTGTAGAACATGGCTTTAATTGCCGCCCTGATTTGGTGGCTATTCACAATAATATAAACCCACGAAGTTACATTGGTGAGTTTTGGGTAGACTGTATTACTCACGACCCAATGATGCTGGAGTACATCCTTAAACTTCAGGGTTCAAAAAGAGTAACATTAGGCTCTGATTATCCCTTCCCTCTTGGGGATTTAGAAATTGGGCAGTTTATAAATGAGATGAATTTGGAGCCATCTGTGGTGGAAGACATTTTTTGCAACTCTACACTAGAGTGGCTTAATATTGATAAAAGCAGGTTTGGCATAAATGAAGGCAATGAAGCTGACAAACAGGTGCGCAAAAACGCCTAACTTTGCTGGCTCATTAAGAAAGGAAACAGTTGTATGAGCGATGCCATTAAACACGAGTGCGGAATAGCACTTGTCCGGTTAAAAAAACCACTAGACTTTTACCTTGAAAAGTACGGTACTGCCCTCTATGGGGTTAACAAAATGTACCTGCTCATGGAGAAGCAGCACAACCGTGGGCAAGATGGCGCAGGCCTTGCCAACATTAAGCTGGATATGCCTCCTGGTAGCCGCTACATCAGCCGCCACCGCTCCAATGATAAAACTCCTATTCAGGATCTTTTTCAGCACATCAACAAAAGAATAAGTGATGGTGTGGGCGAAAATCGTGAGCGCCTGCAGGATCCGGAATGGCTTAAACAAAATCTTCCCTACGTAGGAGAACTTTACTTGGGTCACCTTCGATACGGTACCTATGGCGGAAACTCTGTAGAGCAATGTCACCCATTTTTGCGTCAAAACAACTGGGTAACCCGTAACCTTATCCTTGCCGGAAACTTCAACATGACTAATGTTGATGAGCTTTTTACACAATTAGTGGACTTGGGTCAGCACCCAAAAGAAAAAGCGGATACCGTGACTATTCTTGAAAAAATAGGTCACTTTTTGGATGAGCAAAATGAGAAGCTTTACCGCAAGTTTAAAAAAGAAGGTCTTGAAAAACGCGATATCACAGACCTCATAGCGAAAGATTTAAGCATTAAAAAAATATTGCGCAAAAGCGCTAAGCACTGGGATGGTGGGTATGCAATGGCCGGATTGTTTGGTCATGGTGATGCTTTTGTTCTTCGTGATCCTTCTGGCATTCGCCCCGCATATTTTTATGATGATGACGAAGTAACCGTAGTAGCTTCTGAGCGCCCGGTTATTCAAACGGCATTCAACGTTCCTATTGAGTCCATCAAAGAAATTGACCCTGGTCATGCTTTGATCATCAAAAAGAGTGGGCATGCCCGTCTGGAAATGATCAAAGAACCATTGGAAAGAAAAGCATGCTCTTTTGAGCGCATCTATTTTTCCCGTGGCAATGATGCTGACATTTATCGCGAACGTATCGATCTTGGAAATAGAGTTTGCCCCGCCATTTTGGACGAGGTAGACCACGACCTTAAAAACACTGTGTTCTCTTTTATCCCCAACACCGCTGAAATTTCGTTTTATGGAATGGTAAAAGGGATGGAATCTTACCTCAACGAAGTGAAGCGAGACAAGATTTTGAAACACGAAGGAACCTTAGAAGGTGATAAACTTCAGGAGCTTTTGGAAATCCGTCCACGTGTGGAGAAATCCATCTGGAAGGATGTGAAGATGCGCACCTTTATTACCGAGGATAGCAGCCGCGATGATTTGGTAAGCCACGTTTACGACATCACTTATGAAACGGTAAAACCTACCGACAACCTTGTGGTGATTGACGATAGTATCGTAAGAGGAACAACTTTGAAACAAAGTATTCTTAAGATTTTGGATCGTCTTAATCCTAAGAAAATTGTGGTGGTTTCTTCTGCTCCGCAAATTCGCTACCCAGACTGCTACGGTATTGACATGGCTAAGCTTGGTGATTTTATCGCTTTCCGTGCTGCCATTGCATTGCTAAAAGAAAGAGGGTTAGACAATGTGATTGACAACGTTTACGAAAAGTGTTTAGCGCAAGCGGAACTTCCAGAAAGTGAAATTCAGAATTTTGTAAAAGAAATTTATGAGCCTTTCAGCCCTCAGGAAGTTTCAGATAAAATTGCTGAAATACTTACTCCACCAGAAGTGCGAGCTGAAGTAAAAATAATCTTCCAAACTATTGAAGACCTGCACGCTTCGTGCCCAAATAACTTAGGAGACTGGTACTTTACCGGAGATTTCCCAACTGCTGGGGGAATGCGCGTGGTAAACAAGGCCTTCCTTAACTTTTATGAAGGAAAGAATGTGAGAGCTTACTAAAGTTCTCATTACAACTATATAACTTCTCGACTCCGCTTGAAGTGACCTGATTAAGTCACATTGAGCATTTCGACCGGGCTCAATACAGGCTCGGTCGAAATGTTTTGGATCATGTCACCAAGCCTTCTTGGGACTGTCTTCTATGAAATAAGTTGAACGGTTTGCCTAAACTGCGTTTTAACGCAGTTTAGGCATTGTAAGAGTTAGTTTTCTTTGTTACATATAAAGCTCCAAATTTCCAGTCCAATTCACCGTCAGAAAACTGAAGCCATTCATCTGGATTATGACCATATGCTTTTTCACAATGGAATTGAATTTCAACTATGACAGAGTCTTTATAGTCAATTAAAAGTCTTATTGAATCATAAAATGGTTCTTCTTTGTATTCAATATCCGATTTCTCCAGTTTTCCTTTAAATGGTTTTAATAAGGTGTCTTTATCCCAATTATTAAACCAAGGTATTATTTTGAAATTTTCTGGAGCAGATAAAAAATCAGGATCAAACTTGTATTGGCCGTCTAGAACACATTTATTCTGGTATCTGTAAAGGTGGCCATTATAAAAGGTGAACTCCCACCAATTATAATTTAGAACCTCATAGTGATCTACTTCTTGAACATCGAGAATATCAGCGTGTTCTGGTTCGCCAATTACACTGATTAATCTTTCTCTTCTATCATCAATAGATACAGGCCCAAAAAAACCTGTTTCAATTATTTTAAGTAAATCAACTTCGATCATTCTTATTAACTCTAACTAATGGCAAACGAGAATTCCCGTTACATTCCTTATAATTACCTCCAAGCCCTGTGCTTTGAGGCTACCGTAATAAACACTTTACTAATCTGCTGTACTTATTGGCACTCCTCAAAGAATGCAGCAAAGTGATACTCCCAGGTTTCGCCACTCTAGAGCTAAATTAAATCAGGAAAATCCGCTGCATCGTTTTTATTTGAGCTCTAGCTTTCACCACTGAGTACACAGAGTAGTTCTTAGCGTTCTTTGCGGCTTTGCGTGAAACAAATTCTGCGACTATCCGCGAAATCTGCGCGATTTTCTAACCAACAAACTACCTCACCACCTCCGCAACATTCTTTGCTATAGTCTCAGCCAAACCATCAGTAGGCAAGTCATTAGAGTCTTTTCCAAACGGATCTTCAATTTCTTCAGCAATAAGCTCCAAACTTGCCAAGGCATAAAAGGTGAAAATGGTGATGCCTACCGTCCAATAGCCAAAGTCAGAAACGAAACCAAAAGGCATGGTCATGATGTAGGCAAAGATGAACTTCTTGATAAAGATGTTATACGTATAAGGTATTGGCGTTTTCTTAATTCGCTCACAAGCGCCACATATATCTGTAAAAGCATTCAAGTCTTGAAGCATGGCCAGGTAGGCTCCTTCACTTATCTCCTCTTTTTGATACATCTCCAAAAGGCTATGCTGCATAGCATTTGCCAAAAAATTTGGAATATGCTCTGTGTCACCAACCTCATCTTTCATAAAGTCGGGCAAATTGGTAGCTATCACAAAGGTTGACTCATTTCGTAAATGATCTCTTAATACTCCCGCATAAGCAGCTGTCATAGCCGCTAATTTCATCTTTCGCTCCTTTTCCTCTTTAGGAATAAAAGCATTGATTTTTAAAGAAAAATTACGACTCACGTTTACTAAAGCTCCCCACTGTTTACGTCCTTCCCACCATCTATCATAGGCGGTATTAGTTCTAAAAACTAAAAGAAGAGAAATAACAAAACCCAAAAGACTATGCACTGCTGTGGTAGATGCATACTGTAAATGATAGATATCAATTTCTATAACACATATTATGGCGGTATATACCGCCAAGCTCAGCATCACCAGCCTTAGCTTATGAAACGTCTCCGCTTTATGAAATTTAAATATTAACCCAAACCAGTCCTTCGCGTTGTAAACAACCATCTATTACATTTTATATGGAGGGCTAAAATAACACTTGAGATGTAAACCATAACTTCGGTCATGCACAAGAAAAAAGGCTAGCCTTTCCTTCAACCAAGTGCAACTTACGCTGCGCCTTTATTAAATCATGCTTTATTTTACATTACAAATAAACCACCTCATTGGCACCCCTAAAAGCATTACTGAGTAAGTGACGGATAGCATATCAGTAGATGACTGTTTCAATTAGTATTGCCCCTTCCTGTATAGGGCTTACCTTTGCCGAAAATATGGAGAAGAGAAAACATGTTTATTTGTTTATTTTCGCCATCCTATTTAAACTTAATACACAAACAATGAAGAAGTTCTTTGCATTGGCTCTCGCATTTTTGCTAGCCTTGCCATCATTTGCAGACGAAGGAATGTGGTTGCCTATTTTGCTAAACCGCAACTATGAAGATATGAAGGCTCACGGCCTACAGCTTACCGCTGAAGAGTTATATTCAGTGAACAACTCAAGTCTTAAAGACGCTATTGTTTCTCTTGGAGGATTTTGTACGGGAGAAATCATTTCAGAAAACGGTCTTTTATTAACCAATCACCACTGTGGTTTTGAAGCTATTCAAACACATTCTACTGTTGAACACAATTACTTGGATGATGGCTTTTGGGCACGTTCTTACAAAGAGGAATTGCCAAACGAAGGTCTTTTTGTTCGCTTTTTGGTAAGAATGGAAGATGTGAGCGAAAGAGTAAATGCTGAGCTTACCGAAGAAATGACCCAGGACGAGCGTGATGCTAAGATCCGTGAAATGGGAAAAACTATTTCTGACGAAGCTACCAACGGCAATCATTATGACGCTAACGTAAAAAGCTTTTTTCACGGAAATGAATTTTACCTTTTTGTTTATGAAACGTTTAATGACGTTCGTTTGGTAGGAGCACCTCCTAGCTCAGTAGGTAAATTTGGTGGAGACACCGATAACTGGATGTGGCCACGTCATACTGGTGATTTTTCTATGTTTCGCGTGTACACCGCGCCTGATGGTTCGCCAGCAGAGTACTCGGAAGAAAACATTCCATTGAAGCCTAAGCACTCTCTACCAGTTTCTGTGGATGGTGTAAAGGATGGTGACTTTACTATGATTTTTGGTTACCCAGGAAGCACAGATCGCTTCTTGAGCAGCTATGGAGTGCAGCAAGCTATTGATAAGTACAACCCTACTGTGGTGAAAATTCGTGAGGAGAAGCTTGCCATAATGAAGAAGTACATGGAAGCTGATGAAGCTACTCGTATCCAGTATTCTTCTAAATATGCTCGTGTTTCTAACTATTGGAAATACTTTATCGGGCAAACTGAGCAGCTTAAAAACAATAAAGTTTACGATAAGAAACTAGTAATAGAAGAAGATTTTGACAATTGGGTAAGTGCCAACCCTGCTCGTAAAGAGAAATATGGACAAGCCCTGCCTCTTTTGAAAAATGCTTATGCTGAATCTGACAGTTATGTAGCTGCTAATGTGTATGTAATCGAAGCTGGACTTACAGGTTCTGATTTAGCTTTGTTTGCCTTCCGTTTCAATCGTTTGATGGGTGCTACATTTAGCATGAAAGAGCAGATGGAAGCCAAAATGAAAGAGGCTAAAACTGATGAAGAAAAGCAAGCTATCAAAGAAGAGTATGAAGGCAAAATAAACTCTGTAATGGCTAGCCTTAATGAGCAGGTAGAAAGTCACTTTAAGGATTATAACCAAGCTTTGGATAAAGAGCTTTTTGCTAGCCTGTTTAAAATGTACAGCAAAGATGTAAAACCTGACCAACAGCCAGAATTCTTTGCTATGGTAAACAAAAAGTACAAAGGCGATTGGGACAAATTTGCCGATAAGGTATATGACAAATCATTTTTGGTAAGCAAAGAAAGAGTGCTTGAATACTTAGAAGATCCAAGCCAAAAAGAACTAGACAACGATCTAGCTTCTATTGTAGGAAACGAACTTTATACCATGTACAGAGGTTCGTCTGAAGCTCACGCTGATGTAGATGCTAACATGGAAAAAGGTTACCGTCTATTCACCGCTGGTCTTAGAGAAATGAACCCAGACAAGAATTACGCTCCTGATGCAAACAGCACCATGCGTGTAACTTATGGTAATGTAGGAAGCTACCACCCAAAAGATGGCGTATTCTATAACTACTACACCACTGCTGACGGTATCCTTCAAAAAGAAGATCCAAATGATCCAGAATTTGTAGTGCCTGAAAAGCTTCAGGAAATGATAAAAGAAGGTGACTTTGGCCCTTATGCAAATGAAGAAGGGAAATTACCAGTTTGCTTTATTAGTAATAATGATATTACTGGTGGTAACTCAGGAAGCCCTGTTATCAATGCCAAAGGAGAACTTATCGGTTGTGCATTTGATGGAAACTGGGAAGCAATGAGCGGTGATATTTTCTTTGAAGATAGATTGCAACGCACCATTTCGGTTGACTCTCGCTACATCCTTTTCATTATTGATAAGTATGCTGGCGCTACCAACCTCATTGAAGAAATGAACATTGTAAGATCAGCAGCAAGTGAAACACCTTCTGTAGAAAGCAAAAAAGAGATTGACGAAGCTGTGAACGTGCAGAACTAAGACATAGAGTCTCTGACTTTTAAGGAACCGCTTCGATGTGCATCGGAGCGGTTTTTTTATGCCAGATTGTAATTCCTACACAAACTCCTAAATTTGATCTATGCATTTTTTCAAATACACATTGACCATTTTTGTTGGAGCAATTATTCTTAGCTCCTTTTCCCCTTACCGGAAAAATCCAGCAGGCACCTCTAGTGTACCTGGTTTAGCAAATACTTTTTTGGACAAAACTGAAATCACCAACATAGCGTGGAAGGAATATTTATATGACATCAAAGAGCAGGAAGGCGAAGAGTCTGAAGAGTACAAACAGTCACTTCCAGACTTTGCCGTATGGGAGATGGCCTATGGAGAAAACTTTATCGCCTCCAAAGCTTATGATGACTACCCTTTAGTTGGTGTTTCTTACCAGCAAGCAATTGCCTACTGTGAATGGAGGTCAGCAAGGGTAAGTGAAAAAGAACATCGAAAGATTGAATACAAACTCCCCTCGCTAAAAGAATATAAAATGGTGACACGGGATGAGGATAAAAACAAAATGGCCGAGGGGCTTTATTCTACCAATTTTGGCTTCCGTACTTTTTCAGGAATTTGTGAAAATGCAGCTGAAATGACCAATAAAGAAGGGATTTCTATTGCTGGAGCCAATCGCACAACTTGCCTCGAAACTAAAGAGTATCACTCTCCCTCTCCTTCTCTTGGATTTCGCTGTATGGCTGTTTTGAAGTAGTAACAACTTTCGTTTCGTCACGCGATGCTTTCTTTCCATCATCTCAATCAAACTTTGCAGCTATTACCAGAAAAAGCAATCTATTGGGAAGACCAAAAGGCATTGCTAATTGCTGACGCACACTTTGGGAAGGTGACGCATTTTCGCAAAGCAGGAATGGCCATTCCTGAACAAGCTGCACATAGAAACCTGAATACTTTACAGCAGCTAATCACAGAGTACAAACCAGAAAAAGTACTCTTTCTTGGAGACTTGTTTCATTCTGAAATGAACACTGAGTGGCTCCTGTTTAAAGAGTTACTGTTAGAATTTCCAAATGTGGAATTCACACTTATACAAGGAAACCATGACATTTTGCATAAGCATAGTTATGATAACACGACAATGAGGGTGGTTCGTGAACTAAACCTCGAACCTTACAATTTTACGCATGAACCAGAAGAGCATCCAAGCCTTTATAACCTAAGTGGACACTTGCACCCCGGAGTAAGAATGCAAAGAAAAGGAAGGCAAAGTATGCGTCTGCCTTGTTTTTATTTTGGTAAAAAAAATGGAGTGTTACCAGCCTTTGGAGAATTTACCGGCCTTCACATTATCTCCCCGAAAAAAGATGATCACATCTTTATAATTTCAGGAAAAGTGGTGCAGCAAGCCCTATAACTAGGATGAGAGCTTGACAATACTATCATCAGAATCATCAAGATACTTTTTAAGACCCTGCCACTTTATAATGGTTAGTTTTAATTCTTCCTGATTTATTGGCTTGCTTACAAAGTCATTCATACCTGCTTCAAAGCACTTGCGTTTATCCACCTCAGCCAAGTTTGCTGTAGTAGCAATGATTATGGGTCTTGCACTAGAGTTTTGAATAATACGTCTAGATGCTTCGAGGCCATCCATAACCGGCATTTGAATATCCATTAAAATGATATTGTAATATTTTTTAGTCGCCATTTCCACAGCCTCATTACCATCCTTGGCAATGTCTACTTTTAACCCTAAGGCATCCAACATTAGTACAATGAGCTTTTGATTTACCGGATTATCTTCGGCATATAATACCTTAAGTGTTGGATCCACTTCATGCCCTGTAAACATGGAACGGGTGCGTCTATTAGTATTCTCATCAAACGTTTGAAGCGCTAAGGTAAACACCACCTTGGTTCCTTTGGTGTTCACTCTACTTATTTCCAGCGTCCCCCCCATAAGCTCTACTAGTTCCTTAACCATGTGCATTTCACCTTCAGCCGGCTTCTGAGACTTACCACTAAGGCTACCCACCTTAAATAAACTAAAACTCGATGAAGCACTTCCATCATGATTCCTATTCCCCGTATCAGATAATTCAAATCTCACACAAACTTTGTCCTCATCCTGCGAATCCAACTTCACCTGCAGCTCCACCACTCCCTTACTGGTGCTTTTAAAAGCGCCATTAAGAACATGCATCAACACCTGCTTTATGCGAGAACTGTCTCCTCTCACATGTTTTGGCAGCTTAGGATCTATGTAAGAAGTGAATTTTACTTTTTCTTTATTCAGATGTTGTTTGGATAATGACAATGCAGAATCTACGCAAGACTCAATGCTCAACACAGTGTTTTTAAGTTTCAGTTTACCTGTTCCTACTTCAGAAATACTGAGCACATCGGTAATAAGCGACATCAGCGATTCACCATTACTTTTTATAGCTTTTAATTTATCCCTTTGAGAATTTGACAACTTTGATTTCTCTAAAAAAGTAGCCATTCCCAAAATAGCGTTCATGGGGGTTTTGAGCTCATGACTCATTGTATTCAAAAAATCATCCCTTGTGCGCGATGCCGCCAATGCTGCCAATGAAGTATCTCGATACTTACGCCCAAACATGATAGCCATGAACATTGCTTGAGAAAAAATGAAAGTAATATTACCGATGACATCTAACCCCTTATACTCAGGAATAACTCCGTTAGAAGTCAAGACCCTCATTACAATAACTAGACAAAGTGCTGTATAACCTATTAAATTTATCCAAGTGAGTTTATGAGAAAACAAGGCTAGCTTAAGTGCACTAATAATTATTAAAAAGTAAATGATCCCCATGAATGCGATAAAATATGGGTATACCATTGTAAACAAGGATGCTTCCCCAAATAACGTGACCGAAATGAAGAGTAAGCTGATAATTGTACAAAGGTGAAATATCCACGATTTTACGTTTTCCTTTAAAGTAGCATTAATGAAGTACCCGTAAAAAATTATGGAAAAGGCAAGAGTCATGTACTCAAGTCTGATTACAGAAATCCACGTCCAATCACTGAGCAAAGAAGGTATAACTACATAACTGCTAGTTGAAACCCAAAAACTATAGAAAATACAAAAGAAGAAAAACAGAAGTCCCGATACATCCGAGGTTTTGAACCAAAAAAGACCCAGAGCAAAAACACCTGCCACCAATAGACATCCAGTCAAAAACAAAACACTGCCCACCCTAAGGTTTCGGATAGTATTCATATGAGACTCTTCACCCAAAACTATGGGTTGAAACATACCTGCACGATGGTGATCAAAATTTGAAATAATTAGACGAAAGTTATTTCTACCAGGACTTAATTTTACCGAACGTGTAAAGTATTCCCAATACGGTTCGCTGGTTTCATCAAACTTCCCAACTTTTCCCACACTAGCAACTTGCTCGTTATTTACTAGCAATTTGTAGGCAGTGTTTATTATTGGGATTTTAACAGATAGGTTCGGGGCATCCTCAGATATGACTACTGTCAAATCGTAGGTAGCAATTCCTGTCTGTTGTTTACGAAACATACCCCCTCTCTCACCGTACCAGCCGTTTGCAGGATCAAAAAATAGTCCCGCAGTGTCCACGATTCTTTCTTGCGCATAATACTCCCCGGGATACACACGCCATTCACCTGACAAGGGAACTGTTGTCTGCCCAGAAAAGTTAACTTCACGAAGATCGAGCACGCCTAGTTTAGCAGAGGGCTGAGCATTAATACACATCAAGAATATGCTTGAGAAGCATATGGTTAGTAAATACTTTAGCAAAATCCCCTTATTTATATCAATGCTCCATGCAAACTCTAGCCCAAAATCCAACCACACTGTTAATCAATAATATACTGAATCATTCCCGTAGGAATATTCTCCAAATGGGAATTTCTAAAATTAATTTACTCCATATAATAACTCTTAGAAATTGACTTCTTGAAAGGAGCTAACATCGGAAAGAGATTTCATGAAGGAAATGATCTCTTGCACTTCGCTGGGTTCAAGTTTTAAAGAATCACCGGCAAGCGTTTGATGGTCTAAGTCTAGACCTAAACCTACAGCTCCTCCATTATTGTAAAATTCAAGGACTTCTTCTAGAGTTTCGTAAGCTCCATTATGAAAATAAGGCCCCGTAAACTCCACATTTCTTACAGTTACAGTTTTAAAAGACATATCATAAAACCATACCTCTTCCATAGGGTTTTTATTTACCCCTCGTCCGCGATCCGTATCAATTTCTGGCACCTCTGCCTTGGGATTTTTTAACACGCCAAGTACCTCTGATTCACTATCCTGATACATGGGTGGCGCAAGTCCGGCAAAGGTTGGTGCAAAGTGGCAAGTACCACAAGCTGCTTTTCCCATAAAGAGGTTGAAGCCTCGTTTTACACTTTTATCAATATGGTCTGTTTCCCCTCTCACGTATTTATCAAAAGGGCTATTGAAGGATTTCAAGCTAATCATATAAGACGCCAAGGCCTGTGAAACGGTAGTTTTATTTATCATTTGTTTGCCTGCAAATTCAGGAAAGGCCATGGCAAACATATTTTTGTAGATACTGTCTTGTTCAATCGTTTTAAACATGCTTGGAAAGCTTGTGTGAAATTCTTTAGGATTGATCACCACATGCTCCACCTGATCTTCCAGCTTCATGGCTCGCATATCCAGGAAGAAACGTTTTGCGTAAGCTGAATTTAAAAGAGTAGGTGCATTTCGCAACAGTTCTCCATCGCCATTTAGTGCTTTTGATTTTGGCTGACCATCAGTAAAAGCCTTATCGGGATGATGGCAGCTAGCACAACTCCCACGTCCATCTGCACTTAATCGGGTTTCATAAAATAGTTTTTCACCAAGTTCTCTAAGCTTTGGATTATCCGAATTTTTACCAAAACGAGTGTAGTAATAAGGGTTGAGAAAATCCTCATCAAAAATGCTTCGAGCAAAGTAGTTTGTAGATTGTTTTAGAGAGGTAGTTTCGTTAATAGTTTCAATGTTTAGCGCAAGCTGAAGATCCAAAATAGCGGCAAAAAGTGGATCTATATATTCTTTGAGAAAGGCCAAGCGATCAAATTCATTGAAATCGGGACTATTAGACACTGCTTCAATTGCACCATCAAAAAGTTTAATGGTATTCTTACCTACACGTTTATCCTCTTTATCAAGATCCTGAGTGTATTTTTCAAAGCAATCTCTAAGTGCCTCCAAAGCAGACTTACTTTCCTCAATTCCATTTAGCGAGCCAGGTGTATCAAAACCGCTTACACCCATAGTGAAAATACGTATGATCTCAAAGCGAGCGGCTTCAAACACTTCTCTATCCAAAAAAGGATGATTTTTAAAATCTCTGTATAGGTTTCGATAATGGATATTCACATCATGCGAAAGCTTTACCAGCTCATCTTTGTTCTCATCAATCTCTTCTGAAAAAGCAATCTCATCAATAGTTTGCAACCCAGTCGGTTCATGAATTACCGGGCGCGGAAAATAAGGGTCAAGATGTGGCAATGGCGCTCCGTTTATTTGCCCTTTTACAGTAATAGGGTAAAAGTATTCAAGCAAAAATTCATTTTGCTTGTACACTTTTCTCGTTTCAAAAACAACCTGCCTAAAGCTCTCCGCATCCACTTCTCCATCGCTGAATGCCTGAGCCGTAATTTCTAATTTTTCAGTGGCCTTTAGCATTTCAGTGGCATACGTTAGTGCAAGGTTTCGCACATCATCGGTTGTATTTTTTACCATAAAGGAAAACTGCATACCAATGGTTACAAAAGCGATAATTACTAAAACGAGAAACTTTTTATTCATGAGAAAAAAATAATAGTTGTAGAAAGCGAAAAACTCGGCCACCACTGAGGCGACCGAGATTTCATATATTTTGTAGAGTGTTTTTTCGCAAAGATTACTCTACGATGAACTTCATTGTCTGGCCTTCATCATTTTGAATGAAATAAACGCCAGGAGTTAAGTCAGATACATCGATAGAAGCCTGACCGCGATATACTCTGATACGCTTTCCTTGATTGTCATAAACTGCAACATCAGATGGACGGCTGAAATTCAACATACGTGTGGTTGGGTTTGGATACACGCTAAAATTGTTGGTCATTTCATACTCCAAGTTAGAAACGGTATTCTCATCAAAACCTGTAATAGCCAAGGTTACAGAGTTATTATAAGGAAAAGGGTGTGTGCTATTTGGGTGTTGAATGTTAACCAAAATAGTTTTTCCATCTGCGGTACCCACTGCTCCTGTGATTTCAGCTCCTTCAGGACCGACTACCAAACGTGTAAGGTCATTTAAAGTAGGTGATGCAATAGAAGCGTCAAGCATATACATTTCGCAAGTAGTTCCTTTACCGGCAGGCATACTTCCATGGTCAGTTTGGTTCAAGTCTTCTTGAATAAGCAAGTAATCTTGACCATTAATGGTAATTGTACCAATTCCATCAGGATTAGAAAGGTGTACCGCTGGATAAGCATTTACAGCAGGGCTAGTTGCAAAATCAGGACCTCCCTCCAGGTGCACAGTTACATCGTCTGTAGTTGGGTCATAAACCAATACTCTCCCGTAATAATCTTCGTAAGCTGTAGCATCAGGAGTAGTACCTTGCGCAGTAGCACGAGTGATATGGTGAGGAGCAAATACTCCACCATTAGCCAAACTACCAGTCCAACGGCTTCCTGGGTTTGCACGACCAGTTTCCGTGAAGTAAACTTTCCCTCCTGATTTTGTTACCCACTCCAAACGGTTAAACATTGTAGCGCCTCTTACGATAGCTGAATCAGTAAAGTTCAACATTTCTGTAAGGTTGGTATTATCCATCTGAATCCAGTTGCTCCCTGAAGCATCGTGCTTATAAGCATATGTAGTACCAGTGGTAAAGTCACCTGCTGTGTTAGCCACAAACTTTGTGAAAATTGCAGGAGTATTATCTGCACCAAGATATACGGTTTTGTTATCTGCCATTATAACGCCACCTTCAAAAGGCTGACGACCCCAGTTGTACTGCTTACGTACCGCCTTAGCTTGCTTTGGATCAATCTCTACCATGTAATTCAGGTTCTCTACTCTGTCAATAGTTTGACCATTAAAACCTGGAAAACCTGCTGGAGCAGTAGTACCAATGGTAAAATCTACAGTATCTCTAAAAGTTGAAGCAAGACTACTTTGCCACCACTCTTCTGCTGTCCAAACTCTTCCATCAGGAGATACAATACCTCCACAGTTCATACCTGTTTCACCTACGGTGCTTACAAAGTCAACGTTGAAAAATTTTCCTGAACGACCATCAGCTAAGGTTTGATCAACAATGATTAGTGAATCAGTATTTGGATCTCTCTTCACTTTAAAAACCGTCATACCACCACCGTCACCGATGCTGTCATTAGAAGTTATCATCTCATGGCTTACCGTAACCCAACCTAAATCTCCGCTACCAGAATTGTCAGGTGTAATTCCGATAAAGTCATGCCATTGCTTGGCAAGTGCTTCACCGGCATTGTTTCCATATACATCAGTAGTTTGTACCATATGGTAACCACCAATAAAAAGAACTTGAGTCTTTAATGGAGATTGTGGCAACTTTGCCTCAATTGGAGCCCATGCTGTATCTATACTTGGGTCAAATTTGATTTGTGCTTCAGCTGCGCCTATAGTTCCTATGGCCACTAAAGCTGAAAGTAATGTTTTTTTCATCATCAGAGATTTATGTGTTGTGAGCACAAAACTCCAACGAGTACGTTAAGGAGGGCTTAAGACCAATTTAAATAAAACCACATTCAAAGTTAAATATGAGCACTCATGTTAAATTAAATTAGAAAATTCTCATATACCTTACCCCTGTTTTTAGACACACCCTTTTTATTTTCAGTTGCTTATACAGTAAATCATCATCATTAAGACTTCATAACATTAGATGACCCTGTTTTTACTTTAAAACCAGTCTAAATAATTTTGAGGCTTTTTCAGATTTTAACAAGATTTTAACTACAAGCTTAAAATTTTCGAGACAAATTCGCGTAAACAAATCTGCTACATTAACATTTTGATAAAACAATACTTTTGCGATAAGCATAAAGAGAAATACAATCATGGAAACAACCCGTACAAGCTCTGAAATTCAAGAACTTAACGAAATCATCAAGGAAGAGAGTGCATTTATAGACCTCCTGTTAATGGAGATCAACAAATCCATTATTGGGCAAAAAACGATGCTCGAGCGATTGTTGCTTGCTCTTTTAGGAAACGGACACATTTTATTAGAAGGTGTTCCGGGGCTTGCAAAAACGCTTGCCATTAACTCTTTGGCAAAGGCTATTCAGGCTGATTTTAGCCGTATTCAGTTTACTCCTGATCTTCTGCCTTCTGATGTAATCGGTACTCAGATTTACAATATGCAGAAGAATGAGTTTGCCATAAAGAAAGGGCCCATCTTCTCAAACTTTGTATTGGCAGATGAGATCAACCGTGCTCCAGCTAAAGTGCAAAGTGCACTGCTTGAAGCCATGCAGGAAAGACAGGTAACTATTGGTGAAAACACTTATAAACTCCCAGAACCGTTTTTGGTATTGGCCACGCAAAACCCTGTAGAGCAAGAAGGAACTTATCCTTTGCCTGAAGCGCAGAGTGACCGTTTTATGCTTAAAACCGTTATCACTTATCCGAAGCTTGAGGACGAAAGGTTGATCATGCGTCAAAACCTGAGTGGAGGCGCAGAACCTATAAAAGCAGTGGTAAATACGGATACAATCCTAAACGCACGTAAGCGCGTGAAGGATGTATATATGGATGAAAAAATTGAGAAATACATTCTTGACATAGTTTTTGCCACACGTAACCCTGAAGATTACCGCTTAAATTCTTTGAAGCCATTAATCAGCTTTGGAGCTTCACCTCGTGGTAGCATCGGCTTGGCAAATACCGCCCGTGTGTATGCCTTTATTAAGAGAAGAGGCTACGTAATTCCTGAAGATGTGCGTGCCGTGGCGCATGATGTGCTTCGTCACCGTATCGGAATCACCTATGAGGCTGAAGCCGAAAACGTAACCAGCGAAGACATTATTAGTCAAATCCTGGATCGTGTTGAAGTACCATAGCCTACAGTTTTGCAATTAGCAAAGGGCAGTTTGCAATACTGCTAACTGAAAACTGGTAACTGAATTCTGAAACATGGATACTAAAGAATTAATAAAGAAGGTAAGGCGGATTGAAATCAAGACCCGCAGACTTTCCAACCACATATTTTCGGGCGAGTACCACAGTAGCTTTAAAGGACGTGGTATGGCCTTTAGCGAAGTGCGCAAGTATGAGGCTGGTGACGATATCCGCTCAATAGACTGGAACGTAACGGCTAAGCTCAACGAACCTTATATAAAGGTTTTTGAAGAAGAACGTGAGCTTACTTTTATGCTTTTGGTAGATGTAAGTGGATCCGAATCTTTCGGCTCGCGCGTGCAGCTTAAGCGCGAAATGATTACCGAAATCTGTGCTACGCTTGCGTTTTCTGCTATTCAGAATAATGACAAAGTGGGCATCATTTTCTTTAGTGACCAGATTGAACAATACATTCCACCAAAAAAGGGAAAGTCTCATATTCTTAGAATCATCCGTGAGTTGATAGAACTTGAACCGAAAAGCAGCAAAACCGATATTGGAGAAGCTTTGCGCTTTTTCAGTGGTATTCAAAAAAAGAAAGCCATCGCCTTTGTGCTGTCTGATTTTATGGGAGATAATTACAATCAGCCCTTAAAAATAATGGCTCAAAAGCACGATGTGACGGGCATTCGTATTTATGATCCTCGTGAAGAAGAGTTACCAAACCTTGGAGTTTTACCTTTGCAAGATCCGGAAACTGGGCATGTACATTGGGTAAATACCGGTAGCAAAGCTTTGCGCAAAAAGTTGAAAAAGCAGTTTGATGAAAACTTCGGTTACTTCAAAAATTCATTTTCAAAAAGTGGCTCCGGCCAGCTTTCCATCCGAATTGATGAATCGTACCCCGCAAAATTATTAGGATACTTTAAACAAAAATCTGCACGATGAAGAAACTGTTTAGCATCCTTACTCTATTATTCACCACCCTTGCGTGGGCACAGCCCGTGCGCTTTTCAGCGGAAATTGACACCAATAGAATTTTAATTGGAGATCAATTTACGCTACAGCTAAAAGGTGAAGTAAATGAAGGGACCAACTTTGAATGGCCTATAATTCCAGACACCATTTCAGGTTTGGACTTTGTAGATATTTCAAAAATTGACACAACTTTAAAAGATGGAATTTGGCAACTGAGCCAAAAGCTTACCCTCACTTCTTTTGACAGTGGCTATGTGGCTATTCCACCGCTTACGCTAAAAGCCAATGGCGAAGAAGCTTCTTCACAAGCCGTGGCCGTGGTCGTAGCTTTTCCTGAGCTAGTTGAGGAGCAAGATTATTACGATATAAAAGAACCACTGGAGCCACCATTTAACTGGATGCCTATTCTTATTGGAGTTGGGATACTGATTGTTTTGGCCGTTGGAATTTGGCTATTCATAAAATGGTGGAAAAAGCGCAAAGCCAACAAAGAACTTACGCCAGAGCAAATGATGTCACCGTATGAGTATGCCCAGCTTCAGCTTAGCGAAATAGAAAAAGACCAGCTCTTACAGTCTGGTAAAATCAAAGAATATTACTCTCGCCTTACTGATGTGATGCGTCTTTATATGGAGCGCCAGATGAACATCAATGCTATGGAAAGCACCGCTGACGAGCTGATTGACAAAATGAAGGAGCTACGACTGGCAACGGAATTGAAAGAGAAAATCGACCGATTGCTTCACCTGAGTGCTTTGGTAAAATATGCTAAAGAGAAACCAAGCGTATCTCAAAACGAAGAAGCCCTGGTGACCGTAAAACACTTTTTAGAACAAACTAAACCCGCGGAAAAAGAAGAAAATGCTGAATTATCAGTTTGAAAATATTGAGTTTTTGTGGCTGCTGCTGATCATTCCCTTTTTGGTTGTTTGGCAATGGTTTAAAAATAAGCAGCAATCGCCTGAATTGAAATTTCCGGGAGCTTCGCTTTTGGCTGCTCAAGGAGCCAATTGGCTGGCAAAATTGCGTCCACTACTATATGCCTTGCGGCTAATTGCCATTGCTTTGGTAATTGTAGCCATGGCTCGTCCGCGCACCTCAGAGGAAAACTCCAAAACCAAGTCAGCCGAAGGAATTGACATTGTTATGGCTATTGATGTTTCTACCAGTATGCTGTCGCGTGACTTGCGTCCAAACAGATTGGAAGCCACTAAAAAGGTAGCCTCCGATTTTATTCAAGAGCGTCCCAATGACCGCATCGGGATGGTGGTGTATGCTGGCGAAAGCTATACCCAAACTCCCCTAACGAGCGACCATAAAATTATCCTGAACACGATGAAGGATATTAAAAATGGACTTATTCAGGATGGAACAGCTATAGGTATGGGATTGGCGACTGCGGTAAACAGATTGAAAGAAAGTAAGGCCAAAAGCAAGGTGATTATTTTACTTACGGATGGTGAGAATAACGCTGGGAATATTGACCCGATGACGGCTGCGCAACTTGCAGAAGAGTTTAAAATCAGAGCCTACACTATAGGTGTGGGAACTAAAGGAACCGCCCCCACTCCATACGCCTATGATATGCGTGGCAATTTAATGTATAGAAACCTTCCGGTAAATATTGACGAGGAGCTTTTGAAAAACATTGCTGATCAAACGGGCGGGAAATATTTTAGGGCCACCGACAACGATAAGCTGAACGAGATTTACGGAGAAATTGACAAGCTGGAAAGAACCAAACTGCAGGAGTTGAAATTTTACTCTTATGATGAGAAATTTGAAAACTTCGCGTTAGCAGCCTTGATTCTATTTGCTTTGGAGCTATTATTAAGATTTACAGTTTACAGAAGTTTTATATAAAATGTACGAACTCGACCATCCATATTACTTCTATTTACTCGCCATCATTCCGGTGGTGATTGTGCTATACCTGGCATTGGCACTTTGGAAAAAAAGAGCCAGAAAGTCATTTGGTGACCCTGAGCTTTTGGAAAAATTGGCACCCGAAAGGAGTAGCATCAAAGGAATGATAAAGCTCATTTTGGCGCTGCTCATCATCGCCTCGCTAAGTGTTGGTTTGGTTAACCCAAAAATTGGCACCAGCCTGGAAACCGTGAAACGCGAGGGCGTGGACATTGTATTTGCCATTGACGTGAGTAAAAGTATGCTGGCCGAAGATGTGCGTCCCAACCGATTGGAGAAAGCCAAACAACTGGTTTCGCGCACGCTTGATAATTTGGTGAGTGACCGTGTGGGAATGATAATTTATGCAGGTAGTGCTTACCCGCAATTGCCCATCACCACCGATTATAGTGCGGCCCGTTTGTTTTTAAAATCAGTTGACACCGACATTATCCCTTCGCAGGGAACTGCCATAGCTGATGCGCTAAAAATGGCTAGCTCCTATTATGATGATGAAGATCAAAAGAATCGCGTACTGGTTATTCTTACCGATGGTGAAGACCATGAAGAAGGCGTGCTGGAGGCTGCAGAAAAAGCAAAAGAACAAGGCATAAAAATCTTTACCATAGGAATTGGAACCGACCGTGGGGCGCCAATTCCTGATATGAGAAATGGTCGCAATATTGGTTATAAGAAAGATAGGAATGGTGAAGTGGTAGTTTCTAAACTAAACACTGACGTACTAAAAGAAATTGCCTCAGAAACCAATGGTGCTTACGTAAATGGGACCAATACCCGCGAGGTTGTAGAGTTTTTGATGGAGTCCATCAGCGAAATGGAAAAGAAAGAATTTGAAGCTACCGTGTTTGCTGATTACGAATCTCAATTTCAATGGTTTTTAGGTTTGGCACTTTTGTTATTGATTTTGGATGTGTTTGTATTGGAGCGCAAAACGCAATGGTTTAAAAAATTAGGTTTATTTGAGAAGCATGAGAATAAGTCTTAGCATATTATTTTGCCTGTTACAACTGGCCGTTTTTGGTCAGAAATACAACAGTGGCCTGAAGGAGGGAAACCAACTTTATAAAGAAGGGAAGTATGACGAAGCCGAAGTAAACTATCGCAAGGCTTTGGAGGCTCAACCGGAAGATGATATAAAGGGTGCCTTTAACCTTGGTGATGCTCTTTACAAACAAGAGCGTTATGAAGAAGCCACTCAGCAATTTGCAAAAGTGGCAGCTACCGCTCAGGATAAAGAAGAAAAGGCCAAAGCTTTTCACAATTTGGGTAACTCATTGGCCAAAGAAGAAAAATATAAAGAGGCCATTGAATCGTACAAAAATGCGATGAAGCTGAACCCGAAAGACAATGAGACCCGATATAATCTGGCGAAGACCATGAAGCAGCTGCAACAACAGCAGCAACAGCAACAAAACCAGGAAAATCAGGACGACCAGGATCAGGACAAGGAGGATCAAGACAAGCAGAATCAGGATAAAAACGACCAGAAAAACCAAGACAACAAGGATAACCAGGATCAGCAAAATCAGGATAAGCAAGACGAAAACCAAGATGACAAGAGTGACCCTAAAGATGGAAAAGGGGACGATAAAAAGGATGAGGAACAAGAAGGCAAGCAGCCACCTCAACCCAAAAAAGGACAGATTTCAAGAGAAGATGCTGAGCGCTTGCTAAATGCTTTGAGCAAAGAAGAGCAGGATGTGCAGAAAAAAGTAAATGAAGAAAAAATTAAGGGAGTTCCCATCAAATCAGAAAAGGACTGGTAATATGAAAATGTTACGCAACATATTGGTGATAGGCTTGCTTTTGATTGGGCAACTGGCGCTGGCACAAGTGCGTTTTACCGCCAAGGTGAACAAAAACCATGTGGGAAGAAACGAAGAGTTTACACTCGAGTTTACGGTAAACGCCATGGCCCGAAATTTTGAAGCCCCTGACCTTTCTGACTTTTATGTGCTCAGAGGTCCAAGCCGTTCACAATCCACACAAATCATAAACTTTGAGCGTAGCGAGCAAATGTCTATAAGCTATGTATTGCGACCCAAAACCACCGGGATGCTCAGCATTGCTGCAGCTACTATTGTGGTAGATGGTAACGAATATCGCTCGCAGCCTCTTTCAATAAAAATAAGCGAAGAAAGTCCAAGACGTGATGATCCGAATGACCCATATTCGATAGCGGCCAAAAGTGCATTTATCAAGGTAATTACTTCCAAAAACACGGTCTATCAAGGTGAACCTTTTGTGGCTTCTTACAAATTGTATTTCAATGCAGACATCGGGCGCTTTGAAGTTTTGGATCAACCTGATTTTACTGGTTTTTATAAAAATGACATTGAACTTAAAACCATAAAGCAAGATCAGGAAATGTACAAGGGCGAGCGCTTCAACACTGGAATTATTGCTCAAATGGTACTTATTCCACAGCGCAGTGGAAGCATTCGTCCGGGATTGGTTGAAATAAAATTACCTACAGCGGTACCCACCAACAGGCGCGACATTTTTGGAAGAAGAATGACGCAAACTGTTGAGCAAACTTCTACGGATAATTTCCCTGGAATTACGGTAAAAGCCCTCCCTGAAAAAGGCAAGCCATCCAACTTTAATGGTGCTGTGGGCGATTATAGCCTTGACGTTTCCCTAAGCCGAGAAGAGCTTACCGCCAATGAATCTGTTACTTTATCCATCAAGATTTCCGGTAGCGGAAACATCAAGTTGGTAGAAGTAGAAAAACCAGAAATCCCGGCAGCCTTTGAAGCTTATGACCCAAAATATTCTGAAAATATTGCGGTAAACGGAGCAGGAATGCGCGGAAGTAAATCCTACGAATATCTTCTTATTCCGCGCTATGGCGGCACGTACAAGATTCCAGAAATCAAGTTCAGTTTCTTTAACCCACGCACCGAGCGCTACGAAACTTTGACTTCTCCTGAAAGGGAAATAACCGTGACCGGTGGCAAACCGATGCCCGGAGCAACTGGAGGAATCGCCTCTGGCGAGAAAGAAGATGTAAACTTTATTGGGAAAGATATTCTCTTCATTAAAACCAAAAGTGGAAGCTTTAAAAAGCAAGGTGAAAGCTTTATCAATAGTCCAGGCTTTTATGCAAGCCTAGGTACTATTGGGGCCACTTTCGTGGGAATGATTGGCTTTTTCCTGTTTACGAGCAATCGCAAAGTAGATGTAACTCACACGCGCAGCTTGAAGGCAAGTAAGCAGGCTCGCAAGCACCTGAGCGCTGCCAAAAAGCAAATGGATGCCAACAATACCGAAGCGTTTTATTTGGAATTGAGCTCAGCGCTTTGGGGCTACTTTTCTGATAAATTCAGCATTCCGCAAAGCAAATTGAGCAAGGAGCTTATTTACGATACACTCCTGCAAAAGGGAATTGAGAAACCCACTGCCGACCATGTAAACGATATTATGAACCGAGCAGAAATGGCCCGATTTACAGCTTCTACAGGAAGTACGCCCAATGCAGATTATGAAGAAACAGCTTTGCTGATAACCAAAATTGACAGCCAAGTATGAAAAAGCTACTCATCCTTTTAGTGTTAATCAGCACGTATCAGTTTGGCTACAGCCAAGATTTGAAGGCCACATTTGAAGAGGGAAACGCTCTTTATCAAGAGAAAAAATATGACGAGGCGCTGGAAAAATACAAAACCATAACAGACGCTGGACTGGAAAGCGCGGCTTTGTATTATAACATGGCCAATGCTTATTTTAAAACCAATCAGCTCTCACAAGCCATTCTTAATTATGAGCGGGCAGCACGATTGGCGCCCAATGATGATGACATTCGTCAGAACCTCAGCATTGCCAACGAAGCCACTATTGACCGCTTTGAGAAGCTTCCTGAACCGATGATTAAAACGGCCTATCAATCTATATTCCGTGCTTTTCAACCTGGAACCTGGGGAGTGATTGCCTTGGTGTTTTTGATGATAACGCTTGTGGGAACTTATTTCTACCTCTACACCACTAAGCGCAGGCAAGGTTTTGCCATTGGTATTTTCAGTTTCCTTCTGGGAGTTATTTCACTTTGGTTGGCCTATGCACATTTGAACAATCTTAGAAACTACCGCCCAGGAATAGTTACAGCAACCAGTACTTACGTGAAAAGCGGTCCAGGTGAAAAAGCCGAAGACGTGTTTATTTTGCATGAAGGCACCAAAGCCACCGTTACCGAGTTTTATGACAATTGGAAAAAGATAAAACTGCCTGATGGCAAGATTGGCTGGATTTCGGCCAAGGACATTGTGGAAATATAGGAGCCACAAAAATTGTTGCTCGGTACAAGCAAAATAATATATATTTGCCGTCCACTAAAAATGGGGGATTAGCTCAGCTGGCTACGCGTCCCGCAATCGTGCGGGAAGGTCATCGGGGCGACCCTTCTAAATGAGTTCTAAAAATAATGGGGGATTAGCTCAGCTGGCTAGAGCGCTTGCATGGCATGCAAGAGGTCATCGGTTCGACTCCGATATTCTCCACATCAAGAAGCCTTTCGGAAACGAGAGGCTTTTTGCGTTTTAAGGATTAGCTCAACTTGCTTGAGCGTCCCGAATGCTTGCGGGAAGGTCACCGGTTCTCATCATATGTATCTAATCCACCTATTTCCAAAAGCCAATCTCAAAATCCAAAACCTTTCGTAATTTAGAATTATGCCTCAAGGTTTTGTTTATATCATTTATTCTGAAAGTTGGGGTCGTTATTATGTTGACTCAACACAGGATATAGAAACCCGCCTAGAGCAGCACAATTCTGGGAGAAACAAATCTACCAAAGGTGGTGTCCCTTGGATTTTGAAATACTCGGAAAGCTTTGATGAAATTGCTTACGCCCGAAGGCGAGAACTGGAGTTAAAAAAGAAGAAAAGCCGTAAATACTTAGAATGGCTAATTAGCTCAGCTGGCTAGGGAGTCTCGAACGCATTCGGGAAGGTCATCGGTTCGACTCCGATATTCTCCACCAAACAAAACCTCGCATTATGCGGGGTTTTGTTGTTTTTAAGGTTTACCTCCACCAAAATCCTTAGTTTCGCCACCTGGTTGGACCTATCCAATCCGCTCGCAATCAACTCACATGAAAGTAAAGCTAACGCTGGTCATCATGCTGGCGACCACCTTTTTTGGCCTGGCGCAAAGTTTGGCCACCACAAAAGGCATGAAAGGTAAAATGTTTTAGTGATGGAACTGAAGGTCCCAAATCAATTCAGACATCTTCTTCCTGCAATTAGAGTTTAAGGGCGGCTACATAAATATGCCAGATATCCGCACCACACACGAAAATGACGGCAGAGCTAGCCAAGATTTCTTTTTTACCCAAATCAACGCTGTATTTGGAGCTACCTTTCCCGTAGATAGACGGAATAGGGAGAAGAAATAAGCTTCCCTTTTAATTAACGTGGTATCGCACTAAGCGACTTTCTATGGTAAGGGGGTTTCCTATGCCTGCACATTGCTTACTGACAATCCCAATCTCAGGAGAACGATACTCTAACAATTCTCTTTTCTTCAAAGGTGCCTTTACATAAATATCATAGGAACTGCGGCAAAGCAAAGTTTCAAAAGATCCAGCTGGAACTACTATTGGATCTACCACCTTTTCCATTTTATAAACGCCTATAAATAAGGTATCTCTTCCATTGGTCTCGATATCAATAGACAGGCTATCAGAAAAATCATTTGGCGCAAACTGAATGTTTCCTGATGTATTAATTAAGTACCCCGAAGAATCCCTGAAGTGTCCTTGAAAACAAATATTATACTGCGATTCAAGTTGAAAATATGTTTCTCCATTGTGGCTAGTTGTAGCAGAAACATACACACTATCCTCCTGATTAAGATTGGTTTCCACTCCATTCGAATCAATCGCATAGCTCTCATAAATCCAGTAGTTACCTACCGCCATTGGGAAGTAATCAGACGCTCTGACATTCGTGGTTTGGTTCGCTGTCTTTTCATCTTTTTTACATGAAACAAATAACAGATTTGCGGCAAGAATTGCCAGAGCAAACTTTTTCATAAAGCAGTTTTATTTTGTTAGTTGATTATAGAAACGTCTGCAATTATCCGAAATTATAGTCCATCCTTTTTGTCGAATGTTAAAGCCATTACCTATCCTTTAAAAATAAAGAAAGCCACCCCTTTCGAGGTGGCTTTCAGTATCAATTAAAAAGACTACTTATCTTTTTATCAATCGTTTATTGGTTTTAAGCGTTCCTGCCGAAACTTCCAACATATAAACACCGTCAGCCAATTGGCTGATGTCTAAACTGTAGTTCATCTTGCCATTAGCATTATTATCTGTTTGAGACATGATTTGCTTACCAGAAACATCAAGTATACGAATCACTACTTCTTCAGAATCAAACGCATCGAAACTTACATTCACCTCACCACTTGTTGGGTTAGGGTAAATCTCTAAGCTTTGGCCCAATGCATTTTCAAACACACTGATACTAGAAATTACAATAGTGGTGTCATCCGTACCACAACCATTAGATACAGTAAGAGTAACAGTCTGCGTTCCTCCCGCTGTATACGTATGATTGGTATTTACGCCAGTTCCATTATTTCCATCACCAAAGTCCCAATCGTAACTAGTTCCACCAGTACTTGCCCCTGCGTTAAAGTCTACTACAAAACCATTTACTGTATAAGTAAAGGAAGCTACAGGCATAGGTCCGGTAACAGTAGTAAAGCTTATTGGCCCGGCCCAAGCACTTGTATCAGTTGTACCACAAGTATCTGCTACATAAAACTCATACGTAGTACCGGGAGTAAGTCCTGAAATAATCTGAGGGCTATTTACAAACGAAACATACGTTCCTGAACCTGGAGTAAATCCAGTTGGTCCATACTCAATAATTGAGCTCTGGTTTCCAGAGTTTGAATTCCAACTAACCTCTACAGAGTCACAACCTTCGTTGCTTGCTACTAGCTGACCTGGGGCCAGACAACTTGCATATATGTACGGATTTACACAGAAATCATCCACGTAATAATCTATATCATAAGTCTGCCCTGTAAGCACACCACTGTAGAAATTCACACCGTTAAATTGCAAATCTTCGCCCGGGTTATAGTTAGAATAAGCCCAGCCAATTCCGGTGCTACTTCCATTATACTCAACCCACACAGTATCATTGTCTAGATCAATCACAGTACTGATATTTATCCACTGTCCTTGACTATAAGTAAAGGTACCTGCAATGGTATTTGCAGCGTCAATTTCTACATGAGCAGTACCACTTGTATCAAAATATACATCCCCAGCCCACTGGTTGTCTGTTCCTGTTGGATCATGGTTTTGCTGAATATTATAGTATCCACCTGATCCGCTTTCTACATACAAGCTAAAGTCAATACTCCATGCTCCTGTGCTGATAGTATCAAAATAAGCTACAACATCCGAAGCTGCATTTGTACCACCATCATGAATCCAAAGCGAATTTGAAGCACTTTGAGAACGGGTATTTGAGATGGCAGCATCGCCACCATTTCCTTGCCAGCCGATAAACAGTGCAGACTCTCCATTATCAACCAAACCAGTAGAATATTGATCTAGTTGATCACAAGGATCGACCTCTGGACATATACGTATTGGCCCAACCCAAGGACTTTGGCTTGAAGAGCTACAAACTGCTCTTACATAATACTCGTAACATACGTTGGTAGCGATTCCTGTAATTTCAGTACTATCTGTTGCTGCCAGAGCCACATTGGTACCTGTTCCTAAGGTAAAGCCTATATTACCATACTCCACTTCGTAAGTAGCTGAACCAAGTGCTGTAGTATCCCACTTCACAAATACTGATGAAGTAGAAGTAGACCCACCCTCAAAAGACGTTGGTGAGAAACAGTTTGGTACAGTTACAACAACAGTGTCTGTAAATGTGCCACAACTATTGGTATAAGTCGCTACATAGTTATATGTTCCACCAACGGTGTGCGGACCTGCAAAAGTGCAGCTTGCTGTATCAACCGGCACACCGTTAAGTGACCACATAAAACCTGAGGTCGCTGGAGGTGCTGGTAGAGTAACTCCCGAATTCAATACCTGAGCATCCTGCGGAGCCGTAGTAGTAACCACAGCCCAGTTTGCAGCTGTGTTATTATCATCAGCTATTAATCTCATGCCTGCCGTTCCACTTGTACCTGTAACCTGACCTGTCCAGTCCGCAGCCGTTACTCCAGTAGAAGCATCGAAGGTATAAGCATCATAAGTTACAGCGTCAATAATGGTTGATCCTTCTCTTAAAATATAACCAGCATCATCTCCAGAACCCATAGTGGTAGTATTACCTCCTCTACCATCATACAAGAAATTAGACGGTTCTGAAACTTTACCTGTTTGCCCTGTCATAATAATGGCAGTACCATTAGGTCCTATAACCGTTCCTGCAGGGAATGTAAAGCTCTTCAATAAAGTACCTCCTGTACCTCTATATATTTCGAGGGTAATTCCTTCCATGTCCGAGCCAGGTACCCCAGTAACCTCAATATAATCATCTGAGGTA
Organism: Owenweeksia hongkongensis DSM 17368; assembly: GCF_000236705.1. NCBI lineage: Bacteria > Pseudomonadati > Bacteroidota > Flavobacteriia > Flavobacteriales > Owenweeksiaceae > Owenweeksia > Owenweeksia hongkongensis. Next base: position 2,916,099 of record NC_016599.1, on the reverse strand, counting down.
AGGTAAGAGGGTTTGGTACCTGGGTTTAAACCTCCATTATAGTAATGAGAAATTTCTGATATAAAGAAGCCATTGCCACCACCAAAGAATGCTGATGTGGCGCAAATTTCCACTGAATCAGTTGCTGTAAGTAATGTTACATTTTTAGGCGAAACAGTAAGGTTTGAGTCAACCTCTAAATCTACCGCAGGCACTAACGTATCATTAAATGCCAGCGTGTTTACAGCATTCGGGTCAATATACGCGTTAAGGGTATAGTTTCCAGGAATTGATAAATCTATACCTGTACCGTACACTGTAATTGTATCTCCAGTTGGTAAAGTACCTGTATTTACTACAATAGTCCCTGAGCTCGTTGCAGCTCCGGTTACATCATAAGTTACAGTTAGTGGATCTGTCGCAAAATTCACTGAGCTACCAATCAAGTTTTCGATTTGAATCATAACCGAGTCATTGGTACCAAGACACAAACCTTTAATAAACTCACCATTAATCAAAGCCAAATCGCCTGAAACTGGAACAAATTCATCAGCTCCCATATCAGGTGTAGTTGCAGATCTAGGATCACCATCAATATCTGTGGTAACACCAACACTGCCATCAGCTACATTATTTGGTAGGTTGCTCAATGCATGTAGATCAAAAACTGCATCTACAAAAACCGGATCACCCTCTAGTGAATTTACATTGCGACTTGCGTCACCTACTTGCCATGCAGCAAGATCAGTGTAAACGGTTGACAAAATTTCGAAAGCATCTGTACCTGCACTGTAATACAAATTGTAATCAATATCATCAGATGCATTAAGCGCATCCGAAGATTCGAAGGCATAATCTCCAGTAGAATAGAAGATGTTATTCTTAATTGCTACAGCATTGCTTTGATCATTGATCAACAAAGCAGGTTCACCCACAACGGAGTTGTGGAATACATCTGTGCTCTCAAAGTCATTTAGATATATACCATAATCAGTAGACGATACAATCATGTTGTTTACAATCTGAGAATTTGCAGACGGTGTAAAGCCATCGTTTCCATCCGTGATATAAACAGCCCAATCAGGGGCTATCACACGATTTTCATTTAGAACAAAATCATCAACATTCTGAAGGTAGATTCCTTCAGCCTGAGTATTAACCAGACTATCAACGTCATTTCCAATTATCTTCAAACCTACCTGTCCGTCCACTTCTATACCATGGTCGTCTTGGAAGCGGAAGATATTATTCAGTATCTGATTACCTGCGTTATAACTGGCAGCTGTAGTTGTTCCTTCCAGGTGTATACCTGTTTCACCACCAGTAATCATACAGTTACTCACTGTAAGATTGTTAGCGTTGTTTCCTGTACTTGTTGCAGAACTAAGGCTTGCACTGGCTACAATTCCCATTATTTCAAAAGTCGTTGTCACTGGCATTTTGATATGGCAACTATCAACGGTATTGTTATCCGAACCATTTTGGAACATAAGTCCCCATGCATCGCTTGAACTGTTGTTGCTTACTGTAATATTCTTGATGGTTACATAATCAGCACCATTAAAGTAAATAGTTGGCTCATCAGTAGTAGAAGTATGAGTGATTTCTACCAGAGAAGTATCACCACCATTAAAGGTGATAGTATTAGTAGCACTAGCTCCTGTAATATCATTTAGCGTAATGTGCTCATTATATGTACCTGGTGCTACATTAAATACTACTGGCCCCGAAACTCCACAACCGTTAAGTGATGTTGCCACAGAATCCCAGGTAGGGAAATTGTTTGGTCCGGCCGCACCTCCTATGGTATAAGTTCCAGAAAGTTGATTAACACATGTAGTACAAAATGCAAAAGGACCAACCCACTGAGAAGAGTCTCCAGCTGAGCAAATACCTCTAACTACGTACTCATAACACGTTTGTGGTGTAAAACCAGAAACATATGAACTATCACCTGATGATATCATTTTTGTACCTCCAACTGTCAAGGTTCCCTGATAGAACCCTACAGGCCCGTACCATACCTGATAACCAAGAGCCGCACTCGAACTTCCGTCCCATTGCAAAGATGCGTCACCAGACCCGATATGAGTAGCTACAAGATTAGTAGGATCCAAGCAGGTTAATTCGGTAAGTCTTACTTCATCAATACTGAATCCATCTCCACCAGTCAAAGCAGCATTATCCTGCTGCCCAAATCGTACTTGCGTACTTGTTGAAAGGCTCTGGCCGGCAGTGGTAAGTGCACCTTTTAAATCTATACTGAAATATTCCCATGAGGTAGAATTAGCCGCATTCCAATCTAAAATTTCTATCCAAGGGTCATTAACACTACCCCTTGCCCAAACGCGATCATTAGGATTAACTTCATCCGCATGTTCCGCCCAATAAAAGCTCAACTCCACTCCAGGTGAGGAAGTATAATTAGATAAATCAGATGTAAGCGTCATGAAGATTGCTTCACTAGAACTCAGTGACTGAAAACCGGCCGACTGACTTCCCGCATAAGGTGTAGAGGGAGCGGTTGAAGGCGTGTAGCTAAATAAAATATCTCCAGTATTTCCTGGTCTTGTTACTGTCCAAGAATAACCATTACCACAATAAAACTCATCGTCAGTAGAAATTGGACCTGTGTAAGTTTCAAAACCATCATGCATTGGTAATGTAATAGGACTAAGTACGCATTTAGTAGTAAAAGTGAAAGGCCCTACCCATCCACTTAATCCGCCTGGCAGACAACTATCCTGTACATAGAAATCATAAGTAGTTTGACCTGCAAGACCTGTTACTAAAAGGGTATCCACGTTACCAGCTACAGAATCAAGTACAGTATGGTTACCTATTCCAGGAACAAAACCTGTTGCCCCAACTTCTACATAAGTTTTGCTTCCTTGAGAAGTACTTCCCCAAAAGGTTTTAGCGCTAGTAGCTGTGATTGCCGCTACACCCAAATCACTCTGAAATGGTGCCTGACAAGGAGGTATTAGCTCATAATTAAACTCGTCAATTCTAATATAATCAGTAGTCACACCCAAATCATGCATTAATACAATGTATTGATCCGTGCCGTTATAACCATTTGCTGCAGTAAATTCTACTATCACCCTTTGGTAGGTGTCAGCCGTTGGAAACACTATAGTATCTATCGAATTAATAACACCACTATAAGGGTCAGGAGCAGAACCTACAATAAGTCTATCCGCAGAAGCATCAGAATTTGCCCAAAAGCGAATACGCTTATCCCCTGCTGGAAGATCACTAAAAGCAGGTGTATAAGCAAAAAGAGTATCATTACCGGGTGTAGTACTTGAAGATCCACTGTATAAATAAAGTGCCTGACTACCAGCATAAGGCGCGGCAGTTGCTGTAAAGTCCTCTACTTCTACGAAGGCACTGGTTCCTGTTACATACTCGCCCCAGCAAACTGGTGGCGCATCCTGAGGGTCTGTTTCAAAACCATTGTAATAAGGTGCAGTAAATGGTGCACATAAGGTGGTAAAAGTAAATGGCCCTTCCCAGATAGACGTACCGTTGCTAGCAGAAGTACAGTTATTTCTTATGTAAATATCATAAGTTGTATTTCCACCTAATTGAGTAGCACATCCCGGGCTGGTGGTATTATCAATTGTAATATTATTACTACCAAAAGTACCCGTACAACCTGTCCCCTGAGTAAAGCCAGTTGGTCCAAACTCAACATCATAGCTACTTCCAGATCCTGAAAAAGTAAAACTAGCGTCCGTTACCCCGATTCCGGTAAGGGATATATTACTCACTTTAGGGCAAGCTGGAATTGTTTCATAATTAAATTCGTCAATTCTGATATAATCAAAGGTACCTCCAAGATTATGCATAAATACTATGTATTCATCAGTACCATTATACCCATTGGCTGTAGTCAACTGCAGAATAACTTCCTGATAAGTATCCGGAGTTGCAAAAGTTACAGTATCAATAGGAGTAAAAGGTGCCCCTAGCATCTTGTTAGGAATAGTTCCTATAATCAATGTATCTACGGGATCATCTGCGTTAGCATAAAAGCGAATTTGCTTATCTCCTGTAGGTAGGTCCGAAAACTGTGGACTAATTGCAATAAGTGTATCCGTACCTGGTGTGGTGCTTGAAGACCCACTGTATAAATAAAGTGCCTGATTACCAGCGTAAGGGGCAGCAGCACCTGTAAAATCCTCAACTTCTACAAATGCGCTGGTTCCGGTAACATACTCGCTCCAACAAACTGGTGGCGCATCCTGAGGATCTGTTTCAAAACCATTGTAATAAGGTGCGCTATAAGTTCCACACAATGTTTTAATGCTTATTGGACCAGTTGTATCACTTAGTCCACTAGTACCACCACAATCTGCAACTATATATGCATCATAATCTGTATTACCAGACAAGCTACTCAAAGTGTAAGGTGAAGATGTAGTATTTACTGTGGTACCAGCATTTGCTGGATCAAACCCGGGTGTACCATAAATAATATCAAAATCACTGGCAGCACTGGCATGCGTCCAGCTAAAATCTGCACTACTGCTCGTAAGGTTTGAAGCGCTAAAATTTAATACTGGCGAACAGGTTTTTGAAGTACTAAACTGTTGTGGAGTCGGAAAGTAAACACTATCACTACCAGAGTTACAGATTTCTCCAAAATAAATGTCATAACCAGTTGAAGGCGTCAAACCATTTAATACAACAGGAGGTTGTGCTCCGGGGTATGCACCCGTAACCTTAGTTCCTGTACCAGGCGTAAAGCCCGTTGCACCGTACTCAAGATAAAAAGAACTATTGCCGGCACCTGGAGACCATGATATTTTAGCAGAAGTTCCACTAATGCTATCAATCACAAAATTGGTAAATGAATTGGCACAGTTTCCTTTTACGCCTAGCTCGTAAGTTACAGTTCCTAGAAATCCACGAGGACTGTTTGTCAGAGTGGACATTGCTCCACCATACCCCCAGGTACCTCCGGTGCGTAAGGTAACAGGACCATCGGTAAATGCAGTAGGCGTGGGCGGTGCTGCATTTGACCCCGAATAGCGCATGCCTCCCGTAATAACCACTCCAACCGGTGTATTAGCAGGAATCGCAATTTCAGTAAGGTTTTGTAAGGAAACCGGTGCACTGTTGGCCCCACCGCCACCACTTACAGTAGCGGTTTGGTCTAAAACCCAGCCATTGGCTGCTGTTACCTCCAGGTCACCTGCAGAATTTGGGCTTCCCACACCACCAATTCTTATCCAAACCTCGGATGAAGATGTAGTTGCGTTAAAAACATGAGAAATATCGGTAATGTTAACAGGCGATGTACTCTCAATTTCAAAAGAAACTGCCGATGACCCATTGTTATCGGGGTAAACCGCATGAGTAGAAATGGTGCCTTGGGCGACTGCCGTGGCGTTAATAATTAAAAAGCAAAGAGCAGCCCAAACTGCTGACCCTGAGATTGTGACACCTTTTTTGGCAAAACTTCGAAAGGGATGAATCGAAAAGTAATTCCACAAAGAGGCGTCTTTTACATACAGTAAAAGATTCTTCATTTTGATGTGTATTTTTAAGAAATGGGTTAATAAAACTGTCCGAAACTAGACAAGAAAAATTCCTAATTCAAACCTTAATTAGTAAACAATCTCAACTGAACAAGCCGCACCACCCTACTTACCCTACTCTTAGCATAACCATTTCTACCACCGCGCAAAGTAAGGTATAGTGTAGTACTCTGGGCTGAACAAACAGACGTAACCAGACGAAATACATTTTATTCTCCTTCCTTTTTCTTTAGAGTTCCGAACTGAGTTAAAGAACGTTTTCAATTATTCAGCGATTTCCTACAATTATTGACTTAAAGGTTACTTAAAAATGTTTCATAATCTTATAAACCCATCCGAAAGGAGCATAATTTAGGTATTAATTATTCTTTTAAAAACCTTAAAAAACTCCTAACACCACCCTGCTCTACCTTCATTATATATAGGCCTTTGGACAGGTTTTCTATATAAACTACTCCATCTTCATTTAAGGTAAATTTTTGTGACTGCTTTACCCCTTTCATGTCAAGAATCTGAACCTCAATCAGTTTGTAAGGGCTTTCTGATGATTTCAGATAAATGAGCTCCTTGCTAGGGTTCGGGTATAGACTAAGTGAACTTTGGTTTAACTCCTCAAGTGAAACCGGATCCCAATACCCTGGATAAATCGAGATGTTGTCCAAATACAAATTATTGCCTCCACGGTTTACTCCTTCAAAAGCAAGAACGACTTCCTGGCCTGCTAAAGATGACAAATCCACATACTCACGCCTCCATTCATTTCTGCCAGCAGGCACATAATCCGAGCCTATTGTTCCCACAGTATTTAGGTCCGCATCACTTTTTTCATATAGAACATAAGGGAATGTTTTACCGCAATCCGTAGAAGCTAACACCTTCAATGTATCTTGAAAAAGCGAGAAGGTATTTCGCTGCTGGTAAGCCAAATCAAAACCTAAACCTGCCGCACCACTTGGCATGGCAAACACCGGGCTCCACAGCCTATCCTTTTGACTTGAGCGTGGAAAGTACTCAGCATATTTGATAACTACCGCCTTCGTGTTTCCGGTCCAATTTGTAATACCTGTAGTTTCCCAAGTAGCCACTAGATCTTCATCTTCTACATACCAGTTATCAAAACTGCTTTGTTGTTCAAAATCTTCTTCAAAAGGGAAGCTCTCCTTATTCCGCTTATTAAAGTGCACCATCCTTTCATTATTGATAAGGTCATATTCCGGAAAATCAAGTTCTACTTTTGCCCTTAGTTCATGCTCCCCCATGGTATTGACATTCATATGAATTGGAAATGTAAACCCAAATACCTCACCTGTAGTGAAATTAGGCGGGGCTACAACGGAAATCTGCACTGATGAAAGTGGGACACCATCCAACCAACAATTCACGTAGAAGCTATCAATGGTATTCGCCCCAAGGTTTTCTACTGTCACAGTTATATCAAAAACATTATCCCAGCACGTTACAGCGGTATCTATTGGTGAGTAGATCATACCTTTTACAGCAATATCCCAGTCCACTTGTTTGGGATCAACAGGCGTGTGGCTTTGCGCCAAATGTTGATAGGCTGCATGGACATCTATCAAGCCATTACCATAAGTATTGTCTTCACCTATCGTACCCATATCAATGGCAGTTACATATAATGCATTCAGTAAGTCTGTTCCACTAAGCTGTGGAAAAGCTTCCTTGAGCAAAAGCACAGCACCCGAAACATGCGGTGCAGCCATGCTGGTTCCCGAAATGGTATTATAGCCATCTGTGCCCCAAGCCGAACGAACATCCTGCCCAGGCGCCACCACTTCTGGATGAATTTTTAGATTTCCGGTACCCGGACATTGGGTAGGCCCGCGTGAAGAAAAGCTGCTGATGGGAAACGGAAAAGTGAGATTTCCATTCACACTTCCCACCGAAAAAGTACTGGTCTTGTTGGTGTTAATTCTTTGCGGTGCACTGATGGTAGAGTTATTTGGCCCCGCATTTCCACCCGAAAAAACATTAGCAATTCCTGCGGCTTCAATAGCATTCATAAGCTGCACCACATAGCCACCGCATTGCACAGTATCCGGATCATCGCGCCAGCGCCAGCTGTTGTTTATTACATCCGGTACATCATCGCTTGTGCTGGTGTCTCCATCAGGATTCAGCGCCCACTCAAACGCCTGAATCATTTCAGCAATGGGCGGAAGCGTGGCTACCGTGCTATTCACATAATCATTGGCCATCCAATAAGCGCCAAAAGCCACGCCTATCGTATCATTGGTTGCGGTGTCCAAACCTGCCATAGTGCCCAAAGTATGAGTTCCGTGATTGCTAATTCTCCCATCCGGATAATTCTTTTTTAGCCCATACCACGATTGTGAAAGCGGCTTATAGTTTCCTAAAAATCGATTGCTAAAGGCAGGGTGCGTGGCCCAAACTCCAGTATCGTAATTGTAAAGCAACCTCCCACGACCGGTGTAACCTAGCTTCCACATTTCAGGAGCATTTATGGCCTCCAAACCTGGCTCCACGCCATTTACAGTTGCTGTGGATTTTTTAGAAGGTATAATCGGATCATGAATCAAAAACTCATCATCAGCCAGATCTATCCAATCCACATCAGGTATGGCTGCAAGCTTAGAAATCACATCCGGCTTAGCTTCCAAAATCATCACATTTACAATGTAAAATGAGCTTATGCTTTTAACCTGATCTGCACTTAATTCATTCAAATACTCTAATGCTTCAGACTGCGTATTGGCCGCTTGCCTCATCAAAGCCCGGTTTACCAACTTTGGCCAATCTGAAACATTTTTATCCTCACACTTAGTTTCCAGCTGTTTCCAATTCACAGTTGTACGAAACTCAACCACTACGGGTAGAAAATCCCGTGAAGCTTCTTTCATCTCCTTTTCCAAGCGTGATGAAATCTGCCCTGCGGATATAAAAGCTGCAAGAAAAAAACTCGCTAGAAGTATTTGTTTAAGCATAAGATGACTCTTTAGTTTTTGTTACCCTTGGTGTATTTGATTCAGCTTCCTCTCTCAACTGCTCCGTAGTTTTCCGGCTTCCATCGTGGCTCCACCCCGGTGGGCCAAACGTATATTGCAATCCATATTTAGGATGTTGCCACACATCTTTGCCCAAGGCAATCCATTCGTGTGTGGCGATTAGCAAAGGATTGAACGTATTGATATTGGTAGTCAAACCATACTTTGGCTTTTCCTCTTCCACCTGAAAAGTGCCAAACATCCTGTCCCAAATAACCAAAATACCTGCATGGTTCTTATCCAAATATTTCAAATCTGAAGAGTGGTGCACCCGATGATGTGAAGGCGTGTTGAAGATAAATTCGAACCACCGTGGCATTTTATTAATCACTTCCGTGTGAATCCAAAACTGATAGAGCAAGCTTACACTTTGCAGAAAAACAATCATCAAAGGTTCAAAACCGATGAGAGGCATCCAAAGCCAAAAGATGAAACTTCCGGTAAAATTGCCTGTCCACGTTTGGCGCAAAGCCGTGGCTAAATTGTAGCGCTGCGAAGAGTGATGCACCACATGGCTTGCCCAAAAAAAACGAACATTGTGGCTCGTCCGGTGAAACCAATAGTAGCTAATATCATCAGCAAAAAAAGCAATTATCCAAACCCACCAAACGTAGCCCAAATTAAAAATAGCCCACTTATGAACAAAGGTATAAGCCCCAAAAACCAACACTTTTCCGATGATTCCAAGAAACACATTTCCCAGCCCCATGGCAATACTGCTCAACGCATCCTTTGTTTCATAGGTGTGAATTTTCATGTAAGAGGAAATGATAATCTCCAATAAAATGAAGCCTACAAAAAATGGAATCGCTGCTTGAATTAAATCGGGAAACATGAAAAAAAGGTTTTCGCCAATTTACCAAAAAACCCCTTTTAAGTCTCAGTCCAATTATTGTTCGAATCTCCTGTGGGCATTCCTTCACGATAAAGCTTAGAAACCGTTATTTTGCATGAAAATTTACCGACTTGATTGATCTACTAAAAAACATTCTCGGAGATACCATTTCTATTTTCACCATTATGAACCCTCTTTCAGCAGGGGCCATTATGCTGACGCTAGTAGATGATACTACCACAAAAAAGGAGTTTAAAACCATAGCTGGAAAAAGCAGCAAAACGGTTTTTCTGGCCATGCTTATCCTATTTTTGAGTGGTACCTATATCTTTAATTTCTTCGGTATTCAGCCAGATGGACTTAGGGTATTTGGAGGTATTATTCTTTTGGTAATGGGTTTTGACATGGTGCAGGGTCATGGTAAAAAGAGTAATCACCAGTCTACGGATCACGTAGCTGCCCAGCAGCAAAATGACATTAGCATGGTTCCGCTATCTATTCCTATAATAGTCGGGCCTGGGTTGGCCACTACTCTCATAAACCTAAGTATTACTAACAAGGGCTGGGAATCTTATACCTCTGTTGCTATTGCCATTATTATTTGTTCACTCGCCAACTTTTTAATTCTTAGCCGTATGCCCTTTATCAAAAGGCGCTTGGGCGTAAATGGCCTTAAGGTGTTCAACCGATTGATGGGGCTGATAGTAGGATCATTGGCTGCGCAAATGTTGATTACCGGAGCCTTTGGCTTGTACGACAACTTTTTTAAATAAGATTTATGGAAATTATTTGGCTCATAGCTGGTCTTCTTATTGGGGGAATTATCGCTTGGTTACTTTCTAAAAACAAAGTTGCAAATACAGAAACAGCTCATAGTAAAGAAACGAATGAACTTCGAAATGCGGCTGCTTTAGCCGAAGAGCGCAATAAAAGTCTGAGTGAAAATTTGGCTCAAGCCAAAACCTCACTTGAGGATGAGCGTAGGCAAACTTTGCACCTAAGCACAGAGCTGAGTAAGCGAGAAGCTGAATACCATGCGCTTTCAGAAAAACTGGCCGAGCAAAAAGCAGAAGTTGAAAAGCTGAATCAGAAATTCTCGGTTGAATTTAAAAACCTGGCGAACGAAATTCTGGAAGAAAAGAGCAAAAAGTTCACCGATCAGAACAAAGAGAACCTGGACACACTTTTGAACCCTTTAAGGGAAAAATTGACCGATTTTCAGAAGAAAGTGGAACAAAGTAACATGGATGGTGAAAAGCGTGGTGCGGCTCTCAATGAGCAATTGAAAAACCTCCGCGAGCTCAACCAGCAAATTACACATGAAGCCAAAAGCCTTTCGCTTGCCCTCAGAGGGGATAGCAAAGCGCAGGGTGGTTGGGGCGAAATGCAACTTGAGTCTATCCTTGAAAAAGCAGGACTTCAAAAAGACATTCACTATTTCAAGGAGAAAAACTTTAAGAATGAAGAAGGCGCTAATCAGCGATTGGACTTCATCATAAATCTACCGGATGACAAGCATTTGGTGCTGGACAGCAAGGTTTCTTTGACCGCATACAGCAATTATTTTGACACCGAAGATGAGGCTGAAAAGAAGCAGTTTTTAAAGCAGCACGTAAATTCCATCTTAGGTCACATTAAACTTTTGGGTGATAAGAATTACCAAAACCTTTACGACATCAAACAGCCTGATTATGTGATGATGTTTGTGGCCAATGAGCCCGCTCTCACTATGGCCCTCAAGGAAGATTCTGAACTATATGACAAGGCATTGAGAAGCAATATCGTGTTGGTAAGCACCACTACTTTGTTGGCTACTTTGCGCACCATCAGTTACATCTGGAATCAGGATTTACAAAACAAAAATGCTGAGGAAATTGCACGACAAGCCGGAGCTCTTTACGACAAGTTTGTGGGCTTTTCTGAAGATTTAGTAAAACTGGGCAATCAGCTGGGAACGGTTCAAAACACTTATCAGGAGTCTATGAAAAAGCTAAGTGCCGGAAGTGGAAACTTAGTGCGAAGAACCCAAAAGCTACAGGAGTTGGGTGCCAAAACTTCTAAAACCCAAAATCCTAAGCTGATAGATAGGGCGCTGGACTAGAGATCACTTCATGACCTAAAATATTCCCATTGCTGACAAACGCTATTTTTGCCTTTTCACCTTTATTTCTGTCGTCTTTCCATCAAGACCAATAAACCGCATTGTAAAACTTTCCATCTCAAAACGAACAACTTCAAAACAATCACAACATACACATTTGGTATTTGGAGTTGGATAAGCCTCTGTCTTGTCAGTTGAAAAATCGTGAACAACAATTTGTGAAGTTGAATCTTTATATGCTTCATAAACTCCTATTTCATTCTTCAAGTCAAGATAGAAAGGATAGTTTCCAAGCCATTTATCTTCACCTGTTTCTTTGTTAATTACCTGAAGTTTTTCAGAGTTTCCTGACCCTGATCCACGGTGTTTTACAAGAACATAATTTTCAAAATCTGCACCTATTTCTGCATAGCCCCCATAACTGTCATTATACCGTAAGTCAATTTCAATTTTATTACCATTCTGAAGAGTAAGCATTATCCCCTTAAACAAAGAGTCGCTGATATAATAAACCTTCGCTCCCTGCTTCAATTGACTGACCGAATCTGTATGATTTTGGAAACCATTCATTAGTAAATCAGCTTGTTCGATATCATTGATGCTGATTTGTCCAAACAAGACATTCGTTATAAATGTCATTAAAACGATTTGAACTGTCTTCATTTTAACATTCTTGAGGGTTAAGCTACTTCACCACCAGCTTTCGCTGAAAAGATTCTCCAGCCAGAGTTTCAAACTGCAAAAAGTAAACTCCAGCCGCCACATCCTGAATGTTGAGTTTTGAAAATTCTTTTTTCTGACGCTTCACAACCTCCCCCTGTAGGGAAATCAGCTGAACGGATTTCAATTCAAAACTTGAACTGATATTTACAAAACCAGAAGCTGGGTTAGGATAAACTTGGAGGTCAACAATTTCACTTTCGTGTAAAGCGGTGGTTTGACAAAAAACATCCATCAACAGTTCCCACAATTCATTGTCAAAAGTAGAAAGCGCCAGTTGCGAAGTATAGGCCGCTTCACCTTGACGAACCACCACCAAATCCATGGATGGAATCACGTAAATTCTTTGGTCATTTTTACCAGCGGCCATGTACATATCAGCAGGTGCTTCGGGCACCATAAAACCTGGAAAAACAATATCCAGCCCCGGACGCCTATATGATGATTGACCATTGAGCCACCACAGATATCCATAAGCTTCATTCAGGTTTTGAGAAGGATGAACCATGTCATACAAGTAAGTTGAATCCTGAAGAATAGTTGTTCCGGCCCAATTTCCCTTATTTAGGTTTAACAACCCAAAACGCGCCATATTTCTTGCTTTGCTATAGAACACATAGTCATACCACAAACCCGCAAGACCGATAGTAGAACCCAATTTCTGATAGGTAAGGGTATTCATATTTTTGCCCGATGCGTTTTCTAACACATCCTGCACCAATCTGTACGGAGCATTGTGATAATACCAGTGGTTTCCGGCATCATGCAAATACTTAAGGCAAGTATCTTCCAAGCAATTCAAGTCAGAGATATTATAATCCAAGCCTGAAGTCATGCTCAGTTGATGACGAATCGTAATTAAATCTTCTTTTGCCTGTGGCTCCAAGGTCCAACCGGTACCGAGGTAATCTGAAGTTTTATCATTGACATTTAATAATCCATCCTCCTGAACCATTCCCGTAAGGAAGCCAGCCAAAGTCTTTCCGGCAGAAGCCCAGTACCAAGCTGAATCCTGAGCGAAGCCATTCATATAAATTTCATCCGCAATTTTGCCTTTATGCAAAATGATAAAGCTTTTGCTGTGTCGAGCTTCAAGGTATTTATGAACGGTATCTAGCTTTTGGGAACACCATCCTAAAGAAGATGGATTCACGGTATCCCAAGCATTTCCGGCTAACGGAGGGAAATAATATTGGCCGCTAAGTGAGCCATACAAAAGTGCAAAAAGGAAAATGTAGAGAGATTTCATACCACTAAAATAGCATTAATCTTCACCTAGAAAGGATTTATAAATGTCAAAGTTCTCTTGATCAAAGCAAACAAAAGTCACCTTCAGCTGCTCTTTTCGAGAACCCAAAAAATTCTGAACCGTACATATTGCCACATCGGCCGCATCCTTTTTAGGGAAACCGTAAACGCCAGTAGAAATATTAGGGAAAGCGATAGAGTCGAAACCTTTTTCGAAAGCAATATGTAAGGCATTGATGTAACATTCCGCCAAGAGTTGATCTTCATTGGCGATGCCGTCTTCCCACACGGGACCTACAGTGTGTATTATACCCTTATGTGGAAGTTTGCCCGCTGAAGTAAACATTGCACGGCCTGTTGGCAATTCACCATTCTCCTTTACCCAAGCCTTGCACTCTTCTACTATAATCGGTCCGGCCGCTCGATGAATGGCACCATCAACCCCACCACCTCCACGAAGTGCCGAGTTGGCCGCGTTTACAATCACATCCGCAGGGGAATGCGTAATATCTCCAAGAATGATTTTGATCATTTATCTATACTCCTCGCCCGCCAATAAGTCTGAATAAAATAGCAATAATGGCAAGCACTAATAATATATGAATTAGATAACCTAGTGAAAATACGAAAGCCCCTAACACCCATCCGATTAATAGAATGATCGCTATGAAATACAGTAAATTGCTCATGATCTTTGTGTTTTTGGTTAATACCTAAATAAACCATCAAACACTGTTTTAGTTCTCTTTATCAGAAATCAAACTAACATTTAAAGAAGCCAAAGCACATAAACCCCGCACCTGCTCTAAAATGCAGCTTAAAGAAATTTTGACAAATTTCACCTATAAAAACCGCCCTGGTACAAACTTTGATACTAAATTAGCCAACGTCTTATTCGACTCGAATTTTGTGTTAAACGTTCAAAATTTACCAGAATAGACCTCTATATAGTGAGAAAGCCCCGAAGAGTCGGGGCTTTCTGTTTTTTATAGAGATTCCGGCTCTCTGGCCGGAATGATGAACAATACTCTTGGCAAAATAAAACTAAGATTTAAAATCTACTATTCGGACAGTTTCCAACTCCTTGATAGAATGATCATCGGCTATCATTCCAGGCGAAGTAAAACGGAGACCAGGAATCTCACTATCAACAAAAGGATTCCGGCTCTATGGCCGGAATGACAGACTAATATGTTAAGCAAACATTCTTTGCCTCCGTAAAAAAGTGCAGCGCTTCATAACCGCCTTCGCGACCTACTCCACTGTTTTTCATTCCTCCAAATAAGGTTCTCAAATCGCGAACCAACCAGCAGTTTATCCATACAATTCCGGATTGCATTTGAGCCGCTACTCGGTGTGCACGGTTTAGATTTTCTGTCCACACAGTACAGGCCAAACCGTACTCCGTAGAATTGGCCATCATCAAGGCTTCCTCTTCGGTATCAAAGGGTGTGATGGTAACTACCGGTCCAAAAATCTCTTCTTGATTGGTGCGGCAATCGTAAGCCAAACCTTCAATCACCGTTGGTTCAATATAATAGCCTTCGGCAAATTCGCCATCCAATTTCACACGGTTTCCTCCGGTAAGAATTGTTCCACCTTCTTCCTCGGCAAGAGAGATGTAATCCAAAACTTTGTTCATATGTACTTCAGAAACCACAGCTCCCATTCGGCTGGTTTCTTCTTGCGGTGGACCAACTTTTAGTCCTTTTACACGCTCTACAAAAGCTTTTTTAAACTTATCGTAAATGCTACGCTCTACAAAGATTCGGCTTCCGCAAAGGCAAATTTGCCCTTGATTGGCAAAGGAAGAAGTGACCGAAGTTTTTACCGCTTTATCAAAATCACAATCTGCAAAAATCAAATTGGGGTTTTTACCTCCCAATTCGAGAGAAAGCTTCTTAAACATAGGAGCCGCTGTACGCGCCAAGTGCTCACCTGTTTTGGTACCTCCTGTAAATGAAATTGCCTTTATTTCTGGATGCTCCACAATAGCCTGACCAACCGCTGGCCCAAGCCCATGAAGAATATTTAATACACCGGCTGGCATTCCCGCCTCACGGCAAATTTCTGAAAGTAAATAAGCCGTCATCGGAGTAACCTCAGATGGCTTTGCCACCACGCAGTTTCCAGCAGCTAAAGCCGGAGCTATTTTCCAACTAAAAAGGTAAAGGGGCAAGTTCCATGGGGAAATACAGCCCACCACACCAATCGGTTGACGAAGAGTATAATTAAAACCCCGAGTACCCATATTATGAAACTGGTCTTCATCATGCAAAATAGCTGTCGCAAAAAATGAAAAGTTATCACGGGCTCTGGGAATATCCACCGAAGTGGCCAGCTTTAAAGGCTTGCCATTATCTAAACTTTCGGCTGCCGCCAATTCATCTAGCCTATCAGAAATACCTTGCGACACTCGAAGCAAAATCTCCGAACGCTCTTTGGCTGACATAGCGCTCCAAATTGGAAAAGCTCTTTTCGCGGCCTCCACAGCTTTCTGCACATCCGCCCCATCCGACTCAGGAATCAAGGAATACACCTGGCCACGAGAAGGATCAATATTGTCCATAAACTTGCCGGAAATTGGTTCCAGAAGTTCGCCATCTATGTAGTTTAAAATCTTTTTCATTTTTACCATTTGCTTCCTCTTACAGGGTGTGATTTTCAAATTGCTTCAACGCAGAAGCGCGGAGATCGCAAAGTTTCGCAGAGCATTTTCCACGAACAACAAACTTTAAAGAACCGGAGTCCTTCCACCATCTACAGGAATATTAATTCCATTGATGTAAGCAGCCGCAGGACTAGCTAAAAACGCAATTGCGTTGGCTACTTCTTCGGGCTTGGCAAAACGTTTCATAGGCACTTCAGAGGTCATTTTACCTGAAGCCTCCTCTATGCTTATTCCCAGTTTTTTGGCCTTGTTTTCTATGATTGAAGAAAGCCTTCCTGTTTCAGTAGCACCCGGCAAAACGTTATTTACGGTAATTCCAAAAGCACCAAGCTCGGTGGCTAAAGTCTTACTCCAATTACCTACCGCACCGCGTACTGTGTTGCTCACACCAAGATTGGGCAATGGAGCTTTTACCGAAGTGCTGATTACATTTACAATGCGTCCGTATCCAGAATCCTTCATGCCCGGCAATACTTTTTGCACCAACAATTGATTACAAAGTAAGTGACGTCTGAAAGCAGTAACATAATCTTCCAAATCTGCTGTGTGTGCTGGTCCAGCGGGCGGACCGCCAGTATTATTTACCAGAATGTTGATGGTATTTCCTTTGCTTAGATAAGCCAGCACCACAACCTCCAACTGAATCGGATCATCAAAATCAGCTACCAGATAGGTGTGATTTTGACCATGAGCCGTAGAAAGTTCCTTTTTTACTTTTTCTAATTTATCAGCATTGCGCGCTAGAAGTACTATTTCTGCGCCCATTTTTGCCAACTCTTCTGCAGCCGCTTTCCCGATTCCATCGGAGCTTCCGCATACTAATGCTTTTTTTCCTGTAAGATTTAAATCCATGCGTGCGAAGGTAATAAACTGGGGTGGGAAGAATGAAAAATTCGAGATGCTAAAGTCCGAAAATAGATGCCCGAGTTAATTTCTAACTACCCCGCTCTCCCTGCGGTCGACCACCCCTTCAAGCATTGAAGGGGAATTCCATTCAACAAGCAAATTGGCAAATTACTTGTTCTGTCAGATCGTGCGGAGTCGAGCCCTTCTTTACTGTGTCACATCCGACTCAATCTCTCCATCTCGCAATCTGATAACTCTATTGGCATGTAATGCAATGTCTTCTTCATGAGTTACCAAAATCACAGTATTACCTTTGCTTTGTATTTCACTGAAAAGCGCCATAATTTCTACTGATGTTTTGGTATCGAGATTTCCGGTTGGCTCATCAGCTAAAATGATGGAGGGCTTATTTACTAAAGCCCGCGCCACCGCAACTCTTTGTCTTTGTCCTCCAGAAAGCTGATTGGGACGGTGATCCATCCTATCCGAAAGACCTACCTGAAGCAATACCTCCTCTGCTCTTTCCTTTCTATCTTTTGAAGAATATCCGGCATAAATCAAAGGAAGCATCACGTTTTCGAGAGCGGTAGAACGAGGTAAAAGGTTGAACGTTTGGAAAACAAAACCAATCTCGCGATTTCTAATTTCCGCCAACTGATTATCTACCAACTGACTCACGTTTTGGCCATTGAGCCAATACTCGCCAGAAGTAGGTGTATCCAAACATCCGAGCAAATTCATAAGGGTAGATTTCCCACTGCCAGAAGGCCCCATCAAAGCTGTGTACTCGTTGCACTCCACCTGAAGATCTATGCCTTTCAGCACTTTTACCACTTGATTTCCCAAAGGAAAGTTCCGCACGATTTTCTTCAGCTCTATGATGTTTTCCATGTTCGGTTCTAATTTTCAAGGGCAATTTAGTGGGAAAATGTGAAATGTGACTGTTAGAGCTTTGTTAAAAAAGGGAAGGCACGCAAAGACGGGAAGAAGATTCTCGCAAAGTCGCTAAGAACACCAAGATCTATTAAACTTTATTGTTAAAATAGAACGCGGATAACACTGATTTCACTGATACGTGCAGATTTTTCATTCCACGCAAAAGGGAGTCTCGCAAAGTCGCGAAGACGCAATGCTCTCCGTGTAACTCCTGACACTCTGTGGTTAATCAAATAGAACGCTGATAACACTGATTTGGCCGATAGGCAGGGATTTTCCATTCCACACAAAGGCGCTAAGTAGCAAAGAAATTCTAAACCCAAAACTCTAAACAAATTCTAAACCCAAAGCTGATAAAACAACAAAGCCTAAAATTCCAAAGTAAAACATGAGGGCAACTAGATAATCCCAATTGTTATAGCCCTTCTTTTTAAATTTTTGGAAATACTTACGGTAAATATCACCTTTCCAACACCAACGATAATTCAAATAGACAGCTAGCGTTCCCACCGAGATGATGTAGTAAATCTTTCTTTCTTCATCCACAGCAAACCAAGTCATTAAAAAATCACAAACGATTAAAAACAGGATCAGAGTGCTAACTTCAAACAGCCGAAATGCTCGCCACGGGTAAGGCCATTTGGCCTCTTTATATTTCAATGTTTTTAAAACCTCCACTCGCTTTCTACTATTAGAAGGAAAATACTTTTGAAGGACTCAAATAAGAGAACCTCCAAAAAGTTTCGTGCTTACTTTGTCTATAAGACCCCCAAGCCTCCAAGTACAATAAAACAAGTAATTCCAGATTCTTTGCATCCTTAAAACTTTGCTGGTTTACGACTTGCTCCGAAGCATTTCGGAGCTTTGCGTGCCTCAGTTTTCCATTTCACTCAGTTCCAACCAACGCAGTTCTTTTTCGTCAAGTTCATCCTGCACTTCATTCATTTCACGGCTCAGTTCTTCCAACTTATTGGCATCAAGGCTCGCATCTTCAAAGGCTTTGGCAATTTCAGCTTTACGCTCTTCCAGTTTTTCCACTTCTTTTCCCAAGGCTTCAAACTCCAGGCGCTCACCATAGGTCATCTTTTTGCTCGCCTCCTCTTTTTTAGCGGCTTGTTTTGGCGCTTTCGCTAAACTCTTATTTCGCAGTTTTTCCGTTTCCAAACGGTCTTCTTCGTAAGCTTTGTACTCGCGATAATTACCATTAAAATCCTTGATTTCACCGTTTCCTCTAAATACAAAAAGGTGGTCCGTAAGCTTATCCATAAAATAACGGTCATGCGTTACCACCATCAAACAGCCTTGAAATTCCAGAAGAAATTCCTCCAAAACATTGAGCGTAAGGATATCTAAATCGTTAGTAGGCTCATCCAGGATTAGGAAATTTGGATTATCCATTAAAACAGTGAGTAGATACAAGCGTCTTTTCTCTCCCCCACTCAGCTTTGAAACATAAGTGTATTGCTTATCGCCTTCAAAAAGGAAACGATCTAGCATTTGAGATGCCGTTACATTCCTTCCTTTTTTACCAATGGGGATAAAATCTGCAATCTCCTTCACCACCTCTATCACACGCTTATCACCGTCTAGGTTAATTCCGGCTTGGGTGTAAAAACCAAACTTCACCGTCTCACCAGTGATAACTTTTCCACCATCTATTTCCTCATTACCTGTCAAAATTTTGAGCAGAGTGGTTTTTCCCACACCATTTGGCCCAACTATACCAATGCGCTCACCGCGCTTAAAAGTGTAATCAAAGCCGTCCAATATTTTAAGGTCACCGTAACTTTTCTTTATGCGGTGCAATTCTAAAATCTTGCTGCCAAGTCTCGTCATTTGCACCTCCATATCCAACTGCCCTTTGCTCAAATCTTTATTGGCCTCGCCCTTCAATTCATAAAATGAATCAATGC
This sequence comes from Owenweeksia hongkongensis DSM 17368, assembly GCF_000236705.1. Lineage (NCBI taxonomy): Bacteria > Pseudomonadati > Bacteroidota > Flavobacteriia > Flavobacteriales > Owenweeksiaceae > Owenweeksia > Owenweeksia hongkongensis. The sequence continues at coordinate 2,896,275 of NC_016599.1, read as the reverse complement.
GCGCTTTAGACTTGGTACCGCGAGCTTTGGGCTGCCTGCGCATCCATTCCAATTCCTTTTTCAAAAGGTTTTTGGCCTTACCCACATTCACACCTTCTATCTCTTCGCGCTCAGCTTTTCGCTCCAAAAAGTTGCTATAATTACCCGGGTGGCTGTATAAGGTTTCATTTTCAAGTTCAAAAATCTGATCGCAAACACGCTCCAGAAAGTAACGGTCGTGCGTTACCATAAACAAAGTGATGGAGGGCTGTGAAAGATATTCTTCCAGCCACTCTATCATTTCTACATCGAGGTGGTTGGTGGGCTCATCAAAAATTAAAATCTCAGGCTTTGAAATAAGTGTTCGCGCCAAGGCGATGCGCTTGCGCTGCCCTCCGGAGAGATTATTGGCTATTCGGTTTACTTCCTGCAAACCTAGCTTTCCCAAAATCTGTTTTACCTGCGCTTCAAAATCCCAGGCATTATGGCGATCCATTTGATCAAATGCCCTTTGGTATTCATCTTCCTTCTCGGGGTTTTCCAAGGCAATTTCATACTGACGAATTGCTTCAGTGGCTGGGTTATCAGCAGAAAGCACATTATCCAGAATACTTAAAGTGGGATCAATATCAGGATCTTGAGTAAGGTAGCCTACCTTTATTCCTTTGCGATAAGTTACCAGTCCGGTATCAGGCTGCTCATGGCCAGCCAGCATTTCCATAATGGAAGTTTTGCCTGTACCATTTTGTGCCACCAAGGCTACTTTTTGCCCTTGAGCAATACCAAATGACAAGTCTTTGAAGAGGGTGCGAGCACCAAAGCTCTTTGAAATATTTTCTACCGAGAGGTAATTCACAATGCTTAAATTTTGCGGTGAAATTACGAAGACCATTTTTCCCACCACCATACTTCAAATAGCTATTAAAGAATAGTATTAAGCTATAGCTAAGTAGAAGTACTTTGCTAAATTTGCCGCGCGATTTAGGGGAGTCGCCTTTGCTAATACCTGAACCATAATTCTTATCCTCACAAACATCCGCATGTCACAAACCATAAAGAGTAAGCTTCCGAATACGGGAGACACCATATTTTCGGTAATGTCAGCTTTGGCTGCCGAGCATAATGCCATCAATCTTTCTCAGGGTTTCCCTGATTTTGAGACTGATCCTGTATTGCTTGATTTGGTAAACAAGTACATGCATCGCGGATTAAATCAATACGCACCAATGCCCGGTGTTCCTGAGCTTCGCCAGGTAGTAAGTGATATGGTTCAGCGCCAAACAGGTCACAGCTATAATCCCGAAAATGAAGTAACCATTACTCATGGAGCCACTGAGGCTATAGCAGCAGCCATTAGTTGCTGTGTGCGCGAGGGCGATGAAGTCATCATCTTTACCCCTGCCTACGATTGTTATGCCCCTATGGTAGAGCTAAACGGTGGAACACCCATTTTTGTACAACTGGAATTTCCCAACTATAATATCAACTGGGACATTTTCAAAAAACAGATGACGCACCGTACCAAGCTCATCATTATAAACACCCCTCACAATCCTAGCGCAACGCTTATTAGCAAAGAGGATTTGGTACAATTACAAGAAATTGTGGAAGGAACTAATATGCTTATCCTTTCGGATGAAGTATATGAGAACATTGTATTTGATGGAAATGAGCACCATTCGGCTTCTAGCTTCCCAGCTTTGGCTGAGCGTAGCTTTAAGATTGGTTCTTTTGGTAAATCGCTTCACGTTACCGGATGGAAACTGGGCTATTGTGCCGCACCGGCTCAACTTATGGCGGAGTTTAGAAAAGTGCATCAATACATGGTATTTGCGGTGAATACACCAATGCAGTATGCTATTGCCGAATATCTACAGCATCAAGAAAGACTGGAAATTTCTGCCATGTATGAGGGCAAGAGAAATACTTTTTTGAAAGCCATTGAGGGCTCAGGCTTTAAGCCTCTTCCTTCCAAAGGAACATACTTTCAACTTTTAGATTATTCCGCGATAAGCGATAAGAATGAAGTGGAATTTGCAAAGGAATTGACCACCAAACACTTTGTGGCTTCTATACCTATGAGTGTATTTTATCACATTCCGCAGGAGCATCATGTGCTTCGTTTTTGTTTTGCCAAAAATGAAGAAACCCTGCACAAGGCAGGGTCTCTATTAAAAAATATTGGCTAGCGTAGATTAGTCCTTATAGAAGGTTCCCAACTTTAAGGTCCAATCGTAATCATTAAACTCTAAATCCACATCGGTACTAGGTATATATCCGTTTTTCTCTAGGATTTTAAGTGCTCCATCCGAGCCTCCAAAATCACCGGAAAACCAGTCCATAAGCTTGGGAGCATATACTTCTTCCTCTTCTTTATCATACTTTACTTGGCTATCCAGGTATTGCTTTGAACTTGCATTTAGCTGCTGATAGATTGTTTTATCATCATATATACGCACCGGTGGACAGCTGGCTGCTCCACAGTTTAGAGCAAAATGTATACGCCAGTCAATTTTTTCAAACTGATACTGTTTGTACCAGTCTCCACTAAAGGGGTTTGAAAAATATCCTTTTGAATATTTAGATGTGTTTCTGCGCATCACACCATGCTCGAGGTTATCAAAACTCACCTTCTCGCCTAGTACTGTGATGTTTTCGTCACCAAAAAAATCACCACGATCATCAAACTGTGAAGGATCTTTGGTAAGCTCATATTGAATTAGTCCATTATACGTATTAATCCAAAATGCCAATTTCTCTTCCTGAGTGTCTATTTGCTTTTTAAAGTCTGCCGGGTTACCATTGGCTATTTGGTCTACATATTTTTTAGCCTCCGTCATGTCTTTGTCGCGCATGGCTTTGAGGAGGTTTTTAGATACTTCTACATAATCCTGAGCGGCAAGGCTTCCAGCCATAAATACGCTCATTACTATCAATGCTATTCTTTTCATTTCAATTGGTTTTGAATATATACGAAAAATCTACCCGAAGGTATTGAAGCATCAACAAGAAAAAGGAGTGATAGTTGACAAATAGAAGAATATCTACTAGTTCAACTTCATTTGTAATTTGAAGTTTACTCCCACAGAATAAGGCACCACCTCAAATGGATATTCTTCAGTGTAAATGGTATTGGAGAAATAAACCACGGTAGGTTCAATCCCAATATTAAAACTTTCAGAAACATGATAAGAGGCACCTACTTTTAGACAAATAGAAGCCATACTGTTTCTATAATCTCTTTCAGATAAATCAATAATATCTAAAGTTTGATAGTCAATCGACTGTCCATTAGCTTTAACAAAATACATATAGCTACCTCCAGCTTCAATATTTAACCTCACATGATCTGTTGCCCATGGACGGTAAGCTATGCTAAGTGGAAAATTTAAATAATGATACCTGTTCGCATCTACTATTACGATGTGCTCAGGCTCATTTCTAAAATCATAACTGGTTATTTTTCCGCTTTCATTATTAATCACTGCATCCCGGTAATTCATAAAATCAAAGTTGGCTTCAGTTTTATAACTGATATATTCCACACCTGCATTAAGGTAAGTAATTCGGCCTATTCTTTTGCTGGCCTCAAAACCCACATTCAAGCTAAAACCACCACTTTCTGAAACCTTTACCTGATCAATAAAATCTCTATGTATATAAGGCATCTTGTTGGCTGCTACGGTAAACTTTCTGTAAGTGAAATTTGGATAAACCTTAATAGAGTAGCTCCAAGGTTTCTTTTCTTGCAAAGGGCTCACGTAAGCTTCTTTTTTGGCAGGCACCAACTTCATCGGAATTATTGGAGTCTTTAAACTCATGTTATTCACATCACGTGTATCTACCATTAACTCAATAGGCTTAACATTAGCCTTAAAGTTTGACGACTCTAGCCCATCGGGAATCAATGCCTGGCCGTGAGAAGCAACGGCTCTAGTTTTTTCAGGAATCGCAACGTCACTATCATCTGCACTAGGTGAGCTTGAGCTCACATCTTCTCCTGCGTTCACCTTACTTGACGCCATGGATACGATTTCTGACTCCTCTGAAACAACCACATTAATGGGTTTTTCTTTCACAGAATTTTGCTCAGTAGAACTAGTCAAAAAGACAACTCCATCTTCTGTATCTGGAGTTGGTTCGTTTATGTTTGGGGTACTTTCCTCTTTGTAAATATCAGCAGCAGCTACAGTAGTTTGCGCTTTACCATTAGGTATTTTGGTCTTACTGTTTTCAGTATACTCTGTTGTAGAAGCAGTCGTGATTTCAGCCACATCCTCCTGTCTTATTTCGGCATGAACTTGTTCATTAGCTTCGCTAATTGCAGCAACTTTGCTCGCGGCATCGTTGTTTCTAGCGGTTTTTCTTTCTGAATTAAAATCAGAATATCTACCATCCCCTCTGTAGGCTTCGGTGCTACTTTCGCTTTGAAATACATTAAACCTTGAAAAAGAAGAACTACTGAAAAAACCAATACTAAGTAAAATAAGCACTACGCTTACCATAGCCCCAACACGCATCTGTTTGAAAAACAAAGCGCGCTCAAGTTTTTGCTCAAAGGCTGGCCAATCATTGGTGAAGTTATCTTCACCATGACCTAATTTCTCCTTGAGAAAATCCTCCATATTTTTTTGCTCGTTTCTCACTGATACTTGTCCTTCAACGTTTTTGCCAAAAGTCGCTTGCCCTTAGCCAGCTGGCTTTTTGACGTTCCTTCTGAAATCCCTAACTCACTACCAATTTCTTTGTGAGTGTATCCATCCAAAATATATAAACTCAACACTGTTCGGTATCCTATTGGTAAACTATCCAGTGCATCTATGACTTGCCTTGCCGAAATAGGTTGCTTGCGTTCCAGCTCATAATCAAAAGTTTCACTTTCGCTTAACTTTACGTCATCTATGTTAACCTTAATACCCTTGCGCACCTCTTTTTTAATTGAGGTGATACTGTTATTAATCATAATTCGGGTGATCCAGGTTTCAAGGGAAGAGTCTCCCCTAAACTTGCTGATATTTAGAAATACTTTTATAAACCCATCATGCATAAAATCCCTTGCCTGCTCCATATCATTTGCATACCTCCGGCACACAAACACCATTTTTGATGAAAACAATTCATAAATGCGCTTTTGGGCCACTCTCTTTCCGGCTTTACACGCAGCAATGAGCTCCTGCTCGGAGTTGTCGAGCAAGAATTCTTTGGGTGGCACAAGTGCCCCCAAGTTTTCCAAATGGATGCTATGTTCCGGCTTAGAATTCATTAATAATTTAAAGTGTACCCATTTATATAGACGGGAAATTAATTTAGGGTTGCCCTAAAGTTAAATAAAAAACCCCGGCACAAGTGCCAGGGCTTAGTAAACAACTGTAGTTCAACTACTTTATTCTTCCGTTCTATTAATGTTTGCAGTAATTACATTTACTTCTTGCTGCAATTCTTGTATGCTTTGATTAATACTTTCAATAGATTCCGACCAATTTTCTTTAGGCTGTGCCTCTAGGGTTTCTATCTTTTTTGAAATGCTAGCACTTTTCGATTTCAAATCACCCAATAAACCTTTGGTAGCTTCGGCAGTTGACTCTGATACTTGCTCAAGACTTTTAATATCCTTATCAATTTTTGACTTTTCCTTTTTCAGAATCTTTATTTCAGCCTTTACACCATCTACTGAATATTGCTCTTTCATTTGAGCTAATTCTATCAACTCCTGTTGAGCTTCTACAGTAGCTTCATTAGCTTTACTTTCCTGCTTTAGAACATCTTGTGCTGTTACTGCTGATTTACAAGAGGTAAATGCAAATGTAACGCTAAGCCCCATGCTAAGAATAAAGTACTTTTTCATGTTATCTGGTTTATTTGATTATTAGTGAATCCTTTAAAAATAAGGATTTACCACACATAATGTTCGCTTTAACCTTAAATAAATAAACCACTTCTAAGTTGACAATAGACGACACAAAAAAAGGCAACCCGATTTCTCAGATTGCCTTCCTAAATATTTGAGTTTAACTCTATCTAGTCAATAATTATCCATTGACGCGACTGAACCATTGGCTCTGCTTTTTTAAACTTCACTTCCTGTTTTTCGCCAGTTGTTAAGTTTTGAATCGTCACCACATCATTTCTGCCATGCGTCTTTTCGCTCACCACAGGCTGTGGTTTTGGACGCTCGCGTGGCTGGTCTTCTCTGGTTTCATTTGCACCAGATGACTCCAACTGCTCATGCGATGTTTGAAGATTATCATAATTGGCACGCTTTGGTGCCTGTGCCTGCTGCACTTGAGTATCCTGGCTTGGTAACTGCCCTTTGAAAAGGAAAGAAACAATCTCCTTATTACTCTTATCCACCATAGTTTTGAAAAGCTGGAAAGCCTCAAACTTGTAAATCAAAAGTGGATCTTTTTGCTCATACACTGCACCCTGTACACTTTGGCGCAAGTCGTCCATATCGCGAAGGTGCTCCTTCCAGCTATCATCAATCATGGCCAGAACAATGTTCTTTTCAAAATCGCGAATCAAGTGCTTACCTTCAGTTTTGTAAGCCTTCTCTAGATTGGTTGTCACCTGAATACCTTTGGCTCCATCGGTAAATGGCACCACGATATTCTCAAAATTATTATTTGAATCTTCGTACACATTCTTCACAACCGGATAGGCCATTTTAGCAATGCGTTCGTTTTTATCTGAGTAAGACTTAAGCACCGATTCATATAATTTATGAACCAATTCCTCAGCTTTCATTTTGTCAAAGTCTTCCTTAGAAACCGGAGTTTCCATGGTAAACACGCGGGCTAATTCCAACTGGAATCCTCCAAAGTCTTTCATATCCTGATACTCGGAAACAATGCTCTGTACCGTATCAAAGAACATGTTTGCAATATCCACCTGAAGGCGCTCACCATAAAGTGCGTGACGTCTACGTTTGTAAATAACCTCACGCTGTGAGTTCATCACATCATCATATTCAAGCAAACGCTTACGAATACCGAAGTTGTTTTCCTCTACTTTTTTCTGCGCACGCTCTATGGATTTTGAAACCATAGAGTGCTGAATAACTTCACCTTCCTTAAGACCCATGCGGTCCATCAGTTTGGCCACACGCTCAGAGTTAAACAAGCGCATCAAGTTATCTTCAAGAGACACAAAGAACTGTGAAGAACCCGGATCTCCCTGACGACCCGCACGACCACGCAACTGGCGGTCTACTCTTCGAGAGTCGTGACGCTCAGTACCGATGATGGCCAACCCCCCTGCGGCTTTACTTTCTGGCGTAAGCTTAATATCCGTACCACGACCTGCCATGTTGGTAGCAATAGTTACTGCTCCTGGCTGTCCTGCTCCGGCTACAATTTCTGCTTCCTTTTGGTGCAACTTCGCGTTAAGCACGTTGTGCTGCACTTTACGAAGCTTCAATGCTCGGCTTAGCAACTCAGATATTTCCACGGAAGTGGTACCCACCAAAACCGGGCGGCCTGCATCTACCAAAGTATTGATCTCCTCAATTACAGCATTGTACTTTTCACGCTTTGTTTTGAAAACAAAATCTTGTCTATCATCACGGGCAATCGGTCGGTTGGTAGGAATTACCGTAACCTCCAATTTATAGATGTCAAAAAATTCACCAGCTTCCGTTTCTGCCGTACCGGTCATACCGCTCAGCTTATTGTACATACGGAAGTAGTTTTGCAAAGTAACCGTGGCATAGGTTTGCGTAGCCGCCTCAATCTTCACGTTTTCCTTGGCTTCAATCGCTTGGTGAAGACCATCAGAATATCTACGACCTTCCATAATACGACCGGTCTGCTCATCCACAATTTTCACCTTATTGTCCATAAGCACGTATTCCACATCTTTTTCAAAAAGTGCATACGCCTTTAGCAGCTGGTTCATGGTATGGATGCGCTCACTCTTAACACCAAAGTCGCGCATGATTTCCTCTTTCTTGGCGGCTTTCTCCATGTCTTCCATTTCCTCACCTTCCAGCTGAGCCAGCTCGGTAGAAATATCAGGCATAATAAAGAAGTTGCGCTCGGTACCTTGAGAAATCAGGTCAATACCTTTGTCCGTAAGGTCAATTTGGTTTTGCTTTTCATCAATGGTGAAATACAATTCATCATCAATGATGTGCATATTTTTAGACTGCTCCTGCATGTAGAAGTTTTCAGTCTTCTGCAAAAGTGTCTTCATTCCCTCTTCACTCAAAAACTTGATGAGGGTTTTATTTTTAGGCAAACCTCTATGTGCGCGAAGCAACTTTTTGGCGCCTTCTTCTTTTTCTTTTTTATCGCTACTCGCAATAAGTTGCTTGGCTTCTTTCAGCTCCTTTGCAGCCAATGCTCTCTGCGCTTCCACAAGCTTAGCCACGTGAGGCTTCAGCTCATTAAATTCATGTAAATCTCCTTTTGGGGTTGGCCCCGAAATAATCAATGGCGTACGAGCATCATCAATCAATACAGAATCCACCTCATCCACAATGGCATAATTGTGCTTGCGCTGTACCAAATCTTTTGGACTACGAGACATGTTGTCACGCAAATAGTCAAAACCAAATTCGTTATTGGTACCGTAAGTGATGTCTGCTAAGTATGCTTTTCTACGTTCGTCAGAGTTTGGTTGGTGCTTATCTATACAGTCGATAGACATTCCATGAAACTGGAAAATTGGCGCCATCCACTCAGAATCTCGAATTGCCAGGTAGTTATTTACGGTTACCAAGTGAACCCCTTTCCCCGTAAGGGCATTAAGGTATACCGGCAAGGTTGCCACCAAAGTTTTACCCTCACCCGTGGCCATCTCAGCAATGCTACCCTTGTGAAGTACGCTACCACCAATAAGCTGCACATCGTAATGCACCATGTTCCAACTTACCTCAGCTCCTGCTGCCGTCCACTTGTTTTTCCAAATAGCTTTATCGCCAGACACATCTACCGCATCACTAAATGAAGCCACTTCTTTATCAAAATCAGTAACCGAAACTTCCATGGTTTCGCTTTCACTAAACCTGCGACCTGTTTCTTTTACTACAGCAAAAGCTTCGGGCAACATTTCCAGCAAAAGCTTTTCAGTTTTGTCATACGCAGTTTGCTCCAAAGCGTCAATTTCATTGAAAAACGCTTCTTTGGCTTCTACGCCTTCTTCGGTTTCCAGCTTTTCTTTAAGCTCAGCTATCCTCGAAGTCTCTTCGGTAATGTTATCAGCTATCCTTTTTTTGAACTCTAAAGTCTTTCCACGAAGCTCATCATGAGTAAGGGGTTCGTACGTTGGAAAAATGGCCTTTACCTTATCTACAAAGGGTTGCAGCTCTTTTATATCGCGGCCACTTTTGGAGCCAAATAACTTCTCTATAATATTACCTAACATATCTTCATTTTATCAAGGGGTGGCAAATTTAGCCATATTAATGGCGTATTGAAACACTAAAAATGTGCCTCAGCGAAGCTACTGACTTATTGGCGGAAAAGGGCCGAAAAAAGGATTTGAAAATTCGTGGGTTTTAAGAATTGGAAAAATAGAAGCGTGGATTGATTTCATGCTAAGTCGCAAAGGGCGCAATGCCCCGTTAAACTCTGTGATGGAAAGTAGACACGGATAACGCAGGTCTTACGGATTAGCACTGATTTTGACTTCATATGTTAAGAGTGCGAAAACACTTAAAAAAGGAAGACTCATTTGATTTTTAAAGCCTGATGGATTTAATCTTTATCAACCCTAATTACTTCTCAGGCTGGTTAAACATATATCTTACCCCTACAAAGACACTGAAATTTTTGTAAGTAGTACTCATAGCTGTAGGCTGACTAACTTTCACTGCAGCCGCATCGCCAAGGCCCATTGAATATCCAATATTAAATGAAAACCCATCAAACAGATTAAATCTTAAAGCAGGTATAAAGCTTACAGTCATATTATTTATTCCTTCTGCATTAAACGGCCCATTACCACCAGAAACTCCAGGGTAGCTAAAATACCCCACATCCTTATAGTTTAAAAAATAAAGCACCTCAACACTGGCTTCGAACCATATATAGTACCACGGTTTAAACTGCACACGCACCGGGATATTAAGATAAGAAAGGTACCTTTTGTCATCATAGGAATAACCATCTGCACCACGCCCACCTCTTCGACTGAAGCCAAGACCTGTTCCTACACCCAGCCACTTGAGGGCTCCATAATCATAATGGGCTAAAAAATCGAAACCAAAAGTACTGCCACCCATATCTTCTCCTGCCTTACTATATCCATTATTAGCAGCTTGCTGCGTGGTAAGCAAACTTACCGAATGGGCATTTACTACCACGCCATAAGAGTGATAGGGCTTAAAGCTTTGAGCTGATAAGAAAAGTGACACAAAAGAAAATGTAATAAAAAGTAGCTTTCGAAATAGAGGCATAGTTCTAGTTTAACTGAGTGAGACGAAAATAGAAATTTTTTGGAGGTTCCGTTTATGACCACGAATTGACCACTACCATAAGCTCCCGTATTCAATTATCACGAATATAACACATGAAATGTAGGGTTGAAAGCATAATGCTTTCAAAGTAAAAACTGTCCTCCCCCGGCTTTCAGCCACCCCCTCCAAAGGGGGACACAATGCATATCTCCCGCTGGCGGAAGTGCCCGAAGGGCGAGGGTGCACAATTTCACGCAGCACATTCCTCTTCTAGAAAGAAGGAGGGTTTAAGATGTTTAGATCGAGGAGATGAGGATAATTCAGGTGGATAAACTTAAAGCTCTAAAGTGATTGTTCAATTTTGTTCTTAAACCCCATAAGCCATTCCAAGTCTCTCTTCTCAGTTACCAAATAATCTTTTCGGCTTGATAAGTCCATAATGTCCCCCACTTCTGATCCAACCCATATGGCAACCCTTGAATTAAACGCACTGTTCTCAAAACTAACTTCACAAAAAACCAATCCCATAGCTAGTTTCCGCTGAAAATGCCTTTTCTGTTTAGCTCTATTCATAATTTCCTGCAGCCTTATTTTCTCTTCCATAGAAATACACATTTTTTGAATACCTCTATCCTTTAAGTCATTGAAATGAGTGTAGGCTCCAGCGGTAGTATGCCCCCTTTCTGAAATCTCCAAATACACACAAACCGAATCCAGCCCAATTTGCTTATCCGCTTGAGAGCGGCCCGGCAAACTCATCAAGACAATTATCATCAATGGTAATATCTTCTTTGCAAACATAATTTTCAAATAATTAAAGCCCCTACGAATATAAACATACAAACCTTGTAAAGATTGAGCCCATTTTCGATCGAAATTCATCTTTTTCACCAACTCTTAAAAACCAATTTCAATTTTTTTTCGTCTTTTTTCAAACTTCCTTCATCCCTTATAAAACCTAAAAACACAGCTCATTTTCAAGTCTTTGAAGAGCCCCTCTCAAATCACTTTTTTGCCACCCCGTGTTTGGACGATTAGAATTTTGTTATAAGTTTGACCCCAGTAATCGTTCATTTACAATTTCTTATCCAGAAAGGTGGAGGGTATGGCCCTTTGAAACCTTAGCAACCTGTTCTCGCTTCAAAAAGAGAATAAGGTGCTAACTCCTGCCGCACGCAAGTGTGGAAAGATAAGTTGGACTCATTTTCAAAATATCGCATTGTTGACGTTTTGATCTTCCCCAACATTCTTGTGCAGGAAGATCTAGAACTCCTTTGTTCTTCATCTTCTGTGATAAGTGTTTGTATAATTTTTAATTATTTAAAATTTACACACTTATGGAAGCTATCACAAAAAGCCTTCACTTCTTACAACCTGATCCGCAAACTGGCGCGATCTCAACACCAATCTACCAAACCTCCACTTTTGTGCAGCAGGCACCCGGAGTAAATCAAGGTTTTGATTATTCACGAAGCAACAACCCCACACGCCAGGCGCTGGAAGATTTGGCCGCTCACCTCGAAGGTGGACATTCCGGCTACGCTTTTGCCAGCGGACTAGCAGCCGTAGATGCAGTTATCAAACTGCTTTCGGCCGGTGATGAAATCATTGCGGTTGATGATATTTACGGTGGTTCGTTCCGTTGCTTCACGCACATCTACAAGAAATTTGGCATTAACGTGAAGTACGTTGATACCACTTCCGTGGAAAATGTGGTCGATGCCATTTCGCCAGCCACCAAGCTAGTTTGGCTAGAAACCCCTACCAACCCAACCCTCAAAATTTCTGACATTCAGAAGATTTGCAAAGTGGCTCACGCTAAAGATTGCCTTGTGGTGGTGGATAACACCTTTGCCTCTCCGGTATTGCAGCAGCCTATTAAGCTTGGGGCAGATTTAATCATCCACAGTGCCACCAAATATTTAGGCGGCCATTCTGATCTTATTGCAGGCTTAGTAATTTGTAAAAATCAAGAACTAGGTGAAAAAATCAAGTTCATTCAAAATGCTACAGGTGCTGTGCTCGGGCCGCAAGACAGCTGGTTGGTAATCCGCGGAATTGAAACCTTACACTTACGTGTAAATGCGCAAGCAGATTCAGCCTATGAAATCGCACATTGGCTACAAGCTCACCCACAAGTAGATTTGGTGTATTACCCGGGTCTGGAAAACCATCCCAATCATGATATCGCTAAAGAGCAACAATCCAAGTTTGGCAGTATCATTTCGTTTTCACTAAAAGAAGACAAAGAAGAATTGGCAGTTGATGTGGTTCAAAAAACCAAACTCTTCAAACTGGCCGAAAGTCTTGGCGGAATAAAAAGTCTGCTTTGTGTCCCCGCCTTGATGACTCATAAATCAACCCCGCGCGAAACCCGCCTAAATGCCGGAATCAAAGATTCACTGATTCGCCTTTCGGTAGGAACCGAAGCCACGCAGGATTTGATCTACGATTTGGACCAGGCTTTGGCGGCCACTTTTAAATCTAAAATTAAACAAACTGAAGAAGAATTAGCGGTATGAGCAACAAGATAAACATTGGCCTTTTTGGCCTCGGCTGTGTAGGAAGAGGAGTGTATAGCAACATTCAAAAATTCTATTCCGATCAGATTAACATAAAGAAGATTTGCATCAAGCACCCTGGAAAACACACGGACATTAACTCCGAACTTCTGACCACCGATGCTTCGGAGGTTTTAGAAGATTCATCAATAGACCTTGTGATTGAGCTGATTGACAATGGCGCGGAAGCTACAGCGCTCATTGCTCAATCTCTCCGCTCGGGCAAAGATGTGATTAGCGCCAACAAGGCAGCAATCGCCAACAGTCTTCGCTTTTTTATCGACCTTCAAAATCAAACAGGAAAAACGCTTTTGTATGAAGGGGCAGTGGCAGGGGCTGTTCCCGTGATTCGTCTTTTGGAAAGTCATTATGCCAATGAAAAAATCACTGGCCTGGAAGGAATTGTAAATGGCTCTACCAATTATTTGCTAAGCAAACTTCGGCTGGACAAATTGACTTTTGATGATGCTTTAGCACAAGCTCAGAGCAATGGTTTTGCGGAAAGCGACCCATCACTCGACATTGATGGTTGGGATGCAGGATACAAATTGATCATCCTTGCGGCTCATGCTTTTGGCGACACTCTTTCTATTGAAGAAGTTCAGCGCACCACATTTTCAGAGTTTTTGGAGCAAGCACCTGACTTATCAAAACCGTGGAAGTGCATTGCCAAAGTGAATAACGAAGGCGAGAATTTGGAGCTTTCGATTGATTTTAAGGAAGAGCCCATCGCATCACAATTTACATCTGTTGAATATGAATTGAACGCCATCAAAGTACATTCAGCTATAGCTGGAACCAACATGCTATATGGAAGTGGGGCTGGTGCCAATGCTACAGCATCAGCTGTTCTTAGCGATTTATTTCAGTGGAAAAAAGGATTCCGATATGACTATTCTAAATTTTATCAGAGAAAGGAGTATTTGAAGAAACTGCAGGGAATCCCAGCTTAATCAGTTGATTTAGCCTTCCACTACCCCGCCCCGAATCCTTTCGGGGCACCCCTTCTTTCTAGAAGTGGAATGAAAAAGGAGCGCCCCATTTCGAATGATTTCGGAATGGGGCGCTTAAATATTTGTGCAGCACTATTTAGTACTCATCCTCATTCCAGAGGTAATCCTCATCGGTAGGATAATCAGGCCATATATCTTGAATAACTTCATAGATTTCCTCTTCCTCTTCTTCCATCGACTGTAGATTTTCCACTACCTCCAAAGGAGCACCGGTTCGGATAGAATAATCAATAAGCTCATCCTTAGTTGCAGGCCAAGGTGCATCACTCAAATAACTTGCTAATTCTAGTGTCCAGTACATATCTAATCTCCGTTATTATTTTTTGCAAAATTAATTTTTTCAAGCACTTTTACAAGCATTTCCTATTTATTTGAAATTTATTATCAACCCCTTGTTTTCCAAGGTGTTTCCACACCTCCATGCTTGTGGGTGTAAAAGCGTGCTAAGGTGAACAGGTAGTCGCTCAATCTGTTCAAATATTTTATGATTTTTTCGTCAACCTCCGCTACCTGGGCCAAAGCTACAGCCCTACGCTCGGCTCTTCTACACACACATCTAGCCACATGGCAATGAGATGCAGCCAAATCGCCACCTGGCAAAATGAAGTTTTTCAAATCGGGCAAATCCTCATTCATCTTATCCATTTCGGTTTCCAAAAGTTCGATGTCTGAAACCTCAACTTCCGGCAATTTCATTTTACTCCCCGGTGCAGAGGCTAGCTCAGAACCTACGGTAAATAGTATATTCTGAATGCTTACCAAAGTTTCTTCGGCTTGTCTGTCTTTAGCAGAATCACGAATCACTCCTATAACAGAGTTCAGTTCATCTACCGTTCCATAAGCTTCAATGCGCGTATCAGTTTTGCTTACGCGAACACCTCCTATCAGTGAGGTTTCGCCTTTGTCGCCTTTTTTGGTATATATTTTCATTCTACTCAATTTCTGGTTGGGTTGCCAAATATGAGTAAAATAGGAATAATGCAGAACGATTGAAAGACTGAAAAAAGATAGAGCTATTAGCGAAGCATCTAATTAAGTTGATAAGCCATACTCAAGCCAAATCCATAAAAAGGATTCAAAGATTTTGTTTTTTCAAACATCTCAATGCCATCTTGCTCTGAGTATGTGTATTGTTTGAATAGTGCCTCTTCCTTCCTTAACACATTTAAAAAAGAAATACCTCCTTTTACATTTACGGCTATCCGGAATTTTTGCTCGCGGCCAAGTGCCACACCAATGGAAGGATTAAGATTGAGCAGCAATAAAAAATCACGAGAGGAAGTAAGCCTTCCATCATTATTTGGTTGATAAGAAGCATTACCCTCGAACTTCACCTCACCCTTTTTTCCTACCAAAAAGTAGTTTGTAAGCTCTGTTCCTATTGAATAAAAGAAAACTTTACCGGGCTTTTTGAAATATTTGGATACACCCAAGGGTATTATCAAGTAATTAAAACTATACCTATAGTCTCGAGGTTGCCCGCCAGTAAGAGCATAACCTAAAGGAATAGAAAAAACAGTTCCTGGATCTGTTACTTCAAACTTGGTTTCAGAATAACCTAGGCCCACGCTGTACACAAGAGTCGATTTTCTTTTTCTTGGATCACCAATTTCGTAATGAAATCGTGCAACAAAAGAAGGCATTGTCGAAAACTGATAGTGCTCCACCTCATTGTCCTCTGCACCATCAGCATAGGTTGCGCGTAAATCATCATTTGGTACAGCCTTATAGTTTAGATAAAAATCCGCTGTGTGCAATGTATTTCCACCCTCCAAGGACAGATAGTAATTCTTCTGAGCAAACAGATTATTTGCGACAATAAAGCCTAAAAGAAAAAGACCAAATCTCATGTATTGAAAGGTTAGTTAAGAGTCATAAATACGAGAAGAACTTCACCTTGAAATAACAAAAAAAAATATTTGTTATTGCCCTTTTTAATATTCATCGTAATATTGCAATGAGTAATTTATTTAAAAATGGGAGTCACAAGAACAGATCTTTTTACACAAGAGCAAAACCAATTGGCTGACCTAGCTAAAGTGCTTGGCCACCCCGCTCGTATCGCTATTTTGGAGTTTTTGCTAAAGGCAAAATCCTGTATAAACAATGATTTGGTAGAAGAGACTGGCTTGGCGCAAGCTACCATCTCGCAACATCTACAAGAGTTGAAAAAAGCAGGATTGATTCAAGGAACTATTGATGGCACCCGAATGTGCTATTGTATAGAACCATCCAATTGGAAAAAAGCTCAAGAAAATATTCAAGGTCTGTTTGATTTATTACCGCCTGACCCGAACTGTTGTTAAAAAAATTTACTCTCAATCATCGCAAAATAGCAATATGATGAATTCTAAATCTTATTAAATGGAAGTTAAAAATTTTAAGCCTCGCAGACTCAGTTTTCTAGATCGTTACCTCACCGTATGGATTTTTGCCGCGATGGCAATTGGCGTAGCTCTAGGCTACTTTTTCCCCGCTATGGCTGACAACATTCAGAGCTATGGATCTGGTTCCACCAATATTCCTTTAGCCATTGGCCTCATATTAATGATGTATCCGCCCCTGGCAAAAGTTCAATACAAGCAATTGCCTAAGGTTTTCAAAAATGTAAAAGTGCTTTCTATTTCGCTTTTATTGAATTGGATTATTGGACCAATTTTGATGTTTGCCCTGGCACTCATTTTCTTACGAGACTACCCGGAATATATGGTTGGGCTTATCCTTATCGGTCTTGCCCGCTGCATCGCCATGGTACTTGTATGGAACGAATTAGCCGAAGGGAGTCGCGAATATGCAGCCGGACTGGTTGCTCTAAACAGTATTTTCCAAGTAATTTTCTACAGCTTTTATGCCTATATTTTTATCACCGTGCTTCCACCCTATTTCGGGATCGATGGTGCTTTGGTAGATATTTCGATGGCAGCAGTAGCAGAAAGCGTAGTCATTTATCTGGGTATTCCATTTGTCATGGGCTTCTTAAGTCGTGTGATTTTAGTCAAGCTAAAAGGAGAAGACTGGTACCAGAAAAAATTTATCCCTGCAATTTCACCCATCACCTTAATCGCATTACTCGCCACTATTATTTTGATGTTTAGCCTCAAAGGCGAATTGATTGTGCAAATCCCGTTTGATGTGGTTCTTATAGCTGTGCCTTTGGTAATTTATTTCGTACTTATGTTTATCATCAGCTTCTTTGTAAGCAAGGCCTTTGGTGCGGATTATGCTCAAAATGCCTCTATCTCATTTACCGCTTCGGGCAACAATTTTGAACTCGCCATTGCAGTAGCCATTGCCGTTTTTGGACTAAACTCCGGGCAAGCATTTGTAGGGGTAATTGGCCCATTGGTAGAAGTGCCCGCCCTTATTTTATTAGTTAGAGTAGCCTTTTGGCTCAAAAAGAAATATTATCCACAAACATCTATTTTATCATGAAAAAAGTACTAGTGCTTTGCACCGGAAACTCCTGTCGTAGTCAAATAATGCAAGGCTACCTAAACCATTTTAGCAACAACAAAATTGAAGCCTACAGTGCCGGAATTGAAACTCATGGCGTGAATCCTAAGGCTATAAAAGTTTTGGCAGAAGATGGCATTGATATTTCGCATCATACTTCAAATCACGTAGACGAGTACCGCGATGTAAACTTTGACTATTTGATAACTGTGTGCGATCACGCCAAAGAAAACTGCCCATGGTTTCCATCTGATGCCGAGCGTTTTCATCAAAGCTTTGATGATCCTGCAAAAGCCATCGGAACGGATGAAGAAATATTGAACGATTTTCGTGGGGTAAGAGATGAAATAAAAAAATACGCCAGCACTTTTGTAAACAATCTATAGGTGTAGTCCGATATTATCAATTTATCCGATATTTAGCCCAAAGAGCATAAGGACCTATGGAAGGAATGATAGAACTAGCGAGTATTTTAATACTCAGTGTATTGGCGCAGTGGTTAGCATGGAAAATCAAAGTTCCGGCTATCATACCTCTTATAATGATTGGCCTTGCGCTCGGTCCTTTATCTACTTTTTTCACTCCTTACGGGGATAAGTTGCTTGATGGTGACCAGATTTTTTCTGGCGACTTACTCTTTGCTTTTGTTTCTATTTCGGTTGGGATCATTCTTTTTGAAGGGGGACTTACACTCAAGCTCAAAGATATTCGGCACCAGGCCGGAGTTGTGCGAAATCTCCTGATTTTTGGCCCCATCATTACGCTTGGTCTGGGTGGCCTTGCTGCTCATTATTTGCTTGGGCTAAATTATCGTCTGGCTTTCCTATTTGGAGCTCTTATCATTGTTTCTGGTCCTACTGTGGTAATTCCTATACTGCGGAACACACGACCTAATGAACGGATAAACAATGTGCTAAAATGGGAGGGAATTGTAATCGATCCTATCGGAGCACTAATTGCCGTATTGGTATATGAGTTTATTCAAATCGGTCATTTTGAAAACGCAGACACTATAGAGGTTCTAAAAACCTTTTTTATCACCATAGCCTCTGGAGTATTCGTTGGTGGTCTTGCCGCACTGTTCATGCGTTGGATTTTACTTAAGAATAGAATCCCTGGCTACCTTAGAAATGTGGTCGCCCTGGGTCTAGTAATCTTTGCATTTAGCTTTTCAGAAATGATTTCTCATGAAGCAGGCCTTATGGCGGCCACCTTTATGGGAATTGTAGTTGCCAACATAAAGATTGAGGAATTTAAGAAAATACTCTCCTTTAAAGAGGATATCAGTATTATTCTAATCTCCGTCTTGTTTATCCTGCTTTCCAGCAGAATTGACATGGTACAGCTTGAAAAACTTGGCTGGGATGCTGTTCTTCTATTTGGCGTAGTTGTGTTGATTATCCGCCCACTTATAGTTTGGCTAAGTACTTTGGGTAGCAAGTTCAACTGGCGTGAAATAATCTTTATGGCCTGGGTAGGTCCAAAAGGAATTGTAGCTGCAGCCGTAGCTTCTCTATTTGCACTTCAGCTGAGCAACACCACAGATGCTCCGATTGATGCCGAGCAAGCAGAACTTATCCTCCCGCTTACCTTTTTAGTAATTGTGGGAACTGTAGTATTGCAAGGAGGAACAGCTAAGCCTTTGGCCAAATTGCTGAAAGTGCAACGTGCAGAACCTAAGGGCTTCCTTTTAGCTGGAGCTAATGAAAACTCACGCTTTTTAGCCAATTTTTTAAAGCAATATGATGTTCAGGTTACTTTAGCCGATACTTCTCAAGCTAATATCCGAGAAGCACAGCGCATGGGTTTTGATGTATATGAAGGCAACATTTTGGGAGACAATGTTTTTGAGGATTTAGATCTCACAAATATTGGGCGACTTATGGCTCTTACCAGTAGCAGCGAGGTAAACAACCTAGCCAACAAGTATTTTGCTGAAGAATTTGGTGAAGAAAATGTGTACCGCCTTTGCAGTAAAAAAGAGCTGGAGCTCAAAGATATTGACCTTCCGCGAAACGTACTTTTTGGCGCGGACGTGGACTACCTAAATTTAGCGCAAGCCATACGTCAACACAAAGATATGGCCGTAGATAGCTGCCAAGATCGCGAGGAATATGACTCCATTCTAAAAGCCAACCGCGGAAGTATAATTCCATTATTTATTTTACGCAAAGAGGAAGATCCAATGGTGGTAAGCCGTGATTTACCTCAATTTGAAAAAGGAATGAAGCTAGCCTATATCGCAGAGGCGCATTAAGAAAGTTCAGGACTTAAACATGCGAGAAGCGTTTTTCTCTCAAGCTGTCTTTACCCTCCGCTTCCTTTAAGTCTTTGCCATTTTGGGTTTCAAGCATCATTTCTTTGGAAGCGTAGTAGAAGAAAATTGCTCCTATGGCCATAAAGATATGAGCAAGATCCGCATGGTTAAACCATTTGCTGATGCTCAATTCTGCAACAAAAATTACTGAGCAGATAAAAATCATAGCTACGGCTATCATCATCAGCTTTACAGCTTTGGTGCGATTGCGCCTTCTATAATTGAAAACACAAAAACCAAACACTACCACTAAAAAGCCATAAGTGGAATGAATTTCTACATATAAAAAGTTAAGCGTGGCAAACGCCAAAGCCATAAATGTGAGAAGCTCCACAATATTGAACCAAGAGAAAAATTTATGCCCTTTGGTACTCAAAATAGGCTTAGAGTAACGAATCATCACCCGCTCCAAAAAGTTTACCGCCAACATGCTCAATAGCCAACCAGGAAGTTTCCAGTAAAAGCCCAAAGCATAAAGAAAACCATGGCCAAATACTCCTCCAATAAAAGTAGCCACGCCCATCATGGCAAAATAAGATATGATGATTTTGTGAGTTCCACTGCCATCCGAATACTTTCGGAGTTTTAGCGCGGCAATGATGCATACTATAGCTACCAGCACATCCGTAATCATGGTCACTGGTTCGTCAATTCTTATCCCAAAAGGGTAAATAGAAGGTTGTTCCAAGTTGAAGATTTTTTTTACAAATGAAAATATTATAGGTGTATAACACACCCTTAAGGGCATTTTGTTTTTCTTTCTATATTGGCACCCGAACAATTTTTTAGTAACGCATACCTCTTAATAATTCTAATATCTTAAATACATTATGACTAAAACTAGCCTTTTTATGGGCTTAGCTCTGCTATGCTCATCATTAAGCTTTGGCCAATACCATGAGCCAAAGAAGATTGATTTTGAAATAAGTGAACCCTACAAAGTAGTAGATGCTCAATCTAAAAGTTACTTCCAACTAGATGATCAAGTCTTTTCTATAAAAATAGATAAGAAGACCGCTATCATTCAAAGGTTTGATGTGAAGACAATGAAGGAGACCAACCGAATAGAGCTAGAGATGCCTAAATCCTATTCACTGGAAACCATTAAAAAGATTGGTGATGAATACTACGTATTCTATTCTATTTATGACAAAGGCCGCAAAAGCGAACAGCTATTTTGCAGAGCTGTAGATTTTGAGGCGGGGAAGTATAACGGAAGTGAAAAATTACTTGTCACCACACGCGGAAAAATTGCAGGAGCCTCAATGGGTACTCAGCATCTTGCTGGAGGCATGTTTAGTGTAATGTCTTTTGGAGTAACGGATAAATTTGATTTTTATCAATCTGCCGATAAGTCCAAACTCTTGGTGCAATACCGCATGGTACCTACTGTAAAAAATGACTCTAAGAGCTTTGACAAAATAGGGCTTCATGTGTTTGACACTGACCTTAAGGAAATTTGGGGTGAAGTACAGCGTATGCCTTACACCGAGAAGAAAATGAATATAATAGACTATGCGATTGACAATGATGCCAATGCATATATTATGTCTACCGTATTTGATGACAACAGTACCCGAACCACCAAGAAAGGTAGCAAAGATGAGCCCAACTATCATATAGAAATGCTAAAGAGAACTACAGCTGGTAAACGTCTTGAACAAAGTACCCCAAGCTTAGACGATAAATTCATTAGCAGCGTATGGTTATATGAAACCAGTGATGACAAAATGGTGATAGCTGGTTTTTATAATAATACCGATTCTCGTGGCGATGCGGAAGGGATTTTTTACGCAAAACTCAAAAAAGATGGCACCACTTACGATCAGCAAACACATGCCATTCCACTGGAAGTACTGAACCAGTATGAAAGCAAGCGCACCCGTAAAAAGAACACTAAGAAAGAAGATAAGGGGGAGTCAGAGTTTTATAAACTGAAATTGCGCAAGCTACAGTTTATGGAAGATGGTAGTATAGTAATGATAGGCGAACAAAACTATGTAGTTCAACACACAACCACCAACAGTCGTGGAGGATCATCTACATATTACACATATCATTATAATGATATGCTTGTAAGCAAAATAGACCCAACAGGAAACCTTGCATGGATGACTAAATTACCGAAAAGTCAGGTAGGTAGAGCTGGACTGGGATCAATGTCGTTCCGCCACCACTATGATGCAGGCTATCACTATCTGCTATTCATTGATAATGAAAAAAACATGGATCTCCCATTTGACGAAGCTCCGGACACTTACTCGGACGGACGCGATGGAAACCTTACCGCCTATCTAGTGGACGATTCTAATGGTGAGATGCAAAAAGAAACAATACTAGATATGCGTGATGCCAAAGGCGTTCGTCTATACCAGTTTCAGCCTTCTAAAATTTTGAAAATATCTGAAACCGAGTTTATTTTTGAAGCTTACAAAAAGCAGAAAGAAGACGTAATGGTTAAAATTAGCTTGAAGGACTAAAAGCAACTATTTATCTTATAGAAAAAGCAGCGGCCATTGGTCGCTGCTTTTTTGTTTCTAATCACTTCCTTTGTTTACTATGAAAAAGTACATCAGCAAAACGGTAAACTTTGTAAAACAAGAACTTAAAGATGCAGAGGGTGGTCATGACTGGTTTCACATAGAACGGGTGTGGAAAACCGCCTGCACCATTTCTCAAGCAGAAGAAAATGCAAACCTCCTAGTTGTTGAACTTGGTGCTTTGCTGCACGATATTGCTGATTCTAAGTTTCATAATGGAAATGAAGAAATAGGCCCTGCCAAAGCGCGGGATTTTCTCAGTTCGCTTGCGCTAGATCAGGAAACTACCGAGCATGTTATAAATATTATTAAACATATATCCTATAAAGGTGGGAATGAAGAGCAAACCTTCCACTCCCCAGAGTTAGATATAGTTCAGGATGCAGATAGGCTGGATGCTATGGGTGCCATCGGTATTGCGCGAACTTTTAATTATGGAGGGCATAAAGGTCGCGAAATTTACAATCCAGAAATAAAACCAGACCTAAAGATGAGTAAGGAAGAATACAAGGCTAGCACCGCTCCTACCATCAATCACTTTTATGAAAAGCTCCTTTTGCTAAAAGACAAAATGAACACAAAAACGGGAAGAAAGATGGCGGAGCATCGGCATGAGTTTATGGAATCTTTTCTTTATCAATTTTACAATGAATGGAATGGTATTCAGTAGTTAAGAAGTAAACTCCTTCATTTCCTAATATCAACGCGGCATACCTTCACCTTTCGTTGCTTTATCTTATTTTAGCACATTGTCCTTTATTTTACTCCCTATGTTGAGAATACTATCCTCGTTTCTATTTTTCTGTTTGGCACTTAACCTTTTGGGTCAAACCCCAAATTCCAGAAAGAGCTATACCATAACGAAAAGTCACACATTTGTTCCCAAAGAAGCTAAACCTGACTTTAATGCCCAATTAAAAAATATAGAAGCCCCTTCTCCTGACGGGGATAGCTACCGCTCCTTTTTGATGCGTCAAAAAATAAAGAGCCGTGAAATGTTTCCCAGAAAGCAGGCTCCGGCCAACAATAAAAAAACTCAATCTACTGCTCCCCAGCCCCAGATTGGGCCTGGATATAATATAACTTTTCAACCTCCCATAGGTCCTGAGCGTGAATATTCCGGGGGGATACCAAATGACAACACAATGGCTATTTCCAACAATGGAAAGCTAGTTGCAGCAATAAACAGCACCGTTTGGGCTTATGACATAGAAGCCGATTCTACTTTATTCAAACCTTTCAACTTACTGTCTCTCAACCAAATTGCACAAGGCAATATTACCGGTAGATACTTTGATCCAAAAATGGTTTATGATGAAAAAGCCGATCGATTCATCCTTGTATTCTTAAAGGACAGTGAGCCTTCCTCTAGCCGTATTGTTGTTGCATTTTCTAGTAGCAACAATCCAATTGATCCATGGTATGTGTATGAGCTTCCTGGAAATCCATTAAATAACAATCGTTGGACAGACTTTCCCGCCATAAGCCTGACGGAAAATGAACTTTTTATTACCGGAAACTTAATTGTACCTAATGTGACATGGCAAGTAGGATTTGATGGTTCTGTCATCTGGCAACTAGACAAAAGCGCAGGTTACAACAATGACTCTATTCTTCCCAATAAGCTTTATAGCCAGGTTCAGTTCAATAATAAATTTACCCGAAATATTCATCCCGTTCAGAATATTAATCAAGATGGAGATCGGCAATACTTTCTTTCAAACCGAAACTTTGACGTGACCAATGACACCATTTTTGTAATGTACATTGACGGTACTTTAGATGACCCTACTACCCAGCTTACTGTAGAAATGGGAAAGACCACCCCAAATTATGGCGTTCCTCCTAATGGTCGACAACAAGACACCGATCTCAATGATCCAACCAAAGGACTTCAAACCAATGATGGCCGGGTATTAGGAGCAATCACCAACGGAGACTGGATTCAATTTGTTTCAAACAGTATAAATCCCGCCACAGGTTTTTCTTCCATTTATCATGGAATGATAACGAACCCCGCAACTCCTCAGCAGAAAATTTCAGGAACTATCATAGCGGATCCCGTATTAGATTTTGGTTATCCCAATATCGCCTTTGCCGGAAACGAGGATTGTGATGTAGAATCTATTATTGGTTTTGATTTTGCCTCACCTACTGATTTCCCCGGTGTAGGAGCAGTTTACTTTGCAAATGATAGTACACACTCCACTTTGGTAAGATTAAAAGAAGGTGGTAATTATGTAGATAAGCATAGTGATAGTTACGAGCGTTGGGGAGATTACTTTGGAATACAAAAAAGACACAATAACCCAGGCGAGGTGTGGGTAGCTGGATTTTATGGTTTGGCAAATACAGGTAGTGGCACATGGATCAATAGACTAAACAGCCCTGATTCGGCTAAGGTTATTTCTGCTCCAGAAATAAGTGGTGATCCAGTTTTTTGCTCAGGCACATTAAACCTTAAAGCCTCTGGT
Organism: Owenweeksia hongkongensis DSM 17368; assembly: GCF_000236705.1. NCBI lineage: Bacteria > Pseudomonadati > Bacteroidota > Flavobacteriia > Flavobacteriales > Owenweeksiaceae > Owenweeksia > Owenweeksia hongkongensis. Next base: position 2,871,542 of record NC_016599.1, on the reverse strand, counting down.
GGTGTTGCTCCGTATACCTTCAACTTTAATAGTGCTACAACTTCTGCCAACTATATCGACAGCCTTTGTGATGGCGATACGATCTACTACCAAGTGACTGACGCTAGAGGGTGCTCTTCTGAAGGGACATATATCGTTCCCAAAATCCAGTCGGGTAATGCTAATGGTATTTATCCAAACCCCTTTTCAGGAAGTGTAGTCGCTCAATTTAACCTTCCGAGCGACCAGCGTGTTTCTGCTTACATATATGATATGCAAGGAAGTATGGTAGCCAAAATCATTGATCAGAACGGTACTGCGGGGTTAAACGAGATAATATTTAACCTCTCTCCATTAAGAATAGGCCAGTATGTTTTGCGCGTTTATGCGAATGATGAAGAACTTCTTACGGAGAAAATGATTAAAAACGAGTAGCATTTCTGCTTCAAATAAAACGAGCCTCTTACTTTTGGCAAAATTTCAATTACATCATGAGCAAAGCACCAAAGCCCGTAGGTTTATATCCACTAGCACGCAAAGTTGGCGACATCCTTTTTCTAAGCGGAGTAGGACCGCGCATAGCTGGTAGTGATGCCAATGATTCTGGCGTACCTGGATTAGAATTAGATCACAATGGAAACTTTAAAAGCTTTGACTTTGAAGCTCAGGTACACTCAGTATTTGCCAATGTAAAAGCTATACTTGAAGAAAACGGAAGCAGCTGGGATAAGTTGGTAGATATTCAGGTTTTTTTGGTGGATATGAAACGTGACTTTCAAACTTTCAACAGGGTTTATGCGGAGTATTTTAAGAATATCGACCCAAAACCCTGCAGAACCACAATTGCCATTAATGCATTGCCTACCCCTATCGCAATTGAGTTAAAATGTGTGGCAACGGTTTAGCTTATTTCTTTATCACCTTGAAGTATTCAGGCCTATTCCCATCCTGTAGTTTTAACATATAGATACCTTTTGCAACTAACCTAAAGTCCAGTTTTTGGCGCTCATCTGAAAAATTCATATTTCCAAAATCCTTAATCAATGCCCCGTTCAAGCTGTATAGCTTTACCTGCACATTTTTGCTCGCAAAATCAACTGACTTAATTACAAGTTCATTATTCACCGGGTTAGGATAGATTTGGAATTCTCGAATATCTAACTCGGGGGTTGAAATGTGGGTAAGGGAAATACAATCCGAAAGCTCTGAACATGCATCTCTATAAACCAATACTGCGTACAACTGATTATCAGTGGGTGAAAAATAACGAGTCGTTTCATTGGGTACAAAAGTACCTTTCGTGCAATTATACCATGCATAAGAAGCTGCTGGTTCCGCAGCTTCAAAAGTTGTGGAGTCTAGAAAGCGTACGCCATCATTTAATGAATCTATTGTCAAATCCAAAACAATGATGCTATCACATCCTGCTTTGGATAGTGAAGGAAAAGTATACAGTCCCGATTTTCCCAGAGCACTGTCTTGAAATATTGTATAGCCACATACCGTATCAGTAATGGTATCAAGTGTCCCACCGCATCTATCTAACTGATAGAAAAAGGTGTTAGTCTGAAAAGGGGTGTTTAGTATATGCTCACCTTTCATAGTGGGGTCAATGTCCAAATCACCTTTGAATCTGCCAAATATGAAAGGTTTACCACTATGCCTATAACCAACTCCGGCCCCATAAACGTAATTGCTTTGTAAAGGCTGAGCCCAAATAAATTGTCCATTGCCATCAAACTCTATCAAGCCGGATATGCTAAAAGGTTTACTTGTGTCACCAGGGTAATATACTCCTGAACCTGGATTAAACTCAATAGAATCATCAAAAACTCCAGTTACCAACACATGTCCATGTTTACCCACAGCTATTGATACCACCTGATCATTTACTACAGGCGCCCCAAAACCCTTCCCCCATATCAAATTGCCATTTGCGTCAAGTTTCTGTACAAATCCATCTGAACCATATAAGCCTTTTGGAATTAATTGATAATTGCCTAAACCTGGATCCAAATCCATAGTATCAGTAAACCACCCAGCCGTATATATATTATCCATACTATCAAGCTGAAGACTCTTGAGGCGATCTGCATTACGACCACCAAAACTCTTTACCCACCCAAAAGAGCCAGAGGAGTCGTACTTTGCTATGTAGCAGTCTTCCATTGGTATTGTACCAAGTACAAGCTGCAATGGAGTTGAACCAATAATTCCTATTGGCGTACCCGGATCAAAATCTACTGTGTCCGAAAATGAGCCCCCAATGATTATATTCTCAGAGGCATCAAGAGACAAGGCCATTCCATAGTCCCTATTACCTGCCCCCATACTCTTTGCCCATCTAAATTCACCTTGCGAGTTTAGCTTCAATAGGAAAATGTCAGAATGGAAACTACCTATTGAAAATCCAAAAGATGTTCCTGCTCCCGGGTCAAAATCAACCGCTCCTTGAAAAGATCCAGTTGCATATATATCTCCATTTCCACCTACCGCCAATTCACCAAATGAAGATTCATTATATACCGTACCCGAACCAAGAAATACTTTGAACCAAATTAAACTTCCCGAAGTATCCAGCTTCATTATGAAGTTATCATTCTGACCTCCATTTGTATAATTTTGCAGTCCATTGATGTTCGTACTTGTTATCCCTGAATCCAAATATCCCCCAATCACGAGATTTCCATCAGGAGCCAAAGCAACACTTTTTCCTAAGCAATATCCATTGCCTCCCAAGTATTTTACCCAAGCAATATCTCCCATACTATCTATTTTAAGAACATAGGCTTTGCCTGCAGACACTTTAGTTGGAGGTGTGGATTGAAACATTCCGGTGGTTCTGCTATTCCCGGTTACATACATATTTCCTTGTTCATCCTCCACCATGTCAAAAATATTTGAACCACTATTAGAGATGGTAAAAGATTTATCCAGCACGTATGGGCTTTGAGCATGCACTTTGACACAGGAGATTAATACTATGAGAAGTACTGCTTTCAACATTTGAGTAGTTTGAGTTTTCATGGAGCTATCGATTAAGGCAAAGGCATTACAACCCTTTATTAATACTATCTTACAAAGTATTGACTTGCAAACCTACCATTCGTTGCACGAAACCTCTTACAAAAACAATTTTAAAAGTAAGAGAGAGGGCGTTACGCATTCCGCGAATTTGATATATTGCACTAGTAAACAACTAACTGGAATGACATTAATCAATCGTGCTGAAGAAATTACAATTTTATATGATGAAGTAATGGCTCGCAAGAGTCTCTTCTTTCATGGACCATCAGGCACCGGAAAAACATTCCTTTGTCATGAATTAATGGAGAAACTTCGTGGAAGGAGAGTTTGTTTTTATCTGAGCATTCGCGCTTATAGTTCGCTGCATCAGTTTTTATCAAAGCTGCAACTTGCCGTAAAAAGCACAACACGCATTCATACCAATGTTGAGTTTCAACTTCGTGCATTTTTTGATGACAACCCCGTTCCCGAAACAGTGGATGAAAAAGCATTCAAGCAATGGACTGAAAACTTATTAGTTGCTCTTCAACAAGTCTCTCAAGATTTCATTTTCATACTGGAAGATGTGGATCAATATGAAGGGAAAGAAGACCTTTCAAAACTTTTTAAACACTTCTTTTTATCAAGAAATAGTCAAATTCTTTTTACATCAAGGTTATTCAACCAAGCCTATGGAGTAGAAGGAATGAAGTTAAAATCCTTGCTTCCAAAACAGGTTACAACTCCATTGGCGGATGAAGATGAACTTTCAGAACTTATCGAATTCACAAGAGGAAACACTGCCTTTATACTAGATATCATTCAGCAAATGGAAAGAGCTAAATGCTCATTCTCCACGGCAGCAAATCTTGTGATGGAATCCCAGCAAAAGGTACTTTACGCTTTTCGTCACCGATTCACAGATTTGCAATGGAACCTCATCCGCGCCATAGCTGCCGAAGAAGTGGTAGAGCAACCTCACTCTTTTAAGTTTTTGGTAAAATATCAACTTGGGGCAGCAAGCAGCATCGAAAGAGCCCTGAGCAATTTAACCAGCACCTCCGTAGTACATAAAAATGAATTCGGATATACCGTATCAAATATTGTTTTCCTAAGATGGGTGCAATGGCTTTATAATAGCTAAGCACAAAATTTAGTGCTTTCAGCATCCATTTCTGAACAAGAACATTAACTGTAGATTAAGCGTCTCTCCTTTTAAAACACAATCAAGTAACATTTGAGACTCTTACTTTCTGCGAAAGCATAATCCTACAAGAATTAACCAACTGAATAACAGCCTCTTTTTAAATACACTCGAATTTTTAGGACTTAAATTTCTCATAACCTGAATCTGAGCACCTTTTGATTTATGCAACATTCTTTTGCACCCATCAAAACATCATTTCAAGATTCACACATCATGAAGAAATTTCTATTCTCATTATTTGGTTTTGGCGTAGTGGGCTCACTAAATGCTCAAATCGCCATCACACCAACAAACATGAGCTATTATCAAGATTTTAATAGCTTATCTGACACCACTTTAACTAATTCATACGGCACCCTTCCTGTGGAGTGGTTAGCTGCTGAATTTGGTAGCAGTGCAAACCAGGAATACCGCGCAGCTTATGGGGAGCTTGCAGGCGGAGACCTCTACAGTTTTGGTGATACCAATAGTACCGAACGCGCTTTGGGAAGTATTGGTAGCGGATCTAACACCAAAGTACTTTTTGGAACTCGATTTGTAAACCAGACAACAGATACTATTTCGGCCATCACTATTGCCTATATGGGGGAGCAATGGAGACAGGGACGACAAGGTTCTGTGCGCACCACCGGCCCGGATACCATTCACTTTGAGTATGCTGTAAATCCAACAGGTATTGATGACGCTAGTTTTATAGCTTATTCTAATCTGCATTTTGCTTCAGCAGAAAATAACGGAACACTAAACACACCTCTAGATGGTAATTTAGCTTCTAACCGCACCTGGAAAGAAGACACCATCAAAGGACTACAAATTGCTCCAAACGATACAATATATATCCGTTGGAGAGATTTTAACTCAAGTAGCTATGATGACGGTCTCGCGGTGGATAGCCTTACCGTTACATTTATTCCACAAATCGCTTTACCAAAAGCAGCTTATCTATTTATTAGCCAATCAGGTCAGCCGCATTATGAGGATTTTAACTCATTAGGAAATCTTTATTCACCCGGCTTTGAAGACTTTAGCACATTACCAGCTGGATGGTACGCCAATGAGGTGGGCAGTAATGCCAATACAACCTACCGCATAAGCTATGGTGAGTTTGGTGGCGGTGAGCTATACAGCTTTGGCGACAGCGCCACTTCCGATCGCGCTTTAGGATCGATCGGTTCTGGGTCTGTTCCCCACCTCCACTATGGGGCTGCTTGGGTAAACAATACCGGAGATTCGATAAGAAGCATGGAAGTGAAATATACTGGAGAGCAATGGAGACAAGGCAGACCAGGTACCAGCAGAGCAACAGGTCCTGATACCCTTCATTTTGGATACGCTGTAAATGCATCAAATATACAGGCTACGAGCTTTCATGAACTGAGCAATTTGAGTTTTAGCTCACCCATTAACAATGGAACACTAAACACACCACTTGATGGTAATCTTGCTTCCAATCAAAGCAAAATTCACTTTACAGTGGAAGATTTGAAAGTAGGACCAAACGACACCGTTTGGATAAGATGGAGAGACTTTAATTCAAGCAGTTATGATGACGGACTGGCTATTGATAGTTTGCTAGTGACCTTCTATGATACTACCTCATCGATGAATCCAAACCCAAGCACGCCTTCTCTTTACAGAAACATTTCTCAGCTTAACCATACCTACATTGAAACTTTTGACTCTTTAGCTTTAGATTACAATCCTGGGGCTTATGATTTTGCTAGTCTTCCTCAAGGTTGGTTTGCCAACGAGTTTGGAAGTAATTCTGATAACACCTATAAAATTTCCTACGGTGAATTTGCTGGAGGAAACATCTATAGTTACGGAGATAGCTTAAGCACTGAACGTGCTTTGGGTTCTGTAGGTAGTGGGTCCAACTCCACTCTTAGATACGGATCTGCCTGGATAAATACTACCACCGACACCATTACCACCATAGAGGTAAAATATGTAGGTGAGCAATGGAGACAAGGTCGCCCGGGAAGTGCAAGAGCTACTGGTCCAGATACTTTACATTTTGACTATGCGGTAAATGCTTCAGGAATTGATGGTCAAAACTTTACCAAAGCTACGGCTCTAAGTTTTTACTCCCCTATTACAAACGGTGTTTTAAACACCCCACTTAATGGAAATGACACCATCAATCAAACTCGCGTTCAGTTTGTATTGGTAAATCTGCAAGTTGCCCCCGGAGACACTATGTGGCTGCGCTGGACAGACTATAACTCTGATAGCTATGATGACGGATTGGCTATTGACAGCGTTCAGGTTACAGCTTTACAAAACTTTGCCGCCACTGCTATTTCTTTCATGCATGAAAAGCAAGAAATTACTGAAATTGACGGTATTGTTAACGTGCCGATTGAGCTTGTAAATGAAAGCAGCTTTAGCAGCCAGGTAGAAGTTTTTGTAGCAGATGCCGGTACAGCAACTTTAAATGTAGACTATAGCTATGCCAGCTCCAATACAATTTACCAACCGGGAGATACCCTTCATTATTTCAGCTTTTCTCTAAATCGTGAAGAGCCATTTGAAGGCCAGGAATACTTTGTACTTGGACTACGAAACTTTGGAAACGCCACCGAAGGAAGTATTAAATACGACACCATCATAATCAATAATTATGATTTTCCTACAGTTCCTGTTTCTAGCCTTAAAAGCTCAAACACACAAGGTGTAGCAGATAGCATTAACGGTCGCTATGTAGTAGAAGGAATAGTTCACGGAGTAAATTACTCAAACTCTGGCGGTCTCGATTTGTACATTTTAGATCAAAATGAAGGACTTAACATTTACGCTCAAAGCGGAACTGTGAACTACACCGCTACTGAAGGTGATAAGTTGAAAATTTGGGGGCAGCTCTCACAGTTTAGAGGTCTTACACGATTAGAAGCTATTGATTCAATTGAGGTACTAAGCACTGGAGAAACCTTAAATACACCATCAACTACAAGCACTTTAGGCGAATCTACAGAATCTGATTTAGTGACTTTAGAAAACATCACTCTTTATCCTGCCATCAGTAATTTCCCTACTGATATGGCCGTAACTGCGCTTACCGCTACTAATGATACAGTAAGCATCTACGTAAGTAGTAAAACTGACGTAGCCGGAAAAGCTGCACCAAGTGTTCCTTTTTCTATCACAGGATTGGGCTCACAGTTTTCAGGTTATAATGCACCATTTGAAGGAGGCTACAGATTAATGGTAATTAGCAGCAGCTATAGCAGTATTAGTTTAAGCGAAAACGATGCGCAGGCTATCGCGGTTTATCCAAACCCATTTAGCAATGATTTGAATATTGAATCACCTTCTCGCCTTATAAAAGTGGAAATTCTTAGCCTTAGCGGAAAAATGCTTTCATCAACTGCAGCATCTGGGTTTTCTACTAAAATGAACCTAAGCCAGCTTGCAAAAGGAACTTACATCGTTCGTGTGCAAAATGAGGAAGGTGTAATCATCCAAAAAATTGTGAAGTAATGGATAACCTAATTAAAGCAATCATACTGTGTACCCTTCTGGTAATAGGTCTGGCGGCACAAGCACAAAATACCTTTGCACATAGCGGAGGTATTGATTCCAGCTATTTTGATCCTTCATTGGCGCCCTTTTATCACGGGGTGGCCAGTGGAGATCCTCTTCAGGATAAAGTAATTATTTGGACCCGCGTAACACCAACCAAGGATACAATCATTCCTGTAAAGTGGTATATCGCCACCGACACCGCTTTTACCAACATTGTAAATTCTGGTGAAACCACTACTGACTATACCAAAGATTACACTGTAAAAGTAGATGTAGATTTATTGGAGCCCGGCATCACCTACTTCTACTACTTTCAGGCGCTTGGCGCAAATAGCCTTATTGGCCGTACACGCACTCTGCCTACCAATACCAATCACTTGAGATTGGCGGTAGGTTCATGCTCAAACTACCAAATGGGATATTTTAATGCTTACCAACGCCTTGCTGAACGAAATGACTTGGACGCCATTATCCACTTAGGTGATTATATTTATGAATATGCAACCTATGACTATGGCTGGACCAGTGCCGTAGGACGCACCCATAAACCCGATCATGAATTGAACAGCATGGATGACTATCGCATTCGCCATGCCTATTATAAACTTGATCCAAGTTTAAGAGCAGCGCATCAGCAGCACCCTTTTATTGTAGTGTGGGATGATCACGAAATAGTAAATGATGCCAGTACCAATGGTGTATCCAAGCTTTACAACCACGATCCTGCAGAAGACGGTGATTATGAAACGCGCAAGTTTAATGCAGTAACGGCTTATTTGGAATGGATGCCCATCCGTGAGCAGAAAAATGAAACTTCAGGAGTGCGAATTTATCGCGAATTCAACTTTGGAAACTTGATGGACTTGTACATGGTAGATACCCGTTTAGAAGAAAGATCTCTGCAAGTACACTCTGCTGGTGATCCATTGGTAAATGATACTACACGTACCATTTTGGGTAAAACCCAAAGCGACTGGTTGTTTGGCGAAATGGAAAACTCTACTGCACAATGGCAAGTAATTGGAAATCAGGTGATGTTTTCTCAGCTTAATGAAGCTTTCAAACTAGACTCCTGGGTAGGCTACCCTTATGAGCGTGAAAAAATTCAAAACAAATTTCTAGGGCTCAATACCAAGAATATAGTAATCCTTACTGGTGATACGCATCGCTCTTGGGCCTTTGATTTGGCAGAGGAACCTTTTGGACAAGGTACCTATGCTCCAAATACCGGAACAGGAACCTTTGGTGTGGAGCTTTGCACGCCAAGTTTGGCATCACCAAATATGGATGAGGGAAGCAGCACTATGGCCGATGTATTTGCTGAACAAGCAGCTTTGAGCGCAGAGAATAGTCATCTTCGGTATGTTGATTTATCTCAGCACGGATACTTTATTTTGGACCTAACTCCACTCAAAGTTCAGGCTGATTATTTTTATGGTGAAACCCAAACCATTAGCAGTACTGAGCAGTTTGCAAAAGGATTATTTTCATACAATGAAGAAGGTTTTTTAAGAGAGGCACTAGCTCCGGCTCCAGCCAAAATTGGAAATTTTCCAGCTGCACCGCAAAAACCATTGGCGTATTCAGTAGGAATGGATGAAGTAAAAACTGCTAATGAAGTTCTCTTTGTAGGCGCTTATCCGAACCCCGTGTGGGATATAGTGAACGTAGGCTTGAGTGTGAATGAAAGCAAAGCTGTAGAGCTACAACTTTTATCAGTTGAAGGAAAAGTAATTTCTAACAATGAATACACTCTGAATCCTGGCCATCACAAAATTGAGCTTAAGATGAGTGATTTTCCAAAGGGAATTTACTTTTTGCAGATTTCCTCTTCAGGGAAAGCGCTTTACCAAAAGAGATTGGTGAAGAAGTAATTGATAATTAGGGAGTAAAAGAAAGCCGCGATAAATGTATATCGCGGCTTTTTAGCTTCTAATAATCCAGTCTGTAGGCGCTCACCTTATTGGAAAAAAACCTTGGTACCAAAACCAACTTTTCCTCAGGTATATAAGCGATATCTGCAGTTTGAACATCCTGATCCTTTGAATCCAACATTTTGGTTGCAAGACCCTCTTTAATCATCCAAATTTCACCTTTCCATCGGCTGGCCACAAAGGTGTTTTCATCAATCACTATAAGTCCATCCCCACCAGTTACCTCATCGTTTATGGTTACATGCTCTTTCCCGTCAAGCGAAAATTGATGCAATCCCTTGGCATCAAGGCCGTACAACTTACCTTCAGAAACAGCTAGTCCATTCAGGGCTTCACGATTTTCAGCTAGAGTTGTCACTTGCCCATTTTCTAAAACATGTAGCTTTCCAGTATTCATATCCGAAAAGTAAACTTTGTTATCCAAGATGGCTATATCGTTCAAAAACTCTGAACCAGACACTGGATAACGCTTTGTAATTTTACCATCCGCCAAATTGATTTCTACTAACTCGGTAATATTAGTAACGTACAACTTGTCATTTAGCACACCCATCCCCTTTGGTGCATCCAAGCCTTTAGCCCATTTCAGGTCTGTTACCTGTCCATCCATATCCACTTTAGAAATAAATCCTACACCATCCTTATCAGTAGGTTTTCCTGCGATGTTACTCACGTACAAAACACCTTCATGTGAAAGCACAGATTCATTGGTAGTAAGGCTTGTATCCGTTTCCCAAACTAGAGAAAGCGAAGGTTCTTTAGCGCCTCGCTCTTCTATGGCTGGTTCCTGCACCGCAGGGTCTTTCTTTTCTTCTGTAGGTTGTTGTCCACAAGCCGCCAGCATAATGAGGCCGCCAAATAGTAAAAAGCTCTTTTTCATGGTCTTGTATTTAAGTGTTACTTTTAATTTATAACTAATCATCACCCATGTGCAGTTTCAACTTATAGCCCCACTCATCCGAATTGAGCACCTGCACCACATAGGGATCAAGAAAATCTCTAAGTTCACTTCCCCTCTTAAACGAAAAACTATAATAGTCTGTTCGAAGGTTTTTCTTAGCAATTTTTATATCCTCAAGGTTTAGCTCGTTTATATAATGTTTCAAAATAGGGCGATCATACACCACCATATCAATCTCATCATTATCTACAGCAAGCAAAGCGTCTTTCACACTTTTATAATCCACTGTTTCTACACCAAATTTTTTCAGGTGTGCCGAACTACTACTACCGTCAATTGAGGCCACATTGAACTTCCGCAAATCTTCTACGCTATTAATTATAGTGCCTAATGACTGCACAGTAAGGGCACTTGCAATCCCTGCCGTTAAGCTCGAAATCATGATTATGGCGGCAAACATCCAAATAAACCCTACTACACGACCTCCACGCGAAACCGGGGATTTATCTCCATAACCTACAGTCGTCATTGTTACAGCACTCCACCAAAAACCATCGCCAATACCCTTAACGCCTTTACCAAATTGCTCCGGGTTTTTCCTTCTTTCGAAAAACCAGATAGCCAAGCCAAAAAGAAAGATAACAAACAGTAATACCGCTACGGCAGAGAAAAATTGCCAACTAAAAATATTCTTTAAAACCGACCACCAGGTACTTTCAGATTTGCGAGCTACCACCGTGCCTGAGATGAAAAATGGCTGCGAAAAATACAAATCATGCATCCTTTCATCTGTCACCGTTATCGGGTTGATTGACATATCCACTTCACCAGACTTTACAGCAGCTAGCAAATCAGGTAGGTTATCATAGTTTTTGAAAACAAAATCTACTCCAGCCTCATCTTCTACCAAGTGCCAAAAATCCACACTTAAACCATTTACCCCATTTGCCTCATTAAGAACAAAGGGAGGAGCTTCCCTCACCCCAATCACAAGAGTAGTGTCCTGGGCTAAAAGCAAAATTCCCGAAAAGAGGAATAGAAACAACGTGGATAAAAATTTAGGCATACAAATTTTATTGTTTAGAATATGTGAGTTGAACCATCCCGTTTGAAAAAGCTTCGGTTTTTTGCAGCTTCATTGTTTTATTTAAATCCCCTTTTGCAAACAAAGGAATTCCATCTCCAAGAACAATGGGAACTACGGTAAGAATGATTTCGTCAACTAAGTCATTTTGCATAAAAATAGTGTTGATACTCCCCCCGCCAATTAACCAGATGAGACCACCTTTTTTCTTTCTAAGCTCTTTTACAAAATCCACTACATCGCTGGTTATAAAAGTAACCAAGGCACTTTCCTCACCTCTTTGCCGTGTAAACACGAAATTCTCTTTATCAGGATAAGGCCATTCCTCAAAGTCCGCAATTTGCCGGAAGGTTACTCCACCCATTAAAGTGGTTTCTACTTCTTTTATAAAATGATTATAACCAAAATCATCCTTTTCAGGGTTTGGAAAATCAACCAACCATTTTATATCACCATCTGATTTAGCAATATAGCCATCTAAAGACGCGGCTATGTACAGAGAAATTTTGCGCATACTATTCAATTTAGGCTAAAACTAATCATCATAATTTATTTCTCACTACAAAATATCCAAACTTTAAAACCTTCACGTCATCTTTTCCACCGTAGGTTCATACGGTTTAAAACCCCTTAAATTCTTACCTTCGCACCTCCTAAAAAAATCAGCACGTAAATGGCGCGCAAATATCCAGAATACAAGCATTTGAACCTTTCCGGCATAAGCCAGGAAATACTAAAATATTGGCAAGACAATAACATTTTTGAGGAAAGCATTTCTTCCCGTGAAGGAAAGCCGTCTTTCACCTTTTATGAAGGACCTCCCTCGGCTAATGGTTTGCCCGGAATTCACCACGTAATGGCGCGTTCTATCAAGGATATTTTTTGCCGTTTCAAAACTTTGGAAGGTTACCAGGTAAAGCGCAAAGCTGGCTGGGATACACACGGACTGCCTGTAGAGCTTGGTGTAGAAAAGGAATTGGGTATTACCAAAGAAGACATTGGCAAAACCATTTCTGTGGAAGCCTACAACGAAGCTTGTAAAAAAGCCGTGATGCGCTATACTGATGTGTGGAATGACCTTACCGAAAAGATGGGCTATTGGGTAGATATGGATGATCCCTACATTACCTACAAGTCCAAATATATGGAAACGGTATGGTGGCTGCTAAAGCAAATTTGGGACAAAGAGCTGATGTACAAAGGCTACACCATTCAGCCTTATTCGCCAAAAGCGGGAACAGGACTTAGCTCGCACGAGGTAAACATGCCCGGATCTTACCGTGATGTTACCGACACCACCATTATCGCGCAGTTTCCTGCGATAAAAAATGAAGCTTACAGCAATACTTTTGGTGATGCCGTAAAGGCCGATGATAAAGTTTACTTCTTAGCGTGGACGACTACTCCATGGACACTTCCTTCAAACACTGCGCTTACCGTAGGAAAGAAGATTGAGTATGTGATGGTGGAAACTTTTAACATGTACACCCACAAAGCTCAAAAGGTTGTGTTAGCTAAAAACCTTGTCGGTAAATACTTCAAAGCTGAGCAAAAAGACCAACCACTTGCCGACTATGATGGCAAGGGTAAAAATATTCCATGGACTATAGTTTGGGAAGGTGTAGGCGCTGACCTTTTGGAATTGCGCTATGAGCAGCTTTTGCCTTATGCTCTACCTTACGAGAATGCCGAAAATGCTTTCCGCGTAATTAGCGGAGACTTTGTAACCACCGAAGATGGTACAGGTATCGTTCATACGGCTCCTACTTTTGGTGCTGATGATGCCAAGGTAGCCAAAGAAGCTACACCTCCAGTGCCTCCAATGTTGGTGCTTGATGATAATGAAAACCCAGTGCCTTTGGTTGACCTGCAAGGAAAATTCACCAAGCACATGGGCGAGTATGGCGGCCGCTATGTGAAGAATGAATATTATGCCGATGGTGAAGCTCCTGAGAAATCAGTAGATGTAGAAATTGCCATCAAACTGAAGGAAGAAAACAAAGCCTTTAAAGTTGAGAAATACGTGCACAGCTACCCACATTGCTGGCGTACGGACAAGCCTATTCTTTATTATCCTTTGGATAGCTGGTTTATAAATGTGACCCAGCACAAGGAGCGTTTGGTAGGTTTGAATAAAGAAATTAACTGGAAACCTAAAAGCACTGGTGAAGGACGTTTTGGAAACTGGCTCGAAAATGCCAATGACTGGAATCTAAGCCGCTCGCGCTACTGGGGTATTCCTTTGCCGATATGGAGCACGGAAGATGGTACCGAGCGCAAAATATTTGGTAGTGTAGAAGAGCTTAAAGCGGCCTGCGATGAAGCCATAAAAGCTGGATTGATGGATTCACATCCTTTTGAAAGCTTTGAGCCGGGCAACATGGACGAAGCCAATTACGACACCGTAGATCTTCACAGAAATGTGGTGGACAAAGTAGTTTTGCTTTCCCCGAAAGGGCAACCGATGCACAGAGAGTCCGACCTGATTGATGTATGGTTTGATAGCGGTGCTATGCCCTATGCTCAGCTTCATTATCCTTTTGAAAATAAAGACAAATTTGAAACTCAGTACCCTGCAGATTTTATTGCTGAAGGGGTAGACCAAACGCGTGGATGGTTTTACACTTTGCACACCATTGCTGGTCTGGTTTTCGATTCTGTGGCCTACAAAAATGTCGTGTCAAACGGATTGGTGCTTGACAAAAATGGCCAGAAAATGTCCAAGAGATTGGGCAACGCTGCTGACCCATTTGAGACTATTTTAAAGTATGGTGCTGACCCTGTTCGCTGGTACATGATTACCAATGCACAACCTTGGGATAATTTGAAATTTGACCTTGAAGGAATTGGCGAAGTGCAGCGTAAATTCTTTGGCACTCTTTACAACACCTACTCTTTCTTCGCGCTTTACGCAAATATTGACGGGTTTGAATGGAATGCAGACCAACAGACCAATGTGGCCGACCGCCCTGAGATTGACCGCTGGGTACTTTCACGTTTGCAGGTTCTTAAACAAACTGTGAAAAATAGCTTTAATGAATATGAGCCAACCCGTGCTGGCCGAGCTATGCAGCAGTTTGTAGATGAAGAACTGAGCAACTGGTACGTTCGCCTTTGCCGCAGACGTTTTTGGAAAGGTGAAATGAGCACCGATAAGCAAATGGCTTATGAAACGCTTTATGAGTGCTTGTTTACAGTAAGTCAATTGATGAGTCCTATTGCTCCGTTTTTTGCTGATTGGTTGTATCAAAACCTAAGTAGCCATTTGCCGGAAGGCAGCAAAGAAAAGTCGGTACATCTGACTTACCTGGGCGAGGCTAGAGCAGAGTTGATTGATGAGCGCCTGAACGACAGAATGAAAATGGCCCAGCAATTGAGCTCCATGGTATTTTCATTGCGTAAGCGCGAAAGCATAAAAGTGCGCCAGCCACTACAAAAAATGATGGTGCCCGCGCTAAAACCAGAAACCGTTGAACTTATTGAAAGCATTCAGGACCTTGTCCTTTCTGAAGTAAATGTGAAGGAACTGGATATACTAAAAGACGTTTCTGGCGTTTTGGTGAAGAAGGTAAAACCCGACTTTAAGAAGCTTGGCCCAAAATATGGTAAGCTGATGAAGCAAATTGCCGGGGCTGTTGGTAAGTTTGAGCAAAACGATATTGCCAAGCTTGAAGAACAAGGCCATTATCACCTTACTTTAGAAGGGCAGGAAGTGGAACTATTGATGGAAGATGTAGAAGTTTCTACAGAAGATATTCCAGGGTGGTTGGTAATGACCGAAAACGGTATTACTGTGGCGCTTGATATTACGCTGAGCGAAGAGTTGAAAAATGAAGGTATAGCCCGTGAATTGGTAAACCGCATTCAAAACTTGAGAAAAGATAGCGGACTGGAAGTAACGGACAGAATTGCACTTAGGGTACAAAAAGCCGATGGACTGGAAACCGCCATTAGCGAAAACAAAGGCTATATAACCACCGAAACACTGACTGAAACTTTGGAAATGACTGATAATCTGACTGAAGGACTAGAAGTAAGTTTTGATGAAATAAATACTAAAATACACCTCGAGAAGGTTTAATAACAATTTGAAAGGGTATGGTTGATAACGCAATGTCGAAGTAATGAGCTACTTGCGTAAAAAGTAAAAAGTCTGTGATTTTTTTTATTAGGTTTGGCCGACTTTGAAAAATTACAGCTAACAAAATACTACCCCTATAAAACTTGTAAACGATGACAGACAACACAGAAAACCTTGATAAAGTAAGATACTCTGATGCAGAGCTTGCTGAGTTTAAGAAACTCATCATGGAGAAAAAAGAACAAGCCGAAGAAGACCTTAGACTGTTGAAGGAAACTTTTGCCAACGACAAGAGCAACGGTACAGATGACACTTCGCCTACCTTCAAAGCTTTTGAAGAAGGAAGTGATACCATGAGCAAAGAAGCAAACAGCCAGTTAGCTTCACGTCAGGAAAAGTTTATCCGCGACCTAAAAAATGCTTTGGTTCGTATAGAAAACAAAACCTACGGAATTTGCCGCGTAACAGGTAAGTTGATCAGCAAAGAGCGCCTTACTTTGGTACCGCATGCTACACTTAGCATTGAGGCTAAAAACCGTCAATAACACGATTTGAAAAGAGCCGCGCTTATTGTTTCCCTGGTTCTGTTGGTCGATCAGATTTCTAAAATTTGGATCAAGACCAACATGTTCCTCGGTCAGGAGTATAAAATTACCGATTGGTTTATCATTCACTTTACCGAAAATCCCGGGATGGCTTTTGGGATGGAGCTTGGTGGCGATTATGGCAAACTAATTTTAACCCTTTTCCGCATCGTAGTGGTGGGTGGAATTTTTTACTGGCTGCGCGGTATGATAAAAGAAAATGCCAAGCCCGTGGCCATCACGGCTGTATCTCTGGTACTAGCCGGGGCTATTGGCAATATTATTGACTCCGTATTTTACGGAGTCTTTTTTAATGAAAGCTACGGACAGCTCGCCACCTTTATGCCAGCTGAAGGCGGTTATGCTGGCTGGTTTCATGGCCGTGTGGTAGACATGCTTTACTTCCCCTTATTCAGAGGCTACCTTCCAGACTGGATTCCTTTTTGGGGAGGTGATTATTTCGTTTTCTTCCGCCCTATCTTCAATATTGCTGACACTGCAATTTCTGTAGGCGTGGGTCTGCTACTTCTTTTTCAGAAGCATATTTTTAAAAAGTAAGTGCCTCCGGTGAAAATCGATCAGTATGCGCAGTTTCACCATCCTATCCCTGTCCATACTTATCATCGGCTTTGCGCTTAAAATCTTGCATTATCCCTACGGCAATGCAACTCTGATTACTGGTGTCATTTTATTGGTTGCAGTAATATTTCTTACACTTTTTCAAAAGCCAAAATCTATTGACTTTCGCAAAATTGCCACTGTGCTAGTATTTGTTTTCGTGCTCACTCGAGCTCTTAAAATGCTAGGTGTAGCTGTGCATCCCAATATATTTTTACTCGGAACAATTTCAATCCTCTTGATTCTCCCCCTATATGTGATTCAAAGGCTTCGAGAAAAGAAAATTTCTAAAAAGTAATTACCTTTTCGGTGAGATTTAACCCCTCCGATGAATAACAACTTTTTACTACTTGCAATCTTCGCTTTCTGCCTTACCGGAAAATCCCAACTGACCACAATTCAATTTTCGGATAGCCTATTTCCACAAGAAAACGAAAGCCACGGTTTTACATTTCTTTTTGATGTAAATGCAGATTCTGTTTCCACCAGATTTGGAGTATTTCACTTTAAGTATCCAAAGAACTTCCAAGCTAATGATACGGCTTATTGCTCAGAATACTTTGTGGGTTTTCCCGGCAAACGTCCCCGAGGTATAAGCATGCTCGTGGCCAACTACAAGAGCGGGAACCCAACCTTATACATTGACAGAAATAATAACCTTGACTTTGGAGATGATTACAATTCTCCGATCAGTTTTAGAGACTCTTCTACTTTCTTCGTTCTCACAGGAAAATCTGACCCTAAGGAACAATTTGGCATGAAGTATTGGATTGACAAATTAGATACTGCCAGCACCAGCTTTCACGACAAAATGTTTAATGTTGAGGGCATGAGAGAAAAGGGAATAGACATGATGTCGTCCCTATATTGGTTTAAAACCAAACGCTATGAAAGCCGAATTACCAAAACCACTTTAAACGGGGATAGTGTAAAAGTTGCCCTCCATGATTATAATATAAATGGACGATTTGATGATGCTGGCAAAGACATGATCTTCTTTGGTGAGCCCAACTTCCCTTTTGATGCGGATCTAATCTCTGGGGCATTAACGCTTGATACATCCGCCACGCTTTTCTCTTTCCACAACCAAGTATATAAGGTTATTGAAGTGGATCCTTTTGGAAAGTTTATCACAATTGAGCCTTCCAACTTAGCTTACGAAAAGTCACTTGGACCAGGCGACCCAATGCCCAACTTGATGCTTCCCACTCCGCAGGGTGATTCGCTTTCGCTAAAAAGTATGATTGATGGCAAACATTATTTGGTGATTGATATGTGGGCTGATTGGTGTAAACCATGCCACGCTTCGGCTCCCAAACTTAAAGAGTTTGCCGAAAAACATCGGGACAAAGTCAAGATGCTTGGCGTAAGTCCTCATAATCTAAATGATGCTGTGGCTAATTACACTACTAAATATGGTCATGACTGGACACAAGCTTTAACTACAAAAGAGTTTATGAAAACCTTTTTGGCAGATGAATATCCACGCTACATACTTATTGATCCAAAAGGTAAGATTGTAAGTTTAAGAACCTATCCGCATCAAATTGAGGAGTTGATTGAGTAAGCCTCAAGAAGTTTACTTTTGGGTTACACTTTATAAATCCTTATGCTTCGCCCCGTAAACCTAAATGACGCCCCAGCTATAGCTGAAATTTATAACCACTACGTACGCGAAACCATTATTACGTTTGAGGAAATTGAAATTGATGCCGCTGAAATTGAGAAGCGAATTGAGATCATTACCGCAAAATACCCCTGGATAGTTTTTGAGGAAGATGGCGAAATCCTCGGCTACGCCTATGCCGGTGAGTGGCGCACTCGGTCAGCTTACCGCTTTGTTGCCGAAAGTGCTGTTTACCTTAAACATGATTTACCACCAAAAGGAATTGGCTCACTGCTCTATGCAGAGCTACTTCAAAAGCTGAAAGCGCAAGGTATTCACGCGGTTATGGGCGTTTTGGGCTTACCCAATGAACCTAGCATAAAGCTCCATGAAAAGTTTGGCTTTAAAAAAGTGGCTCACTTTAAAGAAGTCGGTTTTAAGTTTGAAAAATGGGTAGATGTTGGTTATTGGCAGCTCACGTTTGATTAATCCGTTCAAAGGAGAGCCGCCAGTTTTCATCAAATTTTCTGATATTCCCGTCCCTTTTACTAACGTCCATGAAACTCCCCTTAGTTTTCGCTTTTCTTATTTGCTTTACCTCCGCTTTTGGGCAAGGCATCCGAGGATTGATTACCGATGAAAACAATGAGCCCATGCCTTATGCTTCCATTTACATAAAGCAAAAAGGCACCGGAACCAGCTCCAATATTGATGGTAGATATGAACTGAGATTACCTCCGGGGAAATATGAAATCACGTATCAGTTTGTAGGTTTTACTACACAGCAAAAAACTGTAACCATAGATAACACCATCAAGGTAGTGGACATTAAGCTACAGCCACAAACCGAGAGCTTGCAGGAAGTAGCGGTGACTGGAAGCACTGAAGACCCGGCTTACTCCATCATGCGTAAAGCCATTGCCAAAGCGCCTTACCACCTTTTGCAGAATGACGGTTACACGGCCGCGGTGTACATGAAAGGCACTGGTGGCCTTGACAAAATCCCGGGGATGTTTCAAAAAACCATGGAAAAGGATGGCGTAGATACTTCACGCGTTTTCACCTCCGAATCCGTAAGCGAGGTAAGTTTTGAGAGGCCAAACACTTTTAAAGAAAAGGTGATTTCTGTGCGCACCTCAGGTGAAGATTTGGATGGTGCCAACCCTAACTCTTTTGTAAATGCTAGCTTTTACCAGCCCAAAGTTGCGGAATCTATTTCCCCATTTTCGCCCAAGGCTTTCTCCTACTATCGCTTTCGCTACCTCGGCAATTTTGTAGACCGCGGTTATAAAATTCACAAAATAGAAGTGAAACCACGCTCGGGTGGTGAGCAAGTTTTTGAAGGTTTATTATATGTGCGAGATGAGTTTTGGAACATTCACAGCTTGGAGCTCAATACCAAAGTGCAGTTTTTAGACCTTAAACTCGTGCAGTTTTTCGCCCCCGTTCAGGATGAAATATGGATGCCCGTTACCCAGCAATTTGATTACAAAGCCACTATTTTCGGGTTTTCAGGAAAGTATAAATACATGGCTTCGGTGATTAATTATAAGGTTAAAAAAAATGATGAGCTGGACGAAACCGTGATTCTTGTTGATGAAAAAATTGAAGAGGCACCTGAAGAAATTGAGGCCATCAAAAAAGGAAATGTCGATAAAGGTCTGGAAGAGGTTTTTGCCGAAGACAAAGGTGTAAGCCGGAAGCAGTTTAGAAAACTGATGAAGGAATACGAGAAAGAAGAGAAAAAGGAAAGTGGAACAGAAGACATTATTTCGGACTACGAATACAAGATAGACTCGCTGGCCGCTCAGCGTGATTCCGCTTACTGGGCCAATATTCGCAGCGTGCCGCTTACGCAAAAAGAAATTGACAGCTACAGAAAAGATGACAGCATATATGTAGCCGAAAAGCAAGATTCCACAAATCCGTACAACCCGAGGCGTTTTGACTTTGGAGATTTACTAATGGGTGGTCGTAGCCAAATCACCGATAGCGTCATTCTCACCACACCTGGTATTATTCCTCGCTTTCGCTTTAATACCGTAGAAGGTTTCAATCTGGATTTGGAGGCAACTTTAAACCTTTATGAAAACAAAAAGTACCATTGGTCAATCACGCCAACCGTACGCTATGGCTTTTCCAGCACAGAGCTTTACGCCAAGTTGAACACAGGACTTACTTATGGCACAATAGAACAACGCACCAGCTGGAATCTTGAAGGCGGCCATTTCATCAATCAGTTTTATGAAAATTCAATCAATCCATTTATCAATACGGTTTACACACTGTTTGTGGAGCGCAACTACATGAAACTCTATGATCAGGATTACGTAAAACTCAGTTGGGATAGAAACTTCAGGTACAAATGGAGGGCAAACGCTTCGTTACAATGGGCCTCCAGAAACAGCCTTAACAACACCACCGACTTTGGTTTCTTTAGGTATGACAAGTATCATTATACCAGCAATGATCCGGTAAATGTGGAGAATGCCCCCGTTACATTTGAAAACAGCAAAGCCCTAACCAGCAAAATAAATGTGGCTTGGAAACCCTGGCTAAAGTTTAGAAAATACAACGGCATGCTTCGTCCGGTTGAAGAATCTTCACCTGAGTTTCGCTTGGCCTACAATGCGGGTTGGGACAATATCTTAGGAAGCACCGTCAATTTTCAGCAATTGGAACTTGGCGTAAAAACTTCTTTTGACTTAGGTGTTCGCGCCACTTTTGATATCGATGCCCAAATGGGAACTTTCTTCAATAATGATGGAATGCTCCTCACCGACTTCAAGCATTTTAACGGTGGCCTTACCGAGATTGCGCCATTGAGCGTTACGGGCAATTATCGCCTTTTGGATTACTACAATTACAGCACGCAGCAACAATATATTTCGGCTCTGTCCTACATCCGCTTTCGCAAATTTCTATTTACCCAATTGCCCTTGGTGCGCCTAAGTGGAGTGAAGGAAAACCTTTTTGTAAACTATCTAAAAACCACCAACTCGCCACACTACACAGAGATCGGTTATGGTATTGATAATGTGTTCCGCATTTTCCGAATAGAGTTTGTACAAAGCTTTGATGGAATCGACCCATTAACTTTTGGGATCCGGGTTGGTGTTGGCTCGCTTATTCAAGTTGACCGCAGGTAGATTAGTGACAGGTCACTTTTTCACGCAAAGCCGCAAATGTTTTAAGACTAAATATCAGCGCTTACCAGCGAAATCAACGCGCTATCTAACCACTGAACACACGGAGTTTTGCTGAGTTTTCTTTGCTGCTTTGCGACTTTGCGTGACACAGCTTTTCATGCCTAAGAATTTTAGGTATCTTCGTCTTCATGAAAGACAACTCACTTTTGAAGGGTGCTTTATCCACACTTATTTTAAAACTATTGGCTGATAATGGCCAGATGTATGGCTATGAAATTATCCAAAAAATAAAAGAAGCCAGCGCTGACCAAATGCAAATTACCGAAGGTGCACTATACCCAGCTCTACACAAAATGGAGCAAAACGGACTGCTAAAAAGTGAGCTTCGCCCTGTTTCGGGAAGAACTCGAAAATACTATTCCCTTAGCCCAAAAGGTCAAAAAGCTACTCAAAGTAAACTAGATCAACTTCAAGAGTTTTTGAGTTCTATTCAAATGATCATTCAACCAAAAGCGAATTAAATGGAAGCCAAGAAAATTGAAGCCATAAAAAAATACCTCAGTTTTTATGACGCTAAATACTACGATGTACAGGCCGAGCTGATTGATCATTTTGCCACAGCCATCGAAAAATACCAGAGAGAAAATCCTGAGCTTAATTTCAGAGATGCTTTTAAGAAAGCTCATCAAGCCTTTGGTGGTAAAAAAGGAATTTGGAAATATTTAGATGGCATTGAAAGAGATGTCCGAAAGAAAACCAATCGCATGTTGTTTTCTCTAATGCTACAGTTTATGCACTGGCCTTACACAATTCTTACTGCGCTTATTGTTTTAGGTTGGTATTTCTTGTTTCTAAACATTGCGGTAGACCCGGACTATATATACTTTTTCTCAATAATTGTAGGTGCAATTATGGTTTGGGGCATAAATGCATATAGGCTTAAAGATGTGAAAATGTATATGCCTCGCCAAGCCAATCGATCGCTAGGACTCATACTTTATCTTGCTATTTTTCTGCCAGGCAATCACCTAATTGCTTTTAATGATTACCCAAGCCACATTTTACTAGTTACCTATTTTAGTTTGATGACCTTTATTTTTGTTTCTATTCTAAGGTTACCCGACCTAGCCATCAAGGAAACACTAAAATTGTACCCCGAAATCGCATAAATGTATTAATTCAGCGAAAGCAGTAGTGGCTCTTTCAATTTTCGTGTTAGATTTGAACCATCGATAAAACCAATCACGCGTGAAAGACCTTATTTCCAATTTCGCTGAACATATTTCGGACGCTTTAAACAGCATCCAGTCTTCCAATCTTAAACCTGCTGAGCGCCCGATCAAAAATGTGTTGATCACAGGGCTCGGTGGATCTGGTATTGGTGGAACTATCGTGGCTGAGCTAGCAGCTCCTACTTGTTCGGTACCCATTACGGTAAATAAGAACTACAGCATCCCTGGTTTTGTTGATGAAAACACTTTGGTGATTGCCTGTTCATACAGCGGAAATACCGAAGAAACACTGAGCGCCACCCGTGAAGCTTTGAAAAAGAAAGCACAAGTTGCTTGCATCACCTCTGGTGGTGAATTATATCAAATGGCTCAGTCTGCAGGATGGAACACACTTACCATGCGCGGTGGAAACCCTCCACGAAGCATGTTTGCTTTTTCGTTTTCCTACCTCAGCTATATGCTTAGCCATTACAAGCTTATCGATCTTGATGTCATTGCTGGTCTGGAAAATGCAGTAAACCTTATCAATGGTGAAGAAGCTTCCGTACTCATTGAAGCTGAGCAATTGGCCAGTCGCTTGCGCGGAAAAACAGCCATCATTTACGCCATAAGCGGAAGCGCGGGTATAGCAGCACGCTGGCGCCAGCAGCTAAACGAAAATGCAAAAATGCTAGCGTGGGAAGCTGAAATTCCTGAAATGAATCACAATGAACTGGTAGGATGGGAAGGTGGAAGCGCGCAGTATGCCCCGGTTTTTCTCCGTCATGACAATGATTTTGACCGCAATCAAAAGCGTATTGAAATCATTAAAAATATAATTGGCGAAAAGACCAACCACATAAATGAAGTATGGAGTAAAGGCAATGGCCCAATAGAAAAAACCTTGTATCTGGTGCACTTTGGCGATTGGGTTTCTTACTACCTTTCGGAATTCAATAAAGTGGACATTATGGACATCAAATCCATTGACCTGCTAAAGTCCGAGTTATCAAAAATACCGCTGTAAATACCGAAGTTCTCTTTCAGGATTTAGGTCTTATTGACTACCAAAAAGCCTGGGATTATCAAGAGGAATTGTTTGACAAAACTGTTCAATCGAAGTTTCACAACCGCAAAGTTTCGGAAGTCGAACATATTGTTACACAAAACCATTTGCTGTTTTGTGAGCATCCTCATGTGTACACTCTAGGTAAAAGTGGTAAGCCTGAGCATTTATTAATAGCCCCCGAAAAACTTCACGAAGTTGGAGCTACCTATTATAAAATCAATCGCGGTGGAGATATCACCTATCACGGCCCTGGTCAGCTGGTCGGCTACCCAATACTAGATCTCGACCACTTCTTTCCCGATGTTCATAAATACCTACGCTATCTCGAAGAAATCTTTATTCGCATTTTGGCTGATTATGGCCTTCAAGGGGAGCGCTCACCCGGAGAAACAGGCGTATGGCTGGATGTGGGCAAACCCAATGCACGTAAAATATTAGCACTTGGCGTAAAAGCCAGCCGTTGGGTTACCATGCATGGTTGGGCTTTTAATGTAAATACAGACCTCCATTATTTCAAAAACATTATTCCTTGCGGGATAGACGATAAAGACGTTACATCTCTTGAAAAAGAATTGGGCCATAAAGTGCCCATGGAGGAGATAAAGGATAAGGCGAAGAGGTATTTTGCAGAAGTGTTTCAGGTATCTCTGCGATGTGACTAATCCTTAATTTATTTTCATACATTTTGCCATCAACACAAGCTCATTATGAAAACTCTATCTCGAATTCTAGCTTCAATCTTCCTTATCATACTACTTCTAGTTTTGGGTCTCTTTATCACCGGAAATGAATTTCTGGTAAAAGGCGTTTGGGCAACATACCTTCATGGTGAAAAAACTGCTACCATTGATGACGACCGGTTTTTTGAAACACGAACAGTGGCGGCCAACAACCCTGAACCTTGGCCCATACATAAAAGGTACAATGCAGTAAAACTTAGCGATGAGCTAAATTCCACTTTGCAGGAATCGGAATCAGTAGCTTTTGTGGTGGTAAAAAATGACAAACTTCTTTTTGAGCAATATTGGGATGGATATAGTGACACCAGCCATAGCAACAGTTTTAGTATGACAAAAAGCATTATCACTATACTTACCGAAATTGCGATTGAACAAGGCTACATTAAAAGCTGGAATGAAAAGGTAAATACTTTTCTCCCTGAACTAGAGGGTCCTTATGCTAATGATCTTGAGCTATGGCACCTTAGCACCATGACCGCTGGACTTCAGTGGAACGAGCACTACACCAATCCCTTTGACATAACCGCAAGAGCTTATTACGGAAATGACATTGCCTCCCTTATATATCGGGAGGTTCCTGTAGTTAATAAGCCGGGCGACACCTATAATTATCAAAGTGGAGCCCCTCAGTTATTGGGCTTGGTTTTATCCAAAGCAACTGGCAAAACAGTAAGTGAATTTGCTTCAGAAGTCCTTTGGTCAAAAATTGGAGCCATGCATGATGCTTCCTGGCACCTAGATAATAAAGATGGAAATGAGCTTACCTATTGCTGCTTTAATTCCAACGCGAGAGACTTTGCTCGTTTAGGTAAGCTTATGCTCAATTATGGAAACTGGGATGGAAATCAAATCTTGGATTCAACATTTGTTGCCAAAGCAGGCCATGGTGTAGGTGTAGATTATTACGGATGGTCATTTTGGATATACAATGATTTGAACACACCTATTTATTATTTCCGTGGGATATTGGGTCAATACATAATAGTATTCCCTGAAAAGGATTTGGTAGTGTGCCGCCTTGGAAAACGGAGGCTAGAAGACGAAGACAATCACCCTAAAGACTTTAAAGTGATTGCTCGAGAAAGCCTAAAATATTTTGGATACTAAAAATTACAGTCGGATACCTACACAAAAAGTAAGTGTGTACTGGTTTGAGCTAGATGACTGTACATTAGGGTTACTAAACTCAACATAATCAGAAAGGCCAAACTCATAATCTAAATCAAAGGTAAACAGCATAAGATCTACACCTGCGCCAACTACTCCCCCCACAGTTACATCCTTATAATTTCCTCGTTTCAGTACAAAATCATCATCACTATCTACTTTTACAGGAAAGTTAAAAGCTGGACCGACATTAGCGTGGATTGAGATTAAATCCGTTGTGAAGATGCGAATTCCCATAAGAGTTCGAGCCTTAATTGATTCCACCTTTACATCCGTTTCATAAGTTGTTCTGCCATCAGGCAAAAGGCTCGATTCTACCACCGTATACTTAGTATTGTACTGAAAGTAAGATACTCCAGGCTGAAAAAACACATGTCCCTGTCCCATTCTAAGATCGATGCCAAAATTGTAACCGGCCCTTCCCGACTGAGAAACTCCTTCCAACTCGTCAGTAAGTCCAGAAATGTTGATACCAAATTGTGGGTTGATGTAAAGACGTTTATCAGCAGGCTGAGCAAACAAGCCGGATGACACGACCAATAACACGAGTAGTGTTTTTATTAATTTCATGATGTAGAGATGTTTAGAGTTTTCAATAGCACTTCCATTTCACAGTGCATAATTAAGAAACTTCCATTATCCTAAAATGTTTGATTGAGTAAAAGTGGACTTACTTTTCCTCCTCCACTCCAAGCATTCCACTCTCCATCCTTAGTGTATACGTCTTCTTTTCGTTTTCAAACAGCACCTTTAAAGGGTATGCTTTGGCTGCTTCATCGGTGGGGAACCACGTTTTCTCAGCTTTGTCTACGATTATAAAAAGGCCTTCATCATCACCTGAAGCACAAAATGTGCTCGCATCACAATCAAACTTTTGCAGGCTAGACTCTTGACTGATTATCTTGAAAGCTTCACTTACCTGAAATACAGGAACTCCAACTTCACTAATATTTATGATGTCTTTTTCATTAAAAACAGTGCGTGACTTGGACTTTATGCGCTCGCGTCCAATAAACTCCACCACATTGCCTGCAGGATCTAGAAAGTAAATAGCCAGTGCCTTCCAGTTAGAAAAGTCTTGAATCTTACCATCCTTGGTTTCTATGATGTCTACCTTTTTATCCAACCAATGAAGAGCCTTATTAATAGAATCAAAAGGAATATTTACAGCAAAGTGGTAGTACGATTTTTTGAGTCTATTCTCCAAAAAGGTAAGTTTGGAGTCGCCCATTTGCAGGGTTATTGACTCATCACTTTCTTCCACCACATCAAAAGCAAACTTGTTTGTATAAAAGTATTTCTGCTCTTGTAGGTTGGCACAGTCTAAAGTCAAATGTTTAATTTTCATAGACGCGTTTCAGGTTATTTACTACCTCTCGATCGGCTCCCAGAACATTTAATTCGGTAAGCTCATTAATAGCTAACCACACAAAATCCAAATGTTCATTCAGATTCAAAGTTCCTGAACGAATTTCACAAATAATAGGAACTAAAGCAATCTTTTTGTTGGGATACTGCCAGTCTACTTGTGTTAATTTTTTCAATGGTTCAACCTCAATTTGAAGCTCTTCCCATATTTCACGGGTAATTGCAGCGTAATCAGTCTCGTCATTTTCCACCTTGCCTCCGGGAAATTCCCAATGGTAGGAATGGTCCATTTTGCCACTTCGTTGGGTAAGCAAAAGTTTTCCATCAGCATTCTTTATAATCGCACAAACTACTCGTATCATTACTCACAATGATACCTATTTTTGTGCAATGGCTTCAGACAAAATCAGCAACATACTTCGCAGCCTTCCCAATAAGCCGGGAGTGTATCAGCATCTGGATAAAAACGGGAAAATACTCTACATAGGTAAGGCCAAGGATTTACGTAAGCGCGTGTCATCTTACTTTACCAAAAGTCATGACAATGCGCGCACGCACATGCTTGTACGCAAAATTGAAGACATCAAAACCATTATTACCGAAACGGAATTTGACGCCCTCCTTCTGGAAAATAATCTGATAAAAGAATACCAGCCGAAGTACAATGTAAACCTGAAAGACGATAAAACTTATCCTTGGATTTGCATCAAAAAGGAGCGCTTTCCGCGAATATTTTCAACGCGTAATCAGGTAAAAGATGGCTCTGAATATTATGGCCCGTATGCATCAGTAAAAGTGATGCGCACTGTGTTGGATCTCATTAGACAACTTTATCACATTCGCACTTGCAAACTAGCTCTGTCAGAAGAAAATATAGATGAAGGCAAGTTTAGAATTTGTCTGGAATATCACATTGGCAATTGTAAAGGCCCTTGTGAAGATCGCCAAAGCGAAGAAGAATATTTGAAAGATATTGAAGCTTCTCGCGATCTGATTAAGGGAAACCTGAACTCTGTAAAAAAGATGCTGACCAAGCAAATGCATACTCTGGCCGAGGAACTCAGGTTTGAGGAAGCTCAAAAGGTGAAGGAGAAAATTGACATGGTAGAAAAGTACCAGGCGCGATCTACCGTGGTTCACCCCACCATCACAGATATTGACATCTTTTCCGTGACAACCGATGCCGAGTATGGCTATGTAAATTACCTTAAAATTATAGATGGTGCCGTGTTGCAATCGCACACTGTAGAACTAAAAAAGAAGCTTGACGAAACTGCTGAGGAGCTACTTGAAATGACCATCCCTGAAATTCGTGAGCTTTTTCAGAGCACATCCAAAGAGGCCTATCTTTCACATAAAATTGACTTAGAAATTCCGAACCTAAAACTTACCGTGCCTCAGCGTGGCGACAAAAAGCATTTGGTGGATTTGAGCCTAAAAAATGCACGCTACTTCCGCATGGAGAAGTTGAAAAATATTCAAATTGTAGACCCGGATCGCCATGTGAACCGACTGATGCAGCAGATGAAACAGGATCTTCGAATGAGCGAAGAACCTCGTCATATTGAGTGTTTTGACAATTCAAACATACAAGGAACCAACCCTGTGGCCGCTTGTGTCGTGTTCAAAGATGGAAAGCCCAGCAAAAAAGATTACCGCCATTTTAATATAAAAACGGTGGTGGGCCCGGATGACTTTGCCAGTATGGAGGAAGTAGTTTTTAGACGATACAATAGATTACAAAATGAAGGAGAACCTTTACCACAACTCATCGTAATTGATGGAGGTAAGGGTCAGCTAAGCGCTGCCCTAAAAGCTTTGGAAACCCTTGGACTTCGCGGGAAAATTGCCATCCTCGGAATTGCCAAACGTCTTGAAGAGCTTTACTTTCCGGGAGACAAATATCCGCTCTACTTAGACAAACGATCTGAAACATTAAAAATAATACAAAGGCTGCGTGACGAAGCTCACCGATTTGGAATTACCCATCACAGAAATAGAAGAAGTAAGAACACATTTAAATCAGAACTTGACCAAATTGAGGGAATTGGGCCGGCCACAATAAAAGACCTGTTGAGCAAGTTTAAGTCCGTAACAAAAGTAAAAGAGGCCTCTCAGGAAGAATTAACAGAAGTAGTGGGACACGCGCGAGCCACGCGAATTATCGCTTACTTTGCTAAAGACCAAAAACAGTAAATAGTGTTTCGGAAACTCCTCCTCACATTTTCTGCAATACTAATCATGGCCAGCCCGGGCCAAGGTCAAAACAGCGACACCTGCGACATTTCTATTGGATTGGTTCTTAGCGGAGGAGGTTCAAAATCTCTTGCACAAATAGGCGCCCTTAGGGTAATTGAAGAAGCTGGGGTAAAGATCGACTACATAGCTGGCACAAGCATGGGGGCCATAATTGGCGCACTTTATTCCTTGGGCTATTCCGTAGATGAGATTGAGGAATACATGCGAAAAGTGGACTGGGATGCTCTTCTCAACAATGAAATCCCAAGAAACCGGCTTAGCTATTTTGATAGAAAATCAGATTCTCGATATCTTCTCACACTGCCTGTGCACGATGGAAAAGTAAACCTTCCTACCGGGCTCAATTATGCACAATACATTTTAAAACAACTGAACTACCTTACCCAGCAATGCCATCAGTATGCTGATTTTTCTGAATTCCCTATTCCCTTTTTGTGTGTAGCCACCAACTTGGAAGATGGTAGCATGAAAGTATTCGAAGAAGGAAACCTTTCCGATGCCCTACGTGCCAGTGCTGCTTTCCCTTCGCTTTTTACCCCCTATGAAATAGATGGCGAACTCTATGCTGACGGTGGTTTGGTTAACAATTACCCAGTAGAACCTTTGAAAGAAAAGGGTATCGAATACATTATTGGTGTGGACGTGCAGGACTTTTTATATAAGAAGGATGAGCTTAATTCTGTAATGCGTATTCTTGAACAGACCTCATCATTTGTAAACGCGCGCCAGTACCAAGATCAAATACAATTTACTGATTTACTCATAAAACCAGACTTGCATGAAGCAAGCATCACCACTTTTGACTTATTCGACACTATAATAGCCCGTGGCGAAAAAGCTGCGCGTGAGCAACTTGCTCCACTCTTAGCATTGGCAAAATCAGATACTTCTGCACCAATAAATCGCGCTCAGTGCACAGCTCTTCCGCTTGATACTTTTTATGTAGCTGACATAAAAATAGAAGGGATTAAAAGCTCTAGTGAAGAATTCATTTTAGGCAAACTACGCGTAAAAGAAGGGCATGTATGTACCATTGAAAAACTTGATCGTGGTTTGGATCAGCTCTATGGTTCCAAGTATTTTAAGCATGTAAACTACTCACTCACACCAGTAGATACCGGCTATCGCATTACCCTTTCTGTAAAAGAAGAAGAAGCACTTACCCTTTTTCGCTTAGGCCTACATTATGATGACGACTTTAAAACCGCCCTGTTGCTCAATTATACCCAGCGCAATATTCTTTTCAAAAACTCTCGTTTTTCAGCGGAAATAGCTTTAAGCCAAAATCCCCGTGCCAATATTCATTATTATGTTGATCGCGGACTTGTGCCCACTCTTGGTTTTAGTTTTAGAACCAACCGCTTTACATATCGTATTTATGATGAAAACCGGGATCCCGTTGCTCAAAGTAATTACTTTGACTTTAGTACAGATTTATTCTTGCAGTCTACCATATATGATGCCTTTGCCATTGGCGCAGGTATTGAGTTTGATGGAGTAGTTTTATCAGATGATTTATCCAAAATACAAACAGATACCGGCTATAGTAGCTATCTGAACTACTACGGCTTTATAGATTTTGACTCTTTCAATGATGCTAACTACCCTACTCACGGCTCTAAGTTTTCGGCCAAGGCAAAAATTATTGGTCGTCAAGAAAAGTTTAACACTTTTTATGAACCCAGCTCAGTAATTGATGTTGAGTTTCGGCAAGCCATGAGTTTTGGCAAAAGGGTTTCTATGGTTGCGGGGTCAAAATTTATAACCACAGTTGGTCCTGATTTAGACTATCCTTACAATATCTTTTTGGGGAGTATGGGTAAAAATTACATTAACTATATCACCCCTTTTATTGGTTATCGCTACATGGAATTAATCGGCCGCACCGCACTTGTTGTAAGGGTTGACCTCAACATTGAGTTTTTAAAAAACCACTACGTCATGGTTAAGGCCAACGCAGGAAAACTGGAGAACTCCATCCAAAACACGCTTGAGTCCAACATAGTGCTGGATGGATATAGCTTGGGGTACAGTTATGATAGCCCGATCGGGCCTCTTGAGATAAGTGTAGCCGGTAGTACAAACCACAAGGATGTATACTCATACGTCAGCCTTGGTTTTTGGTTTTAATAATAAACAGATTCGGCCTCGTTTTTGTTAACTTCACATCACCTCAAAAATAGTATACCCCATGAGTGAAAGTCACCAATTTTGGATGTTTAATGATGTTAACCTGTTTCAGGTAATGTGCCCCAGTAAACTTACCCACCACCCTGCCGCCCAGGATGGCCATAAAGTTTATTCAAAAGGCGAAACTATTTACTTTACAGATGATCCCGCAAACACTCTATATCTGATAGCGAGCGGCAAAGTGCGTATTCTCAATTACTCTGAAGATGGTGACGAGGTGGTAAGAGCAATACTTGGAAAAGGGGAAATGTTTGGTGAGCTTGCCCTATTGGGTGAAGATAAAAGAACTGAAATAGCAGAAGCTATGGATGATGAAACGATGGTATGTTCTGTTCACACCGATTACCTTCAGGAGCTCATGCAGGATGATGCTGAATTCACTTTCAAAATATACAAATGGATTGGCCTTCGTATGAAAAAGATGGAGCGTAGGATAGACAATCTCATCTTTAAAGATGTCCGTTCCCGGCTAATGGATTTTATAAAAGAAATGGCTCAGGAAAAAGGCAAACAAACTGATAATGGCATCGAGGTGGAACACTTTTTTACCCACAAAAATTTAGCAAACCTCATTGGCACCTCCCGCCAAACGGTAACCACCACCCTTAATGAACTTAGAGATGAAGGCTTAATTGATTTTAGCAGAAGACAAGTAATTATCAAAAAGCCAAGCGCTTTTTAAAGAAACACACTCACTTCATCCAAGGGCTTTCTTTCCAAATCTGGAACTTGCGCATGTGAAGACGGGTAACCCACCGGCAACAGTAAAAACGGCTTTTCATTAGCGGGGCGCTCTAGTATATCTGATAAAAAATTCATCGGGCTTGGAGTATGTGTAAGCGTTACCAAACCAGCATTGTGAATTGCCGATATTAAAAACCCACTCGCGATTCCCACAGATTCCTGAACATAATAGTTCTTAGCTCTTCCTTCTGGCAATTCATCATACACCTTTTTAAAAACTACAATCAACCAGGGAGCATTTTCTAAAAAAGGCTTGGACCAATTCGTACCTAATGGAGCTAAATCCTTGAGCCACTCTTCAGTAGCACGGTTATTATAAAAATCCATTTCTTCCGCTTCAGCTGCAGCTCTAATTTTCTTTTTGAGCTCTTTGCTATTTACGGCCACAAAAGTCCATGGCTGCTTGTGCGCTCCACTAGGTGCGGTACTTGCCGTTTTTATGAGGTTTTCAATTACCTCTTTCGGTACATCCTTCTCCTCAAACTCACGAACCGACCTTCGCAAGTTTAAAAAATCATAATATTCTGCACTCTTTTCTAGTATCTGATCAGAAGAAAGAACAGGCCTTTTGTAAGGAACTGTTTTAATTGGGTCATCATTCATTTGGAGTCACAACTATTTATAATGACCAATATAAGATTCCCTCTTAATTATCATCATCATATTCGATCCAAAAATTCGCTTTTTTTACTTCGGCTTACGCTTACATTATCACCATTATCCATCACTATTACCCCACCGCTTCCTTTGTGGTACTTTCTTATATGTCTTAAATTAATAAGGTGTGAATGATGAACACGCACAAATGATGTGGAATCCAGCATGCTTTCCACATCTTTCAAGGTTCTGGATACTACTATATCCTTTTGCCCCTCAAGCACCACCGTGGTATAATTACTATCCGATTCGCATCGCACAATAATATCCTGATCGATAAACTCAAAACCTTCCTGTGTAGGGAGTGCTACTTTCCCTAAATTTCCTTTTTCTGCACGTCCATATTTACTTAAAAAAACCATAAAGCGATCTTCAAAGTCACGATCAGCCCTGTGCTTTTTAAATTTCTCCACCGCCTTGGTTAGTTCGTCTCTTTCTATTGGTTTTAATAAATAATCAATAGCGCTCACCTTAAATGCCTGTATGGCAAAATCATCATAAGCTGTGGTAAAAATGATCTCAAAATCAATTACCGGTAGACTTTTGAGTAGGTCAAAACCGTTGAGTTTTGGCATCTCAATATCCAAAAACACCAAATCCGGCTTTTTGGAGACTATCACATCCACCGCCTCAATGGGATCATTGAGCTCAGCTTCAATCGTCATTTCGGGAACATACTTTTCTATAAGCAGGGCAAGGGATTCCGAGCAGTGCTTTTCATCATCAATAATAATAGCTCGTGTCATAATACTTTGATTTTTAAAATTACTTTGGTTCCTGCAGCAGAGCCTTCCGCATCTACCATGTCCACTATTTCATAACCAGCATCTGCATTTTGCACCTTAGCCATCATGCGCAGCCTGTCCTTGGTTATTTGCATTCCCATGGATTTGTAAGTACTACTTTTTGCAGAATTATACTCCCTTGATTTTCTTCTTCCTATTCCGTCATCCTCTACAATTACCGTTAAAAACGCTCCCTCCATAAACACCTCCACGTTCAAATGTCCGGTTCCATCTTTGTGTAACAACCCATGCCAAATCGAGTTTTCTACAAAAGGCTGAATGAGCAAAGGTTGTATTGGAATATTGGACACATCAACATCTTCGGCCACATTTATACTGTAGTCAAACTTGTTTTCAAATCGCGTTCGCTCAAACTCAATGTACAATCGTAGTGCATCCAATTCATCCTCTAGTTTAATGGTCTTTTCGCGTGAGTGCTGCAATATCATCCGCAGTAGCTTTGAAAATGCGGTGATATAATCAGATGCTTTTTCACTGTCTTCCTTCAAAATATAATAGCGGATAGAGTTCAAGGAATTGAAAATAAAATGTGGATTCATCTGCAGCCTAAGCGTACTCATTTCGCTTTCCATAAGTTGCTTTTCGTACTCCGTCTTTAGCTTTTGCTCCCGCTCTTTTTCTAGTTCTTTAGATTTATAAATAATCTCATTGGTACGCTTGAATACCTCTTCTGAAAGGTCTCGGTTTGACTCCTGAATGATTTCTTCGTTTCTCACCAACTGGTCAATATAAGCCTGCTGCACTTCCTCTTTTTCAGTGGACATAAGATTTATACGCCTGCCAAGCCCTAGTGAAAACAGAAGTATTTCGGCTAAAATTCCCAGCTGCATAAAGCTGATAGGATGAAGTCCTGTTTCTGGCAACCAACTCACTTGTAAGCTGTAAAACATCGAAAGCATCGCGGAAAGAACAAACACAATGGACCCCGAAATAATGTACTTTACCAAAGGTCCCTTTACTACGATGAATATGTAGATAATCGTAATAAATGAAATCACCAGTGCTATCACCCGTGATACAATAAATAGCATAGATTGTACTTCCTTGTCAAATGTTAGTATAAAATAGGTGCTTTCCCCAACCAGGTAAAGCACATAAGCCACATTTAAACCGATTAGAAATTTATACAAGCGATAAGAATGACGTTGTATTTCTAAAAAGCTAATGACAAACAGGTTGTAGAAAAAGTAAATCATCCATTGCACAGGCTCGTTGAGTACGTACCTAATCATTGGGTTTTCACCAAAAACAAAATAGAACGGCCCATCTCCAGCAACTTTCTGCAATAGGTAATACATGGCAAACATCATATACAGCCCGTAATACAGGTATGCTCTATCCCTATTATTCTGAAAATACAGGAAGAACATATAAAACATCATTATCCAAATGGCACCTTGAAAAAATACCGAAACCGCCATTGGAACTTTGTGGTACTCATCCTTTACCAATTCATGCCAATACATATTTCTGGCCGTGGCAATGTATACAGCTTTTGTACTGGCATCTCGACTGGAAATATTCCAGGTATTAAGAGTCCACGAATAGTGCTCACGGGGAGCAAG
This sequence comes from Owenweeksia hongkongensis DSM 17368, assembly GCF_000236705.1. Taxonomy (NCBI): domain Bacteria; kingdom Pseudomonadati; phylum Bacteroidota; class Flavobacteriia; order Flavobacteriales; family Owenweeksiaceae; genus Owenweeksia; species Owenweeksia hongkongensis. Next base: position 2,836,092 of record NC_016599.1, on the reverse strand, counting down.
ACTTGTTTTTACGACATACCTATTATTTGGAAACGAGATAGTTCTATACGGCACAAAGGCTCCGGCTTGTGTGGTATACCTTTCGCCAGTTGCTGATATTTGATTAAACTGCCAGTATTCGTTCCCCCTTACACCTACAAACAGATCCACCGTGTCATCCATATCATTGTATAGATTTACGGCTAGGGTGTGATATAAATTATCGTTCGGAATTATTGGCAACTGCCCATGTAAGCTATCGGGCAACGGCATAGAAGAATAGGTAGCAAAAGAATCCACGTAAATATATTCGCGAATTTGAGACACCATTAAGGTGTCTGCCTTAGCCGACCCTACATTCCCCCACAGAATGAAAAATAATATGACAATTAAGCGGTTCAAGCAGAAGTTGATTGAGGTGTTTACTCAAAAATAAAGCTCATCAACGGTTATCACCATCATCAATGAGCAATTGACCAAATACCGCTAAAAATAGTCACAATGATTGAATGATATCCAATCAATTGAGTTTATCCGTCAACTTACTCATTGTTTTTTTGGGATTTTTATCTTTATAAAGAATCTTATAAACAGCATGCGCAATAGGCATTTTAACACCTTTAGCTTTAGCTACTTCATGAATTAGCGCTGCAGCATAATAACCCTCGGCAACCATATTGAGTTCCAATTTAGCTGAACGAATAGTGTAACCTTTACCAATCATGTTTCCAAACATACGGTTACGACTGAATTGAGAATAAGCCGTTACCAATAGATCCCCTAAGTAAGCAGACTCATTGATATCGCGCTTTAGTGGGTAAACAGCTTTTATAAACTTTTTCATTTCACGAATGGCGTTACTTACCAATACCGCCTGAAAGTTATCTCCATAACCAAGTCCATGGCAAATGCCCGCTGCCAAGGCATATATGTTCTTTAGCACTGCTGCGTATTCAGTTCCAATGATGTCATCTGTCTTTTTGGTTTTGATGAAATCACTTTCCATGTGGCGGGCCAATGTATCCACTTTTTCATCATCCAATCCCGCTATGGTCAGGTATGAGAGTCTCTCAAGTGCAACTTCCTCCGCATGACAAGGGCCTGTGATTACCCCTATATTCTCCATTGGCACATTGTACTTTTGATGGAAGAACTCACCTACGATCACATTCTCATCAGGCACAATACCTTTAATTGCACTAAAAACAGTTTTGGTAGAAAGATCAATGGTTAGGCTTTCCAAAGCATTCTTTAGAAACGCTGATGGAACCGCAAAAATCACGTAATCAGCTTCACTTATTACATGATCTAAGTTGGTAGAGACATCAATCTTTTCGGTCATCAACTCTACAGAACTCAGATAATGAGGGTTATGATGAAACTTTTTAATATGATCAACTGCCTCCTCATTTCGCATCCACCAGCCCACATAATCGTTATTCTCCGTAAGGATTTTTACAATTGCCGTTGCCCAGCTTCCTCCACCTATCACCGCTATTTTCATACGTGTATCTTTCTAATTTTAAAATAAAGCCTACTTGACTTGACTTTTTACTAAAATTTCACTTCCGCTTTTTGAGACTTTCCACCACGGATATACTCAATTTTTGCAGTATCTCCTTTCTTGAATTGTCCTAAAGCCTTCATGTAGCTCATCATATCTACAACCTTTACGTCACCAAGATGCGTTACAATATCGCCTTTTTGGAGTCCGGCATTTGCGGCTGGTTTATCCAGGCTCACACCATCAATACGCATACCCTCACCTTCGTACATGTAGTCAGGCATCACCCCTAAAGTTACGCTAAACTTAGGTGCCATTTTGGATTGTTCTACCGTTTTGGTAAATGGCATTCCATCATAGTGTGAAGCATTTTGTATCACATTCAAGATGTAACTTATTACCACGGCCTCACCTTCATAATTTATTTTATCAGCATCATCACTTGGTTTATGATAATCGCTATGTGTACCCGTAAAAAAATGCAATACAGGAATATCTAAATAATAGAAGCTAGTATGATCAGATGGCCCAACACCACTTTTAGAAGATTTAATCACAATCTCATCACACCTGCTTTCTTCAAGCACCTCATTCCATATTGGCGAAGTGCCAACACCATTCACCGCCAAGGCTCCTTCTTCAAGCCTTCCCACCATGTCCATATTTAGCATAAAAGCAATTTTACCGATGCGCAAATCTTCCATTTTACCGGTAAAAAACTTTGAGCCTAATAGCCCCAATTCTTCACCCGAAAAAGCGACAAACAAGTAGTTGAATTTCTTATAATCTTCCTCAGCAGTTTTTATAAACCGTGCAATTTCCATCAGAGCAGCCGTTCCACTAGCATTGTCATCTGCTCCATTATGTATAGCTTTTTCTGTAGATAACGAACCGTTTCCACCAAGTCCAAGGTGATCGTAGTGTGCACCTATCACCACAGTACGCTCAGCTTTATTATCCTTAAAACCTGCAATATTAAATCCGTCCACATAGTTTTCCTGCAGACGAGTTACAAATTTCGCTTCTCCCTTCTTGGTAAAATTTTTAGCCAGCTCATTATTAGTCACAAAAACTACAGGAATTCCGCTGCTGTGTATTTTTCTAAAATTTGGATCAATATCATTTGCTGAGCCTTCTAGGTTTACCAAAACTACACCCACTGCACCTTTTGCCTTAGCGGCAGAAATACGCTCGCCCAAATCATGATATTTCAAATATTCAGAATGTGGGTGGATACCATCAGGCGATGAAACATCCATCACAAATATGCTACCTTCAGCGTGCTTTGGTTTTATCCTTTTGTAATCGTCATACTTCATTTCGGGAGCGGTGATTCCATACTTTACATAAAGCAGCTCACCACTAGCCAAGCCATTTGCAGAATATGATGTGGGGTAATAATCTTTACCAACTTTTAAAGTATCCTCATTCAATACCAGTCGATTGTCCTTGTCAAAAGTCACCCTCATTGCTATCGGAAACTTTTGGCGATAGCCACCATCAGTGAAATAAGGATTAAGCCCTGCTTTTCTAAATTCTACTTCAATATATTCTATAGCCGCTTCAGCACCAGCAGTACCAGGCTCACGCCCCTCCAGTTGATCAGACGCTAAAAAATAAATGTCTTCTTGAAGTCGAGACACTCTTTCGCCATCAATCTCACCGCATGGTGCTTGCGCCCAAGCCGTGCTTGCCCATCCAAAAACCAAAACTATACTAGCAATCTTACTCTTCATTCTTCATTCTTTTTAGGGCGTCAAATATAGTAAGCTGATATTGCTTTTAATTATTTAGTTAAGAACTATCGCCAACAGCTTGCAATGTGGCACCTTAGCTTTCTATTTTTACCAAAAATCCAAACTAATTGTCGGCACTAAAAAAACTGGCGGGCCAAACGGCCATTTACGGACTGAGCAGCATACTGGCACGCTTCCTCAATTTTTTCCTTACGCCACTACACACCACAGTACTTACCAAAGAAGATTATGGTATAAATAGCGATGTGTATTCGCTTATCGCCTTCCTTATGGTGGTGCTTACTTTTGGTATGGAAACCACTTTTTTTCGCTTTTACCAAAACCGGGATAAGCACTTAAATCCCGGAACCATTTTTAGCCATGCGCTATTCCCGGTAATCACCTTTGCAAGTTTCTTCTTGATAATGGCGGTGGTTTTCCTTCCGGTAATTGCCCCGCTCTTGCGGTACGAGAATCATCCAGAGTATGTTGTTTACCTCGCGATAATTGTAGTTCTGGATGCTCTCACTGCCGTTCCCTTTGCCAAGCTTAGAGCCGAAAACAAAGCCTTCCGATTCGTTTCACTCAAGATGATGCAAATCATACTTTTTGTTTTGCTCAACTACTTCTTCTATTGGCTGTGCCCAATTATGGTAGAAAACAATTTTGCCACCCCGCTTACAGATTTAGTTTACCACCCAGAACTTGGTGTTGCTTACATTTTTATCTCCAATCTTATTGCCAGCGGTTTGGTAATTCTACTACTTGCTCCACAGTGGACGCAGGTCAAATTCATCTTCAATTGGAAATTGGAAAAACGCTACCTCGCCTATGCTGCACCATTAGTAATTGCGGGCTTGGCGGGTATTGCCAACGAAATGGTAGACAAACAGTTTTTAAAATACCTACTTCCCAAGAGCATTGCTTTTGACGAAATTGGTGTGTACTCCGCCAATTACAAGATTGCCACCTTTATGATGATGTTTATTCAGGCCTTCCGATTTGCGGTGGAGCCCTTCATCTTTTCGCAATACAAAGGCGAAAGCCCAAGAAAAACCTATGCTCAAATTCTTAAGTTCTTCACCATTTTTCAGGTGCTCATTTTTGTTGGGCTACTTGGTTTTATTGATATCGTCAAGATTTTTATTGACGACAAATATTGGATTGGCCTGCCGGTAGTACCTGTTTTACTCTTCGCCAATCTTTTGGTAGGCATCAATTTCAACCTCAACTTTTGGTATAAACTGGAAGACAAAACCCGTTATGGCGCTTACATTACCTTTTTCGGCTTGTTTTTTACCGTGGTGCTAAACCTACTCCTTATCCCAAAAATGGGCATCATGGGAGCTGCCATCGCTACACTGGTTTCTTATGGAGCCATGACGCTTTTCTCCTTTTACCTCAACCAAAAGCACTTTAAAACACCTTACGAAACCGGGCGTATTCTTATTTATTTGGCGGTAAGCTTAATTTTGGGATACGTGGTATTTACCCAAACCCGCGAAATGTATTTTGTAAACACCGCCATCATATTGGTTTTGGCCGGATTTATAGCATTATTAGAAAAATCAGAACTCAAAAAATTATTGAAAAATGGCTGATAACGTGAAAGTTAAAATCATCAACAAGTCAGGGCTGCCTTTGCCCGAATACAAAACCGTAGAGTCTGCAGGAATGGACCTTTCATACTGTGGTGAAGAAGATATTACCCTACAACCGCTAGAGCGCAAATTGGCCAAAACAGGCATCTTCATAGAGCTACCTATGGGCTACGAAGCACAGATTCGCCCTCGCAGCGGAATGGCCCTAAAACACGGCATCGGTGTACTCAATAGTCCCGGAACTATTGACAGCGATTATCGTGGCGAAATCGGTGTGATTGTGGTAAATCTAAGCAACGAAACTTACACTATAAAAAAAGGCGAACGCATTGCCCAAATGGTAATTGCCGCACATGCCCGCGCCAATTTTATTCAAGTAGAAGAATTGACGGAATCGGATCGCGGAGCTGGTGGTTTTGGAAGTACGGGGAAGTAGGCTTTAATTATAATTTAGCTGAACGCGAAAGGATTCGCGCACTAGCGAGGTCTTTGGAATTTAAATAATCAATGGAGGATTTCTATTTAGGAGTGGTATTGGTAAGTCTTGTAGTTGTAATGTATTCTGGAATGTTAAGACTATTGTTTCAACTTCGAGTTTTACTTAAATCCAAGGAAACAAACTTTTTCCTAAGGATTGTTATTGCTACATTTCCGTACATTTTCATTTGGCCATCAGATGTTGAAATGGACGAGAAATTGTTCAGCAGAGGTCGTAAGTATACGATTGCAACGATTGTATCCTCAATGGTATTTTATCTATTTGCTTCATTATTTCTAGGCTGATAATCTTCCTTAGGTAGTATTAGTCTACAATAAAGTTTAATTGCCCCCCGCTAGTGCGCGAATCCTTTCGCGTTCAGCTATGATTAAGTATTTACCTTTCCTCTTATGAGTCGAAAGTATAAATTCCATAATCCTGAAGGAATTTATTTTGTGAGTTTTGCTGTGGTGGAGTGGCTTGATGTGTTTACCAGAAATGAGTATAAAGATATCCTGCTAGAAAGTTTGAGATTCTGCCAAAAGAAAAAAGGCATGGAAATATTTGCTTGGTGCATAATGACCAACCACGTTCATCTTGTATTTAGAACTACCGCAAGCCAGAAACCAGAACTTGTTTTAGGAGACTTTAAGAGGTTTACCAGCAAAGAGATTGTTGAAGCAATTTCAAATAACCCCCGAGAACGTAGACGAGAATGGTTGCTTGCAAAGTTTAAAGAGGCAGCCATGGGAAGTTCAAATGTTAAGAATTTCCAGTTTTGGAGACACGACAATAGGCCCATAGAAGTGTGGAGCAATAAAGTGATTTCTGAGAAAATCAATTATGTGCATAACAATCCGGTTGAGGAAGGTTTTGTTTTCAGGCCAGAGGATTATGTGTATAGCAGTGCATCAGATTATGCAGGCATACAGGGCGTATTAGAAAATGTAATCGTGGTTGATATTTGATTCGCGGTGTTGATTATTATTTTAGCTGAACGCGAAAGGATTTGCGCACCAGCGGGGGCAAATACTTCAAAGTAAATCTAATTCTTTCAATTATTGCCACCTTATTATTACTACAAATCTTACTATAGAATGTACTAGCCGGGACTCTATGGAAATTTAAAATTGTCTAAAACTCCCAAAATGAACACCTTTTCACGACTTATACACTTCCCAAATGAAATTCTTGACTATTCGTATAGATACATAATTCATTCAGACTTTATCATAGCCGATCAGGAGTTATTTATGCAGCTTTTAGAGAGTATTGCAAATGGTGCAATTCATGATAAGGTTTTACTTCAAAACTATACAGAAGTTTCATATCATGATGAAAAAGGAGGCCATATCCTTACAGAACATGAAGTGGCAATAAAGGGAGAAGAGTTACTGCAAAACCTTAGACGATATGAAAAAGAAAACTTCTTCCTTGTTGCTGAAAGATTCTCATTGAAGCAAGGCAATCAAAATAATTGGTTTGTTTATGTCAATAGTTCTATTGAACTAATGCTTCTTTGCACAAAGAAGCCTTTGGATGCCAAAACGCTTTCCAATACGGAAAAGTGGATAATTTCTAATTTATCTGAGCATTACGAATTCTTGAAGGGTATTAGAGTTAGAGATTCCATTTTAAGCATGTTACAAAAAGACATGAATATCTTTAATAAGGATAATTTGGCTTGGGAAGAATAAATTTTCATGTCCTATACGTTTTATTTCACCCTTAATCTCCCTTTCCTTTGAATTCCCATCCATAGGCTTATTTTTGCTCTCCATTGCCCCTAAATAAAACTTAAACCACAAAGGTGTTTTCACCTCACTAAAGAAAAACCTAGATGAAAATAATTGTTCCTATGGCTGGCCGCGGAAGCCGCCTTCGCCCACATACACTCACTATTCCTAAACCTCTTATTCCTATTGCCGGCAAGCCTATTGTGCAGCGCCTGGTAGAAGATATTGTAAAAGTATGTGGTGAACCGGTTGACGAAATCGCCTTCATAATTGGTGATTTTGGAAAAGAAACCGAAGAAAACCTAAAAGCTATTGCTGAAAGCTTGGGTGCTAAAGGTTCTATTTACACGCAAGATCAACCACTAGGCACCGCTCACGCTATTATGTGTGCTGGTCCTTCTATCACCGGAAACGTGGTAGTAGCTTTTGCTGATACTCTTTTCCGTGCTGATTTTACATTGGACAGCAACAGCGATGGTGTAATCTGGACTAAGAGAGTGGACGACCCAAGTGCATTTGGCGTAGTAAAGAAAAACGCTGACGGTTTCATTACCGACTTTATAGAAAAACCCGAAACTTTTGTTTCTGACGAAGCCATTATCGGTATCTATTACTTCAAGGATGGTGATTTCCTAAAGAGCGAATTGCAATATCTTTTGGATAATGACATTAAAGATAAAGGCGAGTATCAGCTTACCAATGCGCTTGAAAACATGAAGAACAAGGGCAGCCAATTTACTTCAGGCACGGTAAACGAATGGATGGACTGTGGAAATAAAGATGTTACCGTAGAAACTAATGGCAAGATACTTGGTTTCGTAAAAGATGATGAGCAATTGCAAAGCAGCAAGGCTACCATCGAAAATTCGGAAATCATTGAGCCATGTTACATAGCTGATGGTGCCGTAATTAAAAACAGTACAGTAGGTCCTTTGGTAAGTGTTGGTGCCAACACCGTAATTGAAGACTCTACTATTGACAATACCATCATTCAGGAAGATAGCCACGTGATAAACGCAAAGCTTACAAACTCAATGATTGGTAATAAAGCACATTTTGATGGCAAATTTTCTTCCGTTAGCATCGGAGACTACAGCAGGCTGGACTAAAGTTCTTAGCCTTTTATTAGTAATATCATTTTCCCCCGTCCTTTTGTTTTCACAAGAGGAGGGGGATCCTCTTTCTAAAAAGGAACGAGGCGCTTTTAATGAAATGTTTTTTGAAGCCGAAAAACAGAAGAACCTAGGCAATCTTGAAAAAGCCTTGGATCTATATCAGGCGCTTTACAAAATGAACACCACCAATGCCACGGTGTGTTTTGAATTGGCGCAGATTTATGCAGCTGGAAATAAGTCTGATGATGCCCTATTTTATGCTGAACGCGCAGTACAACTTGAACCAAAAAACAAGTGGATGCTTATGCTTTTGGCTTCTGCTTATCGCAATTTTGACAATCAGCAAAAGGAGATTGAGATCTTCAAGAGACTAGTAAAACTAGATTCTCTAAACCCTGACTACAGGTTTGAACTAGCCATTTCATACCAGCAGTACGAAAGATATGACGAAGCTATTGCTGCACTCAATGAACTTGAAGCTATACTTGGTGTAAATGAAATTATTAGTAACCAAAAAAAGGAAATATACCTGGAGCAAGGCGACCTTGATGCCGCGGTAAAAGAAATTGAAAATCTTATAAAAACCTATCCGAAAAACGTAGATTTTTATGGCACTCTTGGGCAAATCTACATGGTAAATGGTAAAGAAAAGGATGCGCTGAAGGTGTACAACAAAATGCTGGAAATAGCTCCAGAAGACCCTCGCCCACATTTGGATTTGGCACAGTATTATAAAGATCAGCGCGATTTCGAGAAATCCATTTATCACCTAAAGAAAGCTATGCTCAGCCCTTCTTTGGAGATTGACAAAAAAATTGGTGTGCTCCTTTCACTTTACGATGCATCGGATAACGATACGTTGCTGAGAAGGGAAAGTTATGATATGCTCGCCACCATTATTGATCAAAATCCTAATGACCCAAAAGCGTACGCCATATATGGTGATTTCCTTAGTCGCGATCAAAAAAACAAGGAAGCTTTAGTGATGTACAAAAAAGCCACTCGCTTAGATGGTGGAAATATTTACGACATCTGGGATCAAATCCTGTTGATAGAAATACAAACTGAAATGTGGGACAGCCTTGCTGTGGACGGCCCTACTGTAGTTGATTTATTTCCCAATCAACCGGTGCCCTATTTTTTTAGTGGCGTAGCCCTAAATATGACCAAGCAGCTGGACGAGGCCGCTGAATATCTTGAGGCCGGCCTACCTTATGTGATTGGCAACCCAAGGCTAAAAGAGCAATTTTATACTCAGCTCGCAGACATATACCATCAGCTGGAAGAGCACAAGAAAAGTGACAATTACTTTGACATGGCCTTGGCCTTGAATGAAAATAACCCAACTGCTCTAAATAACTATGCCTACTACCTTTCGGTAAGAAACCAAAACTTAGACAAGGCTCTTAAGATGAGCGAAAAGAGTAACAATCTTTCACCCAACAACGCTATATTTTTAGACACTTGGGCGTGGATACTTTATCAGCAAAAAAACTACTCTAAGGCTTTAGAAGTAATTGAAAAAGCCATGGTACACGGTGGTGGAAAATCTGGTGAAGTAGTAGAGCACTATGGCGATATTTTGTACAAAAATGGAATGAAAAGCAAAGCTCTGGAGCAATGGCAAAAAGCCAAAGCCTTAGGCGATGCCTCCCCTACTATTGACGAAAAGATTAATACCCAATCCATCCTTGAATAAATCGCTTTACATACTGCTTTTTTCAGCACTGTTTTTCTCTGCTTGCAAATCGAGCAAAAAACTACCAGAAGGAGCTCCGGCTGCCATTAAGCCTAAGCAGCTTCAGGAGCAAATTGCCAATGCGGAAAATCAGTTCAATACCCTACACATAGTAGGTACCGGTAATTATTCCAATGATAAAGATGCTCAAAGTTTTCGCCTGGAAATCCGCATCCTTCATGATAGCCTTATTTGGGTAGACATTGCCGATCCATTGATTGGAATAAAAGTAGCTCGCGCCATTGTTTACAAAGACAGCGTGGCTTTCATGAATCGCCTGGAAAAAGAATACTTTACAGGAAACATCGGTGCCTTACAGCAGCGTTTCAAGTTAGATTTTGGTTTTGAAACCTTGCAAGCCATTTTAAGTGCAAACACACTTTTCAATTTGGACAATAAAGAGTTTGAGCTGTTTTACAAGCCCGGAGCGTATTTACTTTCTGACTTTAACCCCGACCCAAGAGGGGAGCAGGAAGGCATGGAAAAGTATTTTGGCAAAGACAAATTCAGGCAAGCCTACATTGACCCGGCTACTTATAAGCCTGCAATGCAAGTGCAAAAAGAACCTACATCTGGCAAAAGCTATAGCGTAGAAAATAAAGATATCAAAGCAATGGGAAGCGTAAGATACCCTGAGACAATTGCTTTGAGCTACACTCAAAACGAAACCACCAAGGTGCGAATAGATGTGCGAAAAGTAGACGTTGACGAATCTGGTTTAAATTTCCCTTTTAACATTCCTTCCAGCTATGCTAAGATGCGCTAAGCAACTTTTAGTTTTAATGTTCTTATGTTTTTCCGTTGTAGCCATAGCTCAGCGTGATGATCGTAAGCAAAAGTTGGAACGCCAAAAAATCCGTTTACAGGATGAAATTGAGCTAGCCAACAAAATCTTGCTGGAAACGCGAAATACTAAAAAGCTTTCGCTAAGCAACGTAGAAACCGTAGAGCAAAAGTTACGCTTGCGCCAAAACCTCATCAATACCCTTGATAGAGAAACGGAAATGCTTTCGCGTGAGAGTCTCAAGCTCCAAAAAGAGATTGACACCTTGGAAGCACAGGTTGCCAACCTAAAAGAAGATTATGCTGAAATGATTCGTCAGGCTCGAAAGAGCAGTGACAATTATAGTCGCTTGATGTTTATCCTTTCTTCAAGAGACTTTAATCAAGCTCTGCGGAGATTAGAGTACTTAAAGCAATACAGCGAATATCGCAGACGTCAGGTGGAAGAAATAAAGCAAAAGGAAAATGACTTGAGCGATAAACTGGTAGAGCTCAATCGTCAAAAAATAAAGAAGGAAGTGCTGAAGGCACAAATGGAAGATGAACGCAACAAACTAATTGCTGAAAGAAACGAGCAGCAGCAAGCCATTGCCAGCCTATCAGAAAAAGAAAGTGAAATTACCAAAGAACTGACCGAAAAGCAGGTTCAGGCTAAAAAGCTGGAAAATGAAATACAGCGCATAATTGCAGCTGAAATTAAGAAGGCCAAAGAAGCCGCTGTGCGAAGAGGTATAGAGGATGAAGCTAAACGTGTAGGTCTTGTTTTTGGCAAAGATTTTACAAACCGCACCACCAACCGTGCTTTGAATGACCTTATTGATAAAAAGAAGGCCGAGCTAAAAGCGGCCAACAAACCCGTTGCAGCAAAGCCAAGTGCTCCTGCATCCAGCTTTAGTTTAACCCCTGAAGCTACAAAACTTGCTGCTGGCTTTGCTGCTAACAAAAGTTTACTGCCTTGGCCGGTAGAGCGTGGATTGGTAGTTCAGGGTTTTGGACCTTACCGCCATCCAATTGCCAAAAGTGTAGTGATGAACAACAACGGTATTGACATTGCCACCGAGAAAGGTAGCAAAGCCCGTGTAGCCTTTGATGGTGAAGTGAGCAAGGTAATTCGTGTGCCTGGAGGTGCCATTACCATTATTGTGAGCCATGGTAACTATTTTACCATTTATCAAAATCTGGCGGAAGTATACGTAAAATCAGGGGACAAAGTAACTGCTAAGCAGGAACTCGGCTTGGTATACACAGACCCTACCGAAGGAAAAACTATCCTTCATTTTGAGCTTTGGAAAGAAACCCAAATGCTGGACCCTCAGCCTTGGTTGGCTGGGAAGTAACATTCTAAGAAAATCTTATTGCAGCCCTGATTGGTTTGAAACCTGTCAGGGCTTTTTATTGGAAAACGATCAATCTCAGCATCCATTCATACCTTGATAATCAAATCAACCTCTCATTACCAAACCCAACCCTTTTCAAGACTCAGCCCTTACCACCATGCTATCAGTTTCTGATCTCTTAAAGTCTAAAGCGTTTTATGAAGACGTGTTGGGAGCTTCCATTTTTCGAGAATTAGGAGGCGATTCAATCGTATTGGAGTTTTTAGGAAACTGGATTTACTGGTAACTAAAGGCGGCTCTACCGTAGATAAACCCAACACTGAATTCCTTCCTCCTATTGACAAAAATAAAGTCAGCCATGCCTTTACAATCCGCGTAAAAGATTGCCAAAATTCCTATGAACTCTTAAAGGCTCGTGGCGCAAAGTTTATCACTCCGCCTTCTACCAATGGTGCAGAAACACGCTGCTTTTTCCTTGATCCTGATAGACATCTTTTTGAGATTAGAGAGTACAGTAGCTAAGACTAAACCAGATTTTACAATTTTAAGAAATTCGTAATTTGCTGATATTAAACTAAACCTATGCACTCAGCAAATCCTCAGCCCATGAAACGAATATATTTCGCGTTTATCGCTAGCCTATTTAGCACCTTATCCATTGGCCAAAATGCTTTAAACTTTGACGGTGTGGATGATCGTGTGAGTTGTGGAAACGGAATAAGTACGCAGATTTCGGGTAATAGCATTACTCTCGAGGCTTGGATTTATCCCACAGGCTGGCAGCCCAATGTTTTTCAAGGCAACATTATTAACAAAGAAAATAACAACCCCGATTATGGGTACATGCTACGATGTGGAAATGGAGGTAAGTTAAACTTCAACATTGGCAATGGTAGCTGGCATGAAAAAACTACAACAAACAATGTACTTACCTTAAACACGTGGCAGCACGTAGCCGGCACTTATGATGGCAGCAAAATGAGACTTTATGTAAATGGCATTTTGGTAGATTCCATGGCTGCTAACTTTTCATTTACCAGCGCGTCACAAAACCTTACCATCGGCAATTGGAGTGATGCATCCAGTAATCGAACTTTTATTGGCAGCATTGATGAAGCCCGCGTATGGAACGTTGCAAGAAGCAGAACCGAAATACTCAATAGTATGAATGGAGAACTTTGCAGTGTAGCTCCAGGATTAGTGGCTTGCTATAGGTTAAATGAAGGAATAGCTTCTGGAAACAATGGGGGGAAAACTACAACTGTGGATTTTTCAAACAATAACAACAATGGAACCTTAAACTCATTTGCTCTAACTGGCTCATCTTCCAATTGGGTTGCTGGATCAGGAATCACACCAGGTTCGAACTTTGTTGCAGTTACTGCCTCAGGATGCAACGATTATCGTGGACCAAATGGAAACATATATGACTCTACGGGTGTATACCAAGATACTTTGCAAAACATTTATGGCTGTGACTCCGTAATAGAAACAACCCTAACCATCAAAAAACTAAATGTGGGGGTGACAGTGACTAGCAGTACCATGAAGGCAGATCAAAATAATGGATCGTACCGATGGATGGATTGTAACGATAATTATAAGTTGGTAGTTGGTGGAACTAAGCAAACCCTCACTCCCCCAGATCCAAATGGTAGCTATGCCGTACAAGTTTCTTTTAGTGGATGTACCGACAGCTCAGCATGTTTCAGCCTTGATGGGATTGGCCTTTTGGAAGCAGAAAGTTCCTCCATAAAAATCTTTCCAAACCCTTCAGAAGGCGAAGTAGTAATATTACACCCTCAGTTGAATGAAGGAGAAATTACAGTTGTTAGCGCACAAGGGGCTGAAGTATATTTTGCCAAGTTCATCGGAACTAGTGAAACCAGAATAAAGTTGGATAAACTTCCAAAAGGAGTATATATCCTAAAAGTAGAAAATCAGCGAGCAAGCCTTGTAGAAAGGTTGATTCTAAAATAAGTAACCCAAAAAATCACACTATGAAATTAGGAGCATTTTCCATTAGTCTAGCGGTAAAAGATCTCAATGCGTCAAAGGAATTCTATGAAAAGTTAGGGTTTGAAAGATTTGCTGGAGACATAGAAAGAAATTATCTCATCATGAAAAATGGTAACTCACTTGTAGGCCTTTTTCAAGGAATGTTTGAAAACAACATTCTCACCTTCAACCCAGGCTGGGATGAGAGTGCAAATAAACTAGAATCATTTGATGATGTGCGCGATATACAAAAGCACCTAAAAGATAAAGGTGTAGAGCTACAAAGGGAAGCAGACACATCTACCACTGGGCCTGCAAGCATAGTAATGACCGATCCCGATGGAAACCATATTCTTATTGACCAGCATGTCTAAGCAATTAATAAGTCAACCTGCGAACTCTGAAAATTGCGATAAAAAAAAGAAAATCGAAGTGTGTCGTGACTTTGTATTTATTCAAACCGTGCTAGAACAAGTGTGTTGGCATCTTCCACATTTTCAAGTATGATGACTTTAGCCTTTTCATTAAGAAAGCTTGCAACCTTCAGAATGGATGAATCACCTCTTATGTATAAACCTGCATTAAAAAGTATACTCCCTCCTTGCTGAGTTATCGCCAATAGATTCTCCCAAAACGGGATGCTATAAAAAGCTACAGGAACTATATTGTCCACAAACAGGTCGACAATTATTAACCCATAAGTTTCATTGCAATTTTCCACATAAGTAAATGCATCAGCTAAAACTTTATTTACGTTCCCACTCTTACTTATATCAAATTCCGTTTCTGATAGTTTAAAGACTACTTCATCACATTCAACGGCAGTAATCTTTCCTGTACAACCAAACCTATTTCGCAAGGGTCTAATAATACTACCACCACCCAATCCCAAAATTAGAACAGGAGCTTGTTTACTAAACGTCATTTTGGACAAACCAAAAACCAATACTTTCTGCAACTTCCCGTAGGAATAATTAGCATTTTTACTATTCAGCATCTTTCTACCATTATACCAGGAGATCTCTAAAGTACCATTGTATTGAGATTCAACCTTTGATATAATTGGCCATAAAAAGCTGAGTACCTTTTTTATACTCTTAGAAGGCATGTTTCAAAAGTAGTCAGAATTCACCTACCTACCTGATTTCAGGTATTTTATTCTATAGAGGGCTTGCAGCACTCACCAAAAATTTCTATACTTGATAGACAAAACCACACCTGTAGATTAACCACCTACAGTCGGCTCAAGCTCATGAAGCTTAACAATTAAAAACAGGGGAATTACTATGATCGAATCAATCACCAGTGCAATTATTGTACTCGCCATTTCGCTTCTTATATGGGCACTTTTAGACTTGGCTTATTCACTTTACAAAAATCCTGATACAAAAACCCGATGGGCTTATGTAATCATTTTTGTTCCAATTGGAGGGCCTCTTTATTATTTTAGAGTTGTGAAAAAAGCACAACTTGAGGGCAAAGAGTTCAACTCAAGTTTTGACAAGGCTCAGATATAAGCCTAGGATTTTTTTATAATTATCAACGACAAAGCCCGCAAAGAATCTTCCTTGCGGGCTTTGTCGTTTTTATATATCTTACTTCTATCTATTTCACATAGACAGTCTTACGGTTTACAAATTCCATCATTCCATCTTTGGCAAGCTCACGTCCAAAACCTGAGTTTTTAGTTCCTCCAAACGGCAATCTAGGATCCGATTTTACAAGTTCATTTACAAAGTAAGCTCCATCGCTCACCTCTCCTGCCATGCTTAAGGCCTTCTCAATATCTTCAGTACATACTGTAACGCCCAAACCAAAATCTGACTGCTCAGAAAGCTCAA
This sequence comes from Owenweeksia hongkongensis DSM 17368, assembly GCF_000236705.1. NCBI lineage: Bacteria > Pseudomonadati > Bacteroidota > Flavobacteriia > Flavobacteriales > Owenweeksiaceae > Owenweeksia > Owenweeksia hongkongensis. Next base: position 2,820,246 of record NC_016599.1, on the reverse strand, counting down.
ACGCATGCTCTATGCTTTTAGCTTTTATCATGGTGGCCAATGGCCCAAAAGTCTCTTCTTTGAATGCCGGCATCTCAGGAGTAACATTACCAAGAACTGTAGGCTCATGATAACATTCTTTTTGATTTCCACCATGTAGTAATTCCGCCCCTAAAGCCACTGATTCATTAACCTGGCGGTTCAGTTCATCCGCCAAATCCTTACGTGCCATGGGGCCAATTTTGGTATCTTCATTTAGCGGATCACCATCCTTAAGGTCTTTTACAGAAACCGTAAACTTCTCCACAAACTCGTCATAAATTCCTTCTAATAAAATGAAACGTTTGGCTGCAATACAACTTTGCCCACAGTTCATCATACGAGCGGTAATAGCAGTTTTTACAACCTTATCAATATCCGCATCCTCCCAAACGATAAAAGCATTACTACCTCCAAGTTCAAGCAAAGACTTCTTCAAGTTACGGCCAGCAATTTCGGCTACAGCTGAGCCCGCACGCCCACTTCCCGTAAGGGTAATTGCTTTTACAATATCATCCTTTACAATCTTATCAGTTTTGTCGTGATGAATAATCAAATTCTGAAACACACCTTCAGGGAAACCGGCTTTGGTAAAAACCTCTTCAATCATTTCGGCACTGCCAAATACATTTGCAGCATGTTTGAGTAGGCCTACGTTTCCAGCTGTGAGGGTTGGAGCAGCAAACCTAAATACCTGCCAAAAGGGAAAATTCCATGGCATTACAGCAAACACAGCCCCTATCGGGTCATGTCTTACAAAGCTTTTTTGAGCATCCGTTTCAATCACCTCATCTTTCAAAAACTCCTGGGCATTTTCAGCATAATACTCGCACACCCAAGCGCATTTATTTACCTCGCCCCTTGATTCGGAAATAGGTTTACCCATTTCCAGCGTAATCATTTTAGCGTATTTCTCTACGTTTTCCTTTAGCACTTCCCCAGCCTTTGACATCAATTTGGCTCGCTCTTCCAATGGTACTTTTTTCCATTTAGTGAAGGCCTCTTTTGCTAATTTTAATTTGGCATCCAAAGCAGTATCGGACAAGCCTGTGTATGTCCCTACTTCTTCTCCATTGTAGGGATTAATACTTTTAAATTCCATAATGTTTTCTTGCTATTTTGTTAAGGTTCCACTTAGGTTCCCTTTTTTCCTTTTGTCTTTTATAAGCTCACTCACATACTGAGCACGAATACCTTTTATCCAATCTTTGGCACGTGGAACCAGCTCGAAATCGTCCGTCATCATACGGCCTCGCGATACCAAAATCCCCATATCCGCACCTTCGTACAAATAATCCCCTTGGCGCGTTATGCGCAAAAAGAAGGCTTCACTCTCGCTTTCCACGGCACGCCTGTGTGTGTCCATCCTATCAAAACGAATGTGACCGTTATCAAACATCCTCCAAATTCCAGACCTCGGAGCACTACTTACATATTCAATGGTATCCTCGGTGTGCTTAATAATTAATTGGCTCCAGCCATCAATGTTTTCCTGTTTCCCCCAACGGGCATTCAAGCTTTTAATGCTTAGCTCGTAGTCAATGTCCATCCACTCTAAAATGTGAAACACGAACAATGGCGCATCTGCCAAAGCAAAAACCGCATGGTTGGTAATAGAGCTCGCCCCAGTTACCCTCGGGTTTAATTCACCCAAATATACCTCGCCATTATCCTGATCAATTAAAAAGTCAAGCTCAAAATATCCTTTGTAACCTTCCTCTCTCAGTTGGTCACCAAACAGCCTTGTATACTTTCTTGCCTTATGGCGAATGGTGTTTGTAAAGGCATTTGGATAAATCTCGTTTCCACACCAGCCGCCTTTGTATGGAGTCAAATCTTTAAAACCTACCAACTCCGTCATCAAGGGGGCTACAATGGTTCCGTGTCTTGTAACACAAGCTTCAATAGCAGCACCTTTACAGTTGATGCGCTTCATGATTTTCACCTCATCTTCAGCAACAATTTCCTCCTCATGCTTTTCAAATTCTTCTTCATTTGTAATGAAAAAAGTAGTGTGTCCAGAATCACCAAAAGGAGTTTGAATTACAAGGTCGGTTCCTAAATGTTTGGAAACCTCACATAGGTGTTCATAATCTTTTACATTGGACAAAACATAAGGTACACAAGCCACTCCAGCCTTTTCGGCCAGTCGATTTGTATTTACCTTATTGTCCATAAAGGTTCGCATCTTGGCTGGTGGAAACATAATTTCCAATCCCAATTTATCCGCTAAATCCTCCGTTTTTTCATCAAACATTAAAAACATGGCTTTGCCAGCCTTACCATCCTTACTTCTTGTTTTCAAGTAATCCTGCACCTCGGGGTGCTGAAGCATATAATTGTTGATGTCTTCAATACTTTCAAAGTCGTCATGTGGAATTTCCTCTTTTGGTGAAAACACGTTTGGGTGCAGACCATCAAAGCACTCGATATAGGTGATGTATTTAAAACCTTTTATCCACTCATCCGCGCCAAGCAAGTTGAAGTTGGTGGCACTTATAAAATATAGTGGCACCTCATTTTTATGAAAATACCTTCTTATGTCCGATATACCTTTTAGCGGTTTTGTGGAAGTCTTCTTCTTACTCATCTTGTACGATTTGATTTTTTATTTCGGTTTATAGGTTCCTTTGGTTTGCTTCATACCAATTGATGTGGTGGTTTTATGACGATCGAGTACACTTTGCTTAAATACCCTAAGGCCTAAATCTGCTCGATACCCATGAATTTCAGATACATCTAAAGCCAGCAAAAACTTGATTATTTCTACACTTACCACCTGGCCTGGCACCAACACAGGAAATCCTGGTGGGTAGGGAATGACAAATGAAGACGCCACCAAAACTTGATTCAAGGCCATAGCTTCTAAGCACTCATCTAGCGGTATATATTCGTAGTTTTCTTCATTATAAACTAAGAAATAAGCTTCGCGCAAATTACCACCAGGCACACCAGGCACAGCTTGAAAAGATTCATGAAAATGACTAAAATCCGGCAGGGGCGGTACCTCACAAGTAAGTGAATGAATTCGTGCATCACGTATTTTCACCTCTGCACCACTCAATGCTTTTATATCCTCATCTAATGCCGCGGCTATTTTCAGAAGAGAGTTCACCAGATAAGTAACACTCCCTCTGGTGGTACCAATATTGGTCATAAAAAGCACAGTATTTCTGGAGGTTTTATTAATCTGAATATTAAACTTATCCATCAAATACTTATTCTTGAAAGTATCTCCATCAACCCCAGTCTTCCCAATATTCAAAGTGATTTTGGTAGGATCAAGAATGAATTCATCTTTCTCCCAGGCCTCTTCAATTCTACTCCACCCAAGTTCCTTATCGTAATATTCCTTAATTCCGGTTTCGCGATGCTTCTCAGGTATGAAATCCTGTATAGTAAGCACCTCAAAATACTTATGTAGTTCTGGGGTATCATTAATCTTCGCCCGAAGCACCATCGCCAGTTCCAAGCTTTTCTCCACCAGCTCAAAGCCTTCAAACTGCACCTGCCTCCTGCCGATGTCAAGCGATGCCAGCATTTGGTAATTTGGAGATGTGGAAGTGTGCGTCATGTAGGCCTCCAAAAAGGTGCTTTCACTTTTCCTTTTAAAATCTTCATCCCAAATATGAATCATCGAACCCTGACGGAAACTACTCAGTGTTTTATGGGTGCTTTGAGTAGAATACACCCGAATTTTCACTTTGTCGGGATCAGGGTAAAGTGAGCATTCACCTTCCGGCAAATCCTTAATGTATTGCTTGTAAAACCTTTTATACTTATCGCTATTATATTTTCGGTAAAGGTTTCTGGCCACAAACATACCCGTACGTTGCTTATACAGGTAAGAAAATCCCGCAAAGGCAAACCAGGCTTCATCCCAAAGAAATATCATATCCGGCTTTATAGCCAAAACCTGCTCCATCACTCGCTGCACATTATACACCAATCCATCAAAGGTGCAATTGGTAAGCAGCAGCATTTTTACCTTATCCAGCCTTCCTGCAGCTTTCAGTTTTAGAAGCTTTTCTTTTATTTCCTCAAGCGGAACAGCTCCATACATGGAGTATTCTTCGATAGGGTATGAATCCAGGTACACCGGAAAAGCACCCGAAAGCACCAATCCGTAATGATGTGATTTATGACAATCGCGATCAATCATCACTACATCACCAGGCTTTACCAGCGCCTGCATCACTATTTTATTGGCGGTAGAAGTACCATTGGTAACAAAAAAAGTACGTTTAGACCCATAGGCATCACTCGCCATTTCCTGCGCTTTTTTAAGCGGGCCAGTTGGTTGAAGCAATGAATCCAATCCACCAGTGGTTGCCGATGTTTCTGCCAAAAACATATTCCTTCCATAAAAGTCTCCAAAGTCTTTTATCCATCTGGATTTAAAAACCGAGTTTCCCCTCGAAATGGGCATAGCATGAAATACACCTGTAGGCTTTTGGCTATACTTTTTTAATGCTGAAAAGAAGGGCGCTTCGTACCTTTCTTCAATGCCCCGCATTATAGTGAGGTGAATTTCCTGAAGGTCTTCTTTTCTATAAAAAATGCGGTTAAACGCACTAATGGTCTTATCCTTTAAATTTCCTAAAGATGTATCCGTAACATAATATGCATCCAGCTCGGGCCTAAACTGACGAATAAGCCTTCCTAAGATAGGACCCAATTCATACTCAGGTCTGGAAGAAAAATCTAATTTTTTTACATACTCAATGTAGGGCTTAACCTCCGGTTCAATTCCTTTTGAATAATAAGAAGGTGCATAACGCACAACTACAGCCTGAATATTAAAATTGAAAAGTAAGGCGATCAATGCATCTTGAAAAGAACGCTTTACCACCACGCCATAAGTGAATTGATCATTAGGATTGCGAAGCTGAGCCATGTCCACACGCAAGTCCAACTCTTCCTGCTCTGTCATTTCCTCTACAAAGAGTACTTCAAAGTAAGTTTTACTTACACCTTGATTACCCGTTGCATGCTGGGTTTGCTCATTCAGCAAATCCTCTTCTAAAAACCGGGGGTTACCTCTGTAGCTATCACTTACCAGCTGCTTTACATCTTCAGCCACGTTTCGTGCTAACTCTCCGTATCTTCCGTCCTCCAATTGCTGTGAAAAGCTTTTCATTCGGTGGAAACCAGGAAAAGCAAAAAACGACTCTACAGATTCCAACTTCCGCAAATATTCTTTCACCTCCTTTATATGGCTCTTTTGATTTGCTGAACCGTTGTTGCAGCGTGCCAATTCGGTGGTTTCATTTTTCAGCCCCGTCCAAAAGTCTACACGAAGTTGACCAATATTATAGTATGGGGCACTTATTTGCTTCTTTTTAGTCACAACTTAGTTTTTTGAGTGTAGCGCGAGTTTATTCCCTTCAGAGTCTATGAAGATAGCAAAATAGCCAGATTCTTCATTGATTAAAGTTTTGGGTAAAACCACGCGCCCGCCAGCTTCTTCTACACGGTTGAGCACCGTATTAAGATCCGCTCCTCCATTTAAGTAAACCAAAGGACCTTTTTCGCTTGGGGTAGAGCCGGGACCACTCACAATGGCCCCTCCAATACCTCTATTTGCGGGAAACCAGGCCATAGAATGCTCCACGGAAAAATGAGTTTCCATTTCTATTCCATAGATATGATTGTAAAAATTAACCGCATTTTGAAAATTGACGGCTGGTATTTCAAACCAACTTATAAAGTCCTTCAACCGGCCCGGTGCCTTTCCTTTACTTGAAGTAACTGATCCCATATTATTTTGGATTTAGTTGCCCATCACCCTTGTATCCAACTAGAGATGCGGCTTGTTCATGATCGTATCCGTCTTCAATAATTTTTAGCTCTGCCAGCTTATCCATGCGAGTAGGCTTAATAAGTGGACCCAATGAATTTAAATAAGAATGATCCGCTCCAGGTTGGTAAATATTAAAATCACCAATGTGGTCACGAAAGCTCTTGAGAGGCTGTCCTAAACGAAGAACACCTAACTCACGGCTACGCTTTACGCGTTCCATATCTATCTCTATTGGGAATATTTCCTCTGTACCTCCTGACTCGTGAATAAACCTTCCGTCAGGGCCACACACTACGGATAGCCCACTACCACCTGTGTCCAAACCGTTCACATCAAAAAAGAAGCATTGATTTACAGCTGCCATTGCCAGAGCTATAGAACGCTCAATTCCGCGATCAATCGTTCCTGTCAAGGTAGGGTGAAGAATGACCTCCGCACCCATCACTGCCAGTGTTCTGATGGTTTCTGGAAACCACATATCGTAACAGATGGAAACTCCAAATCGACCGACATCCGGCACATCAAACACACAGAACTCGCTACCTGGAGTTACGCCCACTTCATAAGGGTAAAACGGGAACATCTTGCGATATCTCGTTACTACTTCTCCTTCGGGGTTGATTACAGTTGCCGTGTTGAAAATCTTTCCTTCACTCTTTTCAAAAATAGATCCCGGTAAAAGCCAAATTCCATGCTTCTTAGCCATGGCTCGCATTTCTTGCTCAAACTCCCCTGGAACTTCCTGGGCATTGTGGGTAAGTGGACCATGCGCGCACAGCTCACTAAACACCACCATATTTACCCATGGATAAAGATTCATGGCAATGTCCAACTTCAGCTTCATCATTTCTACGTTGGACGCTACTGCGGAAACCTTCATTTGGATTCCCGCTATTGCAAATGGTTTCATATTGTTTTGGCCGAAGCCTTTTTAATTTCTGATTCTAAAATATCTAAACCTTGATTGAGCTGGTCGTTAGTGATAACCAGTGGTGCCAATACTCGAATTACATTTTTGAACGTTCCGGCACTCAATAGAACAAGGCCACGCTCAGCACAGCCTTTTATTACCTCGCTACAGATCTCCGCATTGGGTTTTTTGGGGTCTCCATTTTTCACAAATTCAATAGCCACCATGGCTCCCAAACCACGCACATCTCCTACTTCTGAACATTCACCCATTATCCTAAGGAATCTTTCACGTATAATGTTCCCTACTTCCGTACCCCTTTCATTCAGATTTTCATCTTTCATAAACTGAATGGTAGCTGAAGCTGCAACACAACTGAGTGGATTACCAATATATGTTCCTCCGATTGTTCCGGGAGCAGCTGCGTCCATTACCTCAGCACGGCCCAGAATTGCCGATATAGGCATACCTGAACCCAAAGACTTAGCATAAGTGCTGATGTCTGGTTTTACATTATAATGTTGCCAAGCTGCCCATTTACCCGTTCTTGCAAATCCACTTTGAATTTCATCCAGAATAAGCATTATGTTATGCTTGGTGCAATATTCACGTAGCCCTTCCAGATATTTTGGGGGAACCACATTAAAGCCACCCTCACCTTGCACGGGCTCCAAAATGATAGCCGCCAAGTTTTCTGGCTGCACCAGGTTGTAGCTGCTTTCGTGAAGTCTATGAAGTTCATTTTTCACAAACTCATCCATATCCTTCGCTTCACTATATCTGTAAAAGTTTGGAAAAGGCAATCTGTAAACCTCAGGTGCAAAAGGGCCACATCCGGTTTTGTAATTGATTTTACTAGTGAGCGTCATCGCCATCATGGTACGCCCATGAAAAGCGCCTGTAAAACAAAGCACACCTTGCTTACCTGTAGCCTGACGCGCAATCTTGATAGCATTTTCTACCGCCTCGGCTCCGGTACTCACAAGCATAGCTTTGGTCTTTTCGCCATGTGGCAAAATTTCAGCTAACTCCTCACATAGCTTAATATAAGGCTCGTAGGTCACCACATTAAAACTAGTATGGATATACTTAGCTGCTTGTTCCTGAATGGCTTTCACCACAGGCTCAGGGCAATGGCCCGCATTTACCACACCAATACCTCCAGCAAAGTCAATCAACTCACGGCCATCCTCATCTATTATTATGGCACCCTTGGCCTCGCGTACCGTGGCGGTATTAAACACACCCACGCCATTCGCCACTACATTGCTTCTTCTTTCCAGAAGCTCCTCCGATTTTGTTTTTACCAGTGTCATCCGATTAAAATTATTTTTTTGAATTGGTTTTAATTGATCAAGCTCACTCATTTGAAGCAAATACATCGCTAGAGCAAAGTCCCGCTTGGATCTTCACTAGCTTTCATTTTCTTTATGTAAATAATGAACGTGGTCAGGAAACAGCTCCACTATTTTGTGCAGCAAGCGAATCTTGAGTTTGATAGTACTAATGACCCTTGATCAACGGTTTTAAATATATAAAGAAATTTCCCACAATATCAAGGGTCTACAACAATTTGTTGAAGACAATTTTAGACTCACCTTTAAGCCCAAGCCTAATTCTTCAAACCAAATTCAGTGAAAGTGTTTATTAAAAAAGAAGCTTTTAAAAACAGACTCTAAACCCTAACTTCGAGCCGCAAGTATTTGACCCCGAATACTTGTACAACCGAAACCCTACAATTCGACTAAACCACAAGAGCAGCGAGCTTTCCGGCAGCTGCTTCCAAAAACCCCTATAAGCATCATGGAAAAGATGAAAGCCGCAGTTTATACTGAATATGGACCTTCCAGCAATTTAACATTACAGGAAGTACCAAAGCCCGAACCCAAGGCAAATCAAGTGCGAGTAAAAGTACACGCTGCCGCGGTGAATGATTATGACTGGAGCGCAGTACGCGGCAAACCAAACGTTTACAGGCTGATGTTTGGTTTTACAAAACCCAAGCGCCCTATCCTTGGTATGGAAATGTCAGGAGTGGTGGATGCTGTAGGTTCATCGGTGCAATCGCTCAAAGTAGGTGATGCCGTGTATGGCGATATTTCGGATGATAATTTTGCCGCTTTCGCGGAATATGTTTGCGTGAACCCAAAGGTGCTTACAACTAAGCCAGAAACTTTGAGTTTTGCTGAAGCTACCGCCTTATCACACGCCAGCATGCTCGCCTACCAAGGGCTTTTTGATTGTGGAAACCTGAAAGAAAACCAAAAGATACTGATAAACGGGGCTGGTGGCGGAGTGGGCACTTTTGCTCTGCAGCTGGCCAAACTGCACAATGCCAATGTAACAGGCGTAGACACAGGCAATAAATTGAACATGATGCGCAACCTTGGCTTTGACCATGTAATAGATTACAAGAAGGAAGACTTTACAAAAAGTGGGATTGAGTACGACCTCATTCTGGATGCAAAAACCACGCGCACACCAGCAGACTATTCAAAAGCCTTAAAACCACGAGGAGAATATATAACCGTGGGTGGTGATGTAAGCAAGCTTTTAGGGATTCTTATAAAAGGGCCGTTTTACAAAAAGAAGATGCGCATACTAGCCCTTAAAGCCAACAAAGACCTAGACTATATGCACCAACTAATAGCCGAGGGAAAACTAAAATGTGTACTTGAACCCAAGCAGTTTACCTTAAGCCAGGCCGGAGAAGCCGTGCAGTATTTTGGCGATGGCCTGCACGAAGGGAAAGTGATTATAAATATTGCGGAGTGATTATATTGCAGGGGAACATATTAGGAATATAAACAACATATTGTTTAGCCCTTAGTTGGCAAACTTTAAAGAATGGAAAAGGGGTACAGCCAAAAATCCCACTTTTATTGTATTGATTTTACAATATTTAAATAAGAAGCCTGAAAAAAGTGGATAACCGAGAAATTGAGACCCCTAAAACATACAGGCATAAAAAAACCCAGAACAAAGTCTGGGCTAGATTTCATTATAGTGATACGCTAAACCATGTTAGTCGCACACTCTGATGCAAATGTACGCAATAAAACACAATCACACTATTTAAAGTGTATATATCCAATTTCATGTTTCACAATCTCCTCAATTTCAGGGTTTGACGAGAACTTAGCGAAAACCATATTAAGCTTTTCATGCAGCTCCTTTTTTCTGTTTTCACTTATTTTACCCACGAAATACGATAGCAGTCTCAAGTGGCTATCAAAATTCTTTGGAACCTTTTCATTGTAAGCAACACCCTCAATTGTAGGCAATGTATGATTTCCCCTGTAATCGAATAACACACTACCATGCGAGCAAGCGTTTCTTAGATCGATCAAACTCCTAATCGCAGTTCTGAAGTGATTAGTTTTAAAAAATTCTGGATAATCTCGAGTGACCATCTTTCTGTCCGAGTCAAACTTTAAGTTCTGAAAAAGCCCTAAAGTTTGTCCAAAATCAAAAAACTCAATTGTTTTCCAGGAAGGAGCATAAGTATCTTCAGTATATTTATCATGATGATACCTTATCGGCTTATTCCAAAATTTGAGGTTCTTATAAATACTGGTGTTAAACTTATCTACCTACTCCTCATTCATTACATTCTTATCGCAAAACCAAAGCGGATCGTCCTTATACTTTCTGGATAACCTATATATAATCTTTGATCGAAAATTTATTTCAGTTCGATGCAGAAACCTAAGGAGTAACAACCTTAACTCATAATTCAAGTAATATAATTGAACAATTGTCGAAAACTTGGTGCCTTCCCTAAAATGGTGGTCTTCTTTATCCGATCCATTATCATACTTTAAATCGAAACTTCTCCAATAAAACCCCAACCTATAATAACCTATATCGCCAAGAATGTCCTTAATCTTTTGATCTTCAAAATCCAGAATCATTCCACGATCTTGAAGAATTTGAATTTGTTCATCTATTGTTGTAGATAACTTGCCATTTTTCATCGTGTGAAAATAAACAAACCCAATAGAATAAAAACATTTGCCAACATTACCTAAACGCAATGCGGGCAGTAGGTAAACCCGAAGGGGCTAATCCCCTATCCCGCGAAAGCTCCGCTTTGGTATTTTTATGATTAAGTTTAAAATCCAAAACCACAGCTTTGGCTCCCAGCCGTGCACGATTGAAAACTATCGCTTTTCAATCCCCCACTGCGCATAGCCGGGCCGTTCAAAAACCAAAAAACCCCCACCAGCCTCTGCCGATGGGGATTCATTTTAGAATTTAAAAAGACAACTACTTTTTCAGGGCCTCTAAAATATCCTTCATGCTATACAGGTGAAATGTCTTTCCTTCTGACATAGCCACCAATATTCCTTTAGGGTAATCTTCATTAAGCGGCTGGCTCACTATTTCTATACCATCCGTTTCCAAAGCTTTGTAAGCTGCATAGCCAAGCAATGGATGATTGTGGGCATCGTTATCAGCTCCTTCTCTCGGAAAAGCGGCCAAGCGGGTAGCCTGCTGATCTGACACGAAAATGATACCCTTGCCGCCTTCTGTTTTGTAGATGGCAATACCTTCATTGTCATCCGCAAATTTTCCTTCGCCAAACATGGCCAGTTCTTCATTCCCTTTAGCAGGATCAGCGTAGTACTTGCGCACACCTACATTTTCATCACAATAATAAATGTAGCCCAACTCATCGTCTACAGCTATGGCTTCAATTTCCTTTTTGCCACTGTAAGCTCCAAACTTGCGAACCAGCTCTGCACTCACACTTTCAGGAGAATTAGCGGTAAGCTCATACTGCCACAAATAGGTTCCATCGGTTGGGCCATTTTTGCGACCTACTATCACATATACTTTTCCGTCAGCCGGGTTTCTATAGCTACTAATGCCCATCAAGTCACGAAACTCTTCACCTTTTTCGCCTACAAAAGCGTCAATGCCACCATTGTCAATAGGCATCATATCAGGCAATCGGTATACACGAATCTTGTGCGTAAAACGCTCCGCCACCACAGCAATATCAATAGTCGAATCACCTGCCATCAATCCGTATTCTACATCGGAATTGTTTGGTCTTTGCAGTGAATCCACCACTTTGTCGGCTATAATTTTCCCTTTTAGATCAAAAGCAAAAAGAGCCCCGTTTTCGTCTTTGTCCGTTCCAAATATGATGCTCTTCGAAGCATCTTTTGGGTTTACCCAAATAGCAGGATCATCCGTATCAAAACGCACCTGATCACTTACGTAAACCGGTTCCACCACTTTTACTACTGAAGTACTATCCTCTTGAGTAGCCGTGTTTCCGGCTTCTACATTTTGCTGGCAAGCTGCTGCGCTAATGGCCAAAGCTGCAATGGCCACTGTCTTAAAATCTATCTTTATCACAATCTTTTAATTTTCTATTAATACTATCTAGCGGGTGTAGGTTAAGGTAACTTCCCCTGTTTCCAAATCTTCGCATTCCAGCGTAAGGATCAGGTTATCACCATTAATCTCAAAATTCCCTTCGTATGTAAACTCTTCCACTGCTCCGTTGTCAGCTTCAAGCTCTACGATAAACACAATATCGCCAGTAAGCTCATCATCGGTCAATTCTTCAAATTCACCTTCTACACTTACTTCTACATTACTAAAATCAGCGGGATCGCACTCATCAGCTTCCTCTTCTATTAGCACCGTTTTGAACTCGATGTCCTCCAGAGAAACCTCCATTTCAAATGCATCGATATCGGCCAAATCAAGGTCCGCCAAATCTTCGTTCACCACTCCAAATAGGGTTATTAACATATCCAGATTTTGCTGAGTAAGATCCAATTCATACTCCCCAAAAATCAGTTCATCGTCAAGCACCTTATACTCAAACTCTGTATCTGTGTTGATCACCACCTTTTCTGAAGTGTTGCTATGACCTAGCACCTCAACCACAAAACCACGATCGTCACTTACCACATCATCGTCAAAAAGTACGTCATCAAGTTCAAACTCCACTTCCACTTCTTCTACCCCTGCAGGGAATTCAAAGCTAAATTCACCTGTGCTCAAATCGTAAGTAACCGTAATATCAGCCTCGGTGCAATCATCAACTTCATACAGCGCTTTGATATCCAAAATATAATCACCCAGGTTACTAAAACCTTCAGGGCCCTTTATCATACAAGTGATGGTGGCTGGCTGGCTAAGCGTTGGTGTAATTCCACCAATCTCCTCTCCTGTAGGATCCATTCGATCAGTAAAAGTGAAGGCCATTGTAGCTTTGTCATCATCTTCTACATTTCCCTCTTCGTCCGCATCCAAAACTATTTGGATGGGCATATCTTCTGGCGAAGTTGGCGTGACCACGTCTTTATTTTCTTTGCTGCATGCCGCGAGTATGGCCAGCATCAGCGTGCTGTAAATTATCTTTTTCATCTCCTAAATTTCTTTGTTGATTACAAATCGAATTTCACACCCACGCGAGTCCACCATGAGTAATACTCGCGCTGAATAACTACATCCTCACTACCCTGATACGCTTCAAAAGGCTGGTTGGTAAGGTTCATTGCTTCTACAAACACTCTGAATTTTGGAGTGATGGTGTAGGAAGCTGAAACATCAAGCTGGGCACGGTTGGCGATATAAATATCTTCCGCCTCTGAACTTCCAATCTCTGACAAGTACGACCCGTTGAAGTTTACCGCCACACGAGCTGAAAACTTCTTATTTTCATAAGCCAAAGCCGCATTACCCAAATTTGCTGCTTGCCCTGGCAAAGCCAAATCTTCTGTATCATCAGCATTGGAAGAGCCTCTGGCTTGAATTTTTGCATTTGAATGCGTGTAGGTATAATTCAAATAAACATTGAAGTTTTTCCACAATCCCGGAAGGAAAGCCAACTGCTGCTGATAAGCCAGCTCCACACCATAAATATTAGCCTGCTGCCCGTTTTGCGCTTGCGTAATGTCAACACCTGTAGCAATTGGGTTAACCGCAGTAAGCGGATAGCTTGCATTGAAAATAGTGCGGTTGTAAATAAAGTTGTTCAGATTTTTGTAAAACAAACCTCCTGAAAGCACACCCACACTTTTGAAATAATGTTCTCCCAAAAGATCAAGGTTAAAAGCATCAACCGGTTTTAGTTGTGCATTTCCAACGGTCGCTTCATTGTCCTCTAGATTTGCCTCCTGTGCAGGTACAATTTGTGAGAAGTTGGGGCGAGCATACGAGAAGGTAGCGGCCGCTCTAATGTTGGTGTAATAATCCAAAGCATACTTAAAATGCAGCTGTGGCAAAATGTAGTCGTAGTCCGTTCCGCCATCCTGCGGGATGATTGCCTCCAAATCACCAGCCGCATCAATCACCACATCGTTTGATTTGTACTCCACTTCGGTGCGCTCATAGCGAACACCTCCAAGCACGGTAAGCTTATTAAACTGCTGGCGCGCCATCACATAAGCTGCAATTACATTTTCGGTAGCCTCAAAAGCTTCCACTGCTTCGTCAATAGCCTTGTCTTCAGTTTGCAATTCAAACTGAGCAGGATTGTCATTGAAGTAGGTAATGAAGTTACCCATATCCGGGAATGCCGCAAATTCATAACGGTCTCCCAAAAAGTTTTTAGAGGCTTCATCTTCTTCAAAAGAATCCGCTCCGGGTACGCCACCAAGGTCTTCGTACTTATTATTTACTATGGTAAATGACTTGTCTTTAAAACGGGCTTTTGCACCAAATTTCAAAAGACCTTCATTTTTTCCTGTTTTGTAAGGAATCCCAATATTGAATTTACCGGTAAGGTTTCTATCCTCGGCTAAGGTGTTTCCGTTTTCAAATTCGTCAAAACCATATTGTGAATTGTCTAAATATCCCGGAGCATCAAGGCTCGGATACTCTCCCGAAAAATCAAGATTACTTGAAATATCTCCTACAAAAGTCAATTCATTATCATAAGGAGTGTTTTGCTCACCGTAAGAATACTGTGCTTCATAATCCACCTGAATACGCGGAAAATTGTGACGAGCACCAATGTTTACCGTGCTTATTGTTTGTGATTCAAATCGGTCTTTCAAAGCCATCGACACCTCATCATCCTCAGGTGCAAAAACGTAACGTCTTCTCCATTCGCGATCAGTAAAACGTGTATACAAACCTTTTACATAAACTTCCGTATTTGGGTTGAATTTGTAATCTATGGTGCTACTAAAGCCCGTACGTGTTCTGGTAAGTTCATAGTCGCGAAGCTCCATTTCATTGTCAAAAGGCTCGCGCTCCCAGTTGTCCGATCCTAGCTCATTTTCATAATAACTGGCGTTGAGCAACACACCCAGTTTATTGTTTTCTAAAAAGCGCTGACCGTAAGAAAGTGACCCTTGAAAATTTGGTGTTTGACGAAGGTTGTTATAACCACCCACAAGTGAACCTCTAATTTGGGGTTTCTTAGTTTCTGCGGTGCGTGTAATCAAGTTTACAGAACCACCAATCGCATCTCCATCCATATCAGGCGTAAGTGATTTTGTAACCTCCATGGAAGCTAGCTGATCTGCAGGAATTGCATCCAAGGCTACAAATCGCACATCCGCTTCAGGCGAAGGAATCTGCTCCCCGTTTACACTAATATTGGTAAACTGTGGCGCCAATCCACGAACAAAAACATAACGTCCTTCTCCTTGGTCGCGCTCAATGTTTACACCCGAAACACGCTGCAAAGCCTCAGCAGCATTAGGATCTGGAAAACGCCCCATTTGATCTGAAGCTATCACATTCTTAATGTTATCCGCAGATCGCTGTTGGTTAAGTGCTTTTGATTGCCCTTGCAGATTTCCCGTAATGGTTACACTATTCAGCTGCTCATATTTAGAAGAAAGAACTACATCTTCCACCAATGTTTGCCCTGCCTTTAGGGTTACCGTACGCTCCTGGTCTTCATATCCTATAAACTTAAAAACCAAGGTGTGCTCACCTTCCGGAAGGTTAAAGCTGTATTGCCCTTCCAAATCGGAAGTGCTTCCGGTAGAGGTTCCCTTAAGGTATACCTCAGCTCCGGGAAGCGGCTCTTCATTCACCGCATCGCTAATTTTTCCTTTTAGAATAGCCCCTTGTCCCATCATTTGAAACATGGCCCCGCACCCCAAAAGAACAGTGCATAATAATCTTTTCATTAATACTTTGATTTGTGATTTAGTACGGGGCAAAGGAGCGCACTTAGGGTTGTGTGAAGGTTAATTACATGGCACAAAAAAGGCAACATGTGTTTTAAAAAGCATTAAAAAAAGGCAACATCGAAAACAGGATACATCGCTTTTAATTGTTTTTATTTCAAATACTTAGAATGAATTTCCGGAGATTATCACCCTGGTCAATGTTAAGTTTCTTGCGTAAACGATAACGAGCCACCCGTAAACTGTCTGTGGAAATCCCCAAAAGGCTTGCGATGTCTTTTGATCCTAAATTGATTCTCATCAAGGCACAAATTCGAAGGTCATTTGAGGTGAGCTCAGCACTCCCTTTTTTTAGTTTATCAAAAAAGCCCGAGTGAACCTGCTCGAAGCTTTTTCTAAAATCTTCCCAAGACTTATCGTGGTTAAAACTGTAGTTAATTTGGTTGGCGATGTACTTTACCTTCTTCTGCGTAGCAGCTGGCACTTCACTTTCTATTTCGTAAATATCCTCTCGTAAAGCTTCCAGCAACTTGTTCTTTTCAATCAATTGAAGCATCCTTGAAGCCAATGCTTTTTGACCCAGTTCCAATTCCAGCTCTAAATGTTTTTCCTGTAGTTGCTTATGCTCAAGCTCCATCTTTAGCTGCTCCGCCTGCAATTCAGAGTTTTCCAATGCTGCTTTGTGCAGTGCTTTCTCCTGATCCATCAGTTGCTGATTCTTTCGGATTTTTAGCCTTTGCCTGCTCACCACAATTCCGCCAATAAGCAGCAATGAAAGCCCGCCAGCCATCATGCCGATGCGCTTGATTCCTTCAATACGCTGCTGGTTTTCCAGTTCGATTATCTCTGCATTTTTTCGCTCCAGATCATAAAGCGTTTGCAACAGCGCCACTTGTTTTCCCGCTTCCTGCGAATACAGCTCTTCATAAAGCTGGCTGCTTTTATCCAAATATTGATAGGCAATCTTGCTCTCGCCACTGTCCAAAAACACTTTGCTCAAATCGCGCAAAGCAGAACTTTCCTGATAACGAAGCTCCAGACTTTGAGAAATCTCCAAAGCACGGTGGGTAAAGAAATAGGCGCTATCCAAAACACCCATCTTTCGGTAGCTATCGCCAATATTATTTAGGTTTCCCACAAGAGCCACTTCGTTCTTTAAGGCACTATTGAAGCTTGCTGCTTTGCTAAACCAATGTCTGGCTTGAGCATAGTCTTCCTTATCCTCCAAAATACTTCCAAGATTCTCATATACCCGGGCTACCCCTGCCGAATCTCCAAACTGCTGATGAAGCTTCAGCGCTTTATTTTCATAAAACCAGGCCGTATCGTATTTCTCAGCTTTTTCATACATGTGCCCCAGCTGGCCATACACTTCGGCTAACCATTTATTGGCACCTGTGCGCTCATAAAAGCTCTGCGCTTTTGTAATAAGATCGAAAGATTTGTCGGGCTGTTTTAGGTAGTAATACACCTTGGCGAGCTCCAACTGATTTTGGGCATGTCGGTCTTCATCATGACTTTCCATATAAATAGCATCCGACTCATGGTAATATTCCATGGCCTGCATAAAGGCCCCTTGATCGTAAAATATCTTCCCCAGTAGCTGCAAAACTTCTGCCTCCAGCAATTGATCTTCTTCAAGCTCGGCAAGCTTTAAAGCTTTGGTAGCACTCAGGTATGCCTCTTCGGGCGATGATTTTTCTCGAAGAACAGCTTCTTTATATAAACCACGAGCATTTTGGCCGAAGCCAGCCACAGTTCCACATATTAATAGAACAAGAAGTAAATATTTACCCACCTAAAAGTTTTCGGCAAAAAGATGAACTACATGTAAATTGAACATTAAGCCTGTCTTACTTTGACTTAACAAAGCAAGCTACATTATGCCTGCTAGATTTGAAGAGTGATTATATTGCAGAGAAAATATAATAGGCCATAAATCAAGTTGGTTTAGCCTTTAGTTGAGCATCCTAGAAAAACACTTTGGACAAAATAATTGACAAATATCTGGATGAAATAATCACTCTTGACTTAAATTCAAGACCGATTAAAATAGAACCTGAAATGGCAGATAAAAATGCTGACCAATATCAGGAATGGAATAAATGGTTTCCGATAAAAAGTACAGTAACTGATAAAGAGTTGCAAGAGTTAGAAAAAGAAATTGGATATAAACTTCCAGATAGCTACAAGAGTTTTCTAAAGCATAAGCATTTTTACGAATTCTATATTGCTGAGTGTTCTTTCTGTTCACATCCAGTAAATACGTGGCGTGTGGAATTAATGAAAATGATATTTAACGATTATCCAAGTGAAAATTTAATTGAGACAGGGAGAATTCCATTTGCCAGTTGGAGCGATTGGGGACTTTTATGCTTTGACACTACTTTAAAGTGTGAAAATTTCGAATATCCAATTGTACTTTGGGACCACGAAGTTTATGATGAGTTTCAATTACAATATGAGAATTTTGAAAATATGATGATTGAATTAGCTCAAGAACACGAAGAACAGCGCGGATAAAAGCGCTCTATAATAAAGGCTGTAAGCAATTGTTTGTTTGCGCCTATTTTGGAAATTCCAACTTGGTATGTACTTAGATAAGTAAGAGTTAATCCACGCCACTACTTCCAGCCTAGGTCTTTAAAAACACATAACCCTGATCACGCGGACTTGCAGTCCGTCCAAAGCCTCAACCATCGCCTTTCTAACGATTCCTTTTCTTCAGGATATAATTAGGTAACGCCACACTGCTCCCAAAATATTCTATTTTCGAATAATGCTTCACTATTCAGAAAACAAGATTTACGACACCATCATTATTGGGGGTGGTCAGGCCGGATTATCGGTTGCTTATTTCATTAAAAGAACAAGCTCCAATTATTTAATATTGGACGACCAGAGTGAACCGGGTGGTGCATGGCTTCACACCTGGGATAGCCTGAATTTATTCTCTCCATCACAGTACAGCTCGCTTTCTGGCTGGCAAATGCCGCCTTGCAAAAAAGAATATCCCACCAAATATGAACTCCTAACTTATTTAGCGGAGTACGAAAAACGTTATGACTTCCCGGTTTTGAGAAACACTTCGGTAAGTCAGGTTTCTAAAAGTGAGGAAGTCTTTCAAGTTGAAACGAATCAAGGAAAATTTTACTGCAAAAGCTTGGTAAGTGCAACTGGCACCTCTAAGAATCCTTTTATTCCAGCACACCCTAATGCCAACGATTTTAAAGGAAGACAAATACATTCGGTAGACTACCGAAATACTAATGATTTGATTGGCAAAAAAGTAATAGTTGTGGGTGGTGGAAACTCTGGAGCTCAGATTTTGGCCGAAGTTTCAAAAGTGGCCTCTACAAAGTGGGTCACATTAAACGAGCCCATATTTTTACCTGAACACATTGATGGCCGTCATTTATTTGCTGCAGCCAATGATAAGTATTTCAACAAACAGGCGGAAGAATCTGGTCCTAAAATTTCCTTGAGTAATATCGTACAAGTAGAAAGTGTCAGGGAAGGTTTGAAAAGAGGTGTCTTTAAGGACCACAGGCCGTTCAAAGCCTTTTATGAAAACGGTGTGATTTGGAATGATGACACCAAAGAACCATTCGATGTAATAATCTGGTGTACTGGTTTTAAAGCAAACTTGAGCCATTTAGAAAAGCTGGACATAATTGATAACAACAGGACCGAAACCAATTACACCCGCTCCGTACAACAACCCGGGCTGTGGCTGGTAGGCTATGGTAATTGGACGGGGTTTGCTTCCGCTACCATTTTTGGAGTAGGAAAAACAGCAAAGCATACTGCCAAGGAAATTGTGTCATTTCTTGAAACAAAAAAAGCAGAATGACTTGCACTCAAAATGAGTTACAAAAAAACGATATGTTGATTCTTAAAATCAAAAACATTGAACATAATTTTATCTATAGCATAAATAAATGGAGAAGTAGGACGGCTGAGGCCATCTTCAAAAATCGTGGACACGATACTGTCAGGTCTGCAGGTATAAATAGTTGGGAGTAAAGAATATTCCAGAACTTTGAATATGCATTCCCAAGAACTAAAAACTATTCACAATGATCTCATGCTCCCGATTCCCGCAGGTCAAATCACCTTAAATGATGATCGACTAAAGCAAAAATGGACGGTAGACATCGAGCATTTTTTGATGGCTAAGCACCCCGCCACACAAGAGCTATACTTTGCTGTTACCGGGAAATCACCAAGTACTTTTAAGGGGAACAACAAACCTGTAGAAACGGTTTCGTGGAAAGATGCAGCCTTGTTTTGCAATACCCTTTCTGAAATGCTGAACCTAGAAACTTACTACATTATTCACAGCGGGGAAGAAATAAGTTTTAACACCAAGGCCAATGGCTACCGACTTCCTACCGAAGCTGAGTGGGAATATGCCTGCAAAGCCGGAAGCACCGATGTCCGTTATGGTGAAATAGATCAAATCGCATGGTATAAAAAGAACTCCAATCAAAGCACTCATGGCGTTGGCCAAAAAGAACCTAATGCTTGGGGACTTTACGACATGCTGGGCAATGTGTGGGAGTGGTGTTCTGACATTTATGACGAAACGGTTTACGGCTCCTATCGAATTTTTAGAGGTGGCGGTTGGTGCGATGAAGAACGCGGTTGCATGGCTACCAATCGAAGAAGAAGCCATCCAACATCCTTCAAAATCGATGATCTCGGTTTTCGCTTAGCGCGAAATATGAAATAAGGTTCGTTGAGACTGTTCACCTTCCATCAAACATTATAGCCACACTTCACGTATATACTACAAGCCGCATTTATTTTTTGCGGCATTGTAAAATTCTATTATAATCTATAAATGTTGAATAAAGTGTACATGCTGGCTATTGCCTCCATCACGGCACTTTCAGTGCCGCACACTCCTATTCAACATTTTATAAGCACAGATAATGACACTTCTGAAACTAAGCCTGAAATGATAGTACACTTTGAAAACGTAGAAAATCAAAAAATAAAGGACAGCTTTATGGAAGTGATGGAGCGCTATGAGGCACTCCACAATAGCGAAGTTACGCTAGTGCAAGGCCCGATAAAATCTTCCACCATGCAGGCTCAGCCCGTTGTCAAGCTTTCGAATCTGTTTGGAGAAACCAAAAAATACCGAGTAAAGCTTGCTATTTTGGTGCGTGATAGTAAAGACATAAAAGTAGCGGATCTTCCGGCAGATGTACTTACCGGATGGTTTGCCCATGAGCTGGGCCACTTGGTAGATTATCGCCCCCACAGCAATTTTCAAATGATATTCTACGGTTTAAAGTATGTGTTTTCAAACAAGTTTAAAACCAATGCCGAGCATGCTGCAGATTATGTGGCTATTCGTCATGGATTCCGCGATGAGATCATCGCCACTAAGCGATTCATCCTTGAACATGATTTGCTGGACGAAACCTATAAAGAGAAAATTAGGAGGTATTATATGCCGATTGAAGAGGCGGAAGTATGGGAACATAAGCATGTTCCGGGGGCTCCAGAACCTGAGCTTTAGTTTTACTCCTTTACTTTTTTCTCGAGTCAAAAAAGTAAACAAAAAGTCCCAGGCTGCTCATCTTTTCTTTGAAGCCTAAATTTCGTTTCGCTAAAATTTAGAAACTCGTTCCGCCTTACAGCGAAACTCAAACAGTCTGAATTTTTACGCTCCACTCCTTTTGGCTTACTACAGAAAAGCTGAAAGGCCTATCCCAAACACAAACCGCACTTGCAACAAAGTATGCGGCTTGTGGCTTGTGGCTTGAAAAGTAAACTATGCTGTCTGAATAAACTCCAAAAACCCCTTCATCCTCTCTTCATTCATCACCTTAGGTGTCTTCACTTGCCCTCCTTTTTTCTTGCCCTTTGCCAAAAAATTGTGATAAGTTTCCTTGCCTATTCCTTTTACTCTAATTCCTTTCAAGGCCTTGCTGCGGGCTACTCCATAATTTTTATTCGCCTCTTTGAGCGAATCATCTAATTTCTCGGCAAAAGCATTTTCATCAATTTCCATTTCAGAAACTACCACCCATTGGTGAATATATTCGCCTTCCTCATTTTTTATGGCTGCCACCGAATATTCGTTTACCGTAATATCCAGCGCCTTAGAAACTTCCAAAATAGCATCGTCCATCTTTTCTTCAGAAAGCTGTGAACCAACCACATTTAAAAAGAACTTGGTGCGTCCGGTAATTTTTATTTCATGCGGTTCCAGGTTGGTAAACTTCACCACATCCCCAATTTGGTATCGCCAAGCACCGGCACAGGTGCTCACTATAAGAACATATTCCTGATCCAGCTCCACCTCACTTATGGTGTGAATCACAGGATTTTCAAGCAAGCCCCCATGTTCATCTACTCCGCGTTCATCAAAAGGAATAAACTCATAAAAATAGCCGTGCTCCAAGGCCAATCGCATGTCCATAGTGTTGGGATGAGCCGTATAGGAAAAGAAACCCTCGGAAGCTAAATAGGTATCAATGATGGTAATTGGTTTTCCTGAAATCGCTTCAAAATCTTTACGATAGGTTTCAAAGGCCACACCACCACTAGCATAAACGGTAAGATTTGGCCAAATCTCATGAATATTTTTCAGGTCATTATGCTCTATCACTTTTTGCAACATAAGCAACACCCAAGAAGGTATGCCGGCTATAGCCCCAATATTCCAGTTGGGAGCTTCTTCAGCAATTCGTTGCACGCGCTCGTCCCAGTCGGTGATGGAGGCTATTTCCTTTCCCGGACGATAAAACACATCATACCAACCAGGAAAATTGCTCACATTTATTCCGCTAATTTCGCCCTCTAAATGGCCGCTTTCATTTTTGCTGAGATTAGCACTACTGCTCAGCATCAGCACTTCACTTTCAAACAACTCTTCGGGGAAATCAAACTCAGGAATTGACTTTATGAGCGATGTTCCTACATCTTTCATGCTTTGCAAAAACTCATCTGTAATGGGGATGCGCTTGCTACTTTTACCCGTGGTACCACTGCTTAGCGCAAAAAATTCGGGCTTACCCGGCCAACTAATATCTGGATGCTCTTGTTGCTTTTGCCACCAAGCTTCGTGCATCTGGTGATAGTCAAAAAGAGGAACCTCCGCTTGAAAAGCTTTTATTACATCATCCGCTTTTAGCATTTCTGCAAAACCATAATACTTTCCAAAAGCAGTGTCTTTGGCTTTTTTCAATAATAGGCGAAGCTGCTTTTCTTGTTGCTCCGCAGCATTCTCATTGTCAAAACTGAGTGCGTGATTTAACTTAATACCTCCCTTTACGAGCGTTCCAAATAAGGACATCTAAAAATATGTTTGGTGATTATTTAAGCGCTTGGCAAAACGCTTTTCATGAAAATTAACCGCTCTTTGACAAATAGGTTCAATGAAGGAGAAAGTAAATTAACACACCTATTCATGTCTATTTAACTGAAAAAATCACGGTGCAAATTCATAAATAAAGCCAGCCGTCAAAGTGAAGAAATTTAACCAGTTTCTTACATAACCATCACCCGGCCCATCCACATCTGAAGTGCCAACAGCTCCTCCTCCCAGATATCTTGCATTCAAAAATGCTGTTACCGGAGCATTAAGTTCCACCCCCATCCTAAGGCTGGCATCCAAAATAGCACCAACAACTTCATTATCGCTACCATTAATGTAGCTTACAGGGGCGTAAATTCCATCTGCTTCCAGTTCCGCAAACACCCGATCACTTAAGTATGCTCTTGATTTAATTTTAAGTGCTGGCACCAACCCAACATCGCGATTAGTTCTAAAGCGGGAACCATCAGTAGATTCGAATGAAATTGTGGCATTGCGTATTTGCAATGAAGCGCCAATTGCAAACGCCCATTTATCATTATCGCTAAGAAGCTCCCTTGTGTAGCTAAGTCTGTAAAAGGGAAAGCTGTACAATAGGTTTACACCGGTATTGGCGGGAAAAACCATATCATCTACAATAAGGTCTTCCTGCAAAAGCACCTGAGACTCTAAGCGCAGAGGCTGATAGAGAAGGTAAAAAGTGTTCTTCTTATTAAATTCCAACTCCAAAGAATATCGTGAAACGGGGAACAACACATCTTGACCACCTTGATCTCGATAGTCAAAATAGGTTCCCGAATTACTAAACTGAACCTTATGGTCAATTACAGAAAGGAACCCTAACTCTGCCACCGCTCTGATTTTGAAATCTTGTGGAGTTTCAGAATTACCCCCTGACTGTGCCCATGAGCCGAGGCTAAAAAAAAGTAATGAGAATAGACCTAGTATTGCTTTTTTCATCTTTAATGTTTTAAGAGAAAAAAGAAATTAGCATTGAAATTGTTCGAAAGCTGCTATCAATTTCAAAGATTGAAAAGACTATTGCGAAGTTTAAGGAATAGAGAATCTCTGAAGGCGATTGTATATTGCAAAAGCGTTGCCTGTGTTACAAAAGCCAAAATTGCTTTTGCCAGCAAAGGTTACCGCTTAAAATATATAATGGATATAACGGGAATTCCCGTTATATCTTAGTTGATTGCAATTTGAAATGAAAATCTTTATCTACATATTAATTTCATCAATGCTTATGTCTTGTAGCTCCAAACATCTTGCTGTTGTAAAGCAAAATGGAAAGTTCGGAGCGATAAACAAGAAAGGTGCTTTTATTATTGAACCTAAGTGGGATTATATCCTCCTTGACGATAAGGGAAAACCTGCTCTTGTTGAAAAAAGTGGTTTATACGGATACATTAACCGAAAAGGAGAAATCCTAATCAATCCAAAATACAATGATGGCGATTTATTTAGTGAAGGATTAGCCCTTGTTTCAAACTTTGAAGATAAATATGGTTACATCAATATTGATGGAGATACAATAATTGACTTTCAATTTGAAGAAAATGCTTGGGGAGATTTCTCAAACGGACTTGCTGATGTTGTACTCAACGAAAAAAGTGGATACATAGACAAGTCAGGTCAATTTGTAATCTCTCCACAATTCGAAATTTGCTACCCATTCAGGTCAGACATTGCTATGGTTATGGATACAACGCATAATTTTAAACTGATCGATAAGGCAGGGAACCTATTTGAATATAACGATGAAAATATTGGGGACCGTAAAATTCTTCCACCAAAAGAAAGCTATCCAGGAGCTTTTAAGACAGAAAACGGATGTGGCAGATTAAATGACAAAGGCGACACCATAATCCCACCGAATTATTTGAGCACAGGGAACTTGTCCAACGGAATGCACATTGTCCAAGCAAAAAATAAAAAGTGGGGAGCATATGATGAAAAAGGCAACTTGGTAATCGAACCACAATTTGACGGCTTATGGCACTTTTATGAAGGTGTTGCAAACTTTAGCTTGAATGAAAAATATGGATTTGTAAACAAGAAGGGTAAAATAGTGATTGAACCGCAGTTCGATTATGCAAGTCAGTTTAATAATGGGTTAGCATATGTAGAACTAAACGGGAAAGTAGGTTTTATAGACAAAAAAGGCCAAGTTGTTATTCCACTAATTTATGAACCTAATAGAGGGACAAGATTTGAATAAAAAAACTGCAACCAACAACACCTATACGCAATGCTCTTCGGGACACTGCGCATAGCCAAATCGTTCAATGAAAAAACCTAAAGAAAACCCATCTCGCACTTGGCTTGACACGCTTGGCTTTATCTTCTTAGGTGATACTTTTGGCCTTAGCTATAACTTTTCCTTTGCGTTAGGCATAGTTTTGCTTTTTCTAGGATTAACTTTAGCGGTACTTTCAGCTCTTAATCTTAACTTCATAAAAGCGACTTCCGGAGTTCTGCTAATCCTGGTGGGCGTACTGACTTGCCGAAAGGCTTTAAACAAAAGACGAAAACAACAGTAGTAACAATTATCTATACCGTCCACCATGAACAAACCAAAAACTCTTATTTTAATAATACTCGTAGCGTTAAACGCTATTGTCCTATTAGGGCAAGTATGGCCAGAAGGAGCACCCCCATTTGCCAGAACGGTTAATATCGTTTTCTTACTTTTAAGTTTGCTATTCTTTTTGTCGCTTCTTTTCAAAAAAGAAAAAACTAACAAACGCTAAAATCACACACATGAAAATCGTAAGAAATATATTGGCCGTAATTGTAGGCTGGGCCATTGGTAGTGCTGTAAACATGGGTCTCATCAATGCAGGGCATTCAGTATTTCCTTTGGAGGGAGTAGACCCAAGTGATATGGAAGCTTTGGCTGCCGCTATGCCCAATGCCAGTGCGGAGCATTTCCTCTTTCCATTTCTCGCACACGCTTTAGGTACGCTTGTAGGAGCATTAGTTGCAGCTTTGATTGCCTCAACTCACAAAATGAAGTTTGCCTACGCCATTGGAGCTTTGTTCCTTATTGGCGGAATTATGGTCAGCTTTATGATTCCTTCGCCCACCTGGTTTATTGTTTTGGATATTGCCCTCGCCTATATTCCTATGGCCTGGATTGGCGGTAAAATTGGAATGAGTATCAACAAGACCTAAATAACTGCATCCTTTTTGATTTTTTTAAGTTTCGGAATACTGTGCTATGTTTTTTCAAACGGGTTATACAAATTTGAGATAGCTTAAGTCAAACATTCTGAAAACATGAGCAGAAAAATCAACTTTATCGTACTATCAATTTTGGTAGTATTTTGTGCTTTTACGGCCACCGGATATCAAGAACTAAGTACGCAGATAGACAAAGCCGACACGGCATGGATGCTTGTTTCCAGCGCATTTGTGTTATTAATGACTCCCGGTCTCTCCTTCTTTTACGGGGGAATGATCAACAAAAAAAATGTGATTTCAACCATGCTTCAGAGTTTTGTTGCATTGGGTGTGATCAGTGTACTTTGGGTTATCATTGGTTTCAGTTTAGCTTTTGGGGAAAGCCTTGGTGGAATTATTGGTAATCCCTTAACATACCTCAACTTCAAAAATGTAGGTATAGAACCCAACCCCGATTTTGCACCTACCATCCCCTTTCTGCTTTATGCACTTTTTCAACTGAAGTTTGCCATTATTACACCAGCCCTTATCACGGGAAGTTTTGCTGGCCGAATTCGCTTTCGCAGCTACATCCTTTTTATGGTCCTTTTCAGTTTATTAATTTATAGTCCTTTGGCTCATATGACCTGGCACCCGGAAGGACTTTTTAGAAAATGGGGAGTTCTGGATTTTGCAGGCGGAACTGTCGTTCATATGTCTGCTGGTTTTGCTGCTCTTGCAGGAGCTATTTATCTAGGCAAACGAAAGATAGAAATCGGGGAACATGCAAATGTTCCTCATGTAATACTCGGTACTGGCCTATTGTGGTTTGGTTGGTTTGGTTTCAACGCAGGGTCTGCACTTGGCGTGAATGGAGATGCTGTAATAGCTTTTGCAAATACCAACATTGCCTCCGCCACCGCTATGATTACGTGGTTATTTTACGAAAGAATGCTTGGTCGGAAAATGTCCGCGATTGGTGCCTGTATTGGCGCAGTAGTGGGCTTAGTGGCAATTACCCCTGCCGCTGGATTTGTAAATATTGGCCAATCCGTACTTATTGGTTTTATTGCTTCAATCATTTCTAATTGGATGATTCACCTTCAGCATAAATCTGGAATTGATGATACGCTTGATGTTTTCCCGAGCCACGGCATTGGTGGTATTGTGGGAATGCTACTAACAGGAATTTTGGCTTCTAAGGTGGGCTTAATTTATGGTGAAACCACTACTTTTTATGCACACCTTATTGCCCTGCTAATCACCGCCATATTCACTTTTGGTGGAAGCTATATTCTATTTAAAGTAGTTGATATCCTTTTAAGGATGCGCGTTCGCCCCGACCAAGAAGAAAGAGGCTTAGACCTAAGCCAACATGGCGAACAACTGGAATAATCACTTCACCACCCTAGCCAAAAAATCTTCTTTGTAAGCTCTCCCAATTGGAGCTGTAAATCCTTCTGAAAGGAACACTTGATTGCCGGCTATCTTCTCAATTTTTGAAGCATTTATAAGATAGGATTTGTGTACCCGAATAAAGTTGTAGCCCGCAAGCTTTTGCTCCCAATTTTGTAAAGTTTCGGGGCTTAGCAGTTTTTTAGTTGCCAGATTTACTTCGGTATAGTCCATGTCCGACTGAATGAAAATCACATCCTCACTATTCACTTTGATGTATTCATAACCCGATTTAATATAAAAATCATGGCTCTCGTCTGCAGCTGATGCAATTTGGACAGAAACCGAATTTACTTTAGCCACAGCTTTCAAAAAACGCTCAAAAGAGAAGGGTTTTACCAAATAATCTACAACTCCCATTTCATAGCTCTGCACTGCATAATCAGAAAATGCCGTGGTAAAAATCACAGCTGGTGGATGTGCGAGAGTTTTTAGAAAATCCATACCCGAAATCTTGGGCAAGTGAATGTCAAGGAAGATCAAATCCACTTTTTCTTTGGCCAAAAACTCAACGGCCGGAATCGCGCTATTGAAGGTGCCTTTTAGCGAAAGCGTCCCAATATCAGCAATGTATTTTTTGAGTACGCGCTGGGCTGGAGCTTGATCTTCTATGATGATACAATCCATGCTAAACCGGTCTTTTTAAATCCATAATCAACTTCACGGTATACAATTCTCCGTCAGTGTTTATATCCAATTGATATGCATCAGGATACAAAATATTCAAACGTTTCCTTACGTTTTCGAGTCCAATGCCCTTTGAAAGGTCTTCTGTATTGGATTCCTCTGAAAAGCTGTTTACGCATGTAAAAATCAACTTCCCATTTTCATCAACCTCAAGAGCAATTTTTATTTTGATATCATCACTTACACTGGAAAGGCTGTGTTTAAAAGCATTTTCAACAAACACCGAAAGAATAAGCGGTGCTACCTGAAATCCATCAGCTTTAAGATTCGCGCTGAACTCTACCTCCCCTCGCTCCTCTAGTTGAAGCCTGCTTAGGTTTACAAAATTTCCAAGCTGCTCTACTTCCTTTTGTAGAGGAACAAACTTCGCCTTGCATTCGTAAAGCATGTATCGCAGCAAGCCCGAAAGCTCCAGAATGATATCAGGTGTTTTGGGTGAGCTTTCCAGTGCGTAAGAGTAAAGATTGTTCAGGTTGTTAAACAGAAAGTGTGGGTTAATTTGCGACTTCAAATACTGAAGCTCACTTTCCTTTACAGCACTTTGAAGCTGCTCCACTTGTCGCTGTTTTGTAAGGGCATCCCAGGCAAACTTAAAACCCGTTAAAATTGTGATAATTGGCATTACCGTAAGTAATGTAAATGCAAAGCCCGGAAAGCGACTACCCCTAGTTTCAGGGTAATATATCTGTTCTATAATTCCTTCTTCAATAAAGATAACCACACCGATCAATGCAGCCACCAAAAGAGTAAAAAGCAAATATTTTTTTAGGTATAGAAATTTAGGCAAGAGCCAATAATTAATAACATATGCCGCCAATGCATAATTCAAAAAGAACATCACTTTTGGCTCATCAATTTGAATTGACACCTGCCCTTTGCTGCGCTCTGAAGCGTAAAAAACAAACGTCATCACAAGCAGCAGAATCTGGAAAATCAGCTCCCACCGGTTAGGTTTTGATAAAATTTGCTTTTTCGTCATTCAACAAATGTAGCTACAAAGGTGTGGCTGCAAAAAACGATCTGGCGAACGACAGTTTTAAACCTTCATTCGGCAAGTAAACGCATCTGATTATGCTTACCATAAATGGCCAGCTTATTGATAAGGGACGCGTAAATAAATTCTTACTGTTGTTTAAGGTGGTGAATATGCCGTTGGCCCTAAAAAATTTTGGGCCTCTATATATTCTTTACTCCTTTGCACTGTTTTTAAAAATTAACAACCAATGCCTCTGTTACAGAAATACACATTAGCTGCAACACTATTGATTTTCAGTGTTTTTGTTTTACCTGCTCAAAACAATATCAGCATCACGGGTACCGTGGTGGATGCTACTGATGGATCTCCAATTCCCTATGCCACTGCTGTGGCAATTTCTAATTCAGATCAAAAAGTAATCAATGGCTCTACCACCGATGATGATGGAGAGTTTAGCTTGAATAGCACCTCTACAGACATTAGCATTGAAATCAGCTTTATTGGTTATACAAAAAAGACTATTAAGGACTTTACAATAAGAAATGGCTCTGTAATCTTAGGAAAAATCAAACTTTCTCAAAACTCAGAAAGCTTGGATGAAGTATCGGTTACAGCCGAAAAATCAAGCATGGAATTTAAGCTTGACAAAAGGGTTTTTAATGTTGGTCAGGACATCAGCTCCTCTGGTATGGGCGCACTGGATGTATTAAATAACGTACCCTCAGTAAATGTAGATATTGAAGGAGCCATAAGCTTGCGCGGAAACACGGGCGTGCAAATTTTGATAAATGGCAAACCCTCAGTATTGGCTGATGAGCAAAGCAATGCCCTAGGTACGCTTACCGCTGATATGATTGAAAGCATTGAGGTAATCACCAACCCATCAGCAAAATACGAAGCTGAAGGAACATCGGGAATCATCAACATTATCCTGAAAAAGGAAGAGAAAAAAGGCTTCAACGGATCGGCCAGCATAAACACCGGTGTACCACATAATCACAGTGTTGGAGTGAGCCTAAATCAGCGTACCGAGAATTTTAATTTTTTCACACAATTTGGCGCAGGATACCGCTCCCTTCCACGCTATAGCGAAAGCATAAACCGAAACCTTGTAGATAGCACCATGGTGGAAAGTGACGGTGTGAGCTATCGCAATGAAAACTTTTACAACATTACTCTGGGTGCTGACTATTACATAAATGATTTGAACACTATCACCTTGTCGGGAAATTTTGCCTACGAAATAGAAACTCCGGATGGTGAAACTCACTTTGATCTTTATGACAGCATTGGTCAATTATATTCAAGCTATGACAGAATAGAGACCACTGAGGCTACCAATCCAAAGTACCAATACGACTTGCAATACAAGAAGCAGTTTAAAAATGATGAAGATCACACCCTACTATTCAGCACATTGGGAAGGTTTTTTGGAAAGGATCAATCCTCTGAATTTATAAACGAATATAGTTTTGGACCAGAGTACACCGCCAATCAACAAACGGAAACTGATTTTTATCAAGCCGATTACACATTTAAGCTAGATTACACTAACCCAATTACGGATGCTATTACGCTTGAAGTAGGTTCTCAATATCAAATAAATGACGTAGGGAATGATTATGCTGTTTACGACCAGGTAGGTACAGCATGGGTTTTAGACTCAAATCTTACCAATAATTTTGAATACAACCAAAAAGTACTTGGAGTATATGGTACAGGATCTTACGAAGGTAAAAAGTGGGGTGTGAAAGTTGGTCTTCGAGTGGAGAATACTGATCTAAATACCTTGCTCACCAACACTAATGAATCCAATACCCAGAACTATACGGACTTCTTCCCCACCCTGCATACCTCGTATAAAATATCTCAACGATTTTCCCTGCAGGCAGGATATTCCAGACGAATTTTTAGACCAAGATTATGGGATTTGAATCCATTCTTCAATATTCAGAACAACTTTAATGTACGCACAGGTAACCCTGATTTGCTACCAGAATATGCAGACAGCTATGAGCTAACGGGAGTTTTCATATTTGAAAAAGCCTCACTTACCAGTAGCGTTTATCACCTTTACACCACTGATGTGGTAGAACGTGTTTCATTTTTTGCCAATAATGTAAATGTAACCACCCCAGTAAATGTGGGTACTAATAATAAAACTGGGGTTGAACTAACCGGAAAGTACACTCCTTTAGATTGGCTTAGCATTAACGGGGATTTTAATTACGGTTTTTTTGTGCGCCAAGGCGAGTTTGAAAACCAAAACTTCGACTTTAATGGAGACCAGTGGTCGGTTAAGTTTACCACAAAGTTTAAGCTTCCCGCAGGTTTTGATTTAGAGATTTCACCAAATTACCGATCAAGGTATAAAACGGTGCAGGGCGAGGTTTCAGGATTTGCATTTGCAGATGCAGGCATTCGCAAAAAGCTATGGAAAGGTAAAGCCGTGATCAATCTTGCTGTTCGCGACATTTTTGCCTCGCGCATCCGCGAAAGTATAGTAGATCAGCCAACTTACTACGTATATGATTTTGGCAAGAGAGGTCGTTTTGTAACCCTTGGTTTTAGCTACAGCTTTGGCAAAGGTGAGGCTATGAGTTACTCAGGTGGCAGAAGACGTTAATATTCAACTAACACCCACCAATTCTAAATCATTACCTTTACCAGATATAAAAATTATTATGAGTAACGGGACAGTAAAGTTTTTCAATGATGCCAAAGGCTTCGGGTTTATTACACCAGATGACGGAGGCAAAGATGTATTTGTACACGCAAACAATTTGACAGAAGAAATTAGAGAAGGAGATAAAGTATCCTACGAAGTTGAAGAAAGTCAAAAAGGACTAAATGCAGTAAACGTTAGCGTTTCTTAATTGGCACTTTAGCTTATTAGCATTACAAGGAGCATATCTTAACGGATATGCTTTTTTTGTTTACACCAAAAAGTAAAATCCTTAGTTACCCAGTTTTATCCTTCAGAGCACAAAAACATACTACTTGGTATTTTTTATATCTTTGCTGAATGCAACAGGAGCAAAAATCTGAACTTACCAGGCAAACTATTCTCAATGAGTCGTTTAAACTGTTCTATGAAAAAGGTTTTAAAACCACCAGTGTGGATAAGATAATGAAGGCTACCAATCTTTCTAAGGGAGCTTTTTATCATCATTATAAAAATAAGCGGGAGCTTGGCCTTGCCGTAATAAGCCTAAAGGTGCAAAAGAGGGTTTTTGATGGAATGATTACTCCTTTGTACAAATCAGGTGATGCGGTTGACATTTTGAAAAGCACTTTTTTAGATCGCCTAAAGTCCTTCCCTATTTATGATAAACAGCATGGTTGCCCCATGAATAATTTTATAAATGAGATTGGCGACATGGAAATTGCCTATCAAGCAGCGCTGAAAAAAATCATTGAAGAATGGAAAGCAGCACTAATTCAATTGATAGAAAGGGGAAAGTCTGAGGGCTCAATAAAATCTAATGTACATAGCCAAGCTGCTGCAGTATACCTCATCAGCGCTTTTGAAGGAATACGTGGAATACGCAAGCTTTACGATGACGATTTGATTCTTGACGAATATATTTCTGGCCTCTCATTATACCTTGATCAAATAAAAAAATAATTTTTTTTAACCCAAAACATACTACTTGGTATGTTTTATGCAATGCCAATAATTATGGAAGAAAACACAAATAACAGACGGTCTTTTATTAAAAAAACCGCCCTTGCAGGACTTGCCGGAGTAGCAATGCCACACTTAGGTTTTTCAGCTGATAGCGAAACTCGAGCAAACGGATTGGACACATCCGTTCGGCCAAAGGTTTTATTCTTTGATGTGAATGAAACATTGCTTGACCTTACTGCTATGAAGCAAAGCGTAGGAGATGTTTTAGGAAACAGGAGCGACCTTTTACCATTATGGTTTACTACAATGCTTCAGTACTCATTGGTAAGTACAGTCGGCAGACAGTACCAGGATTTTGGAATTATTGGAGCTGCAGCCTTACAAATGGTGGCTAAAAACCATGACATTACGCTTACCGAAACTCAAGCTCGCGAAGCCATTCTCGGTCCCATTCGATCTCTACCTGCCCATCCAGAAGTAAAAGAATCATTGACCCGATTAAAAAATGCGGGATATAAGCTGGTATCTTTTACCAACTCTTCCAACAAGGGCGTTCAAACTCAATTTGAAAATGCAGGCTTGATTGAGTTTTTTGATGAACGATTGAGTATTGAAGACATAGGGAAGTTTAAACCACACACCGATGCCTACGATTGGGCAGCACGAAAAATGGATGTTAATCCAAATGAATGCCTGTTGATAGCCGCGCACGGTTGGGATATTGCCGGAGCACTTTGGGCCAATTGGCGAGGGGCTTTTGTAAGTCGACCTGGAGCTCAGCTATATCCCTTGGCACCAAATCCAGAAATATCTGAACCCAATCTGAAGTTAATAGCCGATAAATTAATAGCTCTCAAATAATGTCTGCGCCTATGCGAAACATCTTGAATACCACTATTAATATCATAGCCAGTGGATTAATGATATTTTTTGCAGTCCCCAAATTATTGGCCAAGCCGCAAAGTGTTGCAGGGTTTGAGCAATTTGAAAAAGCAATTTACCTCAACGCTGATTTCTTCAGGATTTTCACGGGTGTGTCAGAGCTGGCTCTGGCTATTTTACTACTTGCTTTCACCTTTACTAAAAACAACACTTTTGGTAAACTTGGCTACTCTTTTTTACTAATCACCATGGTGACAGCTCTAGGTTTGGAGTTTTTTGCGCGACCTGAACCAAAGATGCTTTTAGTGCTAATAGCTATTTTTTTAGCTCTTGCCTCGGTTTATAGATTAAAAACAATTATCAACACCCAAACATCATAATATGACACTCGATAAAAAAGTAGCCATCGTAACAGGATCGTCAAAAGGAATAGGAAGAGAAGTGGCCATACAGTTAGCCAAAAAAGGAGTATCGGTAGTGGTAAACCATTCTAATAGCGAAGCAGAAGCTAAGGAAACTCTTGACACAATCAAGAGCTATGGCGGAACTGCCATTGCCGTAAAGGCTGATGTGAGCAAAAGAGATGAAGTGAGCCAACTATTTGACAAAGCTCTGGAGCACTTTGGTAAAGTTGATGTATTGGTAAACAATGCCGGAATAATGATTTCCAAAGAGCTAAAAGACAATACGCAAGACGACTTCAGTCGCCAATTTGATGTGAATGTGAGAGGAACGTTTAACACTTTACAAGAAGCACACAGTAAACTGTCTGACAATGGAAACATCATCAACTTTTCATCCAGCACCGCTAAGTTGATGTTTCCAACTTACTCATTATACTCAGCCACCAAGGCAGCAGTAGAACAAATAACTCGGGTGTTTTCTAAAGAAGTAGGTCGTGGTATTTCAGTTAATGCCATTGCCCCTGGCGCCACCGAGACCGAATTATTTATGGAAGGAAAATCTGAAGAAACCATTGCGAAATTAAGTTCTATGAATGCTTTCAACAGACTAGCCCAACCCATCGATATTGCAAACGTGGTTGTCTTTTTGGCAAGCGATGAATCAAAATGGATTTCGGGGCAAGTGGTTGGTGCAAATGGAGCATTAGTTTAGTTAGCCTTCATATCCTCAACAGCCTCACATTATTCGATACATCCAGCCTTTTCTTAAAAAATTGGACATACACTTAAACCTTTGCTAAAAGTGTTCGTCAAAAACATCCACAGGGCAATATTCTAGATGCAGGGATACTTATAAACTTTTTTTATCTCTCATAGCAAATCCTTAGTTGCATATGCAACCAAAGGCTTTAGTTTTGCCGCAAATTCGAACTGAATGGAAAATGAATGTACATCAGATATTGGTGAGTATGGTATTATGCCCACTTTAGGTAAAACCCTAAAGCATGTAGATATCTACATCAATGCACAACTGAAAAAAGCTGGTATTGACTTAACCAAAAAGCAACTACTTGTGCTTAAGGCACTCACACGAAGAGGTCCTTTACCACAAAACGATCTGGCCTTTATCACGGAGCGTGATAAAGCTTCTTTAGCACGATTTGTCAATACCTTGGAAAAGAAAAATTTGGTAGCAAGAATTCCTTCACCAAGTGATAAAAGAATAAACATAGTACACCTTACAAAGCAAGGAAAAAAGCTATTTCAGAATACGGAACCTTTCTTTAAAAAGCTAGTGTTGCAAGTGCAGCAAAACATCTCAGAGTCTGAATTAGCACAAGCTGCGAACACATTGTCCAAAATCAAGCAAAACATAGAAAACCTAAAAAACAGTTGCACTGGCAACTAACTCGAATATGAAAAGAAAAATCATCATCATTGCCGCTAGTGCATTAATCCTCTTTGGTGGGTTTACCGTTTCCAACATTCTTAAAGAAAGTAAAAAGGCGCCTGTAAAAAAGAAGACCAACAACACCACAACTGTGTTTGTAGAAACGGTAAAAAATACAACATTGCCCATACAGCTAACCACCACCGGAAGCTTAGAAGCAAAAAACAGGGTAGAGATTTATGCCGAAGTTCAAGGTGTGATGACTTCGCCTGTAGGAAGTTTTAAAGAAGGTTCGAGCTACAAAAAAGGCAGCACGCTGGTTTCTATAGAATCTGATGTGTACAGCGCTGGCTTGATGTCTCAAAAAAGTAGCCTTCAAAACTTGGTAACTTCTGCATTGGCCGATATTCGATTGGATTATCCAAAAGCGTTTAAAAAATGGAATGACTTTCTTTCGCAAATAGACATTACTAAACCTTTGCCACAATTGCCAGAAGCAGAGTCGGACAAAGAAAAAATGTTTATCACAGGCCGCAACATTTACTCTACCTATTACAATGTGCGCAACATGGAGTTGACCTTGGCCAAGTATAACATTGCTGCACCTTTTGATGGCGTATTGGTAGAAGCTTTGGTTACGCCCGGATCGCTTATCCGCACCGGACAAAAACTCGGCACGTTTATACAGCCCACCATTTATGAGATTGAAGCTCCTGTGAGCTCGAGCATGATAAGCTTTTTGAAAATTGGTCAGAAAGTAGCTGTAACGCCCACCTCCAAAAACAACCAGGAGTGGGAGGGCGAGATTACGCGCATCAACCGATTGGTGAACAGCGAAACCCAAACTACAAACGTATTTATTCAGCTAAAAGGCGAAGGCCTGGAAGAAGGCATGTTTGTGAAAACAAACATCATGGCTACCGAAATGGAAAATGCCTACGAGCTTAGCCGCAGTGTAATTTTTGATACCGACCAAGTGTTTGTGGTGCAAGATTCTCTTTTAGCGCAAAAAACGATAGAACCCATTTACTACAACGAAAAAACAGTGGTGGTTAGAGGTTTAGAAGATGGCGAACAGACCCTTACTAAATTGCCATCAGGTGCCTATTCAGGAATGAAAGTAGGTATTTACACGCCACAATAACGGTGATTTCTGTGTTGCCCAATTCGTCCAATTTTTCATAAATCACTAGTTATACAATGAAGTCGATTATATCACATTTTATAAAATTTCCGGTGGCTGTAAATGTCATTATCCTTGGGGTAGTGATACTTGGCGCCTTCGGTATGCTGTCGTTGCGCTCTAGCTTCTTTCCATTACAAGATTCGAAGTTTATAGATATAACCATTTCGTATCCCGGTGCTTCGCCACAAGAGATGGAAGAAGGCGTGGTGCTAAAAATTGAAGACAATCTCCGCGGTATTGTGGGGATTGACCGCTTTACTTCGGCATCTTCAGAAAACACAGCCAGCATTTCTGTGGAAGCTGTAAAAGGTTACGATATTGATATTTTGTTGGCCGATGTAAAAAACGCGGTAGACAAAGTGCCTTCATTTCCGGCAGAAATGGAGCCGCCTGTAGTGGCCAAAAACGAAAACCTAAATGTGGCCATTGAGCTACAACTGAGCGGGAAGGACGTGCCACTTCAAACGCTAAAAACCATTAGTCGTGAGGTAGAAAACGATTTGCGCAGCATAGAAGGAATTTCGCAATTAACCATTACGGGTTACCCTGACGAAGAAATTATTGTCTCGGTAAACGAGGAGATTTTACGCACCTACAACTTAACCTTTAACGATGTGGCTGCTGCGGTTGCGAGTAACAATATTCTAGTAACCGGTGGAGCCATTAAAACCGAAGATGAAGAATACCTGATTCGCGTAAGCAACCGCGCCTATTACGGCAAGGAGCTCAACAATATTATTTTAAAAACAGAAGAAAATGGCGCCATCATACGCTTGCAAGATGTAGCCTTAACCGAAGATACATGGTCTGAAACGCCTGACCGTGGTTATTACAACAGCAAGTCGGCCATATCTTTTACCATAAGCACCACTAACAACGAAGATTTAATTGAAGCCGCAGAAAATGCCACGCTTTATGCCGAAAGTTTTAACGAGAAGTACAACAACATTCAGCTGGATGTAACCAACGACCGTTCGCAAGTAATTGTAGAGCGCACCGCGCTTTTGCTTGAAAATGGTGTGCAGGGAATTGCCTTAGTACTGTTTTTCTTGTCCTTGTTTTTACGTCCGCGATTGG
Organism: Owenweeksia hongkongensis DSM 17368; assembly: GCF_000236705.1. Classification (NCBI taxonomy): domain Bacteria; kingdom Pseudomonadati; phylum Bacteroidota; class Flavobacteriia; order Flavobacteriales; family Owenweeksiaceae; genus Owenweeksia; species Owenweeksia hongkongensis. Next base: position 2,782,210 of record NC_016599.1, on the reverse strand, counting down.
CTGCTTGGGTGGCTTTCGGTATCCCGATTTCCTTTTTAGGAATGTTTATGGTGGCTTCGTATTTCGACATTACCATCAACGTGCTTTCATTGTTCGGAATGATTATCGTGATTGGTATTTTGGTAGATGACGGAATTGTAATTGCCGAGAATATTTTTCACCATTACGAAAAGGGAAAAAGCCGTGTACAAGCAGCCATTGATGGAACCATGGAGGTTTTGCCTGCCATTGTTTCGGCTATTTTAACCACCTTGGTTGCGTTTTCTACCTTCTTTTATTTAGACGGACGCTTAGGCGAATTCTTTGGTGAAGTAGCCATTGTGGTAATTCTTACCTTATCGTTTTCGCTCTTCGAAGCCTTGGTTATTTTACCCGCTCACGTAGCGCATTCAAAGGCGCTTTCGCACGACCAAAAAACGTATTGGTTCAACGAAAAAGCGACTAACTTTTTAAATTTCCTGCGCGATAAATTATACAGCCCAGTATTGCATTTCTTTATGGAATACAAAATTCTTGGGTTTTCCATTCTCATCGCCTTGTTTGTAATGACCACAGGTGCCATTGGTGGCGGAATAATTCGTACCACATTTTTCCCAGTAATTGCCTCCGACCAAGTAAATGTAACCTTGCAAATGCCGCAGGGAATCAATCCGGTGGTAACAGATTCTATTATTACAGAAATAGAAAAAGTGGCCATGGTGGTAAACGAAGAATACACCGCCAAGCAAGAAGGGAACAAACAAGTGATTCAGAGCATCATCAAGCGTATTGGGCCCGGTACGGCTAACGCCTCATTAAAAATAAACTTGCTTCCGGGTGAAGAACGCAACTTTACCGCTGCCGAAATTGCCAACTCTTTGGCTTTAGCTGCAGGGGAATATCCATCGGCCGAAAGTTTGGTGTTTGATGCAGGTTCTGGCTTTGGAGGAAAACCGGTTTCGGTTTCTTTACTCGGTTACAATATCGAAGAGCTGAAAGCCGCCAAAATAGAGCTAAAAGAAAAATTGAAAGAAAACGTGTTGCTGCGTGACATCAGCGACAACGACCCTGCAGGAATTAATGAAATTAACGTAGAGTTAAAGGACAAAGCTTACTTGCTAGGTTTTACCCTAAACGATGTAATTAGCCAAGTGCGTGCTGGTTTCAACGGTTTGCAAGTGCAGCGTTTTCAGCGTGGCCAAGATGAGATCATTGTGTGGGTGCGCTACGATGTAGAAGGCCGTTCATCCATTTTGAATTTGGACAACATGCGCATTGTAAATGCCAAAGGAGACCGTGTGCCGCTTAACGAAATTGCCACTTATCACATTGCGCGTGGCGAAATCACCATCAACCACTTGGACGGAAAACGCGAGATAAAAGTGGAGGCCGATTTAAAAGATCCGAAGGAGAGCTCAACGGATATCATCACAGATATTCAGCAAAACATTATGCCAGAAATCCTTTCAAAGTATCCATCGGTTTCTACTTCGTACGAGGGACAAAATCGCGAAGCTGCCAAAACAACGGCCTCTGCCAGCAAGGTTTTCCCTATTATCATCTTTTTGATTTTGATAATTATCGCCTTCACTTTCCGCTCGTACTTACAGCCCATTATACTACTGGTTATGATTCCATTTACCCTGATTGGCGTAGCCTGGGGTCACTGGTTTCACGATTTTCCTATCAACATGCTTTCGCTACTGGGCATCATTGCCCTTATCGGAATCGTGGTAAATGATGGATTGGTACTCATCAGTAAATTCAACAGCTACCTGCAGGAAGGTTTGTCTTTTGACAATGCCCTACTGGAAGCGGGAAAATCAAGGTTCCGTGCCATCTTCTTGACTTCGGTCACCACCATTGCCGGACTATCGCCACTTATTTTAGAAAAGAGTAGACAAGCGCAGTTTTTAATTCCGATGGCCATCGCCATTGCCTATGGAATTGCCATTGCTACGGTGCTGACGCTAATTATGTTGCCGATGCTTTTATCGGTGGGCAACGCACTAAAAGTGTACACCCTCTGGCTTTGGGAAGGCAAAAAACCGAGTCAAGAATCGGTAGAGCCAGCCGTAGAAGAAATGCTTGAAAATGAAGAATCAACTCACCCTGCCTAAAATCATGAGCATGAAAAAAGAAATTAGCATAATAAAACAAGGCCCCAACTTGGGTGTGAAAATATGGGCTGTGGCTGCATTCATAACAGTTGGCACAGCGCTTAGCGCGCAAGAAATGCTGACCCGCGAAGCAGCTCTGGGGTTAACTTTAGAACACAATTACGACATACGCGTTGCTGAAAAAAATGTAGAAGCAGCCGACAATAGCCAAAGCCTTTTAAACAGCGGATATCTACCATCAGTTGTTGCCAACGGAAACGCAGGCATTTCAGGCTATCAAGGGCAAAACCAAACTGTAAATGGCGACATTAATTTTGACCCTACTGAAGCCTACAATTATAATGCTTCTGTGGGACTTAACTATGTGTTGTTTAATGGATTTGGGCGCAGGTACAACTACCAGCAACTCAAAGAAAACTATAACATCACCGAGCTACAAGCCCGGCAAATTATTGAAAATACCGTTTTAGAATTAGCTACTTCATATTTTGAATTAGCACAGCTAACAGAGAGTGTTAATATTTTGCGCAATGCTTTGGACATTTCAAGTACACGTTTGAAGCGTGCGGAATACAGCTTTGAGTATGGTCAATCCACCCAAATAGATTTGCTAAATGCACAGGTGGATGTGAATAATGATAGCATAAGCCTGCTAAATACCACCCAGCAATTAGAAAATGCACAGCGCAATTTAAACCTGATTATGGGTCGTGATATTGAAACAGATTTTGCAGTAGATACCAACGTAACCTTTGCCCTGCCTATAAATAAGGAAGATTTGATTGCTCTCTCTTATGAACGCAACGTTCAAATTGAGCAAACCAACAGCCAGTTGCGCAACAGCGAGTTTGCACTAAAAGCCAGCCAATCAGGGTGGTTTCCTGCGCTTTCGCTAAATGCAGGGTATGATTATGCTGGCAGTCAAAACCCGGCAGGAGCCTTCGTTACCGGAAACTATAACTACGGTCCACAAGCAGGTTTATCATTAACCTGGAACCTTTTTGATGGAGGAACCACTCGTGTAAATAGCCAAAATGCACGCATCGAAATAGAACGCCAGGAGATTTTAAAAGAGCAAACCGAACTCTCGATAAAGCGAGATGTGCTAAATGCATACGCCTCTTACCAAAATGCATTGTTTGTGTTTAATGCCGAAAAAGCCAATTTAAAAACCTCACAGAAAAACTTCGACCGCAGTGATGATTTGTACAAGCAAGGGCAAATCACCTCGATAGAGTTTAGACAAGCACAGCTCAATTTGCGTAACGCTCAAAACAATTACAGCATTGCAAAATACAACGCCAAGTTTGAAGAGCTTAAGCTAAAACAGTTGGCTGGAATTCTCCTGGACGACTAAATTCACAATCCATATAAAACTTAAGACCCGAAAACCTAAAAAGGCTTCGGGTCTTTTTTTATGATATAGTGCCTATACCTTTCCTTGCTATTTTTTAGTTAACCTGAGATTGCGCTATGCTGACTTGCGCTCAAGACTGTTTTCCCATTACCCAGCAACCCAGCAATTCTGATCGCTATGCTTTAACTTTTCTAAATTCCCATTTCTTTCCATAATTTAATAGCAACTTGAGCGCGTGAAAATTTTAGTAATAGAAGACGAGCAGCAGCTTTTGCAAAACATCAAGCTTTCGCTGGAAAAGGAGAACTTTTTGATAGAAACCGCTTCAGATTATGACAGCGCTATCGAAAAAGTTTTCTTGTATGATTACGACTGCATTCTGCTTGACATTATGCTTCCCAATGGCAGCGGGCTCAACATTCTAAAAGAACTAAAAAAGCAAGATAAAAGTGGAAATGTGATTATCATTTCTGCAAAAGACTCATTGGATGACAAACTTGCCGGGCTAGAGCTTGGAGCAGATGACTACCTCACCAAACCTTTTCACCTGGCCGAACTAAATGCTAGAGTAAAGGCTATTCTCCGCAGAAAAAACCTCAGTGGAAAAAACACAATCGAATTGGCAAATGTGGAGCTTGACTTAACAGAACGCCAGTTTGTGGTAAACGGAAAAGAGGTAACATTAAACCGAAAGGAGTTTGACACACTCAACTACTTTTTGCTCAATAAAAATAGGCTGGTAACCAAAGTAGCTCTGGCTGAGCACGTGTGGGGCGACAATACCGATCAAGCTGACAATCTGGACTTTGTGTATTATCAAATCAAGAACCTGAGGAAAAAGCTACAGGAAGCAGCGGCCGAAATTGAGATTGAGTCTGTATATGGAGTGGGCTATAAATTGGTGGAAAAATGAAGCTAGTCAATCAATCTTTAAAGTATCTATCCATTTCTATACTGCTGATTGTGGCGGTGTGGGCTTCGGTTTTTTACATCAATATGCTTCATGAAATAAAGGGAAGCATTGATGAAGGCTTGGAAAACTACAAGCGGCTGATCATTCTTAATACTCAAAAGGATTCTACTATTCTCACCAAAACCTATTTTGACGAAAGCTTTTTTACCATAAAGGAAATTGAAAAAGAGCACGCACTCTCGATAAAAGACAGATACATCGATACGCTGATATACATGCAGGATGCCGATGACGAAGAACTGGAAGCCGAGCCTGTTCGCATGCTTAGCACGGCTTTTGAAAACAATGGCCGCTTTTATGAATTAAAGATTGCCAACTCCATGGTAGAGGAAGATGACCTCATTAAAACGCTCCTTTGGGATATTGTATGGCTATACATCATCCTCATCGCCAGCATTATTCTCATCAATAATATAGTGCTCAAAAAACTCTGGAAGCCCTTCTACAACTTTTTGCAACAGCTAAAAAATTACCGATTGGGCAATACCCCAAATTTGCCGCATGTACAAACTAAAACCAAAGAGTTTACAGATTTGCAGGAAGCAGTAAACACACTTTTAGAAAGAACAATTGCCACCTATGAGCAGCAAAAGGAATTTATAGGAAACGCCTCTCACGAGCTGCAAACGCCTTTGGCCATTGCCATAAATAAGTTGGAGCTCTTGCTCGAAAAAGGAGATTTGCAAGACAGCCAGGCTGAAAGTGTGGCTGAAGTTTTCCAAATCATTGAGCGCCTGATCAGACTAAACAAATCGCTGCTGCTGCTTTCTAAAATAGACAACAAGCAGTTTTTTGACAATCAAAGTATTTCCATCAATGAATTAGTACAGCAAAATGTTTCTGATTTAGGAGAGTTTGCAGACTATAAAAATATTGACATTTCCGTTTCTGAAAAGCATCAGCTTACGGTCCATATGGATGCTTCTCTTGCCAATATTGTAGTTTCTAATTTGCTGAAAAACGCGCTCTTTCATAATATGGAAGGAGGATCTGTACAGATAGATTTATTGGAGCATTTGCTAAAAATCAGCAATACAGGTAAAGCACAATCGCTGGATGCCAAAACCATTTTTAACCGCTTTCAGAAATCAGATTCAGAAACCACAGGAACAGGTTTGGGATTGGCCATTGTAAAGGCAATTCTGGATTTGCAAGATTTTACGCTGCAGTACAGTTTTGAAAATAATCTCCATTGCTTTGAAATAAATTTCAGGAAGCCCTAACCATTCCCAATTCTTTCCCAATTCACTCCTTTGCTTTGTGGTATAAATTAAAAATTATATCAAATGAAAAAGCAAATCTTTTTAATCGCAGCACTCGCCACTTTTGGCTACACACAAGCTCAGGACATTCCTCAAAGCCAAGTACCATCCGTGGTTCTTAGCAGTTTCAACACCAGTTTTCCTAAAGCTCAGGATGTAGAATGGGAAATGGAAAACGGACTTTACAATGTAGACTTTGAAATGGGCTGGAATGTAGATCATGATGTGTGGTACAATGCCACCGGAGAGATGGTAAAACATAAAGAAGATGTTTCCCCAAAAGACTTACCGGCCAGTGTTAGCAAAACCATCAAAGATCAATTTGGCGATTATTCTATTGATGATTTGGAGCGCATTACCGAAGGAAAGGATGTGGTGTACAAAATGGAGTTTGAATCGCTGATGGGCCAGGATTGGAAAGTGGTGATGGACGCCAATGGAAAAGTGCTTAGCCAAATAGCTGACTAAAAATGATGGGAAGAATAACAAAATTTTTGCTGTTCGCCCTATGTATAGGAATCACCCATAACACATGCCTTGCCCAATTTTCCCCACCGGGATTGGGCAAGGTAAATACCGCTGAATGGTTTGCCATAGGCCTAAAACAAAATCTAAATGCTAAGAAAATGGTAAACTCTGCCACATTTTTCGGTTTAGGCCGAAGCAGCACACCTTATGATTATAACCCTTGGGACAGAGCGGCCATCTATGTGGTAAATCAGGAAATAAAACACCGCTTTGCCAAAAACTGGGTATACGCAGGCGCGCTCAGCTATCGCTGGCAAAATCAATACACCGCCAAAGATCCTTATGTGCTTGACTCCCCCGGTGGCCGCCAGGAAGTGCGCACCTATGGAAAAATATCCTACTTGCTTGACTTCGAAAAAATAGACTTATCAATAACCTATCGTCCGGAATTACGCTTATTCTTCAACCCTGACTTTAGCCCTCATGAAGAAACAACCCAGCTTCGCTCCAGACTAAAAGCGAAATTGAGCTTTATACTAAACTCAGCTAAAACGCAAAAAATAATTGCGAGCATGGAGCACCTCGTTTCATCTACCAAAACCGATGACTGGAGCCAATGGCGATATAAGGAAACCCGCTTTTGCATGTACTTTTCTGTTGCTTTACCCAAGCAAAAAGTGGTACTAAATATTGGCTACATGAACGATATGGTCGGCTCTCCCATCACCAATGATGGCCACTACTTCGCTTTTGATATCACCATCAAAAACCCGTTCGGGAAATAACATTTCGGTTTCTTCAAATTGTATATTGCGAAAGGCTTTATAGATAAGCCTAGACAAATAATTATATCGTGGATATAAGCAATATGTTGCTTAGCCATTAGTTGTGCCCAGTTTGTAAAATGACCGAATCTAAAGTTAAATATACGGAAGAAGAAATTCTTGAAATCTTCAAGGAACAACACCGACTTTGTAGCCCACTTGATCCAGAAGCTGATCTCTGGGCGGAAATTACGGGTGAAATGACAGTTCGTGAGTGGAGATCTGCCAACGACTTACTGGGATGGAAAAAGTTGAGCGAATTTTTGAATCAAGAATTTAGAGTTCAGATAAGTCAAGAAGAATGGCAAAACGTTTTAGAACCTGCAAGGACAAGAAAACTTAGTGAAGTTTGCCGACTTCTTACAGAATACGCTGAGAAAGACACCTACGAACCAAAGACTCTATTTGGTAAACCGTGCATAAAGGCAGGAGTATTCCTAACAATCAAAAAGAATCTTAAGGACAAAGGAGTAGATGTATCTGAACTTCGACCTTCTTCTTCATTGACAGCGTATATGGACAATTATTTCTCGTCTGTAATAGAAGAAATCACGCTGACAGGAACAAAACCCATTGACAAAATCGAAACTCGAAGGAAGAAAAGAGGATTTTGGAATGCGATTAATATTTTCGACTCTAACAGATACGAAACACTGACTGGCGACATCAAGACATTCCGTGATTTGACAGAGAAAATAATTGAAGAAAAAAATAAAAACTAACCACAACCACACATATAACTTATGGCGGGGTGAATGGCTGCCAGCAAGGTTTTCACTCCTTAGCCAGCTTTGCTGTCGGTGGACAGAAAAGTGTTTCAAAACTACCACAACCCCATATTCAAACCGTTAGTTCAAGCACCAGCATACCTAGTTTAAAGAATGGATGTATTACAATACATAAAGAAACAGTACAGTCACTTCAACCTTACAGAACATGAACTATCAACTTTAGGTAAGCACATTACAGTTACCCATTATAAGCGAAATGATTTCTTTTTAAGAGAAGATAATGCCAGTCTTAAAATGGGCTTATTAATTTCCGGAACCGCCTATTCATACAAAATGAATGACAACGGAGAGGAAGTGGTTGACAGCTTTTTTTATCCAGATCAACAAGAAATCCTATTTGACTACAAAAGCTATTTTAAAGGTACGAGCTCAAATCTCAACATTAAATTTCAAGAAGAAGCTGTAGTGTCTTTCTTCTATATTCAGGATATCAAAACCCTGTATGATGACTTCCCTCGTTTTTTACAGTTTGAATTATTAATCATTCAACAAGAGTTTCTATATGCCATACATAGAAATGAAATACTGCATGCAAACACTGCTGAAGAAAAAATAAAACTACTCCAGGAACAGATGCCCAAAGTTTTTGAATTGTTTCCTTATGTTCAAATCGCATCCTATTTAGGCATACATAGGAATACCTTCAGGCGCGTTTTCTCAAAACACTAGTGGTCTTTTGCACCATATGGTGCGTTTTTCTTGATTAAGTCATCCTACCTTTATATCAGAAATTCCTGCTGTAACTGGTTTTACAGTGAGATTTCTTCTAAATAAAATTTAACCCATAAAATTATATAGTATGAGTCAGTTAGAAAATAAAGTAGCATTGGTAACAGGAGCTGGATCTGGAATAGGAAAAGCTGTAGCAACTTTGTATGCTAAAGAAGGCGCCAAAGTAATTGTAAATGACATTAACCCAGAAAACGGACAACTCGTTGTTGATCAAATAAAATCTGAAGGAGGAGAAGCTTTTTTTATTGGAGGCGATGTTTCTAAAGAGGAAGATGTTCAAAATTTGATTAAAAACACAGTAGCGAAATATGGCCAATTAGATATTGCTTGTAACAATGCTGGAATTGGGGGAGAACAGAATTTAACCGGTCAATATTCAGTAGATTCTTGGAATAAAGTAGTCGCTATTAATTTGAATGGCGTGTTTTTAAACTGCAAGTATCAGCTGGAACAGATGGAGAAAAATGGCGGAGGTGTTATTGTTAATATGGCTTCTATCCACGGAATGGCTGCTGCACCAATGTCGTCTGCATATACCACTACCAAACATGCAGTGGTGGGTTTAACAAAAAACATAGGTGTAGAATATGCACAAAAAAACATTCGTTGTAATGCTGTAGGACCAGGATACATTGATACTCCTCTATTAAGTATGGCCAGCCCTGAAATGCTGGAAGCCCTAAAAGCGAAACACCCCATGAATAGATTAGGTAAAGCTGAGGAAGTAGCAGAACTTGTTTTATTCTTAAGTTCTGAAAAATCGTCTTTTATAACAGGTGGCTATTATCTTATTGATGGTGGATATACAGCTGTTTAATAAAATGCATTCGTATCAAGGTTAACTTTTCGAGACAATAACCTTCGGTAATTCATTAAAAAATAAAGGAGCGATCAGAAGTGAGTTTTTGATCGCTCTTTTTTCTTTTTAGCCTTTGGCAGTGGCTGCAAAAACATCCATCCAAGTTTTTCCCAAAGCGCAAATAGACTTTTGCACTAAATGGTGCGCTAGCCAAGCCTTATGACACTATACCTTTGTATTAGAGTTAATTACTCAATAAAATATGAATAATTAAAATAGCATGCGATGAATATAGATATTGAAAAGAAAGTCAATAAAGAGCTTTTAAACGAGTTGCTTTCTAATAAAAAAGGAGACGTTTCAGATGTCATTAGAATTTATGATCAACTAGAGCCTGTAAGTTTGGATTTTATGAAAGGGCGCTGGAAAGGTTATGAAATTGAAACAGGCCATTCTCTAGACGGAATGTTGGTTCCTTCTGGCTGGTACGGAAAAGTATTTGTTTCTCCTGAAGAGGTACACCCTTTAGTTTTCTTTGCCAAAAACAAGACTCAATTATACGCTGTAAACCCGAAGAATCTTCCGATGGACATTGCTGTTCCGAAAAATAAAGTTTTAGGAATCTTAATGTCATTGGCCAGACCATTTGTGCAAACAAAAAAATCTGGCGCCAGACTAAGAATGATTGAATACAGAGGAAAAGCAACAGCAACAATGGCATATGATGCAAAACCAATAAATGACCATTTTGTGAAAATTGATGAGAATACGGTTTTAGGACTGATGGATAAAAAAGGTGATTCTCCCAATTTCCCTTATGCCTTTGTTTTGGAGCGAGACGATCAAACCAACTTTAACCTAAACTTTTAACGTATTTAGTATGGATTTTAAAGACAAAGTAGTCCTTATCTCTGGTGGAGCAAGCGGTATGGGTCAACTACACGCCACTCAAATGGCTCAGCAAGGTGCCCGAGTTGCCATCTTAGATGTAAACAAAGAAGGTTTGGAAGAAACTGCTGCTCGATCAAAAAACATTCACACCTATTATTGTGATGTAACCAATATTGATTTGGTAAGAGAAGTCATTCGCAAAGTCATTGCTGATTTAGGCCCTATTGATCGTTTATTTAATTGCGCTGCAATAATGCCAGCTGGATTATTGAAAGATTTAAGTGCAGAGCATATTAATAGGCTGATGCTTATCAACTATACCGGAATGGTGAATATCTGCCAAACGGTAGTGCCTGCTATGCTAAAAAGGAATAGTGGTGATGTAATTATTTATGGTTCTACTGCAGGCATGCTGGTTACACCAAAGTTTGGTGCTTACGGAGCTACTAAAAGTGCCAATAACTTTTACACTAAAGTGCTAATAGAGGAAAACAAAAAGTCCAAAGTCAGAATCCTACTTGTTTGCCCACCGGCTGTAAACACACCGCTATTAAAACAAGCTGAAGAAACAGATCAGCCCGATATATTTAACACGGCTTTCTTTAAAAAATATCTAACCTCTTCGCCCGAAGATGTAGTAAACGCAGTAGAGAAGAGTATTAAAAGAGGTAAGAAAGTGTGCTATCCTGGCTCGGCTAAATTCACATCATTCTTAAATAGGTTTATGTAAGCGGATTTTAATTAGGCACCAGTCCTTCAGTTGTTGGAATAGTTACTTTCGTTTGGGGCACTCTTTGATTGGAATGGAAATCAAAATGCACTCTTTCTTTTTGACAAATAATCTTGCTAGCTAAAACATTAATCGTAATATTGCAATGAATTAATGAATCAAAAATGGGATTAGCTAAAACGGAGATGTTTACAGATGAGCAAAACAAAGTTTCTTTGTTCGCCAAGGTATTCGGGCATCCGGCCAGAGTAGCCATCTTGCAGCACTTGTTTAAAATAAACAGCTGCGTATGTGGTGATTTGGTAAACGAAATCGGGCTAGCACAGCCCACTATTTCGCAACACCTTAAGGAACTAAAAAACTTAGGTCTGATAAAGGGAAATGTAGAAGGAACGAGCGTTTGCTATTGTATAGATTCTGAAAATTGGACAGCCATGAAAAGTGTTATGTCCCAGTTTTTAGATCAAGACGTTTCTAAAACAAGTTGCTGCTAAAAAAATTTGAATTCAATAATCGTATAATCGCAATAAACAAATAATAAGATGAAGTTATCAGAGGTAAAAAACAAGCTTAATCAATTAGAAACCATCTCTTTTCAATTGCCAAATGGAGAGTTGGTACCAAGCCATTTTCACGTAACGGAAGTGGGGAAAATCACTAAGCACTTTATTGATTGTGGCGGAACCGTTCGCAATGAAGAAGTGGTGAACTTTCAGCTTTGGAACGCAAATGACTATGACCACAGATTGCACCCAGAGAAGCTTGTGAGCATTATTGAGCTTTCGGAAAAAGCACTTGGAATTGGTGATTTAGAAATTGAAGTAGAATACCAAGGTGACACCATCGGCAAATTCGGTCTCGACTTTGACGGAACCCACTTCTTATTGACCACCAAACAAACGGATTGCCTAGCAAAAGACCAATGTGGTATTCCTGCTGAGAAACCAAAAAAGCAACTTTCAGAAATACAAGCTGCCAATAGCTGCACACCTGGAGGTGGTTGCTGCTAATCTCAAAAGTACAGGGTTATGAAAATCGTTTTGTTTAGTGACATTCACGCCAACCTACCGGGATTGGAGGCTTTTTTTGAAGATATCGACAAAAGGGAATACGATGCTATTTATTGCCTTGGCGACTTGGTGAGCTACAACATTTGGCCAAACGAGGTAATTGACGAAATCCGCAAAAGGAGAATACCCACTATTGCCGGCAATCATGATTTTTACATTAGTAGAAAAAGCAAAGATTCTAGCCCTGTACTAAATGCCGATGGCCAGATGACCAATGGCGCCATTTCAGCAGCTTTTACTGTGGATGCACTTTCCGATAAAAACCGCACGTATCTGCGTACACTTCCAGCTCACATAAAAGTTGAGTTTCAGCTTAATGATGATCGCTTGAATTTGCTGTTGGTACACGGTAGTCCCATAGATATAAGTGAATATCTACTGGAGGACAAAGACGAGCAAAGCATGATCCGGATGATGGAAGATGCCGATGCAGACATTCTTTGTTTTGGACATACCCACAAGCCCTATCATAGAATTTTGAATTCCGGGGATGAGGAAAATCCATATTTCAGGCATGCTGTAAATCTGGGCTCAGTGGGTAAACCCAAGGACAATGATACTCGGGGCAGCTATGTCATTTTGGAGATTGACGAAAACGCTTCCATCACAAGTAAGAATAGCGTTTCGGTAGAAATAGTAAAATTTATATACGACATTGAGAAAGCTGCCAAGGCGGTAGAAAACAGTATTCTGCCCAACAGCTTTGCCGAAAACCTAAGGAACGGGTATTAGAATAAGAATGGCTTAGAGGTTCATATTTGTACCTTGCCCGTAAATGTCCCTCCAATTAGGAACATGTTGTATATAGAATTACAAACCGCCAGCACGCGATATAAACCACGATACCAATCCCCTCTCTAAATACAAATACTCCCTTACCAGAAATCTTAAATGTACTCTTCGACAAGAGTTCATTTGAGGTTTCTGCGTTTGCAAACGAACCCGAAAGCAAGGAATATGATGCTTGCAGATTTAAGCTCAATGGGCAAAGCATAGTTTACCGAAGTGCTAAAGTAACCCCAAAGAAAGCCGGGCAATTTGTTACCTTTTGGAAACGAAATATTGAAGGTATTACTGAGCCTTTGCATGAAAATGACCCTTTTGATTTTTACATTATAAGCGTAACCAGCGAAACCAAGCGTGGTCAATTTATAGTCCCAAAATCAATTCTCATTGAAAAAGGAATAGTGGCAACGCACGCCAAAGATGGCAAAAGAGGTTTCCGGGTGTACCCACCTTGGGACGCCCCTACCAGCAAACAAGCCGAAAAAACCCAAAAATGGCAAATCGAGTATTTTGTGGAAATTACTAGTAATCCTAACTTAATGCATGTGCAACAATTATTAAGTATTTAATAAAATTCGACCATTGTATATTGCCAGCGTATTGTTTGCTTTGGAATTTCAGAAGTGAGTAAATAACCCGATAGCAATGACCTTTCATCCACTCCGTAGTTTATTCTGGACTTCTTACCTTAAGATGGTTTCCCTTATCATCTTTGCTTTCCTTTCAAACATTGGACACTCCCAATCATTAAACTGGGATGCCAATAAAAAACTCACGTGGACTGATTTTAAAGCACCTACTAAAAATTGGGACGTTGCTGCTGTAACATATTGCGGAATTTCAATGAGTTCTGTTAAGACACATATTTGGAATGGGAAATCCACCTATAAGGCTTTTGCTGAGTTTCAGTGTGATTCCTCATTTTACTTCCCCGAAAAAGTAGATGACGATGTTTTGGCTCATGAGCAACTACACTTCGATATTGCTGAGTTATATGCCCGAAAACTGAATCTGATACTCTTTGAAGAATCATTTATTACAGCAGCAAAAGCTTCCGAGCTATATGACCAAATATATAAAGAGTACTATGATTATCAAGTGCAGTATGAAGAGGACACTGAGCTAGGAACCAATTACATCAATCAGGAAAAATGGGCTATCAGAATTCAAAAACAACTCATTGAAATAGGAGGTTTAAAAAATTAGTCCATTCTATTTGCACTTCCCTCTCAATAACCTTGATAAAAATGAACTCACCAAAAACCAAGGCTTCTTCTTTTTACCGCATTGTGTTGCTCATTCTGGCTGGTGAATCCATTTTCATTTTACCCTTTGTGCTAGCTCGAATTTTCCGGCCTACATTTCTGGATGTTTTTCAGGTCAACAATTTTCAGTTGGGCACCTGCTTTTCCATATATGGTGTGGTGGCACTTCTCTCCTATTTATATGGTGGCGCTATTGCGGATAAGTTTTCCCCTAGAAAATTAATAGCCACAGCTTTGTTTCTCACAGCCATTGGCGGTTTACTCATGGCTACATTTCCCTCTTATCTAATTTTAAAATGGCTTTTCGGCTACTGGGGTTTCACCACCATATTTTTATTTTGGGGTGCCATGATAAAAGCTACCCGCGTATGGGGCGGCTCCGCAAATCAAGGGCGCGCTTTTGGCTTTTTGGAAGGAGGTAGAGGTTTTGTAGCCGCCTCTATAGGTGCCATTGGGGTTTTCATTTTCGCACTCTTTTTACCTGCAGATATTCAATCGGCCAGCTTACCCGAGCGCCAGAAAGCCTTTCGATTTGTTGTGTTATTCTCTTCCTTTCTGGTCGCTTTTATTGGTCTGTTGGTTTTCATTTTTCTTAAAGATGACGAGGAAGTCGACACCACAACCCAATCCAAAAGACATTCTTTTGCCAATATCAAAATGGTGATGCGACTCCCAGCCGTTTGGCTTTTGATGATTATAGTGTTATGCGCCTATGTAGGCTACAAGCTCACCGATATTTTCTCACTTTATGCCAGCGAAATCATGCTGTTTGATGAAGTGCAAGCAGCTCAAGTCGGAACTTTTCAATTGTACCTTCGACCAATTGTATGTATCACTATTGGTCTACTAGCCGATAAAACCAAAAGTTCGCTTTGGCTGAAGGTTGGTTTTGCAACCATGCTTATTGGTGCTATTGCTTTTGCATCGGGTGGCATTTCTGCCAATCTCAACTTTCTATTTTTCTTGTCACTCATCATTACCGCCACCGGAACTTATGCTGCGCGCACTTTGTACTTTGCAGTTTTGCATGAAGCTAAAATACCTTTGGCTTTGACAGGAACAGCTGTTGGAGTAGTTTCTGTTATAGGCTTTACACCAGATATTTTTGTTGGCCCCGTGATGGGTTATTTTTTAGACCGTTCGCCTGGAATTATTGGACATCAGCAGGTATTTGTGATGTTAGCCATTTTCGCACTAGCGGGATTTTTCGCTTCGTTCCGCTTTAGCAGGATTGTAAAACGATAAGGATACCCATTTAAAGTTCCCTCAAAATCAGAATCTATATTAAACCTCTTCATAAAAAATTGGTCTATCAGAAATAGAACTTACACTATGATGAAAGGGTTTCATATTTACCTAATTCTTATTTCGGTTTGCCTGGCTTGCACCAACCAAGCACCCGAAAACATTTCTGTGAAGAATTACCCGATTACGGATACAATTCCTATTTATGATTTTGAGGATTTAGAACCCCTGCTTTACACAAATTCAGACACAACCTACATGGTAAACTTTTGGGCTATGTGGTGCGCTCCTTGTGTAAAAGAGCTTCCCTACTTTGTGGAGTATGCCAAAAGCAATCGAAATCAAAAAACTAAGGTTATTTATATCAGTCTCGATTTTCCAAAAGACATTGATAGCAAAATCAAGCCTTTCTTAAAGAGGAAAAATATCACCTCAAAAGTTATTTTGCTAGATGACCCGGATTCCAATTACTGGATTGATGAAATAGACCCAAACTGGTCAGGAGCCATTCCTTTTACCATTGTTTTTAATAAAGAAAAGCGTGAATATTTTGAGCGCTCTTTTGAAAGTCTACAAGACTTGGAAAACACCATACATAAACACTTTAATACCAATTGAATTTAAAAATGAAGAGATTGAGCGTACTCGTTGCGGCATTGGCATTTGGCCTTGCATCTTGCAACAATCAAGCAGAACAAAATACTGCAAGTCAAGAAAAGAATAAGCCTGCTGAAGGCCGCCATCACGAAGGACACCCACCAAAAGATGGAGACCATAAAGGCCCTCATGGACATGGAGGTGAAAAAGGGCACCCACCGCATGGTGAAAGAAAAGGACCACCAAGAGGAGGAAGCCCGGAGCAAACCAAAACTCTGGAAGAAATAGGCGGCTATAAAATGGGCGAGGTTGCCACCGATTTTTCTCTTAAAAACGTGGATGGCAAAATGGTTTCGCTGGCTGACTTTAAAGATGCCAAAGGCTACATTGTAACTTTTACCTGCAACGAATGTCCATTTGCAAAAATGTATGAAGACCGTTTAATCGAGTTGCACAACACCTATGCACCACAAGGTTATCCGGTAATTGCTATCAACCCAAATAGTCCGGAAAACGAAATGGAAGGCTATAAAGTAATGCAAAATCGCGCAAAGGAAAAAGGTTTCCCATTTCCCTACTTGGTAGATGAAGGGCAAAAAATATATCCACAATATGGAGCGGTGAGAACGCCTCACGTATTTTTGCTAGATGCAAATCGCACCGTACAATACATTGGCACCATTGACAATAATGCGAAATCTCCAGAAGATGTAACCGTAAAATATGTGGAGGATGCTATTGCCGCATTGCAAAAAGGAGAAAAACCAAACCCCAATTTCACAAAAGCTATTGGCTGCCCGGTAAAGGCCAGCAAAGCATAGTGATTAATATTTAGGTTAAAGTACTGATTCATTAAAGGCCGCAATTGCGGCCTTTTTTACTGTATTATAGATTGAGAAAACCCAAACAGTTACTCATTCAAAATAAGCTTGTACCCTACCCCTCGCACATTCACTATTTTCAGGTTCGTATCTCCTTCCAGTTTTTTGCGAAGCTTAGAAATAAACACATCCAATGTGCGGCCCACATAATCGCCTTCATCGCCCCATACTTTATTTAATATGGTATCACGGTCTAAAGTGGAGTTGGCAGAGTTATACAACAGCAACAATAAATCAGACTCTTTGGATGTTAAATCTGTTTTTTTCCCTTGATGCAAAAGCACCATATTTAGGGTGTCAAAATCAAAAGCTCCAAGAGAAATCATGTTAGGATTCTCTCTATTACTAGTGGGATTTTTACGGAAGTAAAACCACAAAACTGTAATAATGATAAGCAAGGCCGCTGATACCGCCATTGGCAAATGACCTTGAGGCTGAGTAGAGGCTACATTCGATTCTGCTCTTGAAGACTGCAGAGACAATGGCAGCTCTAAAATAGTGAATGACAACAAATAGCAACCAACTGGCAACTCCCTCCCTCTGCAAGGAATAATATCCATCTTTTCAGGACCCCCAATTTCATAGCTATACAGTACTTCTTTACTCTCGCAGTTTTGTATTTCTACCAAATAGCTCTTGGCAATACTGGCTTTTTTCACCACGCTATCCATCACCTGCACCAATTCATTTGGCTCTATTTTAATAGGCGCTTCAAACTTTAACTCATAGCTATCCCCATTTCTGCCAACAGGCAACACGCGTGAAGTGCTATCGCCAGCATTGAGGAGCATCTGATGCCCCACCATGCGTAAAGCCACATTTACATGTTTGTCATCCAGCCTCAGCTGAGCGTACGCTCCTGAGATGTCAATCATGAAGCTCCACAAAACAAGAAGTCCGATTTTAACTTTTATAAAACCCATGTTACAAATCTACCGGATAATAGGTCCAATTGAAATGTTTTGCTTCTGCTTTTACATTAATTTACACTTCTTAATAAGCCCCCTAGCTAAAGCAAGGTCGGTAGATACTTGAAAAAATAAATAGATTTGAAATACTAAATGCACCTCATTTGATTACTATGAACCCAAAAGTCGATTTCTACTTCAATAAAGCCAGTAAGTGGCAGGAAGAATATCAGAAACTAAGAACCATTGTTCTGGATTGTGGGCTCACCGAAGAGCTGAAATGGGGAGTACCTTGCTACACACTCAATGGTAGCAACGTAGTTTTGATTCATGGTTTTAAAGAATACTGTGCACTGCTTTTTCACAAAGGAGCTTTACTAAAAGACAGCGAGGATATTCTTATTCAGCAAACTGAAAATGTACAGGCTGCCCGCCAAATTCGCTTTACTACGCTGGAAGAGATTTTGGAGACAGAACCTACCATCAAAGCATATATACACGAAGCTGTAGAAGTAGAAAAAGCTGGGCTAAAAGTGGAATTGAAGAAGACCAAGGAATTTGACATGCCTGAAGAATTTAAAACCGCCTTGGAGGAAGACCCCGAATTGAAAGATGCTTTTAAAGCTTTAACGCCAGGCCGACAAAGAGGCTATCTTTTACATTTCTCTGGGGCGAAACAATCCAAAACCCGTGTGTCGAGAATTGAAAAAGCCACCCCCGATATTTTAGCCGGAAAGGGCTTAAATGATTAACGCATGAATACGAATGTTGATTTATATTTTACGGAAGGCTGCGGACGCTGTCCCCTAGGCGGAACCCCACAATGTAAAGTTTACAATTGGCCCGAAGAGCTAAAGCTACTGCGTAAAATTGTACTCGATTGCGGCCTGACCGAAGAAAGCAAATGGGGCGTGCCCTGCTATACTTACAAAGGTGCAAATGTGGCCATAGTAAGTGCTTTTAAAGATTACGCGGCCCTCAGCTTCTTTAAGGGTGCCTTGCTTAGTGATGAAAACAATTTGCTGGATAAACCCGGTGAAAACTCACAAGCTGCCCGACTATTTAAGTTTACCAAGCCGCAGCAAATTATAGAAATCGAAGACCTTATAAAAGCCTACATTTTTGAAGCTGTAGAAGTAGAAAAAGCTGGCCTTAAAGTAGAGTTTAAAAAAGACCTTGAGCCAATCCCTGAGGAGCTACAAAACAGATTAGACGAAGACCCAAATCTTCAATCAGCATTTTATTCTTTAACCCCAGGAAGACAGCGTAGTTACATCCTTCACATTTCACAAGCCAAGCAAGCCAAAACCCGCGAAACCGGGTAGAAAAATGCCTGCCCAAAATCTTTTCAGGGAAGGGGTTTAATGAATATTAAATCCAATGGTTCACATATTTTACCACAAACAGGAGACTTATAACATTTTATTAAAAATTAAAAGCGAAGGATTTCTCTCTTTTCATTGTCTAAAGGACAAAACCATAAACAATGACACAAATAAAATTCCCGCTTTTGGCTTTAAGCCTATGCTTGCTGGCTTTTTCTTCCTGCAAAAAAGATGAGGATAGTACTGATACAGATACCACGGTAGACGCTTGCAATACTTCTGGTACGGTAGACCAATCTTCCAATACAGAGATTGAAACCATGAGACAAGCCATGGTAGCATTTAGAAACTCACTATCTACTGAGCTCCTGAATGAAGGGTCTACTTGTCTTGACAATGAGCGCTTTTATTTATGGCACAACACCCCTGCGAACAATAATAACAGGGATGGAATTACCTACGGAGATTTAAGCGCCTCTCAGCTTACAGCTTTCAAAGAAATTCTCCAGCTGTTTTTGAGCGCTGATGGATATCAAAAAGTATATGAAATCACAGAGTTATCAGAAGGCTGGTTGAACAATGTAATGAGTGCGGTATGGAACCCCGATTTCTATTCTATAGATATGTTTGGTGACCCTGAAACCAGTGGCTCATGGGGATTTCAATTAGATGGCCATCACTGTGTAGTCAACTTTTTGGTGCATGGAGATAATGTATCTATTGTTCCTGCTTTTTTGGGTGGCGAGCCTGCTGTCGACACATGGAATGGTGAATCGTTTGATATCTTTTCTGATGAAAGAGATTTGGCCTTAACTTTATACAACAGCCTGGATGCAACTGAACTTTCACAGGCATCATCCACTTCTACATCTCATTCCTTACAGGTAGGACCGGCCGATATGAACGGAGACCCTGATCCATATAAAGGAAACTATGATTATTCAGGTTTTGAAACTGGTCTGAAATATTCAGAAATGTCGGCCACAGCTCAAGCCAATCTTATATTGGTAATGAAGGAATATGTATATAATATGACCACCAATTTTGCAGATGTATGGTGGGCTGATATTATGACCAACATAAATGACACATACTTTGTGTGGATAAATGATGCTGGCACCACACCCACGGCCACTTCTGAGTTTTATTACAGAATTTACAACCCTTACCTATGGGCAGAATTTAATACCGAAGGTTCTACCGGGGCCAACTCAGGTAGCATAGCTGATTATAATCATGTGCATACCATTACCCGTATTCCCAACAACCCGACTACAGACAATGGTGGCGACTATGGCATTTTTGCCAGTATGATTAATGGCAATGGCCCCAAAACATTATATGAGCACTACGCCATGGCAAATCACCATGAATTGAGCTCATTTAAATTTGACTACACCGTAAAACTGGAGGATCACAATCACACACATGGTCACCATCACCATCATGAAGGGTAGGTTTTAAAACCAACTTTGTGTTAAAGGTGAAAGCGGTTTGGGTAAGCACTCAAACCGCTTTTTTTGTTTGCAATCACTTGTATTTTTATAATGCCATAACTGGCCAAACCATCGCATTGTATCACCCCGATACTTTGAAATTAAAATCTATCTTGCAAGGGCATGTTTCCCTAAAAGCTAAGCAATTGCAGAGTTAGAGCGGGATACAGCGTTAAATTATATAGTGGATATAAGCAATATGTTGTTTAGGCATTAGTTGTGCTTACTACAAAAAAACTCTCCAAGCAGATAAAATTTTCTTTTAAAACAATTCTCTTGCCAATAAGAAAATGTTTTTACATTTGCACTGACCGTACGTGCAGCCAATTAGCTTTAATCGATTTTTTATGGATAAGAGAGAACAATTAATAGAAATAGCTACTAAACTATTCTCCGAGAGAGGATACGAGAATACACCACTGTCGTTGGTATGTGAAAAGGCAAATGTCTCTAAAGGACTAATTTCCCATCATTTTAAGTCGAAAGATGGATTATTAAGAGAAATTTTTCTAAAAACAACTCAGTTGATTGTTGAAATAAACAGAGTTGATAAGGAAAATCAAACCCCTAACAAACAACTCGCTGAACTATTAGAATCATTCTTTTCGAAACTGGCATCAGATAAGCTATTCTTCCAATTTAATATGAATGTAATGGTTCAACCTAACACTAGAAAGGTATTAGATGACTTAATTAAAGAAAGGTCATCTTTTATATTAAAAAAAACTAAGGAGATTTTTGATAAAATTGATATTGAAAATTCCTTGGTCATGAGCCATATGTTCATTGCTGAATTGGACGGGATAGCTCTAAATTATTTAGGGATTTATGAAGACTTCCCTTTACAACAAGTCAAAAAAGAAATAATTAAAAAATACGCATTATAATGCATTTCATAAAAACAGATATTACAGAAACAATTAATAATTTAAGGTCACAGTTATACAAATCATTAAAAGCTCCCATTGATGCAATGTGGGAACAGCTTTACATAGGTTCATCACAGCATTATCTAATTGAAGAAAATGAAACATTAGGGTATTGCTGCATTAATGAAGAAGGATCTTTAACTCAAATATTTCTTGCTAAAAACCATCTAACACTGATGGAGAACGTAATTCAAGAACTAATTTCAAACGGATTAATAAATTCTGCAAGTTTGAGTTCAAACGAACCTGTGGCATTTAACGCATGTTTGTCCCATTCGAAATCGTTGAAGAAAAATACCTTTTGTTTTCAGCATGTGAACAATGAAGTGAAAGTTGATTCGGACCTAAATATTGAATTGGTCAATACGGACAATATTCCTTCAGTAAAGCTATTTCTAAAGGAACAAGTTGGTATGGACGACACTTTTGGTTATACAGAGAATCTTGTAGCAAGAAAAGAAATTTTTATGCTTAAAGAGTCTGAATCAATCGTAGCAACAAGTGAATGCAGAATGAGCGATTCTCAACCTGAAATAGCAGACCTAGGAATTATCGTGAATCGTAAATTTCAAGGCAGAGGACTTGCAACTCAAATCATGAAAATGCAAGTAAACAGAATCCTCCAAAGCGGAAGAAAACCAATTTGCTCAACCACATTGGATAATATTGCTTCAAGAAAAGCAATTGAAAAATCAGGGTTTTATTGCTCGAATATAATTTTTGACATTAATTTTAAGGATATTGTTTAGCAAAAAATACTAGCAAAATAATTATGTATAAGCAATAGTGGTTTGAGTTCTAGCTCGAACCGCTATTTTATTAACTTAAAGTATCTTTAAGTTGAAAAGTAGTTGAATAAAATCCGCTACTGCTCATACACGAGACCTTCACCAACAATTACACATGACCGAATTCTGGGAATCTGCTTTTAAAGACAAACAAGAAATGTGGGGATCTGCTCCAGCGGATTCTGCTATTACTGCTGCCAATCTGTTTTTAGAAAAAGGATTAACAAACATTCTCATTCCCGGTTTTGGCTATGGCCGAAATGCCAGGGTATTTACCGAAAAGGGCCTAAAGGTTACGGGTATCGAAATTTCAGAAACGGCCATAGCTTTAGCTAAGCAGCATTTTGGAGAAAGCATAACCGTTCATCATGGTGGTGTTGGTGATATGCCATTTGATAGCCATCAGTATGATGGTATTTTTTGCTACGCCTTGATTCATCTTTTGAATGAAACCGAAAGAGCCAAACTTATTAACGACTGCTACCGCCAATTAAAGCCTGGTGGCCTTATGGTTTTTGTAGCTATTTCAACAAATACCCCCACCTATGGTGAGGGTATAAGATTAGGAAAGGATTGGTTTGTGACTAAACATGGCGTGAAACTATTTTATTACCAACCTGAATCTATAGAGAAAGAGTTTGGCAACCATGGCTTGCTGGAAGCAACTGAAATAAGTGAGCCCGCCAAAAATATAGAGAGCAAGCCTTCGCAAAAGTTTTGGCAAATAGTATGTAAAAAAGATTCGCCTGCTAAATAATAGTAGACTGCCCGAGCGAAATATTTTGATGATTGAGATTTACCACCAGTTCCTCTGCACTTTGAATTAAAACCGAAATGTAGTCTCCTACAGCTTTGGTTCCATACGTGCTGTGCTCATCCAGATCAGAAGTTACCACACCGTTGGCCAGGGCAATATCTACCGCTTCTCGCACGGCATTACCTTCTTCATTAAGACCGAGATAATCCAGCAATAAGGCGGCACTCAAAATAGACGCTATGGGATTGGCAATGTTTTTCCCTTTGGCCTGCGGATATGATCCATGAATAGGCTCAAACAAACCATGCTCATCGCCAACAGAGGCTGAGGCCAAAAGCCCGATTGAACCGCCAATCACGCTGGCTTCATCAGAAATTATATCACCAAACATATTCTCCGTAAGGATTACATCAAACTGTCTGGGGTCAAGTATCATTTGCATTGCTGCATTGTCTACAAACAAAAAGTCAAGCTCAATTTGTGGATATTCTTCCTTGGCGATTTTTGTAACCACTCGTCTCCATAGGCGCGAAGTTTCCAGCACATTGGCTTTATCTACCAAGGTTACTTTCTTTCTTCTAAGCTTAGCGGCTTCAAAAGCCATTCTGGCTATACGGCTTATTTCCTCTTCAGAATAACTACACAAATCGGAAGCTTGCTTACCGTCTTCACTTAGGTGCTTTTCGCCAAAATATATACCACCGGTAAGTTCACGGTAAATCAACATATCTGCACCTTCAATGCGATTGCGCTTTAATGGTGATTTGTCCAATAAAGTTGGATAAGCCTTTACGGGCCTCACATTGGTGTATAGGCCGAGCGACTTTCTAAGTTTCAGCAGACCCTGTTCGGGGCGCACTTTGGCATCCGGGTTTGTATCATACTTCGGATCACCAATAGCCCCGAACAAGACTGCATCACCTCTCAAGCAAATTTTTATCGTTTCATCCGGTAAAGGATTTCCCGTTTTATCAATGGCAATAGCACCCACAAGTCCTTCTTCAAAAGTGAAGGTGTGCCCAAATGCTTTTCCTACCGATTCCAACACATTCACGGCTTGTTTTGCTACTTCAGGCCCAATTCCATCACCTGACAACAGCGCAATTTTATACTCCATAACTCAAGCTTTTTGAAGCTTCAAAAGCCTCAATTTTAGTTTTTCTACTAATTAAAAAGTCGATATCATCATAGCCATTCATCAGGCATAGCTTTTTATACGAGTCTATCTCAAAGTGTTCATTCAACTCTTCCACGCTAATGGTTTGATTTTCTAAATCCACCACTATTTTCAAACAAGGGTTTCTGCGAACTCTGTCCAGAGCTTCCGCTAAAAACTCAGGGGAAACCTGAATTGGAAGAATACCATTATTCAAGGCATTTCCTTTGAAGATGTCAGCAAAATAGCTGCTCACCACTACTTTAAAACCATAATCAGCCAAGGCCCACGCGGCATGTTCGCGGCTGCTTCCACAACCAAAATTATCACCCGCCAAAAGGATATGTCCGCCATAGGTAAGGTCGTTTAACACAAAATTGGTAAGCGGTTTTCCTTCGCCATCATAGCGCCAATCTCTAAATAGATTAGCCCCAAAACCCACCTTATTGGTGGCTTTCAAAAAGCGGGCGGGGATAATCTGATCGGTGTCTATATTTTCAATAGGCAGAGGCACCGCAGTGCTGTGCAGCTTTACAAACTTTTCCATCTAATTCAAAAATTTAGTGATGTCTACAATTCTACCTTCTACAGCTGTAGCTGCCGCCACCAAAGGGCTAGCCAAAATAGTGCGAGCGCCTTGCCCTTGTCTACCTTCAAAATTTCTATTGCTTGTAGAAACGCAATATTCGCCAGCCGGAACTTTGTCCTCATTCATTCCCAGACATGCTGAGCATCCCGGCTGACGAATCTTAAAACCTGCCTCCTCAAAAGTTTGAGATAACCCCTCCTCAAAAATTTGCTTTGCTACTTGTTGTGAGCCAGGAACCACCAGCGCATTTACGTTTGGTGCTTTTTGTTTTCCTTTTATAAAATCTGCGACTATCCTAAAGTCCTCTATTCGGCTGTTGGTACAGCTACCTATAAATACATAGTTCACTTCCTTTTCGAGCAATGACTCGCCCGGAGCAAACCCCATATATTTTAATGATTTGGTGAAACTTTCACCTTTAAAGTCCATTGGAATAAATCCATTCAACTTGATGCCCATCCCAGGATTGGTGCCATACGTTACCATGGGTGCAATGTCTGCTGCGTCAAAATTGTACTCCTTGTCAAACACCGCGTCCGCATCAGTTTTTAAGGTTTTCCAATAAGCTACCTTCATGTCAAACTCTTCACCTTTTGGAGCAAACTCACGACCTTTTACATATTCAAAAGTGGTTTCATCAGGAGCTATCATTCCGCCACGAGCACCCATTTCGATGCTCATATTACAAACCGTCATTCGGCCTTCCATGCTCATTTCTTCAAACACATTTCCAGCATATTCACAGAAATACCCTGTTCCGGCATTGGTGCCAATTTTTGAAATGATATAAAGAATCACATCCTTGGGAAGCACACCTTTAGCCAACTTTCCATTCACGTTTACACGAAGGCTTTTTGGCTTTTGCAGCAACAGACATTGGCTGGCAAAAACCTGTGCCACCTGACTGGTACCAATTCCAAAAGCGATAGCTCCAAAAGCACCATGTGTAGAAGTATGGCTATCTCCACATACCATGGTCATTCCCGGTTGAGTAATGCCAAGCTCCGGTGCCATCACATGCACTATCCCTTGATATTTGTCACCAAGCCCATACAGTGTAATACCGTGTTTTTCACAATTTGTGGTAAGCTTTTCTACCTGATTTCTAGACAACTCATCTTTGATAGGTAAATGCTGATCTTCTGTGGGCACATTATGATCAGCTGTGGCCACAATTTGATCGGGGCGCAAGATTGGAATCTTACGCTCCTCCAGCTCAGTAAAGGCCTGAGGGCTAGTTACCTCATGTATTAAATGCTTGTCTATATAAAGAATTTGGGGCCCTGCGGGGACATTGTCCACCACATGAGCGTCCCAAACCTTATCAAAAAGAGTCTTTATCATTCTTTATCAGAAATAGATCAGGCCGTAGCCCTCACATTTAGTTTACAGTTTTCCATTATTTGATGAATATCTCCATCGCATACTTCCTTGCTTCGGTCGGCAAAAACCAAAAATTCATTGTACACATCATCCAGCTGAAGCTTGGTCAATTCATAACCTAGATTCTTTGCCCGATAGGCTAAAGCTGCACGTCCACTTCTGGCAGTTAGTACAATTGCTGATTCGGTTACCCCAACATCTTTGGGATCAATAATTTCATAGGTCTCGCGGTTTTTTATCACACCATCCTGATGAATTCCTGAGCTATGCGCAAAAGCATTCGCTCCTACTATGGCTTTATTTGGCTGCACGGGCATTCCCATACTTTCCGATACCATTCTGCTGGTGCTGTACAGTAGTTTTGAATCTACATTGGTGTCGAGGTTTAGGTAAGGATGCTGGCGAAGAACCATCACTATTTCTTCCAAAGAAGTATTTCCTGCACGCTCGCCCACTCCATTTATGGTACATTCTATTTGACGGGCACCATTCATCACCCCTGCTATAGAATTGGCCGTAGCCAAACCCAAATCATTGTGGCAATGGCAGGAAAGAATAGCCTTTTCTATTCCCTGCACGTTTTCCTTTAGGTACTTAATTTTTGCACCATAAGCTTCTGGTAAGCAATAGCCGGTAGTGTCCGGAATATTTAAAACCGTGGCTCCGGCTTTAATAGCTTCGGAGCAGATGTAAGCCAAAAATTCATTGTCGGTACGACCAGCATCTTCGGCATAAAACTCTACGTCATCCACAAAAGTTTTGGCGAACGAAACCGCTTCCACGGCTCGTTCGACAACCCCTTCACGAGTAGAGTTAAACTTGTATTTTATATGCGAATCAGACGTTCCTATTCCTGTATGAATACGCGGCTTTACCGCATGTTCCAAAGCTCGGGCAGCGGCTTCTATATCGCTCTTCACCGCTCTCGACAATCCACATACGGTGGCGTTTTTCACAATTCTTGCAATAGCTTGCACCGAGGCAAAGTCTCCGGGACTCGAAATTGGGAACCCCGCCTCTATTACATCTACGCCAAGTTCATCCAGCCTTTGCGCAATAAGTACCTTTTGGTGAGTGTTTAACTTGCACCCCGGCACTTGCTCACCATCCCGTAAAGTGGTATCAAAAACCTGAACTTTATCTGCATTCATATCAAATATTTAAAACCAAATAATAGATTTGTGTCTCACGAATGTAGAGGCTTGTTGATTGCTAAACTCACCCCATTTTGCAATCATTACAATGTTTAAACTGCTATATTTTTTTATAACACATTGACAAACAGCCAAAAACATATTTTGAGATTACGATGACCAATCGACAAAAGGATCCGTTATTTATTTTAGTAAAGTCTCTTTCCAAATCTGAAAAGCGTCAGTTTCGGCTTTATGCAAATCGGCTGGACGTAAATGCAGAAGCAAAATTTATGGCCTTGTTTAACCATTTGGATAAGGCCAATGATTATGATGAAGAAGCGATTTTGAATACCGGAATTGTAAAGAAGCAGCAAGTCTCCAATCTTAAGGCTCACCTTTATCGTCAAATATTGATTAGCCTTCGGCTTTCGCCCTCGCACCAAAACATTCGTATCCACTTGCGCGAGCAGCTGGATTTTGCTACCATACTTTATCAAAAAGGTCTTTATAAGCAAAGCCTGAAATTGCTGGAAAAAGCAAAACAGCAGGCCATTGAAAACGAGGAGAAAACCATAGCCTTTGAAATAGTAGAGTTTGAAAAAATAATAGAATCGCAATACATAACGCGCAGTATAAGCGGCCGTGCCGATGAACTTTCCATTCAGGCCAAAGACCTGAGCCGACTGAACATTGTGGCCAGTAAGCTTTCCAATCTTTCGCTGCAGCTGTATGGCACCATGCTAAAATCGGGCTATGTGAAAAACGATGCCGAGATGCAGCACGTTACCGGATACTTTAATGCGCGCATGCCCGAAGTTGACTTGCAACAGCTCGGTTTTCGTGAAAAGCTTTGGCTCTACAAAGCCAACCTATGGCATAGCTTTTTGACGCAAAACTTTTTGAATAGCTATAAAAATGCTACTCGCTGGGTGGAGCTATTTTATAGTGAACCCAAAATGATAACGCAAAACCCTGTTTGGTTTTTGAAGGGCAATCACTATTTGCTGGAATCGCTCTTTTTGATGCGCTATTATGCCAAGTTTAAAACGGCCCTGCACAATCTTGAAAAAACCGTGACTGAAAAGAGTTTTCCAAAAAATGAAAACACCCAGTCGCTGGCATTTCTATATGTGTACATCAACAAAATAAACCTCCACTTTTTGGATGGCTCATTTGCTGAAGGGGTTTATCTAGTGCCTGAGATTAACAAGAAAATTGCGAAGCACGAGGATCGGCTGGATCACCACCATGTGATGTTGTTTTATTACAAAATTGCCTGCCTGTATTTTGGGATGGGCGATAATCTAAATTGCATTGTGTACCTCCAAAAAATAATACACAACAAAAACCTCAGCATGCGCGAAGACCTGATGTGCTTTGCCCGTGTGCTCAATCTTGTGGCGCATTATGAAGCCGGGCTGGATGAAGACTTTGAGCGAAACTTGAAAAGCACGTATAAGTTTCTCATAAAGATGAATGACCTGCATGAGGTGCAGCGCGAAATGATTCGCTTTTTGCGAAACCTTGACCTTGGAAATGTGTACCCGCACCAGCTTAAAACGGAGTTTAAAAAACTGCATGGCCGCCTAAAACTGTATGAAGAGCACCCTTATGAAAAGCGAGCTTTCCTTTACTTAGACATTATCTCTTGGCTGGAAAGCAAAATAGAAAACCGCCCCGTAGGCGATATAGTTACCGAAAAAGCAAAACTACTAGGGCGCTGGAAAAGGGTAACGAGCTAGACCTAATCCTAAAAAAATTAATAATTCTTTTAGCTTTACATGCTAAGCTCTGTAAAGAGTTTGGAGTGGAATTATATAGTGGATACAACGCTATAGACGTTATACACTAGTTGGCACTAATATGAAAAGGACCATAAATGATTGAAGATTTCAAATATGAATTAATTGACAACTCAAGCTCATTTATTTGTTCCAAATGGGTTTTAGACAGAGTCCCATTTGTATTTGAAGATGACAGAATTTCATATATCGAATGGAAAGAAGAACTCTCTAAGAAACTTGAAATTGACAGTAAATCAATGGTTTTTACAGGAAGCTCAAGTTGTGGGTTTAGTCTAAATCCATATAAGGATTATAAAAGTTTTAATGACGAATCTGACATTGATATTGCAATCATTTCCGAGTTATACTTTGATATAGCATGGAAGTGCCTTAGGAACCTTGGCACCAAAAGGTTTGACTTAACACCGAGACAAAAGGCTAGTCTGCGAGACCATAGGGAAAAGTATATTTATTGGGGAACAATCGCAACGGATAAGATACTAGAGCTCCTTCCATTCGGCAAAGAATGGTCATTAGCACTCATGGAACAATCAAAAAAATCACCTGCTAATAATAGGACAATTAATATTCGACTGTATAAGGATTATGAATCCTTAAGAGCATATCAAATAAACAATCTCGAAAACCTTAGAGTAAAACTCTTTGAAACAACATAAAATGAAAAATTACTTAAATACCACAAATCGAAACGTAGCTTGGTTCAAGGGCGCATATGACAGAGGTGAGCTTGATATGAAGCCGCCCTTTCAAAGAAACCCAGTTTGGGTTACTAGACAAAAAAGCTTTTTAATTGATACAATTTTAAATGGTTATCCCATTCCAGAAATATATATGCAGGAAACTGTAGATGAGAAAGGAAAAGCTAAATACATTATTGTTGATGGACAGCAGAGAACAAGAGCTGTACTTGATTTTTTAGAAGGAAAATACTGCATTGATTCAAAAGAAAGTCCAGATTTAGCAGACTTATATTTCGAGGATTTATCAGCTGAACAGAAGAAGGTTTTCTTTCAATACAATTTTGTAATCAGAGTTTTACCTGATATACCTGATACTGAACTTAGGGCGATTTTTCAAAGACTTAATAAAAATGTCGTATCCCTGAATAAACAAGAATTAAGACAAGCAACATACTGGGGCTCATTCATTAAAACAATGAATCTAATTTCTGATAAAGAGTATTGGGGTAAAATTGATGTTTTCACTCCAAATGATATTAGAAGAATGTTGGATGTTGAATACATAAGTGAACTTGCCATTTTTGCGCTACATGGTTTTCAAAACAAAAAAGATAATCTAGATAAGTTTTACGAATTATATGAAGAGGAATTTGGAAGAGAAAAGGAAATTGTTGAAGTTTTTGATATAGTCAATGGAGAACTGCTAAAGATACTGCCTGAAATATCAAATACTCGTTGGAGTAAAAAAGCAGACTATTATACATTATTTGGGTTATTTGCCAAACAAGTCGCTAGCCTTCCATTAGCAAAAGAGTCACGACAAGAAGTAAGAGAAAAACTTCTAGAATTTGCAGGTGAAATAGATTATTTCGTTAAAACTGATAAAGGAGATGCAGAAGTTGAATACAATGAAGCTACCAAAGAATATGGTAGAGGTATTAGAGCTACCACAGACATTGGAAGCAGAAAAGTACGTGAGAACGGTTTGAGTTTGAAATTGGGTAATGTTTGGAATTAAATACTAGTGCCAATAGAGCAAACGACTCCGCCCCTAATTAGGAACGGAGTGCGCCTCTCACCACCAAGCGTACGAGTCTCCCCGCATTAAGTACAGGGCAGGCTCTGCTGGGCTATTAGTTTCACTAAAAACAAACCTCATGAACAGATTGATTTTTCTTTTTTCAATATTAATTCTGGTTTCATGTAAAGAGCCGAGAAAATCCTCAAGCAATAGCGCTCAAGAAAAGCGTGTAGAGGTAAGTGTAAATCAAACCATAGAGACATTTATGATTTTACGCTCTATTTCTCAGGATGATCCCTTGTTTCAATATCGGGATTCAAATTACAAGGGCAAGCCGATAATGTACGAAGCAAGGGAGTTTTTTGCTGAATATAAAAATCATCCTGCAGTGCTAGAAACTCAAAATATGCTGAATGCTACAAGTAGTACAGGGGATATGATTTTGCAAGGACTATTGTATTTTGAGGAACTACCTTCAAATTCTTTGAAGCATGAAATATCTTCTGAATATTGGGATAAGCGCAAGGACACTTTGATGGTCTACATAAATACTCTCCAAAATTTTTATGAGGATGCCAAGGTTGGGGAATTCATCTCCAAGCATTCATATTTCTATGAAGGAGCAATTGCTGAAGCAAAATCCTATTTAGATGACAATCTAATACCTATAATGGAAGATTATTTTGGAATAAAAAACCATGCTTACCACATGATCTTAATTCCAAATTCACCATTCGGGATGGGTTTTGGTGCCAATACAAAGTCAGAAGATGGAGATATATTTTTCCAGATAATTTCCCCGGCAAACGATGTCGAATGGGATAGTAGTTCAACTTATGAAACCTTTGGTTTTTCAGGAGAGGGTGCAGATGAATATTATAGAGACTTGGTTGTACACGAGTTCTGCCACCCCTTTATTACACCATACATTGAGTCCGAAAAGCTAAAATCGCAAATCGCCAAAACGGACTCTTTGTTTGTTCCTAAGCTTGACTCTGTAATGACTAAACAAGGCTATGGCACTTGGTGGGGATTTGTAAATGAACACCTGGTAAGATTAGGAGAAATTAGAGTAGCCAGAGCAATGGATATTCCAGACCTCGATGCGATGAGAAAATACAATATTGAAGAAAATGGTTTCATTCTATTGCCCGAAGCGGAGGAACTCGTTTTGCACTATGAAAGCAAAAGAGATAAATATGGCACATTTCAAGATTTCATCCCAGTATTGCTTAAGCAGCTTGAAACCTTCAATAAAAAGCAAATAAATAGTAAGTTGATGCGGCTAACAAAAGATACGAACTGATAGTGCTGCCATAGCCAAACAGCTATCTACAAACTACTTAACCATGAAACAATTCATTCTCTCTCTATTAATCCTACTCAGCACGGTTTCAATTGGGCAAAACCAAAATTTGTCTAATGGAAATGTGTTTGATGGCGAGCCCTACCTAGCTATTGATCCGTATAACTCGCAACATTTGGTGGTAGCCTGGATGGGCTGGATTAATTTTTCCAATCTCTTTAAAATAAAAATACGCAGCAGCTTTGATGGCGGAAAAACATGGAGTTCTACTGTAGAGCTACCTCACACAGTAAGTAGCTATTCATCAGTTGACCCCTCCCTAGATTTTGATCACAATGGTGATGTGTTTGTTTGCTTTATAGATTTTACAGGAACAAATCCTCCCGTTACAGGTGGAGTGTACATCAGTAAATCTACAGATGGTGGTTTGTCTTGGGGCACCCCTACCGAAGTGATAAACACCAATTATGACGGCACCAAGTGGCCTATCGACAGGCCCTGGATCGCGATTGATAAATCAGCTGCACCTACCCAAGGAAACATTTATGTAAGCTCGATGCCCTTAAATCGTAATAATCCTAGTTACCGCCCCTACCTATCGGTATCCACCGATGGCGGAAACACATTTACCACCACCTATATAGACACGGCAGGCTGGCTTGCCGGAAGCATCAATCCTTTACCACTGTGTTCTCCCGCTATTAGTTCTACAGGTACATTTTATGGCGCCTATCCCTCTTATGTGATTTCACAAAGTCCCTATGCCCAAACCTTTTTGGCATCTTCTACCAATGGTGGCAAAACTATTTCGCACAAAAATCTGATAACCTTCGTTTCGCCTACAAACATTGGCGATTATCCTTTAGCCAAAAAAGCCAATCTTTTAATCTGCGATCCATCAGATCCCAATCATTTGGCCTATATATTTTTAAGCGCCACGCATGGCGATTTGGATGTGTTTTTTATAGAGTCAGTAGATGCCGGAAATAACTGGACCTCGCCCATCCGCGTAAATGATGACCCGATTGGAAACAATAGAATGCAGGATTTACTATGGGCAGATTTTGATACAGATGGCGATTTGGTGATAAGCTGGAGAGATAGAAGAAACGGTGCAGACAGCACGTTCCAAGCATCAACCGAGATTTGGGCTTCATACCGTAGCAAAGATTCTGCAAGCTTTTCCCCCAACTTTCAAATCACCAACCAAGCCGCAGCACACGACACTGTTTTAGAAGCTGCCGGAAATGATTTTATGTGCATCAAATTGCAAAACGACACGCTGAATGCCACCTGGGGCGACACTCAAAATGGTGATCTGAACATTTGGTTTCAAAGAATGACAGCAGATGGAACCACCTTATCCTTGCAGTCAATTTCTTCTGAAAAAGTGCCTACTGTTTTTGTGTACCCCAATCCGGCCGTCTCCACCATTTACGTGGAAAGCAAACAACTACAGTATGTAAAAATTTACGATTCCAATGGTCGACTAATGATTTCAAAACAAAATACTGAGGCTAGCGAGAGGCTGGAGATTAACCTAGAAAACTACGGAAGCGGCACTTACCATGTGGAGATAAGCACTGCGCGCGAAACGGTGACTACACAGATTGTAAAGCAGTAACAGTATTTCAACTTTGGATAAACAGATGAGCTTTTCAAAAATTAAGCTTTACATTTAGCATCTACCTTATAGAAAAAGAAACATTCGATGATCAATAGCACCAAGTCTCGCACACTTTTAATCACCGGCCTATTTATGTTGGCCGCTACTCAAATTCTTTATTTCTATTTTCAGTTGCCAGATATGCTTCACG
Source organism: Owenweeksia hongkongensis DSM 17368 (assembly GCF_000236705.1). Classification (NCBI taxonomy): domain Bacteria; kingdom Pseudomonadati; phylum Bacteroidota; class Flavobacteriia; order Flavobacteriales; family Owenweeksiaceae; genus Owenweeksia; species Owenweeksia hongkongensis. The sequence goes on along the minus strand of NC_016599.1, from coordinate 2,748,344 downwards.
GTTTATTGGTAGGCATCAGTGTAGGTTTAACGCTTACCTCACTTCTTCCAAGAAAAACACTCAAGAAGTCTAAGGTTCGCTCTTAGTCCTTTCCTAAATTTCTAAATGGATGAGTTGCTCGGTTTTTATAACCGTGTATTGCTATTGCCAAAAATAGAACCGCTGCCCAAAAAACGGCCGTCCACTGTATTGCGGGTATTTCTCCCCAGTGCCTTACCGCTATTGCTAAAATCGCCCACACGCCCACAGCAGCAAACTCGCGCATATTTCGGGTGTAAATCATAAAGAGGTTTAATACACCTGCCACGCTTATCATTATTACCGTCCAGTTGACTTCACTAAAAAGTGGACTCCAATCGGCTTTGGCCAAATAGGCTGAAATATTGGCAATGCTGGCTACTGCAATCCATCCGCTATAAATACAAATGGGCCACCACACTGTGGCAATGTAACTCAATGGAGCGTCCCATTTCTCCATGTTTAGCCTCACAATTATTTGAATTAGCGAGAATAAAATCACCAGCATTATGAGCACGCTTAGCCCTGTTTGCTCATGGAGCCAAAACCACAACCAGGCAGCATTGCCTAAGTTTGCAATTATCAGCCAAGGCCCTATTTGCAAAATGCTTTCACTGTGCTTTCCATCAAAAAAGGCTTGCTTTATTTGATTAAAACCTAAAACCAAAAGCGCTAAAAATATAAGGCCCCAAATAGCAAAGGCATAGCCAGCAGGTGTAAACAAATTATAATATTGGTCGCTCAAGTCTCCAACCGTATTTCCATTGATTCCGCCCGTATTGCTCCAATAGTTCCAAATTATTAGCGCAATAATCACCACCGTATTTAGGACTGCGTATAGTTTTTTCATTTTGCTCGTCTTTGATTGAATTATCCTAAAAACCTAAAACCTGGCTTTGTGTTCAGTATCAGTTCAATTTCCAACCTTTACCTAAAAATTCAGTCTTTGGTAAAAGTGACGCACTTGCATTGCAATCATGTCGCGCCTTACCTTAATTTCCTATTTTTAGAACCCAAACAAAATCACTTCACCATGATCCGGATTATCCTAATTACCGCACTTTCATTTTGCACCTTACACATTGGCTTTGCGCAAACCTTTGACAAGGAAAAGCTCGACAATTACCTGGAAGCTCTAGAAGCCAATGATAAGTTTATGGGCAGTGTGGCTATTGCCAAAAATGGCGAAGTGATTTACACCAAGGCCACGGGCTTTGCTGATGTGGAAAGCAAAAAGAAGCCAGATGCCAACACGAAATACAGAATTGGTTCTATCTCCAAAACCTTCACCGCTACTATGGTTTTAAAAGCTGTAGAAGAAAATAAGCTAAGCTTGGATCAAACGATTCACAAGTTCTTTCCTTCAGTGACCAACGCTAAAAAAATAACCATCAGCAATTTGCTAAATCACCGAAGCGGTATTCACAACTTTACAAATGATGATATCTATTTGGAATATAATACTGAGCCAAAAACTGAGGCCGCCATGGTTGCCATCATTGCCAAGTCAGGAAGCGATTTTGAGCCAGACTCAAAAGCCGAGTACAGCAACTCCAACTATGTTTTGCAATCCTACATTTTGCAAAAAGTATACGACCAGCCTTATTCGGACATTTTAGATGAGAAAATCATAAAACCTGCGAACTTGAAAAACACCAAGTTTGGCGGTAAGATTGATTTATCTAAAAACGAGTGCAACTCATACGAATATGTAAGTAGCTGGGAAAAACAACCTGAAACGGATATGTCTGTACCTATGGGTGCTGGGGCTATTATTTCCACACCTTCGGATTTAACCCAGTTTGCTTTTGCGCTTTTCAGCGGAAAAATAATTTCTGAAGAAAGCTTAAAAACCATGACGACCATAAAAGATGGTTATGGAATGGGCCTTTTCACCATGCCTTTTGGCGACAAAACAAGCTATGGTCACACTGGCGGCATTGATGGTTTTAGTTCCGTTTTTGGATATTTTGAAGATGACAAAGTTGCTTTTGCAATCACTTCTAACGGGAACAATTACAATCACAATAATGTGAGCATAGCTGTGCTTAGCGCTGTTTTTAATGAACCCTACGAAATTCCGGTTTTTAAAAGCATTGCGGTTTCCTCTGCCGATTTGGACAAATATTTAGGAGTGTACTCCAGTCCACAAATACCTTTGAAAGTTACCATCACTAAGTCCGAAAACACCTTAGTGGCGCAAGCTACCGGCCAGCCATCTTTTCCGTTACAAGCTACTGCCGAACATCAATTTTCTTTTGATAAGGCCGGAGTGGTTTTAGATTTCAATCCAGAAGCAAAGCAAATGACTTTAAATCAAGGCGGTGGCAGCTATGTGATGACAAGGGAGTAATAGGGTATTAAAAAACAATGTATCTTTTCATTTCAATGATTTGAGAAATGCACATAACAGATTTTCCAACTACAGCTCCCACAGACCTAAGCGAAAAGAAAATAACTAAGAAATTCAAGAAGCTTCAGGATCGACTTTTTGATTTACAGCATTTGCTTTACGCTAACCAGAAAAACTCCGTGCTTATCATTTTACAAGGGCTTGATGCTGCTGGAAAAGATAGTACAATAAGGCACGTATTTTCTTGCCTCAACCCCACGGGTTGTAATGTAACCTCATTCAAAAAACCAACTGAAGAAGAGTTGATGTACGGATTCCTGTGGCGTATTTACAAGCACCTTCCCGCCAAGGGAATGATACAGATTTTCAACCGATCGCACTATGAAGATATATTGGTGCCAACTGTGCATGAAACGGCCGATGCCTCCAGAATCGAGCATCGATACGATTACATAAATGACTTTGAGCAGCACCTTCAAATGCAAGGCACTCTAATTTTAAAATTCTTTCTCAACCTATCAGAAGAAGCGCAGCAGGCCAAATTGAAGGCACGTTTAAAGGATCCTAAAAAGCAATGGAAATACGATGAGGCCGACACCAAGGAACAGAAAAACAGACAGGCCTACTTAGAGACTTATGAAAGAATATTTGAGCGCTGCAGTCCTCAAATTCCATGGCAAATAATACCCGCTGAGGATAAGTGGTACCGAAACTACCTTATTGCAAAAGCAGTGGTAGAAAAGCTGGAGACATTAAATATGACTTATCCGAAGCCGAGCTAAAATTGCTATCTATGCTCATTGCTTTATTCATTCCATGAAACACATCTTTCATACACTATTATTTTTCGCTTTTTGCGCTTCCCAAAGCCTTGCTCAACCCAACATTATTCTCATTGTAGCTGATGATATGGGCTACTCAGACCTGGCGTGCTTTGGCAGCGAAATACAAACTCCCCACCTTGACAAGCTAGCACAAGAAGGAATAAGGATGCGCCAGTTTTATAACAGTGCCAAATGCGAACCTTCGCGAGCCATGATTATAAGTGGGCAACATTGGCACGACAGCGGCATTCATCTGGAAAATGGGCCAACTATTGCCGAAGTGATACGAAGAGCCAACTATAATACCTACGCTGTGGGAAAATGGCATCTTTCGGGAAACCCGGTAAATCGTGGCTTTGACCATTTTTTTGGACATCTCAATGGTGCTACTAACTACTTTAAAGGCGATCCAAGCTTTAGGCTTGATCATGATAAGTTTGAAGTTCCGGATAATTTTTATGCCACTTCAGCCTATGGCGATTATGCAGTCAAGTTTATTGAAGAAGGTCATAAAGCAAACCCGGAAAAGCGTTTTTTCCTTTATCTGGCGCACACCGCCCCGCATGCGCCTTTGATGGCACTTCCTGAAGATATTGAGCGGTTTAAAAACACCTATAAAGCAGGCTGGGATAAAATCCGTGAAGAGCGAATAAAACGTCAATTAAAACTTGGGATCATTGATGCGAAATGGCCCGTTCCTGATCGTCCATCTACAATCCCCGCATGGAAAGATTTATCGCCAAAGGAGCAGGAAATTGAAGCTGATAGAATGGCGACTTATGCCGCCATGATTTACAGAATGGATGCTTCTGTAGGTAGAGTAATTGATAAGCTTGAAGAACTAGGAATTCGAGACAACACTCTTATCGTTTTTATTAGTGATAATGGGGCCAATCCTTTTGACCGCGGAAGAAAAGATGTACCCGGAGCATTGGGTGAAAATCACAATTACGGTCTGGGCTGGGCGTTTGCAAGCAACACTCCATATAGGTTGTATAAGCAAAATCAGCACAATGGAGGGGCTTGTACTTCAGCCATATTAAACTGGCCAGATGTGATTCCTCCCAATGAAAAAGTGAACGATACACCAGCACAGATTCTGGATCTGGCCCCTACTTTTTTTGAACTCGCTTGCGCTGAATATCCAAGCGCACCTGATGATAAGCCTTTATCCGGAAGAAGTTTGTACCCTCTGCTAACGGGTAAAAAGATGCCACCTTCTCCTCCTATGTATTTTCATTTGTATGACAATGCCGCCCTCATTGATAATAACTGGAAACTTGTGAAAGCTTTCGGAAATACTTGGGAACTGTACGACCTAGAAACTGACCGAGCCGAAACCCAAAATCTGATATCAGAACAACCAAAAAAAGCACAAAAGCTACAGCAGGAATGGGAAAACTGGATGGGTAATTACCGTTTAAAGCACGTGGGCAATGAACCTAAGTATGTTCCGCTGCAAAACGACTAGAAGCCATTTTGACGTTCTTCGTTCAATTTCCCTAGAAATCCTTTTAACTACAGCCAAATAGCGGGTCACACAAAACACTAAGGCTAGCATCTTTAATCTTCATTAATTCATACCTTTGCCCCCAATTTTTAAATGGAATTTTTATGAATCTTGCATCTGTAATGTTAGGTATGATTGGCCCTTGGCAAATCGTTCTTATTGTAGCCGCGGTACTTTTACTTTTTGGTGGTCGCAAAATACCTGAATTAATGCGCGGACTTGGTGGTGGAGTGAAGGAATTTAAGAATGCAATAAAGGAAGACGAAGACACCGATACCAAGGCTTCTTCATCGGATAAAAAATAACCCACTTTTCCCAAATACCCGTCTTTTAATGGATTTTAAAACCTTAGCTGAAGTACAGGAAAAATTACACAATGGTGAATCTTCTTGTACCCAACTGGTAGAATTTTACTTGGAGCGTATTGCTGAGCATGAGCACCTCAATGCTTTTGTAGAAGTATTTGCGCATGACGCTCGAAGCCGCGCCACTGTAATTGATCAAAAGATACAGCGCGGCAATGCCGGTAAACTGGCGGGTATGGTAATCGGTATTAAAGACAACCTTTGCTTTAAAGGTCATAAAGTGACTGCCGCTTCCAAAATTCTTGACGGTTTTGAATCTCTTTTTGACGCAACCGCCATTGAGCGCCTTTTGGAAGAAGATGCTATTATCATTGGTCGCCTCAATTGTGATGAATTCGCAATGGGCTCAGCCAATGAATTTTCGCATTATGGCCCGGTAAAAAATCCACATGATATCACCAAAGTACCTGGAGGTTCTTCAGGTGGAAGTGCTGCTGCTGTTGCTGCCAACCTTTGTCACGCTGCATTGGGTAGCGATACCGGTGGCAGTATTCGTCAGCCGGCCAGCTTTTGCGGTGTAGTTGGTTTTAAACCATCTTATGGGCGAATTTCTCGCCACGGTCTTATTGCTTACGCATCATCTTTCGATCAGATTGGCCCTTTTACCAAAAGTGTGGAAGACGCTGCCTTGCTATATGAGGTAATGGCGGGTAAGGATAATTTTGACAGCACGCTTTCGCGTAAAGAAGTTGAGCCGATTGAACTTAATGCGAGCGGTGACAAAAAACTAAAAATAGGATACATCAAAGAATGTATTATGAATGATAGCCTTGATGGCGAAATTCGTGATGGCATGATGGATCTTATTGAAAAATTAAAAGCTGAAGGTCACACTGTAGAGCCTGTAAATTCTCCACACTTGGATTATATGGTTCCCGTGTACTACGTACTTACCACGGCCGAAGCTTCTTCAAATTTGGCTCGCTATGATGGAATTCATTTTGGCTACCGCAGCGAAAATGCTACTGATCTCGAATCTACCTACAAACTTTCGCGCACCGAAGGTTTTGGCACCGAGGTAAAGCGTAGAATCTTGCTAGGAACATTTGTACTGAGCAGCGGATATTACGAAGCATATTACGGTCAGGCACAAAAAGCAAGAATGCTAATCAAACAACAAACCGAAAAGGTTTTTGAAGATTATGACTTGATGCTTTCGCCAACAGCTCCACACACGGCCTTTGAAATTGGCAAAAAACAAACCGACCCTACGGTAATGTACCTCGAAGACATCTTTACGGTACAAGCCAATATTTGCGGTATTCCTGCCGTTTCATTACCTATGGGAAATCACAGTAATGGGCTGCCCTACGGTATACAATTGATGGCTCCTGCTTTTTCTGAAAAGGAATTGCTGCAGTTTTCACACCAGTTAATGAACAGCAACTAGTTGAAAAAACCGGGGTGCTTTTGTTATTCGCTCCTGTTATTTTTTCAAATTGACTAAAAGCTTGGCACTATTAGTGTTAATAGGCTTTTTTGTGAAAACCCGAGAAATGTTTTATAATGCAGAAGAAAACGGATTACCCACAGGATAAGGAACATAGAACGATAAACTCTCTCACTTTGAAAAATATAATCTTAACAGCCTTTGTCACCTTTTGTGGCTTTAGCCAAATCGCTGCTGCCAATAGATGGCAGACAATGGAAAAAGGCGATACCGACACCATCAAAAAAATAAAGCCGCTAGATTTAGGTGAAATCTCGCTTGAGGACGATCCTTTTGTAGCGAAACTCGATAGCCTTCTGAATCTCAGCTTTTTTATTACTGATTCGGCTATTGCCTCTACCGAAGAGTTTGTAAATACTGAAGATACCGCTTTTGTGGTTCCTACCTTTTCAGACAGCATCTATAAAGAGCGTATTGCACTTCTAAATGCCAACACCCCTTTTGATTTAGATTATAACGAATACGTAAAACGCTACATTGACGTGTATGCTCAGCGCAGACGCGAACAGGTGAGCCGTATGCTAGGTTTGTCCGAATACTATTTCCCTATGTTTGAGGAAGCACTGGATAAATACAATCTTCCGCTTGAGCTAAAATACCTTGCAATCGTAGAGTCTGCTTTGAACCCAGCTGCACGCAGCCGAGTAGGAGCAGCCGGACTTTGGCAATTTATGTACGCCACTGGGCGCATGAATGGACTTTCCACCACCTCTTATGTGGATGATCGCAATGACCCATTAAAATCTACAGAAGCAGCTTGTAAATACCTGCAAACACTTTATGGCATTTTCGGTGATTGGAATTTAGCTTTAGCAGCATACAACTCCGGGCCAGGAAACGTAAACAAAGCCATAAGACGATCTGGCGGAAAGCGTAACTACTGGGAGATTCGCCCATTTTTACCACGTGAAACTGCTGGATATGTTCCGGCTTTTATAGCGGTAAATTATATTATGAATTATCCTAGTGAGCACTTCATTTTCCCTACGGATGTAAAACCTTCTTACTTTTCTACAGACACCGTTCTTATAAAAGAGCAAATTAGCTTCGAGCAAATTTCTAAACTCATTGATATCACTGAGGAAGAGCTGGCTTTCCTGAACCCTGCTTACCGCTACAAGATGATCCCTAAAAATGAGAAGAAGCCTTACACCTTGATTCTACCTTCGCAAAAAATGGGAATGTTTGTTACTAATGAAGATTCTATTTACGCTTTAGCGCAAAAAGATTTTGAGCAAAAAAAGCCTGATGTTCCAACCGAAATAGTGATGGACGAAAGAATTCGTTACACTGTGCGTAGAGGTGACGTATTGGGAACTATTGCTGAAAAATATGGAGTGTCCGTAAGTAGTATTCGCAGATGGAATGGCATTAGAGGAAACACTATTAGAGTAGGACAAAGGCTTACCATTTACCCAAGAAAATTACCCACATCCAATGTAGCACAATCTACTACTCCAAAGCCCGCAGCAACAGATGGAAAAGGAGAGTATGTAATGCATAGCGTGCGAAGTGGAGAATCCTTTTACAGCATTGCAAAACAATACCCTGGAATAAGTGCTCAAAATATAATGGGATGGAACGGCATTAGTAATGCCCGAAACCTGAAACCAGGCATGCGATTAAAAATTTACCCAAATAGCTAAACATGAAAAATTTCTGGCTCTTACCTATTCTTCTTCTATTTGTTGGATGTCAGGATGGTTCTGAAAGCCAGATTTTCGCAGACACCCTACCCACAAGTAATGGCGGCCGTTTAGACATTATTGTGGTGACTGAAGAGTCCATTTGGAGTGAAGTAGCCGGGGAAAAGTTTATCAAGTATTTTGCACCTCAGCAGGATGGACTTCCACAAGCAGAGCCCATTTTTACCGTAAGGCAAGTGCCCCCAGAATCATTCAATAGTTTGTTGCATCGCTCTCGCAACATTGTGGTTTTGGAAGAAGGCCCTGAAGCTAAAGTGACCGTTGAAAAAGACGAATTTGCCCGCCCTCAGATTTTCATAAAATTTACAGCTCCAAGCGGCACTGAACTGGCCAAGCTGATTATCCAAAATCAGAAAGATCTAACCAAAATGCTTCATGATAGTGAAATGGAGCACCTGCAAAAAAGAGTGACAGCTAAGCCACAACCTGTGCCTAAGCTTCTTAAGGATCATCATGTTTCCATGAAAATTCCCGCCTCGTTTATCATAGATCAGGAAAGTGAAAACACTCTGGTGCTTTGGAATAAGTCCTTAAAAAGTGATCAAGGTATACTCATCCACTTTGACCCAATAATGGAAGATGACGCCCTTATCGGAGATCGCATTATTCCTTTGCGCGATAGCCTCACTAGCCATTTTATAAAAGGTGACCGTGAAGGGAGTTACATGGTGGTGGAAGATTACATTCCGCCAGTGTTTGAAAACCTGAAAATAGATGGCAACTTTGCTATAGAAACCCGTGGGTTGTGGCGCACTAAAGGTGATTTTATGGGCGGCTCGTTTATCAACTATACTGTGTTTGACGAAACCAATAATCAACGCATAATGCTTGATGCATTCATTTATGCCCCCGAAATAAAGAAGCGCAATTTGATACTTGAGTTGGAGGCGATTTTGCGAACTCTGGAGATTACTAACTAAGTAAAACCCTTTTTACTCCACCACCAATTTACCCACCTGCTCCGTTTTACCTTTCGCAGTTTTTAAGTTGTACAGATAAAAATCTTCCTTCAGGTTTATATTCATAGAACTGCTATTCCGCTCTAAGAGTTGACTCAAAACAAGTTTGCCATGCATATCCATTATCTCCATTGTGCATGGCCCTTTTGCCTCTGGCAAAAAATCATAATACAGCCTGTCTTTTACCGGGTTGGGGTAAAAACTTATTACTGTCTCCGGAGCATCAAACTCCACATTAGAGATAGTACCATCTGGACCGAGTTTTATAAGAACAATACTGCTCTGTGGAAAATTATAAAAATGTAGACCAGCCATAATGCATCCCCCGTCTGGTGTGGGTGTAACACTTCTCATATTTGTAAGAGCTCCTTTACCGTCCCACACATAACGCTAATATTCATCGCCCCGACTATTCGTTTTTATTATCATAAAATAATACTCATTTGGCCCTTGTTTCGAAAGTTTTGAATGAGTGGCTAAAAAGATGTTATTGGTATCATAAACAATAGCAAGTGGCCCTTGTGCATCTTCTATTGAATAGTTAATATACCCCAAACGCGGGTATGTACTGGAATCCACCACTGTATTGAACTTCAAGGTCTCTAACACATCTCCATTTGCATTGATACGATAAAAACCTAAATCATCACTATAATTACCCGGCTGCCCTGGCACGGTGGGCTGACCTACGGTACCAAAAGCCAAATACTTGGTGCTATCTATTTTGTAATAACTTTGAGTTTCTCCGTATAGTTTTTTACCAGAAATCGTCTGTTTACTTTTCGGATTATACAAGTATAATGCATCATTAGTATGAATATGCCAAAGTGTATCATTAACCGGGGTTATAGAAAGTATTAAAGATATCCATTTTAGCACGTTTGGTTGAACCTGTATGGTATGATACTCCTTCATGTTAAAATTTGAATCTAAATCTACAATTGTAGAATTAAGAATAAACCTATGATTAGTATCCCATTTTGCTATTATCATTCTTGTAGTATTCTCATCTACCGTATAGGCTCTAAATGGTTCACCCCTGTCAATTGTGTCAATAGGAAGAAACAAAGAGTCTTTTAAGCGTTCATTATGAAGCTTTCTTGCATAGAAAACATTTCTGCCATTTTTTATTTTCCTCAAGAGAATATGAGGTTCAGAATTTATCACCAAATTAAAGGCATAATCCAGTGAATCGCGGCCAAGTGCAAAGATTAATGTATCAATATTATTAAGATCATAATCAAGTTGTAAAAATCGAGAAGCTTTTACTGCCGAGTAGTCTTGATACGGGCAATAAATTGTATCGTTAATTTCAAATAGACCACAAGTCCAAATATTCCCAGAAGGCGGGAGTAGTGTGACAACTTTGTCTTGAGCATGGCTTACGCTAAGGGTTAAAAGACAAAATGCAAATAGTATATTTTTCATTGAGAGAGGGTTAATTCACATAGGTTACATACAAACTTCAAATTTGCGCGTTACCTTATCCTCAATATTAAAAAATCATCTCCAACAAAAATCGATTATATCAAACTTTAACAAATTGTAAGCACCTAATTGTAGCTAATTTATTTGCCAAATCATTTGTTGTTATTGACAAAAATGACTTACTACTATATCCTAAAGGTAGTCTGCTTTCTTAACTCAAAAGTGATTTCACCACTTCCAACGAGCGTAGCTGCCCAAAATCGGTAATATGCAATCGGTAGTAATTGAGCATAAATTCCAACAGCTGTGAACGACTTGTTTTTGCAATTCCCATCTTTAAAGAATTAGCTTTTTCTGCCTCCTGCATTTGCAGCCACAGCTTACTTTCTTCTTTATTTAAGTAATGATAATGCTCTACATTGCTGGAGCTATAAATACCGCTTTGCAAATCAAAATACTCCTGCCCCTTCAAAGGCATTTGAGGAGCGAAACCCAAAAAGCCAGAAAGCCGAAGCAGAAAGAAAAGGTGAAAATTGCCAATACCCTCCTCCAGTTCATCCAGCTCCATAAAAGCTTCACTTATAAAATCAAAAAGGTTTGGGTTGGTTTCTTCTTCCTTTAAAACATGAGCCAGTATTTCAGCCAGAAACATAGCTAAGCTACTCTTTACAGGGTCAAACCACAGTTCATTATAATGATGTGCCATGGCAGCCTCCTTTATCCTTTTCAGCTCACCCTTTCCTTTGGAATAATACACCAGATCCAGCTGGCTCAATGCTTGAACCATGGCTGGTTTTAGAACACCTTTTTTGGAGTGAATACTCCCCACAATAAAACTTTTGATTCCCTCGTCTTTGGTGTAGGCTTTCACAATTAAACTATTGTCGCCATACTTTACAGAGCCCAATACCAAAGCACGGGTTTTGGCAAGCATCAGTTAATGATCATAATTTTTGTGACAGCAGTTGCTGAACCATCATCATTAGTAATGTAAGCTAGGTATACCCCAGATTTTACGCGCTGGCCGCTAAAACTCTTGCCCGACCATAGTGCTTGTCCACCTTCAGCTATGGTTTCATAAACGATATTCCCTTCAATGTCGGTGATTTTTACCTGAGCATTGGTTACTAAGCCTCTAATAAGAATTGGCCCCTCATAACCAGGCTCTACAGGATTCGGGTAAGCAAATACATCTACCATGTTGCCCACTCCCTCAGTAGCTCCCCCCTGAAAAGACACGATTCCTTGATCGGTAGCGAAGTACACCATTCCGGTAACGTCATCAATCTCAATATCTAGAATATTATTACTCGGCAATGGACTGTTATCTATGGTAAAATTATAGATCTGTTCCTTTCCGTTTTCGGAAGTGTAAAACACCCCGCTACTTCCGGTAGCAAACCATTTTTTGTTACTTCCATCTACCTCAATGTCATTTATGATTTCTGTTCCAAGCACACGCTCACCATTTCCATCACCATCCTCATCTATCACTATTATTTGAAAATCATAATTGCGCTCAGCTTCAAAAATATTTTGTGGACTATACAATACAGCCATGCCCTCTATTGTGCCTATCCATATCTCTCCATCTAAATCTTCGGCATAGCTCAAAACGGTACCACTTGGCAGGTTTCCAAAGCCTTCCTCTGTACCCAAAGCCTTCCTGTCACTCACCACACCATCTTCGTTTATTTGAGCCACTACTACTCCATCATTCCTTACCTGAAGCCACACCTGATCTTGGGTGGTATACATTATATTCTTTATTGCATCTGAACTGCTGGTAAGTGATCCTAAAGAAAACATTTCTATGCTCCCATCCTGGCGAAGCACCCCAAGTGGCCTTTCTGTTTGGCTATTTGAAAACCAAATTCCACCATCCTCATCAGCAGAAAAACCGCCAATTCGCTGCTCCGTTCCGCCCGACATTGGTACCATATCGCTATTCTCTGAATTAATCAGTTTCACAAAATCTCCATCTTTAAACTCTAGAATACCATTACCGTAAGAAGAGGCATAATAATGATCCTTATCCTCGGGATCTGTAATAAACGCTACTAAATCCATGTATTGATTATACTCCGAAGAAGTATGACTTGTCCAATTATATTCTCTTAGCTCATAATAACCATAATCTACAAATGAAGGGCTCCAGACCCCGGTGATACCCCCAGGCGCCACAAACAAACGTTCGTCATCATGATACATTTGTATTACAAATTTTTGATTGGGGCTGTTGGGCAAAATCTGCTCCGCATAAGAGTTCACCCCATCAAACTTAATCCAGGCAATCATACCAATTCCGCTAGTGCCTATCCAGTAAAATCCAATACTAGAGCTTAGGGCTGCACAGGTGAGGTTTGGTATATCAAGGGATTGGGTCCCCGCTTGAAAATTTTGAATAATGGTCAAAGCATCTTTTTCCACGGCTTGTGAGCCAAAATTATTGGTGATAAGTAGATAACCTTTATCACTTCTCATGTCATTCAAGTCACCCCTAAAAAGTGGATCCAGCATACTTGCAGTCCACCCTTGCCCATCACTGTATAATATTTCATCACTACTATCCTGATACACGAAAACCCTGTCATCAATACTACACACAAAGGGAATATCATCCCCCAAACTATTGATCCGGTTCCAACTTTCGAAAGTGAGTAAGGGTGCATTTCTATTGGCGGCAAAGAGACCTAAAGATGTTGCGGCAAATATGCTATCCTCTGAAAACGCCAGTTGATCCACCCCCAAGGTGACTCCATTTGGCCCGATTACAAAAGTTTCTTCCACAATACCACGAGCCATATCATACTGTACAATACCAAAATTGGTACAGATGTATGCGTATTTTCCATTTGTTTCTATGTGATTTACTTGCTTAAGACCCGTGTAGCTTGGACTGGCTTTGATGTCCTGCATGTTCTCAATGTCGCTTCCGTCAAAAAAATCAATATTCCCGTTCTCATATCCGATGATAAGGGTTTGATACTGCTCAGACCAACCGAGACAGGTAAGAGAAACATCACTTAGCGCATTTACTTTTGAATAGCGCTCTATATTTAACTCATTATGATCGTACACAAAAAGGCCTTGATCGGTAGCGCAATACAACACTTTTTCGCGCTCCACCATATCTTTTATATTTCCATAAGGCAGATGATCGAGCCACACTCCGATGGTGGAAGAAGCTTGAGCTATGCCCAATGTACTGAAAGCCAAGTATAAAAAAGCGAATATTGTTAATCTCATATCAGGTATCATGTGAATGCTTGATGTAGTAAACGCGAAACTATTCAAAAATGATATGAAACAGCCATATTCTCCGTTGTTGGATATTAATATCTTTGCGCACTTTGTGGCCTAGCTTTGCAAAGCCATAAAGCAAATAAATTTGAAATACAGATAAATGGGATGCACTAATTGTAGTAGTAACGGGCTTCCCAAAGGTTGCAAGAGCAATGGCTCGTGTGGTACCAATAGCTGTGATAAATTATCCGTTTTTGATTGGCTCTCTAATATGGAGCAGCCTGCTGGCAAAAAATTTGAATTTGTAGAGGTACGATTCAAAAACGGACGAAAGGAGTTTTATAAAAATACTCAGGATCTTCCCATCCATATTGGTGATAATGTAGCCGTAGAAGGGAGCCCTGGACATGATATAGGTACTGTATCTCTTACCGGAGAACTGGTACGCTTACAAATGAGGCAAAAAAAGGTAAAACTTGATGCCAGTGATTTTAAGAAACTTTATCGCAAAGCCAATACCCGCGACATTGAAATTTGGCAACAAGCCCGCGAAAGAGAACAAGAAACCATGGTGAGAAGTCGTGTGCTGGCACGCGAACTTAACTTGGTAATGAAAATAAGCGATGTAGAATACCAAGGTGATGGCAACAAAGCCACATTTTTCTACACTGCCGAAGAGCGCGTAGACTTTAGAGAATTGATTCGCGTTTTGGCCTCTGAATTCAAAATACGTGTGGAAATGCGCCAAATTGGTGCGCGACAAGAAGCTGGCCGTGTAGGCGGAATTGGCTCCTGTGGTCGTGAGCTTTGTTGCTCCACCTGGCTTACAGATTTCCGCTCAGTAAATACTGCCGCAGCACGTTATCAGCAGCTTGCACTAAATCCGCAAAAGCTAGCCGGCCAATGTGGAAAACTAAAGTGCTGCCTCAACTATGAGTTGGATTCTTATTTGGACGCACTCAAAGAATTTCCAGATACTTCGCAAAACCTATTTACCCAAAAGGGTGAAGCCGTTTTTCAAAAAATGGACATTTTTAAGGGTAGACTTTGGTACGCTTACCGCGAAGGTGGTACGGATTGGGTAGCTATGGATGTGAGCAAGGTGAACGAAATAGTAGCTCAAAACAAGCAGAACAAAAAGCCCGCTGCGCTTGAAGATTACATGGTAGTAGAAGATACAATTGCTTCACCAACCTATGAAAGCGTAATTGAGCAAGATAGTATCACACGTTTTGATCAGTCAAAATCGCGTAATGCGAAAAAGCGCAGAAACAAAAAGCGTCCACAGGGTGAAAATCCTAATGCTCCAAAAGCGCAAGGAAATCAACCTAGAGCTCAAAAACCAAAAGGACAGAAAAAGCCGAAAGGTCCTAGGCAACCCCAAGGTTCAAAAGATGCAAAACCTGGAAACGCACCAAAGCCCCAAGGAAAACCTCAAGGCCAGGGACAAGGGCAAGGGCAAAAGCAAGGAAAGCCAAAGCCTAACAATAATCGAAACAGAAGACGTCCACCGCAAAACCCAAAGAAGAGTGAGGAGTAAATTTCTGGTATTATTTGCAGGCATACTACTGGCCTCCTGCGGTCCATCGCCTATTTATGAGGCCTACGTTCCTGTTTCAAAAAACGGATGGTTCAAGGATAGTTTGGTTTCTTTTGATGTAGAAATTGACGATACACTGGCTGCCTATCAAATAGTGTGGCACCTCCGCAATAATGATGACTATGAGTACAGCAATATCTATTTGTTTCGCTCAGTAGCTTCTGATAGAGGAATAGAGTTTAGTGACACCGCGCAGTTTACTCTTGCTGATGCTTATGGCAAATGGCTTGGTGATGGAGTGGGTGAATTAAAAACCAACACTTGGCCTTTCAAACAAGGCTACTTGCAATTTAACCGATCAGGAAATTATACATTTACGCTTCAGCAGGCAATGCGGGTGGATTATTTGAAAGGTGTGGAGGATATAGGTCTGGGGGTTTATAAAATCGAGAATACAAAAGATGGCAAATAAGAAAAAGACCAAGGATGATTTCAGGGCTTATGTAAAATGGTTGTGGATACTCTTTGGCATCGGCTTATTTGCAACCTTTGCTTTTATCACTCTTGTGGCGGTGGGCGCATTGGGCAAGCTCCCCACTTTTGAAGAAATTGAAAATCCAAAGAGCAACCTCGCCAGCGAAATCATTACATCTGATAATAAGGTGCTAGGGAAATTTTATCAAGAAAACCGCACCCATACCGATTACAAAGATTTATCCCCTCACCTTATCAATGCTTTGGTAGCCACCGAAGATGAGCGCTATTACCAGCACAGTGGAATCGACTTTGAGGCTTTGGCAAGAGCCGTTATCCGAATGGGAAAAGATGGCGGGGGCAGTACCATAACTCAACAATTGGCTAAGCAGCTATTCCATGAACCTGCCCAAAGTGTTCTTGAGCGTATCAAGCAAAAGTTTATGGAGTGGGTAATTAGCGCAAAGCTAGAAAGACAGTATACCAAGCAAGAGATCATTGCTATGTATTTTAATCAGTTTGACTTTATTTATCAAGCTGTGGGAATAAACTCTGCCGCCAAAATATATTTTGACACCACTCCAGATAGTTTAACCATAGAGCAATCTGCTATTTTGGTAGGAATGGTGAAGAATCCCTCTTTGTACAACCCCAGACGAGATACCGTCCGCATGAAAGATCGCAGAAATGTGGTGTACAGCCAAATGTTGCGAAATGACATGATTACCAAAGAGGAATATGACACACTGAAGATTCGCCCACTTCGCATCAAATTTTCGCGCCAAAGCCACCTGGAAGGACTTGCCCCATACTTCAGGGAATACCTTAGAGCCTATATGAAAGACTGGGTAAAAGAACACCCAAAACCTGATGGCACTGAATATAACATTTACACCGATGGTCTTAAAATATATACCACGCTAGACTATCGCATGCAAACCTATGCTGAAGAAGCTGTAAAGGAACATTTCTCCAACTTGCAGCGAGTTTTCTTCATGAAAGAAAAAGGCCGCAAATATGCACCTTTCCATAATGTGTCAGAGTCTCAGATTGAATCGATAATGGAACACGCGAAGCGTAGAAGTAACCATTACAAAAGCTTGAAGCGAAGAGGAATGTCTAATGATTCCATTGACATTGTGTTTAATACACCAAAGGAAATGACCGTATTTGGCTGGAATGGTGATTTTGATACGATTATGAGTCCCATGGATTCCATTCGCTACTACAAGCATTTTTATCAGGCAGGTATGATGTCGGTAGAACCACAAACTGGTTTTGTAAAAGCCTGGGTAGGAGGAATAGATTATAAGCACTTTAAATACGATCACGTAAAACAGGGAAAGCGTCAGGTGGGATCTACATTTAAGCCATTTGTATATGCCACAGCTATTAAGCAAAAGCATTACTCCCCTTGCTTTACTGTACCAAACGTAAAAACCTGTATAGAGCAAGGCAAGTTCGGGCTTTTGCAAGATTGGTGTCCTTCCAATTCAGATGGTAAATATGGTGGTTCACTTACATTAAAATCGGCTTTGGCGAATAGTGTGAATACGGTAACCACGTATTTAATGAAGCAAGTTGGTCCGCAGCCGGTGGTTCGCTTAATTGAAGAAATGGGCGTAACCAGCGAGATCGATATTCAACCGTCTATCGCTTTAGGAACTTTGGATCTTTCAGTATATGAGATGGCTGGCTCATACACCACTTTTGCCAATAAAGGTGTTTACACGGAGCCTATAATGATTACCCGAATTGAGGATAAAAATGGCGTAGTACTTCAGGAGTTTACACCCCGTACCAACGAGGTAATGAGTGAGGAAGATGCGTACGTAATCTTAGATTTGATGAAGGGTGTAACTCAAAGCGGAACTGGAGCACGACTGCGTTTAGGATCAGGTCGCTACACCAATGATGTTGTAACTGGCTTTCCATGGGATTTCCAAAACCCAATTGCCGGAAAAACCGGAACCACACAGAACAATTCTGATGGTTGGTTTATGGGTGTGGTTCCTAATTTGATCACTTCTGTATGGGGAGGTTGTGAAGACCGAGCCGCACACTTTGGAAGTATTTATTATGGGCAAGGAGCAACAGTGGCATTACCTGTTTGGGCTCTTTTTATGGAAAAGTGCTATGCAGACAAAAACCTTAATATAAGCAAGGCGGACTTTGAAAAACCATTGGATCCCATTAGCGTAGAGCTAAACTGCAAGCAATATGAGGATGAGGAGGGTGAGCCTATGGAGCAAGTAGATCCGAATGAAATTGACAACGAAATTAATCTTTGATAAAATCAGGACATTATGATAAAGAAAGTAGTGGCTGGAGCCAAAGAAGCGATAGACGGAATTAAGGATAACATGACTTTGATGCTGGGTGGTTTTGGTCTCTCAGGAATTCCTGAAAACAGTATAAATGCTTTACGCGAAAGCGGAGCTACTAACCTTACCTGTATAAGTAACAATGCCGGTGTTGATGATTTTGGCTTAGGTCTTTTACTCCAGACACGTCAAATCAAAAAAATGATTTCTTCTTATGTAGGTGAGAATGATCTTTTTGAAAAACAGATGCTTAGCGGTGAACTTGAGGTAGAGCTAATCCCGCAAGGAACATTGGCAGAAAGGTGCCGAGCTGCTGGAGCTGGAATTCCTGCTTTCTTTACTCCTGCAGGCTATGGTACCGAAGTAGCTTTGGGCAAAGAAGTTCGCTGGTTTAATGGAAAGCCACACATTTTAGAACACGCCTTTGAAGCTGATTTTGCCTTTGTAAAAGCCTGGAAAGGTGACGAAGCAGGAAACCTAATCTTTAAAGGAACTTCACGAAATTTTAACCCCTTGATGGCAATGGGAGGTAAAATCACCGTGGCCGAAGTGGAAGAGCTAGTGCCTGCTGGTGAGCTTGATCCAAATGAAATTCACACCCCAGGTATTTTTGTGCAGCGCATTTACCAAGGTGAAAAGTTTGAAAAACGCATAGAACAAAGGACTGTAAGGCAAAAGGCGGTTTAAGCTTTTTTTTACACAATGGCCAAAGTCGAGAAAGTCCTCTTCGTCCTTTTTGCCCTGATTGCGGTTATTTATGTAAGTGCTAGGGCGTATCTCAACCCGCTAATAAATGATGAGGCTTATACCTTTCTATATTTCATTTATACGGATAGGTTCCTTCCTTTTGACACCATATTTTGGTCAGCTAATAATCACCCTGTAAACTCACTACTTACCTGGATTTGCTTTAAGTTGATCAGCATTGAGGAGTGGGCACTAAGGATTCCCAATGTGCTTGCCCTTGGTCTATTTTCCTTCTATAGTTTCAAAATAGGGAAGCTTCTGAAAAATATCTGGATTCGTTGGGGCTTTTGGATCTGTCTTATTGCCACCCCCTACCTACTCGAACTATTTGGATACACTCGTGGATACGGTCTTTCTATAGCCTTTTTTACCGCTGCTATTTGGCACTTTATAAAAGCTGTAGAGAGCAAAAAACTTCTACTTGATTGGCAAACTTGGCTCTTTATGACTTTAGCGCTTTTTTCCAATCTCAATTTGGTGAATAGTTATTTTATATGGATTCTACTGTTTGCCTACTTTACTTATACGCAAACGCCCAGATTTAAATGGTTTGTAAATATTCTCATTAGAGCCAGTGTACTTATAATCCCAATTCTTATGGGGTTACAATTAAAAGCTTACAATCAATTATACTTTGGCTTTCAAACTAACATCCGCGACAGTTTTCACTCCCTGTTAGCGGCACTACATGGCAATATTTCTTCAGCTTGGGACTTATTAATAATTGCTCTAATAATTGCAACTGCAATAGGAACAATCATAAGTAAAATAGGCACGAAAAAAGCCCAAAATCCTTACTTCATAATTGGCACGCTTCTTACATTAAATATACTAGCCACCTTAGTGCAGTTTTGGTTTTTAGATGTAAACCTACCACGTGAGCGCACCACCATCCATTGGTATTTTCTATTGGTAGCTTCACTATTTTTTAGCCTAGATTTTCTCCAATCCTATTGGAACAAGGCATACTTATTCAGCGTTCCTCTATTACTAATACCCATAACCCAAGTACCACGCTATAACCTATACCGCGCCTCTTTGGACGATTGGGCTCTCCAGCAATTTTCAGATGATTTTTATGATGACCTTGTAAAACTTCAAAAGGATACTAATCAACTTTTAACCCTTGAGAGCAATGTACTTTTTAACAAGCATGTGTACGATTATCTCAATATGAAAAATGGAACTCAGCTGAACGATTTGCAATATGCTTGGAACATCACCAACACCTCCGCAGATATAGTTTTGATTTCAGATTCGCTCGGCCAGTTTCCCGCTAAGGATTATAAAATTATATCCAGCGATAAGCGAAACAGTACCTCACTTTTAAAGCGAAAATCTCCGAAAATATTGACTCCCGTATATAATTACCAGATTTCACATCCAGACAAAATTGAAAACCAGCGCTATGAATTTGGAGATATTGGGCTAAACACACTCAAAAACAAAAACCTTCTGTTTTCTTTTTCGGTAAATATTGCAGCTCCTTCTGCACCACATTTACTCTATACAACCATTGAGCTAAAAGATTCGATTGGAGAAATAATAGCCACCGAACAAATAGAAATCACTCCTTTAAAACTCAATTGGAATCAAACGGGTGATACAAAATTTACTTTTACTTGGTACAATATTCCTGCATCTGCTACCTTGGCCCACGTTTATATTTGGAACTACCGAGTACCCAAAATAAGCGTGAAAGCTGCAGAATGCACTATTTTTAAACTTGATTAAATACACAATATGGCACTTGATAAAAACGGAATCGCGCAACGCATTGCACAAGAAATGCAAGATGGATATTATGTAAACCTTGGAATTGGCATTCCCACATTAGTGGCAAACTATATTCCTGAAGGCATTTCTGTAGAGTTTCAATCCGAAAATGGAATTCTTGGAATGGGACCATTTCCCTACGAAGATGAAGTAGACGCTGATCTTATAAATGCTGGTAAGCAAACCATTACCGCTTTGCCTGGAGCAGTGTATTTTGACTCAGCCACGAGCTTTGGAATGATTCGCGGACAGCATGTGCACATGACGGTACTTGGAGCTATGGAAGTTTCTCAAGATGGAGATATTGCTAACTGGAAAATACCTGGCAAAATGGTGAAAGGCATGGGTGGAGCTATGGACCTTGTAGCTTCTGCGGAAAACATTATCGTGGCTATGATGCATACTAATCGTGCTGGCGAATCCAAGCTTTTACCAAGCTGTACTTTACCCCTTACCGGAGTGCGCTGTGTAAAGAAAATAGTAACCGACCTTGCCGTAATTGATGTTACTGAAAGAGGTTTTGAGCTAAAAGAAGTAGCACCGGGAGTTACCGTAGACCAGGTTATAAAAGCAACAGAAGGAAAACTTATCGTGGAAGGAGATATTCCTGAAATGCAACTTGGCTAATGAAGAAAAACTCACGAGTTTTTTATATCACCTATTCTCTCCTTTGCATTATTTCGGCCATAAGTTTTCTGCGATTAAGCATTTGGAATAGTAAACCCGTGATTGATTGGGATATAAGCCAATATTACACATACCTACCTGCCACCTTTATTTATCAAGACTTTCATTTTGAGGACCAGGATTCCTTGTGGCATAAAGCACACTTTAAACATGCTGTAATTGATGGCACAACCCTGCCAGTTAAAATGACTTACGGAGCATCTATATGTTACGCTCCATTTTTTCTTGCAGCTCACGGGTATGCATTGTATAATGATACCCACTCGGCTGATGCTTTTAGCAAACCATATAAAATCGGCTTGCTAGCCTCTAGTCTGGTTTTTGCCCTAATCGGACTCTGGTATTTGGGCAATTGGCTTCAGTTTTATGTTTCCTCATTCATAGCTTCGGTGGTCACAGTCGCCCTATTTATAGGCACCAACTTGCCGCATTATACCTTTGTTGAACCTATGAGTCATGCTTATGGCTTCGCACTGTTTTCAGCTCTCCTTTATTTCTTTTATAAATACCGCATCCGCCAAAGCATGAGCTTAGCGATAGGCTTAGGGTTGCTTGCTGGTCTTTTGGTATTGCTGCGCCCTACTAATATTGTCCTACTTCTATTTCCTCTTATCTCCTTATTTTTTCAAAGAAAGCAACATGATCCTCTTATAATCCTAAAGCATGCTTTAATAGCCGGTCTACTTGCCATTTTACTTTGGGTTCCTCAGTTTGTCTATTGGAAACACATGACAGGACACTGGTTTTTTTACAGCTACAATGAAGAAGGCTTCTTCTTTTCTGATCCCAAGCTCTGGAAAGGCCTCTTCAGCTACCGCAAGGGTTGGTTCATCTATAGCCCTCTGCTGTTTCTGGCTTTACCCGGATTTTACTTTCTATTCAAGAAAAACAGAACAACAGCCACAGCCTCGCTTATTACCCTTTTTGTAGGGTTATGGATTACTTTTAGCTGGTGGTGCTGGTGGTATGGCGGCAGTTTTGGAGCTCGTGCATTGATAGAGTACCTGCCTTTTATGGGGCTTTCCATAGCCTCCTTATTGGCGGCTGTCGCCAAAAAAGGCATTTTACCTTCTACGCTTACCTACACACTAATTGTGGTCGCCAGCATTTTATCACTGCACTTCAATATTCTTTATTCTAAAGGGCTGATACACCCCGATAGTATGTCAAAAGCATTATTTTGGGAACAGATTACCGAAGACAATTTTGTAAAAAACTACCCTGAACTTTTAGATCCACCAGACTACGATAAAGCCAAAAGAAATGAAGGATTTTGATATAAAAAACTTGTCTCTCCACTCATGAACATACTTTTATTTTGCAGCATATTACTTTTCATGATTGGTGGTCTTTTATGGTATCGGCAATCTTATAATTTTTCTTTTTTCACCATCTTAGGCGGAGGAATTTTAGTCGCCATTCACTCCATATTTCTTGACGACTATCTTCATCCCTGGGATGAGCGCTATCACGCTGTAGTTGCACTTAATGCAATGACGGATCCATTCCATCTAAAACTGATGCCAACAAATTACATTACTTCATGGCCATATCAAGCTTGGTACGCCACATATACTTGGCTTCATAAGCAACCCCTCTTTACTTGGCAAATGGCCCTAGGAATGAAAGTTTTTGGCACCTCACTACAGGGCATGAGGAGTGCAAGTGTAGTGATGTTTCTAGTTATGGGATTAGCTGTTTATAAAGCAACAAAACTCTATTTTCCCAAGGCCTCACATTGGCTTATGCTCATCGTATTTACCTCCCCCATGCTATTATTGCTCGTTAATGGGCGCCAAGGTATGGATCATAATGACTTGGCTTTTGCAAGCTACACGAGCTTAGCTTTTTGGGCATTCATCTCTTATACAAAAGCACCTAAACTAAAATATGCCTTAGCAATAGGGCTTGCTTGCGGAGCAGCCATGCTCACTAAATGGTTGGCAGGCTCATTGGTGCTATTCAGTTTTGGGCTATTCTTGCTGCTCACAAAGAATTTTACGCTTAAAAGCTGGAGGGATCTATTTCTTTCTGGCCTTAGCTCATTACTCGTTTTTGTTCCTTGGCAACTCTATTCATACCTACGCTTTCCAGATCTATTTATAAAGGAATGGGAATACAATAGTCTGCATTTCTCACACACTGTAGAAGAACACTACCATGCCTGGAATTACCATTTTGTAGTATGGGCAGAACAGTTTCTTGTTCTTGTATTACTTGCTTTGGGCACTTTATCCATCGCCCGGTCTTTGCGCAGGGAGCACCGCCCCATACTCATCACCGCAGCAGTTTCATTTTTTGCCGTCCTTATTTTTTATACCATTGCGGCCACTAAGCTTAAGGCCTTTACCATAATATTAATTCCCTATGCCGCTTTTTTAGCTGCACCGTTTATCGAATGGTTGTGGGCCGCTCGCAAACGAAAGTTTGTCTTCCTTCTTATAGTAGCCATTATCTCAATAAAGTTTTTTGTGACCTATGTAAACGAAAGTGAACCACAACTAACTATTGAGCGCTCTGAGAAATACCGGGAATTTGCTCTCGAAGTAAAAAATAATATTCCGGAAAACTCGGTAATCTTCAACACACCATCTATGCTATTTGCCGATATGATTTTCTATACACATTGTACTGCTTATGATCGCCTACCAACCTTGGATGAAGTGGAGTTGTTGCAAAGTCTGGAGAAAACTATTTGCATTTTGGTTGCACCTAATCAACAAATAGATTCTTCGCTTTCAAGTCGCTCAATACTTATCTCTGCAGATTCAATACATTTCTTTTATCCACAGAACTAAAAACTAATTAAACGTAGACGCAATCAATTTCTTGGTATACTCCGTTTGCGGATTATCATAAAGCGCATCGGCCGCGCCTTCCTCCACAAGTTGTCCATCTTTGAGCACCACTATTCTATCAGAAAAATACTTGACCACAGAAAGGTCATGAGAAATGAAGAGGTAAGTAAAATTGAATTCGTCTTTTAGGTCATTTAAAAGGTTGAGCACTTGCGCCTGTACCGAAACATCCAACGCGCTCACTGACTCATCACAAACAATAAACTTGGGCTGCACAGCCAAGGCTCGTGCAATACCAATTCTTTGCCTTTGTCCACCCGAAAACTCGTGTGGGTAGCGGTCATACTGCTCAGCAGTCAACCCCACTTTTACCAAAAGACTCTCGGCCTCGGCCTTTCTATCTTTACTTTTAATATCCTTTCGCAACGCCATAGCTTCTACTATTGCGTCTCCAATTTTTATCCTTGGGTTTAAAGCTGAAAACGGATCCTGAAAAATGATTTGAATATCGCGGTGCAAAGTTCGCCAATCACTTGTGGTGGCTTTACTTATATCTTTTCCTTTGTAAAAAACAGAACCGGTGCTGGCCTTTTCCAAGCCACAAAGTATTCTTCCCAATGTAGTTTTTCCTGACCCTGACTCTCCCACCAAGCCCAAAGTTTCTCCGGGGTAAATCTTTAATTCCACTTTATCCAGAGCAGTTACAGTGCTACTTTTCGTAAACATGCCGCTCTTCCCCTTAAAGTATTTGTTTACATCCTTTACCTGCAAAAGTGGTTTTTGCTTAAGCAGCTCCTCCAACTTATGCTCACGCCCTTCAGGGGTTTGCAACTTTAACTTAGGTCTATTTCCCTCTAAAAAATCACTCACCACCGGAAGCCTTTCAAAAGAAGTTCCGGGGCTTGGCTTACATGCCAAAAGGCCGCGGGTGTAAGGGTTTTTAGGATGATGAAAAACTTCTTCAGACTTACCGTATTCCATGGTTTCCCCCTTGTACATCACCAAAATATCATCCGCCACATTTTTTACCACACCCAGGTCATGGCTTATAAAAATCATACCCATACCGTATTCATCACGCAGAGCATTCAAAAGGTCTAAAATTCCTTGTTGCACGGTAGCGTCCAGTGCAGTAGTTGGCTCATCCGCTATCAGTATTTTTGGCTTGCAAGCAATAGCCATGGCAATCATCACGCGCTGCTTTTGTCCACCGCTTATTTGATGCGGATAGCTATCTATTATTGCCTCCGGCCTTGGAAGGTCCACCTTATTGAAGAGTTCTAAAGTTCTTGTTTTCGCTTCTTCCTTTCCAATTTTCAAATGACGAAGCATTATTTCCATCACTTGTTTTCCACATTTCATGGTTGGATTGAGAGCTGTCATAGGCTCCTGAAAAATCATAGCAATGTCCTTTCCGCGAAGTGCTGAATACGCATTCTCCTGGATTTCAAGAAGGTTCTTCTTTGTGTAAATAATTTGCCCGGAAACGGTAAGAGATTTGGGCAAAAGCCCCATGATAGCCAAACTGGTCAGTGATTTTCCTGAACCGGATTCACCTACAATACCCAGTGTTTTTCCTCTGAAAAGGTCAAAATTCAGATTATGTACAAGCGGTAATTTTCCCGCTTTTATGTTCAATTCTTTTACGCGAAGTAAAGGGCTATCAGTCATTATTTATAACTATTTCATCTTCCGGGAGCTCTCCCAGACCTTCCATTTTTAAAAATACACGCGCCACGGTTACCGCGTCCTTTTGGCAATAGGTAACTATGCGTTCCAAATCTTTCTCTTTCCAATACACATCTCCCACCATACTGCCGTCAATGTCATCTTTGGGGGTAGGAATGTCCAACAAAGCCGAAAGCAGCTTAATACTTGTGTAACTTTTCCAATCGCCAAATTTCCACATTTCCATGGTATCCAAATGTGGCACTTCCCACGGTTTTAGTCCGCTTGTATTTAGCGAATTTGGCAAATGTATTCCGTGCACAATCATTCTTCGCGAAAGGTAGGGAAAGTCAAACTCCTTACCATTGTGAGCGCATAGCAAATAATCTTTGTCAAAGTGCTTGCAGAGCATTTCTGCGAAATCTTCGAGAACCTTTTTTTCATCATCACCATAAAAGGATCGAACGCGAAATGTACGGTGTCCTTCTATTTCTTTGAGAAAACCGCATGAAATACAAATCACCTTTCCAAACTCTGCCATCACCGCAGCACGCTTGGGGTAATATTCTTCAGGAGTTTCATCCTGTCTTTGGTATTGAGTTTTTCCATCCCAAAGGTGTTGCCAATTTTCATCCAGCTTATTGAAATCTTCTACCTGGCTCACTGTTTCAATATCCAGAAATAAAATTTTGAAGGGGTCTGTTTTGTAGAGAGGCATAATTATGAGTTTTTAGTGTTAATGGAAGTTATGATATTTCAAGCAATTAGAAATTACAACTGTTTGATTTTCACATCTAACCAAACGCTACAGCACTGAAATTCAAACCATTTACACAATAAATTGTATTAAACTTGCGTAAGTATTACTAAAGTAAACAATCATGAAAACACCAAAATTTCTACTCTCCGCACTTCTTATTGCGGGGTTGGCCTCATGCCAAAAAGACGACACACAAGCTGATACTAGCCCTGAAAAGCCAGAGGCTGAAACCACAGATGACATCGCCATGACGATGAGCATAGACGATGAAATCACCAACCTTGGGCAAATGAGTATGGAAGGTAACCCTTCAAAGAAAACAACCTCGTGGCTCAGCTGTATTACCTACACTATTGACACCACAGGATCTACAACAGAGGTCACGCTTGATTTTGGAGCCACAAATTGTTTAGGTTCTGATGGTAAAAATAGGCGTGGAAAATTGATTGTTACACTAGAAGATAATCCATTTGATGCTGGTTCGGTTACTTCTGTAACTTCTAATGGGTATACGGTAAATGATCACTTAGTTATAGGTTCTAAATCAATGACTTTTCAAGGCTTAAATAATGATGGAGATCCGTATTTGGACATCAACACCGCTTTATCTATTATCAATCCAAATCAAGATACGATAACATGGAACAGCACTCAAACCCGTGTATGGACTGATGGCTTTGGAAACTTAAATCCGCATGACAATGCAGTAGAAATTACAGGTGTGGCAGATGGAAAAACCGCTTCTGGAATTGACTACGACATTACTATAATCGACCCACTTCGTGTAGAAGCTGGTTGTAGTTACATTGTTAGTGGTTCATTTAACCTGCAAGTTCCACCGCTTCCAGATCGCCTGTTTGACTATGGAAACGGAGTCTGTGACAGAGTCGCCACCGTAACTATTAGTGGTTACACCTTTACTTTTTTGATGTAAGTCAATATGTTGCAAAACAACAAAGCCCCGCATCAGCGGGGCTTTGTTGTTTTGTACAAACCTGTAAATACTTAATCCGCTTTTATTCTAAACCAAACATAGCGCAGTACTTCATACAAGTTTTGGTTTTTTAGATTATCCCGATCTATTGTAACACCACTTTGATATGCGATATCATATAAAGCTTCCTCCATTCCAAAGTTGGAAACATCGGATTTCTTAGCCGCCTCTTTAAGAACTCTATACAACGGAAGATCTTCTCCAGCCACATATACAGGATTCTCATGAATGTGTGAAACCACCGATTTGAAAAAATAGTAAGCCGACAAAGCCACGTAATTTGGAATATCTTCCAGTGCCTCTACTCTTTGATAAAGTGGGCTTCCATCACTATATAACACGGCAAAAAGGTACTTTAGAGCAATTGGGTTTTGGGTAAGCGCATAATCTTGAAAGACATAATATGCAGTCAAAAACTGACCAAAAGATAAATTGAAACACAAATCTTGAGGGCCAGTGTATCTAATGTTATTCCACGTGTACTGTGGTAAATTATTTGTTACCGTAAAAGTGTTTATTTCTATAACTCCATCTAAGTGTTGCACAAAGCCATCTAGACTATACTCCTCAGAATTAATCATTTCTTCCACTCTCATTCGGCTTGCACCAAAAGAACTCATTCGAGTGAGATAAGCCAACCATTCTACTTTAAAATCCTGAATAGATATTTCTTGATTGCTGTACCTCGACAGAAGCATCAAGTAATGAATCCATTGGGCAGGCGTTAATTCAGAAATATTTTGGGGATAGTTTGGAGAGTCTGCGTAAGACTTGAATGCAGCGATATTAGTCATTTCAATTTTATGTTATTTTATAAAAGCAAGCCTGGGGAGTCAACCTGCTTGTAAGAAAACTACTGCATAAATCAGGCCTAAAATATTACTAACGAAAGTGACACATATCTACCATCTGATTTTAAGCGCATTGATTTTCAGACGAATCAAAAAAACGAGAATTAACATTTGGGGATTTTTCCTACAAAACGAGCAGCGAATCACAATTTGTGCAAAATACCTAGCAATCTTTCTAGCGGTAAATACCACAGTAGAACACTACCGCCTGTAATTTTTACATTCCGTTTGCATTGTTTTACATTAGGTAATGCTTTGTCTCGATGGCTTGCTGCAACTTCACTGTAGTAAAACATAACCCGGTGTGCCCAATGGCATTCCTCAAAAAATCAAGTGATGAAAAAAGGAAAAATCATGTTATCGCTGCTTATAGTTTCTTGCGGATTTATAACAGCCTGTGCACAGCAAGACAAAGCAAATCAACCTGAGCAAGCAACGGATGCTGAGCTTCAAACCGTAGAACAAACCAATGCAAGTATTCACCCTTATGGTGGATGGTATTGCCCGGATAATTTGCGTGGCTTTCCACCGGTAAATGTGGTTGATCTTGCCAAGATCCCGGTAGTGAATGGTAGAATGCCTACCAAAGATGAAACACGAAACGGAACCTCCCTTATGTATTTTGACCCAGCCGAATATCCCACCGCAAAACCTGTGGACATCACTCTGCCCAAATTGGCACATTACTATTCTCCGCAAACCCGCCAAACCGAATTGGTAATTGTAATCCAAGCTGTAATAGTGGATACAGATACAGTGGTTGGTTTTAGGTATTTGAATGGCGGTAACGGCACTTCCTGGTATAATGAAGTAGACTTTCTTACAGATAAAGAAGCAGCCGAAATTGGATCTACCCCTTTTGTGTTTTTGGAAGCTGAAATAAACGCCTCTAAAGAAAAAATTTGGGAAGCTTTTACCAAAACAGAGTATGCCCAAAGTTTAGGAAAACGATTTGGCGAAGAGGCCTTTTTTAACGCTCCTTGGACAAACGGCTCTCGTGTAAAACTAAACCTTGACGTACCAGGCGAAAAAGCCCACGGCTATGTAATGACCCTTTTTGGAAACCTATACCTACAAATAGACTATGATATGAATGGCCGCCATACAGTAGAAAAACTGCTTGTAATGGATACTGAAGACGGTAACTCCAAACTTCAGTTCGTTTTTGGGCCTTATATAGATGATTATGGAAGCCAGGAAATACGCTGGCAACAATGGCTGGAAGAAGTTAAAACACTAAGTGAAGCCCAATAGACCAAACTTATTTTCTGCAAAAAATATCTTTCTATATTGCCTACTAATTACGTGTGAACTACCGCCAGCACTGAGACTTAGTGAAAAGGTGCTATTGGCGTATATAAACACACTTACTTATACACAAACGTTGTAACCAATGAGCGAAAAAAATAATGAGTAAAGAAGATTGGTATAGAAATACAAAATGGAACGACCAAATTGAATCTGAATTTGAAGCTCGTTTAAAACGTTCTCGTGGGAATTACCACAAAGCTCAATATTTAAGAATTCAGGCTAGTTATTTATTGGACTCTGACATAAAAACTCTTCAAGAAAAGGGAATAGAATTTATGGAAAGAGTTATTAGCGATTACCCTGAAGAAAAATCAAGCACTATTTTCGGAAATGAGCAATTAGGAGAATACTACCTAAAGAATAATTCTTACAATAAAGCAGAAAAACACTTTCGAATTGTAGTTGAACATTATTATTCAAAAAATAGAAGCGGGACAACTGGACTAGCTGATTTGAAATTATGTCAAGTAATTCTTGAATCAGAGCAATCGGAAAAATATGATGATGCTTATGAAATAGCGACTGTAAGATTTGACAAAACAGGTGGAGACTTAATGATGAATAGTGACAAATTCTATTATGCTGACTTAATGGCTAATTTATGTCACAAATTGGACAGAAAACAAGAAGCCTCTGAATTCGCTATTTCCGCATTAGAACTATCAAAAATTACTGAACCTCAATTTAATCGACATAAAACTGTAGGATTAATTAAAGCTAAATCTGAACAGCTAAAAAGGTTAGAAATAATAAAAGAAAAGAAATCACTGGTTACAACAACAGCTATAAATAATAGCGGTTTAGGTGCCAAATTGAAAAATATATTTAAAAAATAAAGGTTTAAGTATTCTGAAAAGTAGGTGAATATAAATCCGCTACTATTCATAGCTAAACCGTTCCCAACAAACAGCAACACCTCCCGCAAACAATTTCTATCTTGCGCAGCACATCACGCACCCCAAAATTTTAGTCTAAAAAGTGAAAGTCTGCATAGCCGAAAAGCCCAGCGTAGCCCGCGAAATTGCTCAAGTGATTGGTGCCAACACCAAGCATGATGGCTATTTTGAAGGCAATGGCTATCAGGTAACCTGGACTTTTGGCCACTTTTGCACTTTGCTTCCACCAGAAGATTACAAACCCCACTGGAAACGCTGGGATTTGAACACCCTCCCCATGCTTCCGGAGCGCTTTGAAACTAAGGTGATGCAAGACCCCGGAGTGAAAAAGCAGTTTAAAGTCATCAAAGGACTTTTTGACAAAGCTAGCGTGGTGATAAACTGTGGTGATGCCGGGCAGGAGGGAGAGTTGATACAACGTTGGGTGATTCAGCAAGCTGGCTATAAAGGCGAGGTGCAAAGGCTTTGGATTTCATCACTTACCAAAGAAGCCATTGAAGATGGTTTTAAACAACTGCGACCCGCCACGGAGTTTGACAATCTATACTATGCCGGCAGCTCACGCGCCATTGGCGATTGGCTTCTCGGCATGAATGCCACCCGGCTTTTTACTTTAAAATATGGGGCGCCCAAGCAGGTGCTTTCCATCGGGAGGGTGCAAACCCCTACCCTCGCCATGCTGGTCAATCGCCATCACGAAATTGAAAACTTTAAGCCCCAGCCTTACTGGGAACTTCAGACTTTATATCGCGAAACGATTTTCAACAATACCGAAGGTAAATTCTTTACAAAAGAGGATGGGGAAAAACTGCTAAATCAGGTTAGCGGAAAGGATCTCGAGATTACAGATATAGAAAGAAAAGAGGGCAAAGAATACGCTCCCAAGTTGTTCGATCTTACTAGCCTTCAGGTATATTGCAACAATAAGTTTGGGATGAGTGCCGATGCCACGCTCAAAACTGTGCAGAAGCTTTATGAAATGAAAGTGGTAACTTACCCGAGGGTTGACACCACATTTCTACCCAATGATATGTATCCCAAAATTCCCGGTATTCTTCAAGGGTTAACCAACTACTCTTCATTTACCCAACCTTTATTGGGCAAGAAAATTCCAAAATCCACCAAGGTTTTTAATGACAAAAAAGTAACCGATCACCACGCGATTATTCCAACGGGTGAGCAAAAACCTCTGGACGGGATTAGCCAAAACGTGTATGACATCATTGTTCGCAGGTTCATCGCTGTTTTTTACCCGGATTGTAAGGTGGCCAAAACGGTGGTTACCGCTAAGGTTGAAACGGTAGAGTTTATAGCCCGTGGAAAGGAGATTTTGAAACAAGGCTGGCGCATACTTTTTGACACCAATAAGAAGGATACAGATGATGGCGACAAAAATGATACTGACGATGACGGTATTTTGCCCGCTTTCGCGAAAGGGGAAAAAGGACCTCATCAACCCTCGTTTATAGAGAAAAGTACCAAGGCACCGAGCTACTACACCGAAGCTTCTTTGCTACGAGCCATGGAAACGGCCGGCAAGCAAGTAGATGATGACGAGCTTCGCGATTTGATGAAGGCCAACGGCATCGGAAGACCATCAACCCGTGCCAGTATTATTGAGACACTTTTTAGGAGAAACTACACCCAGCGAAGAAAAAAGCAAGTGATCCCCACCGAGATGGGAATCCAACTTATCAGCACCGTTCAAAATGAATTATTGAAGTCGGCAGAGCTTACCGGCCAGTGGGAAAAACAGCTCAAGGAAATTGAAGAAGGTGAGTTTAGCGCCAGGCAATTCATATATAATATGAAGAAAATGGTGAACGAACTGGTGTATGAAGTGCGCATGGAAAACAGAAGACCAAGATTGGCACATGCCTCGGAAACACAGACTGAGTATAAGAAGGCAAAAAAAAGCACCCCAAAAAAAACAAGCTCTAACAGGAATTGCCCAAAATGTAGTGAAGGAAAAGTCCTCAAAGGAAAGTCTAGCTACGGTTGCAGCAGATGGAAGGACGGATGTGATTTCCGTCTGCCTTTCCACTTCTTAAAAAAGAAACTTACCGAGGCTCAAGTAAGGCGATTGATTGACAAAAAAGCTACTACAAAAATCAAAGGATTCGTTTTGAATGGTGAAAAAGTGGAAGGCATTTTGAAGCTCACCGATTCATTCGAATTAGAGTTTGAAAACAAAACCCCGGCCTCTCCCAAAAAAGATGGAGGAATGCCCAGTTGCCCAAAATGCAAGAAGGGAACTTTGATAAAGGGAAAAACCGCCTATGGTTGTGACCGCTGGAAAGAAGGTTGCGACTTTCGTTTCAACTTTGAAGACATTAAGGTCAAAGCCAACGGTAAGCCCTTGACGAAAGAATTGGTGCTGGAGATTATCTCAGGATAAGCGTTAGAATTTTCATGAGTTGATCTCTGCGATTTACTCTGCGTACTTAGCGACTTTGCGTTGAGGAAAAACCGCACCCCTTTGGCC
The DNA here is from genome assembly GCF_000236705.1 of Owenweeksia hongkongensis DSM 17368. Taxonomy (NCBI): domain Bacteria; kingdom Pseudomonadati; phylum Bacteroidota; class Flavobacteriia; order Flavobacteriales; family Owenweeksiaceae; genus Owenweeksia; species Owenweeksia hongkongensis. The sequence goes on along the minus strand of NC_016599.1, from coordinate 2,715,174 downwards.
TTTTGCGTAAAATCAACCCCCCACTGCCATAATATTACAAAGCCTGTAGAGCAATCTCGCCCCTACGTTAGCATCCCATTCGTCCTCTCCGGGAGCTACTTCATTAAGGTCCAGTCCGATTATTTTCTTACCGGATTTCACTAAAGTTTCCAAAAGAAAAAGCACCTCTTCTACTTCAAAACCACCTGCTACGGGTGTTCCTGTATTTGGACAAAGCTTAGGATCCAAGCCATCAATATCAAAACTCAAATACACCTTTTCAGGAAGCTGCGCCACGATTTCCTCGCACTGCTCTTTCCACGTTTTCCCGTTAAATCGAGCGGCTTTTAAATCACGGTCAAAATATGTAGTAACGCGACCTTTTGACTGTTCAATGATGTCGTTCTCTGCCTCGCAATAATCTCTAATACCAATTTGCACCAGTTTACTTACCTGAGGTATTTTAAGCGCATTAAACATTATGGAAGCATGAGAATACTCAAAGCCTTCATAAGCATCTCGTAGATCTGCGTGGGCATCAATTTGCAGTATCGCGAAGTCGGCATGCCTTTCGGCTAAAGCTTGCATGTATCCTAATGGCGTGCTATGATCACCTCCCAAAAGCGCAACCCTTTTTCCATCATTCAGGGCATTCGCACACAGCTCCTTCACACGCGCCACCATTCCTGCACACGCTCCATTCACACTATGCAAAAGTTCTTCATCTACCCTTTCACTTTCTAAATTGTCAATGTGCTTTTCAGCCAAATGACGATACTGATTGCTCGTGGCTTCCCATTTATGATCTTGCTCCATCATGAAAATTCCGCGCTTCCAGGCATCCTTCAAAAAAGCATCGTACAAATCTACCTGTAGCGAAGCCTCTGCAATGGCTTTTGGCCCCGATGCAGTTCCAGCACTATAGCTCACGGTAACTTCCCATGGAATCGGAATGACTACAGTTTCACTCTCTTCATAGCTAAACGGCAAGCCAAAAAGCTGGTCACTAGTTGCTAATCCGTTGGGATCAAAGGCTGAAATTTTTTCTTGCTTGGTCATGATCAATGCTGTGTTTTTGATGCCTCAAAAGTAAGCAGGAATATCCTACCTAGAATTGGAAAATATTCAGAGACTCAACACACATGTCTCTTTAAAAATCTGCCTGTCGCCATTCGGGTTAAAGTACTCCAGCACAATAATATAAATCCCTGAATTTAGGAGTTGTGAGTTATTGTCTGTGCCATCCCAGGTAAAGAATCCCTCCTGACCCACGTTGGTGTTTTCCTCAAGCTCTTTAACCAAAGTACCGCCACTATTCCGAACATTTACCGTCACCACATTTCCAGGCTGCTCAAAGCTGTAATTGATATTCAAAATATCGCGATACCCATCCTGATTTGGAGAAAAAACTTTTGGATCAAGCGACACTGTTCCTTTAAAAATGCTTTGATAAGCCATGCTATTTAAATAGCCAGGAGTTGCAAAGCCCACCCCTTCGGCTGCACTGTGCCAATTATCTTCATCTTGGCTTGATTTTGCAAAACTGATACGTTCCAAACTCACACCTTCTTCACTTTGCAAAACAGAAAGATGCATTTTATCGTCATACTCCAAATAATCACAGATAGTAGACAAATCGCTGCTAACAAGGGCAACACTACCCTCTGCATCTGGCATACTGGGCACAGCATCGGATTTTAATAGGGCCCGCTTATTTTCTATTTTATAATTCTCATTTAAAAAATCCACATCAACAGAAATTGCAACATATTCACCAGGCCCAAACAGGTAACTTTCGTTTGAAATCAGCTCAACATTTTCCACGGATTTTGTTACTGGGTTCCAAGTACCCAAAAGAAGCTTATTAAGGTCAAATACTTTTTCAGAGTAATTATAAAGTTCCACAAAATCAGAACCTTCTGGATAGGGATTAAACAAAACTTCATTAATTAACACTTCCCCCTCCTTTGGGATAGAAGGAATAGCAAATATAGCAGTGTCATTCATCATAGTATTTCCAGTACAATCAAATAGCAAACTACTCATCCACAACCTATAAAGCGTCTCTTCCTTAATTTTTTCTCCAAACCTAATAACAGTACTAGAGTAACTTATAGAATCCGGCTCCACACTTTGGATAGCGATACTAGGAGAAATCATATAATTTGAAATATCTGTCAATTGTAGCTGGTCTACTCTCTCTGAAAAGTAAACCCCGATGCTGCTATCTCCCAAAATAGCTACTCGAGTAATTGCTGGAGGAATGGTGTCCGGATTCACTCCTGCCACACTATTTTTAGCGCCAGGTGTTCCTCCAATAGGATTCACAGATGCCGTCCAATTCTCCTTAACACCGCAAGGATTATCAATATCAATCAGCTCTATCGACCACCCACCATTTTCCTTGTTTGCATCATTATACCAATCATCTGTGTATGTCACACTATTTACAAACACTCCCTTTGGAGACATTAAAGAAACACTTGTTCCACTATTGGTAAGTGCGGTTGAAGACATATCCAATCCTAAAACAGGAATTCCTTGAGGAAATTCAGCAACTCCAATGTCTTTAGTGACCACCACAAACTCTCCCGAATCCAAAATGAAATTTGGCAATAGTTCATCTGCACTTCCCAAACGTAAAACCCAATCTTTCAAATCAATAGATAAACTACTGTTATTATATAGTTCCAAATATTCCCTCTCGGGCAATGCGTTTGGTGGAACACCCACCACAGGACTTGGATCAGGCATTAACTCAGTAATTACGATTTGATTTTCGACAGCCTGAAAACGGATAAAGGGAAGCGTATCATGAGTTGTATTTCCAAACAAATCCGTGACGTCATTTACATTTAGATAATATTGTTTATTTATTTGGAAAACAGAACTAAACGCAAGGTCAACTTTAGTGAAATTTGACTGGTTGAAAACTGCAGAAACAGGCAAACCTAAATTTCCGCTCCCTTGGTAATTTGAGATGTCAGAAGCGCTGGAACTATCCATTGCCTCAGAAAACTCCAAGCGCAAAGAAGAAGAGTCTAAAATTGTCAAACCAACAATGGCAGCGGGTTGATTATCATTATAGGCATTTCCTGAAATTGAGAAGTCATCAAAATAGAATTTATCTGACTTGGTGCTGGTATAAATACATTCTACACCAAAATACTGACTCCTGATATAAGTAGCATCTGAAGCCGAATCTAACGCCACATAATTCGTGGCTCCGGATGTATCCGCGCTAAGCACCCAAAAACCTAAACTATCGCGAGTAACTTTGACCGAAACTTCGACAGCAGCAATATCCAACCAATCATCACCACTTTCGGCAACCAATAAAGAGCTAGCTCCATCCTGTCTATACAAACTAATTCGATCATCAGAACTCCCTCCCAGCCTCACATAGTAACCATAGAAAGGACCACTTATATCTGCATTGTCTGCAACCAGGCATATTTTGGAATAGTTACTTGAAGATGGATTGAAATCCATTTTGACATAAAACTCCCAGATAGCATTATCGATAACTTCTGAAACTGAGCTTAAATAAGTACTACCCGCAGCATTGTCATTCAACTGAAGTTGAAAATTGGGGTTCACAATAAATTTTCCGGTGTCACCTACCCAATTCGGGTTCTGCATAAAATCACCATCCGAAAAATCATCAGAAACGGTAATCTGCGAAAAGCAGAAAACAGGGAGCAATAATATTATCAGCGCAGTTCTCATTGATTGAATTTAGAGCTTAACTTTGAGCTCTTAAAATCAGTTGATTAATTTAAGATTAATTTTTTAGAACCTATGCGTATTGCTGTAGTTGGAGCCACCGGAATGGTAGGCCAGGAGATGCTCAAAGTACTTGAGCAAAGAAATGTCCAGATGGACGAATTACTATTGGTTGCCTCAGAAAAGTCTGTAGGTAAAGAAGTTTCCTTTAAGGGTAAACAGGTGAAGGTAATCTCCATGAAACAGGCAATCGCATCCAAACCTGACATAGCTCTTTTCTCAGCCGGTGGCGATACTTCATTAGAGTTTGCCCCCCAATTTGCCGCTGTTGGAACTACCGTTATCGACAATTCTTCGGCCTGGAGAATGGACCCAGACAAGAAACTTATTGTACCTGAAATAAATGGTGACAGCCTTACGGAAGATGATAAAATTATCGCCAACCCAAATTGCTCAACCATCCAATTGGTGATGGTTCTTAAACCACTTCACGAAAAATATTCTATAAAAAGAGTGGTGGTAAGCACATACCAAAGCATTACCGGAACTGGTGTAAAAGCTGTTGCTCAAATGGAAAATGAGCGCACTGGTCAAAAAGGCGATATGGCTTATCCTTATGAAATTGACAGAAACTGCATCCCTCATTGCGATGTGTTTTTAGAAAACGGCTACACCAAAGAGGAAATGAAACTGACCAACGAAACCAAGAAAATTCTTGGTGATGATAATGTTCATGTTACCGCTACAGCTGTGCGTGTTCCCGTAGTTGGCGGACATTCTGAAAGTGTGAATATTGAGTTTGAAAACGAATTCAACACTGGTGATGTAAGAAAGTTATTGGCAAACTGTGATGGAATCACCGTGCAGGATATGCTGGAAACTAACACCTACCCGATGCCGTTATATTCTAAAGGAAAGGACGATGTATTTGTGGGGCGTATTCGTAGAGATTTGTCGCAAATAAACACTCTGAACTGCTGGATAGTGGCTGATAACCTGAGGAAAGGGGCTGCTACCAATGCTGTGCAGATTGCGGAGTATTTGATTAGTAAGAAGGTAATGGCGTAAGGTTTTAAGACCAATGTCAGTCTGAGTTTTCTGACCAAAGGGAGGAAAGTACCTAAGACTGTTTTTGACTTCGGAACCACCCTTCGATACTTTCAATTGCGCAAAAAGCTTCATTGAAAACTCAGGGTGACTTCTAACACAGAACCTTTGGCGTGTCTTTTGCGTAATTGATATCACAGGTTTTTTCGCAGTAATCCGCGAAATCATCGTGACATCAAAACTTAAAGACAATGAAAAATTGGATAATAACAACATTGGCGCTGATGCTAAGCATCGGTGCCTTTGCACAAAACAATAAGCCCAAAACTATGGAAAGAGCTCTTTTTGCCTCAGGATGCTACTGGGGAACTGAATATTATATGCAAAAAGCTGACGGTGTAATTTCCACTACAGTGGGATACACAGGTGGCCATGTTGCCAATCCTACTTATCGTGAAGTGTGTACTGGAACTACAGGCCACGCGGAAACGGTAGAGGTTGTTTACGATCCGTCAAAAACAGATTTTGAAACCTTGGCTCGTTTGTTTTTTGAAACTCATGACCCAACTCAGGTAAACGGACAAGGCCCGGATATTGGCACCCAGTATCGTTCAGGTTTGTTTTACCTAAATGATGAGCAAAAGCAAATTGCCGAAAAACTGGTAAAAGAGCTTGAAGCAAAAGGTTATAAAGTAGCAACTGAAATAACCAAGGCTGGTGAGTTTTACCCTGAAATGGATGACCACCATCAAGACTATTATGACAAAAAAGGAACCACTCCGTACTGTCATGCTTATAAGAAGAGATTTTAATTTTCCTACTTGATACAAAAACAACAAAGCCCCGAAATTTGGGGCTTTTGCTTTATACTACATTGCTCTTGCTTAGTCTTCGTCTGCTTCCTCAGGAGCCTCTAAATTAGCATCATCACCAGCTACAGTATCATCATCGTCTTCATCATCATCCATGTAAGCCTCAATTTTAGCATCCATTTCCACACTTACCTTTACTAGGTATTTGGTGTCCTTGGTTTCAAAGGGCACTGCTCTTACAGTTTCGCCTTTGGCATTTTTAAACTTGATGATGTCCTCATCTTCGTATCCATAAGGATAACGATCTGTAAATAGCTCAAGAATATCCTGAGTTACATTCTTGTAATCCACGATCACTCGCTTCTTGTCGCTCGATGGTGTTGGTTTCATAACGCCCCTTTTATCTGATTTAATAATTTAAAAGCCACGCAAAGATTAATGGCGCCACTATAGTAGCGTCCGATTCTACAATAAACTTTGGGGTGTCAATATCCAGTTTTCCCCAAGTAATTTTCTCATTTGGCACCGCTCCAGAATAAGATCCGTAGCTGGTGGTTGAATCTGAGATTTGGCAAAAGTAACTCCAAAATGGTATATCTTCCATCTCTAAATCCTGATAAAGCATAGGCACCACACAAATCGGGAAATCGCCCGCTATACCGCCACCTATCTGGAAAAAGCCAACTCCTTTACCTTCAGAATTTTTCACATACCAATCTGCCAACCATGTCATGTATTCAATTCCACTTTTCATGGTAGTAGGCTTCAGTTCGCCCTTCATGCAATAGGAAGCAAAAATGTTTCCCATGGTACTGTCTTCCCATCCAGGGCAGATAATTGGCAAGTTCTTTTCGGCCGCAGCCAGCATCCAGCTATTCTTTGGATCGATCTCATAGTATTGCTCCAAGTCACCGCTTAGCAGCATTTTGTACATATACTCATGTGGAAGAAAACGCTCGCCAGCAGCTTCCGCGTCTTTCCATATTTTTTCAATGTGCTTTTGCAGTCTTCTAAACGCCTCCTCTTCAGGAATGCAAGTATCGGTAACACGGTTAAAGCCACCATCCAAAAGCTCTCTTTCTTCTTGTGGGCTTAAGTCGCGATAATGCGGAACACGCTTGTAGCTATTGTGTGCCACAAGGTTCATTATATCTTCCTCAAGGTTTGCCCCCGTACAGGAAATAATATCCACCTTATCCTGACGAATCATTTCAGCGAGACTTTTACCCAACTCTGCCGTACTCATAGCTCCGGCAAGGGTAATCATCATTTTACCACCTTCTTCCAGGTGCTTTTCATAACCTTTGGCAGCATCCATAAGTGCCGCTGCATTGAAGTGCAAATAATGCTCTTCAATAAACTTCGATATCGTGTTTCTTTCTTTGCTCATTTCTATTGCAATATTTTAAATCCTTTTGATATATCAAATGAAAATTATCAGTACCCTAAAATTTTCATCATCGATTTGTAACTCTGTTCTTTAGCAAACAATCTTGTACGCACTTCGCCATCCTCATCACGGTCTATCACCACGTGTTTTGGGGCCGGTGTTAAGCAGTGCTGAATTCCTCCATAGCCACCCACACTTTCTTGATAAGCACCCGTATGAAAGAAGCCTACAATTTGCCTTTCCTCAGAATCATACTTTGGCAAGTAAATCGCATTGGAATGCTGCTCACTGTTGTAATAATCATCGCTATCACAAGTAAGCCCACCTAGCAAAACTCGCTCGTATGGCTTCTCCCATCGGTTTACCGCCAACAGGATAAAGCGCTTATTAATAGCCCATGCATCAGGTAAAGCCGTCATAAACGAACCATCAATCATGTTCCAATTTTCACGGTCATTCTGCTTCTTTTGGTCAATAATCGAAAAGAAGGTCGCTCCACTTTCTCCTACTGTAAATGAACCAAATTCAGTAAAAATGTGTGGTTCCTGCACTCCATTGCTGTTACACATCATTTTTATTTGCTCAATTATTTGCTCCGCGATGTAGTCGTAATCATAGTTAAAGCTCAAACTATTTTTAATAGGGAAACCTCCACCAATATTCAATGAATCCAGTGTTGGGCATATTTTCTTAAGCTCCACATACACGTTCACGCACTTCAACAATTCACTCCAATAATAAGCCGTATCGTTGATACCGGTATTAATAAAAAAGTGAAGCATCTTCAGCTCAAACTTCTTATTGTTCTGAATCTTATTCTTGTAAAAAGGAACAATATCCTTGTAACCAAGTCCTAAACGAGAGGTATAAAACTCAAACTTTGGTTCTTCTTCAGAAGCAATTCGGATACCTATCTTAGTTGGATTCTTAAAACTTTGGTCAAACAAATCAAGTTCGTTCTTATTATCCACCACTGGAATAACGTTTGTATAACCACTATTTATCAAGCGAGCAATGTTCTCCACATACTGGTTCCTTTTAAAACCATTGCACACGATGTACTGCTCCTTGCTAATTTTTCCACTTTCAAAAAGTGATTCTACAATATTGATATCAAAAGCACTTGAGGTCTCAATATGAATATCATTCTTCAAAGCTTCCTCAAGCACAAATGAAAAGTGTGAACTCTTTGTACAATAGCAGTAATTGTATTCACCCTCATAGCCAGACTTGGCGATAGCAACATTAAACATGCGCTTGGCACGCTGTATCTGTTCACTGATTTTTGGCAAATATGAAACCTTCAAAGGCGTTCCATATTGCTTTATGATGTCCATCAAATAAACACCATTCCACATTAAGGTTTGGTCATCATCAAGCTCAAACTCTTTTTGTGGCCATTCAAACGTTTGATCGATAAGATCGAAATATTTGTTTCTCATGATTACTTTGCTTTAAACAAATCCAACTCATTTGGATTCGAAAAGTTTCGGCAAAGTAACTCACTTAGATAATACGAAATCAAAAAAAGTGTTGTCTGTGGGTTAATTTATACAAATGTCACCCCTACAGGTCTATCCAACATCCAACCCGTAATACTATACCGGTCAACTTCCGTAGACATAACTTCATGTAAAACTGTATCACTTCGGAATATTGCAATTCGGCCCGCTATGGGCTCAATGTCTAAATACCCATCATTCTTGTGAATGCGCAGCTCTCCACCATCACCAGCTTTCCAATTTTCATTGAGATAAAAGGCAAAAGAAATTTTACGCGCTCCCGAGCTTTGAAATTGATCAATATGGGCTTCGTAGAAAGTGCCTTTAGGGTAAATAGCAAAATGTGTTTCGTAATCCTTAAGACTAAGAAATAAGCAACGATTGAGCTCTCGCATAAAGGATTCAATCTTTTCAAGAAACATCTTTGTAGGACTCAATGCTTCCTCTTTATCAATCCATTTAATACGATCACCTCGAATGTCGCGATCTACCTGAAAATTTTGTAGCTGGCCAATTCCGGCCTTCTGAAATGCCTCTTGCTCACGATGATGATTCATCACCGCTTTGAGGCGCATAACATCTTCGGCAGCTAAAAAATCTTCAATTACACAGAAGTCATTATCTGCCAAGGAATCTGCGATCTGGTCGATACTGCTGTCCGACCAGATCACACTTCCATTATAGGTCAATTCTCATTTTGATTGAGGAATTATTTTATTACACCAAGCTCCTTACCTACTTTAGTAAAGGCAGCAATAGCTTTGTCGAGATGCGCAGTTTCGTGTGCCGCAGATAGCTGTACACGGATTCGGGCTTGACCCTTAGGAACTACCGGATAGAAGAATCCAATTACATAAATGCCTTCTTCCAAAAGTTTATTGGCAAACTCCTGGCTCAAGGCTGCATCGTAAAGCATAATTGGAACGATGGCAGAATCTCCATCTTTTATATCAAAACCAGCCGCTTTTATTCCTTTCTTAAAGTAATTTACATTGTTCTCAAGCTTGTCTCTCAAATCTGTGCTTTCGCTCAAAAGATCAAACACTGCATTAGAGGCGCCAACTATTGCAGGTGCCAATGAATTTGAAAACAAATATGGACGTGAACGCTGACGCAATAGCTCAACAATCTCTTTTCTACCTGAAGTAAAACCACCCATTGCTCCACCAAGCGCTTTACCCAAAGTACCCGTGATGATGTCAATGCGACCCATCACATTTTTCAACTCGTGAGTTCCACGGCCTGTTTTACCAATAAATCCGCTGGCGTGACATTCGTCCACCATCACCAATGCATCATATTTTTCGGCCAAGTCACAAATTTTATCCAGCTGAGCTACGTATCCGTCCATTGAGAAAACCCCATCGGTAACAATGATTTTGAAACGCGATGTGTCTTTAGCTTCAATTAGCTTAGCCTCAAGATCGGCCATGTCATTATTATTGTAACGGTAGCGCTGAGCCTTGCACAATCGAACCCCATCAATAATAGAAGCGTGATTTAAAGAATCAGAAATAATAGCATCTTCAGCGGTAAGCAATGGCTCAAAAACACCTCCGTTTGCATCAAAAGCTGCTGCATAAAGGATAGTATCTTCTGTGCCTAAAAAGTCCGCAATCTTTTGCTCCAACTCTTTATGGATATCTTGAGTACCACAAATAAAACGCACCGAAGACATTCCAAAACCGTGAGTATCCAAAGCTTTTTTGGCTGCCTCAATCACTCTTGGGTGAGAAGAAAGACCCAGATAATTATTGGCGCAAAAGTTTAAAACCTTCTTACCATTTACATCAATTTCAGCTCCTTGCTCGCCTTCAATAATACGCTCCGACTTAAAAAGACCGTCAGCTTTTATCGCTTCAAGTTCTTCTTGTAAGTGCTCTTTTAATTTGCCGTACATAATTTCTTTTTTGAATTTGGAAGAGCAAAGATACTTTTTCAGTTATCGATTACCACTTCACCACCTCAGGATTTTCATTTAGGTAAATCAACACTTTATCTCCCACCTTAAAGCCCATTTCAAGCAACACATCACTATAAGCGTCAAGCTGTTTTTGATGATTGGGATCGGAAACCCCTGTTTTGTAATCAATAATATGAACCACACCATCTACCACAGAGAGCCTGTCCGGTCTCAAACTTCCCTTTTTAGGAAGTAAAATATCCTTCTCATTCAGCATCTCCACTCCTTCTGCAAAATAAGGCATCACCTCAGGGTTAGCTAAAACTGAATCTATTAAAGTCTTCAACGGTTCTGACTCCTCATTTGACAACCTGCCCAATATTACTTCATTGTCTATAATTTCTTCAATCGAGGTTTTCCCATCCAGCTTGGCAAAAACGCCATGAACTTTCTTCCCATAAGACGTTCCTTCACTTTCTCCAGAAGTCCAGTCCAGAGGAGCATCAATCGTAATTCGCAACCTATCTTGCCAGGAAACAGCTTCATAGTTCTTCCACATCAAGGCATTGTCTTTTACATCTTCGTGGCGCTTCTGAGACCTTTCGCCCACCTCCAACAACAAGTCCTCAACACCCTTATTTTTAAAGTATTGTGAAATATAGATAGTGAGGTTTGAGCTCTCTTTGGGCTTACCCTTGCTTCCAAAAACATACAGCTCATCCACAGCTCTGGTAAAGGCTACGTAAGCCAAGTTTAGATTGTCCAAATACACCAAGCCTTTATTCCTTTGATAAAGATTCTGGTAGTCTTTATGAGCATTTGCGTTTTCCGACAAGGACACTCTTGCCACCGGCAAACCAGCCATATCATGAGATTCTAGGTTCACCCAAGCACTACTTCCATTCGGTTCGCTTGTAGAAAGCCAGTCTGCAAAAGACACTATGGTGATCGGAAATTCCAAACCTTTACTTTTGTGGACCGTCATAAGATTTACAGCATCCACACCATCCGGCAAGGCTATACTTTGCCTTGATCCTTTATCATCCCAATGTCTGCAAAATTCAGCTTCACCACCCTTTTTATTGTTTTGAAAGTCAGAAACTTTGTCTACAAAAGTGTGCAAGAACGGATTTCCCTGAACGTCTAATTTAAACCACTTAGCCAACAAATAAACTTTATCTAACAAGCCTTGCTGAAGGAGCTCTGGGTAACTATAGTTAGGAATTATTTCAGACAGTGCTGAATTGAGTTCTACAGGATTTGACTTTACATGAGAACTAATAAACTGATGTTCTTCCTTGTACTCTTCTTTAATAACATCCAAAGCCCAAAGCGAACTGAGGAAATCCCAGCGTGATGCAAAATCATCTGGTCGGCATAAAAATTTAAGAAATGAAACTAGAGATCTTACTTCTTGTGATTGCTCTAACAGTAAACTATCCGGACTAATTACTTTAATTCCTTTATCCAACAAGAATTCAGCAAGCGCAGCTAAATAATCCTTTTTCCTAGTAATGATGGTAATATCATTCAATTTATAGCCACGAGAAATAGCATCCTGAATTACCGCCAAACTCTCCTCACATTGCTGCTGCTCATAGGTTTCCTTATCGTATTCTATTTGCTTTAAGCAAACGTAGCCACCATCTTGTCTTTCTACATTTTGATTGCTTGCAGAGTAAATGTCTTTAAAAACCTCTTCCTGCATCAAGTCCGCAGAATTGGTAAAGAAGTCATTATTGAACTCCACCACATTTTTTCTGCTTCGGAAATTGGAGCCCAGGTTTAGTGTTTCACGAGAATACAATTCCATTTCTTCACCATTGAGCAATACTTTGTTACTCGGATCAACGTCATTGCTCAAGTCGATAAACTGACCAACTTCTCCACCGCGCCAGCGATAAATAGACTGCTTGGCATCTCCTACTATCATTGCTGAGCCACTGGATGACAATGCATTATTTATAAGTGGAAGTAGGTTTCGCCATTGAAGTACTGATGTGTCCTGAAATTCATCAATAAAGAAGTATTGATACCTATCACCCAACTTTTCAAAGAGATAAGCCGTGGGTTCATTTTCTAGTTTATCACTAATTAACTTATTGAATTCCCCAATCGGCAACTTGTTCTCCTCCTCTTTTACCTCTTGAAGATTTTTATCAATTTCTGCCAATACAGCCAGTGAATAAACATCCTTTAAAATTTTGGTTATTAAATGATAACGGGGGAAAACCTCAACAACCTCCTTAACCAACTTATCCAGCTTCGCTCTTAACTCATCTTCTATTGGACTGAACCTTGGAGCAAGGTTTTTGGCCTTAGTTTTTGCATAAAACGGAGCTCCATCAAAAACCACTTTTTCAAGGGTTTTATTTATTGGCCATTTGCTAGAATCCTTTTCTACAAATTTTAAAATGTAATTATATACCGTGCCGCTACTGAAGTCCATCCGCTCAATCCCTTGGCTATGGATCAAGGTCATCATCTCCTGCGCTTCATCACTCCATTTATCCTCCCAATCCTTTTTTTCCTTTCGCAGCTTTCCCGCAGCTTTCATTATTTCTTCCTTTCCAAAACCCTTCAAGTGTTTTAGATAAGGATAGGCGGCCTCATCAAAGAGGTTCCTACCCATCGCAAGCAAGCTTTGCTCTGGCCTTGGTGATTTTCCCTCAGATAATTTATCATTAATAAACTCCAACAAAACCTTGGAAGTAGCATCTCCCTCCTGCAAATCTGCTAACATTCTATCTACTGCTTCCCGAAGCAGCTCGTCCGTGTCCAGCTCCACTTCATAATTACTGCTCAACTTTAAATCCTGTGAAAAACTACGGATTAGGCGATTGGTAAATTTATCAATGGTAGAAACAGAAAAAGCCGAGTAATTATGGAGAATCGACTTTAGCGCGGCCTGTGCTACATAACTCAACCTTACATGCGAAACTTGCAAATCTTCAGCTAGTTGCAAAAATATAGGGTCCTGTATTGACTCCTGTTCATTGGCAAAAGTTTCTAGCTTTTGCACGATTCGTTCTTTCATTTCATTGGCTGCCTTATTGGTAAAGGTAATAGCCAAAATTTGACGATACTGGTTTGCATTTTCACCTGTGAGGCAAATTCTCAAAAACTCTTTTACCAGAGTATATGTTTTTCCTGCCCCAGCAGAGGCATTGTAAATTTTAAACTTTGACAATTTTAAAAGTATTTCACGCCTGCATGTTCGCCCCTCAAAATTAGGGGCATACATACAAAGCTGTTATGAGATCATTATAAAATCTAATAAGCGTAAACTTATGTAGAAAAGCATTGTTACTTTTGGGAAACCGAATTTAATATTAACATTCAAAATCAAATATTTATGTCTTTTGAACTTCCAGATCTACCTTATTCTAAGTCAGCATTAGAACCATATATTGATGCTCAAACCATGGAAATTCACCATGATAAACATCACGCTGGATACACTACCAAATTGAATGATGCAATTGAAGGCACTGAGCTTGAAAAGCAGTCAATCGAGGATATCCTAAAAAATGTTTCTAAGCATTCAGGTGGTGTGCGCAACAATGGTGGTGGATATTATAACCATAGCTTGTTCTGGAGCATCATGGGCCCTGATGCTGGTGGCGACCCTACTGGTGATGTAGGTGCTGCAATTGACGATGCTTTTGGTTCTTACGAAAACTTTAAAACTGAATTTAGCAATGCAGCCGCTACCCGTTTTGGCTCAGGTTGGGCTTGGCTTATCGTAAATGGTGAAGGAAAACTTGAGGTTACTTCTTCTCCAAATCAAGATAACCCATTGATGGATGTTGCTGAGAAAAAAGGAACTCCAATCTTGGGTCTTGACGTGTGGGAACACGCATACTACTTAAAGTATCAGAACAAACGTCCGGATTATATCTCTGCATTTTTTAATGTGATAAACTGGGATGAAGTAAATCGCAGATTTGCTGAAGCGAAATAGTAACTTTCGCTAGAAATAATTAAGAGCCTCGCATTTGCGGGGCTTTTTTGTACCTGCTTATTTCAGAAAAAACAATAAACCGCGTTAACAAACAATAACTAATTTTACTCAAATGAAAAAACTTACTGCTATACTATCTCTCTCACTTCTATCGTACTTCATGCACTCTCAAGTCTATCAAGAAGATATTCAACTTGGCATTCTCGGAGGAGCCCTTATCACTAGCAAACCAGGCATTGGTCTGCAGGCATTAGGAGAATTAAAGATTGCCAAACGGTTTTCTTTAAGCTATAGAGCATTATCATCGGCTGGTGAAAATGTGATGTTATTTGGAGGTGCTCGCTCCAATAAATATGTCGAACAAGCGATTTTATTTGGCTTTCATCAGCCTATTGGCAAATCAAGGTTTAGCGCATTTGCCAAGGCAGGACCAGCTTCTTATAAGCTCACCACATCTACCATCCAACTGTTATTTAAAGATGAATCTACCACTTATAAAGGTTCTGAACTAGCTGTTGAAATTGGGGCGTCCTACGAGTACAAAGCTTTGGACATCCAGCTTGTGGTAGGCAAAACTGACTTCAACGCTGTGAACAAAAATCCGTTCATTTTAGGTATTCGAATTGGTTTGGATCCATTTTACTGGTTGCTACCTAAAAATCCCGATTCATCAAAAACTCCCTATACTCCAGACAGACCATCTCTCGTAAGTACAGACCACTTATAGATAATATCATTTCTTAATTATCTTCGCCCCATGCAACTGGAAAACGGCAAAAAAATCTACTTCGCTTCCGACCTCCATTTAGGAGCACCAAACCATGAGGAAAGCCTAAAGCGTGAACGTCATTTTGTAAAATGGTTAGAAGAGATCCGCCATGATGCTGCCGAAATCTTTATTGTTGGCGATCTTTTTGACTTTTGGTTTGAGTACAAAAAAGCCGTTCCCCGTGGCTTTGTTCGTGTATTAGGGAAACTGGCAGAAATAGTGGATTCCGGGATTCCTGTACATATGTTTACCGGCAACCATGATATGTGGATTTTTGACTACTTACCTCGGGAAATTGGTGTCACTCTATACCGCAAACCCATTGAACGAGAATGGGATGGAAAAAAGTTCTTAATAGGTCATGGAGACGGACTCGGCCCTGGCGACCATGGATATAAGCTTATAAAAAAGGTGTTTTCAAATCCCTTCCTGCAATGGTCATTCGCTCGGCTGCACCCCAATTTTGGGATTGGTCTTGCAGATTATTTTAGCAAAAAGAGCCGTGCAAAAACCGGAGATGACGATGCTGTATTTCTTGGCGAGGAAAACGAGTGGCTTGTGATTTACTGCAAAGAAGTTTTAAAAAAGGAACATTTCGACTATTTCATATTTGGCCACCGCCATCTACCATTAAATATTGAGCTTAAGCCAGACAGCCACTACATAAACCTTGGGGATTGGATTCAGTACTTTACCTATGGAGAATTTGATGGTGAAACAATGGAACTAAAAGACTACCCTTTTCCAAAAAATTAACGGCTTTTCCTACAACAATGTAAGTATCTACTAGTTATCTTTAGTAAAATTTATTACCATGGATAATCAGTACGGAACACTTTCTGAAGCTACAAATGCGCTTCAAAAAAAGGGATATGAATTAGATTTTACCTTTAAGCCAGAGGCAATAGTTTGCAAAGCAATCAACAAAACTTACGAGCCAGAAGATTTTCATATTGATGAATTTCATCGCTTTGAAGGGATGTCCAATCCTGATGATATGTCTGTAGTGTATGCTGTAACCACAATTGACGGAAACAAAGGAATGCTCATTGATGCCTACGGAGCCTATAGCTCTCTTTCGCAAAAAATGGCTCAAAAGATAAGGATGCACTAATTTTTTCTTTTTATAAAAAACAACAAAGGCCGGTAGATAATCACCGGCCTTTGTTGTTTAGCTCTCAATTTGCTACCTCAGCAATTTCATTAATAATGAAATCACAAAGAGAACAATGAATATGTAAAAAATGATTTTAGCGATACCTGCTGCTCCTGCTGCTATACCCCCAAATCCAAAAATGGCAGCTATGACTGCCACTACTAGAAAGATTAAAACCCATCGTAACATAATTGTCGTTTTTATTGGTTAATAAATACTAAACTGAATTTTAGCCAATTAGTTCACAAGCCGGGTTTCTAATTGAAAGTACAACGCACTCCCAAGAAAGCTCTTACTCCTTGGTTTGGTGCGTACACGTAGGAAGGATCGAAAGTTAAAGCCTCAGGGTTTTCCGCTGTTGGTACCACATTTCCGCTGGCATCAAACACTACATTTTTATCAAATGGGTCATTCGCTCTCGCAATGCTATTATCTGCAGGGCGAAAGTTTAGAATATTCTTAACCCCTCCATAAAATTCCCAGCGAGAACCCAACTTACTCCAGGTAAGCTGAATATTCTGAATACTCCACCAAGGAGAGTATTCATCACGTGAATCCAATTCACCAAGTAAAGGCAAACGCATCGGTCCATAAAGATTCCCTGTATAGTCTACTTTGAGATTTATAGAAGCTATTTTATAACCCAAAGCCCAAGTCGTTGTCCACCTTTCGGTAAGAATTGGGCGATATGTATTCATAATACCATTTTCATCCTTTTCCGTAACTGACACATCTATAAATGACCCTCCAAATCGAGCATCCCAACCTTTAGGCAAAACCACATCCGCATTAAGTGAAACACCACGGCTAACCGAGTTTCCATCTAAATTATCATAGATTATTTTGTTAGGATCTGAATCGTAATCAGGAAGAATTTGATTGGTAAAGTAGGTATACCAAGCGGATGCATCCAATGTCACAAACGCTTGGGCACCAAGCACCATTCTCTTTTCATAATTGAGGTTTACATTATAGCTTCTTTCAGGCCTCAGCTCCTCTTGTACCTCCACCTCTCGAGCACCAGTAAGAGCGGCATGCTCTTCGGTGAAAAGATTTACAACCCTAAAGCCAGACCCCGCATTTAGCCTAAAAATATTCTTCTTATTAATGCTCCACTTATACGCTACTCGTGGTGTAAAAATACTGCCATGATCCCGATGGTAGTCATACCTCATGCCTAGCAATAGCTTGTGCTGTTCAGACAAAAAGATTTCATCCTGAATAAAAAAGCCTGGTAAAATCACCTCATTTGGTTGATTGATTGAGTCTAGCTCAGTGGCAGGTGTACTGTCATCATAATATGTATATCTCGATGTCACACCGCCAAGCACATCATGTACCCCTATCGCTCTATTCCAGTACGCTTGCGCGTAACCTACTTTTTGATTTGCCATATACGGCACATCACCATAGTATGAATTTTGATTATGTGAATTGAAAGACACATCTACAAAAACGTCTTCTTCAATGGGCAATTGATATTTTCCAAACACCTCAACTCTATTGGTGATAATACTTTCTCCATAAACTTCATCACCCCCTCTATCCTCAGGCTGCCATTGCATTTCACCTCCCCATCGATTTTCATAAAAATACCTCCCTCCTAATGTGAATACTCTGCCTACTTTGCCAAAATCCCACTTTTGAAAAATCGAAATTTTGTCTTGTAATGTCACGTCCGTGAAATTGTCCCCATTAAGATCTACCGGGTTATCGTATTTATAAAAGCTCAAAGCCGTAAGGACGTTCGTTTTCGCCCCAACCTTATTTTTAAAAGCCATATCCAGACTATGTTCAAGGTAACTCGTAGTCATAAAGTCTGCTGAAAACACAGGTGCTTTTTCGGGGCTTTTAGTAATCACGTTAATAAGCCCACCCACCGCCTCGGAGCCGTATAATGAAGATGCAGGTCCCTTTACCACTTCTATCCGTTCAATTATCGAGTTTGGAATTCCACTCAAACCATACACCGTAGACAAACCGCTCACCACGGGCATTCCATCAATCAAAATCATGGTGTACGATCCTTCCAGTCCATTAATATGAATATCACCTGTATTGCACACATTACAATTCAATTGTGGCCGAACACCATTTATATTTTGAAGACCTTCAAAAAGGTTTGGTGTTGGATTTTTCTTAAAGAAAGCAGCATTATAAACCTCAACAGGCACTGGACTTTCCGAGCGACTTACAGCTTTCATTGTACCCGAAACCACTACTTCATCTAATCCTGTTTCAATCTCATGAAGCTCAAAGTTCACCTCCCTTTGCTCACTTTCCCGTAAGGTGATTTTTTGAACCTCAGGGCGACAACCAATAAATGAAGCTCGAATTTGATACGTTCCCGGTTGTGCAATCACCAACTGAAATCTGCCTTGAGCATCGGTAACGCTTCCTACTTTGCTGTCTTGCACCTCTATCGCCACTTCTCCCATGGGTGCCCCATTTACAGTAACGACACCCGAAACAGATACCCGAGCAAAGCTTACTAAACTATGAAGCAAAGCAATTACGATAAAGCTAAATCTAAAAATAAGATTGCGCATTGATTAATTTTTAGACAAACCTAAATATTAAATATTAGCTATCAAACATTTTATCTTAGATTTGCCTAGCAATTGTTTTTTGATGTACACATTTACCGAAGAGAATTACCTGAAAGCCATACATTTCCTATCTCAAGGATCTGAAAAAGGCGCCACTACCAATGCCATTGCTGAAAGGCTTGAAACCAAAGCGGCTTCTGTGAGCGATATGCTCAAGAAATTGAGTGATAAAGATTTACTCATTTACAAAAAGTACCAAGGCGTAAAGCTTACCGCCAAAGGCAAAGAAATCGCCATTAAAACTGTTCGTAAGCACCGATTGTGGGAAGTTTTTTTGGTAGACAAACTCGGTTTTGGATGGGAAGAAGTGCATGAGGTGGCTGAGCAGCTAGAGCACATCCAGTCTGTAAAACTTACCGATAGACTAGATTCTTATTTGGGTAACCCGAAGTATGACCCCCATGGTGATCCTATTCCAGATGATGCGGGTAATTTCCCGAAAAGGACAGAGACTACTTTAGAAGAGTGTGAAACAAATTCTGAAGTAATAATAAGAGGTGTAAAAGATACCTCACCTGAATTTCTTCGATATCTCGAAAAGCTGGGCATTGGCTTAGGCGCAAAACTAATGGTAGAGGAGAAAGAAGAATTTGACGGGTCAATGCGTGTAAAAATAAACTCAACATCCGAGACTAGCCTAAGCGCTGCCGTATGTACCAATCTATTTGTAAAGCAACTATGAAAAAAATAATTCTATTCTGCGTCTTAGCCGTATTTGCTATTTCCTGTACCGAAACGAAAAAGGACCACCGACCGCACATTGTGTGCACCACGAGCATAATTGGCGATGCTGTGCAAAACCTTGTAGGTGATACAATTAAGGTAACTTCACTAATGGGAGCCGGGGTTGACCCACATTTATATAAAGCTACACAAGGCGATATCGCTGCACTAACAAATGCCGATGTGGTGGTTTATAATGGGCTTCACCTTGAAGGCAAAATGGGCGAAATATTTGAAAAACTTGGTAAAACCAAACCCACATTTGCCATTGCTGATTTTGTTCCAAAAAACTTACTTATAAATAGCACCGACTTTCAAGGTGCTGAAGATCCGCACATCTGGTTTGATGTTACTGTGTGGGTGCGTGGTGTAAATGGCCTTTCTAAAAAGCTACAAGAAACCTTTCCTGCTTACGCAGATTCAATAGAAGCAAACCGACAGGATTATGCTAAAGAACTTTATTATCTCCATGGCCGAATTGTGGATCAATTAAATCAAATCCCTGCGGACCAGCGGATAATGATCACCGCACATGATGCTTTCAAATATTTTGGGAAACAATACAGTATGGAAGTGCGCGGCTTGCAAGGCATCAGTACTACCGCAGAGTACGGATTGCAAGATGTTTCGGAACTGGTAAAATACATCACAGAAAAAAAGATCAAAGCCATTTTTGTGGAAAGCTCGGTGCCCAAAAAATCTATTGAAGCGGTGATAGAAGGCTGCCGTGAAAGTGGACATGACGTAAAACTCGGAGGCGAATTATACTCAGATGCACTGGGCGCTGCTGGCACACCTGAGGGAACGTATGTTGGAATGTTTGATCACAATGTGAAGGTGATAACGGAGGCGTTGAAGTAACTGGGTCTCGACTCCGCTCGACCTGACCAACCGACAAAACCTCGTCTACGGTCTGTTCGAGCGGAGTCGAGAACACACAAAGAGCATGAATAAGCTCTAAACTGAAAAAAATTAGAATGGACATCAGACCCGAAAAAACCGCGATAGAGGTACACAACCTCACTGCAAGCTACAACCGCAAGCCTGTATTGTGGGACATTGACTTTAGTTTGCCTCAAGGCCAACTCATTGGGATTGTTGGCCCAAATGGTTCGGGAAAAACCACACTGCTTCGCAACATGATGGGCCTGATGAAACCCGACAGCGGCTATGTAAACATGTTTGGCAAAAAGTTGGACGAAGTCCGCGAAAGGGTAAGCTACGTACCTCAGCGTGAAACGGTAGATTGGGACTTTCCCGCCAATGTGATGGATGTGGTTATGATGGGGCGTTACCGCAAAAGCAACCTCTTTAAAAGACTAACCAAAAAGGATAAGGACATTGCAACGGAAGCGTTAGAAAAAGTAAATATGCTGCCCTATGCCAACCGTCAGATTTCGCAACTTTCGGGTGGACAACAGCAAAGAGTTTTCATTGCACGCTCCTTAGCTCAACAAGCCGATTTATACCTAATGGACGAACCCTTTGTAGGGGTAGATGCCGCCACGGAAGAGTCCATTTTAACCCTGCTTTCTGAAATGAAAAAGGAAGGAAAGACAGTGGTAATCGTACATCACGATTTGCAAACAGCTTATGAATATTTTGATTGGATCGTTTTGCTGAACACCAGATTGGTGGCCAGCGGCCCCAAGCAAGAAGTGTTTGAAACCGAACTTTTACAGGAAGCTTATGGTGGACGCCTAACAGTTTTGTCACGAATTGGAGACCTGATGGCGAAGAAAGATTTCCCTATGCGCGAAAGCGAGTTTAAAGAAAAAGAAGGACCAGGCGATGAAGGAGCTTCTTGAATTTTTGAGCTTTAGCAACCCCAACGTGCGGGTTGTAACCTTCGGCACCATGTTTATTGGCATGAGCGCTGCTATGGTAGGAAGTTTTGCTTTTTTGCGCAAGCGCTCCCTTATCGGGGATGCCATAGCTCACGCCATTTTGCCGGGTATCGCCATTTCATTTATGGTTACCCAAAGCAAAAGCCCCTACATACTTATGTTTGGTGCGCTTATTAGCGGATGGGCTGCCATGCTCCTCATTGAGGCTATCACCAAACATTCCAAATTAAAACCCGATACGGCCATTGGCTTGGTACTAAGCGTATTTTTTGGGGTTGGTATTTTACTCCTCACCCACATTCAACATTCCGGTGCAGGCAATCAAGCCGGGCTCGATCAATTCCTTTTCGGGAAGGCCGCCTCTATGACCAAAGATGACTTGGTAGCGTACTCCGTGGTAGCCAGCATACTTTTGGTAACGGTGTTTTTACTTTTTAAAGAATTTAAGCTGATGAGCTTTAACGCAGAATTTGCCCAAATTTCGGGGCTACCTGTAAAGAGCTTGCAGTTTGTGCTTTCGTCCATCACCGTTTTGGCTATAGCCACCGGAATACAAGCCGTGGGTGTAGTATTGATGGCTGCTTTGATTATTACTCCAGCTGCTGCCGCACGCTCCTGGACAGAAAATCTGGTGAAGATGCTTTTCATTGCCGGTTTTGCCGGAATGCTCTCCGGGTTTGTAGGTTCATACATCAGCTTTACCGCACCCAATATGCCCACCGGACCATGGATTGTGATGAGCCTTTCCGCTATAGCGGTGATCTCTTTGGTGTTTGCGCCCAAGCGAGGACTATGGAGCAAGATGAAGCGCCAGCGTGAAAACCGTGAAAAGATCTTAACTGAAAACATCCTGAAAGCTATTTACCACCTCAGCGAAAGACGAGACGCAGACTTCCCGGTGATTGATGAGGAAGACCTTCAGGAAATACGACAATTTAATTCGGATGAACTTAAGAAGGGGTTACGCCTATTGAAAAAGCGCTTTTTGATTTTGCGCCAAGCTGAAGGTTTTCGCCTGAGCGAAGCAGGCCTTACCGAAGCTAAGCGCGTGGTTCGCCTCCACCGACTTTGGGAAATGTATCTCACGCAGCGTATGCGCCTCAAGGCCGATCACATTCACCCCAATGCCGAAACCATTGAACATATTATTAGTCCTGAAATAGAAGAAGAACTTTTACGTGAACTCGGTTACCCGGACAAGGATCCGCATGAAAGCCCGATACCTTACGAAGGTAGCTCGCCCCCTAAATCCCCCTATAGGGGGACTTAATTACAGCGCTGAAATACCACAATTCCAACTAATGAAACCTTTAACATATAACTTTTTAACTTTTAACATCGTAGCGTGGCAGCATTCTACATCATACTAACAGCATCAGTAATAGCCGTAAGCTGCGGCCTCCTCGGCTGCTACCTCATCCTACGAAAAATGGCGATGGTAGGCGATGCCATCTCCCATGCCGTATTACCGGGAATTGTGATTGCCTTTTTAATCTCTGGTTCGCGAGGAAACTTTGTAATGCTGGCAGGAGCAGCAGCTATTGGTGTGCTTACCACTATTTTAATTGAGATACTTCACAAAAAAGCAAACCTACAGGAAGACGCTTCGATTGGCGTAACCTTCACTTCTCTTTTTGCCTTTGGCGTAATTCTTATTTCCAGCTTAACCGGGCAGGTAGACCTTGACCAGGAATGTGTGCTGTATGGCGAAATCGCTTATGTGCCGCTCGACCCAATTTTGCTAGGCAATGGAACCAACATTGGCCCACGAGCTTTGTGGATTAGCGGAACGGTTTTACTCATTATTATTATCGCTTTAGTAAAAGGCGACAAAGGCTTGGCCTTAACCACCTTTAATGCGGATTACGCCAAGGCTTTGGGTATCTCCACTGCCTTTTGGCACTTTGGTTTTATGGGATTAGTGAGCCTCACCACCGTTGTTTCTTTTGAATCTGTGGGTGCAATTTTAGTAGTAGCTCTACTTATCGCTCCACCTGCCACCGCTTACCTACTTACCGAAAGCCTTAAGAAAATGCTTTGGCTGACTGCCCTTCTGGGAATACTCACTGCCGTGGGAGGTTATTACCTAGCACTCATTTTGGATGGCAGCATTGCCGGTGCTATGGCCACTTTTGCTGGGTTGCTGTTTGCTGGGGCTTGGGGGTGGGGTAGAGTGAAAAACAGAAAACACTCAAAAGATCAGTGAAATAAAACCAAGACTAGAAACGAAATCTTCCGTTTTTAATAGATGCCTCTTCTAGCATAAGGCTCATATTGTTTGAACAAAGCCCTTATCTCATTTTGTATCGGACCCATCGGGTCTCGTTGTAGCTCCTCTCTTGCCGAAATCCCTTTTTTTCCTTTTAAATCAGGATTAGCTCCTCTTGAAAGCAATAAATGCACTGCATAAACACGCCCAGCGTTAACAGAGGCAACCAGCATGTTTGTTATTTCTTCTTCGGTGGCGGTTTTTGAATCAAGTAATAATTTGATTGCATCAATATTTCTTCCTTCAGACTGATACTTTGACAGAAGGGAGGGATAATACCGTACTAAAGTTCGGTTATTTAGGTATTCCTTTTCAAACCACATATCGTATACCCTTACCATTTCTTCAGGATCACAGTAGAGGCCAAGCTGGGCCTTTAGAACGCCCGCCTCTTTGAGAGTATATGAAGATCTTTCTAGGTATTTTAGAAACCTGCCTTTCACAGACTTGTAAGTTTGCCACAACTCCTCACTATCTTTCAGAGTTGCAATTATCTCTCCAGCGCCTGAAATCACCTCGTATGTTTTTTGCGACACCTCTTCGTTATTATCCAACATTCTTTCAATCTCATTGGCCGACATATCAATGTTTCCATTTGCATCTACATTTGGGTACATCCATGACGGCCGAAATGCCCAATTGAAAATAACTTCTCTCATAGCCTTATTAAGCTGCTGCTGTTGTTTGTACATTTCAATTGCCCAGTCCTGCTCAAATTTGAGAAAAGCTACCACAACGGCATCTGGTTCTAACTTTTTTTCGGCTGTATACACAATATTAGCAATGGCAGTTAAAGAAGCTCCATTCTTCTCACACGGGTAAACTCTTTTTTCGGAAATTGGAAATGTTCCCTGCCCACCCCAAAATTTATTCAGCACATCGAAGTATTGTTCTTTAAGAATAGTATAACTCCTAATTCGCAACAATCTAATATTAGCCAACAATTCTGAGTATTCACGTTGCGTTGGGCTTTTTGGATTATACATGGTTAGAATCCTGTCCCAATACTCTTGGTTCCCTTCCATCGCAAGCTGAAGATAATACTCAAATGCCTCATCTTGACTCAGCTTTATAATAGCTAACGAATGCCAGCTTCCAGTGGCAATTGAAACAGCACTCTTGCCCCTTTCTGGCAAATCTAATTGACCATACTCATTGGAGCCCCACCCCACTATTTCACCATCTTTTCTTTGCATAAAACCGTGTCCCCCCTTGCTCGAAAATATCTTAACAATTGAGTTTTCTCTATTTGATAAAGGATATGATTGCGGTTCAGAACAATTACTATACAGCATTCCATTTGTTCCTAAAATTGTCAAGCACTCCATGCCTGCATATATCTTTTTAATTGGAAAACACTCCTCTGGGATGCTTCTTACCCAATCTGGGCTTATCTTACCCCAGGTCTCTACTTCTCCATTTTGCTTTAGTGCTGCAGCAACATTATAACCTGCAGATATTTCTACAACACCCCCTAGCCCTTTTGGAACGGAGGCCTGCCCAAAATTATCCAGCCCCCAGCCTTTTACTTCTCCATTTTTTAAGAGAGCTAAGCTAAAACCATAACCTGCTGAGATATCAACAGCATCATTCAAATCATCTGGCCTAATTACTCCATCCCTGAGACCAAAGCCTCCTAGTTCATACAAATCACCAGATTTTGTTAAAAGTAATGAATGGTTAAAACCTGCTGCAATCTTATCAATATTATAAAATCGATTTAAGCTGGCTATCTGCCCACTTGCATTCGATCCCCAGCCAATCACTCCTCCATTTTGTAAAAGAGCCAAACTAAAAGACCCTCCACAGGCTACTTCCTTTACGTTTTCTAAACTTGTAGGAACTGAAATCTGACCATTTGTATTATCTCCCCACCCTATTACAGTCGTAATATCCTGTCCAATACTAACTTGTGACATTATTGATAAAATAATAACTAGCTTTTTCATCTTTAGGATTAAAGAGTTTTGTGATTAAAATGTGAGCCCAAACTTTATTCTGAAATTTATCGGCATTACCTTCTCCCTTTCGAAAGAAACAGACTCCTTAGTTGACCCTGAGTCCATGCTATAATATAAATCGCCTTGCTCTACTATTTTTACAATCGATTCATTCTTATATTCCGTAGTTAGCTGAATAATAAAAAGGTTTTCGATAATAATCCCAAAATTTAAAACACCATAGATTGGTGGCCCCGTAAATTCAAGCATTTTATTAAACTTTTCTCTCCTTAAATTGAGACCCGCATGTGTTTGGTTTATTGCCTGGTCCTGCTCAGCATTAAACCTTAGTTGTGCATTTGTGTATGCATTCCACCCGCCACCTACATCCACATAGAAAGGTTTCATATAAAACTTTAAAAAAGCTCCTGCACTAAGTTTTTGAATATTTAAATTGACATAGTCTGGTTTTACAATTTCTTTTAGATCCGTTCCATCAATAGAGTTTTCCGTAATATAAGCTCCCGCATAATAGGAGTGCCCCTCTTGGTTCAACCCATAATTATCAGAGTTCCAGTTTACAAACGCACTTATACTCCATAACGTTTTACTTTTCAAAAGTTTATAGTCACCTAAAATCATGTAAGACAATTGAACGTCATAAGCAATTCCCGACCCATCGTATCCTTTTTCCCAAATCTCATTATAATTTACTCTGGCGAAGGGGAAGCCTAGGGTTAATTGTGTTTTTGGAGTTATAGTTTGTTTACTGATGAACGACTTATAACTTAGGGTATCAAGAATCTTATTATCATTCAATTTATACTGACTTTTATACATCTCCTCCAGCTTCATTATCTCTTGTATTCTGAACTTTATGCCATCTGAATTCCTTAAGCCATACTCCGCCATTAGCAACTCAATCTGTGGCATATTTGGATAAAAAAAACTGTACTCCTTTATAAATTGCTTCCCCTTACCGCTATTGCCTATAATGTTTTGTAAGACAACATTGTTATCCCTGATGTCTTTCAAGTAGTCTTGCTGCAAATAGACTACCGTCACGCCCGTATGTTTCCGCCTTTTAGACTTCATCCGAATTTCTTTGGATTGATATTGCCGAAGTTTAAAGCCATTTGTATCTTCTTCAAGAAATAAGGTGAGTGTTGCAGGGGTTTGGTTTGTAACGGTAAGTGCAAATTTATCTGATGCCGAAAATTTCACAGTCCTTCCCTGCGCAACCATCATTAGAGGAATAGCCGTGATTAACAAAATCGCAAAAACATACCATGATAAATGCCATCTCGGTTTCATAGAGGTTGGTTTGGTGTTGAATATATAACCTACTTTAAAGTCAATAAGAAGACCCTATTCAAATTTAGCTTTTTAGAGCTACCCAACAAAACTGGTGGTTAACTTAAATCATGTAAACTCCAGTACGCACGCTTTTGCAGAGCGTATTCAAAAAACAGTCAATTTTTGGCCTGCCCTTCATTTTATAAAATCTTTTATCTTTCGCCAATCAACAAAAACTAATGCAGTCGGATACCAATTACCGCAAGCACTTCCCTCTTCATCAAAACTCACTCAACCCCACTACTCAGAAACCACCCATGCCAGAAAATCAAGATCAACTCAATGCGCTCTTGGAAAAGATGAATGCTCTGATGAAAAGACAAGAGGCCTTTTCGCAAGAGATTGATTCTTTGAGAAATGAGGTTTTAAAACTAAGGGGTGATGATCCATCTGAAGCTGATTCTGCCCAATTAGCAACTGAGCAAAATTTTATAAATGCCAAAATAAACCATCGCAATCCACCGATAAATCAAACGGTAAAACCTGCTTCTTCAGAAATCAAATCATCCCGCTCAAAGGTCAAATCTCCCAGGCTAAAAACAGACCTCGAGAAGTTTATAAGTGAAAACTCACTTATACTTCGCCCTAAATCCCTTTGGTGTAAATCCAGTACGAGCTTTAAACAACTTTGAGAAATAGGCATAATCTTCATAACCGAAGCTATAGGCTATTTGAGATAGGTCACCATTTTCGTACACTATTCTACGCTTTGCTTCCAATATCACACGGTTCAAAATAAGGCTGGATGTGGTTTGGTCAAGCGTGGTTTTCACAATTCTATTGAGGTGCTTTGTTGTAATATTCATCTTATCTGCATAAAAGGCCGCAGATTTGTTCTCCACAAAATTCTCATCAATAAACCGCCCAAGCTCTCTCAACTTCGCGGAATAGCCTCCAGCACCAATTGCAGCATGTGTCGGCTCTTGTAGATACCAATTACTTAAATCCAAATAAATAAGATCGACCAATGTTACCAGCTTTTGATATGCTAAAGCATTCTGGTTTTCGCTCTCTTTAAGCAGTTCTTCAAAATAGCCCATGAGTTTTTCAACCTGCTTTGATCCTAACTGCAAACCTGGAGAGTTTTGAGTAGAATAGAAAAATGGAAATTGATAGATAGACCTAGCCGCATAGTGTTTATCAAAAAATTCTTGTGAATGAAAAAAGATGAAGCCATCTATATCATCAGTAAAAGTCCAACTGTGCACTTGCCCTGGCGACATCATAAACACACTCCCTGGCCTTATCGGAAATTTTGCGAAGTCAATTTCGTGCGTTCCGCTGCCCGCAGTAAAAACTACGGTAAGAAAAAAGTCATGTTTATGGGCATGAGTAATAGAATGAAAATGGTCATTAAGATGACTCTTAAAGTCATTGCAGTAAAAATTTAGGGTCCCACCCTGTTCTTCAAACTGATCAATATGTAAAACCTTCACCTCGTCCACACTCTTTTTTAATGTCCTAATAATACAAATATTGGAGACAATAGTATAACATATCAAATAATCTACACACGAACTTTGTCCTATAAATTTGAAACCAATGAGCGGCTTAAATACGATACTATCCGGAACATGTCCCTGCTGTCAAAAATCTAAGGTATTTGAAAAAAGTACAATCGTCACACTCTTTGAAATTCCAAAAATGCGTGATAATTGCAATAATTGCGGATATAAATTTACCAAAGAACCTGGTTTCTTTTTTGGCGCCATGTATGTAAGCTATGGCCTGATAGTAGCCCAAATGCTAACTGTAGCCGTAGTCTCTAAGTTTATCCTTGATCTTGAAAATTTACCCACAGTATTCGCCATGGGAATAACGGCTTTACTGTTCAGCAAAATAAACTTTAGACTATCTCGACTGATATGGATGCAACTATTTCTGAAAAAGGCAGAGTGCAATTAGCTCCTTGGTTATTACCAATGTTGATGAAATCTTGTTTTCAGTCAAAAGCCAGTATTCTCTTCAAGTAAATTCATTAAAGCCTTTTGGGGGCCATTCTTGTGCTTAAAACCTCCGCACTGTGGTATTCCCTGATGAAACCTCATCGCCCAATTCAAGCGTAATATTGGCAATTTGAGGCCCACAGTCACAACACTTATTTTCCGGATCATATAGGTTTATATCACGCACTCTAAGTGTGTCCGCAAACTGCAGAGTATCCGAAGTAATTACCCAATAGGTATTTGGTCGATAGTATATTTCTACAACACATTCATAAGAGTAAAAGGCCGATGGCTCTGCAACCACATCATTGGTAGTTTGATTATATGCTGTAACTACTATTTGGTCGCCAAATGAAGTTGGACAACTCAGGCTATCACTTTCGTAAAAAACGCCCACACTCGGAAAGTTACAATCACAGTTCATAGATCGGCAACATCCAGACAGAATGACTCCTGCCAAACAAGCAAGCGCGCCCAGCTTAAAAACACCTTTTGGTTTCATAAAAAGAAAAGAATGAAGTTTTGAAAAACGCCTCTATCACGGTGAGAACTGAGGATGGTGTCCTAAACTCGAATACGATTACCACAAGCAAAAGGTGGGGTGCTGCGAAAATAAAATGCTAGCCATTTAGCCTAAGCTGATTTGTGCTGAGAGTAAAGTCCTTTAACGAATCATAAAAGCCATACTGTTAATATTCCGCACTACCTCATCACCCGGGCACTTGGCTTTTATGTATGTAAAAATGTAGGTATCCCCAGGTTTGGCACGATTCACCAACTCACGTGTTTTGTTGGTGTATCTTGGGCCAGCATTCGTAACTGTAATAGGCTCACTTCGCTTAGCTATGTAAGTCAATCTAAATTCAACGACAGCACAGGTGGCGTCAAAATCAAAATTGTCAAGGAAGGCTGCTACTCCTCCTTGAGCCTTAAACTCTCCATTGCCCATAAGTCCTCCTGTTTTATTACTAAGTCTTACTACAGGATCAGGTATGCGCTTGACCCGAAAGATGTGAATCCGTCCTAGCCCGGGGCCTTCTACACTGATCTGGGCTTCTCCCGGTTTTGCAGCCGTTGCCACATACCTTCCCACTGAAACTTCTTTAACGGAAACACCTTCCAAACCTTTTACTTCAATATCCGCTGGACTCAGCCCAGCCACATGTACACTAATAGGATTATCAACACCAACGTACAATACACGCATCCTCTCTAGCTGAAGAAACTCCTGCGGTTGGTGTCTCACTACTGTGTCATGGATGTAAACTGTGTCTATTTGGCTCACAGCTTCAATTGCAGGTTGGTTTGATGAAGTTTCTTGCTTCGTATTTTTACACTGGCTAAAAACTAATAAGAGTGCAAGAATTGAGATTTGAATTAACCTTCTTTTTAAAATCATTGGTTGGTTTGGTTTAAATTACTTTAGTTGAGTAATTTACAAATAAAGCATGTAGTAGAATGATCCGCCCATATCTCCCCTCCGACAAACCACACCTCATCGAGCTTATTCGATTGAACACTCCTCCTTATTTTGACAAATCAGAGGAAGCTCTATTCTCAAACTATTTGGATAATGAACGCGAAGATTACTTCGTTCTCGAAAGCAGTGGAAAAATTATAGGCTGTGGGGGGCTCAATTATGAAAAAGGAAAAACCGAAGCAGTACTCTCCTGGGGCATGATTCACCCCTCGTATCATGGTTTAGGCTATGGAACACAAATTACCCAACACAGAATTAACCATCTTAAAACCATAAGAACTGCACATACATTAGTAGTGCGCACTAGTCAGCACACATCAGTATTTTATGAAAAAATGGGCTTTAAAGTTCTTGAGATCAAAGAAAACTACTGGGCTCCAGGACTTCACTTACATTACATGAAAATGAAGCTTTAGTCCTCCGTCTTCTTTGTTTTTACATTCTTGGTAACCAGCACATTCTTAGCGGTAATATCTTCTACAATCAAACCACTTAGTTTGGCGCTTTCATCGTTCAAATCTTTGTAATCAATTGTTTTACTCTGTGAAGAATAAATCAATTGCTCCGAGGCTACATCAAACAAGTTGTTCTGTAAATAATAAGTGGAAGAGGTTGTGTAATACCCTTCTGAGTGCGCTGTCGCTACATTGTAAGCATAGTAGTCATAATAGCTACCATACGCATAGGGAGAGGAACTACCGCCATACCCAGGGTAAGGATAGCTATTGCCATACACCGGAGCTGCAATGGTAATGCTCGGCCCTCCTTGATGGTATTCTTTCGTCTTTTGTATATCAAAAGCACTGATCATAAAAATACCATCAGCCTCTTTTCTGATAACTTTTTCTTTGAAACTTTGCTTTACACTTTCAAGCATTGCACTATCGCGAGCCATTCCCATAAGTTCCTTTGCCTTTCCGGCCATTGGAAACTCATCATAACTCACCATTGCTCTTACGCCTTTTGCCACCAAAGCATCTACCATAGCATTTTCTACCGCCACGCGAGTTTCCATATTGGGAAACATAGCCATCACGTATAGCTTATGATACTTTTTTGCTTCTTCGCTCTCCCCGCTCCATGAACTCATAAGGTTAGAGCTTGGACCACAACCAGTAGCTACAAGAAGTGTAAAAATGAAGATGGTAATTATGCGCATGCTTTTCAGCTTTTAAATTAAGGCGGAAAGATATAGTTATTCCAGATATTTTAGCCGGAAAAGCACATCCTCTTGGTCAAATACAATTCATTATTACCCATATAAACGGAGCATCTCCTGTAAATCAGCAAGTGTATTAGCTTCTTTGGAAGGTTTATCTTTTCTCCACCTTTTCATACGTGGAAAGCGCAAGGCTATACCTGACTTATGACGCGTGGATTTTTGAATTCCTTCAAAGGCAATTTCAAAAACCAATTCTGGCTTTACACTTCGCACCGGGCCAAAGCGCTCCAAAGTGTTGCGCTTCACAAAGCTGTCTACCTTATTAAATTCTTCATCAGTAAGACCTGAATACGCTTTTGCAAAAGGAACCAACTTGTCGCCATCCCAAACAGCAAAAGTGTAGTCGGTGTATAAATTTGCTCTTCTTCCATGACCTCTCATCGCATATATCATCACAGCATCTATGGTGAGGGCGTCCACCTTCCATTTCCACCAATCGCCTTTTTTCCGGCCCACTCCATAGGTCCCTTTTTTTGCTTTTAGCATAAGTCCTTCACTATACTGGCTACGGGCATCTTCGCGTAAAGCGATCAACTCTTCCCAACTATTAAAGTTAATGAGCTCCGAAAGCTGAAGCAGATTATTGTCCGGCAAACCAGTAAACACTCTTTCCAAAATCTCCCGTCTAAACTCTTGTGTCTCATGTCTCAAGTCTCTTCCCTCCCATTCCAAAATATCATAGCAGCGCAACACCACAGGTGCATCCTTCAGCATTTTTGCACCCACTGTTTTGCGCCCTATTCGTTTTTGCAAAAGGCTGAATCCTTGTATTTGCCCGTCTTTATACACAAGCACTTCTCCATCCAGTACGGTGCCTTCAGGCAAAAGTTCAACTACCTCTTTTAGTTCAGGGTATTGATCCGTTACGAGTTCTTCACCTCGGCTCCATAAAAACACTTCTCCATTTCTAAAAATCAATTGGCCGCGGATTCCATCCCATTTATATTCTGCAAACCAATCATGTGGTGACCCTAAACTTTCGGGACCATCTTCAAGCTGGTAGGCCAAAAAGAAAGGATAAGGTTTGGAAGTATCTGCTTCCACGCTATCATCCAAAAGCAAGTCATAAAAAGTAACCGCTGCAGGGTCCCAGTTTCCCATCAGGCGGTGGGCCATCTCAGCCGGATCCTTGTCTAGATGTTGGGAAAGGGCGCGGGTCATAAGCTTTTGGCTCACCCCCATTCTAAACCCACCTGTTATCAATTTGTTAAAGACAAAACGCTCAAATGTTTCCAGCTCCCTCCATGCTGCCAGTATTTGCTTTTTCTTTTCCTCTTGCGGTTTTCCGCGTAGTTCTATCAGAAAATTAACCCAGTATAGTAAACCTCTGTCTTCAGTGTTTTCAACTTTAGGTAATAGCTTGGCAATGGTTTCAGCAAGGTCGCCCACCACATGGTAGGTTTCGTCAAAGAGCCATTCAGGCAAACCCGTTTCTTCCTGACACCATTCTCGCAAATCACGTGTACTAACAGGGCGCTTTGGCCTTCTGTGGCTCATAATGGCGATGGCCCACACTTTTTCTTCATCGGGCGCTTTATCAAAATAATCTACCAAAGCAGCCACTTTTGTGTTTGTCTTGTTGGTTTGGTCCAACTGCATAAAAAGGTTTGCGAACTGTTTCATGCTTTTTTCACTTCTTTTCCTTCCTGCTCTTCAGCACCTTCTCCTTCATAAAGAGTTTTCACAGCCACCGCATTCAGCCCGTACTCTTCCACAAGCCAGCGCGTATAGGCGGCTTGATAGCCATGCGTTACGTAAATATTTTCAGCACCAGTGGCTATTACAGCCGTATTCAAACCATCCCAATCAGCATGGTCGCTTAGCACAAAACCCCTGTCTGCCGCCCGTCTACGTCTTGCTCCTCGCAAAGCCATCCACCCACTTCCGAATGCTGTTTCAGCAGGGCCAAGCCTTTTCATCCAAGCGCTGCCAAGCGCCCCGGGTGGACATACCACCAAGTTTCCAGCAAAATCCTTCTTTGCGAATTCATCGCTCACATAGGTGGTGGGCGCTATTTCCATCCCACCTTCTCGCAGCGCCTGATTGGTATTTTCCACCGCGCCATGTGTAAATATCCTTCCAATGCCTTGATCTACATGATTAATGATACGCTGTGCTTTGCCCAATGAGTATGCTCCAATCACAGCTACCTTTCTTTTTTCTTTGCAGGATTGCCACCATTGATTGATTTCATCCATTACAACAGGCTGCTCCTCCCATTTATAAATTGGCAGGCCAAAGGTGCTTTCGGTTATAAAGTGCTGACAAGCCACCGGCTCAAACGGGGTAGAAATTCCATCCTTCTGCACTTTGTAATCCCCACTTACCACCCATATTTCGCCCTTATACTCCGCACGTATTTGCGCAGAGCCGGGGATATGCCCTGCCGGGTGAAAAGAGAACTTCACACCATTGATAGTCTTTACTTCTCCAAATTCTACGGTTTCTAAATTGATATCTGCACCCAGTCTCAATCGCATTACTGTTTCACTATCCTTATGAGCCAGATAACTTTGATGCCCGCTCCTTGAGTGATCTGCATGTGCATGGGTTATCAGGGCCCGTTTTACAGGCTTCCATGGGTCGATATATACATCGGCCAGCTTGCAATAAATTCCATTTTTATTAAAAGTAAGGAGTGACATTGCAGGCAATAACCCTGAGCAGAGTTAGAAGTTTAAAACTTTCGCATGTAAACCTTTATTTCCTATACCTTTTTTGTCTGGATCTTCATCCTTCGGTTTGACCTTTTCTGGATATTATCGTCCATTTATGGACTTTATCTTACCAATTACTAAGTACCAGCCAAGCCTCACGTTTTAAGTCACAGCTCTTTGTACATTTGAATATGTAACCAATGTCCTTGTGCCTCTTTGCATTAACTTTCGCAAGCACGCTCAACTAAAACTCCTGACTTTAAGAGGTTACAAAAGCTGCTTTGCCATGCTCGCCTTTGATGTTCTTTTAAGTAAAACCTAAGAACACCTCGATACTTACTGCACAGTTTTACATACAATTACTTTACTAAACCAATCTTACAATGCGACTTCACAAATTTAATCCTGCATGGCTACTTGCACCTGCTGTAGCGATTTCAATGCTTTTCTCTTCTTGCGAGAAATCCCCGATAACCTTGGCCCTACATGAGCCAATTTACCCTACCGGAAGCCAAGCGGTAACCTATACGCTAACCAAGGTTACTGATGGTGATATTAATTCGGCCAAACTTTATGAAACTGTTTCCACTATCAATTCTTCAGGAAGTATTACTTCTGCAGGAAGTGAGGTGGAAATTAACTCATGGACAAGTCCTGCTGGAGACTTGAGCTTTTCTAAACCTTCAGGGTATGGGAACAATAAGTTGGTAACCTATCGTTTTGAAGTGGTGACACCCGAACAAACCAAAAACTTTAGGGTAACCTTTGCTACCAGACCGTATCCGGTGGCAAACATGGCTGCTCCCATATATACTCAAGGCGACCCTGATGATGTATTTGATTTAGTGTTTATTCCTGATAATGACATCTCTAACATGAATGACTTCTATACCCATTGCCGGGGAGCTATTTTGGAGTCATTTTTTGATGAGCCCAAACTTCGCTTTTGGAGGCGTCAATTCAACTTTTACATAAATCCATTGAAAGGGACCGCCACCGACTACGACCGAATATCTACTGATGGAACTCATCAGGTGCCAAGCAATAATGCCAACATTTCGTGGGCCGAAGGCCGGGTTTTGATGCATCAAAATAATCTTAGGGATTATGCCAGTGGAGGGTTATTTTCTACTGAAATGCAAAACCGTGGAACCATTCTTCACGAATGTGGGCACGCCTGGTTTGACCTTGCAGATGAATATGGAGGAGGCTCCCACTGGGAAGAGGCTGATTACCCAAACAATTGGCCATCGTTAGCTTCAGCGCAAGCTGCTGGCGGAAATTACGGTAGTTGTAAATCAGATGCCGATGCGGTGGAAATGGACTCTAGTGGTTGGTTTAAACTCTGTGTAAACAATTGCCAGATGAAGGCAACTGGCCTAAATCACACCACCTACGATTGCCCTTGCCAGTACCGGATAAACCACGCCATTTTAGATAACGCAATAAATTAATTAGGTATGAAAACTTTATATAAATTAAGCTTAATGGTACTTTTTGTACTTATATGCGCCACAGCCTTTGCTCAAGAAACCCCTGACCAGCAAAGGGATAAAGTAGAGAAAAACACCGCACCTTATTCCACGGACTATTTTACTCGCTCCGGAAATTCATACTATGTGATGACCTTAAGCGTAGAAAAAGGAAAAATTGTAGTAGATCAAAACTCGAAACTGGAGGAGGTGAAGGGTAAGTTTCCATACCAACGAGGTAATTTAAATGTGCAGGTAATGGACACCAAGGGAGAGCGGTTAGCCAACTTCTTTATGCCCGACCCTTTAGTAGTTCGCTCTTGCGAAGGCGAAGATTCTGAAACAAAGCCCATTCAAAAAGGCAGTATTCAAATACCGCTGCCAAAGGCATCCAATATTGGAAAGATTGAGTTGGTAAGAGGGAAGCAAACAGTTGATAGAGTAGACGTAAGTGCCGTAGTGGAAGAATTCATTAAACGCCAGCGAGGCGATGATGGTAAAGACGAGGAGGAATAGACTTTTACATGAAGTCCACTGGCTTAACGCTAGAGGCTGCCGGAAAAGAGTATGTTTTAAAAATAAAAGCTCCATTCCCTACTCCTGCGATTTTGTTCTGTTTCACAGCCCTGACAGGTTTTGGAAACCTGTCAGGGCTTCTTAGTCTATAAAAAAGCGGGACAGAAACTTAATTCCATCCCGCGTTTAAAACTTTTATCTAGATCGGCTTACCCGAATAACTTCAAAATGTCATTTCCATTGGCCAGTACAATCAAACCTAGCAGAATGATAAAACCTACCATCTGAGCATACTCCAATACTTTTTCAGAAGGCTTGCGGCCAGATATCATTTCCCAAAGTACAAATACTACATGACCACCATCAAGCGCAGGAATGGGAAGTATATTAAGGAAGGCCAACATAATGCTCAAAAAGGCTGTGAAAGACCAAAAGCGTTGCCAGTTCCATTGGGTGTCAAACTGATCGGCAATCATTAAGAAACCACCAACCTCCTTGTAGGCTTCTGTTTTTGGGTTCAAGATTAATTTAAACTGACGGATGTAATCGCTAAGCACCGTGTACGACTTATTAAGGCCGGCAGGAATTGCTTCAAAGAAACCGTAATGTTTTGTTTCTAAATCGTAAAAGTGTGTGAATGGCATCGCATAAACTCCAATGCGACCACTCTCAGGAACAATCATTTCTACAGATCCTTCCTCACCATTTCGCACATAGTTTAGCGTCATTGTTTGCCCTGCGTACCCAGGAATCATGCCGATATACTCATCAAAAAAGGCTACCTTTTTTCCGTCAAGGCCATATATGCTATCACCCTCCATCAAGCCAGCTGTTTTGGCTACAGATGAATCGGTAAAACCACCAACCACATAAGGAACTCTTGGAGAAACCAATGTGCTTTGTGATTTTATCAAGTCTCTTTTATCCTCTTCAGTTATCTGAATTTCTTTGATTGAGCCATTGCGCTCCACGGTGATCAAGCCATTATCAGAAAGCAGAATTTCAATTGGAATTTGAGAAAAACGTTCAATCTTAACTCCGTCTACCGAAAGAATTTTGTCTCCATTTCTTATTCCAATCTCACGTGCAGTAGAGTCTGCCGCTACTCCATAGGTCAGGTTTTCGTTTGGTAAATAGCTTTCGCCATAATACATCATCATACCCGCATAAATGATGATGGCCAGGATTACATTTACGGTAACGCCACCAATCATGATAATTAGGCGCTGCCAAGCCGGCTTAGAGCGAAACTCCCAAGGCTGAGGCTCTTGCTTCATTTGCTCCTTGTCCATGCTCTCGTCTATCATTCCGGCTATTTTTACATAACCACCTAGAGGAAGCCAACCAATACCATATTCGGTACCGCCAATTTTCTTCTTTACCAAAGAAAACCACGGGTCAAAAAAGAGGTAGAATTTCTCAACTCTTGTCTTGAAAAGTTTGGCAGGAATAAAGTGCCCCATCTCGTGCAAAATGATGAGTAGAGAAAGGCTAAGTATAAATTGAGAAGCTTGTATAAAAATGTCCATTCGTATATTTTAGTCGGTAGCGAGTGTTAACGCATTCCGGGGGTATTCATTATTAAAGCGGGCAAATTTAACCAAAGTGATTTACTTTGGTCCATAATATTTCTTTACCAATATTTTAGCCTTTTTGCGCACCTCAGCATTGGAGTCGTTTTCACTCAAAGCTATAATCGTGTCTTTCAGTTTTTGCTGGCCCGCTGCATTTAGGTTATCCGCATAATCCAGCGCTAACGCACGCAAGCGCGCTTGATCATCATCCATTGCTATGCCAAGTGCGGTAGAAAACAAATTTGGGTTTGATGTCTTGAACAAACCAATAAGTGCTTCCTCACGCTCCTCTTCACTTTCGGCCTTACTCAGCTGAAACAAATTGTACGTATCAGGGCGTTTATCCGACAATGTTCCTGGAAAGAAATCACCCACCTCAACTTTTGCCAAATTGGGCACTTTTGGAAAGGTGATTTTAAGCTCTCCGCTCACCTGATCCACAAGCTTAAAAGCGGTATCTATCAGGTCGCCACTGCGCACTATCACCCTTACAGGAAAAGCATAAACATTGCTCTTTGCTGTGTCTTGTACATACTTTACGTAAAGGGCTGTATCTCCCGAAACATAACGATAGCTGAAGCTCACCATGGGCAAAACTCTGCTTTGCGTTAAAGGTTTTACAAAAGCTGTATCCAGTTGTTGTGATGGGATTTCGGCCATCAATTCAGGATTGCTCTTTTGATAATTCACCACACGATAGGCCAGCATCTTATCATAATGCTCCACAGTCAAACTATCTCTATCCTTCCATTTTTTGAGCATAATTTGGTTTGTCCAATCCGCTCCTTTTAGTTTTGAATAAGCACCCCAATGTCTGTCTGATGCCTTTTTAAAATCTCGATTTTCTATATAAAAGGCTAAAGCAGCTTCTATTTGATATTGCTCTTTTAAGATAGTTGGTAAATCATCTTTACTCAAAAAATATGCTGAAAAATCCTGTGCACTCAAGCTGTCTACAATTGCATATTCACTGTCAGAAATAGCGCCTTCGGTAAAACCGTATAATGAAATATAAGGCATCACTTTCCGCTTCGCTTTTTCATACTTCATTTCCTTCAGGGCAATGGTACTTAGCTCAAACTCCTCCTCCAATTCTTCAGCGTCATACTCGTTGAAGGTTCCAATTATTAAGTAAAAGTCTTCCGGCAAAATCTCTTTATCGCTTTTCCAAAAGTGTGCAAGCAAGCCGTTTGGCAGCTTTACTTTGTATTCCTCGCTTCCGCTAAAACCAATATTCTCGTCCGCTTTGGTGGTAATGTCCAGCTTCATTTTAAAGCGATCGCCACTTGCTGAGGGAAACCACATTCCCGGAATACCCATGCCCATTTCTGTGGTGGCATTCATCGCGTTAAGCGCAAAAACGTCTTCTGATTTTTGAATGTAAGCCAAGTTGTTTTCATCAGTCAGGCTTATTTGGTAATCAATTTTTACCGTGCTCGTTGACCTTTTACCTGCACGTAATTGAATAAAAAGGCTGTCATTGCGCTGGTTCCATTTTAGCTTTCCTTTTATCCTTCCTTCGCGTAATTCTACATTACTTACAGCTAAGCCTTTGGTGAGCAAAACCGCTTGGCTAGGAGATTTGCTCGCTTTGAAAGTAACTTCAGCGGAAGCTTGAATTACATTTGGATTAGCAGAAGCGAAAGCCCCGTCCTTCCAAATTGAAAGGTGAATAGAAACAATATCTGAGGGTTGCGCCATCAACACACTTCCCATTATGCAGAAAATAAAAAAGAGCCATCTTTGCATTTTGCCTTTTCCTATAAATTGAAGCGTCAAAAATAAAGGCATTATTCAAAGAAGAGCACATGCAGATAATAAACATTGGAGAACAGCAGTATCAGGTAGAGCCAGTAAAGGAAAAACCACAAACAGGCACCGTAAATGGAGAATCGTATGACTTGGATTTAGCCAAAGATGGAGACGGTTTTCACATTTTACGCAACAGCAAAAGCTACCGTGTGGATGTAGTAAAGGCCGACTATGCTGCCAAAACCTTTACCATAAGGGTAAATGACTCTATGTATGAGCTTAGCGCAAAAGACCGTTTTGACCTTCTCTTGGAAGAACTTGGAATGGCTGATTTAGCTTCCAGCAAAGCCAATGACCTTAAGGCACCTATGCCCGGAATGGTTTTAGACATTATTGTTTCTGCTGGAGACACGGTAACCAAAGGCGACAAGCTAGTAGTATTGGAAGCTATGAAAATGGAAAATGTGCTGAAGGCCGAAGGCGATGCTGTGGTGAAAGCTATTCACGCTGAAAAAGGTAAAGCTGTAGAAAAAAACCAAATTTTGGTGGAGTTTGAATCCTAAGGGTGCGCCACTGCAAAACTCCCAAAACATTCGGTAAGCTCTACTGAAGTGCCGTCCTCACTTTTTAAAATTGCATTCGCCTCAAAAAAGAAACGGGTAGTTTGCTGCCCTTTTTCATTTTCTAAATAGGGGCTTAGCGAAACTATTTCAAAATCACCATTTGTACCTGAATAAAAAGTGGTGAACTTCTTTCCATTTTCATCATAGTACTCGAGCTCCACCGCTCCAAGTTGCTCAGAATCATAAGTAGTTGACTTGTTTTTTTCATACCAAAAGTCAGTAAGGCATGGTGTGGTGTTGAAAGCGTCAAAAGTTCTTTCCACCACTTTAGAGCAGCCTTCCTCAAAATAAATTTCGGCCCTCAAAGTATGTGTGCCATACAAGCTTGAGCTAATGGCTCCAACAAAATCAGGATCTACTTCCTGACCATCCAAAGCCCAGTCTACATTCAGAACATTTCCTTGGCGGGAAATAGCCTTTACCTTGAAACCATAGTTTGAAATCTCTGAAATCTTAATGGTTGCATCACAGTTGTTCTGAATATTAACCCAGTGTGTAACCTCACTGATGCAGCCATAATAGTCCGTCTTCAACGTCACTTTAAAGGGGTCAAACTCTGACACCGACACCCGAATTGGAGCAGGGCTGCGAAGCGAAGAATTGCCTCCGTTTTCAAATGTCCAATTATACCCCAGTTGCGAATAGGAAGTATCTCCAAGGAATTTCAAATCATAGGAACCCGCAACGGTGATATATCCGGAAAGGTCACGGTACGAAAACAGACCTGGGTAAAGTGACTGTTCTACTCTAAAGCTGGACTCGTCCGCCACCTTTTTATTTCCTCTTATGTTCAGTAGTATAGTATTTTTTAAGGGTTGATTTTCTTTGGCCAACTTACCAGTCATTATAATTACACTATCCTCAAGAGTGTAATCTGTTTCCAATCCATACCCATTTTCACCAGCATTAAAATCGATTGGCAAACCGTTAATTTTTGCCTTGGCATAAAAGCGATACTCGTCCTGGTAGCCGCTACCTGAAGCCAGATCAGAGCTATCCTTACTACATGCTGTAGCTAAACCAGCTATCAGCGCCAACATCCATATTATCCTCCCCTTCATCATAAAAATCTGTATCGAAATACTACTCTGGTATTCTGGTTGGTGTGCCTTTGTAGGTAATCTCCTTGCGTGTTTTTAGTGATGTCCACTAAGCCAAGATTGTAATGTAAACCCACACTTAATGCGGGAGTAAGTCTATACCTATACCCTAATGACAAACCGTAATCCATTCGCTTAAACTCCTTTTGGTAGCCATTTTCTTTGGTTGACTCGTATTGTGTTTCAGTTTTAAACTTTGAAATTTCCTTATCCACATCACGGGAAACGTTTACCAAATACCCAGTATACATTCCAAGCTCTACCATATTTCTTTGATTAAGCTTGTAGCTAATGCTTACAGGAAGCTCCACATAATCCAGTCGCCTGTTTATTTCTTGTGTTTCCACTAATTCTTTACCAAAATTGTAGAACACACTGTCACTATTATTCTCAATACCTACACCGTTTTGTACTGTATAGCCGAGTCCAATAATAAACTGAAACTTCTCGCCAATCGCTCTTTCCCAACCAAGGCCAGCATGCCAGCCTACTCCAACGTTATTTGCATTATATGAGCCAGAGAATACAGGTGATACTTCCAGATAAAATGAACTCTTTGAATCGAACTTTTTGAAAGCCTCTGGAGTAAAGTTGTTTCCTGAGGTAATCTCCACTAAAGCCTGTGGAAGCTCATTATTAAAGACAAAACCTTTTTTAGAAAGAGGAATTGTAGAAACAGGGTCAACCAAAGAAAACTCATCAGCAACAACTTCATCTACATAAGAATCTTCAGCAGTAGCTACTTCAGTTGGTGCTGGCTGCACCTCTTGATTGATAACCGTGTTTCGCTCAGCAACTCCAGCAGACGTGGGCGCCACAGCTTTCTCCGGTTTTCCTTTCTGCAGTTCGTTTTCTGCTAAATTTTCTTCCAGTTGGGTTTCCTTAAGGGCGGTATTTGCCTCTTGAGCCTGATCCACTTCTTCTAGTGGAGCCGTAACCTCGCTATTGTTTACCACATTACTTTCAGCTGCAACTGGAGCAAATGTGATAAGGCTCCATACAGCCACACCAAATAATAATACTGCCATAACCGAGCGCCAATAAAAGGCTCCAGCAGGCTTAGGTGTGCTATCGAGAATTGCCTCCATAGCCTCCCAATTGGCAGGATTAAACGCAAACTCACGATTATCGAGCTTACTCTTAAATAGTTTTTCAATCTCCTTCTCCGTCATAACAATACCGCTACGTTATTCAGTATTTTCTTCATCATTGCTTTCAACTTCTTACGAGCGCTGCTCAGGTGCCATTTGCTCGTCCCTTCGCTCATGTCAAGCTGGTCAGCTATTTCTTTGTGATTATATCCGTCAATCACGTATAGGTTAAACACCTTTTGGCTAACAGGAGGCAGCATCCTTATCATCGTCTCCAGCTCCTCAGCATCAAACTTTTTGTCGGCCTCGTTGTAATCCATCACCGTGAGTGGCGCCATATCCATGGGCTGCTCATAATAATCCAACTTACTGCGGCTGTTTTTTCTAAACTCATCAATTTGAGTATTGATGGCAATTCGTCTAATCCAAGCTTCAAATGGAGCTTTGTCGTCATAGCGATCGAGGTGGGTAAGTATCTTGTGAAATACTTGATTGAGCATAAACTCAGCGTCCTCCTTATTGCGCTCGTACCTCATGCATACCGACATTAAAATACTGTAGCAGCGCTTATACAGCTCAAACTGAGCCCTACGCTCCTGCTTAATGCAAGCTTCTAACAGTTCCTTTTCAACGTCCATATATTATAAAAACCGGGATGACTAATTTAACCAAAATCAGCCCTCCCGGTACAACCGAACAATTAACCACAGGGTTTGCGACATTCTGAGACATTAGGGTATAATGTTTTCGCAACTATATGGGTACACGATAGAGGTTGGAGAAAGGTTGGGTAGGGCACAAAAAAATCCCGAAAAAATTTCCGGGATTTCTAAAAACGTAGTGTTTATAGGCTTTTATAGCTCTATTTCAAACTGAGTAAGTTCAATAAATTGGCTTACGCGTTCATTCATTTCTTCAGGAGTAATGGCTGCTATGCGCTCTGTCCCAAATTTCTCCACACAAAAAGATGCCAATGCAGAACCAAAAATTACCGCACGCTTCATATTGTCAAAAGAAATATCGCGAGTGTGCGCCAAGTGACCGATAAATCCACCGGCAAAAGTATCTCCTGCTCCGGTTGGATCAAATACTTCCTCCAAGGGCAATGCTGGTGCAAAGAATACTTCACCTTCCCCGAACAAGAGCGCTCCATGCTCACCTTTCTTGATGATTAAATATTTTGGACCCATTTCAAAAATCTTTTGAGCAGCCCTTACCAATGAATACTCACCACTAAGCTGGCGTGCTTCTTCATCATTTATCGTAAGAACATCAATCTTCTTGAGCACAGCTTTTAGCTCGTCCATAGCAATATCCATCCAAAAGTTCATGGTATCCAAAATCACCAACTTAGGACGTTCCTCCATTTGGTCAAGTACATTCATCTGCACAGCTGGAGTAAGGTTACCCAACATCAGGAAGTCACTCTTTCTAAAGCTTTCTGGAATTACCGGATCAAAATCCGCCAACACATTAAGTTGTGTATCTAAGGTATCACGAGTGTTCATATCGTTGTGGTACTTCCCTTTCCAAAAGAACGTTTTACCGCCTTTTACCACATTGATTCCTTCCGTAGAGATTCCTTTTTTACGAAAGTTTGCCAAATGCTCTTCCGGAAAATCTTCTCCAACAACGGAAACAATGTTGATGTCATCCATAAAATTGGAAGCAGAAAGCCCAGCGTAAGTGCCGGAACCGCCTAATATTTTGCCCGATTCGCCAAAGGGAGTAATCAATTCATCAAAGGCTACGGTACCTACAATAAGTAAACTCATAATTTTTATTTGAATAATTTCTGCAAATATTGTGTAATTGAATGAAAGGTACTAATATTGCACCCGCAAAAACGAGGAAGGTACACTTCCTTAACCTTGCGGAAATATTCCTCCTTAGCTCAGTTGGTTAGAGCATCTGACTGTTAATCAGAGGGTCCTTGGTTCGAGCCCAAGAGGAGGAGCTTTAAAAACCCGATACGAAAGTGTCGGGTTTTTTTATGCGCATTATTTTGACAAGAGAATTAGTTATGCCTTTTCCTGAAACTAAGCATTCATTGTTTCCTTAAAAATTATCAAGCCATTTATTTTTTTTGTGGGTGCCCCCCCCTCAACTCATCGATTTGCAGCACTTACCTTCATCTACGACATTCATATCCGAATAATTTTACATTTGTGACATTCAACACTTACAATGTCATTGAACCATAAACTCAAATCTCGCTTTAACTTTACCGA
This sequence comes from Owenweeksia hongkongensis DSM 17368, assembly GCF_000236705.1. Taxonomy (NCBI): domain Bacteria; kingdom Pseudomonadati; phylum Bacteroidota; class Flavobacteriia; order Flavobacteriales; family Owenweeksiaceae; genus Owenweeksia; species Owenweeksia hongkongensis. The sequence goes on along the minus strand of NC_016599.1, from coordinate 2,670,518 downwards.
TTACGTCTCCGGTAAAGACTTGCTTGAAAACAAGATTTTCAACGCAGCTACACTTGTTTTCTTTTTGTTGAGCACCGCCACAACGGCTTTGGCTAGTTTTTATGAGTCTACCTTATGGGTAAGGCTTTCGCTTTCTATACTCTCGCTTATATTTCTCTATATTTTTTATAACGCACATTACAAAGGGCGCTACATTCTATCCAGCAAAGTGTTTGTTTTACTTACCCTATTGTTTAATGATGTAGCCTGGTGCTGGAGTATTTCTTCCACCCACACTGCAAACTATTTCTTTGTGCTCATAATAGTTGTAAACCTCACTATACTCAAGGTTAGAGATCACTTGGGGTTTATGATACTTACCGTTGTAAATGTTGTGGTAGTACAGTATTTGGCCTACAATTTCCCTAATTATATTCTCACTAACCCTGAGCTTTTTGAAGAGCTTACATTTCCCTTCCCAGGTTTTTATCGTCTCATGAGCCTGGTGATTTTGATTTCTGTAGTTCTAAATTACTTCAAGAAAAGCTATGAGAGAGAACGTGCTGATTCGCATTTAAAAAGCCGTCAACTGATAAACAACAATGAGGCTTTGCGGCACAGAAATGAACACCTCGAATCTATGGCCAGAATGGTGTCTCACAATTTGCGTTCTCCAATGGCAGGGCTTAAGATGATTATGAACCTCTTTGACAGAATGGAAACGCCTGAGGATAAGGCAGAGCTTTTAAAAAACTTTAAAGACGGCTCACAGGTAATGTTTGATATGGTAGATGATTTCTCAGAAATACTAATGGACTACAGAGAGCTTGTGAAAGACCTTGAGCCACTCGAATTAGCAGTGCATTTAGAAAATGTAAAAAAACAACTCGCATCTCAAATAAAAGAAAGTGGAGCAGTGATAAATGCAGACTTTTCCGGGTTTCCTGAAATAATTTACTCACGACTATTTTTAGAAAGCATTTTCCTAAATATGATTTCAAACTCCATAAAATATGCGCAACCGGATACTAAGCCAATCATTGAGATTTCATCTTATGTGGATGATGGATTAGTAATGCTTACTTTTAGTGACAATGGTATTGGAATAGACCTAGACCGACATGGTAAAGATGTATTTAAAATGTATAAAACATTTCATGGCAAAAAGAATGTAGATAGTAAAGGAGTAGGTATGTTTATCACCAAAAACCAAGTGGAAATAATGGGTGGAAAAATTGATATTGACAGTACTCCTAACCAAGGAACTCAATTTTACATTGAGCTTTATAGGTTATAAATACTCCTTGAATTTAGTTTTTACATCGTTTTTGTAAGACCTACTTACCGGAAGGTTAAAGTATTCACCCACAAGATAGCTATCATCAATTTCTAGCACCTTATCCAGATTTACGATGTATGATTTGTGAACACGCAAAAAGGCATCGGGCAGTTGAGTAATAAAAGCTTTCATAGTGCTGTGCACCACATAATTTGAATCAGCAAGTACAACTTTTATATAATCCCCCATCGCCTCTACATAATCAATGTCTCCAGCATTTATTTTTACCAAAACACCATCTGACTTTATCACTAAGTTATGCTCCTCCACACGCTGAGGCATGCTTTGAGAATACCTAAGTACACGCTCCACAGCTTGCTCAAAACGACTATGATCGATAGGTTTAGAAATGAAGTCGGTAACGTCATACCTGAAGGCTTCAAATGCATGGTCCTTATTTGAGGTAACTAAAACAACCTGTGGAATATTTTTATACGAATTCAAAAGCTCAAAACCCGTCATTTCCGGCATTTCTATATCAAGAAAAACTAGATCAAGGTCTTTTTTGGCTAGAGCCATTTTTGCTTCTAAAGCATTGTGATAACTCCCTTCAAGCCGAAGGTCGGAGTGTCTTCCAATGCTGTGACGAAGCGCTTCACGCGAAAGCGGATCGTCATCAACGATTATGCACTTTAGTGGCTTCATGTAGAGTTTTATCCCAACCAAAACGTAAGCTGAGACCGAGTCAATTTTTAATTGTTAAGGGTTTTCTTACTTGCTAATGTAAACAAGTATTCACAATGTTAATACATTTTCATTAATCTTGGGCATTGTAAAAGCAGTAAAATGAGGATTGATAAATTTCTTTGGAGTGTACGCAAGTACAAAACGCGCTCTCTTGCTACCGATGAAATACGAAAGGATAAGGTTTCTATAAATGGTGATACCGCAAAACCATCTCGCGATGTAAAAGTTGGCGATACTATACATTTCAGGATAGAAGGAATAGAGTATGGCCTCAAAGTTTTGGATATCCCAAAGTCGAGAGTGGGAGCCAAACTTGTGCCTGATTTTATAAAAGATGTAACCGCTGAAGAAGAACTGAATAAAAAAGAGTTCATTCAACTAATGCGCAGCTATGATCGCAGGAAAGGTACAGGACGTCCTACAAAAAAGGAAAGACGTGATTTAGATGATTTTAAGGAGTAAGGAGCTTTTTAAACAAACCCTCAAGCACTGGTTTATAAAGCTTGTGTTCACCTTCAAAAGTTTCTTGTTCCACCTCAAAACCTTGTGCTTCCAATTGCCTAATATGTTCGCCAAACTTTTCCAAGGATATATATTCATCAGCATCCCCAACCAGCATATGCACAGGTATGTTTCGCATTTTGGCAATAGCACTTTTATGATCTAAATCAGGAGGAAATGCCCCGGCATAATTTACCAAGTAATCGAACTTATGCTCAGATGCCGTAAGCCACCTACACGCTGTAGCCACACCTTGCGAAAAAGCGAATAGGCCCACACTTTTTGCAGAAGCTATTTGCTCACCAAAGTGCTCATAAAGTTGATCCAGATATTTACAGTAATCGGCAATATCATTCAGCCGATCTTCCTTAGTCATCCAGCTTGTGCCAACTCTTCCTTTGCTTCCATTAAGGTAAAAACGGTGCAAACCTTCGGGGGCAATAAAAAGTACATCCTTCATTTCCAGTTCTTCAAAATGGCGGATAAAATAAGGCACCAATTGGCCATAGCCGTGCAGCACAAAACAAATGTGCTTATAATTATGTGACAACGGCCCGCTAAGGTAATAGCGAGCCGTTTTTTGTATTGTAATGTAGTGGGGTTCCTGAAGCATTAAAAAGAGGGTTTTCTCTTTTCTAAAAATGCAGTGGTGCCTTCTACAAAATCCTTAGTGCCAAAGCACTTTCCAAATTCTTCAATCTCTACTTTGTAGCCGTCAATACCTGTGCGGTAGCCGGCATTTACACTTCTAATAGCGCTCTTCAAAGCGTTAGGCGAATTCTTAAGCATTTTCTTTACCAAATTCACAGCCTCGGTCATCAACTCATCAGCTGTGTAAAGATGATTTACCAAGCCCATTTCATGCGCTCTTTCGGCATCAATCATTTGTGCTGTGGTAATCATTTCAATAGCCCTACCATGGCCAATCAATCTTGCCAAACGCTGAGTACCACCATATCCCGGGATTAGCCCAAGACCTGTTTCTGGCAAACCTAATTTAGCATTGTACGAAGCCACACGAATATGACAAGCCATAGCCAATTCTAATCCACCGCCAAGGGCAAAACCATTAACAGCTGCAATCACAGGCTTGTTAAAATTTTCTACAAAGTCAAAAAGCAACTCATGTCCGCGGGCAGCTAGTTCGGTTCCTTCACTTATGTTAAAATTGGCAAACTCCTTAATATCCGCTCCCGCCACAAAAGCCTTTTCTCCACTTCCGGTGATGATTACTGCACGCACATTTTCATCTGCGTTAAGCTTAGTTAGAGCATCATGAAGCTCTTCGATGGTTTGCTTATTCAGCGC